>CAWBGE010000017.1:0-1069930 GCA_963788185.1 uncultured beta proteobacterium
ACTTACCACTATGACGGCCCCCTCGCGGGGCCGTTTTCTTTGCAACTTCCACTTTAAAAACAGATACAATAGCGTCCAGAGACGTGCAATAGCAGTCGCACTTTAAAGGGGGTAACGAGGGAGGTAAGGAACGCAAAAGGCGGCAAGGGAGGTAACGCGCTCCCTTTTCGACCCACAGACTGGGAGGTAACGGGAATGGCGAAACAGCACCTTCTAACCGAACTGGCGATCAAGAACGCGAAGCCGAAGGCCAAGGCTTACCGGCTACGCGATGGCTCTGGCCTATTCCTGTGGGTGCCGGCATCCGGGGTTGCAAGCTGGCAGTTCCGCTACAAACTCGGCGGTCACGCCCAAACCCTGACCTTGGGAAAACTCGCCTCGATGGACGTGAAAGAGGCGAGGAAGCGAGCGCAGGATGCGCGGAAGCGGGTGGCGGACGGTGCGCATCTGACCGTCGCGAAGAACGTCGCCAAGGCGAAACTTGCCGCTGCATCCAAGGCGCTGTTCGCCAAGGTTGCCGCCGATTGGGTCGATGACGAGGCGCAGCGCAAAAAGTGGACCGCGGATTACCGAGGCGAGGTCGAGGCGAGCCTACGCAACCACCTGCACAAACTCGACGGACTGCCGGTTGCGGAGATCACGGCGGCGATCTGCTCCCCGGTTCTACGGAAGGCAGACAAGACCGCGCCGGACATGGCGCGCAAGGTGCGGCAGCGATTGCGCGGCATCTTCGACTACGCGGTGGAGCATGGCGCGATGGCGTTCAATCCGATCCCTGCCGCGCGTTCCGGCGTCAAGATTGAGCGCAAACACCTCCCGGCCGTGCTGACACACGAGGGTATCGGCGAGATCCTGCGGGCTGCCGACAGGACCGACGCGGGGCGTGGAGTCAAGCGGGCGCACCTGCTATGCGCGTTCACGGTTCAGCGCATCGGTGAAATCGTTGCCGCAGAGTGGTCAGAGTTCGACTTTGGCGCTGGTACGTGGGCGATACCGCGCACCCGGATGAAGCGGAAAGATCCTGAGCGCGGGCCGCATCTGGTTCCACTGCCGCCGGGGTTGCGGGCGATGCTGGTCGAGTGGCGCCGGGCTGACGGCGACGATGGCGTGTGGGTATGCCCTTCGCCGCGTGGCGATACTCCAGTGACGCGCGAGGCAATCGAAAAGTTCTACCGCAACACGCTCGACCTAGCTGGAAAACACGGCGCCCACGGCTGGCGGTCGGTGTTCTCGACGTGGAGCTACGAAGCCGGCAGGGATGGCGCCGTAATCGAGGCGCAGCTTGACCACACGATCGGCTCGAAGGTGCAGGCCGCATACGATCGTCTCCAGCGGCTCGACCTGCGGCGCGAGTTGATGACATGGCACGAATCGCAACTGATCGCCGCGCGGGACGGCGCACAAGTTGTCGTGCTGCAGCGGCACGCATAATCGTTGCCACTCAACTGCGTCCCGCCGATCGAAACGTAGACGGAGTGGCCCGCCAAGGACACATACCGCCGATTGTTGGGGCTATGTGGGCATCCGGCTTTCGGCTTCTACTGCGGCGCCTCGATGATCAGCTGTCAAACGGGACGCGTCGCCGGGCTGGCGATATCTGCCCACTCGTGTCGAAGCATGCACGCGGCACGCGAATGCTGGCACGTGACCTAACGCGACCGTGCGGATGAAGCCTGAGCACGACATTCCACTGGCGCGCCAGTCATTGCGCTGTGCTACGTCGGCTCGGTCGCGACGGTGCACGGGTTTTCCTCCCATTGCCGCGGACGATTCCCGCAAAGGCCATCGCCCTCCAGTCCAAGCACAGCCCGATAGGGCTCTATGGCGCGTCTACGGGTCCGTCGCACGAACCGGGGTCGAGGTGTCACCAACTTGACGCCGCCGCGTGCAGTCAATCGAGGGGCGCGTAAGGATCCCTTTCGCGTCGATGCGTGGCGCGGGCGTCCACTCCTCCAGAATTGGGGCCGGGCCCGACGCCCGCCCGCGCCCTTGGGACACGCGGAGCGGCGCACCACAGGATTAGTGAAATCGAACGGCTTTTTTGGCCACAGGTGCGGGCCTGCCATCAATATTTGTTGACAATGACAGTTGTTGTGTTATAATCTACTGTATGAAATCGCAAAACACTTCCGACCGTACCTACACGCTCGACGATTTGTGCACGCTCGTTGAACTGCCCAAGCGCACGGTCCGGTACTACATGCAACTGGGCCTCGTAGACCGGCCGGTCGGCGAAACGCGGGCGGCTCACTACTCCGGCCGCCAGCTGGAACAGCTGTTAACGATCCGCAAATGGTCGCAGGCGGGTGTCTCGTTGGAGCGCATCCGCGAGTTGATGGATGGAGCGTCGCCACCGGTTCCGTCGCGGCCTCGCGCCTCCGGGGCGGTCGAGGTCTGGAGCCATTTGGTCGTCGCGGACGGCATCGAGATCACGCTGGAGCCCAGTCGGGCGGGGCTTACCCCGGAGCAGGCGCGGGTGTTCTTCAAGGGCGTACTGACACTGCACCAGAACATCACGAAGAAGGAGTGAACATGGACAGCCAAGCCGCAGTGCTCACGGCCATCAGCGGCGAGACGATGGCGCTGCAGGCGGTCACCGCCAACGGCAATCTCAACGGGCTGCTGTTCGAGCTCACGGTCGAGCAGCACTATCGCAATCCGACCGAGACCAACATCGAGGCGGTCTACACGTTTCCCCTGCCGTCCGACGCCGTCCTGCTCGATTTCGCGGTGAAGCTCGGCGACAAGACCCTCACCGGTGTGGTGGTCGAGAAGCGTGCCGCCGAGGCGCAGTACGAGGACGCCATCGACAAGGGCGATACCGCGATCATGCTGGAACGCGCCGGCGACGGCCTGTGCACGGTGAACCTTGGCAACCTGCTGTCCGGGGAGGAAGCAACGATCCGCTACCGCTACGCGCAGCTGCTCCGGTTCGAGCATGGTAGCGTACGCCTCGCCGTGCCGACCGTGATTGCGCCCCGGTATGGTGACCCAGCGGCCGCAGGGCTGCAGCCCCACCAACAGCCGGTCACTGATCTGGGGGTCACCTATCCGTTTACGCTCACGATCGAGGTGCGCGGCGCCATTGCCAAGGGACGGATTGCCTCGCCGTCGCACCGAATCGCCACCGCCTCGACCGCCGACGGCGTGACGGTGTCCCTCGCTCGGGATGCGAGTTTGGATCGCGAGTTCGTGCTGGCGATCGACCAACTCATGGCCACGTCGTTCGCGACTGTCGCCCGCGATGGGGATGGGTACGTGGCGCTGGCCAGCTTTTGCGCCGACGTGCCGCAGGACCAGTCCGAAGCCCCGCTCCGGCTGAAGGTTGTTGTCGATTGTTCCGGCTCTATGAACGGCGACAGCATGGAGGCCGCCAAGCGCGCGCTGCATCGGATCTTCGCGGGCCTCACGCCGGCGGACCGGTTCACGCTGTCCCGGTTCGGCAGCACGGTGCACCACGATGTCTCCGCATTGACGGCCGCGACGCCCGAGGCGATCCGAGCCGCTGCGGGCTACCTGTCGGCAATGACGGCCGATCTGGGCGGCACCGAGATGGAAGCGGCCCTGCGATCGGTCTTCGCGCTGGGTGGAACCGACGCAGCGGCCGATGTGTTGCTCATCACCGACGGCGAGATCTGGAACGCGGATTCGCTGGTGGCCGCGGCACGATCCGCCGGGCAGCGCGTGTTCACGGTCGGCATTGGCGCGGCACCCGCCGAGGGTGTCCTGCGCCGGTTGGCCGAAACCACGGGCGGCGCGTGCGAGTTCGTGGCGCCCGACGAGGACGCCGAGGCCGGCATTCTGCGGATGTTCGCTCGGCTGCGTAGTCCTCGCGTGGATCACGCCGACGTGGTTTGGCCCGGCGTTCCGGTGTGGGTCACGAGCCCGCCGCGCGGTCTCTTCGGCGGCGAGACAGTTCACGTCTTCGCGGGATTCGCCGCTGCGCCGACGAGGTAACGTGGCCGTTCGCTTGGTGCCCGCCGGCTCAGGCGAGCCGCTGGCGGCGCACGCCACCCTACCAGATGCCCTTGACCCGGCCGATACGCTGGCGCGGATGGCGGGGGCGAAGCGCATCGAGTCCGCCGATGCCGAGTCGCGTTTGGCGCTCGCGCTGCAATACCGGTTGCTGACCGACGCGACCAACTTCATCGTCGTCCACGAGCGGGCGGAAGGCGAAAAGGCAGTCGACCTGCCCGAACTGCAGCGAGTTGCGCAGATGCACGCGGCGGGATGGGGTGGCGTGGGTAGCGTTGGCGCCAACCGTGACGTGAAGATTTCGCGCTCCATGGCGACCCACGTCGATCTCAGATCCTTGGATTTGTCCCTCGACGTCGTCTACGAAAGTCTGGCGCACATGCCCGAGGAATGCGATGTAGTGCGGCCAACGCCGCAGTCCGACTTTGAGGATTTTGGAGCGCCAGCATTCGCCCGCTGCGAGAGTTCGGATCATGACCAGTCCGAAGCACTTGCCGGGCTGCAACAGGTAGCGAAGATCCTCGACGGCCAATACTTGGGCCGGCCACGCGGCACGCTTCCACGCAGTCTCGCCGATCTGCGGCAACTGGGCGTCGATGAATCTACTCTCGCCAGTCTCGCGGCTCTTGTCGCTGGTGACGTCACGGAAGAGGTAGTCGTGCGGGCGTTTCTCGAAACCCTCGCCGACCCGGCGAAGCGAGCGGGCACGTCAAGGCAACTGCAACGAGCCCTCCGCAACCAGTTCAAGACGGATGCCGAATGGTCCATCGTGCGAGCAGCCGTCGCGGCCGTTGTGGGTGCTCCGATCCCTTCCGGGAGCCCTACACCGTGATGCCGCGCGCTGCAGACGAGGAACAGCGGATCGAGATGGTTGTCCGCGACGATCGAGAAAAGTTGGGGTCGTTTGTTGAGAACCTGAGCAAAGGGATCGCATTCGATGACATGGACGAGAACTTGAGGCTGTGGTGGCTCAATCGGTATTGACTGATGTGATCAAGCTGACGACCTGCCGGTAGATCGCTCTAACGAAGGAGGCTTCGCCCGAAACACTTTGCCGCAATGATCACCACGCCGAAAGGCTTGGAATCCGTCGCCAATTTAGCCCCAATTGCGGGCGACGCTAAACAACACCGCCTAAAAAGGGCGCCAACCATAAGGCGAAAATTATGCAAAAGCAAATGGAAGCACCCGTTCAGGAGGACAACCGGTATCCGCTGGCGATCCTCCGCCTTACGCAGGTCAAGGCCCGTACCGGGCGATCCCGAAGCAGCATCTACGCCGACATCAGGGCCGGCCGCTTTGTTGCGCCAATCAACATCGGGCCGAGAGCCGTCGGCTGGTTGGCACACGAGGTCGACGAGTGGATTGCAGCGCGCATCGTCGAGAGCCGTGGGGGTGCGCGATGACCGTCCATCAATTGAACCATGCTACAGCGCTGGCGGGGGAAGTGCTTCACATTCCGGCCAATGTCCCGGCTTTGCCGACGCCAAGGCACGCGGGGAACGCTTCCGGTCGACCCGCCGGAACGGTGAAGCCATATGAACGAAAACGCGGAAAGGGCAAGCCTATGTGGCTCGGGGGCTATGCGAGCCTCCCGCGAGTGTTTTACGAAACCAAGGAATACCGAGCCCTGTCGTCACAGGCGCGGTCACTCTTGGTTGAGTACGCCCTCCGATTCAAGGGCGACAACAATGGCGATCTGGAAATGACAGAGGAGCAGTTCTCTCTAGCGGGCCTTGGCACGCCGACCACGTTTCAGCGATACAAGGCTGAGCTGATCAATGCCGGGTGGATTGTGGTTACGCGTCAGGGCGGATTGGGAAGGTGCAGCCTGTACGCCCTTACCTACCTGCCCATCGACCGTACAGGAAAGCCATATGACCACCCATTCAAGGCAGGCGGCGCTCCAAGTCATCTCTGGAGAGAAGAGAACCGAAGTCAACGCGACATACGAAAAGAGCCGAGTCGGCGAAACCGGCTTACCAAGTTCCAACCAGCTCAACAACCAAATCTGGTGGACACGGAGCCACGGGGGAACCAAGGCCACGCGTTAGGCGTCCAGTGATGGCCACGCTAGGCGTGCAGTCCTACACGAGGATCTTCTCCAAAAAAGTCTTAGGCAGCGCTAGGCGCCTGCTGCCTTTGCGGGCGGTTCAGCGCGCCGCAGCGTTAGGCGTGTAGGCACCTTTGTATGTTGTACCAAGGGGTAACGGATATGCAGGTTCACACACCAGCACCAGCACCAGCACCAGCGCCACGAAACGCGCGCGCGCAATCGTCGGCAACATGCCGTGGTTGCGGCCGTGGTTGGGCGACGGGCGAGAGCGCGTGGCGCTTGGCCGGCTACTGCTCGGTCGCTTGTTGGCGAGCGGCGCCCTTGGGGGCCCTGAAGTGGGGCGATCCGCGATTGCTAGCGCGAGATCCTGTCTACGGTTCTGCCCAAATGTTCGAACGCTGGATCTGCGGCGACACCTTTCGCCGGGTCGTCGAGGGAATCTCGCCCGACGTGCTCCGGCGCTGGTTCGAGCAAGAGATAGCAAAGAATCCTGTCCGGGCGCAACACCGAAACATCTACAAGAAGGCCAACCGACCGCATGACCGCTTCTGGCTGGCCACCTGACTTTTGGAAGCAAAATCAAACTGGGAGATGGCGTGTCGCCGATGGCCCAGATAATGGCAAAGGACATTATTTTATGGACGCAAAACCCCCTATTAATCCAATCACAGGGAAACTGATGCCCCGGTCAAATGGCAGGCCGAAGGGGTCGAAGAACAAGGCGACCGTGTTGCGGGAGAAAGCGAATGTCGAGGCATTGAAGATCGCGACCGCAGAGGGTATCTCCCCGCTCGACCTTATGCTTCGCGTCATGCGCGGGGCATGGAGCGAGTACTACGAGCTGGAAGCATTGGCTCGCGAGCGCCCTCTTACCGAGGACGAGGACAACAAGCGCTTGCAGGCGTTTGCGATGGCATACAAGGCTGCCGTAGATGTGGCCCCGTATATGCACGGCAAGATCGCGCCGGTGGATCCGAAGGTTCAGCAGCCCGTGGTGGTCAAGATCAAGCAATACCAATAGGCCTTTGCCAACATCGATATTCAATTCGGGAGGTCACTATGCAATGAAACGGCTTTACGTAGATTGGGACAGCAAGACCAATGACCAGATTCCAAACGACTTTAGGAGACTAAAAATGCAGACAAACGATGATACAGCGATTCCCACCGAGCAGACGGTGGACGAGTACCTCGAAGCGTGCAAGGAAGCCGGGAAACTGATCGATCCCGAGACGGCGGATGTGACCTTTTCTTGGGAGCAGGTACTCGACCCGTACGGCGTGGAGCCGGATCTCCCGGCGGAAATGCGTCAGGTGGGTAGGGTATTCTTCGCGCGTTCTCCAGACAGCGACATCTGGGTCTGGTTTGGCGATCTGCCCTACGAGACGAAAGAGAGGCTTCTTGAAATGCATAGTTCAAAACTGTATTTTCCAGCAGGTCTTCCGATGATGGGCGACTGAAAGTGCCCGAAGTCCTGCGTTGGACCACGGCGCTAGCGGCAGCTGCCGGGAAAGCTATGCGTGCCCGCCACAGGCGGAGAAGGCAGCCAGCTCGCCCTACGGCTGCGCTCGGCCTTCGTGATCCGGCTGGACAGCTGCGAAGACGGTCCGGGCCCCTACCTCCCACCCCATTTCGCGGTCACGGATACCCGGATGCGTAGCCCATCTGGCGGATGTCGACCCACACCCGGAACCCGGTCACCGTCCTACAACGTGACAAGACGGCACATCCGGCAGGGCCCACCCGCCGCACCGGGCAGATAGGTCGGCAAATAGGTGAATAGGTCGCGAATGGGCGGGTGCGCGCCTACGCGCAAATTGTCGCGGTCGACGAAGGCGGGAAGTCGTAAGTTTGGCCGGTTTCGCTCCAGCGTGACGCGGGTCTATTTCATCCTGTACGTACCGGTCAACTGATTGCAGAAGGTCGTGACTCCGGGCTGGATTTCCTTGGAGGGCTCCACTTCCTTGGCGGTGCCGGTCGTGACCATGCCCTCGTACATCCCGGTGCCACCCACTTCCTCGCGAACCAACTTGCCATCGGCGCCGTACTGAAAACGCGTCAGACGCTTGGCGCCGTTCATGGCAATGCCCTCGCAGGTCGAGATACCCGTCCTCTTGCCGCTGGAGATGGCGATGCGCGTGATGTTGCGCGTGAAGCAAGCCTTGTAGTCGTAGCTGCCTTCCTTCGGTAGATCGGCGGCGAAAGCAGGACCGCTCGAAGTGGCAGCGATGAGCGTTGCAACTCAGATCATCCCCATCAACGATTTCATGGCTTTGCCTTTCTTGTTGTGGACGCCTGCAACACGAATGCGCGGTCTGCGCCCGTCGACGGCGCGCGGAGAGTAGTGCGGACTACCTGAATTGGAGCGAGACTGGAGCACGATGGTCGCAGCGGCCGGCCTGCGCGGTCCTAGCTACGCCTGCGCGAGGCGCATTGTCGGGTGCGTGGAAAGAATCTCTTGCTCTTGATCGCTGCCGGAAGGAACTACACGGTAGTTGTCCTCGCGTAGAAATCTCGGGTCCAACTCCTCCCGAAAGCACCAAAAGCCGTCCGGCCACAACAGGATGTCGTCTGGATTCATGTTTGCTCCCCGAAATAGACACAGCGCATTTCGCTTTCCCTATCAATCGAAATGGTCGGTCGCGTGGCTGTGCTGCGTCTGTTCGCAAACACACACAACCCTGATGGTCGCGCCTGCGCCGTCTTGAGCGGCCTTATCGAGCGATCAACGTCCGCCAGAATCTGTAGAGCTGGGACTCGACTCTATGCTTCAGAGTCAGAATTTCGATTGCTGGAAGCTCTCGGTCCCGGACAAGGTCGTCATCGGTCGGAAAGCGTGATTCACATTGCACGGCTCTGCGGTGGCAGACGTCGCAGCGCACGTCAGCCTCAACCGGAACGACGTTCAAGCCGCGCGCGCCCACAAAGTGCTCCGGCACCGTCTTGTGGATATCGCAGTAGAAATGAGAGGTCCATTCGCTCATCCCCGAATCCCTCCTCTCGGTCGGACGAACGATTCACTTTGCTCTCAGCGCGTCCAGCAGGTAATGCGGTAGGTCAAAGGGACGCGACATATCGGAGGCCTGCGCCGCTAATCGTCGATCCTGCGCCCGCCTGCGCGATCCAATGCGGCCCGGCCTTCGTCCCCGTCGATCGTCCGGGCACGTCCCGGCACGTCCGAATGGGGTAGCGAGACCGAATGCACGGGCTGCAGGTAGCGCAGCTTCCATCGCCAAGACGATGGCCCCATTGTCACCTCCATGGTGGATATGCAGTTGACCGCGCCGGCCGAGCAGCCGGGTGGCTATCGCCGTCGTTACCCGCGGCCCTTCCACTTCACCGGGTGCTGCGCCTGCGCAATCTCCTGCCCGCTCCGCTCTTCCAACTTAAGCTTGATGTTGTCGTCGATCCACTTCTGGTCACAGCCCTCCGGCGGGCAGCACCATGGAGCGTCGGAACGAAAACCCCGCCAAAGTACGGCGGGGCGTAGGAACGACGCGGCGAAGAATCTCGCCGATTTGCCGTCTGCGTCATGCCGGCGGATTGCCTTCGTGTACGGCTGTCTTGATCTGGGCCCTAAACTCGGGCGAGTCGTTATGCCCATGCACGGCAACCGCGTGTTGAACTGCTGCGTTGATCAATTCATTCTCAGAGTCGGAGCTGATCGCAATGGTGCACTTCGATTCGCTCGGGAATTCGCGACAGTCGATGTACTTACGCATGGTTGTCTCCTTTCTGGAGTAGGTCGTGCCGGCTGCTGTCGGCACGCGGACGATTATTAGAACGCCGGAACCGGCCGCTGACAAGGCACGGAGCGCATCTCAACGCGCGGGTCTGAACCGCGGTAACACCACTGGTATTACGGGGATTTGGGGAGGCAGAGTGCCTGCTCCATGATTTGATCGAACCCGCAGATTGGCGAACACGGAAGCACTGCGATGATCTCGACTGTCGGGCCGCGGCCAACACCAATCGCTTGGCGTTCCCACAGCCATGCCTCAAGGCGGTGGAGTGGTTCGCTCCTCGCCTCCAATGCGAGCCCGGTACTACCACTCCGGCAAGGGTTGCACTGGCGGTGCGCGCGGAGGCATGATCCTGAAGCCCCACTCCCGCGTCCTCGGCGTGGCCGACTGCCGAGACGGTGCGCCACCCACCTACGAGGAGTAAGCGCCATGTCCGCCTTCAACGTCGTGCGATTCCGGGTCAAGCCCGGTCGCGAATCGGAGTTCGTCGCCGCGCATCGCGATGCCCATCCGGTATTCGCAGGTTTCAAACGATTCGTGCTGGTCAATACCGGCGACCGAACCTACTGTGTCATCGGTGAGTGGGAGAGCTATCAAAGCCTTGCCGCCGCGCGGCCAAAGATGATTGCAATGCTCGATTACTTTCGCGACACGCTGGAAGATTTGGGCGGCGGACTCGGCGTAACCGACCCCGTGTCGGGTGAGTGCATTCTCGAGTTCTAGCCGGGCGTTGCCGACCGTCGCGCAAATCGTGGGCGCGTAATTGGTGAATCGCGCCTGCGCGATGGTCTCCGTGCGGCCACAACCGGTCGCACGAGGCCACCTCATAGGTTTCTTGAGAGCAGTCGTTGGTGACACCTCCCGCAACCGGAGGGCGTACCTCAAGCGTCATTGGGGTGCAAACGAACGGCCTGCGTCAGGTGGTGTAGGGCAAGCCCATTCTGTTCACCTTGCCAAGGTGTCGGTGTCCGTTGAGAATGCGGGGCGCAGCGGCAACAGCCAGCCGTTCCCGCCATTGCGTCCCGGTTCCGACCGGCCTCGACGCCCGGCGATCCTTGCGATTTCTTCCCGCTCGATCAAGTCAACCACATCGCTTCAGGTTATGAAAGCCTCACGATGAAACGAACACAATTGAACCAAGCAGTATGCGGAGCACTGGCCGTGACGTTTCTTGGCATCGCCCCGATCCAATACGCCAATGCGTGCTCGCGCATCTTGTGGAACGACAACAAGCTGGCCGTCGTGGTTGGACGGACTATGGACTGGCCGGAATCGACGGAGCCCATTCTCACCGTCTTCCCGCGTGGCGTGAAGCGCAATGGCGGCCGTCTCGGGCACGACGTTGTCGTCAAGGACAATGCGCTGGCGTGGACGGCCAAATACGGAAGTCTGGTCACGACGATCTACGGCGTCGGGACTGCGGACGGGCTCAATGAGCGCGGCCTCGGGGCGCATATGCTCTTTCTCAATGCGGCTGATTTTGGACCCCGCGATCCAAGCAAGCCGGGAATCCACGGCGGGCTTTGGGCCCAGTATCTGTTGGACAACGCCGCTACCGTCAACGAGGCTCTGGCGTTGCTCGACAACGTGCAGATCGTCATGACTGAGGCAAGAGGCACCAAAACGACGGTCCATCTCGCCATCGAGGATGCGAGCGGCGACTCCGCGATCATCGAATACGTTGGCGGCAAACGGGTTGTCCATCACGGCCGTGAATTCAAGCTGATGACCAACGACCCAACCTATGACGAGCAGCTTGCGTTGCTGAAGAAGCTGGATTTTTCCAAGCCCAGCAGCGACACGCCGCTCCCCGGCAACGTCAAGGCGACCGACCGCTTCCAGCGCGCCGCCTATTACTCGGCGATGCTACCCGAGCCCAAATCCGAGCGCGAGGCCGTGGCGGGTGTGCTGGCCATTGCCCGCAACGTCTCGGTGCCTTTCGGCGCGCCGTACAAAGGCTTCGGCATCTACAACACCGAATACCGCACGGTCACCGACCTCACCAGCAAGCGTTATTTCTTCGAGCTGACGACCAGCCCGAATGTGGTTTGGGCGGAGCTCGCGAAATTCAAACTCGCTCCCGGTTCGCCGGTGATGGTCCTCAACCCGGACAACATCTCGCTATCTGGCGATGTGTCGGGCAAGTTCCAGAAGGCCCCAAAGGCACCCTTCTGAGATCACCATCGTCCGTTGGGATTTCCGTTTCGCGCTGGTCATGGCGACAGCGCGATGCCTGTATTGAGCATTTGCCCTAGCCTGCGGAAGCGGCGTCACGCTAGATTTCGCCCGTATGGAGTAGCTCGAAATCTGCGCATCCGCCGTCGAGAAATGTGCGTGAACCTAGTCGATCTCGTCCGCCGACCGTACCGCCGCAGACGGCCATGAGCAGTCTTCCAGATGGCCCGCGAACAACCCCGTATATTGCGGGTTGCCGTGCCGAGGCGAGACCCGCAGGCTCAAGTCATCGCGGCTGACAGGACGATCGCTTGGTATCCGGACGCCATTGTTCGGGGAGACCACTTCAGTCCGCATCCCTCCAGAGCAGATATGTCGAATGATCCTAGAATCTCTGTCGAAGTCGATCCCACAAGAGAGCTAACGCGCGTCCTTTTCGACGCGCTGAGTCTCTCAAATATAGAGCGCACGAACGATGGCCAGATCGCGCACATCTGCGCTGTCGCGAGAGACAGTGCCGGTGAGCTCGTTGGTGGCACATACGGCGAGGTCTATTGGGGCTGGCTTCACGTCTTGGTGCTTTGGGTAGATCCGACCCAGCGCCGCCGTGGTTTAGGCGGGCAGCTACTCGCACGCGCTGAAGCCGAAGCTCTTTCCAAGGGCTGCCGTGCGGTTTGGCTTGATACGTTCACCTTTCAAGGCCAGCACTTCTACCTCCGCGCGGGGTACGAAATATTCGGCACCCTTGAGCAATACCCCGATGGGCATTCACGTCACTTTCTTCGCAAGTATTTGCACAGCGCTACCGACTAACGCACCGCTTTCCGCGCTCGATGAATGGCCGCTTCCGCGAGGGATCACCGGCTGCTTGGGGTCGATCTCAGTCCTTGCATCGAAAACGTTTTGACTTGATCGAACATTGTCCGTCTGATCGAATTTCGATGAGGACGCCTGATCGCGATGCGTAGTTGTGAGCTTCGGATCGCGCGCTCGCCGTACTCATTGTGGCTCGATGGTCTACGCGAGAACCCGCTGCGTGAGGCTCACGCCGACCCCCAGAGTTCCTGCAATACTGACGTCGCGGATCCCTTGTGCGGAACGCACGCGAACGCGCCCCTTGATGTGACTGCCGGGCTCTCTCGTGCGCGCGATCCCTTAGTTGAGGTGATCGCGCGGCCGAATGCTCATTCTCCCCATAGCGCCCGGAACCGGCCCGGCGCAAGTTGGGTATAGCGCACCGTGTGCACAATATTGCGATGGCCGAGATATGCTTGGATCGTGCGGGTATCCACGCCGTTGTTGGCGAGGTAGAAGCCCGTGGCGTGGCGGAGCATGTGCGGGTGGATGGAGAATCCGATACCCGCCGACTCGCCGGCCCTTGCCACCATCTTCCGCACCGTCGCCTCCGTCATTGGCCCACCGCGCTCAGTGACGAACAGGAACGGTGACTCCGGGTAGACGCGTTTGAGCTGTCGCAAGGCCCGTAGCTCGCGCCCCGACATCGGGTGGGTCGCCGCATCACCGTTCTTCTTCCGGTTCACGTGGAGGGTCCCACGTTGCAGATCGACCTGATCCCAACGAAGTTCGACCAACTCACCCACTCGTAGCCCGTGTCGGTAAGCAAGCAGGATCGCAGTGCCATCTCGCAGCCCATGTCGCCCGACCTTGCCGGCTGCGGCGATAAGGCGCTCGACTTCAGCCGGGGTAAGGTGCTCACGACTGCGACGTACGAGGTTGGCGACCCTACGGGGAGGCGTAACTTTCCCAATTACGATGACTGGCGCGCCGCGCTTGGTCCCCTTGGATACGGGGAGCGTGGTCGCGGCGGAGATCCGATCTTTCCCATCAAGGGACATTTTTGGGAATGATTGGGCGCTCGGTGTCGCTCGTTTCCTGCGTGAGTCACTCATGGCGCGGCCCCAGTTCCGTGCCGGCGATCGTTTCGAGGTCTTCTTCCCGGTCAATTACCTGTTCCGCTTGTCGCGCGGCAGCCCAAGCGTCGATCCGCCGTCGGTACAGCTTTCCAAATTGCGGATAGAACGCGGATTCGAGGCCGATCACGAAGCGTTGCATCCGTTCCAGATCGTAGCCGTCGCGGCCGAAGTGCCTCTCAAGGTCGTCAAAGATCGACTGTGCGCCATTGAAGAAGACCTCCAGTTCGCCCAGCGTGAGTGGCCGGGTGGAGGTGCGTGTGCTCCTCCCCGTCAGCGTCTCGCCTTGATATTCATCGACGACACGGTAATAGATGCGATGCTTGCCGCGCCGAGCGTAGACGCTCGTGACATCCTGCGTCACCGACGCGATTGTCGTTCGCGCGATCTCCACCTCGTGTGATGTCAGGTCCGGCAGGTACTCGCCGCCCATGAAGGCCGGGTGAATCCGTCCGATCGCCTGCCGGTCTGCGTCACTGAGCGAAGACTGTCGGAGAAAACGGGGAACGTCGTCCAAGTGGCCGGCGTCGATTAGTCGCTGTACCGCTGCGTTGCGCTCGGCACCTTTGATGCGCGCCAAGAGGTGCGTTTCGAGGCCGAGGGGCCAGAAATAGGACACCGGCCGGAACGAGAGGTCAATTCCGGGAACTTCGGGTGTTGCGGGCATTCGTGTCATCGTCGACTCCAAGTCAACGCTCCGGGTTAGCACTTTGTTTTGCGTCGCGGCAATGGAGCGAAATCACGACGGTCACTACAAGTCACACGCTCCCGGATACTTGGCTCATAGACGGAGCCGGCACGAGAGCGATGTGAACCGCTCGTCTACAAGCTCATTCCAACGCCGTGAGCAGGGCGGCGATCCTTGGCGTGCGTTCCCAAGTAAAGCCCGGCTCGTCGCGGCCGAAGTGACCGAACGCCGCTGTGGGGGAATAGATGGGCCGGTCCAGATCCAGTTCGCGGATGATCCCGGCAGGGGTGAGGTCGAAGATCGTCGTGAGTGCCTGCGCCACCGCCTCGGGATCCACGGAGGTGTGTCCGTGCAGGTCGACCGCCACCGATACGGGCTCGGCCACCCCAATGGCGTAGGCCAGCTGCACCGTGCAGCGCGGTGCGATGCCGGCCGCCACCACGTGCTTGGCGAGCCAGCGGGCAACGTACGCGCCGGAGCGATCGACCTTGGTGGCATCCTTGCCGGAGAAGGCCCCGCCCCCGTGGGGGCAGGCCCCACCGTAGGTGTCGACGACGATCTTGCGTCCGGTCAGTCCGGTGTCGCCCTTCGGGCCTCCGATCTCGAACGCGCCGGCCGGGTTGATCAGCGTGCGGAACGACGGGCCACGCAGTTCCGCCCCGACCACTGGCAGGATCACTTCTTCCCGGATTGCCTCGCGCAACTGGGTCAGCGCGAATCCGGCCGCGTGTTGGGTCGATAGAACCACCGTGTCGACGACGGCACGACCATCGTCGCCGTAGCGCACCGTCACCTGCGACTTCGCATCCGGCCGGAGGAAAGCCAGCTGGCCCGAGGTACGGACCGCGTCCAGACGGCGAATCAGCCGGTGCGCGAGCCATATCGGCAACGGCATCAGCGTCTCGGTCTCGTCCGACGCGTAGCCGAACATCATTCCTTGGTCGCCAGCGCCGATCGCACCATTCTGGTGGTCCGTGCCGGCGGCGATGTTCGGCGATTGGCGGTTGAAGAACACCTCGACCGTGCAACGGTCAGGGTCGATGTCGTGATCAGCATCGCCATAGCCGATCTCGCGCAGCGTCTGCCGAACGATGGCTTCCGCCTGATCGCGAACCGCGGCGAAGTAAGTAGGATCGGCGGTGCGGAACTCCCCGGCGACGATCACCCGCTGGTCGGCGACGAAGGTCTCGCAGGCAACGCGAGCGCGCGAGTCACGGGTCAGGAAAGCGTCAAGAATCGCATCGGAGATGCGGTCGCAGATTTTGTCGGGATGGCCGGCGGAAACCGACTCGGACGTGAGCAAACCACGGCGTGTGGACAAGGCAGAACTCCTCTTTACCGGCAGTGGGCAAGGCGCCCGGGGGCCGCAAGCTGGATTCAAATCCCCCCGACCCGTGAGGTGGGCCAGACCGTGTTCATCGACCAGCTACTTCTGTACGCGGGCGACAAAAAACCCGCCGGCGAATGGCCAATGCGGGTTCTGGAACTGCTTCCGCTCTTAGCCGCATTTTTAACGCGCCCGCAAGCTGGAACTCAAATCGGCGCGAACAAATTATGCGCTGAGTCAAGGGCCCCGGTCAATGCTCGCGGCACCGGCAGCGTGAAGCCGGAACTTCAACTATGCGGCGCGGCCGGAATGACTTCGTCATCGCGTCACAAGACTCCTCCCGCCTGCGTTCGCCAGCACTCGCGGGTCCGAAAAGGACGTTGAGGGCACAGCGAGGGGACTGCGAGTCACTTCCGTCCCGACCGGCGGGCTGGATGGTTCGGTCGCAGCTGTGACGCGCCCGCAACGGACACCGGCGGAACCTAATCCGGGGCGTTGGGGAGAAGAATCCCAGCCCCGCGCCACTGGGGCCCGAAGCGTTCATCCCACGCGGTCGCATGTGCCTTCAAGGCCAGACAGTCCACGGCGTCGATGACCCAATCAAATCGCTCATCGCCCTTGAAGAAGCACAATCTGTTCCTCTTCGCCTCTAATCGGTCCGCGCTCGCAATGCGCGCCGTCGCCGTGTCCGTTCAGAACTCTAGCCCTTGGGCGTACCGTGTAGGCGCCTTTTCATGGCCCCCGCGATGTTCGCCAGTTGAATGTCTCCATCTTTGGCATTCACCACTCGATCCAAAAGACGCGCAGCTCGATGCGGTTCATCGCTCAAAAAGCGCTTGGCCATTTCCAAGTCGAGCTTTTGCCGAATTCGAGCTTTATCCTTCGGGCTCGGCGATAATGACACGGCCTCCTCGTACAACTGCTCCGCCCGCTCGTAATGTCCCTTTCGAAAATGAAATAGGCCCAGTGTCGCGGTGGGATACGGCTCCTTGTGAAAGGAATTCGTCAAGTGGCCCAGATAGCGCTCCGCTTGTTCAAGCAAGCCTGCTTCGATGTGGGCGAACGCTATGTTGTTCAAAAGTTGATCAATTCGCCCTTTGTCCCTCGGCTGAAGTTCGCGAAGTAGGTGCTCATATTTGTTGGCGAACGCGACTGCGGACTGCTGGTCTTCGTCGCTGAGCGCCAGATTCGCCACCACTCCCGAAACAACCCACGCCTTCAAATTGGTTGCGGCATTAGAGTTCCCAAGAATCGCTTGCGACAGACTCAATGCTTCACGATACTTCCCCATTCGATGAAGGGCAGCGATCTCCACCGTGTACAGATCCGAAAGGTCGTGCTCCGCCATCAGCGCAAAGTCATGCTTTCCGTCTTCAGCCACGACCGCCTTTACGAACCGGATCGTCTCAAGCGGATTAGATTCCTTGGACATCAATACCGCGAGATTTCGGGCAGCAAGGAAAAAGTCCCTCGATGGGTCCTTGGCCCCAATATCCATTGCATGCTTGAAGGACTCAACTGCCTTCTTGCCATCATTGCGCCTACAGTAAGCGACGCCTAGGTTGTTCCATACAGCGGGCGAGTCTGCCAAGCTGCCCTGCTTCTTCAACGCGGCGATTGCTTCATTAGTGTCGCCGAGTTCAAGTAGGGCTCGCGCGAGCCGCGCCCACATGGCTGCATCTCGCTGCTCGAATTGGAGAAACAACCGGAGACTGGGCACCGAATCTTCATAGCGTCGCTCCCGAAAGGCCAAGTCTGCAAGGAATGCGACAGCGTTTTGATTTAGTGGATCAAGTGCAACTGCACGCCTCAACGCAGCCAACGCTTTCTCGGGTCGTTTCACGAACGCGAACGCTACAGCCATGTTCGCGTACAACACCGATGAATTCGGCCGGACATCCGATGCGACTCTGAAGCTCCTTATGGCGCGCTCAAACTGTCTATGCGCTAAACGAAGAGCCCCTTCCAGCAGAAGGCAACCAAAATCATCTGGCGCAACCTCCACCGCCATCGTTGCAGATCGGAGGGCACCATCAAGGTCACCTTCCTGTATCTTCAGATAAGCGAGCCGGAGGTTCGCGTATTCATCGTTAGCGAGATTCAGTCCGCCAAACAGCCGGCTTGCATCGCCCAGCTTTCGTCGAGCAATCAGGTTATCGCCAATACGATGCTGCACATTCGGATCATTGTGAATCGCGCTCGCAGCTCGAAGGTAGCCGAATTCCGCTTCTCGATTGCCCGCCAGTTCGGCCATATCAGCAAGCTTGGCGAGAAAGGTGGGTGAATCCGCGAACCGCGCGCGCTTGCGCTCCAATGTGGCAAGTTCATCAGTAAAGTAGTGCCCCAATTCGCCTTGCCCTATTTCCGCGTGCGCTCGGAGGGAAAAATGCCCGTCCTTCAGCGACTCCATTTCTTCCATGTCGTCGAGGGGCGGGAGTATGAGCGCCAGAGGTCCTGCTTCGTCGTCAGCCAGAACGATCTCAATCGGACTCGGCGCAACAGAGAGCCGACGTTGTCCAACTGCACCTTTGTTACTAAGCATTTGGGTTACCTCTAGCCAAGAATTGGGCCAGTCTTTCTCGCTTTAGGCGCGCCTTCTCGATCCGCCGGCGCCGCATTTCGCGTGCGTGGGCAACGCGGCGCCCATAGATGGCCTGACCCTCTACACTTCGAATTGCAGCCCAGACGCGGCCTCGCACCCATTGTAGATTAGGGGGGCGTTTACGATAGTCAACAGCCGTTAACCGCGAAAGTACCTCGTTCAAGAGCGTACCAATGCCCGGCGGAACACTTGATCCGGGCCCATCAAGCGGGACCGGGACGGCACCATGAGAAAGTGCCGTAAGTCCTCGTTTCCACGCTTCGACTTTCTCAGCGTCGGTCGCCGCCCCGCCAAGAAAAGTCCCCATTCCAGTCAACATTGCTTGATAGCGCGGATTACGTGTGGACAGCGCGCGATAGAACAGGCCCGGGTTGAAAAGTTCGAATAGCAAACAGCCAAGCGCATATAGGTCAGTGAAGGGCGCGAGGGCCCGCACCCCAGCGAGTCCGCAGATCGCCTCAGGCGCAGCGTAGGCGTGGGCGCCAACAGGCTTACCGTACTGATTCTGTATGACGTTGGAAGAGTGCCTTGCTGCAGTACCAAGGTCGATGACAACCACTACTGTGTTCGAACCATTACCGCGGGCGCGAATGTTGTCGGGCTTCAGGTCGCGATGAAAGACTTCACGCCGATGCAGTGATTCGACCGCAAGCACAATATCGTTGAACAGGTGGAGCTTCGTCGCAGCGTCGAATTTATGTTGTTCGAGAAAATATTCGTCTACGTCGCGATCTATCCACTCGATGGCGAAATATGGGCACGGAATCGTAACAGCGCTTCCGGCCGCGACGGGGAGCGTAAACTGGAATTCACTATAGGGGGTGACCAGTTGAAGGCATCGTTGAGCGCCTGCCACAACTTGCAGAATTGCGTTTTCTCTCCTAAACGCTTCACGTCGATAGGCGTCCAAGTACCATTGTGGGTCGATCACGAAGAACTTCAGGGCAACGGGTAGTCCCGAAGTGCGGTCTGTTGCGTGGAATACAAGCGAAAAGCAGCCGCGCTTCCGCGAATTGACGGCATCGTAGTTGACCAAACGCATCCCCTCGAATCGTCCATCGAGGAGAGGAAGAGCCTCCAACGTCTTGACCAAAAGCTCGTCATTTTGCGACAGCGCCATAATTGTTACGGAATCAATTCGCGAATCGAGGGAACCGGCGCCGAGCCGGCGATTTCGCCGGAATACTCCGGTTCGGGAAACAGGGGCGACCCGGGGGACCACAGCTCCACGCTCTCGGCGTGCTCTTCGTAAAACTCCGGGTTGGTAGTGACGCGCAGCGGTTTTGCCATTCCCGGCGCGGAGTACGCGTATTGCGAAACGGCCATCGCTTCTGCCGTGATGCCGGGAGGCATCGCAGCCTCGGAGCGAATGACTCGGTCGAGGTCTGCCATGTCCAGCACCGAGTTGGGCCGATACGGTTCGTCGAGGTCTGCTTGCGTGACCTCGTCAATATCGAATCCGCCCTGTTCCGCCTGCTCAATGCTCAGTTCGACCTCTGACGCCACCGAAGGCATCACGCTTGCCTTCAAGCACGCGGCTGGCGATGGTCTGCGGCAAGCGCGCGAGGATTGGCTGCAACTTTCCGACGACGGCGGTGAACAGGTTGATCCGTGTCTTGAGAGCACGGTACACGTCGGTCTCGATGGTGCCTTCGTAGTGCAGGTTCACGATCTTGATAATCGGATACTTCTGCCCCAACCGGTCGATCCGTCCGATCCGTTGCTCGACCCGCATGGGATTCCACGGCATGTCGTAGTTGACCAGCGCGCCGCAGAACTGGAAATTAAGACCTTCGGCCGCCGCATCGGTACAGAGCAGCACGTCCGCCTGTTTCTCGCGAAAGCGCCGCTTGGCATCGTCGCGGGAAATCACTCGCCAACCGCCGTCGTTGGTCGGCACCTCGCCACCCCGGCCGGAGAAGCACATCAGCGTCATGCCCGGCACCTTGCGTAACTCGTCGCGGAGGAAGTCCATCGTGTCGGTGTACTGGGTGAACACCATCACCTGCTGATAGCCACCCTTCTGCAGCGACGCGATCACATCCTTGAGCTTGCCGAGCTTGGTGTCCGACGGAAGCTTGAGGATGCGAGCAAGCAGGCTCTGGATGTCGGCTCTTCTCCTCGAACACGAGCGCTGCCTGTTCCAGCTTGGCGGCCTCGTCCGTGTCCATGCCGTCGTCTGGGCCCTCGTCGTCGGGAACGTCTTCATCTGACGGCTCATGCAGCTTCAGTCCGTGACCTTCGCCGATGGCGTCGAGGTGCCCCTGCAACGTCTTGGCAAGCGCCCGGAAGCTGCTTGCCAGCCGACGCCGGTAGATCGTCATCACGAAGCCAACCGCGTTTCTCTGGTCTTCTGATGCGTTGTTGTACGTCGAGGAGATGTAGTCTTCCACCGCCTCGTAGATCAACCGCTCTTCGTTCGAAAGGTCGATGAACTCGTCATGTACTTCCCGGTCCGCGATGGGCGTACTGAGCTTTCCGGCCTTGAAGTACCGCCGAAGCAGTTCCCGCGTGTGGCGTGAGATTAGGTGCTTCGTTGGCGAGGTGGACCGGAGGAGCTTGACGGCCGCTATTCGCTCCACCGTCTCCAGTTGCCGGCGCGGGATACTGGCGCTGTCCCGCAGTGCCTTGAGCACCTTGCCCGCCTTCAGCCGCGACAGGCCCGTAATCCGCATCGCGTCCTCGACCACTACCGACCCAAACGCTTGTTCTGTGGCCTGAAACAGGGCCGCCATGCGTTCGAATGCCTCGGGTGAGGGGTTGGGCTGCACTACGTCCTCGAAGAACGACAGAAACGCTTTGGCGGACCACTCCGGTGGCAACCCCAGCAGACTGAGGAGGTCCCAGACCTCTATCGGATCGACCTGCATGGGCGTGGCGGTGAGCAGCACCAAGCCCTTGGTGCGATCCTTGAGCCCCTGCATGAGCCGCAGCAGGGCATTCGGTCCACCTTCTTTGGCCGCGCCGGCGGAGCGACGGCGGGCATGGTGCGCCTCGTCCAGCACGATCAGGTCCCACGGCTCGGCGCCGAGACACTCGGCCAGTCGATCAGTCCGGCGCAGCAAGTGGCTGGAGGCGATGACAACCTTCTGTTGGTGCCACGTCTCCCGATCCGCAAGCTCGATTTCCCGGCCACGCATCCCCGGCGACGGATACCACGTCAATCGTTGGCCATCGAAGATGGGCCAGTTGAGGTTGAACTTCTCCCGCAGTTCGATCTGCCACTGCTTGAGGACTGCCTTCGGTGCCAGCACCAGAATGCGCTTGGCGCGACCGGCCAACCATGCTTGCCGCAGAACCATCCCCGCTTGTATGGTCTTCCCCAGTCCAACCTCATCCGCGATAAGGAGCTTCGGCGGCCAATGGTCGTAGAGCCGGGAGAAAGCACGCACCTGATGCGGCCAAGGAGTAACCGAGCATGTCGCCTCCCCGACGCGCTCGCCACCATTGGGCAACGTCGGCGCCAGCTTGATGAATCGCCACACGTCCCGGCGGAGCTCCTCGATGGGGACCGGCGGATCGGGGGCGGCTCCTCGCCGGGGATGACCGGCGACGTCACCTTCGGTTTCTCCTTGAGGCGAGCTGGCCGGTCATCCTCCGGCAGGAAGCGCATCAGGTCCTGCTTCAGGGCCGACGGGACATCCAGCGTGATGATGAAGGAGCACTTATCCGCCCAGATACGGGTGAAGTTGTGCTCCTCTTCCTCGACCCGTTTCGGTTCCTGTCCCCAACTGGTGTAGACATTGATGCTCTCCCAGTTGTCTTTCCAGCCTGCGCCGGTCTCGTTCAGGCTCCCGTTCCACGCGATCTTGTCGCCGCACTTGTCCTCGATGATGCCGGCCTTCTCGTGGAAGATGCCGTCGGCCGGGATGGGGCGGCGACGGTCGTCACAGGGCACCGCAACGCGAACGTCGAGGATGCCGCGCGCAATCATCCACGCCAGCAGTTCCAACGCATTGTGTTCAGTCTGATTCGGAGGCGCCAGCGGAACCGCCGCGAGGTGCTGCTCGACCATGTCGCGCAGCTTTTCACCCTTCTCGATGGCATCAATCTCTGGCGGTTTCAACGTGCAGCCGACGATGAGCCGCATGTGGCCGTTGCTTCGGACCAGCCCTTCGATCCCCCGCGCCGCCAGCGTCAGAGCTCCAGAGTTGAAGTACCCCGTCAGGCGGTCGTACCGGACCGCATCCTCCAACGCAGGGACGTAGAACAGCTTGACGAGATTGCCATCCTCGGGCGTGTACTTCAACCTCCAAGGGTAGCTGGCAAGGAGGGTCACAAACCGGCTTCCTCTCGCCAGAGATCGAGCTGCTTGGGCTCGTCCACGCGGTCAGAGAAGGCGAGACGGCGGAGGTTCTCCAACACCTCGAAGTCGCTACCTTGTGCAGCGGCATCACCTTCCAGTTCGATGCCGGAGAACGCCTTCGAGACTGGCAACACTTCCAATACGGCCTCGAGCGACGTGAAAAACTTCGGGTCCCGGTCAACGTGGTTGTGGGCAAGCAGTTCGCGCGCCGCGTCGAGATTGCGCGTTCGGGCCACGTGGGCAGCATGGTGAATGGCGTCGATCATGGCACGCGACCCATCGGCCGGTGCCAGTGACCCCTTCGCCGCCCGCACGGAGCTGTCCCAGAGCCGAACATCGCTGCCCTTCTTCTCCGCCAGCCAGCCGATGATGTCCTTGTCGAGATCAACTCCGACAGCCCGCGCCAGCCGAAGCGCCTCGTCGTAGTCGAAGACGGTAGCTCGGAAGGCGTCCCATGCCAGCACAAACCACGAAGTCACCGGGTCAAGTTCGGCATTGGTTTTCATGTGAGTGAGCTGTTCGAGCTTCCACCGCTTGACCTCGCGGCGCGCGGCATCAAGGGCGTCCTCGGGGGTAACCGCGTATGGGTCAAACTCCTCTTCGAACATCTCTGACTGACGCTGGCGCTTCAGCTCCTCGGGCTTATCGCGCGGCGTGCCACGCTTCAGCGGCCAGTGCTTGGAGAACTCCTCGAGGGCCGGACCAAACGACGCAAGGTAGAGATCGACCCCGCCGATCCCGGCCTCGCGGAAGCGCTGTACGTTCTTGCGCACGGCCGCTGACACCAGCGGCTCCACGTCCTCCCAGTACAACGGCTCGCGGGCGACGTTGGCGACGCTATGCGGCCGGCACACGAGGAAGATAGTGCTGTTGGCCGCCGCCTTGTCCTTAATGTGCAGGCTGCCCTCGGCCTCCGTATTGATCGGCCACGAGGCAGTAATCGTGAAGCCGGCCTCCATAAGCCCCTTGGTCAGCGCATCCCATGCCCCAGTTGCCTTGTGCGTGAACATCAGGGTCATGATGCCGTTCGGCTTCAAGACCCGGCGCATCTCGGCAAAGATTGACGCCATTCGATTCTGGTACTCGCGCCCAGCAAGGGCCTTGGCTCCCTTCTCCCCTTTGAAGTGGGCAGGATTGGCAACCGCTTCGCTTTCCTTGTCGGTCAGCTGCCGGCGGAACAACTCAGGGTAGTACATAGCCCAGCCGTACGCTTGAGCCAAACGTAGAAGAAATCCGACAGTTCGGCGTACATCACGTTGTCGTAGTACGGCGGGTCCATGACCACACAGTCAATCGAGCCTTCCGCAATGTTGTCAAGACTGTCCCCCGACTTGCACGTAATCGTGACCAACGGTAGACGATGGGGAGCAGAAGCCGGCCCCACGACGCTCAGCAGGTCCTGCTGCGGCTGGCCATCTCCACTATCAGGCCGAACCAACGCCACCAGTTCGCGAATGCACTTCGCCGTCTGCTCTATGACCCACGCATAGCCTGTCCAGCGATGAGGGCGCCATCTCCGCATACGACCACTTGAATGCAAAGTCGTGCCGATCAAACGTGTTGACCATCACCTCACGATTGACATGCCAGCGTGACATTCGCGAGTTGTAATCACGCAGCTTATCCAGCGACAGGGCGAGATAGGCGAAGGCCGCCTTCGTCAACTCGCTCATACGCCCAGACGCGCGCGCTTCGTCCAGTAACTCGCGGTATACCTCTACAGCAATTCCGTGACCCAGAAGCTGGCGTGGCGAAAATAGATCGCGCCAACGAGTCATGCCATAACGGAGTGGCTCGCTGGTCTTTAGGCCATCGGGAATCGGCTCAGTGGGGACGATGTCTAACGTGTCCCACTCCACCATCTTTTCCGCCAAGCCGCTTCGCAACCGCCGCTGAGTTGTCATCCTCTAGACGTACAGCGCGATAGTCACGCTCCCATTTTTCCTTGCCACGCTTTCCGCTCTTTGTGCGTCGTTTCGACGCGACGCTTGAATACCACGGCCATGAGCTGCTCACCCATGTGGCCTGCCTGTGCCTGACGCTTGATTTCGTCTCCGTCGATTTGACGTTTGCAGTCGGTGAATGGACACATGCCGTCTCCGTCGCCTACCGTCGCCGGAGATTGATGTGCGACCCTCCTGACGATCTCGAACTCGACACGTCTGGACGAGTCATTCGGTCCGCTACCAAGTTGAGGCTTCAGACGCAAACCGGTCCCGTCAGGTGCAAGTCGCCAATTGGGCGAAAGCGGAACCACACCTGAACAATACGGGCACACGACGGTGCGTGCCCAAAGATAGCTCAGGACCTTTGCATCGAGCGGCTCTACGGGAAACACTCCGCGAAAGCGTGGCTCGGTACGCGCAATGAATTGGGCGGCGAGACGGTTGAATTCGTGCAGAAGCGCGATGCCATGGCGGAGCGGCAATTCAACCGTAGCTCTCTCAATTAGCGCTGCCACTGGATTGAGATCATTCGCTGCTGTTGTCAAGCCAAGACGAACACTTTCGAATGGGATGCTTCCGCCACCCGCTGTAGGATCAAGAGTCACCGCACCGGTTGCGTTGATACTGGATAGCCCGCGCTGAACCCACTCGCGTTCCTGCTCGGTAGGAAGATACGTAAATGCACGGGAGTAGCCGTATGGGTTCAGCGCCCAAGTCCTCGCCCGTCTTTCTCGCGCGGTCAATGCGTTTCTTGACTGCGACCGGGTCACCATGAATTCCAATGCATCCGATTGAACATATCGTCTGATCAGCGTCTGCGGGCAACAACGAAGCCAGTATCGCTGCGCGTGAGGCGACAAGTGGCCGCCTTGCCCACCACACGTGCAGGTAATACGTTGGCGGGAGCGCGGTCATTGATCTACGCTCGCGAGCGCTTTCTTCTCCCAACGCGCCAATCGGCAGCCAACGCTCGATCAACCGCGTATCACTCATCATCAGTTCTTCTTTTGTGTTTCGGTTCGGTCAGGAGGAAGCGAAGTGCTGTAAGCACACGCCGAGGGTTCTTGCGGTGCATCGCCATGCCGAGCCAGTAAGCAGCTTCTTCGCGCCCCATTTGCTCGATCCCTTCCGCCACCGCCCGCATGTTGTCGCGCGAGCGCATCGGGGCAAGCGTGCGGAAGAGCAGCCCGATCATCAGCGCGATGTCCTCGGAAATGGCGTAGCCCAGTGGTCCGGCCTTGGGCTTGGAGATCAGCTTGACGCCTGCCTGCGTGAGGCGCTTCAGAACGCGGTGCTCGACCAGTTCGAGATTGCGGCCCCGCAGACCCGCCACGCGGACAGGCGACGTGACTTGTGGCGACGCCGACGACGGCAAGTGCCACACCTCCAGCTCGGTATCGACCGGGCCATAGGAGCGGACACGGATTTCGTACTTCGGGGCGCTGGATGGCGTCTTCATGCTGTCGATCCTCTGTACCCGTGCGTTCATTTCGCGGCCACCGCTGACGCCGAGACGTATGCAGCCCCCGAGGCGAACTTGGTCAAGCGCTCGGTGAATTTCTCGGCCGCGTCTCCAGCTCATCGGCAAGCCGGCGTCAAAGACGATCTCGAAACCCGCCTGCATCGTCGTCGAAGCGGCGCTACGCAGTTGCGCATCGAGGAATTCCTTGACCGGCGCGGCGTCCGAAACCGGGCCGTCGGAACTCCATCTCCAGCGTTCCACCATCCTTGGTTTCGTAACCACCGGCCAGACCTCACCGTCTTCTTGGCACCGGAGATCGCGCCCACGGCACCCATCAGGCGAAACGCGTCGCCGGCCTCGAACAGGCGAATCGTAACGGAGGCAATGGCCTCGATCTTCCTGCCTCGCGCCTGCTCCCACAGCTTGGTGAGCGCCTCTTTCAGCACGCCCTCGGCGGTAAGTGATCCGGGCGGCGGTGGCGGCGGCGGTGTGTGACGGTGCCGTCGGCGTCTGTCCGGTGGTCGGCGGCGGACGGCGGCGGAGCAATCTGCCGTGGCCAGATGTTGATGTCTCCTTGGCGTACGCCATCGTGAAGATGATCGCTTGCTCGCTGATCTCGATGGCGGCCGACGGGTCACCTTGGCCGTACAGCAGTTCGCCGCGCCGATAGACGTACTCCCCGGCCTCAACCCCCTTGCGCACGCCACGGATGAAGATGTCGTCGCCCACCAGCATCGGCAGGCCCGGATCGCGCCGAAATTCCTCGCGCAGCGCGAGGGTCGTGATCTGACCCTTCTTCAGTGGCGTCCGGTCGCGGATGTAGGTCGGCGAATCCGGGTCATCCTCTTGCAGGCGCAACTTCTTGAGTTCGCGCAGCGCGCGGACGACTTGCTGCTGTCCGGCGCCCGGCTTGTCGGACGTGGACTGGATGTCGATGGCGGTATGCGCGAGATCGACCGCACTTTCGCCAATGCGATTCCTCGACGGATAGAAGACGTGGCGATAGCACTGCTGCACCGCAATCGCGGCCTCGGTCACCGACCGCTGCTCCAGTTCCTTGACCTTGGCCTGCTGGTGCTCGGCGAGTTCCGCCAGCCGTTCGGGCTTCCTGAGTTCGGCGAGCGCGAGCCTGCGCACCACCTTGTGCCGCATCTCGTCCTTGCGGGCCTCGTCGGCGACGACGAACGCAAGGTGATTGCGGAAGGCGCGGTACCCAGTTGCATCGGAGCCCTTGCGCTCGAAAATCTTGGCGATCAGCTCCGGAGGTGCGTCAACGGTGACGCCTATCGACACGCCGTCGTAGGACATGACGACGAGCCGAGGACGGCCGTCACCCACCTCGTCCGGCACGTCGTACGGGCCACCGGGGAACGAGACAGTCTCGAACACCTGCCCCTTGAAAATGTCCTTGATCAGGTCGTTCAACTGCGCCCGCGACTCACTTGGATCGACGTGCTGCTCCTGCCGGCGAATGATCTGGGTCAGGTTCGCCTCGACGAGGAAGCGCATCGGCACGCCGGGACGGTCGTCGAGGTAGGCGGACTCCGACAGGAATCGCTTGCGGGCGTCTTCGACAAAGCCCAGATCGAGCGCTGGGCACAGCATGGAGTACCGCAAGTGCTCCGGGCTCAGGCCCTTCAGCGGATCGTTGTAGGCCAACGAATGCAGGAACACCGTCCGCGCCACGTATTCGGTGTAAGGGGCGACGCCCTTGTAGTGCTGGTAATCGAGGTCCTCGGCCAGCGAGCGCTTGCCGCCGGTGCCGGCCACGTCGTTTGACATCGCCGGCGCAAAGGCGCCCTGCTGCAGCCGCGTGATGATCTCCTGCCGGATCGGCTCGTAGCCGAGGTCGATGTGGTGCAGGTGGATCGCCGTGGCGTCGGCGGGCTTCTTCAGCCATACGCTGCTGACGGTGCGCGCGAGCAATCGCAACATGCCCCGGACGCGCTGGAAGTTCTGCAGCGTCGCGGTCTTGCTCGTCAGCGTCTCCAGAATCTCCGGATGCAGCGGGTAGCATTTCCGGAAGGCATCGACCGTCTCCGGGTAACCGGCGTAGCCGGGCAGCGCGTCCTTGTTGGCGGCCCATTGGGCGCGGTAGCCCTCGATCACGACAGCGGCCTTGGCGTCGTCGATGCTGGTGAACAACCGCCGCCGGAGAACCTGAACCGTCTCGTCGTCTTCGGTGGGATTCAGCAGCGTGGCCTTCCGTGCCGAGACGCTTTCCGCCTCGGCCATGCGGTCGGCGATGAACTGGTTCTCGTCGCTGTAGGCATCGGTCGCCTTCCCGTCCTTGCCGATGGCCAGCGTGTAGACCAGCGCCGCGTTGGGCGTCCCCTCGATCGCCTTGAACAGCGAGGTCAGGAACGCGGTGAGCTGGTCGCGACGCGTTGGGGAGGTTGTGGACCTTGCGGATGTAGACCGACAGCTCGTCCAGCAGGATCAGGGTAGGCTCACCGCCGAACAGCTCCCGGATGGTCTCGGCACCCGGTGCCGAAACCAACTCGTCCGACTTGCGAACCCGTTCGTAGCCCGCCTTCCCGGCGAGCGCGTACGCGATCTCGCCCCACGGCGTCCGGGCATACACGTCTTCGCCCATGTGTCGCCCGTTGGCCGGGTCGGCGTTCTCGCCATCGAAGGCGGCAATCCGGACCTTGCCCTTCGGGATCAGCTTGGCGTCGATGAACTCGGCGACGTTGGTCACTCCCTCCATGCCGCGCGCCGCGTGGAGCAAGGCGATCAGGGCGTGCGTCTTGCCGCCGCCGTAGGTCGTGTCCAGCCGGAAGATCGCCGCCACCTCGCCGCCGGCGCCGGACAGGCGGGCGCAGACGTTGGCCAACAGGTTCTTGAGGCCACGCGTGGGGTAGGTGTTGGCGAAGAACTTCGCCGGTACCCGGTACTCAGCGGGGCCATCCTTGCCACGGATCACCTGCGAAAGGTCGGCCGCAAAGTCGGACTCGGTGATGGCCCCTTTCAGCACATCGTCGCGCGGTGTACACAGATCAAAGATCGTCGTCACAGCCACTTTCCCCTTATTCAAGCTGAAACTATCTTGGGCCTGAACAGGCTCACAGAATGAGCCGAACCCTACGTTCTGTTCCTCGCACACCCACAGCACCGTGCAGTCGATGGCTTCGAGGCACTGGAGCAGAAATATCTTGCTGAACTTGCCCCGGATAACCTTCTTGGCGAGGTACTCCACCGTCGCATGCACGCCGAGCTGGGCGAGCCGATCTGCCAACTGATGGTATCTGATCCCCTTCCCGTCCGACAGCGTGCGGGCGAGCGCAAGCCTGCTCATTGCTAACGTAATACCCCGGCAGTCTCCGCCGGTCGTCGGCCGCGTGCTTGATCTGGCGCAAATTGGGTGAACATGCCGATCGGATCCGGGAGTCTGCCACGCTCCCTCCACATAGCCGTCCTTGGCGGCAAACGCGCGGCCGGCTTAACGGGCGATAATCGGCGAATGGAAGCCGTCGCCTCCCTTGCCACCGCTCTCGGGAAGATCCCCAATCGGGATCTGCATGGCTTGCCCGCCACGATCGGCGACGCTTCGAAGCATGTCCCGGGACTGCTAGCGTGGCTCGAACATGCTGTCGATTGGGACATCGACCGGAGAGCCGACCGTTGCCACCCCCTACAAGGCCCGCGCGTAGCGATCGAGGATACGGAGGTCGACGGCAGCTTGCTAACGCTCGCGCTGTTGTTGCCTCAGTTCCGACATGAGGGCCACGCAGGCAGCGAAACTGATGCCGACCTGCTCACGTTGACGGCCGGGGACGATGCCCACCTGCGGCGGACTCCAGACAGGCGGGAGACATGGCCGCGACCGTCTTGCCTACATGATTTGCTCGCGGACAATGTGGTACCCCAGTCCAAAGAGCCGGCACTGTGACTGAGAACCGAGAACCTGCGACCGCAGGCGGCCCCACCCTGCTAACGCAGCTTGGGACTGCCGACGCCCCGGATGTCTACCGCCGATTCGATAGATTGGTGGGCGAGAGGGCATGGAACCATCGCGCAGCGCAGATCAAGGCGGAGATCAGGGGCAACCCCTTTTTGGCCGCCTACCTACACGCAGAGAACGAGATTGCCTTTGGACTCGAACGCGTCGGCGACGTCATCCGTCGCTACGGACAGCTACCCCATGACCTAAGTCGGGCACGTCCGCTGCATTCGGCTATCAGCTTCGCGGCGCAAGTGCTTTCGATGAGTGAGCTTGTATCACGTGTTGAGTCCAGTCGCTTCAAGAAGCGCGTGATCGGAGCGTTGAAGAACCCCGACGACATGCGTGCATTGCGTCTGGAACTAGCCGTTGCGACACACTTTGCGCGTAGGGGCTACCGGATGGAGTGGCCGGAGATGATTGGTACTGGCACGTATGATCTACTCGTCTCAGACATAGGTCCCAGTGGTCTTGAGGTTGAATGCAAGTCAATATCTAGTGATAAAGGAAGGAGCATTCATCGGCGCGAAGCCTTGACGTTCCACCACCTAATGGAAGGAGGGCTCGGGCCGATTCGCGACAACCTGAACGTCGGTGTGGCCGTCGTGCTCACTGTCCCGGGCGGGCTGCCTACTCGGCACGACGAGCGTGTGGCCTTGGCAAAGCGCGTCCTCCGGCAAATCACCCTTGGACTAAGTGCCTCCTTCGACGACGGATCGAACATCAGAATCGCGGAGTTTGATCACACGCGGCTTGGCGACATCCGCAACGAAGGCCACCCCGAGGTAGCGCGAGAGATCATCGACAGCGTTACTAGTACGCGAAATCGCGAGTGTATGGTCACGGGCACAGCGCGAGGAGCATTCGTCTTGGTCCTTCAGAGCATGCTCGATGACGACCCGCTTGATCAGACGTTCCGCACACTGGGCGACGCGGCGCGGCGGCAATTGACCGGGAGCCGCGCTGGGACGCTGATTGCGGGGTTTGAAGGTATCGAGGGTGAGCAGCTAATCTCGATAGCCGGACAGGACGATGATCCACGACAGCCGCCAACTTCGCTTGCAATCAAAGTGAGTAAGTTCCTGAATTCAGACAACCGCGACCACGTAGTTGGTGTCGGCTTCCTGAGCCGTGGATCGCTAGTACCCGTCGAGGATGGCATAGTCGAGGCCGGTGGGTCTGCCTATTACTTTCCGAAGCGCGACAGCTCGTTGTGGCACGACGACTTCAGTGGGATATTCCGGAGCCACGCCATGGCTCAATAGCGGTCCTAGTAGAGTTCTTCCGGGACTCGAAGACGCACATCAGTCTCTTGGCGGACCGAGCGTGACGAATCGCAACTCGGGGCATCCAGCACGTGTACCCCAACGGTAAGATTTACGGTGGGCAGGACGTGACCGACAGCATTAACTACTCCGGCAGCACCAACAGGATGATGTGTTCGAGGTTCACTCCTTTACCCCGCAGGCTGTGATCTCCAGTTCCTCTGCGGCGATGTACGCTTTGCTTTCACGGGACGCAATGACCATGAAGACGATCGCGCCGATGATCTGAAAGCCAATGAACCAGAACCCGCCGGAAAGCTTGTAGGTCAGCACACCCACAACGACCTGCACGAAGACCCATGCGACGAAGCTCGGCGAGAATTGGGGGCCGACTTTCCCGATACGCAAGCGGTGAACCTGCGAACGCACTTTAGTGTTCTCCAACCAAGAAGCAGCCCACTTGCACGCCGAGAGAATCGCTCTGCTACTGTCTGGCATCGCGAGCTTTCGTGCGGTCGGTTTCGATGACCGGCACACCCGTCTCAACTGCGACTGCAGACGCATTGGAGAAGACTCGTATCCGTTCAGCGTATGCGTCGATCAGGCATCGCAGATCCTGACATCCATCGCGAATGTCGCGAAGCCACCTTCGCTGATCGGATCGCAACATATCAGGCGACGCGGCATCCCGGAGGAGGTCCGCGTACAACGCTGCGAGCTGCCGATCCAAGGCCGCCGTGTAGTCGTCACTGCACAGCAGAAATTCAGCGTGTTCACCCGCCTTGGCACAATCAAACGATGGCTGGGCCTGCTGCGTACTGGTCCCTGCGACGTTCGGGCCCTCTGAAGCTGTTTGAGCGGAATGCGACACTTCAGAGCTTGGTGTGGCGATGGATTCTGTAGCGGCAACCACCGAGGGGCGCGCGATTGATGTCGCCGCGACTTGCGTAGTTGCGGCTTCTCTAGCGTCAATTGGCGCCGAGCGCCAGAGAAGAGCCCCGGTGCCGCCAACAACGACCAGTCCCAAACCTACGGCCCACCATGTTGAAAAGAGTCGATTTGGTGCGAGTGCAGCCTTGCGTTCAGCGTAACTTCGAACCTGCTGCATGGCACTTCCCTCGCCCGAAGGTCTGTGCAATTCCTCGATCGTTGTTGCGACAACCCCCATTTTCTGTGATGCTAGCAAAGCCGTTGGAGCCTGAATCGCCGAGTGTCGTGATGGCGACACGCCGGCGCTGGCCTTGCGTAGATAGTCCGATAGCGCGAGAGGTGAGCTTTCTTTGTCGAAGAAGTTGAAAGCCTCCTGCCCGCCCACGGCAGCGCCTTTCTGGAAGGTGCTCGTTTCCTGCAGATCTACTGAGCGCGCAAACAGCGTTCCGGCAATATCTGGATCACCAAACAGTCCGATGTAAGAGGCGCCGAATACGGCAAGCCCTTCCAAGTCGAAGCGGACTCCCATCCGCTGCATGATTCCATCATGAAAGCCGTAGACATAGCCCAGTGCCCAATGATCGCTTTGGAGTATCTCTGTGGCATTTGGCCCCCCAAGCGTGAGCTGAACGCCAAGAAGTTGACAGCAGGCTTCAACGACCGACGACGCCTTTGCGGACATGTGACGCGACGTTGGACCGAGCGTTTTGCCGAGGTTTTGACTGCCAACGGTGCCGTCATAGACCGTCTGACCGACCTTTAGGCCCGTCTTGATTATCCAGATCGCGACGATCGCCGCGAGAATGATCAGTCCAAGTATTCCCTTGATCACCATCGTTCCCTGTCAAAAACTGCCCGCATATTACGCAAGCAAACAACATGCCCGTTCGCTTCTCCTTCGCTACAGGTACATCATGGGCATCCGCTAAGTATTTCAAGTGCGCGTTGACCCATCTGCAGCCACAGATCTGTGCGCAGCGGTTTCGCTTACCGGGTCGACAGGGCACAGTCTCGATGACAATGTCGGAAGGGATCCGCAAGAGCGCTGCAGGTAAGCCCGGTGCGAACTGCGGGTACGACATCGGGGACGCGATACCCTCGGGTCTGGGGTTCCCAGTAGGGTGGGTATGTGCCGCTAGACGGCCTTCCTCGTCGCATGGCGACTTAGTCCGAGTGAGTTCTTCAAGTATTGAGTGTCGCCGGACGCGGGTCGGAGCAAATCAGTTCCATGAGCGAGGCCGAAAGCACGCGGACGGGCCTTCATGGGAACACCCGCTGAAGAGACGGATGACGTGAAATGGTGTTCCCACGCCTAACACGGAGCGGCTACGGAATTGACGGCGTAATGATGTGTGCGCCAAACTAATCATCAGTTGCGCAACTCAGCGTTGTTGCTCATCGCCATAACGCAGCTATCAGCATGAAGTCGATCACAACAACAATTAAGCGACAATGGCTTAGAGAAATCGTCGCAGGTCGGAAGACCGTTGAGTATCGCGAGATCAAACCCTATTGGACCGAGCGACTGGATAGGTATACCTGTCCATTTCTCCTTCGGCTGATCAATGGCATGACACCCAATGCACCCGAGGTGACTGTGCGCATTGACCTTGTTCATCCCAACCGGGCGACAGGATTCTATGAACTGCGCATTGGAGAGGTGGTTAAGGTCAACAATTGGGACAGAGTTCACGAGCTTCCCTCTAAGTAGGAGCGCCTGCCTCGCGTTTCTTCGGACAAGCTTGCCAACACGAAACTGTTCTGGGGCAGGGCGGTGAGGTATTCAGGGAGAGGAGGCGATTAGAGTAGCGGTCTTCGCAATCAAGGTCCTACCGTCATGCGATACCAAGGCCGGATCACCACGTGGAAGGATGATCAGGGCTTCGGGTTCATCACGCCCAACGGTGGCGGCGACCCCGTCTTCCTCCACATCAAGACCTTCTCCAACCGGCAGCGCCGCCCCATCGGCAATGAACTCGTCACCTACGAGGTGACCGTCGATGAACGGCGGCGTCCCCGTGCCGTCAATGTCGCGTTCGTGGGGGAGCGTCGGGTCGAGCGATCAACTGCCGGTAGCGGGTGGGGACCCACCGTCTTCGTCACCCTGTTCGCCGCCTTCCTCGCCGCTGCGCTCATCACCGGCAAGCTGCCCCTCACGGTGCTTGGCGTTTACGTCGCGGCCAGTGTGGTCGCCTTCGTTGCCTACGCCTTCGACAAGTCGGCGGCGGAGAAGGAGCAGTGGCGAACCAAGGAGAGCACCTTGCACCTGTTCGGGCTGATGGGTGGATGGCCGGGGGCGTTGCTCGCGCAGAAGGTGTTCCGGCACAAGTCGAGGAAGCGGGAGTTCCAGACCGTCTTCTGGGCGACCGTGGTGCTGAACTGCGGTGCGTTGGCGCTGTACTCCTCACCAACCGCCTCACGCGCCCTGATGTCGATCCTTGGGGCCGGGAGGTGATCGTCCCGTCGATCCCTCAACGTGAGAGGACGTGAACGACGGCAGGGCCATCGGGTCTCTGCCTGCCCGAGGTCGTGCAGAGCTCTGCAACGGGCAAATCGGACCCCGGTCAATACCTGCGCTAACCTCCCGCCAACACGCCGATCATGGCATCGAGCGGCACGGCCACGACAAAGACAGAATGAGACAGAGCGCGATTGGTGTTCTATAGCGCCAACGAGATTTTCTGCCAATGTGGCATACCTATCGCTTGGACACCGTTCTAGAGACGACCAACTTTGCATCCTCTGGGTCCCACGTCGCGCTCACGAGCAGGTCATTGCGGCTGATCTCGAATCCGAGGCCGCGCAACTCAGCGACGATCTTATCCTCATGCTCGGGCCACAAGGATAGTGAGTTGCAGGTTGTGTCGTCGCCAAATTTGCCATATCGAGTTTGCATCTCCTGCGGCAACCACTTCCTCATGGCGGCAGTGGGATCGCCAATCCATCGTTCGACTCCCGATTCGGAGAGCACGTAATCATTGTCAAAAGGCGCATCCAACTTCGGCGTCTTTCGCAACTGACCTCTCGCCCCGAGAAATGCTTCCTCTCTTTCATCGTCGATGAAGTCCTGAGCGAGGGCTTGAAAGTCCGATCTCGAAAGCGCTGCCTTAACGTCACCCCATGTTCTCGCAGTCCGCAACACATGAAGGACGTTTGCAAGATAGGTGGCAACCGACTCGCGCATAATGATCAGCTGGCCGTTGGTTCCGAAAGGGAAGCAACCATAAACCAGTCTGCGGTCTTCTTGCGGGCCTTCGGTTTTGCGTTGAGCGAATGGTGATGCGGCGTAAATAGCCTGCGAGTTGGACGGATCGCCCGCACTGTTCGCGCCTTTCTGACGTGGCCCCGAGAGCTTGTTCTCCAAGTCAGCGAGGGTGACGTGAATGCCGTTCTGCCCCAACATGTCTAACAACGCCGTGACCTGCTCGCGGTGCATGTTTCTTTCCGCGACCAGAGTGCTTAACGTTTGCGGACGGATAGGTTGCTGCGACGTGGGACCCCTCCACCGAGTTCGCTGGTTTCTCAATTTGACCGATTGCTCGGTGGCCGCCGAATGCGCAGTATCGGCAATCCAAGTACGAATACCATGCTGGGAGGCTAGTTTGAGCAGCTTAGTAACCTGCTCGCGCAGTGTGCGCCCCTCTGCGACGAGGCCGTTCAAGATGACTGCCCTTGGGTCCTTCTTGCGCCAGCCATAGCGGTCGTGTCTCATTTTGTCCTCAGATACGAATTGCAGATGTTGCGAACGGTAGAGGTATTCGGCAGTTGTGCTGCGCGGGATTCTGTAATTGAATGCCCGGCAGCCAACATCCCACCAGTCAATGCCTGTGCTCACCTCCTGATAGCACCCCAATAATCGCATCGAACAGCACGGCCACGGCACCGGCCTCTGCCTTGTCATCCTGAGCGAACTGCGCCCTGATGATCACGGCGGCGGCAATGCTGACCGCATCCTCGCTCGGGTCGATGGCGACATCAGGCGGTTGCAGGGGGAAGTCCAACCCACCCCGCCTGTTCAATTCCCAGTCGCAGACGTGCTCGATCCATGCCAGCAGACCCGGCGCGATCTGCGGCACGTCGTTGGTGGCGTCGATCAACGCGGCGAGTTCGCCGTCTTTGAGTTGAGCGAGGGCTGCGACAACGGGGGCGAGGTCTGCGTCCATCACACAATTCTGCGCCTTGGGTGACCTATGCCGTACCTGTCACGCATTCCTGCTGACGCCGATAACTACTGTTCCAGAGCCGGCCACCCTAGCCCTACTTGGCCTCGGTCTGGTCGGTATTGCGGTGTTGCGTCACCACAAGCTGCTCTGGAGTTCCTAATTGACCTAGCTCAAATCGTAGCCGTCTGCCGGCCGGCATCCTTCGACGATGCTCCAGAGTCCAATGGGGCCATAGAGAGGGTTGCGATGCGAATCGCCCTGTTTTTGTTGCTGGTGCTGCTAGGCGGTCAAGCGTCTGCGGAGTGGATTCGAGTTGGGGCAAATAATGAGGGGACGAGCTATATCGATTTCACAACTGTCCGCAAGGACGGCGCGCTTCGTAGAGTCTGGATACTTCAAGACTCTGCGGAACGCGGCCCTTACGGCGAACTATCTATTCGGCTGCTAGCAGAGTACGACTGCAAGAAGGAGCTACACCGAGGCCTCGCAGCCTCCGCATTTCCGGAGCACATGGCGCAAGGAAAGTTGCTTTTCACAGATCAAGAACCCGGACGCTGGAGGCATGTCGAACCGGGTTCAATTGCGGCTTCTGCTTTCCGCCTTGTCTGTACCAGATAGCCGCCGACTGAGTTAGGACGCCGCGCCCACAGAGAACCCCGCCCAAGTGGCGGGTTATCGTTGCTCGGGCGAGAAGTTGACCTAGCTCAATCCGCAGCCGATTGCCGACTGGCATCCTTCAACGACGCTCCCGGAGCCAACGGAAAGATTCGGAGGTTTGTGATGCGCGTCGTCTTGCTTGCGTTGCTGATATTCATAGCCACTCCGGTGTGGGCGGTGTGGGTTGAAGTTTCGAAGGGAGATACCGCGACCACGTATATAGACCCGGCGTCTATTCGAACGAATGGCAATATCCGCAAGGTCTGGCAGATCTTCGACCTGATGGCGCGTTCGAGTTACGGCGTACTCTCTTTTCGGATGCTGGCTGAGTATGACTGTAAGGGTGAGCGCTACAGATTTCTATCGCAGTCCGGCCACGCGGACCACATGGCGAAGGGTTCCGCACTCAGTGTGGACGACCGCGCCGGAGAGTGGGCGTACATTGCCCCCAACACAGTCGCTAGCGATCACTTGCACTTCGTCTGTACCAAATAGGACCATCGTACCCTGAGATCACCGCCTGCCGATCTGCGCCTTCGCCATCACGCCCCAGACCTCCATGTACGCATCGTGCCGGTCGTCGTCGGCGACCGAACCCTTGAAGTTCGGGTAGATGGCCTGCACCTTCGCGGCCAGCACTCGGGCGACCTCGACACGACGGACCTCGGCTCGGTACAGGTAATCGGCCACCGGTGGGACCTCGACCCGGGCACCGGGAATGTTCATTCGATGTCGCGGGCACTCCGGGCGCGGACGAGCAGGGTGTCGGGTTTGCCCCGGTGGGCGACGATGGAGTGGAAGACGTCGTTGAGGGGAACCCACATGCCTACGCGCTCCGCTCGTGGGCCTCGCGCTCGGCTGTTAGAGCAGCGACCCGGCGCTCGTGCACCTCCGGATCGTTGCTCCCCTCGTCGGCGGGGTTGTCCGTCAGGTAGCCCATCGAAATCGCGGACATAGTATCCATTGGCCCGGTGAAGCGGTAAACCCGGTCAAGGAACGCCGCGCGCTTCTTCGCGTTCAGGGCCGCGGGGTAGTCCACTATCATCTGCTTGCGCGTTACCCGTTCCGGTGGCCGCGGCATAAGCTTTGCCGTCTGCGTCGTCGCGTGGAAATTTCCGCTTTGGGTAGGACCGCACGACGGGTACTTCAGCGATCGGATCGTCACCCGAGTGTCTTGCGGTAAAAGACGCGGTCGTACCCTGCCTCGGTCCTGCGGTCGTACTCCACGTAGCCGATCTTCGGATAGAGCACTTGGTTCTCGGTCATCTTGGAGTTCGTACACAGGTAAATGGACCCGAAGCCAAGTCGAACTGCTTCACTTTCGGCAAACTGAAGGAGCGCCCGACCGACGCCGGTTCCGCGATAGCGGGGGTGGACGGCTACGGTTTCGATGTAGAACCCCTCGTTCGTCTCGTACTGGACGAGCACACCCGCTGTCTCATCATGCCGTTCGGCGACCCATACACGACCCGCGTCGATCAATGACGGATAGTCCGCAAACATTGGGGCTGGGGGCTTGCCGATTCGCACGACGTACGGTTCAAACGCAGCGATGACGCAAGTGCGTACTGCGTCAGCATCGCTGGCAACTGCGCGCCGAACAAACGGCCCGGCGACGGCGGTGGTTCCCTTGGTCATGATGCCCGATGTCAACCTGCAGCCACAATCTGTGCGGCGGCTTTGCTTGCGCGTTAAACTGACACACGGCGTCCGTTTTCGGACGCCCGGATTGACTAACAGATTGCCATGCGCCTCCGATTCATCCTCGTCACATTGATGGTACCGACCACCATGACCGGTTGCACCGTCGGTGACTTCATCCCGCAGCGTGGGCTCGATAATGCGGCGATCGAGCTGCAAGCAACCGCCGACGCATGCCTAGTGGAAGTGCGGGAGGGGCGAGTCGCATACGAAAGTGCTGGCAACTGCAAGGCACTGGGTGGTGAACATTCGTCGCCATCATCGGCACTAGTGGGCAAAGACAAAGGCGCCGTCATGCGGTACATCGAGGCCGGTGGACTAGGCGACTACGAATCAACCTTGAATCAGCTGCGTTTCTGGAAAGCGCGGTCGTCCGCATGGTCGGCGATGGCAATTTCTCTGGCTCGCGAACAAGGCGGAGAGGCGGCGGTCGGCTGGCTCCGAATCTGGTGATACGAGCTCGAATTCACGCGCTCGGTTTACCCGAGTGGACAGTGCCGGTCAAGAGCGGGATACGACGGAACTACCTGCCTGACTTCATCGTCGAGGTCGACGATGGCCAGTTCCTCGTCGCAGAAATCAAGGGTGTTATGGGCGATGGGAAGTCAAGGCAACTGGCGCGAAGCGGTGGTATACGGCGGTCAACAACGATGATCGGATACGGAATGTGAGCCTACCATCTCGTGATGCAGCCGGCCGCTCTTGGCAAAGTGCTTGATCAGCAGCCGGCGCCGGTCACAGCGAAAGCAGCGTGAGGTCACCTCCGAACACAGCACACCTATGACCAGCAGACAGAACGCGCATCCTCTCCGCGAACTTGCCCGCCTGCCTTGGTGGGCGAGCGTCGCCGTCGCTGCCGTGGTCTATGTCCTTGTGCGTTGGGTCGCACCGGCGGTGGCCGGGGACAGCGCGCTGCTCGGCGCCGTGGCCAATGGCGTCGCTGCAAATGCGCACTGGTTTGCCGCCATCTTTCTCCTACCCGTCCCCTTCGCACTCATCAACGCGCGCTCCCGCAGCCGTCTCGTAGACGGACAGGCGAACATGGACCGAATCCGGGCGTTGTCGTGGCAGGAATTCGAGCAGCTCGTGGCGGAGGCGTACCGCCGACAAGGCTATCGCGTTGCGGAGCGTGGTGGCGGTGGAGCGGATGGCGGAATCGACCTTGAGTTGCGAACCAAGGACAAGACCCTCGTCGTGCAATGCAAGCGTTGGAAAACGCACACCGTCGGGGTTGAGCTGGTGCGCGAGCTGTACGGCGCCATGACCGGGGAACAGGCCCACGCGGCGATCTTCGTCACCAGTGGCAGCTACACGCCCGACGCCATCGACTTCGCGCGGGACAAGCCGATCAAGCTGGTAGACGGCCGCAAGCTGGTTGAGATGCTTCAGGGCGTGCAGGGGAAGCGTCAGGAGCCGCGCGCACAGCGGCCTCCAATAGACGCGGTTCCGGCTGCCGTTGCCACGGCTACCCAAGGGACGGCTACGTGTCCGGTCTGCGGCGAGCCGATGGTCAAGCGGGTCGCCAAGCGTGGTTCTGAGCCCGGCAAGGAGTTCTGGGGTTGCTCACGTTATCCGGGGTGCCGAGGGACTCGTCCTATCGCGTAGTGCGCCTTCCCGACACTGGCAAACCGATGCCATAGCCCGGTACCGACAAAACATCTGCCCGGCAGGACCTCAGACACACACCGATCCGTCTACTCAAAAAAGACCCGCTTGCCGGCGATAGTGCGGCGGAGCGGGCGAGGAGGTACTTCGAGGAACAGGAGGAGGTGGTGCCGAAGTACCCACTACTGATGATAGGTGGGGCAGATTGCGGGTTCGTTACACGCCTTGCTCGATCCGCGCCAACAGAGCCGGTGTGATCTGTAACAACGCCACGACCGACGCGCCCCTGCCGCGAACTACTGGCCGGTAGGCCTACGGGTGTCGGGCAGCTTTACATTGCTGCCGGACGTGGCGTACCACGAACGACCAAGGCGCGGGCAAGCGACTGATTCCAAGCAAATGCCATTTCGTATGCATGGTTTTTGCTTGTGTTCCGATGAGGTGAGAACCTGCTCGACGGCGGGGCCATGGGAGTACGGCCACGTGATCTGATTGGCACCGCGCACGATGTGCAACAGCATCATCCGTAGAGAGAGGCAGTCATGCCTGAATTGCGCCGCCTGATTCTTTGCTTGGCCTTGATGTTGGTTGGGGTGCCATGTGCCGTCTCGACGCCGCTCGTCGAGGCCCCACTTCCGTCCAACGCTTACATTACGAGGGATGGCTTCGATTGGGCATGGATCTTCGCAGTTGCGCCTGATGGGAGCTACTCAGCCGGGTTCGTCCCCGACTTCTCCTACCAAGCCGCGTTGGGATGGCGTCTGCCGACGGTTGAAGAGATGACGCACGCACCAACAGCCCTTGACTTCCAGTTCGCAGGTGCCAATGTGCTGCTTGGTGTCGGCGACCCGGTCAGCCACGCTTACTTCACGTACCCCACCCCGACGTTGACCGGCAGCGCGGCGTGCGCTTCCGCTTACTTTGTCAATAACAAAGATTTTAATCATTGTGACTGGGCGAATGCACCCGGTGCGGGTCCCGGCCACCCTGATACTGAGGAGCATCCTTGGTGGGGACAAGCTAACGCAGTGAGCTTCTCTGAGACGCTCGCCGTCCGCGCCGTACCCGAACCTGCCGCCCTCGCACTCCTCGGCGTCGCACTTGCCGGTCTGGGTTTCTCACGCCGCCAGCGGTAGCTCGTTTCGCTCCGACTCAGGTCCCGTGATGGCAATGTGTTGATTGAGGATTGTTCTGGCGCTTAGGGTGGATCATGAAAAGTATTTTGAAGGCCGCGGCACACTTCGTTCGCGCTTCCTTGGGTTGTTGCTTGGTGTTCGCCGCACATCAGGCTGTTGCTTTGCCCAGTTGGACTGACTTGGGGACGGCCAGCAACAACACTAATCCGTCGGCATGGGAAAGCGAATTCTTTGCAATTACTTCGTTGGTGCCGGGTGCGAGCAGTGCGGCCTTGTCTTTCGACCTGCGCAACGACTGGAACTCCCCCGGCCTCACCGTTTCAAAAGTGGAGTTCGGCATTGATGGTATCGACTACTTTGCGCGTCTTTCCTATATTGGCGGCGACGACACATCGCATTGGCGCAATGTTCTCTTGAACATTGACGGAATGCTTTACGTTGACCAATACGGCGCCAATAACGACCACTTAGGGGATGCTCTCCTTGGCACCGGACAGCAGGGTGGCGACGGTGATCCTGCCGTTTACATGCTGCAGCAACAGGGAACTCTGGGTGTACCCGAACCCATGAGCTTGGCGCTTCTCGGCCTCGGTCTTGCAGGACTGGGCTTCTCCCGCCGCAAGCAGTAGCCGATTCAGCGCCTGCACACACCCCCGCTTCGGCGGGGTTTGAATTTTGGCACCGCAGCATTCTGGCTCGCCAATAACGTAGGCGGCACCTATCAGTTCGATCAGGGATGGCGATCCCGCAACAGGTTGTCGGCGAAGCCCGCAGCCTTAACCGGGAACGCCTGTTCTTCGCTTACGGTCCATAATTGAGCCGACCATGAACGCTGTCGTGCTTGAATCCGTGTTGACCTGCCCGCACTGCGGCTTCGCGGCGCCGGAAACGATGCCCACGGATGCCTGCCTGTACTTCTACGAGTGCGGCGAGTGCAAGGCACTGCTACGTCCCAAGCCGGGCGACTGCTGCGTGTTCTGCTCCTTCGGCTCGGTGAAGTGCCCACCAATTCAGGAACAGCGCGGATGTTGCGCGTGACCGGCTGTACTCTGCGTGTCGGGGGATCCGCCTGTCCTCCAACCTGAATCGGCCGGAGCAATGGGGACGAGTGACCTGACCGATGAGCCTCTGGCCGCCCGACAGGTACGCCGTACGTCCATTCGTGTCATCGCCTTCGTGGCCTTATCCGTTAAATAGGACCTGACGACAAGCGGAGCTTCACGATGAGACGATTGATATTCGCCGCGGTAATCGCGGCAATCGGTGGCAACGCGCTCGCAGCCGATGTCGGAGTTTCGATCACTGTTGGGCAGCCCGGTTACTACGGCCGGATTGACATTGGAAACTTTCCACAACCGCAATTGATTTTCGCGCAGCCGGTTGTGATCGAGCGCGTGCCAGTCGGTGCGGCGCCTCAGCCGCTTTACCTGCACGTACCGCCCGGCCACGCAAAAGACTGGCGCAAGCATTGCGGCAAGTACAACGCCTGCGGTGAACCGGTCTACTTCGTGTCGGATAGCTGGTACAACAACGTCTACGTCAAAGGTCATGGCAAAGGCGACAACAAGGGTAAGGGCAAGAAGCAAAAGAAGGATTGAGTCGCGCCCATACCGTGCGTGATTGAACCGCTTCCGCCTCGATCCCACGATGTTCTCAAGCCCCGCTGCGCTCGTCGGCTCCCTGTTCTTCGGGGCCATCGGCCTTGGCGCGTTCAGGTACGGCAAGAAGATGGTCCTGTACAAGCCGATGATCATCGGCTTCGTCCTGATGGCCTACCCCTACTTCGTTCCGCAGACTTGGCTCATGTACACCATCGGCTGCGGCCTCTGCTTGGGGCCGTACGTGTTCCGAGAGTGAGAATGTCACCGCTGCCCGCGAGGTCGCTCAGTAGTCCGCATTCCCGAGCCGCTATGTCCGCGATGGTGTCAAAATGCTCAAGGAGATCGAGGCTGCATCTCCGCCCGGCAACGCGATGCGGGCACCGCGCGGCACAACCAATACCCAGATAAGGAAGTCCAACATGCCCGCTACATTTGAACTATCGAAGGGCAAGACCGGTAAGTTTCGTTTCAACTTGCTGGCCGCCAACAGGCGCGTGATCCTGACCAGCGAGAGTTACGGCAGCCGAGCCGCCGCGGTTGCAGGTATTGTGTCGGTGCGCAAGAACGCAGCACTGCGAGATCGCTTCGAGAAGCGGACCGCCAAGAGCGGCAAGGCGTACTTCGTCCTGCTGGCAAGGAACGGCGAGGTCATCGGCCAAAGCCAGATGTACGCTCATCCGACGTCGTGCTACGTCGGCATTCGTTCGGTGATGGTCAACGCATCGAAGGCCGCGCTGCTTGATTGCTGACTTCAGCATCCGGGTGGTGATCGACACCCGGACTGCACCTTGGGTCGCCTCCCCGGAAACCGGCGTCGAGCGCAAACTCCTCGACCGTGTCGGGGACGAGGTCGCACGCGCCACGAGCATCGTCCGCTACGCCGCCGGATCGTCGTTCACTGCACACGAACATGCACTCGGTGAGGAGTTCCTTGTGCTCTCCGGGACGTTCGCTGACGAGAACGGGGAATATCCAACTGGGACTTACGTGCGGAACCCGCCGGGCTCCCGGCATCGGCCGTTCTCGGCGTCAGGTTGCGAGCTATTCGTGAAGCTGCGCCAGTTCCGGCCTGAGGATGGCTCGCGTGTCGTGATCGACACCCGACGGGCCGAGTGGCGCCCCGGACTGGTACCGGGGCTGTCAGTACTCCCGCTGCACGAGTTTGGCACCGAGCATGTCGCGCTGGTCCGCTGGGCAGCGGGGACCCGCTTTCAGGCGCATAACCATTGGGGTGGAGAGGAAATCTTCGTGCTCGAGGGCACGTTCAACGATGAGCTTGGCGACTACCCTGTCGGAACTTGGATTCGCAGCCCTCACCTCAGCCGACACCAGCCCTTCAGCGAACCGGGTTGCCTGATCTACGTGAAGGTTGGCCATCTTGCTGACGACCAAGACAAACCCCGCCGCAGCGGGGCTGTCGTTGGACCGGAATAGGTTACTTCTTGCGGCGCGAGAAGCCGAGACCGGCGAGACTTAGACCGAGAAGGGCGAGTGTTGCGGGTTCGGGGACACCCCGTGTTGGCTCGGCATAGAGGAAATCATCCATCACGACCACATCGTCAATCGAATTGCCGAGCACTCCGTTGGAGACGATCGTATTGGCGCCCGAGGTAATCCGCACACGGCTGATCACCTCGCCAGCACTTGCTACCGCGCCCAAGAAACTCAGCCCTTGATTGCCTCCGACGAGAGCGTACCTGCTGAAGATCACCGTGTCAGTTGCGTCGAAAAACTCGAGTCTGGTTAAGCTTGCAATTTCAACGTCAACGAAGATCAAGCCGAAGGCGCTGGTCGTTGCCGAGTCGCTCGTGCCCGGGTCGAAGAACAGTACATCGGTGATGTTGCTATTGATGGCAGTAAACAGTCGCTGCGGGCTGAATGCCTGAAAGTCATTGGGGAACCCAAACAGCACCGGAGTGGCAATGCCGGCATTTGCGCTGACGAGGAAGCCGGTGCCCGGCGTGGTGAACTCGACCCCACGTGGTGAAGTCGTGTTGAAAAAGTCGGCGGGCAGGAGATTAGGATCGGCTAGCGCGGCCGGTACACCATCCCAGTTGATCTCGCGGCGCAATCCCCCAAACGAGCCGTTGGCTCCGGCGACCGAGCCTCCTCCAACTGCGGCTCGAAATGCGTCGCGCGTAGGGGTGATCGCGGCGGCGTCGGCGCCAGCCGCTTCGAAGGTCACAAATCCGGCGATGGCCGTCGATGCGAAAAGTGACGCGGTGATCGCCACGAACATTGTGCGCAGGTACATGAACTCCCCCTCAATCAACGCTAAACACACTCATACTCGAGCCCGTCGCAGCGCCACTGATACCGGCAGAGCAGGCGCTGCTGTAACACTCCAAGGGTGTCCGGTCGGTCGTTGTCCGAATCTCCTCCGCGTGCTCGGCGCGGAAGAATTACTACTTGCGGCGCGAGACGCCGAGACCAGCGAGACCAAGCCCGAGGAGCGCGAGCGTGGCGGGCTCGGGGATTGTTGGGATCGTCGCGCACGGATTGTCTGCGGTGTCATCGCAGCGTTCGAGGAATCCTCTGATTTCGCCGCCGGGAAATGGGGTGGTATGAATGTTGAGGTAGGCCAAGCCGTCCTCAATTCCCGTGAACAGCGCCGCTTCCGCTGCTGAGACGAGCCCACCTTGGGCCGTGATAAAGGCCGCGCGATAGGTTGACGCGAGGGTTGTGTCGAAAATCTGGGAATACGTTCCCGACGTCGTTCCCGTCGGGAACCCAATGAAGGTCGGTGTTTGGGTGGCAACCGCGGCGGTACCCGGCGCCGAAATGCAACAGTGAATATGCGAGGCCGTGTTGGGGGAGGTAAGTCCATCAAACCAGACTTCGACTTCCAGCGTATGGGCAATATCGTCAATCGTGACCAACGCAATGCCAGTTGCCGTGGAACCGTTGGCAGGATTTTCTGCCGCACCGCTCAAAGTGGCATCGAAAGTAATTGGGGCCGCACCCACCGGCAACGCGGGGGCCAATGCCAGCAAACAGGTAACGAGATCTGCACGGAATTTCATGATCTCCCCCACTTCTCAGAGATTTTGACTCTCGACTCATTGTCGCGGCGTTGCGATAGGGGGCGAGATCCAAGGGCTGTCACGCAAGAATTACGCCGGCCAATAGAATCAGACACTTGGTGCTGTGGCGATCCGGAACTGTAAAGACTCCCGACACCGATATACCCCGCTTGCTGCGCTGCGTACTCCACAGTACCGGATCATGTTGGACGAGGGTTTACATACCCCCTCGTGCGGCTCCAGCGCAGTGCAAAGTACGTTGGCGACGCGATTGTGGCTACCCCAGTACATGCAGGCCGCGTTGTCCGAGTGCGTTGGCACGACATGGCTGATGTTGAACGTCCGGAATGCGGGAGGGAGCCCCGCGGCGGTTCACGGTGACGGCGACACATGATTTCGAGGATCGCAAGGTCGCCTAGGGTGCGGTCGTCGAGCTACAGCCGCATCAACGCTCCCGCGCGGCCGATCGACACCGTTGCGAAGCAGTTGGCACGGATGACCAAGTTCGTCGAAGTCATTGCCAAAAAAGTGCAATGAGTAGGTCTAGTCCCCGAATCGCCGGGGGCCACGGTACTGTTCGGCGGTTGCATCGTTGTCGGAGGGCGCTCGCTGAAAACCTCGATACTCGCCTCTCTCTCATGATTCGGCGCTTCGTGAGGCTGGGTGTAGACGAAGCGGTAGGCCGATCAGCGGCAGGCCGACGAGGGCGGACATAAGCGGCGAATCGTCCACCGGCCGAACCCCGGCATCCTAGATACGCGTCAACGCATAGACCGAAGGCGACGCAGCGGGTTGGCACTGCTGGCGGGCGTCTCAATCGTCCAGCACCGTACGAAGAAAGCCGAGGCTAAAAGAGGTAACGCGGGAGGTAAGGGCAAAAAACGAATTGACGTAAGCCATATCCTCATAGAAGAAAATGGCAAAGTTCGATTCTCGCCACCTCCACCATTTGAAAAAGATCAGAGTTTTCTCTGGTCTTTTTTTTCGGCGTTAACCTTTGGTTTTGCAAGAAGTTTTCGGGTGGCGCTCTTGAGCGCGGCAGCCGGAAACGCGCCGTTTGCGGCCCATTACCACCGCGTTTCTTTCTCTGTTCTCTGTTTTGCCCGTGAGCGTTCACGAGGCGCGGTTCAACGTTTTCAGAGGGTTAGAGGTGGTGGGTTAGAAATGAAAGCTGCTTGGGAGGAGGTAACCGAGAAGCAGAGGGGCGGTCGTTTGAACCAGGAAAGTGCCGCGGCAGCTACGACTTCCCATGAGACACGGAAGCCGCTTGGTGAGCGCCGGAGGAGCTGCGATTCATGGGCGCGTGGGCGCCCATATGGAGACCGGCCATTCCCGGGTAGCGATCTCTCGCAGCGATTTGGCCTCGCCCGACTCCAACATGGCCAGCCAGCGGTGACCCCTGGCCAACGCCAGTTGCAGCGGCGTGGTGGCCGTGTCCCAGGGCCTGGCCTTGGCTGGTTCCCCCGTCTCAGGGTCGATCGGCAGTGTGACCAACTTTCGCCCGCTGCGCCGCTTGATCTGGATCGGCACCGACAAGGTCACCCAACTGGCGGCGCTACGAATGAACAGTTGGACTCGTTGTGGTAGGAAGGCTCGCTCGCAGAACGGCCATGCCGTCAAGATCTGGCTGAGGCAGTACGGGGAAGAGTAAACACGGTAATGGTGAGACGCAGGCACATCGCGTGGACATTGGCGAGGGCAAATCAATGGAATTCGACGAATCAAGGGTGATTCGTGTTTCGCCGCGAGTTGAAAGTGCCCGCGAGTTGTTGGGCGCACTTTGCGATCGATAGCGATGCGCATTGGTTGCCGTTCGAGCCAGTCATGACTGGCGGCCATGGGCCGATTGGTATCGCGTTCTTTGGGCTCAACGCTTACAGCGGGCACATTGAGTACGTTGGCGTTCAACGAGCGGCTCGGCTCAACGCTGGTACCAAGGTCGCTCGCATCCGATGCTCTCCAGATAGGGCCGTATCACGTTGGCCACGCGGCAAACCTTGGCGTAGCGCCAGATGTCATCGACCGATGCCTTGTTGTGGGCCCGAGCGTCCTTCAGCGCCTCCAGCGCCACGTCCAGGCCGATCTTGTTGCGATGCTTGAAGCAATCGGCCACGGTCTTGGCCACGGTGTACACCCGCAGCTCGATGCCGTCGCGTTCGACCGTCTCGACGCCTGCCGTGTAGGCTTCGCCCGTGAACTGCACCATCTTGATCGGCGGATAGTCGATCCGGGGCGCATGGCTGCCGCGTGGCATGGCGATCCAGATCTGGTGCGGCAGTTGCGTGGTTAGCTCGTGGAATTGCAGTGCAGTGAGCAGGCAGAACACGGCCTGCGGCACCTTGGTGGCGACAGTCACGAGACTTTCGTGTTCTGACCCCTGGGAGTCTGGCAGGCGGTACAGGCCACGCCCAATCTTCTCCAGCAGGCCAGCGGCGGTCAGACGCGTCAGGACGACCCGGGGCGCATCGATGGCGTCCAGATCGCTGGCGCGCAGTAGCCCCTTCTGGCCGACCAGATCGAGGACGCGCTGGGTGTGGGTGTCGGCGAGCATGGCTGGAGTATGTTCCGGTTATTCGTCGAAAAGAATAATTAGACGAAAAAAAGGAACGCGCCCGCGATGACCGGCTGGCTCGTCGTCGAACCCCCGCGCTGCCGACCCTGTTGTAGTAGTGCAGTGATGCGGAGGAGGCGTGTGGCATTGCCTGCGCTAAAGTGGGCGTAATTGGGTGTCGAAATGGACGAGCCTCGAAATTGGGTGTAAATGGGTGTAGTATTGGTTCATGCTGCGAATCGATACTCTCCAGATCACCCCGGAGATCCTGAGCATCATCGCCAGGATCGACGAGTTCAAAGGCGCCTGGCGTGCCTTGGGCACGCTGGCGCCTGATCGCCTGTCGGCCCTGCGGCGCGTGGCCACCATCGAGAGCATCGGCTCATCCACCCGCATCGAGGGCAGCACGCTGTCCGACCGGGAGGTGGAGCTGCTGCTGTCGAACTTGGAGATCAAGACCTTTGCCACCCGCGACGAGCAGGAAGTGGCCGGCTATGCCGAGCTGATGGATCTCGTGTTTTCGTCTTGGCAGGACATCCCGTTCACCGAGAATCACATCAAGCAGTTGCACCAGATCCTGCTGCGCTACAGCGAGAAAGACGGCTGGCATCGCGGCAACTACAAGACCAACTCGAACAGCGTCGCGGCCTTCGACGAGCACGGCGTGCAGATCGGTATCGTGTTCCAGACGGCTTCGCCCTTCGACACCCCCCGCCTGATGACGGAACTGGTGGCCTGGGCGAACCAGGAGCGCGAAATGGCGCACTTGCATCCGCTGCTGATCATCGCCCTCTGCGTCGTCGTGTTTCTGGAAATCCATCCCTTCCAGGACGGCAACGGACGACTGAGTCGGGTGCTGACGACACTGTTGCTCCTGCAGGCGGGTTACGCCTACGTGCCCTACAGCTCGCTGGAGAGCGTGATCGAACAGAGCAAGGAGGCCTACTACCTGGCGCTGAGACAGACGCAAGGGACGATCCGAGCGGAGACGCCGGACTGGCAACCGTGGTTGGTGTTCTTCCTGCGGTCCCTGGCCGAGCAGGTGCGGCGATTCGAGAAGAAGGTTGAGCGCGAAAAGATTGTGCTGGCGGCAATGCCCGCGCTATCACTCCAGATCGTCGAGTTCGCCCGCGAGCATGGCCGCGTCACCATCGGCGGGGCCATCAAACTGACCGGCGCCAGCCGCAACACCCTCAAGCAGCATTTTCGGGCATTGGTTGAGCGCGGCACGCTGAACCAGCACGGCAGTGGCCGGGGAGTGTGGTATGACCTCCGGTGATCGAGACTCCGGACGCGAGTTCAATTCTCCGGAAGAGAATCGAACTCGAGTCCGACAAACGGCGACCCGTGGTCCTGGAACGGGCTGATCAGAAAATCCAGCAAATAGGCCGGAGCGTGAAGCCGCAGCGCGATCTACCTACGAACGAGCGTGTACCAGCGCGGCGCGACGGTTCCGTCCGGCACGGCGCCCCAGACGTCTTCAACGCGTGCCGCCGCAACGACTTTCTGGGCAGCGGCAACGAACGGCGGCTCGAAGGCCGGTCTGCTGTTCGCCAACTCCCACTTGTAGATCTCGGCAATGGAGAAGCGAACGACGCCGACCAGCTTCAAATAGGGGATCCCAAGTCGATCACGCATCGCTCGGTCCTTCAAGAAATACATTGGCAGACTCGTGATCGCCGCAGCCTCGTTTACGCTCACGTAGTCTGCCGAGGTCCCGAGTTCGGCGGCCGCGGTGATCGTTCCGTCGGACGTGGGTGTTGTCTCGAAGGACTCGACGACTGGCAGCGGGTCATCTCCGGCGCGTCCCAGCAAGGGCAACCAATGGCGCGCAGTTCGGCGTTCGAACGCAACGACGTCGGTTTCCGCGTAGCGCGCGTGATTGAATAACGTACGATAGTCCGCTCCCGTCTTTGCTTGCCGCCACCGGCGAATCGACTTGAGGCTGACTTTCCAGCGTAGGGCGAGTTCGTGCTCGGACATCATGGGGTAGCGCATTTTCTTCTCCACCGCGAATGCCGCCATATAAACGCTGTGGGCCCCGGAAGCCAAGTTAGTTCTTCGACAACACAGGCGTAGAAGCCTTCTCCTTCTGTGATGAGAGTGGCGGGACCGATCTCGATTGCAGGTTGAATTTGAGGGGCCGCGTGGGTGCCACACAGCCACGGCGAACCAGGCGTCGCGGCCGATTTTTTGCCACGAACTCATGTCCAGAAATCGGAAGGAAAGGGACTACATCCCCACGGACGGACACCTATCTGGAGGCGGCCTTGGAATCCAGGTTCCGACTACACCACCACTTCAAAAAGATCAGAGTTTTCTCTGGTCTTTTTTTTCGCCGTTAACCTGTGGTTTTGCAAGAGGTCTTCGGGCGACGCTCTTGAGCGCGGCGACCGGGAAAGGGGTATTTTTGCTGCGTTACCACCAATCTTCTCTCTCTGCTCTCTGCCCTGCTCTTGATGTTCAAGAGACCCGTTTCCATGAATTCAATAGGTTGCGGCGGTGTGGTTAGAGAAGAAAATTGCTTTGCCAGTGGCGTCAGGTATGGTGGTTGCCAAACATTCGATCGCAAGAGTCCAAACGCGCTTCGCGTTGTAGGTCGCAAAGCGACCCTTTGCTTGCGCATCGAACTCCTGACGCCGAGTAGCAATTCCCACAGGGTAGGTCTTCGCGCACATGTGTGCAGGCTGTCGCTCAAGCATGGCGTCTCGATAAGCGAAGTTCCTACGCGTAGACCCAAGTAAACGTCCCCGGGCGAAAGCAATAAAACGTCAATTTTCCAGCGCCCTTATCCCAAGAAGTATCGAGTAACTTAACTCGGCCATCAGCTTCAACTAAGAACCCTACCGGCACTCCAGAATACAAAGTGGAATCTAGCCTGGCGCGCCGCGGTCCGCGTCATTCGCTCGCAGGCACCCTGCATGAGAACCGGTTTCCCTGTACTCATGGGATTGAATGCGAATGAGGTGCATTGCTCGCCAAGCAACTGGCGGGCCGGCGGCGTAACATCATGATTTTTTGTAGAAGACAAATAGCCATCGATTGACCAGTGTCAAATCTTCCGACACCTCGCATTGGACGCTGCCGTGACACGCTGGCTTGGCATGCCAATCAGTAACTGCCAGACTTTCAGCGTGAAGCTCAGCGGACTTGGTATGGATCGCTGGATGGCAAAGCCAGCGAACTGTGTGGGCGCGACTTGTCCGCCGCACGGGTCACCGCGGTTGATCGAGCGCGTTACCTGATCCGGGGCGAAGACGGCGAGGTGCCCGCCGAACTGACTGGCAAATTCCTCCACCTTGCCGAGTCCTCCGCCGAACTTCCATGCGTCGGCGATTGGGTGTGCGTGCACTACCGCGATGCCGGCGCGCGGGCCAGCATTCACCACCTGCTGCCACGCCGATCGTTTCTACGGCGCAAAGCCGCCGGCCGCGACGTCGAGTTCCAGATGATTGCGGCAAACATCGACGTGGCGTTCATCGTGCAGGCCTGCCACTTCGATTTCAACGTCCGACGGCTGGAGCGCTACCTCGTGATGGTCAGGGACGGCCACATCGAGCCCGTGGTACTTCTGACGAAGACGGATCTGGTCGCCCCGGAAGATCTGGAGCAGCTGATCGGCCGGATCCGAACCATGGAAGTGGACGCGAAAATCGTCTGCGTCAGCAGCGTGACCGGCGCGGGCGTCGATCAGGTTCGCGAGCTCATGGCTTCCGGCAAGACCTATTGTCTGCTCGGTTCGTCGGGCGTTGGCAAGACGACGCTCATCAACCGTCTGCTCGGTGACGGCGCACTCGAAACCCGCGAGGTCAGCCACACAGGGGAGGGGCGTCACACCACCACGCGGCGCCAGTTGATCGTGCTGGAGCATGGCGGGCTGTTGATCGACATGCCAGGCATGCGTGAACTGGGGATGCTTGGCGCCGGCGAAGGCATCGAGGAGACTTTCGCCCGCATCAGCGCGCTGGCACGAAGCTGCCGGTATCCGGACTGCCGTCATGACCGCGAACCGGGTTGCGAGGTTCGTGCCGCCATCGAGCGGCACGAGTTGAGCGAAGAGCATCTGCAAAGCTACCTGAAGCTGCGCAGCGAATCCGACTTCCACGATCTGTCCTACATCGATCGGCGCAAGAAGGACAGGGCATTCGGTCGGTTTCTGCACACGTACAGGAAGCAGAAGGATGGATTGGACCGGAGCTAGACCGGAATGTGAAGACGGCGCGCGGACCATGCGCCCGCTACGACGAACGGCCGTTCATTGCCCATGGATTCGAGACTCGAGAAATCGCTGGCGATCGGACTGATCGCCCTGCTGGCCGGATGCGCATCGCTCGACGAGCAGTCACGCACGCCTGGCTACCGGCCGATCAGCGCGACGGAGGGGCGCGTCCTGGTCGGCCGTCTGTTGCCGGACGGGATCAAGGATCGTGCCGGCTGGGCGACCGATATCTATGCGGCCTTTGCTGCGCTGGACATCCCGGCGACATCCGAGAACATCTGTGCCGCTGTCGCTGTGACAGCGCAGGAGTCGGGATTTCAGGTCGATCCGATCGTGCCGGGGCTTGCGAACATCTCGCGCATGGAGATCGACAGGCGTCGCGAGAGCGCCGGAATTCCCAGGTTCGCCCTTGACGCGGCGCTGGCGATCCCATCGACCAACGGCAAGAGCTACAGCGAGCGGCTGGACGCCGTCAAGACGGAACTGCAGTTGAGCGAGATCTACGAGGATTTCATCGGCCGGGTGCCGTTCGGCAAGGCGTTGCTTGCGGATCGCAATCCGGTGCGCACAGGCGGCCCGATGCAGGTCAGCATCGCGTTTGCCGAGGTCTTCGCGACGGCGAAACCCTATCCCTATCCGGTGTCGGGATCGATTCGCCACGAGGTGTTCACCCGCCGCGGCGGCATGTATTTCGGAATCGCCCACCTGCTCGACTACCCCGCGCCCTACCCACGTCCGCTCTATCGTTTCGCCGATTTCAACGCGGGGCAATATGCCAGCCGCAACGCGGCGTTTCAGAATGCGGTGACCCAGGTGTCCGGGATACCGCTCGACCTCGACGGCGATCTGCTGCGCTACGACCACGGGCAGCCCGCGCGCGAGCCCGGGAACACCGAGATCGCGACACGCGTGCTGGCGCAGCGGATCGCGCTCTCCAACGAGGACATTCGCCGCGACCTCGATCGCGGGAAAGTGCAGAACTTCGAGCAGACGCGACTCTACGCTCGCGTATTCGAGCTGGCCGACAATCTGACCGGGAGCCCTGCACCGCGCGCCGTGGTGCCGCAGATTCCGCTGCACAGCCCGAAAATCACGCGCAAACTCACCAGTGACTGGTTCGCCAAGCGCGTCGAAGGTCGCTACCGGGCCTGCCTGCAGCGCCTTCCCGCCTGACGCCATAACGCGGGTTGGGACCGCGTCGACAGCGTCGGACGAGTCATTGCGGCGCCAGCGTGGGCGGTGGGGCACAGCGCACCCCGGACCGGCGCCGCAGGCGCCGCATGCGTACCAGGCGCGCGTCAGCTGAAGGTGTCGCCCATCAGCGTCGTGAACCAGCGCTGCATGTCCTGGTAATCGTCCGACGTCGCGGCTGCGGCTGCGATCGCGCCGCTGTTGTTGTGCTGGGGCAGGATCACCATTGTTCCGCTTCCGGAATCGTACTGGTACACGGCTGACAGCCAGGTGGCGGTGGTCGAAGTGATCGGCGTGTAGCAGGCGGAGTTTGTGACCACCTGCGCGTTCATCGGCTTACCGCTCAGCAGACGCAGGACTGCGTCGGCGCAGGTCTTGCCCTGCTGGTTGCCGATGTGCCCCGCCTTCGGTTGCGTCGTCAGGCTGGCATCGCCGATGACGTGGATGTAGGGCTTGCGTGTCGATTCATAGCTCAGCACGTTGACCGGCGCAAAGGGCTTGGAAGAGGTCGGCGCTGAGCAGGTCGGCATCCTTCAGCAGTTGTGGCGCCCGTTGGGGTGGAATGGGATTGAGGACCGCGGCCTGCAGTTGGGCATTGCGCGCCACCGTCGTCGTTCCGGCCACCTGGTCGTAGGTCACCATCCGGGTGGCGCTGTCGACGTTCGTCACCGTGCAACCGGGACGATAATCGACCACACCGGCATAAAGCACCGTGAAAGCCTGGGTGAAGTTGTCCTTCTCCACGATGATGCCGGCATTGGCGTCGAGCACGATGATCTTGCTGCCCGACTTGTTGTTCTTCAGCCAGTCGGCGATGACGCACACGCGCTCGTAGGGGCCCGGCGGGCAACGGTAGGGAGCCTTCGGGATGGTCAGCACCACATTCTGCCCGGCCGGCATGGCGAGGAGCTGATTGCGCAGCAGTTGGGTCTGCGGGCCGGCCTTCCACGCGTGCGGGACGAGGTTGTCGTACTCGGCCAGGCTGGCCATTCCGGGCATCAAGTCGAAATCCAGGCCCGGCGCCAGCACCAGGCGGTCGTAGTCGATCGTGCCGCCCCCGTCCAGCGAGACGTACTTGCCGATCGAGTTGATGCCGGACACCTTTCGATTGAGCCGGGTCACGCCGTAATGGCTCACCAAAGTGTCGTAGCTGTAGTTCAGGCTGGCGAGCGTGCGCTGCCCCGTGAGCACCGTATTGCTCATGATGTTCGAGGTGTAGGACGGGCTGGATTCCACCAGGGTGACACTCACTCCGGTGCCGCCCCACAGGCGAAGGTACTTGGCCACGGCCGCACCGGCCATGCCCCCGCCCACGACGACGATCCTGCCACTTATGCCCGTGTTGGTGGGCACCGGGAACAGTACCGGCGTGATACTGTCCTGTGCCCATGCATTGGACAAACCCATCAGGCCCAAACCGCCGAGCGACAGCGAACCAAGAAATTTGCGACGATCCATTTTCATTGCTCCGCTTATAGTTTGGACAGGTAGTCGGCGATGAGCTGCAACTGCTGGTCGGTGTATCCCACCGCGTGCGCGGCCATGATGCCGTTTGGGTCTTCCTCGCCGCTGGCGAACTTGCGCAGCTCCGAGAGCAACTCGCTGCTTCCCTGGATCCGGTCAAATCCGCCGCTGCCGTTGGTCCCATGGCATTGGAAGCAGTTGCTGGCGAGAAGGCGTCCGGGGTGAATCTCGCTCGTCGCCGGCGGTGGCGGCGGCGCGGGCGAGGTCACCGACACTTTCACATTGACGGTCGACCGGGTGTCGCGCACGGCAAGATCGGCGCTCCCGGTGCTCTTTCCCGTCACCGTGATGACATTCCCCGAAAGACTCGCTGCGACCGCATTGCCATTGGAATTGGCGATCGTGATCGTGCCGATCGCATTGCTGACTGTCAGCGTGGTCGATTGCCCGACAAGCAGTGAAGCACTGCCAGGGGAGACGCCGAGGGGCGGGTTGACCGTGACCTTGGCCGTCCTCGTGCCCCGCTTGTCGGTGACCGACAGCGTCGCGACACCGACCGCATTCGCGGTCACGCTGATCTTTCCACTCACCAGGCTCGTCGAAGCTGCCGTGGGGTTGGAGTTAGCGAGCGTGACCGTGCCCCGGATGTCCTTGACCACGATCGTAGCGTTGTCGCCGGGCAGCAAGGAAAGGGTGCTTGGCGAAAGGCTCAGGGCATGCGCGCCGACGGCCATCAAGGGGAGGATCAGGCTCGAGAGCCAGCGTAGATTGTGGGAGAGCTTCACTTTTTTCCTTTTCGTGTGGCGTTTTCTGGATTGCCGCGGGGAGTTCGTCACGCAGTCGAGGACCCCGCGCTCCACGTCAAAGCGGTGGCGCGACGTGCCGATCTCACTTTCCGGGTGCCGTCCCTTGCCGAAACCACCCCGTCCTTCTTCGAGTTCGTGGTCAGTCGTGGCCGGAGTTCTACTCGTGATCAGGGGCAACGCTGTTCACGCCGCATGACAATAGCATGGACGCGGTTCATGACAATGGCATGAGATGCGACAATTGGCCGCACTTTGATCGAAGTCAAACTTATTCGCCGCCGGTGCGATATCGGCTTGGATCCGCTGCACCACAGCTTTCGGCGCGAGGACTCCCGAACCCGTGGCGCGATGCTGGCGACAGCCAGCGGTCGTGCGTCGGCGTAACGGCTCCATTGATGTAATGCAGATGTAACCGTAGTGTAAGCACGGGTACGGCATCCTGATCCTGTGCACCCCTGGATCGAGCGCTACCGCGCCCGAAGCGCGACTGCGATCCCTGAAGTCACATTGAACCGAGGAAACACAATGAAGCGAGCCTTGCTTGCGGGCGTGATCGCCATCTTCGCAGCCGACGGTCTTGCGGCCATGCAGGGGCCGATGATGTCGACGCAATATTCTCCGCTGATCGACGGTGCCCGCTACGAATACGTCTTTGCCCGCGGGCCGCGCCTGAGCGCCACCGCGGTGATGCATGCCGGACAAACCTGGGCGGGCACGACGCAGCTGACCAGCATGCACCTGACCGCGATTTGCCGGCCGGCGACGCCCTGCGTGCAGGACACCACCGACTTCTTCCGCATGGATGCCGACGGGATGCGCTACTTCGGCGGTGATGGCAGGACTGCGGATCAGCTCAATTACATGACGACGCTGATGCGTCCGGAGTGGCTGCTGAAGAACCCGGTGTCGCCCGGCACGATGATGGGCCCGGGAATGGGCTATCAGGGAGCCGACGCATGGCAGGCCGATGTCAGCGGAACGAGCACGATGATGGGCGCCCAGAGCCACAGGAGCGGCTACCAGGCGCTGGCGCTCGAAACCGTTGCCACACCTGCCGGCACCTTTTACAACGCAATGCATGTCCGCGAGCAGCGCGGGCCGGACTACGTGCGCGATGTCTGGTATGCGCTGGGAATAGGCATGGTGCGCTGGATGGACGGCGTCGAAGAAGGTCTGCTCGCGTCCATTACGCTGCCCGACCAGCCGGTACCCCCGGTAACGCGGGTCGTCGAGTATTACCACGCCGGTTTCGATCACTATTTCATCACGGCCGACCCGACCGAGATCGACGCGCTGGATACCGGGCGATTTCAGGGTTGGCAGCGGACAGGGATGAGCTTCAATGTCGTGGCCGGCGTTGCCGGCGAGCCCGCAGGAGCATCCGCGGTGTGCCGTTACTACGGCCTTCCTGGTGCCGGCCTGAACACGCATTTCTATTCGGCGTCGCCGCAAGAGTGTGCCGACGTAGGCCGCCACTGGCCCGATCAATGGATGCTGGAGTCGTCCAACGTCTTTCAGGTCTACATGCCAGGCATGACGGGCAGTTGCCCCGCCGGAACGCTACCGATCTTCCGCACCTGGAACCAGCGTATCGACTCGAATCACCGCTTTACGATGGACCCCAATGTTCAGAGCGTGATGATGGGCCGAGGGCATGCTGCCGAAGGCTATGGCTACCCGCCGGTGGCGATGTGTTCGCCTCAGTGATGTGCTGATACGCCACACTCTGTCTTCTCGCCCGGGACACCTTCGGGCCTTCGATCGATGACGGTGGGCAGGCCCGCCAACCGCCATTCCGGCAGGCCCTCCTCGAGGCGGCGTGCCTTGAGGCCTTTCGTGCGCAGCAGCTGCACCGCGTCGTAGGACATCAGGCAGTACGGGCCGCGGCAGTAGGCGACGATCTCCTTGCGCTTCGGCAACTCTGCCATCCGCCTCGCCAACTCGTGGATCGGGATGTTCACGGCGCCCGGAAGGTGTCCGGCTGCAAACTCCGGGATGCCCCGCGCCGGTTGTGATCCGTGACGTTCAGTCGATCGTTGCGGACAGCAGAATTCAGCGCAATCACGCCAGGTTCCGAGCAGTCGGTGTCATGCACGAGATCGAAGGCATACCGACGCAGGCGACCATGAGATTGCAGTTGCAGCGTGGCATCAGACGCGACCTCGACCACTCCCGGGCAAGGACGGAAATCGGAGGCAGGAACCGAACTCGACGCTGTTCATACTCAACGATGCACCTTACGGCAGTGAACGCGCGTACAACGGCCCGCGCCTTGCCGGCGCCCTGGCGGCGAAGGACGGACAGGTGATCCGCGTTTTCCTGATGGCGGATGCGGTGGGCTGTGCCAAGAGCGGACAGAAGGTTCCGGAGGGCTACTACAGCATTCAATTGATGATTGGCCGAGTGTTGCGCAAGGGCGAGGTGGGTCTTTGTGGCACCTGCATGGATGCCCGCGGCATGACCGAAGCCGAGATGCTCGAGGGGGCCAAGCGGTCGACGCTGGCCCAACTCGCCGACTGGACGGCCGAAGCCGGCCGCGTGCTCGTGTTCTGATGTCGCCGTCGTCGGATCGCTGACCACTGAGCGGGTTCCGCCGTCTGTCCTTTCCGCAGGACGTTCCGGACCGTGACACGGCAAGTCATCGCGATCTGTGCAACGCCCCCGGACTTCCTCGAAACTCTGACCGATTTCATTACCGGACCCCAAGACAAGGAGCCGAATCCACCCGGAGGCTCTGTTAAACTACCGACCTTTCCGAGGATATGCGCCGTGATCGAAATAATGGAATGCTTGAAGAAATACGGTCAGCGGCTCGATTTGGAGATTGCCAAAGAGATGGATGTGCCGCTGGCAATGGTGCGCCAGCGGCTTTCCGATCTGGCCGCGACCGGCGCGGTCATCATGTGCAATCTGACGCGCTTCGAGAATGGCAAGAGGATCGACGCGTGGCAGTGCCGCGTGTCGGGTTACGTCCCGCCGCTCGCTCCCGGTCGAAAGTCCAAGCCGACCGCGTAGGCTCCCCGTTCGCTGCCGAAACCATGGCAGCGGTGTTCTGATCGCAGGCGAATCCGGGCGGGTCACCCGCGCGGGTCACCCGGGCGGGACGGACACACTTGTCCGCGACCCGGCGCGGCCTTACCATCTGCAATGCTGCATACCGCGATCAATGATCGCCCCCAACGAGGAGAGTTGCATGTCGACGATTCGTACGTCATTGCTGCTGGCGGCGGCCGGTCTGATGGTCGCCGCGCCGGCCAGCGCCGGTGAAGTCGAGGTTTTGCACTGGTGGACTTCGGGTGGCGAAGCCAAGGCCGCCGCCGAACTCAAGGCGACGATGCAGAAAAAGGGTCATACGTGGAAGGATTTCGCCGTAGCGGGCGGCGGCGGCGATGCCGCGATGACGGTGCTGAAGTCGCGGGTCGTATCAGGCAACGCGCCGGCGGCCGCGCAGATCAAGGGCCCGTCGATCCAGGAGTGGGCGCGCGAAGGCGTGCTTGCCAACATGGATTCGGTGGCCAAGGCCGAAAAGTGGGATGCCCTGTTGCCCAAGGTCATTGCCGACGGCCTGAAATACAAGGGCAATTACGTGGCCGCACCGGTCAACGTCCATCGCGTCAACTGGCTGTGGGCAAATCCAGACGCGTTCACAAAGGCCGGTGCCAAGATTCCCGCGACCTGGGACGAATTCTTCGTCGCGGCCGAGGCCCTTAAGAAGGCCGGCATCATCCCGGTCGCGCACGGCGGCCAGAACTGGCAGGATTTCACGACCTTCGAGTCCGTCGCGCTCGGCGTCGGCGGCCCCGAGTTCTACCGCAAGTCGCTGGTGCAGCTCGATCAGGCGTCGCTCAAGAGCCCGACGATGCAAAAGGTGCTCGAGACCTTCAAGAAGGTGAAGAGCTACACCGACAAGAACGCGCCGGGCCGCGACTGGAACCTCGCCACGGCGATGGTCATCAAGGGCGAGGCCGGAATGCAGCTGATGGGCGACTGGGCGAAGGGCGAGTTCATCGCTGCCGGCAAGGCGCCCGGCAAGGACTTCGTCTGCACCGCCGCACCTGGCACCGCGAAGTCCTACACGTACAACGTCGACAGCTTCGTGCTCTTCAAGCTGAAAAGCGCCGACAACCAGAAGGCGCAGCAGGACCTCGCCGTCGCGATCATGTCGCCGGATTTCCAGGAGGTGTTCAACCTGAACAAGGGATCGATCCCGGTACGCCTCAACATGAACCTCGACAAGTTCGACGCGTGCGCGAAGCTGTCGGCGGCGGACTTCGTGGCGACGTCGAAGAGCGGCGGGCTGGTTCCCTCGGTCGCCCATGGCATGGCCATTCCCTCGGCGGTCGAAGGCGCGATCAAGGACGTCGTTTCGCAATTCTGGAACGACGAAAAGATGACCGCCGCCGCCGCGATGGGCAAGCTTGCAGCCGCTGCAAAGGCGAAGTGACGTGGTGACGGCGGGGGCTGCCGGCGCAGGCCTCGCCGACGCTTCGGCGCCTTCGTTCTCAGCGCGCCTGGCGCGCTGGGCGCCGAAGCTGGTGCTTGCACCCTCGTTCGTCGTCGCCTTCCTGTTCATCTACGGACTGATGGCCTGGAACGGCTACCTCTCGCTGTCGGCGTCGCGGTTGCTGCCCAATTATGAGTTTGTCGGCATCGAGCAGTACGTGCTGCTGTTCGAGAGCGAGCGCTGGTGGGTGGCGCTCACCAACCTCGGCATCTTCGGCAGCCTGTTCATCGGCTGCGGCATGGCCATCGGCCTCCTGCTCGCGATCCTGCTCGATCAGAAGATTCGCGTCGAAGGCGTGCTGCGCACCGTCTACCTGTACCCGATGGCGCTGTCGTTCATCGTCACCGGAACGGCGTGGAAGTGGATCCTCAATCCGGGCCTCGGCCTCGAGAAACTGGCGCACGAATGGGGCTTCACCGGCTTTACCTTCGACTGGCTGATCAACCCCGATCGCGCCATCTACGCGATCGTCATCGCCGGCGTCTGGCAGAGCGCCGGGTTCGTCATGGCGCTCTTCCTGGCGGGCCTGCGCGGCATCGACGATTCGATCCTCAAGGCCGCGCAAATCGACGGTGCCAGCCTGCCCCGGATCTACTGGCGCATCATCATCCCCTGCCTGCGCCCGGTCTTCTTCTCGACGCTGATGGTGCTCTCGCACCTCGCGATCAAGAGCTTCGACCTGGTGATGGCGTTGACCGCGGGCGGCCCGGGGTTTGCCACCGACATGCCGGCGACGTTCATGTACACGATGGCGTTCTCGCGCGGCCAGATCGGCCTGGGTGCGGCATCGGCGACGATCATGCTCGCCACCGTGGCGGCGATCGTCGTGCCCTACCTGTACTCGGAACTGAGAGTGCGAAAGTGAGTACCGCAGGCGCCCGGAGTTTCGACTGGCAGCGCGCCGCGCTGTGGTCGGTGTTGCTGCTGTTCGCGCTGTTCTTCCTGCTGCCGATGTACGTGATGGTCACCACCTCGCTCAAGGACATGGCGCAGATCCGCGACGGCAACCTGCTGTCGCTGCCGACGGCGCCAACGCTTGCCGCCTGGGACACCGCCTGGCACCGCGCCTGCACCGGCGTCGACTGCGGCGGCCTGAAGCCGTTTTTCATGAACTCGGTGCTGATGGTGATTCCGGCGGTGCTGGCGTCGACGATGCTGGGCGCGATCAACGGCTATGTGTTCAGCAAGTGGCGCTTCCGCGGCAGCGAGACGATGTTCGCCATGATGTTGTTCGGCGTCTTCATGCCGATGCAGGTCGTGCTGCTGCCGATGAGCCAGATCCTCGGCTGGCTCGGCATCGCCAACTCGATCTGGGGACTCGTGCTGGTGCACGTGATCGCCGGCCTGCCGTCGACGACGCTCTTCTTCCGCAACTATTACGTCGGCCTGCCCGACGAGCTGGTGAAGGCGGCGATGCTCGACGGCGCGGGCTTCTGGCGCATCTTCTGGCGCATCGTCCTGCCGCTGTCGACGCCGATCACCGTGGTGACGCTGATCTGGCAGTTCACCAACATCTGGAACGATTTTCTCTACGGCGTCGTGTTCTCGGGCGCCGCCTCGAAGCCGATCACCGTGGGTCTCAACAACCTCGCCAACACGTCCAGCGTGGTCAAGGAATACAACGTCGACATGGCCGCGGCGATGATCGCCGGGCTGCCCACGCTCTTCGTCTACATCGTCGCCGGCAAGTACTTCGTCCGCGGGCTGACCGCCGGCGCGGTCAAGGGCTGACGCCTGGCACGCCGGGCAAACACGGACACACAGGAAGACCGGACATGGGCGCGCTTTCGATCCGCAACCTGCGGCGCAGCTACGGCGGCATCGACATCCTCAAGGGCATCGACATCGAGGTCGAGGCCGGCGAGTTCCTGATCCTCGTCGGCCCGTCGGGCTGCGGCAAGAGCACGCTGCTCAACATCATCGCCGGGCTCGACCAGCCCAGCGCCGGCACCGTGCACATCGCTGGCCGCGACGTGACGCAGGCGCTGCCGAAGGACCGTGACATCGCGATGGTGTTCCAGAGCTATGCGCTGTATCCGAACATGAACGTCGCGGGAAACATCAGCTTCGGCCTCGAGATGCGCAACGTGCCCAAGGGCGAGCGCGATGCCGCGGTCAGGCGCGTCGCGACGATGCTGCAGATCGAGCATCTGCTCGACCGCAAGCCGGGACAGCTTTCGGGAGGGCAGCGCCAGCGCGTCGCGATGGGCCGCGCGCTGGCGCGCGATCCCGTGCTGTTCCTGTTCGACGAGCCGCTGTCCAATCTCGATGCCAAGCTGCGGGTCGAGATGCGGGCCGAGATCAAGCAACTGCACCGCACCGCGCAGGTCACTACCGTCTACGTCACACATGACCAGGTCGAGGCGATGACGCTCGGCGATCGCATTGCCGTGATGAAAGGTGGACTGATCGAGCAACTGGGCACGCCGGACGAAATCTACGACCGGCCCGCGACCCGCTTCGTCGCCGAGTTCATCGGCTCCCCCGCGATGAACATGATCGCTGCCGAACGCACGCCGGCCGGACTCGCGGCGCGGGGCGCCGACCTTGCGCTCGACGACGGCCAGCGGCAGGCGCTGGGTGCTGTCGGTGCCGGGCAGGTGCTCTACGGTCTGCGTCCCGAAGCGCTGTCGTTCGCGCCGACCGGATTGCCGGGAACGGTGATCATGCTCGAGCCGACGGGCCCGGAAACCTACGCGCTCGTCGACACCGCCGTAGGCAAGCTCACGGCGCGCGCTCCCGGCCGGCTTAGGCACGCCGTCGGCGCGCGCGTGGCGCTGCACTGGTCGGCCGCCGACGCACACCTGTTCGACGCTGGCACCGGGCAGCGCATTGCGTGACGGGCGTCGTCCGCCCGAGCCCCGCGCAACCCGCAGCGCAGTTGTGGAAAGGGGGTCATGCGCACGACGCATGACCCCCGGACTCGACCTTCAGTGCAGCGTGACGATTCGCCACGCTGCATCGACGATCAGCGCTCAGGCTGCTTTGCGGCCCTTGGGCGCAGCGGCAGCCTTCGACGTGTTGGCCGCGGCGGCGCGCACGCTTGCATCGGCAAGGCTCACGACCTGCTTGGAAGCCTTGTTGAACTGGTCGAACGCAGCAGTAGACGCGGCAAAGCCCTGCTTGAACGCGTTGACGGCGGCTTCCGAACCGGCCGGCGCCGACTTGCTGGCGTTGTCGACCCAGGCGGCAATGCCCTTGGTGTAGGCGGCCCACGCTTCTTCGGCGAGAGCGGTGTACTGCGCCTGTGCCTCAGTGGCGATTTCGTACAGGCTCTGCGAGTAGCCCAGCGCCCCTTGCACGCCCGATTCGGCGAACTTGGTGCGCAGCGCCGCCAGGTCCTGGACATCCTTGATGCCGGCGACTGCCTGCGCGCTTTCGACGCCTTGCGCGAGCGCCGACTTGGCCGTCAGCAAATTCACGTTGGCGAACTTCTCGGCATTCTCGAGGACGAGTGCGGCGAGCTTGGTAGCTTGCGCGACGTTGGCCTGGTTGAGTGCAGCAAACTGTTCCGTCGTGTTGAACATGGCGTTCCCTTTCAGCTTGAGGACCCTGGTCGACGATCGAGCAGGGAATCCTTTCTTGGGTGCCGCCCCGGGATCGGGAGGAAGCTGGATCGTGATCCGGCTTCCGATTTGCTGCACCGCACAAACCGAATGTTATGGGCGCCGGGACGAGAAGTCAAGAACAATTTGCTGCGTCGCACAATGGCTGGGCCACTTGACCAATTTCGAGTTTCGAGCCGCCGCCGAATGGGCGGGACATAATATGTACAGGGACGGAGCACAGGGAGCAAATGTGAGCGAGGCACCGCGGACGATCAGGAAATACCCGAATCGGCGGCTCTACGACGTGGCCAACAATGGCTACATCACGCTCGCGGACGTCAAGCGGATGGTGCTCGAAGGCATCGCCTTCCAGGTGGTGGATGCGAAATCCGGACAGGATCTCACCCGCGCGATCCTGCTGCAGATCATCCTCGAGGAGGAGTCCGGCGCCGCTCCGATGTTCAGCTCGGAGATGCTGGCGCAGATCGTCCGTTTCCACGGCGCTGCCCAGCAGACGATGGTGGGCGCGTACATGGAGGAGAGCGTCAACACGTTTCTGGGCATTCAGAAGAAACTGCAGGAGCAGGCACAGCCGATGACCGGCGGCAAGACGCTGCTGACGCCCGATCTCTGGAGCCAGTTCATGGCGATGCAAGCCCCGGCCATGCAGGGGATGCTCGGCACTTTCCTCGAGCAAAGCGCGAAGCGGTTCATGGACCGCAGTTGAGCGCGATCGTTGGCGCGACGATCCGGTTGCGGCACGCCTGCCCCTGCAGCGGGCCGCGCGATCAGTCAAAAGCGGATCACGGCCGGCGGGAAGAGACTGCGTGGGTCAGAGGCCGAACCACTGTGTCATGGAGCTGATCTCCCCGGGGGACGCGGACCGGAAGCCGACCAGCCCGGCGGTCGCGAGCAAGCGCGAACTGTCTTCCGAATGCGAAAGGCTGGCCATCCATGATCCGAGCCGCTCGGTGAGCGCGGGGTCCGTGCCGGGCCTGGCCACGACCGCGTACACCGGCAGCCGGTCGGTTCTGTAGAGGATCCGCCCGCCGTCCTTCTCCCAGGCGCGAGCCACGTTGTCGACACGCGTGATGCCGATTTCGCCGAATCCGTTCTGGAGCATGAAGGGCAGCGCGTCCTGGTAACTGGTGATCTTGAGGGTGACGTCCGCAGCGGCCAACGCCTGGCCGCGCAGTACGGCCATGCCCGCCGCAGTAGCGAACGAGCTCGCGCCTGCGGACCAGATCCGCGTGCCGCGCGCGTCGGAAAGCCTCGCCGGGCCGTCGCTCGCGACCAGGAAATGGATGCGGTCGTCCTTCATGTCCTGCGAGAAGGCGAGCAGCGTGTAGCCCTCCTTTTTCACGGCTGCGAGCGCGTCGTGCGTGTGGATGATCAGGAGGTCAAGCGTCCTGTCGGCGAGTTCCTTCGCCACGCCCGAGCTCTTGACGGGCGTCACATGCAGCGTGATGCGGAGCGCCTTGGATGCGGCTTGGGCGAGCGGGGAGAATTTGGCCTCCTGCGCCTTGATCGTGTCGCGCGTGGTCACGCCCGCGTTGATGCCGAGGGTGATCTGTTGGGCACCGGCGGTCGCCGCGATGGCGAAGATCAGCGCCGCGGCGGCGAAACGCAGTGTGCAGGGACGATTCATGGTCGGTTCCGGTGGTTGTCGGCCAGGCATCAGGGCACTTCGTGGCCTGCCCAGCGCCGTTCGGATGGAGAGAAGCAAAATTCATTCCCGGGGGTGCGGACGGGCACGTCGGCCGAGTCACTTCACGTACAATTGTACGTTTGGGCGACGACTCGCCCGTTGCCTATCGGAGTCCATCCATGTCGCGCCGCTCCACCTCCCTCATCGGCACCCTGGCAGCCCTCCTAGCCGTCACGCTTGCGACACAGGTTTTCGCGCAGGGAGCACGGCCCGGCGATGTGACGACGTCGCTGTCGATCGGCGGGCTCAACCAGTTCGATACCGACCTCGATAGCGGCGGTGGGTTTCACTGGGGTGGCGTGCAGGTGGGTGCCAACGTCACCCGTCAGTTCACTCCCGAGTTCGCCGCCGGCCTCAGCCTTCGCTACGACTATCAGGACTGGAAGTGGGACGACCCGGCGGCCTTCGGCGGCGCGACGCCCTGGTCGAAGCTCAACACGCCCGTCATCGGGCTCAACCTCTCCTACGCGATCGCCCCCGACTGGCGACTCGGTTTCAGCCCGGCCGTCGAATGGAGCGGCGAGTCCGGCGCCGATGCCGGCGACTCGCTGAGCTATGGCGCGGTGCTGAGCGCGACCCGGATCTTCTCGCCAAATCTCGTCCTGGGCGTGGGCGCCGGGGTGTTTCGGCAGATCGACGAGACCAAGGTGTTCCCGTTCATCGTCGTGAACTGGAAGATCACCGATCGGCTGCGCCTGGGCAATCCGCTGCAGGCCGGACCGGCCGGCGGCGCCGGTCTCGAACTCGCCTACGCGCTCTCCGATCGCTGGGAAGCGGGCGCAGGCGGATCCTACCGCTCGTATCGCTTCCGGCTGAAGGACGATGGCGCGGTTCCCGGCGGCATCGGCGAAAACCGGTTCATCCCGCTGTTCGCGCGGATCTCCTACGCTTTCAGCACGTCAACCCGCGCCGACCTCTACGCCGCCGCGTTCGTCAGCGGCAAGCTCAGGGTCACGCGCGCCGACGGCAGCGATATCTACAGCGACGAATACAAGACCGCGCCTGCGGTCGGCCTCACGCTGTCGCACCGGTTCTGACGCCTTCGACACCCTGTAGGAGAGAAGACCTTCGTGAGCGACAAGACCTGCAATCCCGAATTCGCGAATCTGGTGATCGACGAGAAGTTCAACCCGTTTCGCTCCTGCATCCAGGGCCTCGCCAACGAGCCCATCACCGTGCGCGCGCTGTTGCGGCGTGCCGACGACTACCTGTGCGACGAGCCCGGTTTCGCGGGGCTCGGCGATTACTCGCTCGACGCGATCGTCGAGCGGCTGGCGACCAATCGGCCGCGCATCTGCATCATTCAGGGCTCGCCCGACCACCCGGCGCATCTCTACGATTACGAGCACGCATTGCGCGCCGCCGCGCGCGTCTGGCAAAACGGCGGGGTGCCGTTCACGTTCGGAATTCCGGTGATCTGCGACGGCACGGCGCAGAGCAACATCGGACAGAGCTATTCGCTCGCGTCGCGCAACCATACGGCGATGGCGGTCAACATCAACTTCGAGGGCCACAGCTACCATGCCGCGTACGTGATGTCCGGCTGCGACAAGACGCCCACCGGCATTCTGTCCGGCCTGGCAGCCGCGGATCGGGCACGCCGCGAACCCGAGCGGGGTGCCGCGCCGGTGTGGGCGATCTTCGTGCCGGCGCACGTGCTGCGCGGCGGCAGCATCCCGAAGCGCACGCGGCAGGCGCTGCAGCGCATCCAGGAGGCTGCGCGGCAGGCGGGAGACCCGCAGCTTGCCGACGACATCGAGGAGAATTGCCACTACATACTGCAATGTTCGTCCGACGAGGCGTTCCTCGGGCAGCTCAATCGCGCGGTCGGTCACGGCATCGTCACGCGCGACGACGCAGACCAGATACTGAACGAGCTCGCCGCGGCGACCTGCGACGAGCGGGGCGGCATCTGCGCCTTCAACGGCACCGGCAACTCGTCGCGCACGCTGGTGTCGGCGCTGGGATTCGTGCCTCCGGGAGCCGAGCTGTTGATGGACGGGCCTGCGACCGACGTCGTGTTCCGCAACGTCGACCATCTGTTCCGGATGCTGAACCAGCCCGAGTACGCGGTGTGCGAGATCCTGGCAAAGAACTACGCCAACGCGGTCCGCATCCACAACGCCACCGGCAGCTCGTCCAACCTGATGCTGCACATGCCCTGCGTGATGCGCCACGCGGGCTTCGATGTCTCGCTGTTCGATTACGAGAAGGTGCGCGAGGCGCATCACGTGCCCGACATCTTCGCGCACAGCCTGACCGAGGGCCGCGACACCTACGTGCTCGCGCAACAGGCGCACGAAGGCCTGCATCGCGGCATGGAGAGCATCTACAAGGTGCTGGTGAACCTCGGCGTGCCGATGGATCTCGATGCGCCCACGGTTGCGGGCCTTACCTGGCGCGAGCGCATCGCCGACCTTGCCGAGCCGGTCTCGCCGGCGCTGCCGCAGGAGCGCTCGGTGATCCGCATCGCGCCCGTGCGCGAGATCTCGGGCACCGACATCCTGCGCGGAAACTTCTTCTCTTCGTGCACGCTCAAGGTCGCGGGCATGGCGACCGAGCGGGTCCGGCGCTTCGACGGCCGCGTGTTCGTCGTGCGCTACTTCGAGGACGAAGCGGCCTGCAATCACGAACTGCAATCCAACGATCTCGTCGCCACCCTCTGTGCCAGCCTCGACCTGCCGCCGCGGCTGCTCGCAGCCCTCTGCCGGGTCAACGGTGGCGATCCCGGGAACACGCTCCAGCAGATGGTGCAGCAGGGCACGATCGCTTTCGCCTTCGTCATCGCGGGCCAGGGCCCGAAGGCGTTCGGGATGCCGGAGATGTTTGCGCCCAGCGCCAACCTGCGCCACCACGGCGTCCTCGAGCGCACCTCGATGCTGATCACGGACGGCCGCTATTCCGGCGTCACCAAGGGGGCCTGTGTCGGGCACGTCACGCCGGAGGCGCACGAAGGCGGCGCGATCGGTGCCCTGGTGAGCGGCGACCTGCTCTGGGTGCGCTTGTCCGAGCGCCGCATCGACTTCGTCGACGTCGAAGCCTTCCTGGACGGCAAGCTCGAGCCCGCCGGCGGCGTCCCTGTCGCGGCGCGCGATGCGCTCGTCGCCGAGCGTCGCGCGCGCACCGAGGCGCGCAAGCGCCAGGTGGCCGCGTCGAGCTGGCTCGACCACGTCTCCAGCGCGGAATATGGCGTGGTACCCGAGTCCGTGCATCGACGGGCAGTCGTCGCATGGCCCGCCCGAAGCTGACGGGTCCGCTGTACCTGGCCCTCGACCAGGGGGGTGCATCGAGTCGCGCGATCGTATTCGACTCCGTTGGCGCGATTGTGGCGCGAGCGCAGCACACCGTGACCGAGCGCCGCGAGGGCGAGGATCGGGTCGAGCAGGATCCGGTAGAGCTCGTGGATTCGCTGCGGCGTGCAATCGCAGAGGTGGCCGCAGCGCTGGGCGATGACGCCGCGCGCATCTGCGCCGCCGGGCTTGCCACGCAGCGGGCAAGCCTCGTCTGCTGGGACCGCACCAGCGGCCAGCCGCTGTCGCCCGTGCTCTCGTGGCAGGACCGGCGGGCCAAGGATCGGGTGGCGCAACTCGCGGCGCACGCCGACGAAGTGCGCTCGCGCACCGGCCTCCACCTGTCACCGCATTACGGCGCGACCAAGATCGCGTGGTGCATCGACCACCTCGATCCCGTGCGTGTGGCCCGTGACGAGCGGCGGCTGGCCGCTGGCCCGTTGGCGAGCTATCTCGTCCATCATCTGGTCGACGAACATCCGCTGCTGGCGGACCCGGCGAACGCGTCGCGCACGCAGTTGTGGAACGTGGGCAGCGGCGACTGGGATCCGGTGCTGGGGGTGCTGTTCGACGTTCCGCTTGACGTCCTGCCGCGCTGCGTGCCGACCCGGTACCGTTTCGGGACGCTGCGCGTCGGCGCGCACCGGGTCCCGCTGTCGATCGTCACCGGCGACCAGTCGGTGTCGCTGTTCGCCGGCGGGACGCCGCGACCGGACACCGCGTATGTGAATTTCGGGACCGGCGCGTTCGTCCAGCGGCCGTTCAGCGATGCCGGCGTCGATGCGCCGCGGCTGCTGAAAAGCGTCGTCATGCGCGATGCGTCGGGCACGATGTTCGTGCTCGAGGGCACGATCAACGGCGCGGGGTCGGCGATCCACTGGGCCGAGCAAACGCTCGCGCTTTCCGACGGCGAGCGCCATCTGCAGGAGTGGCTCGATGCCGCCGCGTCGCCGCCGTTGTTCCTCAACGGGATTTCGGGATTGGCGGCGCCGTTCTGGGTGCCGGACTTCGCGTCGCGTTTCGAGGGCGAGGGCAGTGCCGGCGACAAGGTCGCCGCCGTGGCGGAGAGCGTGGTGTTCCTGATGCGCGCGATCCTCGACGAGATGGCCGGGGTGCTGCCGGCGCCGTCGCAATTGCGGCTTTCCGGAGGACTCGCGAGGGTCGACGGCCTTTGCGCGCGGCTGGCCGCGCTTGCGGGCGTTCCGGTCGTCCGCTCGGGGCAGACCGAGGGCACGGCAGCGGGGCTGGCCTGCGTTCTGGGATCGCGGCCGGCACCGCCTGTTGCGGAGACCCGATTCGAACCTGCGCCGCTGCCCGCGTTGGCTGCCCGCTACGAACGTTGGCTGACGGCAATGACGCGCGCGGCCGCCGGGCCGTGAATGTTGCCGCAGGAACCGCCCGGCATCGCTTTTGTCAGGCCTGCGGCAGCTTGCTAGAATCACGCGCTTGCGCGCAGCAACGCGACCCCCGAAGGGTCGCCCCGAGGGCGAATACCTTCGTTTGCGGCACGAAGGCAGTCCGGTGAGTTTGCGACCCTGTCCGGAGGCGCATCCGCCCGTCGCGCCGATCATGAGAGGGTCCATGGAGTCAGCGGTCCGCAGCACGCGTGCGCCGGTCGTCATGATCGTCGCCGGCACCCGCCCCGAGTGCATCAAGCTCGCACCCGTGATCCGGGCGTTGGCCGCGCGCGGCCGCCTGCGCGCGCTGGTTGTCAACAGCGGCCAGCACCGGGTGGCTGTTCGCGACACGCTGGCGAGCTTCGGCATCGGCTGCGAAATCGAACTCGACGCCCCGCCTTCGCTGCCCAACCTTCGCGCCAGCTGCCACTGTCTGCGGGATCGCCTGCACGCGGTGATCACGGCGTCGGCGCCTGATTTCGTGTTGGTCCAGGGCGACACGCTGACCGCCTACGCCGGCGCGCGGGCGGGGTACGACGCGAAGTGCCCGGTCGTGCACGTGGAGGCGGGATTGCGGACCGAGTCGGTGTCCGATCCGTTTCCCGAGGAGTGGTTTCGCCGTCGCATCGCGCGCCATGCCAGCGTCCACTTCGCACCGTCGGTTTCTGCGGTGCGCCACCTGCATCGCGAGGGAATCGACCCCGCGACGATCCATCGCGTCGGCAACACCGGCATCGACTGTCTGCGCGCGCTGCTGCACGAGTGGGCGCTTGCCGGAGCGTCGCCGGTCAGCACCGAACCGGTGATCCTGGTGACGCTGCATCGACGCGAGAACTGGGGCCACAACGCCGACGTGATCTGCGACGCGCTGATTGAAATCGCCGCCCGGCGCCCGGACCTGCGCCTGGTGTTTCCCGTGCACCCCAACCCGCGCGTCGCCCCCCGCATCCGGCGGCGCCTCGGCGGGCGGCGCGGGTTCGACCTCGTCGCGCCGATGGCGTACCGCGACTTCGTCCGCGCCGCAGCGTCCGCCGCGCTGGTCATCAGCGACTCGGGCGGCGTGCAGGAGGAGATTCCCCATCTGGGGACGCCGCTGCTGGTCCCGCGAACCAACACCGAGCGTCCCGAGAGCATCGCGACCGGATTCGTGCGCCTTGTCGCCGCCGACCGCGACCTCCTGGTGAGCCTCGCACTCGAGCTTCTCGCCGCGCCGAGGCGCGCGCCGCTTCCCTTCGATCGGCACGCGCCCTACGGCGCCGGCGACGCCGGCCAGCGCATCGCGGAGATCCTCGAATCGCATTGCCTCGCCCTGATGCCGCCGGTGGCTGCGGCAGAGGTGCCGGTGCCATGAGCCCGAAGGGCCGCCCCGAGGGCGAATACCTTCGTTCCCAGCACGAAGGTAGTCCAGGGAATCTACCGGCGACGGCGGGTGCTGCGGTTCCGGGCGATGTCGTTGCGCCGGACGCCGTCACGGCAGCGGTCGCGCGATGGCTGCTCGAAGGTCCCGTCCAGCTGCGCGAGGGAAGCGAGGCAGGAGGTGTCGCCGGCATCGTCGACGCCGACGGCAGTGCGGCGTATGTGTATCCCGAAATCACCGGCTACTACCTGCAGTGGCTCGCGTGGCGCGCAGCCCGCTACGGCGACGATTCGGCGTTGGCCCGCCGCGCGCAAAGTGCACAGCGCTGGATCGGTGCATGGCTGGGCGCGTCGTCGCCGCCGCTGACGCGCGTCCATCTGCGCGTTGCCGGCGACGACTGGCGCAACGACGCAGTGTTCCTGTTCGATGTCGCGATGGTGCTGCGCGGACTGGGCAGCGCGGCGCGTTGGCGGCTTCTCGAGCCTGCGCCGGCGATCATCGCGGGCGTGTGCGCCGAACTCGATCGGCTGGTCGACGCCGACGGCCATTTCAAAGCTTGTGCGAGCCATCGGGGCAACCCATTGCCGGCACGCTGGTCGACCCGCCGCGGTGCGTTTCTGGCCAAGGCCGCCGCGGGAATCCTCGGTGCCGCCGAAGTGCTCGACGCCATTCCCGCGCGGCTGCTCGACGCGGCCTCGCGCACCTACGACGAAAGCCTGCGCCTGCTCGTGGCGTGCCCGCACGCGGAAACGCATCCGCTCCTGTACGCGTTCGAGGGCGTGCTGTCGATGCCCGCCGATTCGCGGCTCGCGATGGTGCTGCCGTCGATCGCGGCGCAGTTCGATACCTTGCTGGCGCAAGTGCGCACGTCTGGCCGGGTGCCCGAATTCCTGCATTCCGGGTCCGGTGATCCGGGAGCGCGACGGATGGACATCGTCGCCCAGACGCTGCGCGTGGGCGCGCTGCTGGCCGCACATCGACCGCAGAGTCCGCCGGATCGCGCCGCGCTCGAGCGCCTGCGGAGGTCGCTGATCGAGCAGACCTCGCCCGCGGGCACGTTGCCCTTCGCAGCCGGCGTGGCGCCGCCGCGGCACAACGTCTGGGCCGCGATGTTCGCCGACCAAGCGCTGGCCATGGCCGGCAGCGACGACGTGACGCGGATCATCGGCCTCGACGGCCCGCTGCTGGTTTGATCGCGATGCGCTGCGATCCCGATATCTATCGCCGCATGCGGCCCGGAGCCTGATTGCAGAACTGGGGAACCGGTTGGCGCCAGCGGCTGCGCCTGGCGCCGCTGTACCTGGCGATGCTTGCGGCGGATCGGTGGCCCGTCCGCGGCGGCGTGCCTGTCGCCGCGCTTCCGCGTTGGGCGCCGGGCATCGCGGTGGTCGTTCCCGAGCGCGATACGCCTGCGATCCTGGCGGAGACGCTGGCCGCCCTCGACGCGGCGCGGGCGCGCGTCGACGAGCCCACGCAGGTGATCGTCGTCGTCAACGGCGCGGCGATCGAGCGTTATGCCGAGCTTGCCCGAAGGCATGCCGACATCGAGTGGATGCACGCGTCCGAGCCCCTCGGATTCGGCGGTGCGATCGCGCGGGGCCTTGCGCGCGTGCAGCACGACTGGGTGTATCTGCTCAACAGCGACATGCGGCTCGATGCCGACGCGCTGGCCGCGCTGCTGCCCTGGCGCCGCGACGATGTCTTCGCGCTCGGCTCGCAGATCTTCCAGCTGAGCACCGACGGTCGCCGCGAGGAGACCGGGTTCGTCGACTGGTATGTCGATCCTTCGGGCATTCGCGCCTATCACGCCGGCGTGCGCGACGAGGTGGTACCGTATCCGCAGTTGTGCGCGGGCGGCGGCGCCGCGCTGTTCCGTACCGCGCCACTGCGCCGCTACGTCCGCTCGGCACGCTGCTACGACCCGTTCTACTGGGAGGATGCCGACTGGGGGGTCCAGGCCTGGCGCGAGGGCCTCTCGGTCCTGTTCTGTCCCCATTCGCGTGCCACCCACCTGCATCGGGCCACCACCGCGCGCTTCTACGCTGCCGTCGAGCTGGAGCGCATCGTCGAGCGCAATCGATTGCTGTTCGACGCGCGGCACGCCGCCAGCGGTGAAGACCCCGCGCGGCTGCTCGAGCGGGTTTGCGCACTGCCGTATGCCAGCCAGCGCGATCTCGCTCGTCCGGCGATCGCGGCCGCGGTCTTTCGCCAGCGGCGACGCGCGCGTAGCAGCGGCCTACCTCTCGCACCGTTGCGCCTGCGTGACGATACGGGTTCGGGAATCGTCCTCACCGGCGCATCCTACGGCTGCCGGCTGCGCGCGGGCCTGAAGGATAGACCTGCACGTCCCCGCGCCCTCCTGGTGACGCCGTTCGCGATCTTCCCGCCCCGACACGGCGGCGCACGTCGCATCGCCGAACTCGTCCGCGCGTTGCGGGAGGCCTTCGACGTCGTCGTGGTTTCCGACGAAGCCGGCCTCTACGACGCGCGCAGCCTGTCGTCGATGGACGGGCTGTTCGCACTGCACCTCGTCGAGCGCGGCCGCGACGGGCAGGCGACCGATCGCAGCCTGCCGGCGCGGATGCGCGCGCATGGCCATGCCCGCCTGGTCGCGGCGGTGCAGCAGGCGCTGCGCGACCATGCGCCGGCCATCGTCCAGATCGAGTACGCGGAGCTCGCTGATCTGGTGCGGATGCGCGGCGACGGGCAGCGCTGGGTGCTGGGCTTGCACGACGCGGTGACCGAAGCCGATTGCGGCAGCGCTGCCGCCTACGCGCGCTTCACGACGGACTGCCTCGCCCGCTACGACGCGGTGACCGTTTGCTCGGAGGAGGACGGCGCGCTCACTTCGCATCCGGTCACCGTACGCGTCCCCAACGGCAGTGCCGTTCCGCTGGCGGACTACCGCGCGTCCTCGGGCGCCGAACTGGTCTTCGTCGGCCCGTTTCGCTATGGGCCGAATCTCGACGGCGTGCGGCGTTTTCTGCGCGACGCGTGGCCTGCGATCAAGGCAGCCGCTCCGGCGACGCGCCTCACCGTGCTGGGCGGCGACGAATCGGCGCCGATCGTCGCCGCCGATCCGATGTTGCGGCAGCAGGATGTCACGGTGCTCGGGCACCGCGAAGACGTGACGGAGATCCTTCGCCGCTCGGTGTTGACGATCAACCCGCTGACCGGCATACGCGGATCCGCGGTCAAACTGATCGAATCGCTGACGGCAGGACGCATCTGCGTCAGCACCGACGACGGCGCGCGCGGCTTCTGCGCGGCCGGATTCGCCGGGCTCGTCACCGTGCGCGATGTCGCGGCGATGGCGCCGCCGATCGTTGCGCTGCTGACCGACGACCAACGCCGGCACGCGCTGGAACGGGCCGATCGCGGGTTGCTGGCGGAGTTCCAGTGGCCGCAGTGCGCGGCAATCCAGCGCGCCCTGTACGACCGATTGCTGGAGGGCAACGACCCGTGACCGCGACGACCGACAACTACGATCGCATTGCCCGCTTCTACGATACCGACATGGCGCTGAACATGCGCTTCGACGATGTCGGTTTTTACGCCGCCCGCTGTGCCGAAGCGGGCGGACCCGCGCTGGAACTCGGCTGCGGCAACGGCCGCATCCTGCTGCCCTTGATTGCGCGCGGGATCGACGTCACCGGCATCGACGCCTCGCCAATGATGCTCGATGCGTTGCGGCGCAAGGCGGCGGCGCGTGGCGTGCTGCCGCGGCTGGCCCGAATGAATGCCGGCGCGCTCGCCTTCGGCGCCGCGTTTGCGGTCGTGCTATGCCCGTATTCGCTGATCACCTACGTCACCGATGACGGCGACGTGGCGAGGCTGTTCGACGGCGTGCGGCGGGCGCTGCGCCCGGGCGGCCGTTTCGTGGTGGACGCCTTCATTCCGCGCCCGACCGCATCGACTGGAGCGTTCAGCCGGGACTACCAGCGCCCCTGGGGCGAACTGACGCTGGTGCGCTCGAAGCGGATTGCCGCGCTGCCGAACGGGTGCAACAGGATCGAGCGCCGCTACGACGTGATCGCGGTGGACGGCGCATTGCTCGATCGCGTCGAAGTGTCCGAGGAAATCCGGCCGCGCTCGCCCGACGATCTCGTGCGCGAACTCGCCGCCGGCGGCTTCGCGATCGTCGAGTCGTGGTGGGACTATGCGTCGCGCGAGCCCGCGGCCGGCGCGCAGTTCTTCACCGTGGTGGCGCGCACCCGCCAGGCCTGACGTACCTGCGGGGGGAATTCCCCGCGATCACGGGCGTCCCCGGTGGGATAATCATCGTTCGCCTGTCCACTCACCGGCCTGTCGGGCCGCACGTTCATGACTGTCTATCCGCATCTGCTCGCTCCCCTCGATCTGGGGTTCACCACGCTGCGCAACCGGGTGCTGATGGGGTCGATGCATACGGGGCTCGAGGAGGCCCCGGACGGTTTCGCGCGGATGGCCGCCTTCTATGCGGCGCGGGCGCGCGGCGGCGTGGGACTGATCGTCACCGGAGGCATCGCGCCGAACCTCGCCGGGCGCGTCGAGCCGCGCGCCGCGCAGCTGTCGTTCTCCTGGCAGCTGGCGCGCCACCGCCAGATCGCCGACGCCGTCCACGCGGCAGGGGGCAAGATTGCGTTGCAGATCCTGCACGCGGGCCGTTACGCGTACCACCCGCTGTCGGTGGCGCCGTCGCGGCTGCGCTCGCCGATCACGCCTTTCAAGCCGCGCGCGCTCACCGGCTGGGGCATCCGCAAGACCATCGGCGACTACGCGCGCTGCGCGCAGCTGGCGCAGCGCGCGGGCTACGACGGAGTCGAGATCATGGGCTCCGAGGGCTACCTCATCAACCAGTTCATCGCCCCGCAGACCAACCTGCGCACCGACGACTGGGGCGGGTCGTTCGCGAACCGGATCCGCTTCGCCACCGAGATCGTGCGCCGCACCCGCGAGCGGGTCGGCCGCGAGTTCATCATCATCTTCCGCTTGTCGATGCTCGATCTCGTCGAGGGCGGCAGCACCTGGGACGAGATCGTCGCGCTCGCCAGGGCGATCGAGGCCGCCGGGGCGACGATCATCAACACCGGCATCGGCTGGCACGAGGCGCGGATCCCGACCATCGCCACGATGGTGCCGCGCGCGGCCTTCACCTGGGTGACGCGGCGGATGAAGGGCGAGGTCGGCATCCCGCTCGTCACCACCAACCGGATCAACGACCCCGCCGTCGCCGACGACGTGCTTGCGCGCGGGGATGCCGACATGGTTTCGATGGCGCGGCCGTTTCTTGCCGACGCGGACTTCGTGGTCAAGGCGGCCGCGGGACGCGCCGACGAGATCAATACCTGCATCGCCTGCAATCAGGCCTGTCTCGACCACATCTTCGAGCGCAAGCTCGCGTCGTGCCTGGTCAACCCCTACGCCTGTCGCGAGACCGAGTTGACGCTTGCGCCGGCCGTCGCCCGCCGCCGCATCGCGGTCGTCGGCGCGGGGCCCGCCGGGCTGGCGTGCGCGACGACGGCGGCCGAGCGCGGGCACGACGTGACCTTGTTCGACGCTGCCGCGGACATCGGCGGGCAGTTCAACCTTGCGCGGCGCATTCCGGGCAAGGAGGAGTTCGCCGAGACGCTGCGCTATTTCCGGAGCCGGATCAGACGCACCGGCGTCAGGCTCGAACTCAACCGGCGCGTGCGGGCCGACGAACTGACGGGGTTCGACGCGGTGATCCTGGCCACCGGCATCGTGCCGCGCGCACCTTCGATTCCGGGCATCGAACATTCCAAAGCCGCCAGCTATGTCGAGATCGTCGAAGGGCGCAAGACCGCAGGCAAGCGGGTGGCCATCATCGGCGCCGGCGGCATCGGCTTCGACGTGGCGGAACTCCTGACGCACGCGGGCGCCGACAGCATCGACGCCTTCCGCGACGAGTGGGGGATCGACGCCGGGCTGGCGCAGCGCGGGGGGCTGAAGCCGCCGACCGACGCGGCGCCGTTGCGGCAGGTCTGGTTGTTGCAGCGCAAGGACTCGAAGGTCGGCAGCGGGCTCGCCAAGACGACCGGCTGGATACGGCGCACGCTGCTCAAGAAGCGCGGCGTCACCATGCTGTCGGGCGTGGAGTACGAAAAACTCGACGACGGCGGACTGTACATCCGCATCGATGGCGTGACTCAGGTGCTCGACGTCGACACCGTGGTGGTCTGCGCCGGACAGGAGCCGCGGCGCGAGCTGGTGCCGGCGCTCGAGGCGCGCGGCATCAAGCCGCTGCTTATCGGCGGCGCCGATGTGGCCGGCGAGCTCGACGCCAAGCGGGCGATCGAGCAGGGAACGCGGGTAGCGCTGGCCCTGTAGCTGCGGTGGGGAAAAAAAACGGCCACCCGAACGGTGGCCGTTGATCGCATACGCAGCGATCGCGATCAGAACCGGCGCGCGTAGCCGATGCCGACCGAGTATTCCTTCATCGAGATCGTCTCGGTGGTCGTCGGCGGGGCACCGAAGCCGACCAGCAGACTGGTTCCGGTCACACTGTTGCTGTCGGCATACCAGGCGGTGCCGATGATCTCGGAGTCCTTGTCGAGCTTGTACGACGTGCCCAGCGTGTAGTGGTCCTGCACGACGCCGGGGGCCATGATGTTGAACGTCACGTCGGCGGGGCTGATCGGGTTGTCGCTGCGGTTGTAGCCGGCACGGAACGTCCAGCGGTCGTCCATCGTGTACTGGACGCCGAACTTCCACACGTCGACGTCCTGCCAGCCGAAGCCCGCGCCGTTGCTGCCGCCGAGGCAGTTGTCGAGCATGCCCGCGTAGCAATAGCCGATGAGGTTGCTGGCGTTGGCGATCGACTTCACGCTGCCGTACTTGACCTGCTGGTAGTCCACGGCAATCAGCCACTGCCTGGTCGGCTGGACGGCGAAGCCCACGGTGAAGGTCTCGGGGATGTCGAAGCCACCCTGCTCGGCGAACAGGCCCTGGTAGTCGCCGAACTCGCCCATGCCGATCTTGGACGCCCAGGAGACACCGACCGAAAACATGTCGTTGAACTGGCCCATGTAGCCGATGCGCACGCCGACGCCGGACGAGCTGTCCATGTCGCGGTTGGTGACGTTGCCGGGGCTGGTCGAAAAGTAGGGATTGTCGAATGCCTGCATGCCCTTGGCTTCGAACATCTGATACGCGATCACCGGTGCGACGCCGACCGAGTGGCCCTTGGTGAACTGCCAGGAGGCGTAGGGTGCGACCATCAGCTGCGTCAGATCCACGCCCAGGCTGTCGTTGCCGCACATCAGGTTGTAGGGGCCCGGCTTGGGATTGAAGCTTGCGCAGGCGCCCTGCGCGGGCAGCTGGCCACCCGGATAGTCGGTGTTCATGCCGCCATTGCCGTACACCGAGATACCGATCGCGATGTCGGGACGGACCATGTAGTTGACACCGAACTCGGGGATGAAGAAGTTTTTGCTGCCGGAGCTGGCGGAGCCGTCGAGTCCGGCGGGGCCGGATCCGCTGCGTGACGCCTCGCGGTCGGGGCTGAACCACGCGATGCCGGCCTGCCACTGGTTGCCGAGAAAACTCATCGCGCCGGGATTCACCGCACCGCCAAACGGCTCCAGCGCGACGGCGACGCCGGCGCCTCCCATGGAACTCGCCTTGAGTCCGTAGGCGTGCGCAAAATAACCATCGGTCGCAAAAGCGATGGAAGGCGCGACGAGTCCGGCAACGACCAACGCGCGCAGCAGCGTTGCATTCCTGATCATGAGTGATCCTTGGCTGGTGGGAGAAAAAGGGGTACGAGAGCGTGACGGCGTGGCGCAGTCCGACGCGGTGATGGGGGTGGGGAGTCCGGGATCGGCGGATCGTGATCCATCCCCTCGCCGGGTCGACGGTCGAGGAGAGAGGCGTCTTTCGCGCCGCCGTTGTCCTGGCGACACGCAGCGCGACGCTTGAGCCATCTCGGGCCGGAGCCTTTCGCTCAGCCGCGTGGACGCCAGTGCCCGAACATCTGCTCGAACTTGCCCATGCCCCAGGCGGCAAACAGCAGGAAGGCGACGAAGGCGAGCGCGTACCAGCCCATCCCGACGCCGGTGACCGACGGCAGGGTGAGGTCGGGCGTGGCGTTCGCCGCGTACCAGACGTCGATCTGCGGCGTGAACTGGGCATAGGCGAGCACGCCGGCGAGCATCCCCAGCGCGAACGTGATGCCATCCTTGCGGCCGGTCGCGATCGCCGCCATCGAGGTGCCGGGGCAGTAGCCGCCGATCATGAAGCCGGCGCCGAACAGCAGGCCGCCGCCGATCTGGGCGATGTAGTTGGTCGGCTCGAGGTAGAGCTCCTTGAGGTCGAGCACACCGATCGCCGAGAGCACGAACAGGCCGACCATCGCGGTGACGATGGCGGTGAACATCACTTTCACGACCGCCATGTCGTAGAGATAGAACACGGCCGTGAGCTTGCGCGCGCTGCCAAAGCCGGCGCGTTCGAGGGCAAAGCCGAAACCGAGGCCGAGGACGACTGCAAGCGCGAGATCGGCGCCGAGAGTGAACTCGATCGTGGAGCTGAGCGGAAGCATCACAGCCACTCCTTGCGCGTGAAATAGGCGAGGCCGTAAGCGGCCGCGAACACCGCGAGCATGAAGCTGAGGCTGCCGACGTTGAGGATCGAGCCGCCGGTCAGTGCCTGGCCGCTGGTGCAGCCCTTGGCAAGCTTGGCGCCGTAGGCCGCGATGAAACCGCCGATGAAAGCCAGCGCCAGCCGCTGGCCGTCGGTCACGCGCGGCCCGCGCTCGACCGACCAATTGAAGCGGTTGCCCTGCCAGCCCGAGATCGCCGCGCCGATGAGCGCACCGATCAGCAGGAACAGCGTCCAGTTGGCGAGCGGCGCGCCGTCTTTCCAGTATTTGACGTGCACGGCGTTGGTCAGCATCTCACCGGGCGCGACCAGGCTGGTGAGCCAGGTCGCCACGGCAGCGAAGCCGGCGGTGGCGCCGAGGCCTCGTCCCGTCAGCAGGTAGGTGGCAAGGAGCACCAGGCCGAGGAAGACGCCCGCCGCATAGGGGTTCCAGAGAGGCTTGGGGGTGCGTTCGGCAGCAAGCTCTGCCGTCGCTTGTCGATGCTGCGCAAGTGTATTCATCTTGGCTCTGAAGGCGAGGAAGTTGCAATGGAACTGCATGCGCCGAATCGCTTATGTGACCTACGTCACACAAGGCCGCGGCGCGCGGCGTCGTCGTGATCCAGATCAAAATGTCAATTGTCCACAACGGGTTAGGTGTGCGCAATTGTCGCAGGTGATTCGCTCCGAACGCCTTCGCGGGCTACGCACCCCGACCGCACGCCACTATGATGGCGGCACCCGCAAAGCCCGCCCGCCCCGTCGCACGACGAGCATCGCGTCGTCATTGACGGCGGACAGGTGCGGAGGTTAAACACAGGCAACCGCACGCGAGAGAACCGGGCGGCCCGAACCCCCTGCGAAGGAAGCCTCATGACCGATCCCCAGAGCCGCGCCCTCCTGACCCTTGCGCTGATGGCTGCATTTGCCGATGGCGCCAATTCGGAGTCCGAGCATGCCGCGCTGAAGCGCGCCGCCGATGCGTTGGGCACTGCCGATCCGGACATCGCGGGAATCTATCAGGACGTGCTGTTCCGAAAACCACGGCTCGAAGACGTGGCGGTGGCGATCACCGCGCCCGAGTTGAAGCGGCAGGCCTACGAGGTCGCCGTCGCCGTCTGCGATGCCGATGGCGCGCACACGGCGGCGGAGGCGGCGTTTCTGGCGGCGCTCGCCCAGGCGCTGGCGATCGAGCCCGCCGTCGCGGCGCAACACGTGGCCGATGCCGATGCGATTGTCTCCGCGCCGATCGCCGGCAAAGATCCGGTCTCGAACGTCGTCGCGACGGTGCCTGCCGACGCCGCGGCGATCGACGCCATGATCGTCAACTACGCGATTCTCAATGGCGCGCTCGAACTGCTGCCGCAGTCGCTGGCTTCGATGGCCATCATTCCCCTGCAGATGAAGATGGTTTACCGGATCGGGAAGGCCCATGGCTTCGAACTCGATCGCGGGCACGTCACCGATCTTCTGGCGACCGTCGGCGTCGGCTTGACCTCGCAGTATGTCGAGCGCTTCGGACGCAAGCTCGTCGGCGGGCTCCTCGGCAAGCTGGGTGGCGTCCTGGGCACGGCCGGCAGCGTGGGGACGGGCGCGGCGTTTTCATTCGCGTCGACCTACGCGCTTGGCCAGGTGGCGAAGCGCTACTACTCGGGCGGGCGGACGCTGGACGCGGCAGCGCTGAAGGAGACTTTTGGCGCGATGCTGGCTGAAGCCCGCGCGGTGCAGGGGAAATATGCGGGTGCCATCGAGCAGCAGGCCCGATCGGTCGATCTGCCGAAGCTGCTGACGATGGTGCGCGGCGGCTGACGGCCGCAGCGCCGGGATCGCGATGCTGCCATCGATTCTCGAGCAAGGCCGGGATCTGCAGGAAGCCCGTGCCACGTCCCTGCAGCTGACGCAGGCCGCACTCGCGCGTGCCGTTGATCCCGCCGGCGAAGGTGTCCGCGTTTTCATCGCGCGTTACGCGGACTCCGCTCTGGCGGCGGCGACGGCGTCGGATACGCTGCGCGCAGCGGGCCTCGCGCGCTCGCCGGTCGACGGCTTGACGGTGTCGATCAAGGATCTCTTCGACGTGGCCGGCGAGATCACGCGGGCCGGGTCGGCCGTGCTCGACAGCGCTGTGCCCGCAAAGGACAGCGCCGTCGTGGTGAAGCGCCTGCGCGCTGCCGGCGCCGTGATCGTCGGCCGCACCAACATGACCGAATTCGCATACTCCGGACTTGGCATCAACCCGCACTACGGCACGCCAAGGAATCCGTGGGATCGCGCGAGCGGTCGCATTCCCGGCGGGTCCTCATCGGGGGCCGCGATATCGGTCACCGATGGCATGGCCGCAGCCGGCATCGGTACCGATACGGGAGGTTCGGTAAGAATTCCCGCGGCCCTGTGCGGCCTCGCCGGGTTCAAGCCCTCGGCCTGGCGAGTGCCGAGGGACGGCGTGCTGCCGCTGTCGACGCATCTCGACTCGGTGGGCCCCATCGCGCCCACCGTTCGCTGCTGCGCAATTCTGGACGGGATCCTGTCGGGTGACGATGCCATCCTGCCGCCGCCGGCCATGTTGCGCTGCCTGCGGCTCGCCGCGCCGACGACGCTGGTTCTCGACGCCATGGATGCGCACGTGGCACAGGCATTCGCCGCTGCGGTCGAAAGGCTCGCGGTTGCCGGCGCGCAAATCGACGCGATCGAGGTGCCGGAGTTCGCGCAACTCGCGTCGATCAACACCAGGGGAGGATTCGCAGCAGCCGAGGCCTGGGCGTGGCACCGCGAACACATCGCCCGCGCAGCGAATCGCTATGACCCGCGCGTCGTGTCGCGCATCCTTCGGGGCAAGGAGATGTCGGCCGCCGACTTTCTCGATCTCGTCGCCGCGCGTGATGCGTGGGTCCCCGCGGTCGAACGCCGGATCGACGCCTATGACGCGATGATCCTGCCCACCGTGCCTGTCGTGGCGCCGAAAATCGCCGACCTGGTGGCTTCCGACGACGCCTATTTCGCCGCCAATGGCCTGCTGCTGCGCAACCCATCAGTGGTCAATTTTCTGGACGGTTGTGCGTTGACGGTGCCGTGCAGCGCGCCCGGCACCGCACCGGTCGGTATGATGATCGCCGGCAGAAACGGTGCGGATCGGTGCATCCTCGCGATCGGGATGGCGGTGGAAGACCTGCTTCGGGCGTCGCGTTGAGCACCGGGTGCCCCGCGCTGACGCGGCGGCGCACCGGCCGCCCTCGCGAGCCTGTCAATACCGCCCGTGCTGCTTGTAGATGTAGTTGGTGAGCTCGACCGACTGCATCGACAGCTGCTGCTGGATCTGGTGGACGGCGCGCAGGATCGCGCGCATCACGCGGTAGACGATTTCGGGATCCGATTGCAGCAGCGACTCGAGCTTTTCACGCTCGAGGCCGAGGACGCGCGCATCGTCGACGGCGACCAGCGAAGCGTAGCGCGCGGTGCCGTCGATGAACGACAACTCGCCGACGAAATCGCCGGCGTCGAGCGTGAACAGCGTCTCGGCACTCTCGGTTCCGGCATTCTTGATCACCGCGAGGTCGCCGGTGAGGATCACGTAAAGGTGATTGTCCGACGGGCCTTCCTTGACCAGCATTTCCCCGGCTTTCAGGTCGCGCAACGTGACGAGGGCCGCGAGCTTGCGAACCTGGCCGTCGTCGAGTTCGGCGGCAAGCTTGGTGCTCTTCAATGCGTCGATGCGGTCCTGCTCGATCATGGGCTGTCGCTCCGTGGGGGATCGGGGTTGGGTGGCAGCGCGTCCGCCTCGCGGGGCGGCGACGCAGAAGGGACCGCAGTCCTGCCGTAGACGTCGTCCGCGCGAGCGACGTAGGCATCGACCATCGAATTGGCGATGCGGTCGAACACCGGCCCCGCGACGCGCGCCATCACACTGTTGAAATCGTACCGCATTTCGAACTCGACGCGGCAGCCGGCGTCGCCCAGCGGCGTCAACCGCCATTCGCCTTCGAAACGGCGGAATGGCCCCCGTTCGAGCCGGATCGACATCTCGACCGGGCGGCGCTTCGGATTGCGGGTGCGGAACTCGAAGCTCACGCCCCGGAAATTGACGCCGATGTCGGCGATGACGACTTCATCGCTGCGCTCGACGATCACAGCCCGTGCGCACCAGGGCATGAACGCCGGGTAGTGCTCGGCGGCCTCGATGAGGTCGAACATCTGCTCGGCAGAGTAGGGAATCAGCAGTCGCTTGTGGGTTTCCATCGCGGTAGCGGCAGCGCGCGAACGCTTCGTGGCCTGGCAGCGCGTAGCTTACACGCGGTGGCCGGCGAAGCCCGAAGCAGTGCTTGACGGGGGGTCGCGCGGCTGCGCTGCCTGTGCCCGCGGCAAAGCCTCCGTCTGCGTTACGGCGTCCGTCACATCCGCGCGCTGCGGCAAGTTGTCGCGAGACGCGCGTTCTTCCTTGATCCACATCAATTGCGCGGCGGGGTGGAGCGGCACCTAATACGGACGTTGTTCCAAGAGAGACGGGCCGCGACACCCAAGCGCGGCAAGCGCAGGACCCGTGCATGGTGATGCCCAATGAGTGATGCGGCCGGAACGCTGCCCGATCCGTCCGCGCATCTGAACGTCGCCACCGCTCGTTGCCTGCAAGGTCGAGGTCTTCCGTGCATGAGATGTCGCTGGCCGAGGGCGTGCTGCAGATCGTCGAGGACGCGGCGCGGCGCAACGACGCCAACAGGGTCAGCGTGGTGTGGCTGGAAATCGGTACACTCGCACAGATCGAGCGCGATGCCTTGCGGTTCTGCTTCGACGCCGTGGCGCGCGGCGGGATGGCGGAAGGGGCGCGTCTCGAGATCATCGACAGGCCGGGTGTCGCATGGTGCACGCCCTGCGGCGAACGGATCCCGATCACCGCCATCGGTGACGCGTGCCCGCGCTGCGGCGGTTACCAGCTGCAGGTCATCGAGGGCGGTGAAATGCGGCTCAAGGAAATCGCGATCACCTGATCGCCACTGTTTCGGGCAAGGAGAAGGCCATGTGCACGACCTGTGGCTGTGGTCACGGCGACACCATGATCGAAGGCGTTCCCGTCGCGGATGACGGGCATGAGGACGCGCATGCGCACGGCACCGTGCATGCGCACGCCGGCGACGGGCACACCCACGCGCACCGTCACGCGGACGGCACCTGGCACCGCGACGACCACGGCGCAGGCGCGCGCGGACCGCTGGGCGCTGTCCATGCGTCGGGCGTCGCACCGGCCCGGATCGTGCAGATCGAGCAGGATATCCTGGCGAAGAACAATCGCCATGCGCAAGCCAATCGGCAGTGGCTCGCCGACCGCGGAATCTTCGCGCTCAATCTCGTTTCGAGCCCGGGTTCGGGCAAGACCGCACTTCTGGTGAAGACGATCCAGGCGTTGCAGGGGCGCCTGGGCGCGGCGGTGATCGAAGGCGATCAGCAGACGTCGCGCGACGCCGATCGCGTGCGCGCCACCGGTGCGCCGGCGATCCAGATCAACACCGGCAAGGGCTGTCATCTCGACGCCCGCATGGTCGGCGAGGCGCTGCAGGCGCTCGACCCCGCCGATGGCAGCCTGCTGCTGATCGAGAACGTCGGCAATCTCGTCTGCCCGGCGGCGTTCGACCTGGGCGAGGCGCACAAGGTCGTGATCCTGTCGGTGACCGAGGGGGACGACAAGCCGATCAAGTACCCCGACATGTTCCGCGCCGCGGATCTCATGATCATCAACAAGATCGATCTGCTGCCGCACATCGAGTTCGACGTCGACGCGGCGGTCGCGTTCGCCCACCGCGTGCGCCCGGGGCTCGACGTGATGCGCGTGTCTGCAGCCACCGGCGAGGGTTTCGCCGCGTGGCTCGCCTGGCTCGAACGGGGCGTGGCAGCCGCGGAGTCGGCGCGCGATGCCAGCAACGAAGCATTGCGTCGCCGCGTCGCCGAACTCGAAGCGCGGCTCGCGGCAGGGGGCTGAGCGAGAGTATGTGGTCGGTGATGGACGCGATCGCAGCGCCGGAGACGACGATCGGACGACGGCTGATCGTGCAGGGCCTCGTCCAGGGTGTCGGGTTCCGGCCGTTCGTCTACCGGCTGGCGACCGAGCTCGCGCTTGAGGGCTGGGTGCGCAACGACGGCGGCGGGGTGACGATCGAGGTGCAGGGACCAGGGCACGCAGTCGAAGCTTTCACGCGGCGAGTGAAGGACGATGCGCCGCCGCTGGCGCGCGTCGATCGCGTGACGCATGAATCTCATGCGGCGAAGGCGAACGCCGGCGGCTTCGCGATACGCGTCAGTGAAGGCGACGCCGGGCGGGCGACGACCGCGATCGGCCCCGATGCCGCCACCTGCGACGATTGCCTCGACGAGCTCTTCGCGCGCGAGGATCGCCGCTACCGCTACGCGTTCATCAATTGCACGCACTGCGGACCCCGGTACACGATTACCCGCGCGCTGCCCTACGATCGCGCGCTGACCAGCATGGCGCGCTTCGCGCAATGTCCCGCGTGCCTTGCCGAGTACCGTTCGCCGGGGGATCGCCGCTTCCACGCCGAGCCCAACGCCTGCCCGGTGTGCGGTCCGCAACTGGCGCTCGTCGATCCGGCGGGCAGGCCGTTCGGCGACGACGACCCGATCGCGGCCACGCTCGTGCGGCTGCTGCGTGGCGAGATCGTCGCCATCAAGGGTCTGGGCGGATTTCACCTGGCCTGCGACGCGCGCAACGCGGCGGCAGTGGCGCGCCTGCGCGAACGCAAGGCGCGCGAGGAAAAGCCTCTGGCCGTGATGGTCGCGAACCTCGCGTCCGCGCAAGCGCTGGTCGACGCGAGCCCCGCAGACACGGTGTTGCTCCTTGCCCGCGAGCGGCCGATCGTGCTGCTGCGCAAGCGAACGGCTACCGACGCCGCACTGGCCGGCGTCGCGCCCGGTCTGGCGTGGCTCGGCGTCATGCTGCCGTACACGCCACTGCAGCACCTGCTGTTCCACGAGGCGGCCGGTCGTCCGCCGGGCAGCGCGTGGCGCGAAGCCGCGCAACCGCTGACGCTGGTGATGACGAGCGCCAATCCGGGAGGCGAGCCGCTCGTCACCGGCAACGACGAAGCGCTGAGGCGGCTTGCGGGCATCGCCGACGCCTGCCTGCTGCACGACCGGGACATCGTGATCCGCTGCGACGACAGCGTGCTGCGCGCGGTGTCCGGCGAAGGGGCAGCCGCCCATCAGTTCGTCCGCCGCGCACGGGGCTATACGCCGCGGGCGATTCCGCTGGCCGCATCGGGCCCGCCGGTGGTCGCGGTCGGCGGACACTTCAAGAACACCGTCTGCGTGACGCGCGGCGACGAGGCCTTCGTCTCCGAGCACGTGGGCGATCTCGACAACGCAGCGACCTGCGCGGCACTCGAAGACACCGTCGCGCACCTCGTCGCGATACTCGACGTCGAGCCGGTGACGGTCGCGCACGATCTGCATCCCGATTACTTCAGCAGCCGCCTCGCGGCGCGACTCGCGGCGCGCTGGGAGGTGCCGCTCCGCCCGGTCCAGCACCACCACGCGCACATCGCCGCCATCGTCGCCGAACACCGCGTCATGGGTCCGGTGCTGGGCCTCGCGCTGGACGGCGTGGGAATCGGCGCCGACGGCGCCGCGTGGGGCGGCGAGCTGCTGCGCGTCGACGGCGCAAATTGCGAGCGGCTGGGTCGTTTGCGCCCGCTGCGCCTGCCCGGCGGGGACCGCGCCGCGCGCGAGCCGTGGCGCATGGCGGCGGCCGCGCTTTCGGCAGCGGGCCAGGGGAATCGCATTGCGACGCGCTTTGCCGACGAGCCTGGCGCCGTCACGGTCGCGTCGCTGCTGGAGCGCAAGCTCAACGCGCCGGAGACATCGAGCCTCGGCCGCTGGTTCGACGCGGTCGCGGGTCTTCTCGAGGTGCGGCGGCGATCGACCTACGAAGGTCAGGCGGCGATGCTGCTGGAGGGCCTGGCCGAAAACCATGGCCCGGTCGCGCCGGACCGGTCGCTGTTCGCGATCAGCGATGCGAACGAGCTCGACCTGTTGCCGCTGGCGCTGCACGTGGCGAACCTCGGCGATACGGCGCGCGCGGCGGCGTTGTTTCACGCCACGCTCGCCGCGGCGCTGGCGGAATGGGCGATCCGCGCGGCGAAGAAGCTGGGACTGTCGGTCGTCGCCTGCGGCGGCGGCTGCATGCTCAATGCGATACTCGCCGCGGGCCTGCGGCAGGCGCTTGCCGGCGAGGACCTGACGTTCCTCGAGGCGCGTGCCGTTCCCCCCAACGACGGCGGGCTCGCGCTGGGGCAGGCGTGGGTCGCGCTGCAGGCGATCCAGTCACCGTAATCGAACCGCGAATCGGAACCCGCCATGTGCCTTGCCATCCCCGCCCGCGTCGTATCGCTGCCGGAGCCCGAGATTGCGATTGTCGATCTTGCCGGCGTGCGGAAGCGCATCTCGCTCGAACTGGTCGACGGCGTCGCTCCCGGCGATTACGTGATCGTCCACGTCGGCTATGCGCTGACCAGGCTCGACCCGGAGGAGGCGGAGCGCACGCTTCGCACGTTTGCCGAAGCCGGCATCGACGTGAACGCGCCGCTGCAGTGAAATGAAGTACGTCGACGAGTTCCGCGACGGCGCATTGGCGCGGCAGCTTGCAGGCGCCATCGCCCGCGAGGCGGCGCACCCGCGCAGCTACAACTTGATGGAGTTCTGCGGCGGTCACACGCACGCGATCTCGCGCTACGGTCTGGCCGACCTGCTGCCCGCCAACGTGCGGATGATCCATGGGCCGGGGTGTCCGGTGTGCGTGCTGCCGATCGGTCGCATCGACAACGCGATCGAACTCGCGGCGCGTGCGGGCCTCATTCTCTGCACCTACGCCGACACGCTGCGCGTGCCGGCGTCGAAGGGGCTGTCGCTCCTGAAGGCGAAGGCGCGCGGGTCGGACATCCGGATGGTGTATTCGAGCGCCGACGCGGTGCGCATCGCACGCGAGAATCCGGACCGCGAGGTCGTGTTCTTCGCCATCGGCTTCGAGACCACGACGCCGCCCACGGCGGTCGCGATCAGGACGGCAGCGGCCGAGGGTCTCGCCAACTTCACGGTGTTCTGCAACCACGTGCTGACGCCGCCGGCAATCGGCAGCATCCTGGAGTCGCCCGAAGTGCGCGGACCGGGCACGGTGCCGCTCGACGGCTTCATCGGCCCGGCGCACGTGTCGACGGTGATCGGCAGCCGGCCCTACGAGTGCTTCGCCGAGGAATACGCGAAGCCGGTGGTGATCGCCGGCTTCGAGCCGCTCGACGTCATGCAGGCGATCCTGATGCTGGTCCGGCAGCTGAACGAAGGACGCGCGGAGGTCGAGAACGAGTTCACGCGCGCGGTGACCCGCGACGGCAATCCGAAGGCGAAGGCGCTGGTCGCCGAGGTGTTCGAGCCGCGCGCGACCTTCGAATGGCGGGGACTGGGCGAAGTGCCGCACAGCGCGCTGGCGATCAGGGGAGAGTACCGGGCGTTCGACGCCGAGGCGCGCTACGGCATCGCCTACCGGCCGGTGCCCGACAACAAGGCCTGCGAGTGTGGTGCGATCCTGCGCGGCGTCAGGAGGCCGACCGACTGCAAGCTGTTCGGCACCGTCTGCACGCCGGAGAACCCGATCGGCTCCTGCATGGTGTCGTCGGAAGGCGCCTGCGCCGCGCACTACACCTACGGCCGGTTCAAGGACGTCGAGGCGACGACGGGAGCGGCCGGATGAGCACGCCGGCAATTCGATGAGCACGCTGCGCGAAGTCTATGTGCGGCCGATCGACTTCGAGCATGGCAGGGTCGACATGACGCACGGCAGCGGGGGTCGCGCGATGGCGCAGCTGATCGACGAACTCTTCGTCGCCGCGTTCGACAACCCGTGGCTGCGACAGAGGAACGACCAGGCGAGCTTCGACCCGCCGCCGGGGCGGATGGTGATCGCCACCGACAGCCACGTCGTGACGCCGCTGTTCTTTCCCGGCGGCGACATCGGCTGCCTGGCGGTGCACGGCACGATCAACGACGTCGCGATGTCAGGCGCGCAGCCGCTCAACCTGGCGGCATCGTTCATACTCGAGGAAGGGTTTCCGCTCGCGGACCTGAAGCGCATTGTCGAATCGATGGCGGCTGCGGCGCGCAAGGCCGGCGTTCCCATCGTCACCGGCGACACCAAGGTCGTCGAGCGCGGCAAGGGCGACGGCGTGTTCATCACCACGACCGGCATCGGCATCGTGCCGCCCGGGGTCGACATCTCCGGCGATCGCGCGCGTCCCGGCGACCGGATCATCGTCAGCGGCAGCATCGGCGATCACGGCGTCGCGATCATGTCGTCGCGGGAGAATCTCGCCTTCGAGACCACGATCGAGTCGGACACCGCCGCGCTGCACGGACTGGTGGCCGCGATGATCGGGGCGGTGCCGGGCATCCATTGCCTGCGCGACCCGACACGCGGGGGCGTGGCCACGACGCTGAACGAAATCGCCGCCCAGTCCGGCTGCGGAATGATGCTGCGCGAGGCGGCGCTGCCCATCCGCGGCGAAGTCAGCGCCGCCTGCGAGTTCCTCGGGCTCGATCCGCTGTACGTGGCCAACGAGGGCAAGCTGCTGGCGATTTGCGCGGATGCCGATGCCGGACGATTGCTCGCGGCCATGCGAAGCCATCCGCTGGGACGCGACGCGGCGATCATCGGCGAGGTTGTCGCCGACACGCATCGCTTCGTGCAGATGGAAACCTCCTTCGGCGGGCGGCGGATCGTCGACTGGCTGACCGGCGAGCAGTTGCCTAGGATCTGCTGAGCGCGGCGCGGCGACACCCGTGCTCGAGTCCTTGCGCCTCGACTTCCGGGGTTTCGATCCGCTGCCATGTTGCACTGCAGCATTTCGTTCACAACCTGCCACGATCGCGCAGCCTGCTGCAGCCTGGCCGACATCGCGGTCAACCAACGCGCACCTGATGCGTTAAAATGACGCGCCGCGTACTGGAGCGTATACCGGTGGCGATAACTGCCCGCGCGATGTTGCAGGGTGCAAAACCAACCAGGAGCGAATTTGATGAAGACCATGATGATTGCCGCCGTGCTGGCGATGGGTGTGTTGGCGGCCGGTTCGGCCAACGCGTCGGAAGCGCTGGCCAAGTCCAGCGGTTGCCTCACCTGCCACGCGATCGACACCAAGAAGATGGGTCCGGCGTTCAAGGAAGTTGCCAAGAAGTACAAGGGCAACGCCGCCGCCGAGGGCAAGCTGGTCGAGGCGCTGTCGACTGCCAAGGGCCACCCCGAAGTGAAGGCCAAGGGCGACGACGTCAAGACGCTGGTCAAGTGGGTGCTGTCGCTGTAATCACTGCGCAGGCTTCATCGCGCAATCGGGCCCTCCCGCTAGCTACGCTGCCGGGGGGGCATTTTTCTTTCTGAAGGAGTTGTTGCTATGAAATCGTTGATCGTTGCCGCGGCCCTGGTCGTCGGCGTTGCCGCGGCGGGTGTCGCTCAGGCTTCCGAGGATCTGGCAAAGTCGAGTGGTTGCGTCACCTGCCACGCGATGGACGCCAAGAAGATGGGTCCGTCGTTCAAGAGCGTTGCCGCCAAGTACAAGGGCAATGCCGCGGCCGAAGGCAAGCTGGTCGAGGCGCTGTCCAAGGCGCAGGGTCACCCGGCGGTCAAGGCGAGCCCGGACGACATCAAGAAGCTCGTCAAGTGGAATCTCGCGCTCTGATTGCAGCTTGAGTGGTCCGCCTGCCGGGCGGCTCCCGGCAGTGCGGGCCATTTTTTTGAGTGGCGCCTGTCATCCCGGTGATGGCCCCACGCGTTTCTGACTTCCCCCAACCACTTTCCGGAGTGTCACCATGCACAAGCTCGTCTCGATCCTCGTAGCGTCCACCTTTGCCATCGCCAGCGCCGGCGCGTTCGCCGCCGACCCCCCGAAGGCCGCCGCCGCGGGCGCTACCGCTGCCGCTCCGGTCAAGCTCGAAAAGCCCGCCAGCGTCAAGGCCGAGGACTGGGCCAAGATGAACGACGCCGACAAGGCGAAGGCGGTCGAGAAGGGAAGAGCAGTCGGCCAAGGCCGCCCCCGCCAAGAAGGAAAAGAAGGGCGGCTGCTGAGCAACCGGTTTTCTGCAGCGCAATGAAGAGGGGGAGGGCATTTCGCCCTCCCCCTTTTATTGCCCGATGCGCGCCGAAGTGAACGGCGCCCGGCGCGTTTCAGTTACTTGGAAGTGATCTTGAAGCTGCCGTCCTTCTTGATGTCCATGTCGGCCTTCACGAAGGCGACCTTGTAGCCCTTCTCCTTGAGCTTGTGGTACGCCATCTCGGCGCGCACGCCCGTCGAGCAATGCGTGACGATGCGCTTGTCCTTGGGGACTTCGCCCATCCGTGCGGCAAGTTCCTCGTCGGGAATAAGTTTGGCGCCCTTGATCATGCCGGCGTTGGCTTCGTCCTGGTTGCGCACGTCGAGGATCAGCACGTCGGCGGGCGTGGCCTTGGCGAGCTGCGTGAACTCGGCGACGCTGAGTTCGCCCGGGCGCGGCTTCGGCGCGTAGGCGATCTTGCTTCCGGGCGTTCCGGTCGCGACCTTGTATCCCGCGGCTCTCCAGCCGTCGAAGCCGCCGGTGACGACATTGACGTTGATCTGGCCGGATTGCTGGATCTTCCGCGCGGAGTAGAACGCAGCATTGCCGCCGTCGCCGTCGTAGACCATGATCGGCGCCTTCATTTTCGCTGCCGGCAGCGTGGCCAGCATCGACGGGATCTGCGACACCGGCACGTTGACGGCGCCAGGGATGAAGCCGTCGCGCGCAACCGTGGACGCGGGCCGCACGTCGACGAGGACATGCGGGATGTCCTTGCCAATCCACGCCTCCTGGAGGAACGGCGCGGAGATCACGCCGACGTTCTTCTCCAGCCACTCGGGCACGCCGCCCGGAAAGACCTTGACGTTGGTGTAGCCCATCGCTTCGGCTTTCCGCAGCGAGTTGGGGCTCATCATGCAGGTGATGCCTTGGCAGAAGAACACGATCGCCCTGTTCTTCTCCTTCGGCAGCCGGTCGGTGAGCTTGTCGAACGCCGGGTAGGGCAGGTTGATGGCACCGGGGATCGTGCCTTCCTGGAAGCGCGGCAGCGGCCGCGAGTCGATCAGCACGGTGTTCGACGCCTTGCCCTGCTCGACCAGCGACAGCACCTGTTCGTACTTGAGTTCCTTCTCGGGCGGCATCTTGGCCGCGCCCTTGAACGAGATCAGCGTCGCAGTCTTGACGCCGTTCTTCTCGACGAACTCGATCCGCGCTTCGCGGTTCTTCGCGATGTCGCGCAGCATGGCGCTCTTGCCGACCTTGTCGACGTCGACGACCTTGATCGTCGCTTCGTCGAAGCCGACGATCTCCGTGTTGGCGTCGATCTTCAGCTGGATCGACTTGGACTTGAACGCGACGTTCTCGAACACGCCGCGAATCTCGTTGGCTCCGACCTTGTGGCAGTTGCCGCAGACCTGCGGCATCCTTGACTTGGCGGCGGGCGCGGGCGCCTGCGCGTACGCGGTCGAGCTGAGGGCGATCAATCCAATGCTAGCAAGCGTGAACAGCGGTTTCATGGGTTCTCCATCCGTGGTTGAAACGAATCGGTGTGTTGTCGCGGGTTACGGAAATCCGATTTCTCCGCAGCGCCTCGCGTGAGCCAGTCGATTGCGGTCCTTAGCGGTTTCGGCTTCGTGCTGGGCGCCCTCGGACAGCATTGCGACGATGCGCACCGCCCATCCGGGCAACTCGGAATTCAGCCGATACATGATCCAGGTGCGCTGGCGCCGCGACACCAGCACGCCGGCATCGCGCAGCACGGCGAGATGCCGCGAGATCTTGGGCTGGGGGTGCTGCAAGGCGTCGACCAACCGGCAGACACATATCTCGCGCTCGTCCAGCAGCAGCACCAGCAGCCGCCGTCGGGTGGCATCGGCCAGCAGTTCGAACAGCAATCCGGTTGTGAGGGGCCGCCTGTGGGCGACGGGGGTGGCGATGGTCCGCGCGGGCAGGGCGACGCGCTCCTCGGCGGACGCCGCATTGCCCGGTGCGGCAGCACGCGATTTCAACACTGCGGTACGCGGCATGGCGAACTCCGGCGGTTGAACGTCAAAGCCCGGCCCGGACCAACTCGCTCGTCTGGCCCGCGTTGACCATCACCCAGCGCAGCGTGTAGCCGCCGACCAGCACCAGCAGCGCAGGCACGACCGTGTGCGGGATCCGGTGCGAGAGCTCCAGAGCCTGCAGTACGATCGGCAGCAGCACGCCGGCGGCGACGATGACGACCCAGAAGTACATTGCATAGGGACCGGTGGTGATCAGCGCCGCCGCCTCGATGTGCGAGGCCGACGACATCAGGAGGTTGGCGAGGAGGAGGCCGAGGAGGACCAACTCGACCATCAGGAAGAACACGTCGGCGCGGATCAGCCCATCGACAGTGTTCCGCTCCGGCGGCTTCGGCCCGAGCGGCTGGATCATCGCCGCGATCGCCCCACTGATCATTCCCTGCGGCGCCGGCCGATCTCCGGGAAGCACGACCGATACGATGTGCATCATCGCAGCACCGGCCGACAGCCCCGAGATAAGGAACAGCGGACCGAGGATCGCGCTGTTCCACAGCGGCCGCGCGACCATGGTGTTGAGCAGGATCCCGGTGTAGATGCCGATCCCGACGCCGAGCACGATGCTCGTCCATCCCAGCGCGCTCATCCGCCCCGGGTGACCGATGATCGCCGCGGAGAGTTGCTGCAGTTTCGGCACGCGCCTGCCGAGCCACGGCCAGACGTCGGGCAGCCGGATGAGGGCCGAGACGAGCAGCACCGCGTAGACGAGGAACAGCACCCATGAACCCCAGGACATCGGCGACGTAATCTGGAACGTCGTGTAGATCCGCCAGACATACAGTTTGTGCGTGAGGTCGAGGAACAGCGCGCCCATGCCGGCGTTGAGCAGCATGAAGGCGAGCAGCGGCGTCTGCATCGAGAAGAACGTCCGGCTGTCCTCGCCCTTGGCGACGCGCAGCATCGCGATGCCCGCCAGCACCATCATGCCGGCGACGACGCCGCCGAAGAAAAGATAGAGGGGAATCTCCCAGCTCCATATCGTGAGCGTGGGATCTATCAGCGGGTTGTGGCGGGAGGATGTGAATTCGAGCATTGCCTTGCGCTCCTCAGATCAGGTAGAAAACCCGTGGCCTGGTCCCCGCCTCGGGCATGATCGTGTGATTCTTCTCGGTGCGCAGCAGTTCGCTCACCTTGCTCTTCGGGTCGTCGAGATCGCCGAAGTACATGCAGTGCGTCGGACAGACCGAGACGCAGGCCGGGTCGAGGCCTTCTCTCGTGCGGTGGTCGCAGAACGTGCACTTGTCGACATGACCCTTCGGGTGCACGAAACGTGCACCATACGGACACGAGGCGATGCAGGCCTTGCAGCCGATGCACTTGTTCGCCGTCACCTGCACGGTCTTGCCGAACTCCTCGACGTGGCTGGCACCGGTCGGACAACAGGATACGCAGGGTGGGTTGTCGCAGTGGTTGCAGCGCTCGGAACGGATCTCCAGCGCCAGGGTCGGAAAGTCGCCATGCGTCTCGGTCGTGATCCAGTCGCGGGTGAAGCCTTCCGGGACGTCGTTCTCGGTGCGGCAGGCGACGACACAGTCCATGCAGCCTACGCACTTGCGGGTATCGATGACCATTCCAAAGCGGGGCATCTCAGGCCTCCCTGACGAAAGTGACCTGGTTGCTGTGGATGCTGGTGCCACCCATCAGCGGATCGGTCTTGTAGCGCGTGAGCAGGCCCGCTGCGCTTGCCCCTCGGAGGTAGGCGCTCTTCAGCATCTTGTTGGTGCTGCCGAAACCATGGGTGATGTAGACGCAGCCCGGCCGGATGCGGTTGGTCGCCTTGACACGCACGCGATTGCTGACGACACCGTCCCGGTTCTTGAGCCGCACGTACTGGCCGTTCTTCAGGCCTTCGTTCGTTGCCGTCGTGATGTTCACCCAGACCTGGTTCTCGATCACCAGATCCCGCAGCAGGCGATTGCTCTGGGTGCGGCTGAAGGTGTGCACCGGACAGCGACCGGTGATCAGGCAGTAGTAGCCTTTCGGACCACGCTCGTGCCGCGTGTATTTCGGCACCGGGTCGAATCCCGCCTTGGCAAGCTGGTCGGACCAGAACTCGACCTTCTTCGACGGCGTGTCGAACTCGAGCGCCAGTCCCTCCTCGACGGTGATCGGCTTCGGCGTGCCCATGATCACGCCTTCCTTTTTCAGCTTCTCCCAGTCGAGGCCGGCGTTCTGAACCCTTGTCCGCAGGTATTCCTCCATGTCCTTGAACGGCATGCAGGCGCCGATGCCGAGCTTCTCGGCGAGTTGCTTGGCGATCCACCAGCCGGGCTTCTGCTCGTGCGGGGACGCGATCACGGGTTGGCGAAGTGCGGTCCATCCGACACGGCCATATCCGGTCAGCAATTCGTCGTAACGCTCGAGGAAGATCGACTCCGGAAGGATGACATCGGCGTAGGCCGCGGTCTCGCTCGGAATCGTCTCGCAGACGACGAGGAGGTCGAGCTTGTCGAACGCCTTCAGCGTCTCTTCGCGATTCGGCAGCGCCTGCAGCAGGTTCGTCGAGTAGACGAACCAGCCCTTGATCGGATACGGCTTTTCGGTCAGCGTCGCATCGCGGATGCTGGTGGTGATGCCCTCGTCGGCGAACGGATAGCGCGCGCCGTCGGAGCCATCGGCTTTGGGCTTGGCCGACTTCGGATAGGGCGGCAGCGGGTAGGTCGGCACCTTCATGCCCGACGCCAGGAAGAGCCCGCCCTTCCTGCCCCAGTTGCCCATCAGTCCGGACAGGAGCGCGATCGCGCGACTCCGCTGCGTGTCGTCGCCGTACCAGTTCACACGCCGGCCGGGGTGAATGATCGTCGCCGGCCGACGGCCCGCGAACTCGAGCGCCGCGGCACGGATCAGTTCGGGCGCCAGCCCCGTCTCTGCGGCGGCCCACTCGACCGTGTACTGCTTGATCTCGGCGGCGAACTTGTCGAAGCCGTGCCCGTACTGGTCGACGAAGGCCTTGTCGTAGCGGCCCTCGGTGACCAGCAGGTTCATCCACGCGAGCAGCAGCGCCATATCGGTGCCGGGGATGATCGGCAGCCAATACCGGGCCTTGCTGGCGGCGACCGAGAACCGCGGATCGACCACGATGATCGGCACCTTGCGGGCGATCGCCTGCGCGAACTCCTGCACCTGCGAGTTGTGCATGTTCTCGCCCAGGTGCGAGCCGATCAGCACCAGGCAGTCGGTGTTCTTGATGTCGGTCGGCTCGGGCGAGCCCAGGCCCGCGCCGTAGGTCAGCGTGAACCCGGTGTCACGCGGGCCGCGGCATTGCGCATAAGACGGGCCGGCGACGTTGATGACGCCCCAGCTCTTGAGCACGTGCTGGAAGAAGCGCTGGCCGAAACCGTGGTTGAACAGTGCGAGCGACTCGGGACCGTGCTCGGCCTTGATCTTCTGCATCCGTTCGGCGATATAGGTGATCGCCTCGTCCCAGGTCACGGCCTTCCATTGCTCACTGCCGCGCTCGCCGACACGGATCAGCGGCTTCTGCAGGCGGTCCGGGTCGTAGTGCGCACCAACGGCGCCGGTGCCGCGCGGGCACAGGCGGCCGTTGCTCTGCGGGTCCTTCGGGTTGCCCTCGAACTTCCACAGCTTGCCGTCGCGGATGTAGGCAATGCCACCGCAGCGCCAGAAGCACATCTCGCAGAAGGTCGGAATCGTGACCACGCCCTTGGCAGGCACATCGGCGGCGTTGGCAATCTGCGACATCGGTTCCCATTGCGTGGCCGCGGCGGCGGCGCCAAGGGTGGTGGCGGTGATCTTCAGAAAGCGGCGGCGGGAAACCTGTTCCATGTACTCACTCTCGCTTGTTTGCGTCCTGCGCGGTGCCTGTGAAGCTACGTTGCGCCGGAGGCTCGTTGCACTCGACGGGCGAATTCTGCACGTGTTGCAGCGCGCAAATATTGATCCTGATCATATTCGACACCGCATATGTGATGCCACGCGCATTTGCGCGCGATGTCTATGGGAGGAGCGGCTGTACGTCGAGAGAAATATGCGTTTGTGCGCATTTTCTTCGACCGCGACAATTTGTCGCAGGTGCACAAATGGCGCAGGCGTCGCGACCCTCGCGATGCGCAAATGGGCGACGCGTCAACCGCCGCAGGAGGTTGCGGGTCGCGCCTACCAGGCGAAGTTCGGCACGAGGTAGGCGGGCGATGCGGATGCGTTGCGCACGAACGCGCGCCACGCCTCCGGCGTCGGGAGGCTGCCCCAGGCGGCACCGAGTTCCGCGGCGTGCACGCCGCCCACGACCAGCGCGCAGGCGAGCCCTGCGCGCGCGGCACCGAGCACGTCGTGCTCGACCGAATCGCCGATCGCGATGACACGTCCCGGCGCGCAGTCTGCGAGGGCCGCGACGCAGGATGCATAGATCGCGGGGTACGGCTTGCCGTGGTAGAAGACCGCGCCGCCGAGTTCCTCATAGCGGCGCGCGAGCGCGCCGGTCGCTTTGATGAGCCCGCTCGGCGAGAAGCGGACGATGTCGGGATTCGCGCAGACCATCGGCAAGCCGCGCGCGACACCCGCGGCAAGCTCCGCCTCGTAGTCGGCTAGGCCGCGCGCCGGCGAATCGATTCCGATGACGATCAGGAAGTCGGCGTCCTCCACGCGCGGCACGAATTCGACATCGAGGTGGTCGAGCAGCGACCGGTCGCCATCGCGGGTGAACGCGTGACAGCGCCGGCCGAGGCGCGCGTGGAACGGCGTCGCGCGCGTGGCAATGGCATTGCGAGCGTCTTCGCCGGCGCAGACGAAGCGATCGAACAGCCGCGCGGGAAAGCCCATCGCCTCCATCAGCCGCAGGTTGGCGGCCTCCGGCCGGCCCGAATTGGTCAGCACCACGATGCGTTTGCCGGCGGCGCGCAGCCGCTCGAGGCAGGCGAGCGCGCCCGGATAGGGTTGCGTGCCGTCGTGCAGCACACCCCACTGGTCGACGATGAAGCCATCGAACGCGGCGACGAGGTCGGAGATCCCGGCCAGCGCCACGGTCTGCCCGTACGCGCCACCCACCGGTTCAGGAGATGCGGGCACGGATCCAGGCCGACACGGCCTCGCTCGCGATGACCACGGCGAGGATCGCCAGCAGCACGACCAGCACCTGCTGCCACGCGAACTGGTTGATCGACGCGTAGAGATAGATGCCGATGCCTCCGGCGCCGACGAAGCCCAGCACGCTCGATTCGCGGACGTTGATGTCCCAGCGATAGACAGTGGTGCCGATCAGCACCGGCAGCACCTGCGGCAGGATGCCGACGAGATAGACCTGGAACGTCCCGGCGCCGGTCGCCTCGATCGCCTCGATCGGTCCGCGATCGGCCTCCTCGATGGCTTCGGCGACGAGCTTGGCGAGAAAGCCCACCGAGCGTGCCGCCACCGCGGCGATGCCCGCAAGCGGTCCGGGCCCGAAGATCGCGACGAAGAGGATCCCCCAGATCACCGTGTTCACCGACCGCGACGCGACGAGCATCCCGCGCCCGATGGCCCAGGTGAACCCGTTGGCGGTGGTGTTGCGCGCGGAGAGAAATGCGAGCGGCAGCGAAAACACCACGGCGATCGCGGTGCCCAGCGTGGCGATGTGGATCGTCTCGATCAGCGGCGCGACGACCTTGGGCAGATACGCCCATCGCGGCGGCCACATCCGCACGACGAGATCGGCGGCCTGCTCGTGGGCGTCGCGGAAGAACGACCATTCGATATCGAGCGCGGACACGCTCCATGCCGAGACGAAGGCGACCGCCGCCACCCACAGCCACGCGACGACGGATTCGCGACGCGACCGCCGACGCCAGACTTCGGGGTAGCGCTTTGCCGCGATCGTGCTCAGCGGAGCCTCCTGCGGACCCAGTCGCTGAACCACTCGCCCAGCGCCACCAGGGCGATGATGGACAGCAGGATCGCGGCGGAAAAGTCGTAGTCGTAGCGCGAGAACGACGCCGAGAGCGTCTGGCCGATGCCGCCGGCGCCGACGATGCCGACGATCGTCGAGTGGCGCAGGTTCGCGTCCAGTCGGTAGATCGCCGTGCCCACGCTGCGGGTCAGCACCTGCGGCACCACCGCGTAGACGACGACCTGGCCGAAGCCGGCACCGGTCGCGCGCAGCGCCTCGATCGGTCCGACGCGCACGTTCTCGATGTCCTCGGCGAGCATCTTGGCGAGAAAGATGATCGACGAGAATGCGAGCGTGATCAGGCCCGCGATCGGCCCGAAACCGAACAGCTTGACGAAGAAGATGGCAATGATGACTTCGTGGAAGGTCCGCCCGACGACGATGATCCCGCGCGCCGCGAGATAGACGGGCCGGGGCGCGAGATTGCGTGCCGCGGCGATGCCCAGCGGCACGCTCAGGACGACGCCCGCAAGCGTGGCGGCGAACGCCATCTGCAGGCTTTCGACCATGCCCTTGACCAGCAGCGCGCTGCGCGAGAAGTCCGGCGGGATCATCCGCACGAAGAGGTCCACCGCGCGCCCGAACCCGGCCGCCGCACGATGAAAGTCGATGTTGAGCGTCGTCACCGACACCACGAGATAGACGAGCGCGCCGGCGAGCACGAGCTGCTGCCTGGCGCGGGTCCCGAAGAACGACGGCGGACGCCATGACGTCGGATGCACCGCGGCGCTCACTCGGGGGTCTCGTCCCCGTCAGCGTGGCGGATCGTCTGGCTCCAGTCCTCGGCGCCGTAGATCTCGGTGAGCACCGCGGGTGTCAGGTCGGCGGAAGGTCCGTCGAACGCGATGCGGCCGGCCTTGAGGCCCAGCACGCGGTCGGCGAAACCCTGTGCGAGTGCCACGTCGTGGATGTTCACCAGCACCGGCCGCTCGCGCTCGAGCGCCAGCGTGCGGATGAGGCGCATGATCTGGCGCGCGGTCTTGGGGTCGAGGCTCGCCGTCGGCTCGTCGACCAGCAGCACGTCGGGATTCTGCATCAGCGCCCGACCGATGCCCACGCGCTGGCGCTGTCCGCCGGAGAGCGCGTCGGCGCGCGAATCGTGCAGCCCGGCGAGGCCCACGCGCTCCAGCATGGCGAACGCGCCGGACACGTCCTGCGGCGGGTAGCGGCGCAGCAGCGAAGCCATGAAGCTCACCGAGCCCAACCGCCCCGACAACAGGTTCTCCATCACTGTCAGCCGGTCGACCAGGTTGAACTCCTGGAAGATCATCCCGATGCGCCTGCGGGCCCGGCGCAATTCGCGCGGCGGCAGGCCGACGATGTCGGTGGCGCCGAGGCGGATGCGTCCGGACGTCGGTTCGACAAGCCGGTTGATGCAGCGGATCAGCGTGCTCTTGCCGGCGCCCGAGGTGCCGATGATGGCGATGACCTCGGGGCGGTCGACGGTGAAGCTGATGCCGTCCAGCGCCCGGGTGCCGCCGGGATAGATCTTGGTCAGCGCGTCGATCGCCAGCAGCGGAGCCGGCGTGCTTTCGTTGGCCGGCATTCCCGCCGCGACGTCGGCCACGGCGCTACTCGGCCTTGGTGCCGAGCTTGGAGAGGCTCTCCTGCGAGTAGGTCACGCCGCTCGCCTTCTGGATCGTCAGCACGTCGCGCCAGGCATCCTTGTAGCTGATCGCTGCGAAGCGTTCGGTATCCTTGAACTCGGTGGCGAGCTTGGATTTCTTGAAGTCGAAACCGAGGAACGCCTCGCGGATCTTCGCCTTGAGTTCGGGAGTGAGGTTGTGCGCGATGCCGAATGCCGTGCGCGGAAAGGGCGAAGATTCGTAGACGACGCGCAGCGCGTCCGGCTTGAACATGCCGCGCGCCTGCATGCGCTCGACCACCGTCGAGGCGACCGGCGCCGCGTCGTAGTCCTTGTTGACCACGCCCATCACCGAGTTGTCGTGCTTGCCTGAATACAACACCTCGTAATCCTTGCCCGGCACGACGCCCATCGCCCCGAACAGCGCCCGCGGCGCGATGTCGCCGGAGTTCGACGACGGTGCCACGTGCGCGACGCGCTTGCCTTTGAGGTCGGCGACCGACTTGATGGGGCTGTCCTTGAAGGTGATGAGCTGCAACGTGTAGCCGATGCCGCCGCCGGGGCGCTGCATGCTGACGATGGGTTCGAAGCCGGCGAGGTTGACCGCATAGGGCGTCGGCCCGGTGGCCACGCCTGCGATGTGCAGGCGACCCGAACGCATCGCCTCGACCTGCGCCGCATAGGACTCGGCCGGGAACCAGCGCACGCGCTTGCCGGTGACCTTGGCGAGGTGCTCCATGAAGTCGACGAACACGTTCTCGTAGACGGCCGGATCCTCGACCGGCGTGTACGAGAAGACGAGCGTCGCGGGATCCTGCCAGGCCTTCGGATCCTTCGGCAGGTCGGCGACGAGGTCGCCGTTCTCGTCGCAGTAGCGCGCGTCGAGGAGGCCACGGCTGGCGCAGGGGGCTTGCGCGAACGCCGCCCCCGACCATGCGGCGCCGAAGAGCAGCAGCGCGGCAAACACGAGGGACGTTCGTAGGGCGTGAGTCATTCGCTGCTCCTGGATGAGCCGGCGCGCAGATTGCGGCGGAGGCGAAAATCTTACCACTGCAAACGTCTCAAAAGCGCGAAGCGGGCGGCAGGACATCGGCGCCGCGAAACGCCGTGCGCATTTCCTGCTCCGTTTCGAGGGATGCCGCCTGACGACCTTGCTTCTTCTGCGCCAGCGCAAGTCCCTTGAGCGACCAGCCGTTGTCGGGATAGTGCGCGAGATCCTCCCGGTAGACGCGCTCCGCTTCGGCCGGCCGATCCGCGGCCAGCAGCGCCTCGCCGAGTGCATGCCGCGTCGGCGCGAGCCACAGGTGCGGCTCGTCGTAGGTGAGGCCGTCCTCGATCGCGGTGGCTTCGACGAGCAGCGCGACAGCCTCGGGCGCCCTGCGCTCCGCGAGCGCGATGTCCGCGCGCAGCGTCAGCACCGCGATGCGCGCCAGCTTCTCCGCCGCATTGATGTTCTTGATCCTGGTCTGCGCCAGCGAGGGATCCGCGGCGTAGCGCTCCAGCCGGGCGAGATCCTCGCGGGCGGGCACGATCTGGCCGCGTTTCGCCCGCGCGGTGCCCCGCGCGTAGTGCCAGATCGCCAGCGGATAGGGTTCGGCGACGTCCGGCGGCAGCGTGTCGCGAAGGAGTTGATCCCAGCGTCCGAAACGCACCAGTGCGTACAGCGGCAGCACATAGTAGTGCTGCAGGATCGCGCTGCTGCGATCTCCCGGTCGGGGGCCGCAGGCCGCCGGCCAGGCCGCATTGGCAGCATCGATCGCAAGCTGCGCGCGCCCGGCCATCGCCGCCGACGCGTACAGGAAATGATGGTTGTGCGCGACGTAGCCGACGCGATAGGCGCCCTGCGCATCGACACCGGCGAGGTAGCGCAAATCGGCCTCGATCGACCGCTGGCTGGCCGCGATCGCCTCGTCGAAGCGGCCGACGCGCAGGTAGATGTGAGCGGGCATGTGCGACAGATGCCCCGAGCCGGGGACGCGGAAGCGCAGCGCATCGGCGCTGGCGATGCCCTGCTCGGGATGGCGCGACGACTCCAGCAGGTGAATCCGGTAGTGATGGGCCCCGGGGTGATCGGGAACGAGCGCCAGCGCCTTCTGCAGCAGCGTCTCGATCTCCAGGGTCCAGGGCTTCGCCGAGCCATCCGGTGCCCACCAGTCGTAGGGATGCAGGTTGAGGATCGACTCGGCCGCGAGCATCGCCACCTCGCCGTCGTCGGGAAACTGGCGCGCGAGCCTCTCCATCGCCTGCGCGTAGCGCTCCTCGTCGATGCCTCCGGCCTTCGGATGGCGCAACGCCAGCGCGGCGATCAAACCGCGCTGCGCCGGCGTAGCCCGGGCTGCGTGCTGCTGCGCCGCGCGAAGCGCAGCCGCCACGCGCGCCGCGGCCGCGGGTTCCATGTCGCTGTTGATGTTGGGTCCCAGCGCCCATGCCAGGCCCCACCAGCAGGTGGCGCATTTCGGGTCGGCGCGGGTGGCGGCGGCAAACGATCGCGCGGCTTCCGCCGGATTGAAGCCGTAAACCAGCAGCATGCCCTGGTCGACATACTGCTGTGCGAGTGGCACCCGGGTGTCTGCGGGATAGCGATAGCGGCCGAGATCCGGGAACAGCGGGGCGATCGGGGTTTCTGCCGCGCGGAGATTGCCGGCCGCGACCAGCAACAGCACGGACAGGACGAACGCGAGACGGCGGTTCATGGCGGTAACGGTTGATCGGGAAGAGTAGGCCGCCACCTGCTGCAGCATCGTTGCCGCATGGCTCAGGCTCTGTTAAAAAGACCAGATCGGGAAGGGTTGTTCGCGCGCCTGCGCGGTCAGCCAGCCCGTTTCCGTCATGCTTGCGTTCCCATCCTCGCCGTCGCCCTTGTTGCAGCTGCCTGCCAGCGGGCGCTTGGGTCGCATCGTCCGCCTGCGTTGGGTAGCCATTGCCGGGCAGCTGGCCGCGATCGGCTTTGCCTACGCGCTTGACGTCCGGGTGCCATGGATGCCCGTGCTCCTGGTCGTGGTCGTGCTGGCGGCAATCAACTTCGGGACATGGTTGAGCCTCGCTCGCCACAACGACGCGCCCACAGCCCGGATCCCGCTGCATCTGATGCTCGATCTGGGCGCCTTCATTGTACTGCTCGGCATGACCGGAGGCGCCGACAATCCGTTCGCATTCTTCTTCCTGTTGCACGTGGTCGTCGCGGCATTGATGTTGCCGGCGTTCCAGGCGACGGCGGCCACGCTGGTCGTCACGCTCGCGTTTCTGCTCGTTTCCGTGTGGGGACTGCCGCTGACGATGGCAGACGGAGAGCCGGTGCCGGCGCCGCTGCGGGTCTGGGGGGGCGCAGTCGCGTTTGCCCTGACGGCCGCCATCATCACCTGGGTCGTCGCGCGCGTCGTCGCGGATTACCAGCAGCAGCAGGAGACTCTCGACGCGGCGGCGCAGAAGACCGCCAACGACGCGGCCATCCTTCACATCGGGTCGCTTGCCGCGGGGGCCGCGCACGAACTCGGGACCCCGCTGGCGACGATGGCGGTGGTGATCGGCGAGTTGCGCCGCGCGCCGCCCACGCCGGAGATCGCGCGCGACGCCGAGATTCTGTCCGCCCAGATGAGAGCCTGCCGGAGCGCGCTGGCCCAGTTCGCGTCCGCGGCCGGATATGCCCGTGCCGACAGCGGCGGGCGGCAGCGGGTCGACCGGTTCTTCGAGTCCACCGCCGACGCGTTCCGGGCGACCCGGCAGGAACTCGACCTCGAGTGCCATTGTTCCGGTGCCGGCCCGGCGCCGGAGATCTTCACCGAGCAGTCGCTTAAGCAGGCAATACTGATCCTGCTCAACAATGCTGCCGACGCTTCGCCGCATCATGTAGGTCTCGATGTTCAATGGACAGCGGAAAACCTGACCATCGCGGTGAGCGATCGTGGCCGCGGATTCTCCGAGTCGGACCTCCCGAAGCTGGGGCGCGTGTTCTTCACCACCAAAGCGCCCGGGAAGGGGACGGGGCTGGGTCTGGTGCTGGCCGCGTCGTCGATTGCCCGGCTGGGAGGCACGATACGGTGGTCGAATCGTGGCGAAGGCGGTGCTTGTGCGACGGTCGAGTTGCCATTGTCCCGATTACTCCTGGATACGACATGCTGATCGATGCCAATAATCTCGAAATCAATGATTCACCGTCGCTGCTGCTGGTCGATGACGACCCCGCGCTTTGCGAGGTCATGGCGCGGGCGCTGACCGCCCGCGGCTATGCAGTCAAGGTCGCCCAGACGGTCGCCGACGCGATCCAGGTCGTGGACGCCGATCCGCCCGAATACGCGCTGATCGATCTCAAGCTGCCGGATCAGTCGGGGTTGAAGCTCGTGGCGCACATCAAGGCAGCCGACGCGCAGACGCGGATGGTGGTCCTGACCGGCCATGGCAGCATCCCCACCGCCATCGAGGCGATCAAGCTGGGTGCCGCGTACTACCTGACCAAGCCGGCGGACGCCGACGAGGTCGTCGCGGCATTTGCGCACGAGGCAGGAAACGAGTCGTTTCCGATCGAGGGCAAGCCGATGTCGGTCGAGCGCGTCGAATGGGAGTACATCCAGCGCGTGCTGCACGAACACGGCGGCAATATCTCGGCCACCGCGCGCGCACTGTCGATGCACCGGCGCACGCTGCAGCGGAAGCTCCAGAAGCGGCCGGCGAAGGCCTGAACGGCCGCTCTCGAGCAGGTACCCGCACACGCGCGTCGGCGCGAAGCGGGCCGCTTACGCAGGCGGGTTGGCCGCCTGCTCCGGAGAGGGTACGCCCCCGAAGTCTGCCAATGCCGCCGGATCCGTAGCGGCATCCGCGATCGCTTCGGCGGGCAAGTCCACATCCTCCATCCGATTCTGATAGTCGTCGTACTCGGGCAGACGGCGCTCGTAGCTCGAAGTCAGCAGCGGTGAGGAGATCATGTAGTCCGCCGAGGCCCGGTTGCAGGCCACCGGGACGTTCCAGACGACTGCTATTCGCAGCAGCGCCTTGACATCGGGATCGTGCGGCTGCGGCTGCAGCGGATCCCAGAAGAAGATGACCAGGTCGACGGTTCCCTCGGCAATACGCCCGCCGATCTGCTGGTCCCCGCCCAGGGGGCCGCTCATCAGCTTGATCACCGGTATCTGCAGCGATGCTTCCAGCAGCGTTCCGGTCGTGCCGGTGGCCAGCAGATCGTGGTTGGCCAGGAGGTCGCGGTTGTAGCGCGCCCACTCGAGCAAGTCGAGCTTCTTGTTGTCGTGCGCCACCAGGGCAATGCGCTTGCGCGGAGTGACTAAGGCAACTGGAGCATCCATGGCGAGATTCCTTGCGTGGTGAGGATTGAGCAAATGCTAAATCCGCCGACGGCTGATTGCCGCCCGCAAGGGTCTCCCGGGACGTTGTCAACCCGTCATGAAACCGTCGCGCGCAGATTTGCTGCATCGCACAAACGTAACATGGGGGCTTCGCAGGAACGCGTCAAATCATTGTTAATGATCAACGACATCGGAAACTCCGATCGCCGGGCCAATCATTTGCTGCAACGCAGCAAATGACGACCGGCGCCTGCCCGACGATCAGACGCGGCGGCGGTATTCGCCGGTGCGGGTGTCAATCTCGATCTTGTCGCCGGTGACGACGAACAGGGGAACCGGGACCTCGAAGCCGCTGGCGATCTTGGCGGGCTTCAGCACCTTGCCCGACGTGTCGCCCTTGACGGCAGGCTCGGTGTAGGTGACTTCGCGCACGACCGAGTTCGGCAGCTCGACGGAGATCGCCTTGCCGTCGTAGAACGTGAGCTCGCAGGGCAACCCGTCGTCGAGGTACGGAAGGGCCTCTTCCATGTTCTCCTTCTCGACGTCGAACTGATTGAATTCGCCGTCCATGAACACGTACATCGGGTCGGCGAAATACGAATACGTGACCTGCTTCTTCTCGAGCTGGATGGCGTCGAACTTTTCGTCGGCGCGGTAAACGGTTTCCGTGCCCGAGCCGGACAACAGATTCTTGAGCTTCATCTTCACGACCGACGCATTGCGGCCGGATTTCGTGAACTCGGCCTTCTGGACCACCATCGGATCTTTCCCGATCATGATCACATTGCCGGCGCGTACTTCGTGGGCAAGTTTCATTGCGGCACCTGGGTTCTGGATTGCGGTAAGGGGTTGATTAAACTTAGCCTTCCATTATACCCCGACCTGCGTTGCCCTGACCAGCCCGGCGCCGAGCTCCGGCAGCAGGGCGAGTTCGCCCGACCACGCCCGGGCGTGCGCCGTGAGCGCCGGAAGTGCGGCGGCGAAGTCGCGCCACGCAGGCCCGACCGGCGGCGCGCCGGGCGCCCCGTTCCAGGCGTCGAAAAGCCCGCGCACCGCGGCCGCCGGTTCGTCGGCGATGTTCCCGCAGCAGCGATCGACGAAGGCCCGGAGCTTGGAGAGGTGGGCTCCCTCGGCCTGCGGATAGATGTGCCAGACCAAGGGCTTGCCCGCCCATTGCGCGCGCACGAACGAGTCCTCGCCGCGGACGAAGTTGACATCGCATGCCCACAGCAGGCGGTCATAGTCGTCCTGGGCGACAAAGGGGATGCGGCGAACGGTCAGCGCTTCCCGGCGGACCTCGGCCGAGGAGGCGGCCGCAGCGCCGCGCGCCCTTGCGGCGACCGCGTCGACGGCGACCCCGTCCGGCACCAGGCAGGTCACCGGCCGGTCCGCCCCGGCCCAGGCGTCGAAGAGCGCCGGCAGCCGAGGATTCGGATAGCAGAAGAGCGAGACGCGCAACTCGCCGGCCGACGGCGGCGGCACGCCCAGTTGGTGCCACAGGCGCTGCCTCGCCGCGCCATCGTCGACGAAGGCATTGCGCGCGGCCAGCAGACCGGTCTCGCGCAACAAGCCTCCCGTCGCTGCCGTGAAGCCCGGGAACCAGAACCGGCGCGGCAGGCCCAGCGCGGGGTGCGGCGACGCGCGTCCGTGCGTGCCGTCGACCCAGGCTTCCGCCGACAGGTACTCGAGGACGAACCAATGCGGCGGGACGGCCCTTTGCGCCATTGCCGCAACATAGGGTGCCGGCAGGCCGCAGCCGAAACCTTCGACCACGACGTCGGCGACGCCCTCCGCCGAAAGCGCGAAAGAATCTCCCGGCGGCTGCCAGCGTCGGATCACCACGCCGGCGCGACGTTGCCGATCGAGCCGCGGATCGCAGGCCGGCACCATGCCCGCGAGCGCCTGCGGATCGTCCAGCCAGAGCGTCACGTCGAGACCGTGCTCGTGCGCGAGTTCGCGCGCAAGCCGCCAGCAGACGCCGGCGTCACCGAAGTTGTCGATGACCCGGCAAAACAGATCCCAGCGGGGGGCAGGTGGCAGCATGGGCGGGCGGCAACGAAGGCGCGTCGCCGTCATTATCGCCGCTGCGTCCGCGCGTCGAAAGACGTGCTGCACCGCAGCGCATAATACCGGCGGACTCTCACTTTTGCCCCCGGACTGGTCATGCCCAATCAAGCCCCCCGCCGGTCGTTCCCCATCGATGTCGTCTCCGACGTCGTCTGCCCGTGGTGCTACATCGGCAAGCGCCGGCTCGCGGCAGCGCTGTCCCGCGTCGCCGGCGACCATCGCGATGTCGACTTCGCGGTGAGCTGGCATCCGTTCCAGTTGAACCCCGAGTTGCCGGCGGCCGGGGCGGACCGCAAGGCTTACCTCGAAGCCAAGTTCGGCGGTCCGCAGCAGGCCGCCGAGATCTATGATCGCGTGCGCGTCGCGGGCGCTGCCGTCGGGATCGCATTCGATTTCGATGCGATAGCGCGGCAACCCAATACCCTCGATGCCCATCGCCTCATCGGCTGGGCGCAGCAGCGCGGTGCCGCCGACACGCTGGTCGAAAAGCTGTTCCGTGCCTACTTTCTCGAGGGCCGATTCATCGGTGATCGTGCGGTGTTGGCCGCGATTGCCGGCGACGCCGGATTCGATGCCGGCGCGGCGGGCGCGATGCTGGAATCGAGCCAGGGCGTCGACGACGTGCAGGGGATGGACCGCCGCGTGCGGGAACTGGGCGTCGCCGGTGTGCCGTTCTTCATCTTCGACAGCCGCCTCGCCGTTTCCGGCGCGCAGGAGGCCGACGCCCTGGTCGGCGTGATCGAAGAGGCACTCGCAACGCCTGCCGGCGCGACTTGATCTGCCTCAACAGCACGGCGCGGAAAACGCGCGATCATCCAGCCCGCGTCTGCCGTCTGCGCGGGCGTGCCGTCTGGCGCAGCGGGTAAGGTCGTTGCGATGCCGACGCGCTGAGAGGCTGAGAGTCCGCCTCTGAGGAGAGTTCCCGATGCAAAAAGCCGTTCGCCGCATGGCGTACCTGTCGATCGCGACATCGCTTGCGACAATCGCCCTCAAGTTCACCGCATGGTTCCTGACCGGGTCGGTCAGCCTGTATTCGGACGCGCTCGAGTCGCTGGTCAACCTTGCCGCCGGGCTCGTCGCGCTGGGTGCCGTGACACTCGCGCATCAGCCGGCGGACGAGAAGCACCACTACGGACATGACAAGGCCGAGTACTTCTCGAGCGGCGTCGAAGGCGCGCTGATTCTCGTTGCCGCCGTCGCGATCATCTGGTCGGCGATCCAGCGCCTGATGTCGCCGCAGCCGCCCGAAAACCTGGCCATCGGCCTCGGCGTCGCGTTTCTCGCCGGCGCGGCAAATTACCTCACCGCGCGCACCATGCTCAAGGTCGCCAGGCAGCACGACAGCATCACCATCGAGGCCGATGCCAAGCATCTGCTGTCCGACGTGTGGACCTCGACGGGCGTGATCGGCGGACTGCTGGTCGTGATGTGGATGCCGCAGTGGGCGATCCTCGACCCGCTGATGGCGATGGCAGTCGCCGTACACATCATCTTCACCGGCGTCGACCTGCTGCGCCGCTCGGCGGAAGGGCTGATGGATGCGGCGTTGCCCGCAGCCGAAGTCAAGCGCGCCGAAATCCTGATCGCGGCCGAGTTGCCGCAGGCGGCGAGCTTCCATGCGCTGCGCACGCGCAAGGCCGCGTCGCGGCGGTTCCTCGAATTCCACCTGACCGTGCCGGGCGCGATGAGCGTGACCGAGTCGCACGCGATTTGCGACCGCATCGAGACCGCATTGGAGGCAGCGCTCGCCCACGCCTCGATCACCATCCACGTCGAGCCCGACGACGTGCAGAGCGGTTCCGGGACGACCGGGTAGGGCGTTCAGCGGCGCCTGGGTTCGTCTACGTCGGCATCAGTCGTTGCGCGCAAGCCGGCGCGCATGTGCGCGGTGACGTTCGAGCACGCGCCCGAGCTCGCAACTCAGGAGTTCACCCCGGCGCGCGACGACGCGACCGTGGATCACCGACAGCGCGACACGCGTCGGCGCGCAGAACACCAGTGCGGCCACCGGGTCGTGTTCGGCAGCGCCCGCATACGCGGGAGCGTCGAGGTCGAAGGCGACGACGTCGGCAGCGCAGCCCGGCGCCAGGCGGCCGATGTCGTCGCGGCCCAGCACGTCGGCGCCGCCGCGGGTGGCGAGTCGCAGCGCGTCGCGCGCCGACAGCGCAGCCGGACCGAACCCCACGCGCTGCAGCAGCAACGCCTGCCGTGCTTCGCCGATCATGTCGCTGGCGTCGCTCGACGCGCTGCCGTCGACGCCCAGGCCGACGCGAACGCCGGCATCGAGCATCGCGCGCACCGGCGCGATGCCGGAGGCGAGCCGCATGTTCGACGACGGGCAATGTGCGACGCCGGTTGCAGTCGCGGCGAAGCGCGCGATGCCGGGGGTGTCGAGCTTGACGCAGTGGGCGTGCCAGACATCCGGGCCCACCCAGCCCAGCGACTCGGCGTAGTCGGCCGGCGAGCAGCCGAAGTGCTCGAGGCTGTAGGCGACGTCGTTGTCGTTTTCCGCAAGATGGGTGTGCAGGCGCACGCCGTGACGCCGCGCAAGCGCTGCCGACTCGCGCATGAGGTCCCGCGACACCGAGAACGGCGAGCAGGGTGCCACCGCGATCCTGAGCAGGGCGTGCGGGTCGGGGTCGTGGAAGGCCGCGATCACGCGCTCGCAATCGGCGAGGATCGCGTCCTCTCGCTCCACGAGTTCGTCGGGAGGCAGGCCGCCCGCGCTCTCGCCGACGCTCATCGCGCCGCGGCAGGCATGGAAGCGGATGCCGATCTCCCGCGCGGCGTCGATCGTGTCGTCGAGCCGGCTGCCGTTGGGAAATAGATACAGGTGGTCGCTGGTCGTCGTGCAGCCGGAGAGCATCAGCTCGGCGAAACCGGTCAGCGCGGATGCGTGGAGCGTGTCGGGCGTGAGGCGCGCCCAGATCGGGTAGAGCGCCCGCAGCCAGTCGAAGAGTTCCGCATCCTGCGCCGCCGGAAGCGCGCGCGTCAGCGTCTGGAACAGGTGGTGGTGCGTATTGACGAAGCCCGGCAGCAACACGTGATCGGGCAGATCGATCACCTCGTCCGCGGTCTGCGGCAGTCCGGCTGCCGGCCCCACGGCGACGATGATGTGGCCACGAATCAGCACCGCCCCGTCGGGGATTTCGCGCGCCGCGTCGTCCATCGTCACGACGGTGCCGGCGCGAATGAGGAGAGTGCGCGGATGCATCGCGCCAGTGTAATCCACGCAGTGCCGCGTTGTTGCGCGCGGCCGGCCGTTGCCGCTACCATCGCAGGATGCGAGCCCCCCTGCTTCCCGTCCTCGCACTGATCGGTTTCCTGCTCGCACTCGGCGGCTGCGCGACGCGGCCCGTCAATGGGCGACTCGATCACGCAGGCTCGAAGACCGGCTATCGCTTCGACACCCGCCCCGCCCGCGAAAACATGTCCGACACGATGATCGTGCTGGCGTTTTCCGGCGGCGGCACGCGCGCTGCGGCGTTTTCTTTCGGCGTGCTCGAGGAGTTGCGCCGTACCTACGTCGAGGGTTCCGGCGGCGGCCGCACGCGGCTGCTGGACGAGGTCGACGTCATCACCGGCGTTTCCGGAGGCAGCTTCACCGCGCTGGCGTTCGCGCTGCACGGCGAGCGGCTGTTCGACGAATACGAGCGGCGCTTCCTCAAGCGCGACATCCAGGGCGAACTGATCGGTCGTTTCCTGTCGCCGCGCAACTGGGTGTCGCTGGCGTCCGACGGGTGGGGCCGGTCCGAAACGGCCGCGGAGCTGTACGACGAGGTTCTGTTCGACGGCGCCACCTTCGGCGATCTCCTGCGGCGGCCGGGACCGCTGGTGACGGCCAGCGCCACCGATATCTCCACGGGATCGCGGCTCGCGTTCAGCCAGAGCGAATTCGATCTCATCTGCTCGGATCTCGCCACCGTGCCGCTGTCGCGCGCGGCTGCGGCATCGTCGGCGGTGCCGGTGGTGCTGTCGCCGGTGACGCTCGACAACTACGGCGGCAGCTGCGGCTACCGCGAGCCCGTGTGGGCACGTTCCATCGCCGATCCGCAGCATCGCGCCCGGCCGGCCGGCCGGGTGATGCAGCGGATGAAGGAGATGCAGGCGTTCCAGGACAGCGCCAACCGGCCCTACCTGCACCTCGTCGATGGCGGCGTGTCCGACAACCTCGGCATGCGCGCGGTGCTTGAAACCATGGAGAGCTGGGAAGCAAGTCGCGGCTTGCGGCGCGCCACGCAGCTCGATCGCATCCGTCGCCTGGTGGTGATCGTCGTCAACTCGCTTTCGCGCCCGCGCACCAACTGGGATATGTCCGAGCGCCCGCCCGGCGATCTCGCCATCCTCATCAAGGCCGCCGGCGTGCCCATCGACCGCTACTCGTACGAGGCGGTGGAATTGCTGAAGGACATGGTGGCTCGCTGGGACACCGCGCGCAGCCAGGGCGGGTCGCCCGCGCCGGCAGCGGGCGGGCTTCCGCCATCCGCCAACGCGCCGAACGTCGAAGTCTTCGCCGTCGACGTCAGCTTCGAGGCCCATCCCGATCCGGCCGAGCGCGAGTATCTCAACGACCTGCCGACGAGCTTCGTGTTGCCGGACGAGGCCGTCGATCGACTGCGTGCCGCCGCGGGCCTCATACTGCGCCAGTCGCCGGATTTCGAGCGGCTGCTGCGCGGCGCAGGCGCCACGTCGCAACCCGGACCCACCACCAAGCCATGAATGCCCCCTTGAACCCGCATTCCGTCGCCGCCGGCACGCATCTCGATCGTCTGTACGCGCTGCAGCGCGACGCATTCGCCAGCGAGCGGTTCCCTGCCCTGGCGACCCGTCGGAGCCGCGTCGAGCGCATCCTGAGCCTCGTCGTCGAGCATCAGCAGGCGCTGTGCGCCGCGGTGGCGCAGGATTTCGGCCATCGCTCGCACCACGAAACGCGATTGGCCGAGTTGTTCTTCGTGGCGGCGGAGGCGCGCACCGCGATCAACCACGTCGCGCGCTGGATGAAGCCGCGCCGCGTGTCCACACCTTTGCACCTGCTGCCGGCGTCGTCGCACATCCGGCGCCAGCCGCTGGGGGTGATCGGCATCATCAGTCCGTGGAACTACCCGATCCAGCTGGCGCTGGCACCTGCGATCGGCGCGCTGGCTGCCGGCAATCGCGTGCTGCTGAAGCCGTCCGAACTCACGCCGGCGACATCGGCGTTGCTGGAAAACCTGATCTCGCGCCTGTTTGCCGAGGACGAGTTCGCCGTCGTGCTGGGCGATGCGGCAGTCGGCCACGCGTTCGCGGGCAAGCGCTGGGACCACCTCTTCTTCACCGGGTCGACGACCGTCGGAAGGTTCGTGGCGCTGGCCGCGGCGGACAACCTCGTGCCGGTGACGCTGGAGCTGGGCGGCAAGTCGCCGGCAATCTTCGATGTCGATGCCGATTTTGCGCTTGCCGCGCCACGGCTGGTCAACGGAAAATTGCTCAATGCGGGGCAGACCTGCATCGCACCCTGCTACGCGATGGTGCCCGCGACCCGCGTCGACGAGTTCGTGGCCGCCGTCACCGGGGCGGTGGCGACGATGTATCCGACGCTTGCCGCCAATCCCGACTACACCGCCATCGTCAACGCGCGTCACTACCAGCGGCTGACCGGCTTGATCGACGATGCGCGGGCCAAAGGCGCGCGCATCCTGCCGCTGAATCCGGCGGCAGAGAGGCTTCCGGCGGCGGCGAGAAAGATCGCGCCGACGCTGATCCTCGACGTCACCGACGACATGAAGGTGATGCAGGAGGAGATCTTCGGGCCGCTGCTGCCGGTGGAGACCGTCGCCGACCTCGATGACGCCATTGCGCGCGTCAACGCGCGGCCGCATCCGCTGGCACTGTATTACTTTGGCGACAATACCGCGCGGCGCGAGCGCGTGCTGCGGGAGACGATGTCCGGCGGCGTCACCGTCAACGACACGCTGCTGCATTTCGCCAACGAGGCGCTGCCCTTCGGCGGCGTCGGCCCGTCGGGGCAGGGCGCCTATCACGGTGAACGAAGCTTCATTCTCTTCAGCAACGAAAAGCCGGTGTTCAGCCAGTCGCGGATTGCCGGCAGCCAGATGCTCTACCCGCCCTATGGCGCGATGTTCGATCGCGTACTCGGCGTCCTGAATCACCTCAAGGGCTGAGTTATCCTCTTCAATCGACGGGCCCTCTCGACGACCCATGACGGAGCGGCAACGCCGTGAAAATCCACGAAATCGAAATCGGCATGACGGCGACCCGGCGCAATGTCGTCGCGCGCGCGCACATCGTCGCGTATGCGGAACTCTCCGGCGACCAGAACCCGGTCCATCTCGACGACGCCTTTGCCGCGACGACGCAATTCAAGGGCGTGATCGCGCACGGCATGCTTTCGGCCGGATACATCTCCGCGGTACTGGGCAACGACCTGCCGGGGATGGGCACCGTCTACATGGGCCAGTCGCTGTCGTTTCGTGGCCCCGTGCGGCCCGGAGACGAAGTCGTCACCACGGTCACCGTCAAGGACATCGTCCGCGACAAGCGGCGCGTGATCCTCACCACGGTGTGCAAGGTGGGCGAGAAGGTGGTGCTCGACGGCGAGGCGATGGTGATGGTGGCGGCCTGAGGCCCGCACACGACCGACAAATCGTCAGCGCTTGCACAGAACTCATTCAGGCCGCGGCCCCGTTTGCCGCGGCCCCGCCAAGCCGGATGGGTGGATTCTGCAGGAGCGGCTTCAGCCGCGAACGCACTTGCGAAATCGTCGTTCGCGGCTGAAGCAGCTCCTGCAGTGTGCCCTGCGGAATTCGGCCTACTTCGGCAGCTTCCCCTGCACGCCTTCGACGTAATAGTCCATCTTCGACAGCGTGCCGTCATCTAGCACCTTGCCTGCGGCGAGGCGCTCCTTGCCGTCGCTGTCCTTGATCGGACCCGTGAACGGATGGAACTTGCCGGCGCCGATGTCGGCGCTGGTCTTGTTGACGAGATCCTGCACGTCCTGCGGCACGATCTTGTTGAACGGCGCCATCTTGATCATCCCGTCCTTGATGCCGCCCCAGACGTTGCCCGGCTTCCACTTGCCGTCGAGCGCCGACTGCGCGACCTTGGTGTAATACGCGCCCCACTGGTGGGTGACGGCGGTGAGTTGCGCGTTGGGGCCGTACTTGGACATGTCCGAGTGGTAGCCGACGGCGTAGACTTTCTTCGCTTCGGCGGCCTGCACGGCGGCGGTCGAATCGGTGTGGTGCGTGACGACGTCGGCACCCTGCGAGATCAGCGTGTTCGCGGCTTCGCTCTCGCGGCCGGGGTCGAACCAGGAGTTGACCCAGATCACCTTGGTTTCGGCCTTGGGGTTGACGCTCCTCATGCCGCGCGTGAACGCGTTGATGCCCATCACCACTTCGGGAATCGGGAACGCGGCGACATAGCCGGCGACGTTGGACTTGGTCATCTTGCCGGCGACGATGCCGGCGAGGTAGCGGCCCTCGTAGAAGCGCGCATTGTAGATGCCGACGTTCTTGTCGGTCTTGTAGCCCGTGGCGTGCTCGAAATGAACCTTGGGGAACGTCTTCGCGACCTTGATCGTCGGGTTCATGTAGCCGAACGAGGTGGTGAAGATCAGCTGGTGGCCGCTTTGCGCGAGTTCGCGGATCACGCGCTCGGCGTCGGCGCCTTCGGGAACGCTTTCGATGTACTTGCTGGTGACCTTGGCGCCGAGCGCCTTCTCCATCTCCTTGCGGCCACTGTCGTGCTGGAACGTCCAGCCGGCGTCGCCGATGGGGCTGACGTAGACGTAGCCGATCTTCAGCGGTTCGCCCGCCTTGGTTTGCGCGGCGGCGGGCAGAGCCACGCCAAACGCGGCCGCGGACAGCGCGGCGACGGCGATGAGCGCCTTGCGGCGCGGTGCTTGCGACATGGTCGATCTCCTTCGGAGGGGAAAAGCGGACGAAAATAGCGATTCTACCCCCGGTCGAGTGCGATCGCGCGCTTGGGCGCGCCGGCGCGTCTACACCCCTATAATTGCGATGCTCGCTGGTGCCCGAATGCACCGAACGCCGAAAGGACACGGCATCGCCGCATCGGGCGCGCGTTCCGGCGAGCCCCCCGCCCTGGAGAAACCTCGATGCAACGCGATCTCACCCGCAGCACGCTGGCCATTTTGTTCATCGGGGCGTTGATCCTCGCCTCGCTCTGGATCCTTCGCCCCTTCCTGGCGCCGGTGATCTGGGCGACGATGATCGTCGTCGCAACCTGGCCGCTGATGCTGAAGGTCGAGCGCGCGCTGTGGGGCCGGCGCGGACTCGCGGTCGCCGTGATGACGCTGGCGATGCTGCTGGTGTTCGTGCTGCCGTTCTGGGCCGCGGTCGGCACCATTGTCGACTATGCCGACCAGCTTTCCGGATGGGCGCGCACCCTCAAGGACTTCAAGATGCCGCAGCCGCCGGCAATGGTCGAAGTGATCCCGCTGTTCGGGGCCCGCATTGCCGCCACCTGGCGCGACCTCGTCGCGATGCCGCCCGAGGATCTGGCGGCGAAACTCGGCCCCTACGTCGGCAACCTCGCCAAGTGGATCGCCGCCGAGGCGGGCACGATCGGCATGCTGGTCGTGCAATTCTTCCTGACGGTGGTCATCGCTGCGGTGATGTATTCGGGAGGAGAGACTGCGGCGCGCGGCGTGCGCCGTTTTGCGCATCGGCTGGCCGGCGAGCGCGGCGACGACGCTGCCATCCTCGCCGGGCAGGCGATCCGCGGCGTCGCGCTTGGTGTCGTCGTCACCGCCCTCGTGCAGTCGACACTCGCCGGTATCGGCCTGGTCGTTGCCGGCATTCCCTTCGCCGCTGTGCTGACGGCGATCATGCTGATGCTGTGTCTCGCGCAGGTGGGGCCGATGCCGGTGCTGATCCCCGCAGTGATCTGGCTCTACTGGTCGGGCGACAACGTGTGGGGCACGGTGCTGCTGGTGTTCACGGCACTGGTCGGCACGCTGGACAACTTCCTGCGCCCGTTCCTGATCAAGAGGGGCGCCAATCTGCCGCTGCTGCTGATCTTCGCCGGCGTGATCGGCGGCATCGTTTCCCTGGGGCTGCTGGGGATCTTCGTCGGTCCGGTGGTGCTCGCGGTGAGTTACACGCTGCTCACGGCGTGGATCGACGACATGCCGGAGCGGGTTGCCGTCTCGAGCGCCCCCCCGGGTGGCGACGAGGCAGGGAATCCATAACGACGCCGAATGGCGTTCCCAAAAATGAGTATTGGACGCGCAACACAGTCGCGCCCGACGATGCGGGCATCGCAAGCCGTCGCCGTTTCGCCACCCGGCACGCGCCCGGGATCGAATCGAAGCGGCAGGTGCGACGGCGATATGGCACCCGAACACGCCGTCATCGACCACCGACATCAGGAGCAGGTTCAATCATGAAACTAGCCACCTTTTCCAAGGACAGCCGTAAGCTCGTCGGCATTGTCGAAGGCGACCAGGTGACGGTCGTCGATGTGCCCGACATGCGGCGCCTGTTCGAAATCGGCGGTACGGCGGTAAGCGCCGAGGCCGAGCGGCGCCGCACGAAGGAGCACTTTCCGCTGTCGGCGGTGAAGCTCGAGGCGCCAATGGCGTCCGCAGCGGCGCTGAAGGAGCCGTGTCTGGCAATCGCAAGGAGGTCCAGAAGTCGACGTGGATCAATTCGCATCAGCGTTCTCTCCAGAAGTCGATCGACTCCCGATCGGAGCGTTCTCCCTGCGGCAGAGGCCGGAAAGCGCAGCGGTGCCATGCGCGCCCTCTCAACCGTCGGGATGGAACGGCCGGCCCAGCGACGCCGGCGCATTGAGACGGATCGTCGTCGCGTCGCGCGAGACGATCGCCAGCACGACGATGGTGGCGACGTAGGGCAGCATCGACAGCAACTGCGACGGCACCGCGACGCCGCCTGCCTGCGCCTGGAAAGTCGCCAGCGTGACCCCGCCGAAGAGATACGCGCCGGCCAGCACGCGCCAGGGACGCCAGGTCGCGAACACGACCAGCGCCAGCGCGATCCAGCCGCGACCGGCCGTCATCCCCTCGACCCAGAGTGGCGTGTAAGCCACTGCCAGATACGCGCCGGCGAGACCCGAGCAGGCGCCGCCGAAGAACACCGCCAGGTAACGGATGCGCACCACCGGGTAGCCGATCGCATGCGCCGACTGCGGCGATTCGCCGATCGCCCTCAGCACGAGGCCGGGGCGGGTGCGGTAGAGAAACCACTGGATCCCCGCGAACAGCAGCAGCGACAGGTAGACGAGCGGATTGTGGCCGAACAGCAGCTTGCCGATGACCGGCAGCTCGGTCAGGGTTCCCGATCCGAACGGCTTGATGCCTTCGATCACCACGCTGACGTAGTCGAGTCCCGCGAAGGCCGAAAGACCGACGCCGAACAGGCTCAGCGCCAGGCCTGTCGCCACCTGGTTGGCCATCAGCGTCAGCGTCAGAACGGCGAAGATCAGCGACAGCAGCGCGCCGGCGGCCAGCCCGGCGACAACGCCCAGCCACGGATGCCCCGTGCTCGCCGCGACGGCAAACGACGACACCGCGCCCACGAGCATCATGCCCTCGACGCCGAGGTTGAGAACGCCCGCCTTCTCGGTGACAAGCTCGCCCAGCGAGGCATAGACGAGCGGCGTCCCCGCGGCCAGCGTCAGCACCACCAGTTCGAGCAGGTGCTCCATCATCGCAGCGCCGGCTGCACGGACGGAATCCGCAGCCGGTAGTGGATGAAGACGTCGGAGGCGAGCAGGAAGAACAGCAGCAAGCCCTGGAACAGCCCGGTGACCGCGGAAGGCAGCGCGAGCCCCATCTGCGCGGATTCGCCGCCGAGATAGAGCAGCGACATCAGCAGGCTCGCGCAGAAGATGCCCAGCGGGTGCAGGCGTCCGACGAAGGCCACGATGATGGCGGCGAAGCCGTAGCCGGGGGATACCGACGGCAGCAGTTGCCCGATCGGGCCGGCGGCTTCGCCGATGCCTGCGATGCCGGCGCAAGCGCCGCCGATCAGCATGCCCAGCCACACGGTGCGCCTGGCCGAGATGCCGGCGTAATTGGCGGCGGCGGGCGCCTGTCCGGCCACGCGCATCTGGAAACCGGTGAAACTCCGCGCCATGAACACCCATCCCGCGGCGATGGCGGCCAGCGCGATCAGGAAGCCGACGTTGAGCCGCGTCTCGTCGAGAAGACTCGGCAGCAGCGCGGCAGCCCCGAACATTCGCGACTGCGGAAAGTTGAAGCCTTCGGGGTCGCGCCAGGGGCCATGCACCAGCAGCGACAACAGGTACGTCGCGACGTAGACCAGCATCAGCGATACCAGGATCTCGTTGGCGTTGAAGCGCGTGCGCAGCCACGCGGGCATCGCGGCCCAGAGCATGCCGCCCAATGCGCCGGCGACGATCATCGCCGGCAGCAGGAAAGGCGACGGCGAATCGGGAAAGAGGAGCGCGAGCCCGCCGCCGAAGATCGCGCCCATCGTCAGCTGGCCCTCGGCACCGATGTTCCACACGTTGGCGCGGTAGCCGTTGGCAAGCCCCACCGCGCAGAGCATCAGCGGGCCCGCCTTCAGCAGCAGTTCGCCGACGCCGTACCGCGTCTCGAGCGGCTTGACGAAGAACACGTGAAAGGCCTCCCACGGATTCTTGCCCATGGCCGAGAACAGGACGAAGCCGACGACGATGGTGGCCAGCGCCGCGATCAGCGGCGACAGCCAGCCGGCGATGCGCGACGGCTCGGGTCGCGGTTCGAGGTGCAGCCGCATCAGGCGTGCGCCATCAATCGAGTCCCAGCGCGCCGGCGGGCGAGAAATGCCGTTCGCTGTGCGCACCGCCGGCGACGAACGATCCGCTCATCAGGAGGCCTATCTCGCCGGCGTTGGTCGCGGCGACGGTCCTGGGCTCGGACAGACGCCCCTGCGCGATCACCGCCAGGCGATCGCAGATCTCGAACAGCTCGTCGAGTTCCTCCGATATCACCAGTACGGCGACGCCGGCATCGCGCAGGTCCAGCAGCGCCTGGCGAATCTGCGCCGACGCGCCGACGTCGACGCCCCAGGTGGGCTGTGCCGCGATCAGGATCCGCGGCTGCTGGCGCAGTTCGCGGCCGACGATGAACTTCTGCAGGTTGCCGCCGGAGAGGCTGCGCGCGACCGCGTGCGGACCCGGGGCCTTGACGTTGAAATCGGCGATGGTGGCGCGCGCGAAGTCGCGCATGGCGCCGGGACGAATGAAGCCGCGCGCCGTTAGTCCGCGCCGATGCGCAGTCAGGAGCGCGTTTTCGGCGAGCGACATGTCGGGCACGGCCCCGCGCCCGAGGCGCTCCTCGGGGACGAAACCCAGCCCGAGTTCGCGGCGCCGCGCGGCATCGAGCGTGCCCACGGGCGCGCCGTCGAAGGTGATCGCCTCCGCGTTGGCGACGGTGCGCTCCCCCGACAGTGCCGCGAGCAGCTCCTTCTGGCCGTTGCCGGAGACGCCGGCGATGCCGACGATCTCGCCGGCGCTCACCGTCAGGTTGATCTGGTGCAGCGCAGTGCCGAACGGGTCGTCGGCAGGGATCGACAGCCCGGCGATGACGAGCCCACCCTCGCCGCGGACGCGCGCGTCCTGTCGCCTCGGATGCGGCAGGTCGCCGCCGATCATCATCCGCGCCAGCGACGTCGACGACTCGTGGCGCGGGTCGCAGGTGCCGGTGACCTTGCCGGCGCGCAGCACGGTGGCGCGATGGCACAGCGCGCGGATCTCGTCGAGCTTGTGGCTGATGTAGAGGATGCTGCAGCCTTCGGCGGCGAGCGTGCGCAGCGTCTCGAACAGCTTCTCCACGGCTTGCGGCGTCAGCACCGACGTCGGTTCGTCCATGATCAGCAGGCGCGGGTCCTGCAGCAGGCAGCGCACGATCTCGACGCGCTGCCGTTCGCCCACCGACATCGTGTGCACGTACCGGCCGGGATCGAGCGGGAGCCCGTAGTGGGCCGAGACCTCGCGAATTCGCGTCGCCAGATCGTTCCCCGCGCGTCCGGCATCGAGCGCCAGCACGATGTTCTCGGCGACGGTGAGGGTTTCGAAGAGCGAGAAATGCTGGAACACCATCCCGATGCCCAGCCTGCGCGCGCGCGCCGGATTGCCGACGGTCACGACGTCCTCGTTCCAGCGGATCGTCCCGGCATCGGGGCGGACGACGCCGTAGATGATCTTCATCAGCGTCGACTTGCCGGCGCCGTTCTCGCCGAGCACCGCATGGATCTCGCCGGGCTGCACCGAAAGGTCGATGCCATCGTTGGCGACGACCGCCGGATAGGCCTTGGTGATGCCCGAAAGGCGCAGGCGGGGACGGGAATGCGGCGCGTCGGGCATGCCCGCGATTATGCCGCAGCCGGCGGCGATTCCCCAGCAGCGGACGCGCGTGCGCGTTCGCGCAGCGCCAGCATTTCCGCCGCCACGGCGACGGCGATCGATCCCGGCTCCTTGCCTCGCGGCAGGCCCGCGACGCTTCCGATCGGGCAAACGACGCGGCCGATGGCCTCCGGCGGCAGTCCGCGAGCGACGAGCCGCCGCTCGAGCTGCGCCCGCTTGGCGCGCGAGCCGATCATCCCGAGGTAAGACCAGTCGTCGCGCGCCAATGCCGTCGCGACCAGCTCGAAATCGAGCGCATGGCTGTGCGTGGATACGACGACGTAGCTGCCGGGCGGCGCCGCGCGCAACTCGGCCTCCGGCACGTCGGTGGCGATGACCTCGACGTTCGCCATCCGGGTCGATGGAAAGTTTGCCTCCCGCGCATCGATCCAGCGCACGCGCGCCGGCAACGCGCCGAAGATGTGCGCCAGCGCGCGGCCGACGTGGCCGTTGCCGAAGATGTACACGTCGAAGGCGCCGACATGCGGCAGGTGCAGCAGGACGGGGATGTCGCCGGCCTGCTCGATCGTCGCGCGCGGTGCTCCGGCGTCGCCGGTGGCGAGTCGGGCGCGCGCAATCGCGATCGCCGCGGCGTCCCCGCAAGCGCCGCCAAGGCTGCCGTGAACTTCGGTGACCGAGACGCTCATCCGCGCACTGCGATCGGGTTCGAGGCCGATGAGCACGGCAACGCCCACACCGGATTGCAGCGCCGTGCCGATCTGCGCCAGCCACGCGCAATCGGCGGCCGAAAACGCCGCGAAAGCAAGGGTCGCCACGCCGCCGCAGCACTGCCCGACGCCTGCCGCGAGCGGAAAGCGGACCCGCGATGCCCACCCGGCCTTCGCGTCGGTTCGCGCGAGCGCGTCGCGCGAAATGCGCAGCGCCTCGAACTCGAGCTTGCCGCCGCCGATGGTGCCGATGGCGCGGGTCGGCGTGACGATCATCGTCGCGCCGGCTTCGCGCGGTGTCGATCCGCGAGCGCCCGCCACGCAGACCAGCACCGCGTGCGGCTCCTCGGCGAGCAACGCGCGCAGCGCGGCGTAGGGGTAGCCGGCCTCCCCGGCGGCGTCGGTCACGGCTTTTCGCCCGCCGGGGACGCACCCGCGCCGACCGCGGCGTCGAGGGCAAGCAGTATCGCCTCGGGTGTTGCCGGCGCGTCGAGGCGGGGGGGCACGCGTCCGGGGGCGACGCTCGCCATGGCATCGCGTATGGCGTGGAACGCCGACAGTGCGAGCATCAACGGCGGCTCGCCCACGGCCTTGGAGCGATGAATCGTCTCCTCGCGGTTGGGTCGGTCGAAGAACGCGATGGCGAAATGCCGCGGCCACTCGCGCGCCGTCGGTATCTTGTACGTCGACGGCGAGTGCGTGCGCAGCGTGCCCTCGTCGCTCCACCACAGATTTTCCATCGTCAGCCAGCCGTAGCCCTGCAGGAAGCCGCCTTCGATCTGCCCGCGGTCGATCGCCGGATTGAGCGAGGTACCGGCATCGTGCAGGATGTCGACACCGAGCAGCCGCGTCTCGCCGGTCAGCGTATCGATGACGACCTCCGATACCGCGGCACCGTAGGCGAAGTAGAAGAACGGGCGCCCGATGAGCGTCTTGCGGTCGTAGTGGATCCTGGGCGTTGCATAGAACCCGGTGGCGGACAGCGGGACGCGGGCGAAATAGGCGGAGCGCGCGATGTCGGCAAAGGCGAAGCGCTGCTCGCCCGCGCGAACCTCGTCGTCGGCGAAGACGATGTCGTCGGCGTCCGCGCCGAACCGTGTAGCGACGTGCCGGGCCAGCGCGGCCTTGAGCTTGCGCGCCGCGTCCTGCGCGGCCATGCCGTTGATGTCGCTGCCCGACGATGCGGCGGTCGGCGAGGCGTTCGGCACCTTGCTGGTGTCGGCGGCGCTGACGCGGACGCGGGCAAGCGAAACGCCGAGTTCCTGCGCGACGACCTGGGCGACCTTGGTGAAGAGGCCCTGGCCCATCTCGGTGCCGCCGTGGTTGAGCATCAGGCTGCCGTCGGCATAGAGGTGCAGCAGCGCGCCGGCCTGGTTGTAGTGGGCGGCGGTGAACGAAATCCCGAACTTGACCGGGGTGAGCGCGATGCCTCGCTTCAGCACGGGGCTGCCGCGATTCCATGCGTCGATGGCGGCGCGGCGCGCGCGGTAACCGGAAGACCGCTCGAGCGCATCGATCAGCTGCGGCGCAACGTTGTCGTCGACCGTCATTCCGTAGGGGGTGACGTTGCGTTCGGACGTGCCGTAGAGATTGACGCGTCGAACATCCAGCGGATCCAGGCCCCGCGCCCTCGCGATCGCGTCGATCACCCATTCGATGGCGAACATCCCCTGGGGGCCGCCGAAGCCGCGAAAGGCGGTATCGCTGACCGTGTGCGTCCTGCAGCGGTAGGAGTGCAGCGCGACGTCGGGCAGCCAGTAGCAGTTGTCGGCGTGGAACATCGCACGGTCGTTGATAGGGCCCGAGAGATCCGCCGAAAACCCGCAGCGCGACGACAGCGTGAGATCGAGACCGAGAATCCGCCCGTCGTCGTCGTAGCCGACGTCGTAGTCGTAGCGGAAGGCGTGCCGCTTGCCGGTCGTCACCATGTCGTCGTCGCGATCGAGGCGCAGCTTGACCGCGCGGCCGCTGCGGCGGGCAAACACGGCGGCGATGCACGCGAACCTCGACATCTGCGTTTCCTTGCCGCCGAAGCCGCCACCCATGCGCCTGCAGACGACGGTGACGCGGTGGTCGGCGACGCCGAGCGCAGCCGCGACCCGGCGCTGCACTTCGCCGGGATGCTGCGTCGAGCAGTGGACGAGCATGCCGCCGTCCTCCTGCGGAAGGGCAAGCGACACCTGTCCTTCGAGGTAGAAATGGTCCTGGCCACCGCTGGCGACGGTGCCTGCGAGTCGGTGCGGGGCGCGCCCCAGGGCGCCCGCGGCGTCGCCGCGCGCGAGGTGGACCGGGGGCAGCACGTACGACCCGGCCTTGCGCGCATCGTCGATGGTCAGGATCGCCGGCAGCGGCTCGATGTCGAAGCGGGCGAGCTTCGCCGCGGCCCGCGCCGCAGGCATCGAGCGCGCGAGCACCGCGCAGATCGGCTGGCCAGCGAACTGGACCTCGCCGGCGGCGAGGATGGGATCGTCGTGTACGATCGGCCCCACGTCGTTGGCGGCGGGCAGGTCGGCTGCGGTGATCGCGTCGACGACGCCGGCCGCCGCGCGGACGGACGCGAGGTCGATGCTCCCGAGCCGGCCATGCGCGACGGCGCTGCAGCCCAGCGCCGCATACAGCGTGCCCTGCGGCTCGGGCAGGTCGTCGGTGTAGGCGGCCTCGCCGGTGACGTGCAGACGCGCCGAGTCGTGCGCGATGGGGGCGCCGGCGACGGCGGTGGCCGCGATTTCGGTGCGCTCGATCACGGCATTCTTCCGGGCTGGACATCCTGCACGCGCAGCGGCGTCGCGCTGTCGCGCGCGGGGTTGGTCTCCAGCCAGAATCGCCACAGCAGATTGGCGAGCGCGCGCCGCCGGTAGCCCGCCGTCGCGCGCATGTCGGTGATCGGTGCGAACTCGGCGGCGATCGCGGCCGCCGCCGCGCGCGCCGTGGTCTCGTTCCAGTCGCGACCTTTGAGCGCGTGCTCGGTGGCGGCTGCGCGGCGGGGTGTCGCCGCGACGCCGCCGCAGCCGATGCGCGCGCCGATGATGTGCGCACCGTCAAGATCCAGGCGGATCGCAACGCAGACCGATGCGATGTCCTGATCGTGGCGGCGCGACAGCTTGTAGGCGCGCAAGGTGGTGCCGGGGAGACGCGCGGGCACTTCGACCCGGACGACGAATTCGCCGCGCGACAGCACGGTCTTCCGGTAGGCTGGGTAGAAGTCCTCGACGCGGAGGCTGCGCAGCGACTTGCCCTGCCGCAGTTCGAGCCGTGCGTCCAGCGCGATCAACACCGGCATCGAATCGCCGATCGGCGAGGCGTTGGCGACGTTGCCGCCCAGCGTGCCGGAATTGCGTATCGGCGGCGACGCGAAGCGCTCCCAGGTCTCGCGCAACTCCGGCCAGTCACCGACCAGCGCGGCGAAAGCGCGCTCCAGGGTGACCGCGGCGCCGATGGCGCAGCCGCTGGCGTCCCGGCGGATCGCCTGCAGCTCGTCGACGTTGCCGGTGTGGATGATGTCGCCCAGCGGGCGCTGCTCTTTGGTGACCCACAGCCCGACGTCGGTGCCCCCCGCAAGCAGGCGCGCGTCGGGGTGATCGGCGAAGCGTCGAGCCAGCGCGTCCAGCGTCGTCGGCGCACGGTATGCCTGGCCTCCATGCGCGTAGACGAATTCGCTCGCACGGACAAGCCTGCGCAGGCGCCCGGCAAGCGCCCGCTCGTCCGCGCTGATCCGCCGCGCGCCGCTGGCATCGACGCCGGGACTGCGCCAGCCGTCGGGCGGGGGCAGGCCGGCGATCGCTTGCGCCGCATCCAGGATCGGCCGGTAGCCGGTGCAGCGACAGAGATTCCCGGACAGCGCGTTCTCGGCATCGGCGCGCGACCAGCGGGCGGCATTCTTGTACAGCCCGAAGAGGCTCATTACGAAGCCCGGCGTGCAAAAGCCGCATTGCGATCCGTGGTCGCGGACCAGCGCTTCCTGGATCGGATGGAGACTGCCGTCTGGAAACTTCAGGCTCTCGACGGTGAATACCGCCTTGCCGTCGACGGTGGGCAGCAGCCGGATGCAGGCGTTGATCGGGCGCCAGGCGAGCCCGCCGTCGTCGACCGGCTCGGCGAGGATCACCGTGCATGCGCCGCAGTCTCCCTCCGCACAGCCCTCCTTGGTCCCGGTGAGGCGGCGCACCTCGCGCAGATAGTCGAGCAGCGTCGTCTCTGGCGACAGCCCGTCGACGGCGATCTCGTCGCCGTTCAGCAGGAAGCGGATGGGCTCTGACATCGGAACGCCTTGCGAGGAGGCTGGTCGTCGGGCGGTGCCGCGGTGGTGGGTGGCGCGTACGCGTGAAACGTCGGGAGCCGGGGGCGATTGGGTTGCCCGCGTCCGGCATCCGATCGGTGAAAGTGTAAGCGAAGTCGACGCTCGACGGATGTGCCGCTCCGGCAGCGCGTCCGCGCGCTTGGACGGCCCGTCTCCATGCTAGACTGCCGCCCACTCTCACATGGCCTCCCACGCATGCGCGCGCACCTCCGCATTCCGATCGCCTCCCTCGCTGCGGCACTCGTCCTGCACGCGGCCGTTTCCTCGGCCGCAGCGCCGTCGCCGACGCTGGACCGCATCAAGGAGGCGCGCGCGATCACACTCGGCTATCGCAGCGATGCCGCGCCGTTTTCGTTCAAGGACCGCGACGGGCGGATCCTCGGCTACAGCACCGAGTTGTGCGCGCGGGTTGCGACCGCCATCCAGAAGGATCTCGGCCTCGCCGAGATGAAGGTGCTGTGGGAGCCGCTCGAGGCAGCCGGGCGCATTGCTGCGGTCGCCTCGGGCCGCGTCGACATCGAGTGCGGAACGACGACGGCGACGCTGTCGCGGATGAAGGCGGTGGATTTCAGCCTGCCGATCTATGTCGACGGCGGCGGCATTCTCGTCCGCGCGAAGTCCAAGCTCGGGCGCATCGCCGATCTCAAGGGCCGGAAGATCGCGGTCATAGGCGGCACCACCACCGAAGCGGCGTTGGTCCACGCGCTGAACGCGCTGGGAGGGACCGCGATTCTGGTGCCGGTCAAGAGCGGCGCCGAGGGCATGCAGCAGCTTGCGCGCGGCGCGGTCGACGGATATGCCGCCGATCGCGTTGTGCTCACCGGATTGCGGCAGCGGCAGGCGAGACCGGCGGAGTTCGGATTCGTCGCCGGCGATTTTTCCTTCGAACCCTACGCACTGGTGGTGAGCCGCGACGACCCCGAATTGAGGCTGATCGTCAACCGCACGCTGGCAGGTCTCTATCGCAGCGGCGACATCGATCCCATTTTTCAGCGCTGGCTGGGGAGCCTCGGCCGCCCTGGGCCGCTGCTGCACGCGATGTTCTATCTCAACACGCTGCCGGAGTGACCCGTGGCCTGTACGAAATCTGCGTTGCGCAGCGTTGTCCTGATCCTCGCATCGTCGTTGCTCGCCGCCGTCGCCCACGCGCAGGGGGCGCCGGTTGCGCCCGGCTGCGCCGAATTTCCCTGCGGCCGCATCGAGTCGATTCGCCAGGTCACGGTCAAGGAGAACTGGACGCCGTTGGGGACCACCGGCACGCAGCCGGCCGGCAGCCGCTCGGCTGCCGTCACGTCCTTCGAGATCGGTCCGGGGTTGTCGAACCAGGGCATGGTGCTGCTCGGCTCGTCAGGCGGTGCGAATTACCGCAAGTCGCCCAGCTCCTACGAAAAGCCGCAATGGCAGGTGACGGTGAAACTCGACAGCGGCCGCAGCCGTGTGGTGACACTCGCCTACGAGCCCTACGTGCGCGAGGGCGATCGCGTGCGCGTGGCCGGCAACAGCGTCGAACTCGTCGACTGAGAGCGTTACCGCGGCAACCCCGGCGACCAGGATGGCGGCGCTTGCGATCGACCACTCACCGGACGGCCACCGCGTCATTGCGCTGACGGGCCGTCTCGACGCGTCGACGCTGCCCGAGTTGTGGGGGGCGGTGCGCGAGGCTGCGGCGGGCGCTCCGCCGGGACGGATCGCCGTCGAAGCCGGGGCGGTCGATTATTGCGACGGCGCCGGCGTGGCGCTGTTCGTCGATCTCCTGCGCTCGCCGCGCGGAGCCGACATCGAGATCCTGAATCTGCAGCCCGCCTACACAGCGCTGCTGCGTGAGTTCGACCCCGGGGTGTTCGACCACGACCTCGACCCGGAACCGCCGCGCGGCCGCATGCTGGAGGAAGTCGGGCGCGCCACCGCGGCGACCTGGCGCGACGTGAGGGCGCAGGTGGAGTTCATCGGCGAGACCGCGGCTGCACTGGGCTACGCGGTGACGCATCCGGGAAGCGTTCGCTGGAGGGACGTCTGGCACATCTGCGAGCGCGTCGGCGTCGACGCGCTGCCGATCGTGGCGCTGATCTCGTTCCTGCTCGGCATGATCCTCGCGTTCCAGTCGGCGGTGCCGATGAGGCGCTTCGGCGCCGAGATCTTCGTCGCCGATCTCATCGGCCTGGCGATGCTGCGCGAGCTGGGTCCGCTGATGACGGCGATCCTGCTCGCCGGCCGCTCGGGCGCCGCGTTCGCGGCGGAGATCGGCACCATGCGCGTCAATCAGGAGGTCGATGCGCTGACGACGATGGGGCTGGATCCGGTGCGCTTCCTGGTGACGCCGAGGATCATCGGCGCGGTGCTGATGACGCCGCTGCTGACGCTGTTCGCCAACCTGGTGGGTCTTCTCGGCGGCGCGGTGACCATGACGTCGTTTTCGATTCCGTTCGTCACCTTTTTGAAGGAAGTCGACGCCGCGGTCACGGTCACCGATTTCATGGCCGGATTCGTGAAGTCGTTCGTGTTCGCCACGCTGATCGCCGGCATCGGCTGCCTGCGCGGACTGCAGACGCAGGCCGGCGCCTCCGCCGTGGGCGATTCGGCGACGCGCGCGGTGGTGTCGGGAATCATCCTGCTGGTCGTCGTCGACGGCGTGTTCGCGCTGGCCTACTACATGCTGGACATATGAGCGCCGATTCCCCTGACGCCGCGCAAGCTGTCATCCGTGTCGAGGGCGTCGACTCGGGCTACGACGGCGTTCCGATCCTGACCAACGTCGCCTTCGAGGTGCATCGCGGCGAGGTGTTCGGCATTCTCGGAGGGTCCGGCTGCGGCAAGAGCACGCTGATGAAAAACATGATCGGCCTAACGCAACCGATCGTCGGCCGCATCCTGATCGACGGCGACGACATCGTCACCGCCGCGAACGACGAGCTGGAAGCGATCCGGCGCCGCTTCGGCGTCATGTATCAGTCCGGCGCGTTGTTCGGCTCGATGACGCTGCTCGAAAACGTGAGCCTGCCGCTCGAGGAGTACACGTCGCTGCCGGCCGACGCCATCGATCTGCTGGCGCGTATGAAGCTCGCGCTGGTCGGCCTCGAGGCCTTCACCGGGCATCTTCCCGCCGAATTGTCCGGGGGCATGCAAAAGCGGGCAGGCATCGCCCGGGCGATGGCGCTCGATCCCTCGATCCTGTTCCTCGACGAGCCGTCGTCGGGGCTCGACCCCATCACGTCGGCGACGCTCGATGCGACCATACGCCGGCTCGCGGAAAGCCTGGGCGTCACGTTCGTCATCGTCACGCACGACCTGCCCAGCGTGTTCAACTGCATCGACCGCGTCGTGCTGCTCGATCGCCGCGCCAAGGGTATCATCGCGGTCGGCGACCCGCGCACGCTTCGCGATTCCAGCACCGACCCGCGGGTGCGCGCGTTCTTCCGCCGTGAACCCGAAACCGCGGGCGCCTGACCGGCGGCCGTTCGACGATGAGTCTCAAAGCCAACTACTACAAGCTCGGCATGTTCGTGATCGGCTCGGTGCTGGCCGGCGGCGCTTTGCTGGTGGTCATCGGGTCCGGGCGCTGGTTCCAGCCCAAGATCACGATCGAGACCTATTTCGACGAGTCGGTGCAGGGCCTCGACATCGGTTCCAAGGTCAAGTACCGCGGTGTGGTGATCGGCGACGTCACCAAGATCAGCTTCACCTACGTCCGGTACCAGCAGGACAAGCCGGCACACGACCGCCTGCGCTACGTGATGGTCGAGGCGCAGCTGCAACCCAAGCTCCTGGGCGGGCGCGTCACCGGCGAGATCACCGGCGCCGACAATGCGCGGCGGGAGGTCGAGCGCGGCTTGCGCGCGCGGCTCACTCCGCAGGGCATCACCGGCACCAACTACCTCGAGATCGACTATCTGGATCCGCCTCCGCCGCTGCTGCCGATCGACTGGGAACCCGAGAACACCTATATCCCCAGCGCGCGGTCGACGGTGCTGCAGTTCGTCAACGCCGCGTCCGAGCTTCTCGAACGGCTGCAGAGGCTCGATGTCGAGGGCACGGTGGCCAATCTCAACCGGCTGATGACCACCACCGAAGCGCGGATCGCGGCGGTGGACACCGGCGCGATCGCGCGCCGTACCGAGCGCGTCATGGGCAAGGTCGAGACCACGCTCGACGGCCTCGCCGTGAAACAGTTCTCCGAGGAGGGCGTCGCGCTGCTGGCCGAGTTGCGCACCACCAACGCCGAACTCCGGAAGACGCTGGCGAATCCGGCGTGGCAGAAACTGCCCGACGATGCGGCTGCGGCGATGGCGCGGGTGCGGGCCATCGTCGACGACCCGGTCCTTCCGCGCAGCTTGCAGAGCCTGTCGCGCACGCTGGGTCGACTCGATCGCATCATCGGCACGGGCGAGGCGGACCTCTCGGCGACCATCGAAAACCTGCGCCAGATCACCGACAACCTGCGCGACCTCACCGAAGACACCAAGCGCTATCCGGCCAACCTGCTGTACGGCGAGCCGCCTGCGCGCCCACTCCCACTGGAAGGCCGCCGATGATCGCCCTTTTCCAAGCCTGCCGGGGACCGCGCGCTGCGGTTCTGATCGCATTGCTGGCGGCCATTGCCGTGCTGGGCGGATGCGCGCTTTCCCGCCCGGCGCCGGTCAAGCACACGTTCCTGCTCGAGCCGCCGCCTGCCGCCGCAGGTGCCCGTGTCCATCCCTTTGCCCTCCGTGTCGGAACCATCAACGTCGCGGCGCCGTTCCGGGGGCGCGCGCTCGTCTACCGGTCGACCGAGTTGAGATACGACGCCGATTTCTACAGCGAGTTTCTGGTGGCGCCGGCGGCGATGATCGGCGAGATCACGGCACGCTCGCTTGATCGATCGGGTGTGTTTGCCCGCGTGATTCCGCCCGGCGCGCCGCCCGACGGCGACTGGGTGCTCGACGGATTCGTGTCGGCGTTATACGCAGACGTGCGCGATCCGGCCGGGCCCAAGGCCGAGTTGGCGATATCGTTCTACCTGTCCCGTGCCGACGCGGGCTCGTCGACCCCGCTGTGGTCGCGGAATTATCAGCGGCGTGCGGCAGTGCGCGATGCCACGCCGGAGGCGTACGCACAGGCGTTGTCCGGCGCGTTGGGAGAGATCCTCGCGGATCTCGCGCGTGACCTGGCCGCAGCGGACCTCGCACGGAAGTAGCGACGCCCGGCCGGCGCTTCGCCGGCGGCCCGTCAGTTGGCGGAACCCGACGCTGCGCGCCCGGCGCCGGAGTTGCCGGCGGTTCCCGTGAGCTTGTCCGCCTCGGCGACCCAGCCACCGCCCATCGCCTTGTACGTGTTCGCGGCGGAATTGAAGACCGACGCGCGCACCGCGGCGAGTGCTAGTTCGGCGGGGAACAGCGTCTGTTCGGCCTGCAGCACGGTCGAGTAGGGTGCGTAACCGCCTTCGTATTGCAGTCTGGCGAGGCGCGCGTAGTCTTGCAGTGCCGCGACCAGCCGTTCCTGCGCAACCTGCTGATCCTGCAGCTTCCGGTTGCTCACCAGCGCGTTGTCGACGTCGGCGAACGCGTTCTGGATCGACAGCTGGTAGTTCAGCAGCGACGCCTGCTGCGCGGCTTCGGACTGCGCCACCTGACCGCTGACCGCGCCGAAGGTGAAGATCGGCCCGACGAGTTGCCCCGCGTAGTTCCACGTCCGGGTCGGCCCCTGGAACAGCTTCGAAAGATCCGGGCTCGAGCTGCCGAGCGCACCGGTGAGCGAGATCGTCGGAAAGTACAGCGCGCGGGCTGCGCCGATCTGCGCATTGGCGGCGATCAGCGCCTGCTCGGCCTGCATGAGGTCGGGTCGGCGCTCGAGCAGTGCGGACGGAACGCCCGCGGGCACCGCCGGCAGCGCCAGATCGTAGATCGACTTGCCGCGCGGGATGGGGCCCGGGTTGCGCCCGAGCAGGATCGACAGAGCGTTTTCGGTTTGCGCGATCTGCGCCTCGATCTGCGGGATCTGCACGGCGGCGGTTTCGTACTGCGATTGCACCTGCGCGACGGTCATCCGCGAGATCTGTCCGTACCTGAACTGGAGCTGGTACAAGGCCACTGATTCGGCGTAGGTTCCAAGCGTGCGCTTGGCGATCGCAAGCTGCTCGTCCAGACCCCGCAGCTGGATGTAGCTGGTCGCGACCGCGCTCACCAGCGTCAGGATGACGCCGCGACGGGCCTCGTCGGTGGCGAGCATGTTCGCCTGTGCGGCTTCGGACAGGCGCCAGATCCGGCCCCAGAGGTCGATTTCCCAGCTGACCGTGAGCAGCGCCTGGTAGGTCGTCTGCGGATTCGGATAGTTCGGGATGACCGCAGCCATGCCGCCGTCGGGGCTGCGCAGCCTTTCGCCGCTTGCCCCGTAGCCGACCTGGGGGAACAGCGCCGAGCGCGTCTGCGTGATCACCGACAGTGCCTGCAGGACATTGGCCGCGGCAATCCTGACGTTGAGATTGCCGGCGAGCGCCGTTTCGATCAATTCGTCGAGGACGGGATCGCCGTACTGCTTCCACCATGCCGTGTTTGCGGTGTCCGCGGCGGCGGCCGGCTCGAAGCGAAAAGCGGCCGGCGCATCCACTTTCGGGCGCACGTAATCCGGGCCCATCGTGCAGCCGGCGAGCAGCGCCGCGATGAAGGCGAATGAAGCGAGCGCAGGCCGACTTCTCATCTCAGTGGCCCTCCCTCGGTGTGTCGGGCGCCGCCGCCGCACCGCCGCCATCTTCGCCGTGTGTTGCCGCTGCGACCGGCGCAGCCGGCGCGCCACCAGGCGCCTTGCTTTTGCCCTCGGTGAGCTGGTCGAACAGGTAGAACAGCAGCGGCACGTACAGCATCGCGAGCGTCGTTTCGCCGATCATGCCGCCGATGATGCCGGTGCCGATCGAGTGCCGCGCGTTGGCGCCGGCGCCCATCGCGAGTGCGAGCGGCAGGCAGCCGGCGGCGAACGCGAGCGAGGTCATGATGATCGGCCGCAGCCGCTGTTCGCCGGCAAGGATCGTCGCTTCCATGATCGACTTGCCCTGGCGCCGGAACTCGACGGCGGCCGAGACGCGCAGCACCGCGTTCTTCGCACCGAGTCCGATCAGCACCAGCAGGCCGATCTGGAAATAGACGTCGTTCTCGAGGCCGCGCGCCCAGTTGGTGACGAGCGCGCCGAGAATCCCGAACGGCACCGCCGACATCACCGCGCCCGGCAATGTCCACGACTCGTACTGCGCTGCGAGCACCAGGAACACGATGATGAGGCCGAACACGAACGCGATCATCGACGTGCCGCCGGATTTCTTCTCCTCGTACGCAAGCCCGGACCACGCGAAAGTGTAGCCCGGCGGCAGGACCTCCTCAGCGACCGATTCCATCGCGGCGATGGCATCGCCGGAACTGTAGCCGGCTGCCGGATTGCCGTTGACCTTGGACGCGGGGAAACCGTTGAAATGCGGCAGCAGGTCGGGTCCGGCGACCCAGCGGGTAGTGACCAGTGCCGACAGCGGCACCATGCTGCCGTCCTTCGATCGCGTGTACAGCCGCGTCAGGTCCTCGGGATTCTGCCGGTACCTGGCGTCGGACTGGAGCACCACCCACCAGACGCGGCTGAACTGGTTGAACTGGCTGGCGGTCAGCGAACCGAACTGCGCCTGGATCGCGCTGTAGACGTCCTCCACCTGTACGCCGAGCAGCGTCGCTTTCTCGCGATCGACGACGGCGCGCAACTGCTGCGTATTGGCGCGGAAGGTGGAAGAGAGGCTCGCGAGTTCGGTCCTGGACCGAGCCTTCCTGACGAACTCCTGCGTGACCTCGTCGAGTTGCGCCGGGTCGCCGGCGCCGGTGTCCTGGATCCAGAACTCGAAGCCGCCGGTGGTGCCGATGCCGGGAATCGGCGGCGGCGCGACCGGGATGACGATCGCCTCGCCGATGCCCTGCACCTCGCGGTACAGGTTCGCCAGCACGGCGCGCGCATTCTGCGTCGCCGCCGCCTCGGTCGAGCCGTAGCGCTCCCTGAAATCCTTGAGCGTCACGAAGAAGGTGCCGGCATTGGTCTTGAAGCCGCCGTCGAGCAGGCTGTAGCCGGTGATCATCGCGCGCGTCTCGACGCCCGGTATCCTGGCCAGGATCGCGTCGACCTTCTCGGCCACCGCCTGCGTGCGGTCGAGGCTCGCGGCTTCGGGCATGATGATCGCCGCCATCACGTAGCCTTGGTCTTCGTTTGGCACGAAGCTCGTCGGCAGCACCGTGAACAGGTGGTAGATGCTCCAGAGAAAGACGGCGAGCAGCACCAGTGCGACGGCCGCGCGCTTGATGACGAGCTCCACCGCGTGGCCGAAGCCCCGCGTCACCGCGTCGACCTGGCGGTTGAACCAGGCGAAGAAGCCGCGTTGCGGCGGCGGGTTGTGCTTGAGTATCAGCGCGCACATCGCCGGCGTCAGCGTCAGCGCGACGAACCCGGACACCGCCACCGAGACCACGATGGTGATCGCGAACTGCTTGTAGAGCTGGCCCGTCGTTCCGGGCAGGAACGCCGCCGGGATGAACACCGACGCCATCACCAGCACGACCGCGACCAGCGAGCCCGAAATCTCCTCCATCGACTTGATCGTGGCTTCCCTGGGCGCGAGATGGTGTTCGTGCATGTTGCGCTCGACGTTTTCGACGACGACGATCGCATCGTCGACGACCATGCCGATCGCGAGCACCAGCCCGAACAGCGTGACGAGGTTGATCGAGAAGCCGAGCGCCAGCATGCCCGCGAAGGTCGTGATCAGTGCAACCATGATCGCCACCGTGCAGATGATCGTGGTACGGAAACTCTGCAGGAACAGGTAGACGACAAGCACGACCAGCGCGACCGCCTCGAACAGCGTGTGGATCACTTCCTCGATCGACAGTTTGACGAAGTCGTTGGTGTCGAGCGCGACGATGTAGTCCATCCCCTCCGGGAACCGCGCCTTCATCTCCTCCAGCGCCTTCCTGACGCCCGCCGAGACCTTGAGCCCGTTGGCGCCCGGCTGCAGGTAGACGGCGATCGCGGTGGACGGGGTGCCATTGAGCTTCGAATCGACGATGTACTGGCGCAGCCCCACCTCGGCGCGCGCGACGTCGCCCACACGGACGATCGCGCTGCCGTCCTGGCTCGCGCGCAGGATGATCTGCTCGTACTGCCGAGGATCGGTGAACGGCGCCTGCGTGACGACGGGGAAGGTGAGCTCGACCGCACCCTCCGTCGGCTGCTGCCCGATCTGCCCGGCGCCGAACAGCGCGTTCTGCGCCTTGATCGCGTTGGCGATGTCGCTGGTGGTGATGCCGAGCGAGGTCATGCGGTCCGGGTTCATCCAGATCCGCATCGCCTGGTCGGGCACGCCCATGATCGATGCCTGGCCGGCACCCGGCACGCGCTTGAGCGCATCGAGGACGTAGACGTTGGCGTAGTTTGCGATGTAGTCGGCGCTGTAGCGGTCGCCCGTTCCGAACACGCCGATCAGCATCATGATCGACGACGACTTCTTCTGCACCGAGACGCCGAGCTGCGTCACCGCGGTCGGCAGCTGGGGCAGCGCGAGGTTGACCCGGTTCTGCACCTGCACCTGCGCGATGTCGGGATCGGTCTCGAGCGAGAAATAGACGGTCAGCGAGAGCTGGCCGTTGGCCGAGCTCGTCGACGACATGTACAGCATGTTGTCGACGCCGTTGATCTGCGCCTCGATCGGCGCGGCGACGGAGTCGGCCAGGGTCTTCGAGTCGGCGCCCGGGTAGGTGGCGGAGACCGTGATCTGGACCGGCGTGATCGTCGGGTATTGCTGGACAGGCAACACGACCATCGCGACCAGGCCGGCGAGGCAGATGATGATCGAGACGACCGACGCGAAGATCGGCCGTTCGATGAAGAAGCGCGAGAACATGATCGGCGTCGTCGCGGCTACTTGCCGACCGCGATTTCGACGCGCCGGGCCTCGCGGTCGGTGCCGGGTCCCGTCACGTCCTGCGGTGGCTTCAGGCGGACGCGGTCGGCGGCGATGCCCTCGGCGAGCAACGCTTCGCGCACGGCGATTGCGCGGCGCTTGGCGAGTTCGGCGTTGGCCGCGCGATTGCCGGTGCGGTCGGCGAAGCCGGTCACGTCGATCGGGTTGGTGCCGGACTTCATCGCCGGCGCGAAGCCCTTGAGCACCCGGACCGCCTCGCCGTCGAGCGTGGCCTTGCCCGTGGCGAATTGCACGGACAGCGTTGCTCCCGGTGCGCGCGTCGCCGGTGCCGCTTGCGGCGAATCCGGCTTCGGCACGTACGGCGTCACCTTGACGGCTGCGTCGGGCGCCAGCCGCAACGCGCCGTCGACGACGACCTGATCGCCGGCGGCGAGCCCCTGCGAGATGAACCAGCTGTCGCCGTACCAGTCGCCGACGACCACCGGCCGTAGCTCCGCCTTGCCGGCCTTGTTCACGACCCAGGCGAAATGGCCCTTCGCGCCCTGCTGCACCGCGCGCTGCGGCACGAGGATGGCGTTCGGCCGGACCGCGCCGTGCAGCCGCGTGCGCACGTACTGGTTGGGCCGAAGCACGCCCTGCGGATTCTCGACGGAGGCCCGGATCAGGAACGTGCCGGTTTGCGAGTTGTACGAAGGGTCGGCGAACGTGATTCTGCCCTTGTACGGGAACACGGTGCCGTCGACGAGTTCGATTTCCACGACGAACTGGCGATCGGCGGGCAGCTTGAGCAGCCCTTTTTCAGCCTCGCTGCGTATGCGGCCCACTTCGTTCTCGGAAAGGCTGAAGTTGATCCACATCGGGCTCAGCACCGACACGGTCGTCAACAGGCTGTTCTGGGTGTTGACGTAAGTGCCCTCGGCCACCACGGAAAAGCTGGAGACGCCGTCGACCGGCGAGCTGATCGTCGTGTACGAGAGGTCGAGCTTCGCGGAATCGAGTTGCGCCTGCGACTGCGCGACCGCGGCGGCTGCCTGCTCGTACTGTCCCTGCGCGTCGTCGAGGTCCTTCTGCGACAGCGCGTTCTGCGCGGCCAGCGGTTTGGTACGGCCAAGGTTGGCGCGTGCCACCTCCAGCGCGGCCTGGTTGCGCTGCAACGCCGCCGCCGCGCCATCAACCTGCGCCTGGAACGGCTTCGGGTCCATCCGGAACAGCACCTGGCCGGCCTTGACCACGGCGCCTTCGGTGTACACGCGCTTGTCCAGAAATCCGGAAACGCGCGCCGCGACGTTGACCGCCTGCGAGCTTTGCGTCTGCGCGACGAAAGTGGAGGAGATGGGCACATCCCTCGCCACCACCTTGAGAACCGTGACCTCGACGGGAGGAGCCGCCGCCTGCTTCTTCTCCTCCTTGCCGCAGCCGGCGGCAAGGAGCAGTACGGTCGCGATCGCACAGGCGGTGACGGGGCGCGCGATCACGCGTAGCGGGGCGCCGGGGAGTGAGGTCATCGGCTGAATTTCCTGAGAAGGGGGGATTCCGGCGGCGCCGCGGAGCGCGGCCGTCGTCTGATGGCACTTTTTACCGCACTGACGAACGTTTGTCGATGCGACAAAAACGCTGATGCGCCGCGACTTATCGCGCGATTCGTCCTGCGAGGTCGTGGTCGTCGGCTCCGGTGATCACGACACGCGCGAAGCTTCCAACGGCGAGCTTGCTGCCGCGTGCGATCCGGACCGTGCCGTCGATCTCGGGTGCGTCGGCCGCGCTGCGGGCGATCGCGATGCCGCCCTCGTGACCGTCGACCAGCACCGTCATCGTGTCGCCCACCCGCGCGCGGAGGCGCCCCGCGCTGATCAACGCCTGCGCCGCCATGAAGCGCGCCCGGCGCTCTTCCTTCACCGCTTCGGGCAGCGGGTCGGGCAACGCATTGGCGGCAGCGCCATCCACCGGCGAATACGCGAAGCAGCCGACGCGGTCGAGCTCGGCCGCGTCGAGGAACGACAACAGTTCGTCGAACTCGCGCTCGGTCTCGCCGGGGAAACCGACGATGAAGGTGCTGCGGATCACCAGGTCGGGGCGAGCGGCACGCCAGGCCTGAATCCGCTTCAGCGTGCCTTCGGCGTTGGCGGGGCGTTTCATCAGCTTGAGCAGGCGCGGACTCGCGTGCTGGAACGGCACGTCGAGATAGGGCAGCAGCCCGCCCTGCGCCGGGTCGCGGGTCATCAGCGCGATCGCGTCGTCGACGTGCGGATACGGATAGACATAGTGCAGGCGCACCCAGGCGCCATGGGCGCGCGCCAGCGCGTCGAGTGCTCCCGCGAGTTCGGCCATCCGGGTCCTGATCGGACGGCCGTTCCAGAACCCGGTGCGGTACTTGACGTCCACGCCGTAGGCGCTGGTGTCCTGCGAGATCACCAGCAGTTCGCGCACGCCGGCGGCCAGCAGGCGCTCGGCTTCGACGAGCACCTCGCCGATCGGGCGGCTGACGAGATCGCCGCGCATCGCCGGGATGATGCAGAAGGTGCAGCGGTGGTTGCAGCCTTCGCTGATCTTCAGATACGCGTAGTGCCGCGGCGTCAGCTTGACGCCGTGCGGCGGCACGAGATCGGCGAACGGGTCATGGGGTTTCGGCAACTGTGCGTGCACCGCCGCCATCACCTCGACGGACGCGTGGGGCCCGGTAACGGCAAGTACTCTGGGATGCGCCGCACGGATGAACGCACCGCCCTCCTTTGCCCCCAGGCAACCGGTGACGATCACCTTGCCGTTCTCGGCCAGCGCTTCGCCGATGGCGTCGAGCGACTCGGCGACCGCTGCGTCGATGAACCCGCAGGTGTTCACGACGACGAGATCGGCGCCGTTGTACGAGGCTGAGATCGCGTACCCTTCGGCGCGCAACTGCGTCAGGATCTGCTCGGAATCGACGAGTGCCTTGGGGCAGCCGAGCGAAACGAATCCGACGCGCGGGGCGCTGGCACGCGCGGGAGTCCTGGTGGCGGAGCGGGTCATCGGACGAGTCGCGGATTGGGGGCGATTTGGGCCAGTGGATGAAGCATCATGAACGGTTGCTGCGGTGCAATATTCCTGCGCGGGCGGCATGCGCGGATTGAATTGTGCGGCGCAAAAAAGCCGGGCTTCGCGCCCGGCCACTCGATGCGTTTTCCGCCCTGATCGCTATTTTGGTTGATCTGCCCCGGTTTGCTGCGTGGCAGCGAAGTTCGGAAACGGAAACGCCGAAAACATGCCGCGGGTCTGGTCCTGCATCCGCTGCTGCATGTCCATGAACAGCTTGGCGCTCTGTTCGAGGTAGTTGCCGAGCATGCCCTGCATCGCCGGTGCCTGCATCTGCATGAACTGCTTCCACAGATCGGGCGTCAGCATCATCTTGTCGCCGTAGATCTGCTTCGCCTGCTCCTGCAACTTCTTCTGGATGCCCACGAAGGCCTTGACGTTCTGCTCCATGTACGTGCCCATCATCGTCTGCTGGGCAGTGCCGTAGAAACGGATCATCTGCGCGAGCATTTCCGAGCTGAACATCGGGAGTCCGCCCGACTCCTCGTCGAGGATGATCTGCAGCAGGATCGCGCGGGTGAGGTCGTCCCCCGATTTTGCATCGACGACCTGGAAGTTGATGTTCTCCAGCACCATCTGCTTGACGTCCGCGAGCGTGATGTAACCGCTGTTGGCAGTGTCGTAGAGCCGACGATTCGGGTATTTCTTTATCATCCGCGGTGTCTCGCTCATGGCTCCTCCTTGGGCTGGGTTTCCGCATTATAACGTGTTGATTTATCGGTGGTTTGAACTTAAAAATTGGTCAAGTGGCCTGACCGTTGTGCAATGCACAAAAAAGTTCTTGACTTCGGGTTCCGGCGTCCCTACAATGGGTTTGTGCGGTGCAGCAAAACGGGGACGAGGGAACGATCGGTCCCCTCCCGAAACGCGGGGCGGCACCCGGAACAAGTTCCCCTGTTCGATCGTCGGCCAGGGACTTCAATCTGAAAGGGAATGCCATGTACAACGCCACGGAACAATTCGCCGAACTCAACCAAGCCAATGTCGCGCAAGCCACCAAGCTCGCCGCGCTCGCCCTCGAAAACGCCGAGAAGTTCGCCAAGGTCAATCTGCTGACCGCGAAGGCTGCCCTTGCGCAAGGCGTCGAAAGCGCGCAAGCCGTCACCGCCGTCAAGGATGTCCAGCAGCTGCTCGCGCTGAACACGACGCTGGCCGAAGCGAACGTGCAGACGGTGCTGGGCTACTCGAAGACCCTGTACGAACTCGCCACCGAAGCGCAGGCGCAATACACCGCGCTCGTCGAAGAATCGCTGGCTGCCTACACCAAGGGCGTTGCCGGTTGGGTCGACAAGGCCAGCAAGTCGGCGCCGGCCGGTTCGGAAGCCGCCGTCAACGCGTTCAAGCAGGGCTTTGCCGCGTCGACCGCTGCGTTCGACCAGTTCAACAAGGCATCCAAGCAAGTCGTGAGCCTCGCCGATGCGAGCGTGCGCGCTGCTGCTGCGAACGCGTCGAAGGCTGCTGCTGCGACGAAGGGTCGCAAGGCCGCCTGAACGGCGTAGACCTCTTGCGACGTGACGAACGCGTCCGGCTGCATCAGAGGTCGATTCCGTGCGGCAAGCGCACGTTGCATGCCGTCCGGAGCGCTTGGGTTGATGGCAAAAGTGCGTGCAATCACGATAATCGCGATGTGATACCTCCTTCTGTATCTTCATCCTCCTCCTAGAAGATGCAGCCTCGAGCCCCGGCCCACAAAGCCGGGGCTTTTTTTGATGCGAACGCGGCGAGGGGGCGCGCTGCGGCTCGGGCTCGATGTGCGCGGCCACTCTCGGAATTAGAGCCCCGGTTCTAATTCGGCAAGCTACGATTGGACAAGTTCGAAGGCGGCCGATCCGTGCAGGCAATGAAAGGTTCGGGGCGCCTCGAGTGCATCGCAGCGTCTCCATCTGTATCTTCATCCTCCTCCTAGAAGATACAGCCTCCGCCCCGCGGGTGATCCGCGGGGTTTTTTTTCTGCCGTTCGTTGCGCGGTCTGCAACGAAGAAGCCCCGGTTCCCCGGGGCCCATTCGACGTGCCGGCGCGCGCAACGTCTGATCAGTACATGTGCTGGCCGCCGTTGATCGAGATGTTCGCGCCGGTGAGGAACGCGGCCTCCTCGCTGGCGAGGTAGGCGACGAGGCCGGCGACTTCCTCCGGCTTGCCGAGACGCCCCATCGGGATCTGCGGAATGATCTTGGAATCGAGGACTTCGGTCGGGATCGCCATCACCATCTTGGTTCCGATGTAACCCGGCGAGATGGTGTTGACGGTGACGCCCTTGCGCGCGATCTCGAGCGCGAGCGCCTTGGTGAAGCCGTGCATGCCGGCCTTGGCGGCCGAGTAGTTGGTCTGGCCGAAGGCGCCCTTCTGGCCGTTGACCGACGAGACGTTGATGATCCGGCCCCAGCCGCGCTCGACCATGGCGTCGCAGACCTGCTTGGCCATGTTGAAGCAGCTGTCGAGGTTAGTCTTGATGACGGCATCCCAGTTGGGCTTGTCCATCTTCTTGAACGTCATGTCGCGCGTGATGCCGGCGTTGTTGACCAGCACGTCGATGTGTCCGGCGTCCTTGATCACTGCGGCGACGCAGGCCTTGCACGAGTCCCAATCGGTGACGTCGCACGGGTAGGCGAGAAATCCGTACCCAAGGCGGTGCATGCTGTCGAGCCATTCCTGCGCCTTGGTATTGCCCGGCGAATAGGTCGTGATCACCTTGTCGCCCAGTGCGGCGAGCTTGATGCAGATTGCTTCCCCCAGACCGCCCATGCCGCCCGTTACCAGTGCGACGCGCTGCTTGCTTTCGACCACCATGTTGTGACTCCTCCTCGGTTGACTTCTGCTCCCTGTTGCCGCCGCGGTGCCTCAGATTTGGCGCCGCAACGACAGATCGATACATCTTAACGCAGTCGGAAGCGGTCGCACGGGCGCAGCCTCTCAGTCCGCGGCGGCCCGCACATAGCTGCCCGGGGCCGCCTCGAGCGCCGGGTAACGATCATTGCCGGCCGCTTCCGGCGCTGCGCGCATGCTGCCGCCGTGGTTGGCGAGCCAGGCGCCCCAGTGCGGCCACCAGCTGCCGGGATGGCTTTCGGCGCGCGCGAACCAGTCGTCGGCGCTGTCGGTGACCAGTTCGTTGGACCAGTAGTTGCGGCGCTTCTTTTCCGGCGGATTGATGACCCCGGCGATATGGCCGGACGCGCCCAGCACGAACGTCACATCGCCCCCGTACAGGTTCGTCGTCCGGTAGGCGCTGTGCCACGGAACGATGTGGTCGTCGCGGCTCGCGTACACGTAGGTCGGAACGCTGATCGCATGGAGGTCGATCGCTTCCCCGGCCATCGTCAGCGCGCCCGGCGTGCAGAGCTTGTTGTCGAGGTACATGTTCTTTAGGTAGTACGCATACATGGGGCCGGGCAGGTTCGACGAGTCGCCGTTCCAGTGCAGCAGGTCGAACGCAGGCGGCGTTTCGCCCTTGAGGTAGTTGTTGACGACGTAATTCCACACCAGATCGTTGGCGCGCAGGCTCGCGAACGCGCTCGCGAGTTCGCCGCCCTGCACGCGCTGTCCGCTCATCAGCGACGGCTCGCGCGCCGTCAGGAGTTCGCGCGAAACGTAGACGCCTATTTCGCCCGGATCGGCGAAGTCGAGCATCGTGGTGAGCAGCGTGGCGCTTTCGACGCTGCGGTCGCGGCGCGCCGCCAGGACGGCGAGCGCGCAGCTCAGCAGCGTGCCGCCGACGCAGAAGCCCAGCGTGTTGACGGTGGCGCTGCCCGAGACATCCTTGACCACGCCGAGGGCGGTCAGCGCCCCTTGTTCGATGTAGTCGTCCCAGGTGAGCCCGCCCAGCTCCGCCGTGATGTTGCGCCAGGAGACGAGGAAGACCGTGTGGCCCTGCGCCACCGCCCAGCGAACGAACGAATTCTCGGGCTGCAGGTCGAGGATGTAGTACTTGTTGATGCAGGGCGGCACGATCAGCAGCGGCCGCTTGTGCACGCGCTTGGTCGTCGCGTCGTACTGGATGACTTCGATCAGGTCGTTGCGGTAGATGACGCTGCCGGGCGTTGTGGCGAGCGTCTTGCCCACTTCGAACGCGGACTCGTCGCTCATCGAGATGCGTCCCTTGCGCGCGTCGGCGAGCAGGTTGCCGAGCCCCTGGACGAGGCTCTTGCCTTCGGTAGCCGTCGCGCGCTTCAGCACCTCGGGATTGGTCGCCGGGAAGTTGGCCGGCGACATCGCGTCGATGTACTGGCGCGTCATGAACGCGAGGCGGTGCTTGTCGTGCTCGGGCAGCGGGGCCAGCGACGCGAGTTCGGTCAGGTACTCGGCCGTCAGCAGGTATCCCTGCTTGAGCAGCGCGAAGTAGGGCAGCTCGCTCCACTCGGCAGCGTGGAAACGGCGGTCTCCCGGCGGAGTGGCGACGACGGTCGGGATGGGTGCGGCGCCATCCTTTCCGGGAGTCACGGCCGCACTCGCCGCCTCCCAGAGCTCGCGCCACCGGGCCTGGTACCTGGCGTTGAGGTCGGCGACGAGTCGGGGGTCGACCATCGCGCCCGCCATCGCGGGCGGCAGTTGCAGCTGCGGCATCAGGCCCGGCGGCAGAACTGGCGGTGGCATCGACGCCGCGGCCGCGTCCCGTATCGTCGGCTGCAGCCACCACTGGGCCCACTCGGTGCCGATGTCACGCCATTGCTGGGCGATGTCCGGTAGGTGTCTGGCTTCGGTTGGGGAGGGAGTTGGCGTCACGGTGTGCTCTCGGAGGTGAGGAGGGGAGTCGGGGGAAACCGGCGCCGCCACGTCAAGCGGCGCGCCGTCGCGCCAAGGTCGAAATGGTATCGCGACGGTCGCACAACGCACAACGGATCGCGGACGGCGGGTCGCCGCGTGGCGCCCGAAAGTGCCCTGCCTCAAGCCTCGAGCAGGACGTGTGCGGCGGCGATGACGCCGATTCCGAGGCCGATCAGCGCGAGCTGTTTGACGGTCTCGAGCGGCTCGGGCCGCCGGTGCAGGCTGGGAATGAGGTCGGCGACGGCGACGTACAGCAGGCTTGCGGCAGCGATGGCGAGGACGGTCGGCAGCGCTTGCTGCATGTGAGCCAGCGCATAGTAGCCGGCGAGGGCGCCGGCCAGCGTCGCGAGCCCGACGGCGACGTTGTAGGCAAAGGCGCGGCTGCGGGTGAAGCCTGAATGAACGAGCACGGCAAAGTCTCCGACCTGCTGCGGCACCGCGTGCGAAACGATCGCGACCGTCGCGGCGATGCCGAGTGCCGAATCCGCCAGGAATGCCGCCGCGATGACAACCCCGTCGCAGAAGTTGTGGACGCTGGTGCCGATCAGGATCATGAGGCCCGAGCGGCCGCCGTCGGCATGTCCGCCATGGGCGTGCAGCGCGTGATCGTGTTCGGTCTCGTCGACGTCGTCGGCATGCTGGTCGTGGCCGTGGGCATGCCGCCACAGCACCAGCTTCTCCAGCAGGAAGAAGCCGAGCAGGCCCACGAGCGTGGTGATCATCACCCGCTGCGCGCTGGCCTGCGCGAGCGCTTCCGGCAGCAGCTCGAGAAACACTGCGCCGAGCAGCGCGCCCACGGCGAACGACACCAGCCTTGAAATCCAGGCGGCGCCCAGCGCCAGCGTTCCGGCGGCGGCGATCGTGGCGATCACGCCACCGGAAAGCGCGGCAACGACGATCTGGAGCAGCGTGGGCACGGGGAATGAGGGCGCGAAAGTGTCAAAGGGCAGAAATGCAACTCGGTTGCATTGGAAGTATACGCGAATCGACCGCGATCAACGCTGACGCCAGACGAAGGCGCCCTGGCGTCCCGCTTCGCGATCGCGCCGAAACGAGAAGAACCGATCGCCCTCGCTGAACGTGCAATGCGTGCCGCCGGTGATCTGCGCGACACCGGCGGCGGCGAGGCGGCGCCGGGCGAGCGCATAGAGATCCGCCCGCCACTTCCCGGCGGAGCACGCGACGAATGCGGATGATGCCGCCGCATCCCGCGCGCAGAACGCCGAGACCACGTCGGCGCCGACTTCGAACGCAGCCGGGCCGATGGCCGGCCCCAGCCAGACCGCCAGCCGGGGCGCGGGAACGCCGAGCTGCGCCAGCGCGGCGACGGTCGCCTCGAGCACGCCGGCGGCGAGTCCGCGCCATCCGGCATGCGCCGCACCGACCGCCTGGCCGTCGCGGTCGGCGAAGAGCACGGGCAGGCAATCGGCGGTCAGGACTGCGCAAACCACGTTCGGCAGAGCGGTCACCGCGGCATCGGCGACCGGAGGCGCGATGCGCGCGGCGTGCACGCTGCCGCGATCGAGCATGATCACGTCGCGGCCGTGCACCTGACGCAGCAGCACCGGCGCCGACGGCAGGAACGACGCAACGCGACGGTAGTTCTCGTCCCGTTCCGCGGTACGTCCATCGCCGGCGAGGGCGAGATCGAGCGATGCGCGCGCCCCCGTGCCGACGCCCACGTGGCGCGTGGTGGCGAACGCGCCGATGCCGGCGTCGCACGAAAGTTCCCAATCGGGGACGAGCCAGTCGTGGCCTGCGCGCGCGAAGCGTTCGGCCAGCGCCGTGCGTGACGGGGGCACTGTCACGTTGGGGCACCAGCGCGCAGTTCGGCGATGAGCGCCACGAGGTCGGCAGGCAGTGGCGACTCCCACTGGCACGCCTCCCCGCTCGCGGGATGCACGAGTGCCAGCCGGGCGGCGTGCAGCGCCTGCCGGGGAAAGGCAAGGCCGTGCTTTCGTCCATAGGCCGGATCGCCGACCAGCGGATGGCCGATCGACGCGAGATGCACCCGAATCTGATGCGTGCGCCCCGTCTCCAGGCGGCAGCGCAGCAGTGTTGCGTGCCCGTAGCGCTCGATGACCTCGTAGTGCGTGCGCGCCGGCTTGCCGGTCGCCACCACCGCCATCGTCGTGCGTCGCGTGGGATGGCGGCCGATCGGCGCGTCGACGGTGCCGCCGCGGGCGACGTCGCCGACGGCGACGGCCACGTACTCGCGCTTGACGCTGCGCGCCTGAAGCTGGCGAACGAGATCGGTCTGCGCTTTGAGCGTCCGTGCCACGACCAGCAGGCCGCTGGTGTCCTTGTCGAGGCGATGGACGATGCCTGCGCGCGGCACCGAAGCCAGTTCCGGTGCGTGATGAAGGAGCGCGTTCAGCAGCGTCCCGTCCCAGTTGCCGCTGCCCGGATGGACGACCAGGCCCGCCGGCTTGTCGATCACCAGCAGCGTGCGATCCTCGAAAACGATCGACAGTGCGATCGGCTCCGGCGCATAGGCGGTGACCAGCGGGTCGGATGCGGTGTGGACGACGACCGCTTCGCCACCGCGGACCTTGCGTGTGCCTGCCGCGGCGACGCCGTCGAGCAGGACCCTGCCGTCATCGATCCAGGCCCGAAGGCGGCTGCGGGAGAATTGAGGCAATGCCTGCGCCAGCGCGGAGTCGAAACGCTGTCCCGCGGACGAAGCCGGCAACGTCAGCGCGTGGACGGTCGCTTCCTGCGGGACTCCGGATTCCCGGGGGCTGCGGCGGGCACTTGCGTCGGCGGAAGGATCCGGCATCGGGTGTCGCGGGTGATGTTGCTGCAGCAGGCGGACGGAGCGGTCGGCACCACGGTGCCCCCCTTCGCCTCGGTTATAATCGTCGGTCAGGCTCCGAGGAATCCCCCGCAATGTCCGCCATCACGTTTCGTTCGTCTTTCGGTTGCACCACGACGCATTGCGGCCGGGGCCTGCTGCGCGCCCTGGCGCTGCTGGTTCTTGCGCTGGCGCTGGGCGGCTGCAACCTGCTGCCCGAAGTCAGGGACGAGACTTCGGGCTGGAATGCCGACAAGATCTACAACGAGGCCCACGGCGCGCTGACGGAAGGCAATTATACGCGGGCGATCAAGCTGTTCGAGACCCTCGAGTCCCGCTTTCCCTACGGCCGCTACGCGCAACAGGCGATCCTCGAGTCGGCGTACGCGAATTACCGCGCCAGCGAGACTGCGGCTGCGGTTGCCGCTGCCGATCGCTTCATCCGCACGTACCCGAACCACCCGAACGTCGATTACGCGTACTACCTCAAGGGCCTCGTTCATTTCCGCGAGGACCAGGGGCTGCTCGGCTACGTCTACGAGCTCGACCTGTCCGAGCGCGAGCCCAAGGGCATGCGCGAGTCCTACGCGGCGTTTCGCGAACTCGTCGCCAAGTTTCCCGACAGCCGCTACGCCGAGGACTCGCTGATGCGGATGAAGTACCTGACCAATTCGCTGGCGCTCTACGAGGTGAAGGTTGCCCACTACTACTACAACCGCGGTGCGTACGTCGCGGCGGTGAACCGCGCGCAGGCTGCGATCGTCAATTTTCCGCGCACCCCCGCCAACGAGGATGCCCTCGACCTGCTGGTGAGGGCGTACGACAAGCTTGGCCTGGTGCAGTTGCGCGACGACTCGAAGCACATCCTCGAGCGCACGTTCCCGGACAGCCGCTTCCTGTCCGCGGCGCCGCCGAAGCCCTGGTGGAGACTCTGGTAACGCGGTTCGCTCCTGCCTGCCGCGCGCAGCGCGTCGCGGCGGCGGAACTCCTGCGATGGCGCTGAAATCCCACGTCCGGGCCGCCGACGTGCGCGGCTACAGCCGTCTCGCGGTAGACGCCACGCTGGGCGTGACGCGCATCGTCGAGTCGATGCACCACAACATCATCCGCACTCCCGGCATCCTCGGCGCGGCGACGCACGCGCCCGCCGGCGGCATCACCGGGCTGGTGTACCGGACCATCCGCGGCGTGACGCGGCTGGTCGGCGGTGGGATCGACGCGGCGCTGGCGAACCTCGTGCCCGAGTTTGGCGCCGATGCGGCATCGCCGGAGCGCGATGCGCTTCTGGCGGCATTGAATGGCGTCGTCGGTGATCATCTCGCCGCCAGCGGTAATCCGCTGGCGATTCCGATGCGACTGCGCAGCGGCGGGCAGCCGCTCGAGCTCACGCCGGATGCGCTGGCGGCGGCGCTGCCGGGGCCGGCACGCCGGATTCTCGTGCTCGCGCACGGACTGTGCATGAGCGACCGGCAGTGGCTGCGCGAAGGCCACGACCACGGTGCGGCGCTCGCGATCGACGCCGGCTACACGCCGGTCTACCTCCACTACAACAGCGGACTCGCCGTCGCCGGCAACGGCCGCGCGTTCGCCGATCTCCTCGAATCGCTGATGGACGCGTGGCCTGTGCCTGTCGACGAACTGGCCCTGCTCGGATTCAGCATGGGCGGACTGGTCGCCCGCAGCGCCTGCCACTACGCGGGGCGCGCGGGTCATCGCTGGCCCCGGCGCCTTTCGCGAATGGTCTTCGTGGGAACCCCGCATCACGGCGCGCCGCTGGAGCAGGGCGGGCATTGGGTGGACCGCGTCCTGGAGGCGAGCCCCTACACGGCCGCACTGGCGCGGCTGGGAAAGGTTCGCAGTGCCGGGATCACCGACCTGCGCCACGGCAGCGTTGCCGACGACGACGGGGACGAGGCCGGCCCGGCGACGCACGCGCGGCGGTCGATCCCGGTTGTGCCGCTGCCGCCGGGCGTCGCCTGCCATGCCATCGCGGGCTCGATCGCGAAGGCGGGCGGCGGCGCGGGTGCGCGTCTGCTGGGCGATGGCCTGGTGCCACTGAAGAGCGCGTTGGGACAGCACGCGCGGCCCGACCGCTGCCTCGCGATTCCGCCGTCGCAGCAATGGGTCGGCTATCAGTTGCACCATCTGGAGATGCTGAGCCGCAGCGACGTCTACGCGCAGCTGCGCCATTGGCTCGCTCCCGCGCGCGCGCCCGCCGCCGAACGGTGCGTGTAGGCGCGGCTTCGGCCGCGAACGCATTCGGGCCTGAAGGCCCTCCTACACGCGGAAGAACGCCTCGACGTCGGCGAGTTCGCGCGTGCGGCGCATCGGCGGCAGGCTGCGCCAGATGCGTCGACCGTAGGGTTTGTCGGTGAGCCTCGGGTCGCAGATCATCAGCACGCCGCGATCGGTCTCGGTGCGGATCAACCGACCCGCGCCCTGCTTCAGGCTGATCGCGGCCTGCGGCAGCTGATAGTCGAAGAACGGATTGCCGCCGTCGGCCTTCAGCGCGTCGAGCCGGGCCGCGAGCAGCGGATCGTCGGGCGGCGCGAACGGCAGCTTGTCGATGACGACCACCGACAGGGCTCCGCCCGGAACGTCGACGCCTTCCCAGAAGCTCTGGCTGCCGAGCAGCACCGCGTTGCCGAGGTCGCGAAAGCGCGACAGGAGTTCGCTGCGCGAGCCTTCGCCCTGCACCAGCAGCGGCCAGGCGAGCCCCTCGACCGCCATCACCGCGGCCAGCAGTTCTCGTGCGGTGTTCAATGCCCGCAGCGTGGTGAACAGCAGGAAAGCTCGCCCGTCGCTGGCTTTCAGCACCGGCAGGGCGGCCGCGATGACCGCCTCGGTGTGCTCGCGCGAATTGGGTGCCGGCAGGCCCGGAGGCACGTACAGCAGCGCCTGCGTGGCGTAATCGAACGGCGAGTCCCAGCAGCCGGTGCTGGCCCCGGCGAGCCCGAGTTCGTGCTGGTACAGCGAAAAATCGCGACCGACGGCGAGCGTTGCCGACGTCAATATCCAGGCGCGGCCCGAATCGTTCACCTGCCGCGAAAACAGCTTGGCGACCGACAATGGCGACGCCTGCAGTTGCCAGCTCGATTGCGTGACGTCGACCCAGCGGATCCATGTCTCGCCGGAGGAATCGCCGTCCTCGCTCTGCGCGCCGTCGCGCCAACGGGAAACCAGCCGCGATGCCTCGGCGGCGCGCCCCGCGCAGTTGCCCAGTTCCTCGCTGCGGTCCGCGAAGAGCGCCAATTCGGCGGCGAGGCGATCGAGTGCTACTTTGATCTCGTCCAGCGCCTCGCGAAAACCCTCGCGCTCGAGCGCGAAGCCGTGCCCGAGCTTCATCGGCGTCTCGCCCAGCGCGAGTTTCAGGCGCCGAACCGCAGGGGCGACGCCGGCCATCGCATCGGGCAGGTCGACGACTTCTCGCGCATCGGTGCGCGCGGCGACCTCGGCGTCGCGGGCGAGTTCGGCGAGCTGGCCCGCGGCGATGGACTCGCCGAAGAACAGCGTCGCGGTGTCGGGCAACTGGTGCGCTTCGTCGAGGATGATGGTGTTGCAGGCGGGCAGCAACTCGGTCAGTCCCTCGTCGCGCAGCATCACGTCGGCGAAGAAGAGGTGGTGGTTGACGACGACGACGTCGGCATCGAGGGCGGCCTTGCGCGCCTTGAGGACGAAGCAATCGCCGTGGTGCGCACAGTCGCTGCCCAGGCAGTTGTCGCGGGTGGACGTGACCAGCGGCCAGATGCCGGCGCCTTCGGGCACGTCGGCGAGCTCGCCGCGGTCGCCGGTATCGCTGGCGCGGGCGAACGCGATGATCTTCGGCAGGTGGCGCGCGTCCTCGCGCGACGGCAGCCGCCCTTCGCTGGCCGCGCGCGCGAGATGATGGTGGCAGACGTAGTTGGCGCGGCCCTTGAGCAGCGCCAGCGTCACCGGAAGCGACAGCGCTTCGCGCACCGCAGGCAGGTCGCGCTGGAAGAGCTGGTCCTGCAGCGTCTTGGTGCCGGTCGAGACGATGACCTTGCCGCCGTACAGCAACGCGGGCACCAGGTACGCGAAGGTCTTCCCGGTGCCGGTCCCGGCTTCGGCGATCAGCGCGGAGCGCTCGGCGATCGCACGGGCGACCGTCTGCGCCATCTCGAGCTGCTGCGGGCGAAAGCGGAAACCGGCAAACGCGCGGGCCAGCGCGCCGTCAGCCCCGAAAAGGCTGGCGAGTTCGGCGTCTGTAGCGTCGAGCTGCGGGGTTGCGACCCCAACGGCCGAGGGATCGGCGGGCGGGTTCAGTTGGCGGTGCCCTTGACCGCGTCTTTGGGCGGGGTCTTGCCGGCGACCTTGGTCGGCGATTTGGCGGCGGCCTTGGCTGATGCCCTGGCAGCGCTTTGCCGGGACTCCGGCGTGGCCGCCGACTTGTTCGCCATGGTCTCGGCCAGGGCGAGGCGCACCGCGACCGCGCGCTGCTTGAAGGACTCGTAGGGGCTGCTGGTGCGCGTCTTGTACTCGTCGTCGGACTCGCCGGGCTTCCACTTGAGCGCGCGCAGCGACGCCAGCCAGTCGTCGTACAGGTCGCGGATGCGTTCGGCCGCGCTGCGGCTCGGCGAAGCCTCGCGCAACGCCGCCTGGTACGGACGGGCGATCGAGCCCTTGTGCTTGTCGACGCAATACTCGCTCTTGGCGCCGTTGACGCCCTCGTCGGACTTGTCGTAGCCGAACTCGATGATCTCGATGCTCTTGACCTGCCGGCACATGGTGTACAGATGCTCGACGGCGTTGAGGAAGCAGTCGATGGATCCGGGCCCGGCGGAGTTCGGGCAGAGGTAGGTTTCGGGCTTGGGCGCGACGTCGGTCGCCTGCGCGCTGGCCGGGAGTGGCAGCAGCGCAGCGGCAGCCAGCAGGAGCGAGATGAGCAATCGATGCATGGTCGGGGCCTGGAATGCGCAGCGAGGAGTGGAATGCTACTCCGCCGTGCGCTCCGGGCCAAGTCATCCGGTCGGTCGAGCCCCGCCGGAGAGCGGAAATCCAGGGAAAGTCGGGCGGCCGCGTCGCCGCAACCGCCCCGTCGCTCGGGCTCCCGCGGGGCGGGTCAGAGCACGCAGCTGCCCGACACCTCGAGCACGGCGCCGTTCACGTAGCTCGCTTCGTCGGAGGCGAGCCACGCATAGGCGTTGGCGATCTCCTCCGGCTTGCCGAGGCGGCGCAGCGCAACCTTCTCTTCCATCATCTTGATGACCTTCTCGGGCATCGACGACAGGATCGGCGTCGCGATGAAGCCCGGCGCGACGGCGTTGGCACGGATGCCCTTGGGACCGAGTTCCTTCGCCCAGGTCTTGGCCATGCCGATGACCGCCCACTTGGTCGCAGCGTAGTTGGTCTGGCCGAAATTGCCGTACAGGCCGACGATCGACGACGCGTTGAGGATGCAGCCGCTGCCCTGCGCCAGCATGATGTCGATGACGGCCCTGGCGCAGTTGTAGGTGCCCTTGAGGTTGACGTTGATGACCCGGTCGAACTGCTCCTCGGTCATCTTCTTGGCCTGCGCATCGGCCAGGATGCCGGCATTGTTGACCAGCGTGTCGATGCGGCCCCACTTCGCCATGACGCCGGTCACCATTGCCGTGATGCTCGCGTTGTCGGTGACGTCGACCTTGTACGCGACGGCCTCGCCGCCCGCCTTGACGATCGCGTCGGCAACCTGCCGCGCGAGCGCTTCGTTGACGTCGCAGACGGCGACCTTGGCGCCTTCCTTGCCGAACTTGACTGCGGTCGCCTCGCCGATACCCTGCGCTGCGCCGGTGATGATCGAAACCTTGTTAGCCAAACGCATGGTCGCGTCCTTTCGTGGTTGGCGAGGCGCCGCGATGGCGGCGCCCAAACCGGCCCAATATAGTGCAATATGGTGCGTCGCACAACGCGTTACTTGCGTCCGCGCGGGTCGTTCGGCGAGGAGTTATCCAGGATATTGATCTCCGTCAAAACAGAGGGTTGTTGTCATCCGGCACGCGAGGGGTATTCGCCCCGGATGCCGCGGCAGTCAAGATGCGGGGGCGGTGTTGCTGCAACTGCGAATGGGGGTGCTCAGCGCGCTTCTTGCCAGTGCTCGATCACCAGTTGCAGCGAAACGCTGCCGTTCCACTCGTTGGCGTCGGGGCGGTAGGCCGCGCGGATCTTCGCCGGCAACAGCTCGGTCCGGTTGAACAGGATGGCCGCAAGGGGGGCGGACCCCGGCGCTTCGGCGCGCGCGAGCGACAGCCGCAGGTGCTTGCTTCCGACGACCCGCTGCCCGGTTACCGCGAACTCGCCGTCGAACACCGGCGCCGCGAAGCCTTGCCCCCACACGCCGTCGCGCAATGCGGTCGCGAGGTCGAGGGTCAGTTCGCCGCCTTCGAGCACGCCGTCGGTTTCGACGAACCGGGAGAGCTGGGCGGGCGTGAGCAGTTCGCGGGCCAGCTGTTCGAACGCGGCGCGAAAACGCGGCAGATCCGCTTCCGCCAACGCGAGGCCGGCTGCGAACGCGTGCCCGCCGAATCGCGGGATCAGCCCGGGTGCGCGCTTGGCGATGAGATCGAGCGCATCGCGCAGGTGGAATCCCGGAATCGAGCGCCCCGAGCCCTTGAGTTCGCCGCCGGTCCCGCGCGCAAACACGATCGCGGGACGATGGAAACGATCCTTGAGCCGTGACGCGACGATGCCGACCACGCCCTGGTGCCATCCCGCGTCGTACAGGCAAAGCGAGTACGTGTCACCCGCCTGCGTGGCGGCGTCGATCGCCGCCATGGCGTCGTCCTGCATGTCGGCTTCGATCTCGCGCCGTTCGCGATTGTAGCGATCGAGTTCGGCGGCCAGCGGCAGCGCACTGGCCGAGGTGTCGGCGAGGAGGCACCGGATGCCCACGCTCATGTCGGCAAGGCGGCCGGCCGCGTTGAGGCGCGGACCCGCGACGAAGCCCAGATCGAAGGCGCTGGCACGGGCAGGATCGCGTCCGGCGGCGGCAAACAGCGCCAGCACCCCGGGCTGCGCCCGGCCGGCGCGCAGGCGCGCCAGCCCTTGCGCGACCAGCGTGCGGTTGACGCGATCGAGGCGCACGACGTCGGCGACGGTCCCCAGCGCGACGAGATCGAGCAGCGACGCGAGATTGGGCTCCCGATCGCTGCCAAAGTGGCCCCGTTCGCGCAGCACCGCCCGCAGCGCCATCAGCACGTAGAACATCACGCCCACGCCGGCCAGGTGCCTGGATGGAAACGCACAGCCCGGCTGGTTGGGATTGACGATCAGCGCCGGCGCCGGCAGCGTTGCCGCGGGAAGGTGGTGGTCGGTGACCAGCACGTCGATGCCCAGCGCCGCCGCCGCGGCGACGCCGTCGTGGCTCGCGATTCCGTTGTCGACGGTGACGATGAGGGCGGGCGCCCGGGCCGCCGCCTGCGCGACGATTTCCGGCGTCAGTCCGTAGCCGAACTCGAAACGGTTCGGGACGATGAAATCGACGCGCGCGCCCATCGCCCCCAGTCCGCGCATGCCGACTGCGCAAGCCGTCGCGCCGTCGGCGTCGTAATCGGCAACGATGACGATCCGCTCGCGGCGCGCGATCGCGTCGGCGAGCCGCTGCGCCGCAGCGTCGATGCCCTTCATCGACGCGCAGGGCGGCAGGCGGCCGAGTCCGGTATCGAGTTCGTCGATCGCGGCGACACCCCGCGCGGCATACAACCGGGCGAGCACCGGAGGAAACGCCGTGGCGAGACGCGCGCGCGCGTCCTCCGGAACCTGCCGCCGTACGATCTCCATCATTCGGCGCCGGTGCCGGCGGCGAGCAGCGCCGCGAGATCGGGCGGTGCGAAGCGGCTGGCGAGCCTCGACGGCCAGCGGGGGCGCGCGATGGTCCAGGCGCGCGTGGCGCGGCCGTCGTCGATCGCGATCGTCACGCCGGCGAGATCGCCGCGCAGCAGCGATTGCCACGCAGGTCCGGTCCATCGCTGCTCGACCTGCGCCAGCGGGGTGTTGTCGTCGATCACGATCGCGATGTCGCGATCGCGCGGTGCCTGGGGCAGCGCCGATGCCAGATGCGTCGGCAGCGGCGAGTGCGCGCTGCCGGCATGCTGCGCGAGCGCCGCGATCTCCTGGTCGGCAGCAAAGCTCCGGGGCGCGACCCGCGTACGGCCGGGCGGCGGCAGCCGACCGCCGCCGGACAACCACACGCTGTTGACGCTCGCCATTCCGCGACGCTCGCGTTCGACATTGACCGGGTGCTCGAACAGCAGCATCTCGATCTCGCTCGTCCAGCGGCGCCATGTTCCGGCATCGGCACCCTGCGGCTGCAGCGGATGCAGCGGTTGCCCGATGGCGCGCGTCAGCGCCGACGTGGCGATCGTCATCGGACGGGGAGCGCGCACGAACCAGCGATCCGGCGCCGGCGCGACGAAAGCGAGGCCATCGGCGGCAAAGTGCATGTTGAGCTGCGCCAGCAGTGCCTCGGCGTCGCTCGCCGCAAGGTCCGCGACGCGGCCGGTGAAGCGGACGTCATCGCGTCCTGCGACAAGGGTGACCGGATCCGCGACGAGCCACCAACCGTCCCCGGGATCGACTCCCGATGCGTTGAGCAGCAAGGGAGCCAACGGCCAATCGATCTGACGGACGACGCCGAACCTCGGCGCCAGCCACTCCGCGATCGTCTCCGCGTGCACGGAAGGCCTGCCGCCGTGCCGGAGCAGTCGGGCGAGGCCGGGACACGCGGGCAGCAGGGTCGTGCGGCTTTCGACGCGATGTTGGCGCAGTGCGAGGAAGAGGTGCATCGACAGTTCGGGTCCATCGTCACGGGCGGGTGAAACGCGGGGGCCGCGGGGCGACCGCAGCGGGAGCGTCGCCAGCGTAGCATGCGATAATCGCGGCGCTGTCAACCAGGGCCTCCACCTTCGTGTCTCCGTACGAAATCGCCATCGGCCTGCGCTACACGCGGGCGCGCCGCGGCTCGGGCCGCAACCGATTCATCCCGTTCATCTCGGCGACGTCGATGGCGGGCATCGCGCTGGGCGTGGCGGCGCTGATCGTCGTGCTGTCGGTGATGAACGGCTTCCAGGAAGAGCTGCGCAATCGCATCCTGTCGGTCGCATCGCACATCGAGGTGCGCGGCATTCCGGAGCTCGCGGATCCGGCCCCGGTCATCGCCGCGGCCCGCGCGCATCCCCGCGTGCGTGCCGCGGCTCCGTATGTGCTGGGACAGGCGATGCTCTCGTCGGGGGAGATCAACCGCGGCGCGCTGGTCCGCGGCATCGATCCGGCGCAGGAGGATGCGGTCGCCGATATCGGCAAGCACATGCGCGCGGGCTCGCTTGGAGCGCTGGTCCCCGGCGAATTCGGCATCGTCCTGGGTGCCGAACTCGCGCGCTCGCTCGGGCTGCGCATGGGCGATTCCGTGGTCGTCATCGTCCCGCAGGGCAACGTGACGGCGGCGGGAACCTTGCCGCGGCTGAAGACGTTTCGTGTCGTGGGCCTGTTCGAGGTCGGCATGTACGAGTTCGACAGCGGCCTCGCGCTGACGCATCTCGACGACGCGCGCAAGCTATATCGCATCGAGGGCGTCTCGGGCGTGCGGTTGAAGCTCGACGACCTCTTTGCGGCGCCGGCGGTCGCGCGCGAGCTGGCAGCGACGATGCCCGTGAGCGCCGAAATTCGCGACTGGACGCGCAACCACGCCAATTTCTTCCGCGCCGTGCAGATCGAGAAGCGGATGATGTTCATCATCCTGACGCTGATCATCGCGGTCGCAGCCTTCAACATCGTCTCGGCGCAGGTGATGACCGTCACCGACAAGCAGGCGGACATCGCGATCCTGCGCACCATCGGCGCCTCGCCGTGGTCGATCCTGGCGATCTTCGTGATACAGGGGGCGCTGATCGGCGTCATCGGCACTCTCGTCGGCGTGGCGGGCGGCGTCCTTCTGGCGCTCAACATCGACGTGGTCGTGCCGGCGCTGGAGCGCCTGTTCAACGTCCAGTTCCTCGACAAGACCGTCTACTACATCAGCGACCTTCCATCGCAGTTGCAGCGCGGCGACGTGGTGACGATCGCGCTGATCGCGCTGCTGCTGGCGCTGCTGGCAACGATCTATCCGGCGTGGCGCGCCGCTCGCGTCAATCCCGCCGAGGCCTTGCGCTATGAGTGACGCGCGGCCGGTGCTCGCCTGCCGGGGGCTCGCCAAGACCTACACGGGGGGGGCGCTCGAGGTTCCCGTGCTGCTGGGCATCGATCTCGCCGTGGCCCGCGGCGAGCGACTGGCGATCGTCGGCGCGTCCGGTTCCGGAAAGAGCACGCTGCTTCATCTGCTTGGCGGGCTCGACGTGCCCACCCGCGGCGAGGTCGACATCGAGGGCGTCGCGTTCGCGTCGCTGTCGGAGACCGAGCGGGGGCGCGTGCGCAACCGCGCGCTCGGATTCATCTACCAGTTCCATCATCTGCTGCCCGAATTCACCGCGCTCGAAAATGTCGCGATGCCGCTGACGATCCGACGCGAAGCCCCGGCGCAGGCGATGGCGGCAGCGGCGGCGATGCTCGAGCGGGTCGGGTTGAGTCATCGTCTGAAGCACCTGCCCGGCGAACTGTCGGGAGGAGAGCGTCAGCGCGTCGCGCTGGCGCGAGCGCTGGTGACGGAGCCGCGTTGCGTCCTGGCCGACGAGCCCACCGGCAACCTCGACCGCCGCACTGCGGGTCAGGTGTTCGAGCTGATGCTGGAACTCAACCGGGCCGTGGGGACGAGCCTGGTCATCGTCACCCACGACCCCGAGCTTGCCGCGCGCACCGACCGAACGCTGCAGCTGGTCGACGGGGTGCTGCTGTAATCAATTACACCACGAGCGGCGGCTCGTCCATCAGCGCCACCTGCTCGCGCAGTTCCAGGATCCGGTCCTGCCAGTAACGCTGGGTGTTGAACCACGGGAACGCCACCGGGAACGCCGGGTCGCTCCAGCGCTCGGCGAGCCAGAACGAGTAGTGCAGCAGCCGCAGCGTGCGCAGCGCTTCGACGAGATGGAGTTCGCGCGTGTCGAAGCTCGCGAAATCTTCGTAACCCGCGAGCACGTCGATCAGCTGCCGCGTCTGATCGGCGCGGTCTCCGGACAGCAGCATCCACAGGTCCTGCACGGCCGGGCCCATCCGCGCGTCGTCGAAGTCGACGAAGTGCGGGCCATCGTCGGTCCACAGCACGTTGCCGGCGTGGCAGTCGCCGTGCAGGCGCAGATACGCAGGCGTGCCGGCGCGATCGAAGCAGCGCCGCACGCCGTCCAGCGCAAGCGCCGTGATCGTCGACCACGCGTCGAGCAGGTCGTCCGGGATGAATGCGTGGGCAAGCAGCCACGCGCGCGGGTGCTCGCCGAAGCTCGCGACATCCAGCGTCGGTCGATGCGCGAACGGGCGGATGGACCCGAAGGCGTGGATGCGGGCGATGAACCGGCCCATCCACTCGAGCGTTTCGCGCCGGTCGAACTCCGGCGCGCGTCCTCCGCGTCGCGGGTAGACGGCGAAGCGATAGCCCGCGAATTCGTGCAGCGTGGCGCCGGCGAGCGACAGCGGTGCGACGACCGGGAGTTCGCGTTCGGCCAGCTCGGTCGTGAATCTGTGCTCTTCGAGGATCTGGTCGTCGGTCCAGCGTCCCGGCCGGTAGAACTTCGCCACCACGGGCAGGCCGTCCTCGACATAGACCTGATAGACGCGGTTCTCGTAGCTGTTGAGGGCCAGCAGGCGACCGTCACCCGTCGTGCCGACGCTCGCCAGGCTGTCCAGCACGCAGTCGGGGGTGAGGCCGGCATAGGGCGCAGCAGCAACGGAGGTGTCAGGCTCCGCTGCCGGCGAAGTGCCGATGGGCGCGTCGTTCATCCTGGCATTGTATGCCGCGTCCGGGACGCGGACCCATCGCGCCGAGGTGCGCTGCGGGAGCGTCAGTACTCGACCGGAACCGGATCGAGCGAGCGCCACAGGTACCACGTCGCGACGCTGCGCCACGGCTGCCAGCCGAGCGCGAGTTCGCGCATCGCGGCAGCGCCGGGTCGCTCGCCGGCGAAATAGTGCAGCCCGATCGCGCGCTGGAGACCGATGTCGTCGACGGGGAGCACGTCGGGCCGCAGTTCGTGGAAGATCAGGAACATCTCGGCGGTCCAGCGACCGATCCCCTTGACGTCGACCAACGCCGCAATCAGCGTTTCGTCGTCGAGCTTCTTCCAGTGCCTGGGATCGAGTCGGCCCGAAGCGAAGTGCCCGGCAAGGTCGGTGAGGTATTCGGCCTTGCGCTGCGACAGACCGCAGCCGCGCAGGGCGTCGAGCGGCGCCGCGATCACGCTGGCCGGTGCGAGTTTCGGGAAGGCCCCGCGCCGCGGCATCGGAGCAACCTGCGCGACGAAGCGCTGCCAGATCGTGTCGGCGGCCTTGACGGAGATCTGCTGGCCGACGATGGCGCGCGCGAGCGTGGTGAACGGGTCGCTGCGGCGCTGAAGGTGGATGTCCGGGTAACGACGGATCAGCTTCCTGAGCACGCGGTCGCGCTTTCCCAGCGCCGTCGTCGCGTCATCCCAGTATGCCGGCTTCATCGCTGACCTCCGTTTCGATCATCCGGCGCGGCGCAGCCGCTGCCGCGCGCGACGCCGCCACGCCCACACTGCGTGACAGCGCCAGCCGACACGCACGATCACCCAGCCCGTCGCGGCGAGCGTGGTGGCCAGCAGGACGAGGCCGACCGCGAGCGGCTTGCCCAGGCCGATCATCCAGGCGCTCAAGGCCGGCACGAAGCTGGCGATTCCGGCGCCGGGCGGCAGGTGGAAGGCGGGCGGGACGGCGGTGCTGTCCGGAAAAAACAGGCGGCCGTACTCGTAGGCAACGAGGTACAGCGGAACGATGGTCAGCGGGTTCGTGTAGAAGGTGGTGATCACCGCCAGCGGAAACGTGGCGCGGATCCATAGGCAGAGGGCGACCGCGCCAAGCACCTGCAAAGGCCCGGGAATGAGCCCGCAGAAGAGGCCGATCGCGACCGCGCGCGCCGTGGACCGGCGATTGAGGTGCCAGAGGTCGGGGTCCGCCAACGCCGGTGCGAAGCGCTGCACCGCGGGGCTGTGCGTGACGCGATCCACGGCCGGGCGCAGTCGATCGGTCAGTTTTCGGATCAGGTGACGTGGCATGGGTCGAAGAGGAGATGGTACATTACGCGGCTTTGCTTTTTCGAGGGATTGGGCATGGATGTCGGGGCAGGAGTCCGGTGGGCGCGGCGCGTTGCCGGTGCGGGTCTGGCAGTGATCGCGGCGCTCGCCGTGATGTCGTCTCCGGCAGGCGCAGCGGACCCGGCCAAGGTGCTGCGGGTCGCGTTTCCGACGGCAGAAACGGGCTTCGATCCCTGCCGCGTCACCGATCTCTATTCGAACACCATCAACGAGGCGATCTTCGAACGCCTGCTCACCTACGATTACCTCGCCCGCCCGGCCAAGCTGGTCCCGATGACCGCCGAGGCGATGCCCGAAATCTCGGACAGCGGCCGGACCTACGTGTTCCGCATCAGGAAGGGCATCTACTTCACGCCCGACGCGGCCTTCAAGGGCAAGAAGCGCGAACTCGTCGCCGAGGACTACGTATATTCGTTCAAGCGCTTCCTCGATCCGAAGAACCGGTCGCAGTGGGCGTTCATGCTCGAAGGCAAGGTCGAGGGGCTCGACGAACTCGCGGCGGCGGCGAAGCAATCCGGCAGGTTCGACTACGACGCCAAGGTCGCCGGTCTGCAGGCGACCGACCGCTACACGCTGCGGATCCGACTCAAGGAGACCGACTTCAACTTCCTCTACGTCGCCGCCCACGTGCCTTTCGGCGCGATGGCGCGCGAGGTCGTCGAGGCCTATGGCGACGACCTCAATGCGCATCCGGTCGGGACCGGGCCGTTCCTGCTGAAGGAATGGACGCGTGCGGCCAAGATCGTGCTGGAAGCCAACCCCGACTTTCGCGGCTTCATCTGGGACTTTGCGCCGTCGGAGCCTGCGTGGGACGACGCGCTGGTGGCCGCGATGAAGGGCAAGAAGATGCCGCAGATCGGCCGCGTCGAAGTGAGCATCATCGAGGAAAACCAGTCGCGCTGGCTTGCGTTCAACCAGAAGGAACTCGACTACCTCAACGTCCCGGAGACCTTCCGCCCGCAGGTCGTCGACGCGAACAAGGAGCTGAAGCCGGAGTGGGTCGCGCAGGGCGTCAAGCTGTTCAAGGCGATCGACCCCGAGATCACCTACACGTTCTTCAATTTCCGCGACCCGATGGTGGGCGGTTTTTCGCTGGAAAAGATCGCCTTGCGCCGCGCGATCATCATGGCCTTCAACCTCGACGAGGAGATCAACGTCATCCGCAAGGGCGCGGCGGTGCAGGCGCACATGCCGATTCCCGCCGGAGTCGTCGGTCACGATCCTTCGTACCGCACGATCAACCCTTACGACCCGAATCTCGCCAACAAGCTGCTGGACCGCTTCGGCTACAAGCGCGGGGCCGACGGCTTTCGCTCGCTGCCCGACGGCAAGCCGCTGCTGCTGCGCTTCGCCACCGGCAGCAGCGCCATCGAGCGCGACTTCAACGAACTGTGGAAGAAGTCATTGGACGTGATCGGCATTCGCGTGCAGTTCGACGTGTCGAAGTTCGCCGACCACCTGAAGGCGGCCAAGGCCTGCCAGCTGATGATGTGGGGATCGGCGTGGACAGCCGACTATCCCGACGGCGATAATTTCATGCAACTGCTCTACGGTCCGAACACCGGCCAGAGCAACAACGGCTGCTACGAATCCAAGGGTTTCGACGCCTTCTACGAGAAGTCGATCCGCCTGCCGAATTCTGCGGAGCGCAACCACCTGTTCCTCGAAATGACGCGGCAGATGGAGGTCGAGGGCGCGTGGAGCCTGCACGTGTCGCGCGAGCGCAACCAGCTGCTGCGGCCCTGGGTCAAGGGCTACAAGAAGCACCCGATCCTTCACGCCGAGTTCCAGTACATGGACCTCGAGCCACGCTCCTGACCGTCTCCACCCCCATTCCATGCGAGCCCGATTAGCGCTGCCGCGCCGCATCCTGCGTCTGCTGCTGCTGGCCTGCGGTGTCGCGATTTCTCCGGCCGCGATGTCTGCAGCGGACGCGAGCAAGGTCATCCGCGACGTGTTCTCGGTGGCGGAGACCGGGTTCGATCCGGCGGCCGTCCACGATCTGTACTCGGGCACGATCGTGCAGGCGATCTTCGAGACGCTTCTGACCTACGACTACCTCGCGCAGCCGGCAAAGATCGTCCCGCGCGCCGCGGAGGCGCTGCCGAGCGTTGCGGACAACGGCAGGACGTGGACGTTCAAGCTGCGCCGTGGCATCCACTTCGCGGCCGACCCCGCTTTCAAGGGCGCCCGGCGCGAGCTCGTCGCCGAAGACTACGTCTATTCTCTGAAGCGGCTCGTCGACCCGAAAATCCGCTCGCCGTGGGCATTCCTGGTCGAGGGAAAGTTCGTCGGGCTCGACGCGCTTGTCGCCGAGGCGAAGAAGTCCGGCCGCTTCGACTACGACCGCCACATTTCGGGCATCGAGGCAGTCGACCGCTACACGTTGCGGCTGCGGCTCAAGGACACCGATTACAACCTGCCGAACGTGCTCGCGCACGAGCCGACGTCGGCCGTCGCGCGCGAGGTCATCGACGCCTATGCCGAGCCGGGCGGGCGCGCGCTGGCGAACCCGGTGGGAACGGGTCCGTACCGGCTGGCGCAATGGGTTCGCTCGTCGCGCATCGTGCTCGAGGCGAATCCGGAGTACCGCGGCTTCACCTGGGACTTCGCGTCGACAGATCCCGCCGACCGGACGTTGATCGCGGAGATGAAGGGCAAGAAGATGCCCCGCATCGGCCGCGTCGAGATCAGCATCATCGAAGAAGACCAGGCGCGATGGCTTGCGTTCCAGAACGGCGAACTCGACCTGATGAACATGGAAGGCCCGCTGGCGCCGAAGGCGCTCGTCGACGGCCGGCTGCTGCCCGAACTGGTCCGGAAGGGCGTCAAGCTGTCCCGCATCGTCGATCCGGAGATCAGCTACACGTACTGGAACATGCTGGACCCGGTCGTCGGCGGTTTCGCCAACGACAAGATCGCGCTGCGCCGCGCGATGGCAATGTCGTACAACGTCGACGAGGAGATTCGCGTCATCCGCAACGGCCAGGCGGTGGAGGCGAAGTACCCGATCCCGCCCGGCGTCGTCGGTCACCAGCCGGACTGGAAGAGCGGCATCCGGTTCGACCCTGCCGCCGCCAATGCGCTGCTGGACAAGTTCGGCTACCGCAAGGGGGCGGACGGGTATCGCACGCTGCCCGACGGCAAGCCGCTGGTCGTCCGCATGTCTTCGCGTCCGGACACGCTGGGCCGGCAACAGGACGAGATGTGGAAGAAGTCGCTGGACGCCGTCGGCGTCAGGATGGACGTGCACAAGGACAAGTTCCCCGAGCTGCTCAAGGCCGAAAAGGCTTGCAAGCTGCAGAGCCGCGTCGCATCGTGGATCGCCGATTACCCCGATGGCGACAACTTCATGCAGCTGCTCTATGGCCCCAATGCCTTCCAGAGCAACAACGCCTGCGCGAAGATCCCCGAGTACGACCGGCTGTACGAAAAATCGCAGCGGATGCCGGCCGGTCCCGAGCGGGACAGGCTCTACCAGGAAATGACTCGGATCGTCGAAGCGTATGCGCCGTGGCGTCTCACCGTCAGCCGCTACCGCAACATGCTGGTGCAGAAGCAGGTGCAGGGGTACCGCAAGCATCCGATCCTGCACGCGCAATGGCAATACCTCGATCTCGCCCCACACGCCCATTGATCTTTGTAGGAGCGCCTTCAGGCGCGAACGCATATTCGATACCTCCCTTCGCGGCTGAAGCCGCTCCTACAGGCGCGAATGCATGGTTGAATCCTTGAGTCGCGGCCAGGGCCGCGTCCGAAAGCGAGACTTGCGCGACTGAGCGTGAAAGGCATAAATGACCGGATACATCATTCGACGCTTGTGGCAGATGATTCCGACGATGCTCGGGGTCGTGCTGCTGGTGTTCCTGCTCTTCAACTGGGTGGGCGGCGACCCCGCCTACGTGCTCGCCGGCAAGATCTCCAACCAGGAGCAGATCGACAACATCCGGCGCCAGCTGGGCGTCGACCAGCCGTACTGGGTCCAGTTGTGGATCTTCATCAAGCAGATCCTGACCGCGGATTTCGGCGCGTCGTGGAGCACCAACGAGAAGGTCGCGCACATCCTCGCCACGCGGCTCGGGCCGTCGCTGACCGTGCTCATCCCGCTGCTGGTGCTGGAGACGCTGGTCGCGATCGGCCTGGCGCTGGCGGTCGCGTACGTGCGCGGCTCGCTCACCGACCGGCTGGTGATGATCGTGTGCACGATCGCGCTGTCGATCTCGATCCTGGTCTACATCATCGTCTTCCAGTACTTCTTCGCCTACAAGATGGGCTGGTTCCCGGTGCAGGGCTGGGGCAACAGCTTCGTCGAGAATCTGGTCAGGTACTCGTCGCTGCCGATCCTGATCGGGCTCACCGTCAGCATCGCGCCCAACCTGCGGCTCTACCGCACGTTCTTCCTCGATGAGATCAACCAGGACTACGTGCGCACCGCGCGCGCCAAGGGCCTGTCGGAGAACCGGATCATGTGGGTGCACGTGCTGCGCAATGCGTCGATCCCGATCATCACCCATCTGATGGCGGCGCTGCCCGGCCTGTTGCTGGGCGCGTTCCTGATCGAGCGCTTCTTCTCGATTCCGGGCATCGGGCGCGAGGTGATCCTTGCCGTCGAGCGGTCCGACTTTCCGGTCATCAAGGCGATTACCGTGTACGTCGCGTTCGCCACGATCCTCTCCAACCTGCTCGCGGACCTGCTGTACAAGGCAGTCGATCCACGGGTTCAACTCAAATGATGGCGGCGACGATGGCGCACGAGATACCGCACGCCGTCTCGCCGGGCCTCTGGGCGCTGGCGTGGAAGCGGCTGAAATCCGACATGGTGGGCGTAGTGTCGCTGGCGATCGTGGTTGCGTTCCTGCTGTTGGTGCTGCTGTCCGGAACCCGCCTCGTCGCCGCCGACTGGTCGAAGGAGACCGGCGTCAATTACGCTCCGCCGACGTTCGTCGGTCCCGATGCCGAAAGCGCGGCGCGCGCGACGCCCGTAGCACCTGCGGTACCCGGCGGTCCCGCGAGCGAGTTCAAGTCGAGCGTGGTCGATCCGCTGGCCGAGGTGATCGCCGAGTTGAAGGGCGGCGCGGCGGCCGGCACCACCGCGGCGCCCGCCTCCGCACCCGAGGGCACGGCGGTCGTGGATCCGCTTGCCGAGGCGATGGCGGAGATCCGGGCGCAGCAGCAGGCTCAGGCAGGCGGCAGCGCGGCGCCGAAGGCAGGCGCGTCGCACGACACGGAGGCCGGAAAGAGCGTCGACCCGCTGGCCGAAGTGATGGCCGACATCAGGAAGGGCGCAGCGTCAGCACCTGCAGCGGCGCCCGTCGAAGCGCGCGCGCCGACGCTGCCGTTTGGCGGCGACAAGTGGGGCCGCGATGTGCTGAAGAAGGTGATCAAGGGCTCCGAGACGTCGATCTTCGTGGGGCTCGCGGCGGCGTTCGTTGCGACGTTTCTCGGCACGCTCTTCGGCGCGCTTGCAGGCTATTACGGCAGATGGGTCGACGATGCATTCAACTGGTTCTACAGCGTGTTTTCGTCGATCCCCTACCTGCTGCTGATCCTGGCGGTCGCCGCGGTGCTGCAGCAAAAGGGCACGCTGACCATCATCCTGATCCTCGGCCTCACCGGATGGACCGGCGTGTTCCGTCTGGTGCGTGGCGAGTACCTGAAGCACAAGGCGCGCGAGTACGTGCAGGCGGCAGATGCCATCGGCGCCTCCGACACGCGCAGGATCTTCGTCCACATCTTTCCCAACGTCAGCCACGTCGTCCTGGTGCAACTGTCCATCCTGGTCGTCGCGTTCATCAAGTCGGAGGTCATCCTGTCGTTCCTCGGCTTCGGCGTACCGGTGGACGTGGTGTCGTGGGGCTCGATGCTGAACGAGGCGCAGAACGAGCTGATCCTCGGCAAGTGGTGGCAGCTGGCGGCGGCAGGAACCGCGATGGCGATCCTGGTCACGGCATTCAGCCTCTTCACCGACGCATTGCGCGATGCGCTCGATCCGAAACTCAAGGGCCGCATGGGGGCATGAGATGAACAACGCCATCGATCCCCTGGTACGTGTGCGCAACCTGCGGGTGTCGTTCCAGATCGACCGCCACCACCACTTCGAAGCGGTGAAGGGTATCAGCTTCGACATCCCGCGCAACGCCACCGTGGCGCTGGTCGGCGAGTCGGGCAGCGGCAAGTCGGTCACGTCGCTTGCGATCCTGGGCTTGCTGCCGCCCGAGAACTCGACGGTCGCCGCGGGCAGCGAAATCCTCTACGGCGGCCGCAACCTCGTCGGCCTGTCGGGTGCGGAGCTGCGCGCGCTGCGCGGCGCGGACATCTCGATGATCTTCCAGGAGCCGATGACGTCGCTGAACCCGGTGTTCACCGTCGGTTTCCAGTTGACCGAGGTGCTGCGGCTGCATCGTGGCATGTCGCCGCCGCAGGCGCGAAGGCGCGCGATCGCGCTGCTCGACGAAGTCGGCATCCCCGATCCCGAGTACAAGATCAACGCATACCCGTCGCAGATGTCGGGCGGCCAGCAGCAGCGGGTGATGATCGCGATGGCCATCGCCTGCGAGCCCAAGCTGCTGATCGCCGACGAGCCGACGACCGCGCTCGACGTGACGATACAGAAGCAGATCCTGGAGCTCATCGCCGCGCTGCAGAAGAAGCACCAGATGTCGGTGCTGTTCATCACGCACGACCTCGCCGTCGTCGGCGAAATCGCCGATCAGGTCGTCGTGATGCGCGACGGAGAGATCCGCGAGCAGGCGCCGGCGCAGGCCGTGTTCGAAGCGCCGAAGGACCGCTACACGCAGGCGTTGCTTCAGTGCAGGCCGCGACTCGATCGGCGTCCGGTCCGCCTGCCGGTCATCGACGATTTCATGGGCGGCACGGACAGCGGCCACGCGCGCGATCCGCGGCTCGACCGGGATCGCGCTCGCGGCGTGAACGACGCCGATCCGATCATTCTCGACGTGCGCAACCTGGGCAAGTGCTTCTACTCGCGCGAGGGGCTGTTCGGGCGGCGGCGGTTCGACGCCGTCAGCGACGTGTCGTTCAAGCTGCCGCGCGGCAAGACGCTGGGACTGGTCGGCGAGTCAGGGTCGGGCAAGACCACCGTCGGCTTGACGCTGATGCGCCTGCACGAGGCGACGACCGGCGAAGCGTTCTTCGAGGGCAAGGACATCCTTGCGATGTCGGCGAAGGCGTTCATGGCCTACAAGCGGCGAATCCAGATCATCTTCCAGAATCCCTACGCGTCGCTCAATCCGCGCTTCACCATCGGCTCCATCCTGACCGAGCCGATGGACATCCACGGCATCGGCGCCGACGCCGAGGAGCGCACCGAGCACGCCTTCGGGCTGCTGCAGAAGGTCGGCCTGCCCGAGGCGTCGTTCTACAAGTACCCGCACGAATTCTCCGGCGGGCAGCGGCAGCGGATCGCGATCGCGCGCTGCCTGACGATGAAGCCGGACATCCTGATCTGCGACGAGTCGGTCTCGGCGCTGGACGTCTCGGTCCAGGCGCAGGTGCTGAACCTGCTGCAGGACCTGCAGGACGAGTTCCAACTCTCCTACATCTTCATCTCGCACGACCTGGCGGTGGTCAAGTACATCGCCGACGAGATCATGGTGATGAGCGAGGGGCGGCTGGTGGAAAGGGCCAATTCCGACGACATCTACCGCGCGCCGCGCGAGGCGTACACGCAGCGGCTGCTGGCGTCGATCCCCAAGGGCTGGCAGGGCGAGCGCGTGCGCCTGTAGGAGGGCCTTCAGGCCCGAATCGCACCTCTCACAACGTGAACGTCATCTCCCGCAGCAACGCTCCGGGCAGGCGCATGCTGGACAGTTGCCGTTCGCGGTAGGTGCTGCTGTCGAGCAGCAGTTCGGTCTCCCGGGTGAGTTCCTCGAGGTTCGGCCCCAGCATCCGGTAGACCGTGTCGTCGAAGCGCAGGACGTCGAGTGGCGCCACGATGCGGCCGTTCTCGACCCAGAACGTTGCGAACCGGGTCATGCCGGTCATCCGGCACGCCGGGCGGTCGGAAAAGTTGAGATACCAGAGGTTGCCGATGTAGAGGCCCGTGCCGAGTGCCGCCAGTGCGTCCGCCAGCGCGAGTTCGCCGCCTGCCATCGACAGGGACTCGGGTGCCTCCTGGCCGTTGGCGCCATTGGCCGTCAGTCCGAATTCGAGCGCCGTGCGCGGCGACGTCAACGCGCCGACCCCTCGCCCGGCCTCGATCAGCGGCGTGCGCGCCGGTCGGGTGTAGCCCTGGGCCTGGAACGCCGGTGCCACGCCTTCGGCGGTGGCTTCGGCGATGAAGACACGCGGATCCAGCGTCAGCGCATCGTCGCCGTGCATGCGCGTCAGCGGACTCTGCTTGGCGGCGATCGCCCGACCCGAATAGCCACCCCAGCACAGAAGTCCGGCGATTTCCTCCATCGCGGTCGGGGTGATGAACGCACGGTAGCTGCCGGGATCCAGCGACTTCGCGGGCCGCGTGACGTGCGCGAGCTCCACACGCGCTTCGCTCATCCTGGCGTCGAACGCGCCGGCATCCCAGGCGAAACCCGACAGGCTCGACTTCACGGCCTTGTCGGCGCGATGGTAGAGGCTCCACTGCAGGTTGAAGGCCGTGACCTCGTGCCAGTTGCGCTGGCCGAACGAGTTGGCGAAGCCGCGGAACACGGGTCCGCCGGCGTAGATGCCGACAAGGTCGAGCCCGTCCGCCGCGCCGAGCACGGTGTCGACGATGGCTTCAGCCGGCGGCAGCGGACCGCCGCGCACGTCGCGCGACGACTGCACGTCGGTGCAGACCAGCAGGTGCGGATCGTCGGCGACATCGGCGAGCGCCGCGCGCAACCGTACAACCGCGCCATCGATGGCGGCAGCGTCGACCTTGAGATCGCCGGACAGCGACAGCTGGTAGGTGGCGTGCCGACGACCGCGAATCCAGTCGATGCCGAGGTAGCGCTGGGTGACCGATCCGGGTTGGCGCACCCGGCCGCGGTTGAGGCGCACGAAGTCGGAGATTTCAGCAGAGAACCATGCCGTGTACGTCTCGCCGGCGAGCACAAGGCGGTCGAGTGTTGCGGCGACGTCGTTGAAATAGGCCTCCATGTTGGAAGCGCCGATGTCGTTATCGCGCGCAATGCTCATTAGGATGCGCCCCCAAACACCGCAACCTCGCCGAACACGCACGCAGGGGAGGCATGACCGACGCGGATCACCTGCGACGGCTCGCCCTTGCCACAGTACGGCGTGCCGAGCACCTGCATCGTCTCCTCGCTGCCGACCGCCTTGAGGCTGCGCCAGAAGCTGGCGCTGACGCCACGATAATTGGGGTTTTTCACGATGCCCTGCAGCTCTCCGTCGACGATCAGGCGGCCGCGCTCGCAGCCGAACTGGAACTTGTTGCGCGAGTCGTCGATCGACCACGAGCAATTGGTCTCCATCAGCACGCCGCGCTGGATACCCACGATCAGTTCGGCAAGCGACGCCGTTCCGGGTTCGAGATTGAGATTGGCCATCCGGTCGATCGGCGGCCGGTTCCAGCTGTCGGCGCGGGCGTTGGCGGTGCCGGCAAGGCCCGAACGCTGCTGCGAAATCGCGCCGCCCAGCGGACGCTCGAGGACGCCGTTGCGGATGACATGCACCCTGGCCGCCGGCGCGCCGTCGTCGTCCCAGCCGTAGCTCGCCAACTCCTCGCCGCGGGTCGGGTCGAACACCACGTTGAGCAGCTCGCTGCCGTAACGGTAGCTGCCGAACATGTCCGGCGTGACGAAGCTCGTGCCGGCGAAATTGCGTTCGTCGCCGAGGATGCGGTCGAGTTCGAGCGGGTGGCCGATCGACTCGTGGATCTGCAGGATCATCTGGTCCGGCATCAGCAGCACGTCCATCGTTTCCGACGGGCAGTTGGGCGCGCCGAGCAGTTCGAGTGCTTCCTCGGCGATGCGCCGTCCCGCGCCGACGAAGCCGAAGCGGTCGAGGATCTCGCCGGCACCCTGCTGGCAGATGCCGCGATAGCCGTGGAGCGTGCGCGTCTGCGTGTCGTTGTCAGCGTGGGCGGTCACCGAAAGGCCGGGGAACAGGAAGCGATAACACTGGGTGACGTCGCCGCCGTCGCCGGTGATCAGGCGATGCGTGGCGGTGCGCACCTCGACACTGGCCTCCCAGTCGACGATGCGAGGATCGATGCCGGCCTGCGCCGATTCGGCGTGCAGGAGATCGAGCCAATCGCGGCGCGAACGCGTCGCTGCGCCGAGCGCCGGCGAACGGTAGTCACCGCGCGGCGCGGGGCGTGGCAGGGTGCGCGAATCGACGAGCGCGTAGCGGGCGGTGGAACGCGCCCACGCCGCAGCCCGTTCGAGGACCGCGCGCAGTCCCCCGGCCGAGACATCGCTGGTCGCGGCGTAGCCGTAGCCGCCGCCCGCGTAGACGGTGGCCATCACGCCGCGATCGGCGGAAAGCGCGAGGGGCAGCGCGATGTTCTTGCGCACCGCGCAGGTTTCGCTGACCTCGTCGACGAAACGAAGCGACCAGAAGTCGGCGTCGATGCGCGGGGGGCTGAATTCGGGGGGAGGGAAACGATGGGTGTCAGGCATGAACGAGGACGCGGAGTGAACCGCGGTACATGAAATCGAGGCGATGAAAGGGAAGAGTGGAAACTACGGCTGCAGCGGATTCTGCCAGCGCAGACCGGGAAAGCGGGAAAAATCGCCATCGGTGGAGCACAGCAGCAACCCGTGCTCGATCGCGAGTGCCGCCAGATGCGCATCGGGAACCAGATTGGCCCGCATTGCGACCGCACCGAAGAGCGTTGACAGTACGGCACGGTGCCGCTCGCCAGGGGCGGGAATCCATGCGCCTTCGGCATCGAGCCATGCTTCCACCTGGCGCCATGCGTCGGTGATCGACTCGGGCCGCTCGAACACGCGCGGATTGGTGACGATGCGCACAAAGGCGAGGAGGCTGGTCCAGGAAAATCCGACGGGTCCTCCGCTGCTCAATTGCTCATCGAGCCATTCGCGTGCCCGGGAGTGCTGGGCGAAGGATCTGATGTGGGAATAGATGAGCAGGTTGGCATCGAGCAGAATCATTTGAAGGATTCGCTTTCCGCTACCGCCAACACTTCCGCAACGTCATCCACAGTGCCCACCAGGCATTGCCCCAGGTCGACGGCGCGGGTGCGGAAGGCCTTCGGTCTGGGGCGCGGCGCGGCCATGTGCTTGAGGCCTTCGCGCAGCGCGTCGTTGATGACGGTTTTCAGGCTCAGGCGTTTCGTTCGCCGAAGCCGGTCGACGATTGCGGCCACGTCCTTGTCCAGTGTCAGTGTCGTACGCATGCATCAAACCATAAGGTATTTGATGCCTTGATGTCAACACGTTGATGGGGCCGCCGCATTCCTGTACGCGTTCAGTATTCGCCGGGCGAGCTGGTACTCGAGCGCGAGGGCATCGTACGCCTCGGCGAATCCCCGGCGTTTCCGCGCCTTGTTCATGAATCGCGCATGATCGTGGCGTACTGGCTTGAAGGTCAGATCAGACATCCTGAATCTCCTTGCGGCGCTTGCGCGCCGACCCGCCGGATCAACGCGGTTCGGCCAATGCCTCCAGCGCCGTTCCGACGACGCGCACGATCCGCCAGTCGGGCAGCACGGTCGCGCCCAGCGACTGGTAGAAATCGATCGCTTCGGTGTTCCAGTCGAGCACCGACCACTCGAATCGGCCACAGTTGCGCTCGCGGGCGATGCTGGCGAGCCGGCGCAGCAACGCCTGCGCGCAGCCGCGGCGGCGGTGCGCGGGTTCGACCCAGAGGTCCTCGAGCCACAGGCCGCGGCGTCCGAGGAAGGTGGAGTAATTGTGGAAAAAGAGCGCGAACCCTGCCGCATCGTCGCCATGCCACGCGATCAGCACTTCGGCGGCGGGATGCGGCCCGAAAAGGGCGACGGCGAGGTCGCTCGCGGTGGCCACGCAAAGCTGCGAAAGCCGCTCGAAATCCGCCAGCGAGCGGATCATGCCCATCACCACGTCGACATCCGCCTCGCCAGCGGGCCGGACGTCGAAAACCGGCCCTTCGCTTTCGCGGCTCATCCGCGGGTCGCTCTGCCGAGAACGCGCCGCGACGAGTCCCGCGCTGCCACCGGGCGATGCACCGGGGCCCACGGGTTTGTACGAGACAACGCCCGAACCGGGGCGAACATTGGGGGCTTTGCCTGCTCAAACCGCGCCGGAAACGGCATCCCGGTGGGATTCGCGTCGCGAACCGACGTTTTCAGCGTCCTGACACTGCTGGCATGGACCCGGCAACCACCGCCGGGCACGCCGCGTGCCTGAAGGCGAATGGCACTGAGCAGCGGTGAATCAAGGGCTTGCGCGTCGCGTATGGTCACGTTTGGCGGATTTGCAACATTTTGGTGAGCGGCATTGTAACAACCCGGCGTTTTCATTGCGGCAATGTTTCGCGTTGCGGTAAGGTTGCCCATGCTTGCCGCAAGGCGAACATAAGTTACCGGTCCTGCACACTTTCTCTTTGGGGGTTATCCATATGAAGTTTCAGCGAAAAAAAGTCGCTGCTGCGCTGACCTACATGCTTGGCCTTGGTGGTGCGGCCCTGCTCGTGGGTGTGCCGGCCCAGGCGCAAGACATCAAGGTTGACGTGACCGGCTCGAACATCAAGCGCGTCGAAGGCGAAGGCGCCCTGCCGGTGCAGACGATCACCCGTCAGGAAATCGAGAACACCGGCGTCACGTCGGCGGCCGAAATCCTCGACAAGCTGTCCGCCAACCAGTCGTTCAACAACTTCAACGAGTCGCAGGGCTTCGGCACCAGCTTTGCCGGCTTCTCTGGCGCGTCGTTGCGCGGCCTGGGCTACGGACGCACGCTGGTGCTGCTGAACGGCCGCCGGATCACCGCGTTCGCGCTGGCCAATGGCGCGGGCGTCGACCTCGCCGCCATTCCGCTGTCGGCGATCGAGCGCGTCGAAGTGCTGAAAGACGGCGCTTCCGCCATCTACGGTACCGACGCCATCGCCGGCGTCATCAACTTCGTGCTGCGCAGCGACTTCAGGGGTTACGAAGGCTACGCGTATTACATGGACACCCAGGACGGCGGCGGCAAGCAGTACCGCCTGACCGCGGGCGGCGGCTGGGGCGACCTCGCCAAGGACAAGTGGAACGCCTTCATTTCTTTCGACTACAACAATCAGGAGGCGCTGCCGGCAGCGGCGCGCGACATTTCCAAGTCCGCGTACGTGCCGAGCCTCGGCATCGACAACACCTCCGGCAACTCGTTTCCCGCCAACATCTCGATCCCCGGCGTGTCGGGTGCCCGCAATCCGAACAACCCGGACTGCGCTTCGCCGATGTCGTTCCCGACGAGTGCGTCGCCGCGGCAATGCCGCTTCGACTACGCCAGCGTGATCGACACCTTCCCCGAGTTCGAGAAGACCAACATCGTCGGCAAGGCGACCTGGCAGTTCGCGCCCGATCACCGGCTCTTCCTCGAAGGCTCGTACTTCAAGGCCGACTACACGTACCGGATCTCCCCGACCCCGGTGAGCGGGTCGATCATGAGCGTGCCGCTGAATTTGCAGCCGTCGTCGGCGTTCTATCCGGCGGCGTTCATCACCTCGGTGGGCGGCGACCCCACCAAGCCGGTGGCCGTGTCTTGGCGCGCGCTCGAACTCGGTCCCCGCACGTCGGAGGCCAGTACCGAACAATACCGCTTCGTCGCCGGCCTGCAGGGCGTGGTGTTCAAGAACTGGGATTACTCCGCGGCGTTCAACTATACCGAGAACACGGGCGAAGAGAACTTCGTCAAGGGGTACCTGAGCGAACAGATTCTGGCGCCGATCCTCAACTCGGGCAAGGTGAACTTCTTCGGCATGAATTCCGCAGAAGTGGTGTCCGCGATGAATGCGGCGCAGCTCACCGGCAACACGCGCAGCGACACCGCCAAGAACTACGGCGTCGACGCGCGGATCTCGAACGAGATCTACCAGATGCCGGCCGGTCCGCTCGCAATGGCGCTGGGCGGCGAATGGCGGCGCGAATCGCTGGAGCAGATCAATCAGCCGATTCTCTCGTCGGGCGACATCATCGGCGGCTCCGGCACGATTCCTTCGACACCCGAGGTTTCGCGCGACGTCACCGCGGTGTTCGCGGAATTCAACGTCCCGATCATCAAGAACCTCGAAGCCAACCTCGCGCTCCGCTACGACCACTACAGCGACTTCGGCAACACGACCAATCCGAAGGTCTCGCTGCGCTGGCAGCCCGCCAGGGATCTCCTGCTGCGCGGATCCTGGGGCACGGGCTTCCGTGCGCCGACGCTGTCGGACATGTTCCAGCCGGAACTCACGACCAACACCGCCGGGAGCTTCGACGATCCGGAGCGCTGCCCGATCACCCAGGCCATCTACGACTGCAATCTCCAGTTCAACGCGCGCCAGGGCGGCAATCCGAACCTGCAGCCCGAGAAGTCGACGCAGTGGAACGTGGGCACGGTCTGGGATCCGACGCCGAACATCTCGGTGGGCATCGACTACTTCAACATCGAGATCACGGACGTGTTCACGTCACTGCTGGCCGACACGATCTTCGACCAGTACGACAAGTATTCGTACCTGGTCGTCCGCGGCCCGACGGATCCGCAGTATCCGACCCTGCCCGGCCCGATCGACTACGTGATCGAGAAGACGAACAACGTCGCCAAGCAGACCGTGACCGGCATTGACGTCAACCTGACGGCGCGTGCGCCGACCGACTTCGGTAACTTCAGGTTCGACATCAACGGCACCTACACGATCGACTACAAGCAGTCGAGCGTGGACGATCCGACGCTGGTCAACTATGTCGGCACGCGTGGCGCCGTCGGTGCGATCTCGCGCTGGCGCCACTACGCGCAGCTCGACTGGACCCGTGGCGGCTGGGGTGCGACGCTGGCGCAGACCTTCCAGAACGGCTACACCGAGCCGTCGGACGTCGACGATTCGGGCGAGCGCCGCGTGGGTTCGTACTCGGTCTGGGACATCCAGGGCCGCTACACCGGCTTCAAGAACACGACGCTGGCGTTGGGCATCAAGAACATGTTCAACCAGATGCCGCCTCCGAGCACGCAGACCAACACCTTCATCATCGGCTACGATCCAAGCTACGGCGACCCGCGCGGTCTCATGTGGTACGGGTCGGTTCGCTACACGTTCAAGTAAGCGCTGCAACCAAAAGGCGCAGTACCGCAAGCGAGCAGGGGGCCCACGCGGCCCCCTGTTCTTTGGGGCGGGATTTCGAGCAATTGCTCTAATCGGGGAAATTCGTTTTCCGACCGGGCCTTCCCGTAGTAGACTAGACGCCTTTTGCTGCGGGGGCATGGCCGGCGCGCGCAACGATGTGTTGCTTCGCGCGTGCCGGGGAGCGGGGGCGGACGAGTGCGCCGAGCCCTGCTTTGGGTCTTCCGGTGGACGCAATCGGCACCGCCGGCTTGCTTTCCTGGGATCGTCAACTGCGTGCATGCGCCGTTTTGTATGCAACCGCGGACGAGGCCTTTCGCGCTACCCGTGCGGCCCGGAAATCCGCTGATGGATGCTTCCGGTAGAACAACTTTTTTGTCTGGAGACGACATGTTGAAGATGATCCGCTTGCCGGCGCTGTTGGCGGCCCTGTTCCTCGCCGCGACGACGGCAATGGCGCAGCCCGCCACACAGGCCGCGCCCGCGCCGGCCGCTGCCGCAGCGACGGCCCCCGATGCGACCGCCCCTGCGGCGTCCGCGCCGGCCGTGCCTGCACCTGCGGCAGCGAAGAAGGCAACCGAGGTCGTCGACAATCCCTACGGACTCGAGGCCCTGTGGAGGGCCGGCGATTTCATCTCCAAGGGCACGCTGATCATCCTCGTGATCATGTCGATGGGCAGCTGGTACATCATCGTCGTCAAGATCTTCGAGCAGTTCAAGCTCGGCGCCCAGGCGCGGGCCATGAGCAAGACGTTCTGGAACGCGCCCTCGGTGCGCCAGGGCACCGACGCCCTGAAGGACGGCAGCCCGTTCCGGTACATCGCCGAATCCGGGCTCGAGGCGTCCACCCGGCACACCGGGCTGCTCGGCAACGTCGATCTCAACACCTGGATAGCGATGTCGATCCAGCGTTCGATGGAAAACGTCCAGAGCCGGCTGCAGGATGGCCTCGCCTTCCTGGCGACCGTCGGATCGACCGCGCCATTCGTGGGCCTGTTCGGTACCGTGTGGGGGATCTATCACGCACTCACCGCCATCGGCATCGCCGGCCAGGCGTCGATCGACAAGGTTGCCGGCCCCGTGGGCGAGGCGCTGATCATGACCGCCATCGGCCTCGCCGTGGCCGTCCCGGCGGTGCTCGGCTACAACTGGCTCGTCCGCCGCAACAAGGCAGCGATGGAGCACGTCCGCGGTTTCGGCGCCGACCTGCACGCGGTCCTGCTGTCGGCCCCGAAGCCCGCCGCCAAGGCCTGACGCCATGGGCATGAACGTCGGATCATCCGACGGCGACGAAGACGAGGTCGTTTCGACGATCAACACGACCCCTTTGGTGGACGTGATGCTGGTGTTGCTGATCATCTTCCTGATCACGATACCGGTGGTCACGACGTCGATCCCCGTCCAGCTGCCGAAAGAGACGAACGAAGTACGGGAGACCAAGCCCGAGAACATCAATATCTCGGTCGATGCATCGGGCCGGATCTACTGGAACGAACTGCAGATCGCCAACACGGCCACGCTGATCGATAGGCTGAAGAAGGTTGCGGTGCTGACGCCGCAGCCGGCGGTGCACATCCGCGGCGATGGCGGCGCTGCCTACGAATCGGTCGGGCGCATCATCTACGCCTGCCAGCGGGCCGGAATCGCGAAGGTCGGTTTCATCACCGAGCCGCCGGTGCGCGGCGGCTGAACATGCTGCGCACCCAACGTCTCGCAGGAGCATTTCCATGTCAATGAACATCGGCTCGGGAAGCGGGTCGGGCGACCCCGAAGTCATGGTCGACATCAACACCACGCCGCTGATCGACGTGATGCTCGTGCTTCTGATCATGCTGATCATCACGATTCCGATCCAGCTGCACTCGGTGAATCTCAACATGCCCGTCGGCCGGCCGCCGCCGCCGCTGACGCCGCCCGAGGTCGTCAAGATCGACATCGACGGCGCGGGTATCGTTTACTGGAACGGCGAGATCGTCGACCGGTCGGTGCTCGAGACCAAGCTGCAGGCGGCCGAGAAGCAGGCGGTGCAGCCCGAACTGCACCTGCGGCCGAACAGGGCGGCCAAGTACGAGGTCGTCGCGGGTGTCATGGCGTCGGCGCAGCGGCTCGGCCTGGTCAAGATCGGCATCGTCGGCAGCGAGCAGTTCATCGAATAGCGGGTGGGGTGCGTACGAGCACCCGGCGCCACAGGAGTCAAGCGAAATGGATTTCAGACGGCAACAGAGGGATCCGGCGCGGCACATGGTCGGGATCACGTTCGTTGTCCTGCTGCACGCGCTGATCATCTACGCGTTGATGACCGGGTTGGGACGCAAGATGGTGGAGGTGATCAAGAAGCCGCTCGACGCCAAGATCATCGAGGAGATCAAGGCGCCGCCGCCACCGCCGCCCCCACCCAAGATCGTCCAGCAGGCACGCCCGCAGGCGGAGGCGCAGCCCTACGTGCCGCCACCGGACATTCCGGTGCAGTCGGCGCCCAGTGACGCGCCGACGATCACCGCGGTTACCGTTGAGCCGCCGAAAGAGACCTACGTGATCGCGCCGCCGCCGCCGCCGGCCGTGGTCGCCCCACCGGCGCCGCCGGCGCCACCCAAACCGGCGGTGCGCCGGATCGTGTCCCGCGTTTCGGGCGACAACCCGACCTACCCGCGCGAGGCGATCAAGGCGGGCGTGGCGAAGGGCCGCGTGGTGGCGCGTATCCACATCGACGAGAAGGGCAATGTCATCGATATCCAGTTCACCGTTTCCGAGCCGCCGCGGGTGTTCGAGCGCGCGGTCAGGAGCGTCCTGCAGGACTGGAAGCTCAACGCCGAAGGCGAGAAGTACTACGGCGAGGTCGAGTTCAACTTCACGTTGAAGGACGACTGAGCGGCAGCGGGCAGCGGGTCGGAAGCGCCGATCGACCCGATTTCGTCGAAGGACGCGTGCCAGCGCAACTCCTGGGTCACTCGCCGCGCAGCGCCCAAGCGGCCGCGGCCTGCTTCGGCACCGCCATCGTGGCGGCGCTGGTGGCGATGTCGGCAACTACGAGTCGCCGTCCACGCCGAACATAGAATCGCCAAGCCCGACGCAACGCGGAGCCCGACGCAACGCGGCCTGGCGCTTCCGAAACAACAGCTGTCATCCTGTGTCCCAACGGCCCATCTTCGCCGCGCCGGCGTACATGCGCGGCGTGCCGTGAAAGCAGCCAGCGGCGTAGTGGCCGGACGCTGTCACGGCCACGCATATGCGTTGTTTGACACAAGTCAACGAAAAATCGCTACACAATGGTGGCAAACCGCCGCACTGGCGGGTATCCTGCCTGACAGTACATCGGCGGTGAAGTTCCAATCTTTGAGGGTGTTCCTGAAATGCCTGTCTCGAGAGCGCCGTCAAGGTCGTCCTGCAGTGGATCCTGTCGCGCTAACCCGAATCCGTGAAGGGTTGAAAACCATGTTCAAACAAATTCGGAAGGGCGCGCTGCTGTCGCTGGTGATGGCGGCGATGTGCCTTTCGGCCGCCCCCGCAAGTGCCGCGGACGCAAAGGATCTCGTGCTCAAGGGCGACGCGAAGTGCACGACCTGCCACAACGAATCATCGGCCCCCGAACTCCTTCGCATCGGCAAGACGACGCACGGGACACGGGCCGACGGCCGCACGCCGACCTGCACCAGCTGCCACGGCCAAAGCGCGGCGCATGCCGACGCCAAGGGCAAACCCGACGTCGTCTTCGGCCGGAAGAGCGCTTCGCCGGCGAGCACACAGAACGAGCCCTGCCTGGCTTGCCACCAGAAGGACTCCGCGCGTCACCTGTGGGCGGGCAGTGTCCACGAGGCGCGCGACGTTACCTGCGCCGCCTGCCACAACGTCCACAGCGGCCACGACAAGACAGCCGACAAGGCGACCCAGCCCGAAGTCTGCTACGCCTGCCATGCGGGCCAGCGCATCAAGGCGAACAAGCCCTGGCACCACCCGGTCGTCGAAGGCAAGATGGCCTGCTCTGACTGCCACAACGCGCACGGCTCGGCCGGGCCGATGCTGATGAAGCGGGACACCGTGGTCGAGACCTGCTACACCTGCCACATGGAGAAGCGTGGTCCCTTCGTGCACGAGCATCCGCCGGTGACCGAGAACTGCGGGATCTGCCACGAGGTGCACGGCACCACTGCGGAGAACATGCTGAAGACCCGGCAGCCGTTCCTGTGCCAGGCCTGCCACACGCCGCACGGCCCCTTCCCGCCGGCTGTCGGCACGGGCGGGACCCCGCAGCAGCCGGGATGGTGGAATGGACCGACCATCACTCAGGGCCGCGGCTGCACGAACTGCCATACCCAGATTCACGGCAGCAACAGCCCGAGCCTGACCGCTCCGACTCCGCAGCGCCTCTTCCGTTGAGATGGTGGAACGATCATGACCAAGAACATGCATCGCAATGGCATCGGGTCCAGCCGGAAGATTCTGGTTCTCGCCCTGCTCGCGGCCTTCGGCCCGGCGCAGGCCGCGGATGAAACGGTCGCCGTCCTGGCAAACCCCGACACGGCGGTCGTCGCGGTCGGTGTGGGGGTGGCCAGCGGCAGCCCCGAGGATCGCGCGCTCTTCGGGCAATACAACGGCTTGCGCACCAACGACGTCAACCTGCTGCTCGACCTCCTGTACACGCGGCGCGACGACGCGGGCGTCTGGTGGAGGGCCGAGGGCCGCAACCTCGGCCTGGACATTCTGGATTTCGGTTTGTCCGGCGGGAAGCAGGGCGACTGGAAGCTCTCGTTCGACTACAACCAGCTGATGCGCCGCGATCCGCACACGATCAATACCGGCATGCAAGGGTTGGGATCGACGACGCCGACCATCGGCAACAGCCTGGCCGCGCCGGGTGCCGGCGGAGACAACGACCTCTCGCAGAAGCGCAAGGGGTTCACCTTCGGCGGGTCCAAGTGGATCATGCCCAATCTCGCCTTCGAGGCGAGCTACAAGATCGAGGACAAGGACGGGGCGCGGCTGTCGGGTATCGGCGGCTATTGCGCGAGCGGGATCTCTCCGATCTGCATCGGTGCGAACCGCACGGTCGGCGCGCTCTACCTGACACCGGAGCCGATCAACTCGACCACGCAGCAGTTCGACGCGAAGCTCACCTATGTCGGCGAAGGGTTCGGCCTGACCGGTGGCTACTACGGTGCGTTTTTCGACAATTCCGACAGCGTCATGACGCCGGGTTTCCCTTCCGGCGCATCGACCCTCACCAATACCGGCAGCGCGCTCGGGGTGCTGGCCGCAAACCTGAGCCAGCCTTTGGCTCTGCCGCCCGACAGCCAGGCGAACCAGTTCTACCTGTCCGGCTACTACGCCGCCCTCCCGTGGAAGACGCGGATAAACTTCAAGGCTGCCTATACCAGCGCCACCCAGGACGACGCCTATCCGGACCAGCTCCTCGCGGGCGCCGCCCCCGGGGCCGGCAACCTGGGCGGGACCCTCGAGACGACGCTGCTGCAGGTCGGCCTCACGTCGCGTCCGATGCCCAAGCTCAGCATCAACGCCAACGCCCGCTACGAGGACCGGAAGAACAAGACCGACCTCGGCAACTACGTCGTGTCGCCGAACGGCTCGCTGTACACCAACTGGCCGAACTCCTCCGAATTTGTCAACGCCAAGCTGGAGGCCGCGTACGACTTCACGAACGTGGGCCGGGGCATGCTCGGCGTCGACTATGTCTCCGTCAACCGCGACCGTCCGGTCAGCACGACCTGGATTCCGGACACCTCGATGGCGGCGATGCGCGAGAGCACCAACGAAACCGGTGTCTATGCGGAGTTCCGGCGTTCGATGTCCGAGACGCTCAACGGGGCCCTCAGCTATCGCCACGCCGAGCGCAACGGCTATCACTGGTACGCGATCGACCCGGCCAACGGCTTCCCGTTTGTCCGGTACGACTCGCTCGCGAGCTCGACCGGCATGTTCCCGGTGACCATGCTCAATCGCATGCGTGACAGCGTCAAGCTGACGGGCGACTGGGCGGCGACGAGTGCCTTGTCCCTCAACTTCTCGCTCGAGGGTGGCAACGATCGCTACATTCGAATGACCGATGCAGGCGTGCACGGCACCCGTTTCCAGCTGTACAACGTCGATGCCGCGCTGGCGCTGTCCGACAACTGGAAGATGACCGGCTACGCAAGCTGGGGCGAGCAGACGCTGAGCATGCAGCAGGCCATCGGTTATGGTGCCGATCTGGAACAGGTCAACACCGCCGTGGGGCTCGGTGCCGTCGGCACCGTCAAGGCCGGGTGGGAAGTCGGTGGCGACCTGAGCTTCATGGAAGACAAGAGCCATTACCCGCTCGGCATGACCACCGGTGCGCCGGTTTCCAGTCTTCCCGACAGCACCTATCGCGCCACCCTGTTGAAGCTCTATGGCAAGGTCGCGCTCGACAAGAAGTCCGACCTCCGGTTCGACCTGATCCAGCAGTGGGCGGACTACAACGACTGGACCTGGGGAAGCAACGGCGTGCCGTTCGCGTACTCCGACAACACGACGGTAACGATGCAGCCGACGCAGAACGTCACGTTCTTCGGCGCGCGCTACATCTACAGATTCAAGTAGTCAGCGTCAAACATGGGTAGGTAGGGAATTGCGGCGTCAGTTCGGCGCACTGGCTGGCAACGCTACAGTGGCGGCTCGATGCGATTTTTCAGATTGCAGTAAAACAGTCAGCGAGGTTCACAAATGAAGCGCACGATAGTCAGAGGTGGCTTGATAGCACTCTTGACATCCGTCCTGGTGGCTTGCGGCGGTGGTGGGAGTGATGGCATCAACGGGGCTCCGGGAGCACCGGGGGGTACGACGACGGTGACGTCGCCAGGCATCCAGGCCGGTGCGCTGTCCTCGGCCGAGTGGGCGGCTCTGCAGATGGACGGTCAGATCACCGCCGTCACGCTCGGCGGTCCGCCTCAAGTCACGTTCACGCTGACCGACCAGAACGGCAATGCCATCGTCGGCCTCGAGAACTTCTACTCGAAGGCCGCCGGACAGGCCCTGCCGACGCAGAGGACCGTGACGGCCACGATCGCCAAGCTGGTGCCGGGCGCGAACGGCAGCCCGAGCAAGTGGGTCAGCTACATCGTGGCGAGGGTCGATGCGACCAAAGCCACTGGCGAGTTCTCGGGCCTGATGACGCCGAGCACGGATGGCAACGGAACGCTGACGTACTTGGGCAAAGGGCAGTACATGTACAAGTTCGCCACCGACATCACGAAGGTGAAGTCCTTCGTCGACGCCAGCAGCGATCCCTTCAAGGCCGACGTCGGCGACGTCACCTACGACCCCAGCCTGCCCTACCGCGTGGTGGTCCAGGTCGCCGGCGCCGCCCGCGGCACCGGCAACAATACGGCGGACGGAGTGACGGTGGCGCCAGCGGTGAACCTGGAAAACCCGGTGAACCTCGTCTACGACTCGCAACCAGCGCAGCGCGACATCGCCAGGATCGAATCCTGCAATGCCTGCCACAGCAAGCTGGCGTTCCACGGCAGCGGCGCCCGGGTCGACATGGACTACTGCGTGGTCTGTCACACCAACCAGCGCAAGTACGGGCAGACGGCCGCCACACTGACCACCACCGTGTTCAGGTTCGACGACGGCTCGACGGAGACTTTGCCCTCGTGGAGCAAGGAGCCGAGGAAGTTCCCGGACGGCAACGCCATGCGCGACATGCCGATCATGGTGCACGCGATCCATCGCGGCGAGAATCTGCCGGTCCGGGCGATGCCGACCGATCCGGTGACCGGCCAGAACACGTCGAGCAACTACATCGACGAGGTCGTGTACCCGCAACCGGTGACCAATTGCACCAGCTGCCACACCGGCACCGGGCCCAGCGCCACGCCGCAGGGCGACAACTGGAAGAACAATCCGAGCCGCATGGCCTGCGGCGCCTGCCACAACAACATCAATTGGGTGACCGGCGAGCATCACCCGGGCGTGGGCGGCCCGCGTGCCGACGACAGCCAGTGCAAGAGCTGCCACACGGCGACTTCGATCGCGACCGTCTATCACGTCACAGTCGACCCGACGGGTTCGGAAGGTCGCGGCGGCTATCCGGTGAATACGGCGACCAACGTGCCGACCCCGGGCTATCCGTCCGGCCAAGGCCCGGCGATCCCGCTGGCTTCGTCGACGAACCCGCCGGCCGGAGTGCCCAAGCTCGCCTTCCAGATCAGCTCCGTAACCGTCGCTGCCGACAACAAGGCGACGATCAAGTATCGGATCCTGTTCGACGGTGTGCCGGTCACGTTCCTGCCTGCTGGCGACAAGTATCTGCTGCCCAACATCGACGGCACGCCGCAACTTTCGGTGACCTACGGCCTGATCGAGGACGGCGTCACCACGGTGGCCGACTGGACCGCGGCCAAGACGGTGACGGTCAAGCAGTGTCGCGACCAGGTGGCCAACACCTGCACGCAGACCGGGCCTGACGGCAGCGGCTATTACACCGCCACCTTCCAGTCCGCGCAGCTGCTGCCCGCAGGTGCGAAGCTGGCCACTGGCGTGCTCGGCCTCAATTACCAGGCCTTCGTCAAGCTGGATCATCCCAGCTACCCGAAGGGCATCCGCCTGCGTGAGCCCGCCTTCGCGATGATGACGGCGACCGGCCACACTGCGCGGCGGACGATCGTCGAAGCTGCCCGGTGCAACAGCTGCCACAACCAGCTGGGCGTCGAGCCGTCGTTCCACAGCGGCGCACGCAACAACGGCGGGGGCTGCGCCATCGGCGGCTGCCACTACGAGACCCGGTCGACCGGGCACACCGGCGAGGCCAACAACTACGGCGGCGGCTGGGCAGTGTCGTCGAAGAGCATGGTGCACGCCATCCACGGCGCGTCGAAGCGGACGCAGTACTTCACCTACGAGGCAACGGCGAAGAACCAGCGGGGCTTCGGCATCGTCGGCTACCCCGGCGTGCTCAACAACTGCGAGCAGTGCCACGTGCCGGGCAGCTACAATTTCGAAATCGCGGCGAATGCCAATGCGACGGCGAACTTCCTGTGGACCACCGACGCCAACGGAGACATGAGGAACCCGAACAACGTCAAGCCGATCGGCCTGTCGCCGTGGATCAACATCCTTGGCAAGGGCCAGATCGACTACCGGGGTGATCCGCTGGTCAGTTCGCCGATCACGTCGGCCTGCTTCGGTTGCCACGACAGCAGCACCGCCGTCGCCCACTTCCAGAACAACGGCGGTATCCTGTTGCAGTCGGTTTCGTCGATCACCGGCGCCACCCCGGGCGTTCCGGGCACCAGCACCACCGACCGTTCGGGCCTGGACGCCAAGAACGTCGAGACCTGCCTCGTCTGCCATGCGTCCGGCAGGACGGCGGACGTCGCGGTCGTGCATGGCGTGAAGTAAGCAAAGCCCCGCGCGCCGGGAGGGAGCTAATCCCCTCCGGCGCGGGATCGGGTACGAGTCCGGGCGGCACGCCCGGGTTCCCGCACCTTCAGCCCCGGAATCGGAAACGCTTCCGGGGTTTTTCATCCGGGGCGCCGAATGGCGTCCCGAACACTCAGGAATCGGGAGATTTGATGCGCAAGAAATGGATTTCGCTCGCTGCTGCCCTGGCGCTGGCCGCCGGTGCAGCGGAGGCGGTCGCCGCAGCGACGCAGGACGCGAAGGCCGCGCCTGCTCCCTCGGCCTCGGCGTCCGCCGCCCAGGGGAAAGCACCGGCCGCGAAGCCGCCGGCAACGGCGAAGAAGAAGCTGGTCAACCTGAACGCGGCGAGCCCGAAGGAGCTGAAGGGGCTGCCAGGAGGCAGCGACGAGGAAGCCGCCCGCATCATCGCGGGTCGTCCCTACAACAGCAAGGCGCTCCTCGTGAACAACAAGGTCATCAGCGAAGGGCGCTACTTCGAGATCAAGGCCCTGGTCGTGGCCGGCGAGCCGGCGAAGCCTGCCGCCTCCAGGAAGTAAGCGCCGGGCACACGGCTCGTCGGTGCGCGCCGCGGCCTGGGCCGCGAACGCGCGAAGCCTGCCTTACTCGTCGCGCAACGCCCACGCGGCGGCGGCCAGCGTCAGCATGGCCACCGCGGTGATGCCGACGGCGATGTCGGCGATGGCGATCGGATGACCGGCGACCGCGCGGAAAATTTCCCGCGTCACCTCCGAAAAAGCGCCAGGGAACGAAACCACCGCACCCAGGCCAGCGGCCGCCCATAGTCCGAGCAAAGCCGGCTTGCGCCACGCCGGGAGCGTGGCCGCGGCGGGCAGCGCCGCGGCCACGCGCGCCGTGAAGCCATCGTCGGCCAGGTAGTCGCCGCGAAACTCGCGGCCATCGTCGCGCAGCGCGGCCTCCAGCCAGTCGCCGGCGGCGGAACCGTGTGCCTGCTCGGTCATCGGCTAATCCTCCGGAGCCCACGCGGCGAGCCGCGCCTTGAGCTTCTGCTTGCCGCGCAGGATGTGCGTCTTGACGGTGCCCACCGGGCAGCCCAGCACATACGCGGCTTCCTCGTGCGACAGGTCGTTATGGTAGCACTGGACGATTGCGGCGCGCTCCGCGTCCGACAGCACCGCCATCGCCCGCTCCATGTCGAGCCTCAGCACGGCGCCTCCCGCGTGGTCGCGCGTCGACTGCGAATCGCCCATCCCGCCTTCGGCATCGGCTTCGTCGGCGACGTCCTCGACGCGGTCGCCGAGCAACTCCTCGCGCCGGCGACGGGCATCGGCGAGGAAGGCATTGGTGGCGATCCGGAACAGCCAGGTCGAGAACCGTGCCTCCTGCCGAAACGAGGCGAGATTTCGATACGCGGACAGAAAGGTCTCCTGCGCGAGGTCGTCGGCGAGGGCGTGGTTGCCCGCGGCGAGACGGCGCAGCGTCGCCCGGACACCCGACTGGTAGCGTCGGACCAACTCGGAAAACGCATGCCGATCATCGTGAACGACGACGCGGGCGATGAGTTGTTCATCGGTGACGGGCGGTGACGCCATGCGGTCGCGTGGCCGGACGAGGGTGTCCGCCGCTCACGGCGCGCCGGACGGCGGCAGCCCGCCGGCGGATTTGGCGGCGCTGGCCTGGCGGTCCTCGAACCACCACAGCACGGCATAACCGATGCCCACGAACAACAGGACGAGCCCGAACCCGTTCGCCTCGCCATCGTTGATGATCGCCGACAACGTCAATGCGGCTCCGATGCCACCCATCACGATGCCCTTGCGCAGATCCGACCACGCGGTGCTCCGCCGCACCTCACGCGCCCGCTCGTACAGTGCGGTTCCCGCATTCGCGGCTGCGGGGCGCTGCGGATTGCCGGTGATGGCGTCCATCGCGTCGGCAGGCGGTACCACACCCCTTTCCGCCAGTTTCAGCATCGTTTCGTTCAGCATCCGGTTCTTGCGCATCTTGTACCAGATCAGCGCCAGCACCAGCAGCAGCGGCACCGTGAACACCATCGCGACGCTGAAAAAGATCAGTGCGCCGAGCCAGGGCTCCTGGTTGACGAGGTCGTTGAACGAGTTGTATTCGGCGTCGCTGTGTATGCCGAAGACGGTGACCTTCTTGCCGTTCTTCTCGATCACGATCGCGGGCTCGCGGTCGGCCTTGCCCTTCGCGGATGCCGCAGTTTCGGGCATGTCGGTGCGAGGCTCGACCTGTTCGGCCGGATCCTTGCCGGTTTCGGGCTTGGTCTGGGTGTCGAACTCGACTTTGGCCGCAAACCGCTGGCCGTCGAGCGTGCCTTCGGCGACGATGGCCGTGGGCGCTGACCGTGATTGCGCCTGAACCGGGGTCGACTTCGGCGGCATCCAGACGATCAGCGCACCCAGCAGGGCGGCGCCGAACACCAGTCGACGGTTGAGCCGCAGCGGCGAGAAGGAAGGGGCGTGAGCTTCGTTGTTCATCGTGACTCCGGGACGCGCATCGGCAGGATGAACTTTGGATGCGGCGGGAAGCCGTTTTGGATTCGCTGGCGGTCGTGACACTCGCGACACTTCGTTCGGGCGGACCGGCGGGGCGGACGCACCGGGGTTGCGTGCTATTATTCCCGAAATTTCGTTTTGGCGACGCAAATCCGCTGTAGTGGCTGATTTGTAATGGTTTTCCATTCGAACCATCACGGGGGCGCGCCCCCACCGCGAACGGCTAACGTGGCGACTTCCGATCCAATTTCCTGCGCCGTGCACCGGCGCATCGAAGGCCCTTCCGCAATACGACTTTTCCACGCCTGGGTTGCGCTGCTGGCGCTTGCGATCCTGACTGCAATGCCGGTGCGTGCGGCCGACGATCCGGTGACGCTCAATTTCGTCAATGCCGACATCGAGGCAGTGGTGCGCGCCGTCGCCGAGATCACCGGCAAGAGTTTCATCATCGACCCGAAGGTCAAGGGCACGATCAACATCATCTCGACGCGGCCGGTCGCGCGCAGCCTGGTCTATCCGACGCTCCTGTCCGCGCTGCGTCTGCAGGGCGTCGCGGTGATCGAGAGCGACGGCGTGGTCAAGATCGTCCCCGAAGCCGATGCCAAGCTGCAAGGCGGGATGGTGTCCGCGGGGCAGGTGCAGGCGAGCGGAGATCGCCTGGTGACCCAGGTCATCACGCTCAAGTACGAATCGGCTGCCCAGCTCGTCAACGTGTTGCGTCCACTGATTCCGCCGGCGAACACCATTGCCGCGTTCCCGGGCAGCAACGCGCTCATCATCACCGACTACGCCGAGAACCTGAGGCGCATCGACCGCATCATCGCCACGCTCGACCAGGCGCCTTCCGGCGAGCCGATGCTGGTTCCCGTCCGGCATGCCTCGGCGCTGGATCTCGTGGCAACGGTGAACCGGCTGCTTATCGACGGGCAGGCGGCGGGCGGAGTGGCGGATACCCAGCAGCGCGTGATCCTGGTGCCCGACCCGCGTTCCAACAGCATCCTGGTGCGGGGCGACAATCCCGGCCGCGTCGCGCGCGTGCGCCAACTGATCGAGCAGCTCGACACGCCGGGGCGCGCCGGCGGCAACATCTTCATCCTCTACCTGAAGAACGCCGATGCGGGCCGTGTGGCGCAGACGCTGCGCGCCCTCTTCTCCGGCGGCGCCGAGGCCGGCACTTCGACCCCGCCGATCAGCGTGGCCGCGGCGGCCGCAACGCAGTGGCAGGCCAGCTCGGCAATACCGGGCCGATGGCGACCGCCAGCACTCCCTCCCCGGCGCCGCAGGGGGCGTTTTCCGCCGGCGGCGCGACCATCCAGGCGGACATCGCCAACAACGCGCTGATCATCGCTGCCCCGGAGCCCGTCTACAACAACCTGCGGGCGGTGATCGAAAAGCTGGACGTGCGCCGCGCACAGGTGTACGTCGAGGCGCTGATCGTCGAAGTCGCCGCCGACCGCGCGGCCGAGTTCGGCATCCAGTGGCAGGCGTTGGGCGGCCTGGGGCGCAACAACGTGCAGGGCGTGGGCGGCACCAATTTCGGCGCCCGGGGCACCGGGACCAACATCATCGACGGCTCGATCAGCCTGGGGAGCCTCGGGCAGGGACTGAACCTCGGCCTGATCAACGGGTCGGTCACCATTCCCGGCCTCGGGCTCATCACCAACCTCGCACTGCTCGCCCGCGCGCTGGAGACCGAGGCCAACGCCAACATCCTCTCGACGCCGACGCTGCTCACCCTCGACAACGAGGAAGCGAAGATCGTCGTCGGACAGAACGTGCCGTTCATCACCGGTCAGTACACGAACACCGGCGGCAACGGCAACAGCGTGACGCCGTTCCAGACCATCGAGCGGCGCGACGTCGGCCTCACGCTGCGCGTGAGGCCCCAGATCACCGAAGGCGGCAGCGTCCGGCTGGTCATCTATCAGGAAGTCTCCCGCGTCGATGACACGTCCAACCCGGCGGGCATCATCACCAACAAGCGCTCGCTCGAGTCGTCGGTGGTCATCGACGACAACCAGGTCATCGTCCTCGGCGGCTTGATCCAGGACACGCTGGTCGACGGCGGCGAAAAGGTGCCGCTGGTCGGCGACGTGCCGTGGATGGGCCAGCTGTTCCGTTACGACAAGCGCAAGCGCACCAAGACCAACCTGATGGTGTTCCTGAAGCCGACGGTGGTGCGCAGCTCCGCGGCGGCGGTCGGCTTCACGCAGGATCGCTACGACTACCTGCTCGGCGAGCAGGAGAAGATGCGGCCGGGCGAGCGGTTTTTCTGGAACGATCCCACCTATCCGCAGCTGCCGGCGCCCGGCGTGGCGCAGCCTGCAGCGGGCGCGGGGGCGGTTGCGCCGCCGGCGACCCAGGCGCCCTAGGCTCTGTCGCGCCAGCTCGCCAGCGGAGGCAACACGCGCATGGCCACGGAATCTCCGGCACCGCAGGTCACGGCGGCATCGCTTGCGGCGCGGATACCTTACGCGTTCGCGAAGGCCAACGGCGTGCTTGCGCTGGCCGACGATGTCGGCGGCATCGTGGTGCTGATGCGGCCCGACGCCACCGCCGATGGCCTCGGCGAGTTGCGGCGCGTGCTGCAGCAGCCGCTGACCACGCGGACCGTCGACGCCGAGCGCTTTGCCGGCGAACTGGCGCGCGTCTACAACGCGGCGGCTTCCGGTGTCGCGCAGCTGTCCGACGATCTGGTGCGCGAGGGTGATCTCGCACGCCTGATGCAGGACCTGCCGCCGGCGGAAGACCTGCTCGACAGCGGAACGCAGGCGCCGGTCATCCGGCTCATCAACGCGCTGCTGCTGCAGGCGCTGCGCGAGCGCGCATCGGACCTGCACTTCGAGCCCTACGAGGGCCGCTCGGTCGTCCGCTTCCGCGTCGACGGTGTTCTCCGTGACGTCATCGAGCCGCCGCGCGCGCTGCACGCGGCGCTGGTGTCGCGCATCAAGATCATGGCCAGCCTCGACATCGCCGAAAAGCGTCTGCCGCAGGACGGGCGCCTCGCTCTGAAGCTGGGCGACAAGCAGGTCGACGTGCGCGTGTCGACGCTCCCCACGGGACCCGGCGAGCGGGTGGTGCTTCGGCTGCTGGACAAGGACGCGGCGCAGCTCGATCTTGCGTCGCTCGGCATGAGCGTGCCGACGATGGCGGTGATGGACCGGCTGATCCGCGAGCCGCACGGCATCGTCCTGGTGACGGGGCCGACGGGTTCCGGCAAGACGACGACGCTGTATGCGGCGCTTTCGCGCCTGCCGCGCGGTTCGCTCAACATGATGACGGTCGAAGATCCGATCGAATACGCGCTGGACGGCGTCGGCCAGACTCAGGTCAACCCGCGGGTCGAACTGAGTTTCGCCCGCGCGCTGCGCTCGATCCTGCGCCAGGATCCGGACATCATCATGATCGGCGAGATACGCGATCTCGAGACCGCGCAGATCGCCGTGCAGGCCTCGCTCACCGGACATCTCGTCCTGGCGACGCTTCACACCAATGATGCCGCGAGCGCCGTGACGCGCCTCACCGACATGGGCGTCGAGCCGTACCTGCTCGCCTCGTCGCTGCTGGGCGTGCTTGCCCAGCGGCTGGTGCGCACGCTGTGCCCCGCGTGCCGCACGGCGACCCCTCCCACCCCGGACGAGGCGGTGCTGGTGGCCGAGCTCGGGCTGCCGGTCATTGTCGTCGTTGCACGTGGCCGCGGGTTGCGACGCGTGCCGCGGCACCGGCTACCGCGGTCGCACCGGCATCTATGAACTGCTGGTGGTCGATGAAACGCTGCGCCGGCTCATTCATGCCCGCGCGCCCGAGCACGAGCTGCGCGACGCTGCCCTTCTGGCAGGGATGCTCCCGCTGCGCCGCGACGGCGCGCGCTGGCTCGCGGACGGGAGCACGGCGCTGGCGGAGCTCCTGCGCGTCACGCGCGAAGCCTGAGCAATGCCTGCGTTTCGCTACGAAGCGGTCGACGCCCAGGGCAAGACCCGCCGCGGCCAGGTCGAGGCGGCCACGGCACGACAGGCACGCGACCAGTTGCGCCTCGAGGGTCTCTACCCGATGGCGATCGACGCCGATGCGGCGGCGGGCAACGACGCGCGGATCGCCGGTGACTTCACGCGGCTGTCGCCGACGACCGTCACGCTGGCGACGCGTCAGCTGGCGACGCTTGCGGGTTCCGGGATGCCGCTCGACCAGGCGCTGGGCGCGGTGGCCGAACAAGCCGATCACGAGCGCACCGCGAAGCTGTTTCTGGCCGTGCGCAACGAGATCGCCGCGGGCGAGACCCTCGCGGGCGGGCTGGCGCGCTGGCCGCGAACCTTTTCCCCGCTCTATCGCAGCCTGGTCGCCGTCGGCGCCGAAACGGGCCGGCTTGCCGACGTGTTGTCGCGCCTCGCCGATTATCTCGAAGCCCGACAGGTGTTGCGCCAGAAATTCACGCTGGCGCTGATCTATCCGGCGCTCGTCACCGTCATCGCGTTCTCGGTGATCGTCGTCCTGCTGACCTACGTCGTGCCGCAGGTGGTCTCCGTCTACCAGCAGAGCCGGCAGACACTGCCCTGGCTCACGCGCGCGCTGATCGCCTCCAGCGATTTCGTCCGCGTCACCGGCGTCTGGTGGCTGCTGGCCGCCGGAGTCGCGATCGCGGCGTTCGCACTGGCCAATCGCCGTCCCGGGTTTCGCGCCGGATGGCACAGCGTGCTGTTGCGCACGCCGGTGCTCGGGCGTCTGGTAACGGCGATCGACACCGCGCGCTTCGCGAGCACGCTGGCCATTCTCGTGGGCAGCGGCGCTCCGCTGCTGCGCTCGCTGGATGCCGCGCGAGACGTCGTCTGGGCGCTGCCGTTGCGCGCGGCGGCCACCCGCGCCGCGGTGCTGGTCCGGGAAGGTGTTTCGGTCGCACGCGCGCTGAAGGAACAGGCGGTGTTTCCGCCCGTGCTCATGCACCTGGTCGCCAATGGCGAAGCCAGCGGGCAGCTGGCGCCGATGCTCGAGCGCGCGGCGGGCGAACTGGAGCGCGAGGCGGAGCGCCGGCTCACGTGGTTCGCGGCGCTGCTGCAGCCGGCGCTGATCGTCGCCATGGGCGCGATCGTGCTGGTGCTGGTGCTGGCGGTGATGCTGCCGATCGTTTCGATGAACCAGCTGATTCGATAGTCGTTGCCGCTTCAGCGATGCGTCGCTCGCTGCTGCGCAAGCGCCCAGCCCACGTGCTCGCGCACCAGCGGCAACGGATCGTCGGCACGTGCCGACAACGCCGCGACGATGGCGGGACCGCGGGGCGCATTGCCGAGACCGACGGCGATGTTGCGCGACCAGCATTCGTAGCCGATGCGGCGGATCGCGCTGCCTTCCATCCGCCGGTTGAACTCGGCCTCGGTCCACGCGAACAGGTCCACCAGCGACACGTCGTCGAGATCGTGCCGGACGTGGAAATCGGGATTCGCCGCCGCCTGCGCGAACCGGTTCCACGGGCATGCCAGCTGGCAATCGTCGCAACCGTAGATGCGATTGCCGATCAGCGCCCGCAGCGGCTCCGGAATGCTCGTCTTCAATTCGATGGTGAGGTACGAAATGCAGCGCCGCGCGTCGAGCTCGAAGGGCGCGACGATGGCGCGCGTCGGGCAGATGTCGATGCACGCCCGGCAGCTGCCGCAGTGCTCGGTCTGCGCAGGCGTGGGCGGCAGCGGGAGGTCGGTGTACACCTCGCCCAGGAAGAACCACGAGCCCTGATCGCGCGTCAGGAGCAGCGTGTGCTTGCCGCGCCATCCCAGCCCGGCGCGCGCCGCGAGCGCCACTTCGAGCACCGGCGCGCTGTCGCTGAAGACACGGCAGCCGAAATCCCCGATCGCAGCGCGAATGCGCTCGACCAGGCGTTGCAGTCGTGCGCGCATGACCTTGTGATAGTCGCGACCCAGCGCGTACCGGGCGACGTAAGCACGGTCGGGTTCGGCGAGGACCTCGGATCCCGCACGCGCGGCGGCGGGGAGGTAGTTCATTCGCGCGCTGATGACCGAGAGCGTTCCCGGCACGAGGGCAGCGGGCCGCGCGCGGCGGCGACCGTGGCGTGCCATATAATCCATCGCACCGTGTCTTCCCGCCGCCAGCCAATCGACCAGTCGCGCTTCCTCGGCGGCAAGGTCGGTGGCCGCGATGCCGATGGCATCGAATCCGAGTTCGCGGCCCCAGCGGCCGATATCGACGGCAAGGGCTGCCCAGTCGCCGGCCACGGGCGCGGTCGGGGTCGGGGTTGGGTGATCGTCGTTCATGATCCGCAGATTACCGCAGGCCGGCCCGGCGGCAGCGTGAACAGGCCCTTCGCCAAGCTCCAGGGCGAACGGCTCAATCCCGTTCATGTCGGATCAATAGGGTGATCACCGATGTCCGTCGCCTCCCTCGATCTCGTCGATGCCGCGGCCACCGAGGCGGTCGGCGCAAAGCTCGCGACCGGGCTCGCGGGCGGCATGGTGATCACGCTGTCGGGCGACCTTGGCACGGGGAAGACGACGCTGGTCCGCGGCGTGTTGCGCGCGCTGGGCTGGTCCGAAGCGGTCAAAAGCCCCACCTACACGCTGGTTGAATATTATCCGTTTTCGAGCTTATACTTTTATCACTTTGATTTTTATCGTTTCGCAGATCCCGAAGAATGGGAGACAGCGGGGCTTGCCGAGTGCTTTCGCGACGATTCCGTATGCGCCATCGAATGGCCCGAAAGGGTGCCGGGCCGGCTGCCGGAGGCAGACGTCGCGCTGACGTTTTCGTTGCCGACCGACCCGCAGGCGCCGGGACGGCGGTTGGCGATCGACGCCCGGACGATGGCGGGTGAGCGATGCCTGTCCGCGATGACCGCAACAGGAGTGCAGCCCGTCGGTTCGCGCTGACCTTTTCGCTCGAGCGACGACGCGCATTGCGCTGGATGCTGCTGCCTGCCGCGGGGGTGCTGGTCCCCGGCGACGCATGGGCCAGCGCCGCCCGCATCGCGTCGGCCCGGGTGTGGCCGGCGCAGGAGTACACGCGGGTGATTCTCGAGGGGCCCACGCCCGTCGCGCATCAGTTGCTGACGCTCAGGGACCCGCACCGGATCGTCCTCGATCTCGACGGCGTGGAGATGACGGACGAACTCGCCCGTTTGTCGTCGCGCGTGCAGCCGGGAGATCCCTACATCGCCGGCATCCGCTTCGGCAAGAAGGCGCCCGACGTCCTGCGCCTGGTCATCGATCTGCGCAGCGAAGTCGTGCCGCAGCTGTTTGCGCTGAAGCCGGTCGCCGAATTCGGGCACCGCGTCGTGCTCGACCTCTATCCGGTGAATCCCGTCGATCCGATGATGGCATTGCTGGACGAGGGGCGCGCGTCGGGCCGCGGAGCGGAGCCGCCGCCGACTGCGGGGCAGGCCAGGCAGGCCGTCGATGCCAGATCCGATGCGGACGCCAAGCCCATGCCTCGCGCCGGTTCGCGCCCAGCCCTACCGCGGCGGATCACCATCGCACTCGACCCGGGCCACGGGGGCGAGGACCCGGGTGCGATCGGGCGTCGCGGAACGCACGAGAAGAACGTCGTGCTGGCCATCGCGCGCAAGCTCAAGGGGATGATCGACGCGGAACCGGGCATGCGTGCGATGCTGACGCGCGACGACGACTACTTCGTCCCGCTCGCCCTGCGGGTGCAGAAGGCGCGCCGCGTGAAGGCGGACCTCTTCGTCTCGATCCATGCCGACGCGTTCAGGGTGCCGACCGCGCGCGGCTCGTCGGTGTTCGCGCTGTCCGAAAACGGAGCCACCAGCGCGGCCGCACGCTGGCTCGCGCAGAAGGAAAATGCGGCCGACCTGATCGGTGGCGTCAACCTCGATGTGCGCGATCCGGTTCTGGCGCGCACGCTGCTCGACCTTTCGCAGACCGCGCAGATCAACGACAGCCTCAAGGTCGGCCGACACGTGCTGGAGGGCATCGGCCTCATCAATCCGTTGCACAAGCCGGCGGTCGAGCAGGCAGGCTTCGCCGTGCTGAAGGCGCCCGACATCCCGTCGATCCTGGTCGAGACCGCATTCATTTCGAACCCGGACGAGGAACTGAAGCTGCGCAACGACCGGCACCAGCGCAAATTCGCCCAGTCGATGCACGACGGCATACGCCGGTACTTCGCGCAGAACCCGCCGCTGGCCCGCAACACGGGTTGAGCACGTCGGCGCGCGGCGGGCTCATTTGGTCCCGGGTCCGGTAGAATCGCGCGCATGCTGCGCTTCTTCGTCCTCTTCCTGCTGTTGCAGGCGGTGCTCTTCGGTGCCGAGCTCACCCCCTGGGCCCAGGAGTACTTCGTGCTGCCGTGGACCAATGCGCTCGCGCAGATTTCGACTGCGCTGGTGACGCTGTTCGACGCCAACGTCGTCGCCACCGGGAAGGTGATGCGCAGCACCGCCAGCGGCTTTGCCGTTTCGATCGAGGCCGGCTGCAACGGCGTCGAGGCTACGATCGTCCTGGTGGCGGCGATGCTTGCCTTCCCCGCACCGTGGAAGAACAAGCTCGTCGGCCTCGTGGCGGGAATCCTGGCCGTCCAGGGACTGAACGTCGTCCGCGTCATCAGCCTCTTCTACCTCGGACAGTGGAACTTTCATCTGTTCGAGCTCGCGCATCTGTACGTGTGGCAGGCGCTCATCATGCTCGACGTGCTCGTCGTCTGGCTGATCTGGGTGCGCACGCTGCCGCGGTCGGCGCAACCGGATCGCGATGCCGGCCCGCCGCCCTCGGCGGCAGCGGTCGTCCGAGCCTGATCCCGCGGTCGGCCGCCATGCTGAAGAGTCAGATCGCCCGGTTTGTCGTCACGGTATTGGCGTGGCTACCGGTGGCGTTCGTCATCTGGTACTTCGCCGCACCGCTGCTGCTCTGGCCGGTCAAGCTGCTCGCGGAAGCCGCCGTGCACATCGGCGCGGGCGACCTCGTGCGCCTGGTGGAACAGCAAGGGTCGATCCTGACCTTCACCACGACGCTCAAGCCGGGAACGGCCACCGCGGCTGGCGGGGTCATCACGGCCGACGTCAACATGCGCCTCTATTCGTTCGGCATGCCGCTGTTCGCCGCGCTGGTGCTGGCTGCCCGCGAGCCGGGGTGGCCGCGGCGCCTGGTGTTCGGATGCCTGGCCCTGCTGCCATTCGTTGCGTGGGGCGTGGTCGCGGACTTCCTGAAGAGCATCGCCATAACGTCGGGACCGATGGTGGCGTCGCAAACCGGTTTCGTCGCCTGGCAGCGCGAGGCGATCGCTTTCGCCTACCAGTTCGGTTCGCTGATCCTGCCCACGGTGGTGCCTGCCATCGCGTGGGTCGTTTCACACCGGCGGTTTCTGGAACGGCTGCGCCGGGAGTCCTGAACCCGCGAGCTGCCCGGTGGACCCGTCGAAGGCTGTCATTGCGCGGCGGGCGGGTGTGCCGAACGCGCGGTGCCGAGTTCCACCGGTTCGATCGCCGTCCAGATCCACTCCGATCCCTGTTCGAGCAGGCTGCCGAAACGGATCGGGCAGGAGGTATTCGGGGTTTGCAGTCGGAACCGGTGCGACGGCTGATAGTCGACCGCCGGTACGATCAGCGATTGCACGGAAGCGTCGCTGCCCCGCTTGCGGAGCAGGAGAAACAGCGCATTGAATGTGCGATCGCCGGCTTCGGCGGCTTCGCCGTCGACCGAATAGCCGGCGTCGGTCACCTTGCGCGGTTCGGCGAGCGTGACGACGATCAGCGTGTTGGCGATGATCTGCAACCCGATCTCGGCACGTTCCGCCGTGAGACGGCGCATCCGGCGCACGACGCCAAGCGCCCACGTCGACTGGCCCACCGCCCGCAACGCGGTCAGCATCCCCAGCGTGATGGTCGTGGCCACGTCCATGGGCGCCACCAACCTGAACCCCGAGTGGCTCATGTCCTTGACTGCCCAGCGGCCTCCGGGGGCAGCATACGACTCCAGCCGGTGGCGCACGAGTTCGCGCCGTCGGTCGGCTTCGTTGCGCATGTGCCCGAAAACCGCGAGCTCCATCGTGGCGCCGTAGTTGTGACCGGGCTCGAATTGCGGAATCGGCGTGCGCTCTTCGTCGCGCAGGAAGCCGGCGATGTTGCCGAAGCCGATGATGGCATCGACCTCGCCGGTGGCGGGCGTGCGTTCTCCGCGGCGCGCAAACGGCCGAAAATCGGGGTCGACTTGCGCCGCCAGCTTGGCATACAGGTCGTGCTGCTCGGTCCGGCGCCCGGTCTTGTCCGAGAGCGGATCGAGGCGAACTTTCTGCTCGAGCCCGGCGAGGTTCTCGCGCAGCAGCACGTGCAGCGGACGCGTGTCGAGGAAGAGCACACGCCCCTCCAGCGGGGCAGGCCCGCGTCGGCGCAGTCCGGCGCGGCTCGCGAGGTCGACGTAGAACGCCGGCACCGGCGGGGCCTCGATGGCCAGGCGCAGCGGTTCGCACCATTCGTCGAGTTGATCGGCGATGGCGGCGATCTGCCTGGGTGCGAGATTGCCGGTATTGAGCAGTTGCAGGACGAGAACGACCAGGTACTGCCGCTCGATCGTCGTCGTGTCCGTGCCTCCATCGAGCTTCAGCGGGCGCCGCTCGATCTGGCGGGAGCAGGCAAAGGCAAAGATGTCGTGCAACTCCATCCATTTGGCAGGAATCCACGGCTCGTACCGGAACAGGCGTACTTTGGCGTCAAGGCCGAGATGCCGGATCTGGCGCGCTACGGTTTCCGGCAGCAGTGCCTGCCACTTGGCGCTTTGTCCCCGCTCGGCGATCTCGCGCGCGTAGGCGCCGTAGCAAACGAGAAAGCTCTGCGTCAGATCGAACAGCGCCTGCCACAGCTGGTTTTCGATCTTGCTCGACCGGGCGGAATGTTCGATGTACTGGGAAATGAGATTGCGGCACAGCGAACGCGTGTGCGCATCCAGGTGGAAGATGGCTTCGAGACGCTGCGGCGAGCGCTCGGCATTGCGGTCCGCTGCCCGACCGAGCTCCGCGACCACTTCGGCGTGGAGCGCGAGCAGATCCCCTGCCGGGAACGAGGCGAGCCAGCGGTCGGCGGTCCGCGCGTCGGCCAGCGGATCCTTGGAAGATTTGCCGAATCCGAACACGGTCCGTTTCAACTCCCGCGGTTGGTGGGGGTGGGCAATACCCAACTGAGCGGAATGTCGCCCGGTTCGGGTCCGATGATGGCGTAAAGCGCAGAGTCGGGCAATAGGTTGCACGCGGATTGGCACACATCGTGCGTGGTACGCACCGTGCTGCACAGATTGCGACGATGGAATCGCCGCTTCGGGGCAGCCGGTGCGCTCCATGCGGTCCGACAATGACGCTGCGGGGCATTCGCTATAATTGTGCAGCACAACTTGCGGCGCAGAGGTCGCGAGGAAGAAAGGGAACGGTCATCATGGGCATCCTGATCAATGCGCCCACCCGCCGGCAGGACGCGGTCGTCGGACTCGCCGCCACGCCGGAGGCGCCGCTCGACACGCGCGGTGTCCTGCACATACGCGAGGTTGTCCGGACCACGGGCTTGCGGCGCGAGCAGCTGTACATGTGGCAGCGCCGCTACGGGTTTCCGTCGCCGTTGCGCGACGGCTTCGGCGATCGCGTCTACCCGCCGGATCAGGTCGCGCGCCTGAAGCTGATCAAGCAACTGCTGTCCGAAGGTTGGCGTGCCGGCGCGGTCGTGCCGCTGGCGGAATCCGCATTGCAGTCGATGCTGGGCCTTGCCATCGAAGATCCCGCGCCGCTTCCCGACGAAATCGAGTCCGCGGTGCGGCTCCTGTTGCTGCATCGCGTCGGCGAACTTCAGAACCACCTGTCGAAGCTGCTGGTCGGCCAGGGGTTGCGCAAGTTCCTCGAAACGACGCTGATTCCGCTCAACGAGGCGGTGCACGAGCACGTCGTGCGCGGCGAAATGCAGAACTTCCAGGAATTGCGGTTCGCCGATCTTGCACAGCGCCTGCTGCGCGACGTCACCCGGCTCGTCCGCCCGACGCGCGACGCGCGCCAGATCCTGCTGGCAACACCCCCCAACGATCCCAATCAGCTCGGGCTTGCCATACTGGAACTGCTGCTGTTCACCGAGGGCGTCAATTGCCTGACCCTGGGTGCCGGCGTGCCGCCGCAGGAGATCGCCGGTGCGGCGGAAGCCTACAAGGTCGGTCTGGTCGTGCTGCTGTTCGATCGCGGCATCTCGGGCAAGATCGCCGGTCAGGAGATCCGCTCGCTGCGCGCCGAATTGCCGGAAAAACTGCCGCTGATCGTCAGCGGTCGCGCGGTCAACCTGTTGGCCAAGCCGATCGCCGACGTTCGCACCGCGGCGGACTTCAGTTCGATCATGTCGACGATGCGCGAGTTCGGGGTTGTCGCGTCGACCACCGTGCAGTTGCTGGGCTTCTTGCCGGAATCGAACGTGCGGGCGTAAGCTCGCCGGGATGGGAATCCCCGCACCGCTTTCCGACACCTCCTGCGCCTTGCTGCGGCCCGGCGGTTCGCCGTGGACGCGCGTCGCCCTCCGGGTTCTCGCCTTCGCCGTCGCCGCGTTGCTGACGTACGCGGTGTGGCGCGGATACCAGAACCCCGATCTGCTCCTCGATCTGGCCAGTTTTCGGCTCTGCTAGCCCTGGCGGTGCGCAGGTAAGGCGGGTCACCCCTCGTCGAGGAAATCCGCCAGCTTTCGGCGATCGCGTTTTGTCGGCCGGCCGGGGAGCGGCGGTGTCGCGCTCGCCGCCTCGCGTCGGCGCAGCGACTCCTCGCTGCGGGCCGCGAGACTGGCCGCCGTTTCCCGATACAGCGCTGCGGCATCGGTCGCCGATCCCCGGCGGTCGGAAATACCGGTAACCACGACTGTCCACACCATCCCCGCCTTGCGCACGCCGACCGTGTCGCCGCTGCGCACCGCGTGCGCCGCCTTGACGCGCTGTTCGTTGAGCCGCGCCTGCCCGTTGTCGATCGCCTCGGCGGCCAGCGCACGCGTCTTGTAGAAGCGGGCAGCCCAGAGCCATTTGTCGAAACGCGCGCGCATTGCGGAATCGTTGCGCGCGTCCAGCGCCGGATCATGGCCGGCAAAGCGGGCGGGAACGAGGGGCATCATGGGCGCGACTGTGCCACACCGCAGCAGTGCCGGGTCAATGCCGCGTCGGAGCCGTATCGCCGCCGATGCCCGCGCCGTCTTCGCCGAACACCGCTCGTGCCTCGTCGGCGTCGAAAGCGTACCGGCGATTGCAGAACTCGCAGTGGACGCCGACGGATCCCTGCTCGTCGAGAATGCTCTCCACTTCGGCCCGGCCGATGACGCGCAGCGCACCGGCCACGCGCTCGATGGAGCAGCGACACGCAAAGCGGGCAGGTTGCGGCGAAAAGAGCCGCAGGTCGTCTTCGGGAAAGAGACCTGACAACAGCGGAGCGACCGCGGAGGCCGCCAGAAGATCCGCCGGCGCGATGCCGTCGACGCGCATCGCGGCGGCCTGCCACGCCTTTGCGTCGAATCGCGCTGCGTCCGGCAGGCGCTGCAGCAGGAGGCCGCGAGCACGTCCGTCGTCCGCGGCAAGCAGGATCCGGCTCGCGATCTGCTCGGAGGTCGAAAGGTAGTGCTCGATCAGTTCGGCGATCGAAAGCGCTTCCAGAGCGACGATGCCCTGATAGATCGGGCCGCCATCCCCGGGGTCGAGGGTGATTGCGAGCCGGCTGCGTTCCGGGCCCCCCGCGAGTTCCGCCAGCGACGCCTGCGCCGGCATCGAAGTCGCGGCCTGCGACCACTGCGCGGTCGCGCGCAGCGCGAGATCAGCGGTGCACTCGACGACCAGGAGACGAACCGCGCCCTCGCCCTGCAGCTGGACGGTCAGCGTGCCGCTGAACTTGAGTGTCGAGGCGAGCAGCGCGGCGGCCGCGAGCAGCTCCGCCAGCACCCGCCGCAGCGCCGGCGGATACGGATGGCAAGCGAGGATCTCGCTGCAGCTGTCGTCCAGGCTCACCAGCGCACCGCGGATCGCAGCGTGCTCGAAGACAAAGCGCGACAGGCTGTCGGCGACGGGCGGCGCGATGGCGCTCACGCGGATCCGGCCGCGCTGCCCGCAATCGCGATCGTGTACAGCGTCATCGGCAATGCGGAATTCTTGTCGAAGGTCGCGCCGGCGTCGATGCCCGCCCTGGCGATCGCGGCTGAGGTCCTGAGCCTTGAATATTGCGTGTACATGGCACCCAGCGCGAATTCCCGTCCCGAACCCACGGCCCAGAACTGCGTGTACTCGAACACTTCGCGCATCGAGTAGACGCCGAAGATGCCATGAGGATTGGCGACCAGCGCGGTGATCTGCGTCGACTCGTAAGGGTCGTCGTCCTCCTCCTTCGGGTTGAGAAAGTGCTGCTCCTTGAGGATCGGATGCAGCTTGCGGAAAGTCTCGAAAATGGCGGCCTTGTTCGAGAAGTCGAGGTCCTCGTGCTTGGCGAGAAGACTCTCGAAGACGAGCTGGTGCGCCGCACTGCCGCACAAGCCGATGCAGGTGTCGCGATAGCGGACGATCTTGTCCGGAGTGCGGTCGAATTGGGCCGACAGCCGGGTGTCGCCGAAGGTCGTGAGCGAATCGGCGGCGATGGTGATTTCGTCGTTCTTGCGAACGGCAACGAGCGTGGTCATCGGGGGGTTCTTCCGGGTGCGGCGAATGCCGCGCAACGTGCAGGCGGCGGCATCGCGGGATCAACTGACGATTATACGCGGTGCACTGCGGGAGAGCCGGTCGCGGGCGGCGCCGGCAGCATGGCCACCGGAGGCAGGCGCGCGGGATTCCAGGCAGCCGTCGCGTAGTCCCAGAACTCGCGGATCGTCACCGGCGCCGCCGAGCCTTCGGGACGCAGCTGGTCCAGGAACGTCCATGCCTGCCAGAGGTTCGGCAGCGCGTCGTCGGACAGCGGCGGCGCGCGCGTCTGCTTGGACAGCTTCTCGCCGCGTGCATCGATCGCCACGGGCACGTGCAGGTACGACGGGGTCGCCAGGCAGAGCCGCTGCTGCAGGTAGATCTGCCGCGGCGTCGAAGCGAGGAGGTCGGCGCCGCGGACGACGTGGGTGATTGCCTGCGCCGCGTCGTCGACGACGACCGCAAGCTGATACGCGAACAGGCCATCGGCACGCTTGACCACGAAGTCGCCGACCTCGGCGGCGAGATGCTGCTGCACCGCGCCTTGAAGCCGATCGCGGAATGCGATGCAGGGCGAGAGGCCGCGATCGATCCTGAGTCGCCACGCCCGCTGTGCACGGTTCTCGAGCGCAGCGGGAATGCCGTCGCGGCAGGTTCCGGGATAGACGCGGTCCCCCGCCGCGCCGGGCAGTGCGTCGTCGAGGTCGCGGCGGGTGCAGGCGCATGGAAAGACGTCGCCCTGCGCCCGCAGCGTTGCCAGCGCTGCTTCATAGAGGCCCGCTCGCTCCGATTGTCGAACCACCGGACCGTCCCACTCGAAGCCGTGACGCGCCAGCGCGTCGAGAATCGCGCCCTCCGCGCCCTCTTGCGTTCGTGGCAGGTCGACGTCCTCGATGCGCAGCAGCCACTCGCCGCCCGCGCGCCGAGCATCGCAATGACTTGCCAGTGCGGCGGTCAAAGATCCGAAGTGCAGCGGCCCCGTCGGCGAAGGGGCGAAGCGGCCGCGGTAGCGCGGAGGGGGCGAGTTCACCGCGACGCGGTGTGGGCGGGCGCGAGGCTCGCCGCCGGCGCGGCGCCGGCGGGCTGCCAGTTGCGGCTCATCGCCATCACGGCGTTGGGGTATTCGGGCCGGCCGAGGCTGCCGTTGTAGCGGCCCAGCGCCCGGAACAGGTTGCCGTTTTCCATGTCGAGATAGTGGCGCAGGATCACGCAGCCGTAGCGCAGGTTGGTGCGCAGGTGAAACAGGTTGTGTGCGGGCGAGCCGATGTTCCGGGTCCAGAACGGCATGACCTGCATGTAGCCCCGCGCGTCGGCCACCGAAATGGCGTACTTGCGGAACGCGCTCTCGTGCTGGATGACGCCGAGGACGAGTTGCGGGTCGAGACCCGCGCGCGTCGCCTCGTAATGGACGGTGGCCAGAAAATCGGCGCGCGTGCGTTCATCGGGCATCCGCGAGGCAAGGCGCCGGGCGATGCCGTCGAGCCAGGTCCTCACCTCCGGCCGGTTGGCGTAGTCGGCGGGCACGGGTCGATCGGAGATGGCTTTCGACAACACTGTCGCGACGGCGGGTGCGAGCTGCTCTTCGGCCTGCGCGCCAGCCATCGCGGCAGCCGGCAGGCACAGCAGCGCCGCGCACGTGACCACGGCGGCAAGCGAGCGGCGTGTCGCGCCAGTGTTCATGCAGCGAGCCGGCCCTTGATGAAGCTTCCGATCTCGGCCACGGCCACTGCGGTCGCCGCGGTATCCCGCCGTGCCTGGTACTCGACCTTGCCTTCCTTGAGGCCGCGATCGCCGATGGTGATGCGGTGAGGAATGCCGATGAGCTCAAGATCGGCGAACATCACGCCGGGACGCTCGCCGCGATCGTCGAGCAGCACCTCGATTCCGGCGGCCGCGAGCTCGTCGTGCAGGTGATCGGCAAGCGACTTCACCGCCTCGTTGCGATCGTAACCGACTGGCGCAATGGCGACCGCGAAGGGCGCCATCGCCTCGGGCCAGGCTATGCCGCGCGCATCGTGGTTCTGCTCGATCGCGGCGGCCACGACGCGCGTCACGCCGATGCCGTAGCAGCCCATCTCGATGACCTGCGGCTGTCCTTGCGCGTCGAGGTAGGTGGCGCCCATGGCTTTCGAGTAGACGCTGCCCAGCGCAAACACGTGACCGACCTCGATGCCGCGCAGGATCTCGATGGCGCCCTTGCCGTCGGGCGAAGGGTCTCCGGCGATCACGTTGCGGATGTCGGCCACGACATCGGGCTCGCGGCAATCGCGGCCGAAGTTGACGCCGGAAAGGTGGAAGTCGGGTTCGTTGGCGCCGCAGACGAAATCCGCCATCGCGGCGACGCTGCGGTCGGCGATGAGCGGCATGTCGGCGGGAATGCCGACCGGACCGAGATAACCGGGCCGGCAGCCGGTGGCGGCAACGATCTCGGCATCGCTCGCCCAGCGCCAGGGACCAAGCGCGGGCAGTTTGCCGATCTTCACCTCGTTTCCCATGTGGTCACCGCGAACGAGCAGCATCTGGACCTTGTCCTGGGCGTGGATCAACAGACACTTGACCGTCCGGGCGAGCGGAAGTTGCAGCAGCGCCGCAACCTCTTCGCAGGTGGACTGGCCGGGGGTGGAGACCTTGGCCATCGCCTCGCTGGGGGCCGGTCGCGGTGCTGCCGGCGCAAGCCCCTCGGCCTGTTCGACATTGGCGGCGTATTGCGACGCGGGGCACCAGGCGATCGCGTCCTCGCCCGAATCGGCAAGCACCTGGAACTCGTGCGAGGCGAAACCGCCGATCGCGCCGGTATCGGCCTCCACCGCGCGGAACTGCAGCCCGAGTCGCGTGAAGATCCGCGTGTAGGCGTCGAACATCGACTGGTACGAGCGCATCAGGGCGTCGCGGTCGGTGTCGAACGAGTAAGCGTCCTTCATCAGGAACTCGCGTCCGCGCATGACGCCGAAGCGCGGCCGGATCTCGTCGCGGAACTTGGTCTGGATGTGGTAGAGGTTGACCGGCAGCTGGCGGTAGCTCTTGACGTCCCTGCGCACGATGTCGGTGACCGTTTCCTCGTGCGTGGGCCCGAACAGGAAGTCGCGGTCCGCGCGGTCCTTGATCTTCAGGAGTTGCGCGCCGAACTTGTCCCAGCGCCCGGTTTCCTGCCAGAGTTCGGCGGGAACGATGTGCGGCATGAAGAGTTCGACGGCCCCGGCCCGGTTCATCTCTTCGCGGATGACCTGTTCCACCTTGCGCAAGGTGATGAGGCCCAGCGGCATCCAGGTGTAGATGCCCGACGACAGCTTCTTGATGAGGCCTGCGCGCAGCATGAGCTTCTGGCTCGCGATATCGGCCTCGGCGGGCGCTTCCTTCAGCGTCGACAGGTAGAATTTGGAAACGCGCATGACCCTGTTTTTCTTGAGAAAAACAGCATTGTACTCGAACCTGGACACCCGCCGCCGGCCTGGAGGCCCAGGAGCGGGCAAGGGACGACGCCCGACGCGCCAGGGCGCTGCTATTTTCGGGCGTCGACGTGGGGATCGCCGCGGCCCCGTGCGGCCGAAATGCCGCTGCTAGCGGACGACGATGACCGGCAGCTTGCTGTGCGTCAGGACTTTCTGTGTCTCGCTGCCGAGCAGCATGGCGGAGACGCCGCGCCGCCCATGCGATGCCATCACGATGGCGTCGCACTTATGCTTCTTGGCGGCAGCCAGTATCGCCTCCCACGGCGCGGCGGCGATCGAGTAGGCGGTCTTGCACTCGAGGCCGGCGATTGCGGCCCGGCCGGACACGGCGTCGAGGATCTTCTGCGCGTCTTCGGCGGCCAGCTTCGTGTACTCCTTGCGCGACACCGGCTCGTACACGACGCCATCGGCATACGCGGGCAGCGGAAAGTCGGGGGCGGCATAGAACGCGGTCAGCTTCGCCTTCAGCACCTGCGCGAGTTCGATCGCGTGGGCGACCGCTTTGTCCGAGAGCTTCGAGCCGTCGGTTGCAACCAGCATGTTCTTGTACATATTCGCTCCTTTTGAGGGCGGGCACGCGATTTCATTGTCAACCTCATTCCGCCGCCGCGGATTGACCGAAGTCAATGGCGATGGTGCCAGCGGTAGCGTTCGCTTGCGCTTGCGCCTGCGATTGACGATAGTCGCGTGCGCACCGTAGATTGCCATCGATGTCTCCCACGCCCGCCGTTTGCACCACCGAATCGTTCGCAGCGCCGCCGGTCGATTCCGCGGCCGCCGCCGGGCAGGACATCAGCTGCTTTCACTGCGGCCTGCCGAATCCCCGCCCCGCGCGCTGGCGGGCGGTGATCAACGGGAGCGAGCGCGCGTTCTGCTGTGCCGGTTGCCGCGGCATTGCCGAGACGATTCACGCTGCCGGCCTCGATGCCTTCTACGCGCAGCGCACGGTGGCGGGGGACCGCCCGATCGCCGAGCCGGAGCGCGACGACGAGTGGACCCGGTGGGATGCCGCCGCGCGCGAGCAGGAACTCGTCCGCAACGGCGGTGACGGCATCGCGGAGATCTCGCTGCTGCTCGAGGGCATACACTGCGGCGCCTGCATCTGGCTGATCGAAACCTGGCTGGCCAGGACACCGGGCGTCGTGCGAGCGCATGTCAATTACGCGACCCGGCGTGCGCTGGTCGCCTGGAACCCGGAGGAGACCCGGCTCTCCGCCATCCTGCGGGCGGTGACGCGCATCGGCTATCACGCGTACCCCTACGATCCCGCGAGGCGAGAGGCGCTTGCCGGACGGGAATCGCGCAGCCTGCTGCTGCGCATGGCCATCGCGATGCTGGCGATGATGCAGGTGATGATGCTGGCGGTGCCGACGTACATCACCGTCGACGGCGTCGCGCCCGAGCATCGGCTGCTGCTCGAATGGGCGAGTCTCACCTTCACGCTGCCCGCGCTGCTTTACTCGGCGCTGCCGTTTTTCCGCGGCGCGTGGCGCGACCTCGTGCTGCGCCGGCCGGGAATGGACGTGCCGGTCGTGATCGGGATCGTGGCGGCGTCTGTCGCGAGCGCCTGGTCGACGTTCCGCGGCGACGGTGCCGTCTACTACGATTCGGTGACGATGTTCATCGCCTTGCTGCTGCTGGCGCGCTACGTGGAGCTGGTGGCGCGACGCCGCGCGGGCGACGCCGTCGAGCGGGTCGCGCGGTCGCGTCCGGCGAGCGCCGAGCGGCTGACGGCGTGGCCGCAGAGCCGTGCCGTCGAGGCCGTGAGCGCTGCCGCCCTCCTGGCGGACGACGTGGTGCTGGTTCGTCCGGGGTCGACCATTCCCGCCGACGGCGACGTGATCGAGGGCCGGGCAGACGTCGAGGAAGCGGTACTCACCGGCGAATCCCGACCCCAGTCGAAAGCAATCGGCGATGCGGTCCTCGCGGGCAGCGTCGCGCGCGACGGGGCGCTGGTGATCCGCGTGACGGCAGCGGGTTCGGCAACGCGGCTTGCCGCCGTCGAGCGGCTGGTGGAGCGCGCGGCAAGCCAGCGACCTCGCGTGGCACGGGTCGCGGATCGCGTGGCGAGCTGGTTCGTCGGGCTGCTGCTCGTCCTGACCGTCGCTACCGCGCTGATCTGGTGGCAGATCGAACCCGCGCGGGTGCTGGCGGTGACTTTCTCGCTGCTGGTCGTCTCCTGCCCGTGCGCGCTGTCGCTGGCGACCCCGGCGGCGCTGGCGGCGGCGACAGGCGCGCTGGGGCGCCATCACGTCGTGATCGCGCGTGCCGATGCCATGGAGACGCTGGCGAAGGTCACCCACGTCGTGCTGGACAAGACCGGGACGCTGACGCAGGGTCGCATTGCGCTGACGCAGACCATTCCCCTCGGTGATCGCAGTGACGTCGAGGTCCGCGCGCTTGCTGCCGCGCTCGAGGCGCACTCCGAGCACGCGCTCGCGAAGACGTTTCGCGATGCGGCGGACGGGCTCGATCTGCCGGACGTCGAGGCGCTGTCGACCGCGTCCGGCCACGGTGTCGAAGCGCAGGCGGCGGGCCGTCGCGTGCGCCTCGGCCGACCCGATTTCGTCGGCGCGCTGTCGGGCGCGGCGCTGCCCGTCGAGGCGGCGGGCATCGATCGCGAGTCGACGCTGGTGGCGCTTGGCGACGAGACCGGATTTGCGGCGCTGTTCGTGCTCGGAGACTCGCTGCGTCCGGGCGCCAGGGCGCTGGTCGATCGGCTGCGCGCGGCGGGGATCACCCCCGTGCTGCTGTCGGGCGATCGCACGCCGACGGTGGAGGCGGCCGCAGCGGCGCTGGGCATCGCCGACGCGCGGGGGGACGCGTTGCCGGAAGACAAGCGGGCGGCGATCGCGGCAATGCAGGCACGGGGTGCGGTCGTGGCGATGGTCGGCGACGGCATCAACGACGCGCCTTCGCTCGCGCAGGCACAGGTGTCGGTGAGCCTCTCCAGTGCCACGCCTCTGGCCCAGTGGACCGCCGACGTCATCGTCCTCGGCGACGATCTCCTTCGCGTTGCCGACACGATCGTCCATGCCCGGCGCACGCTGGCCGTCGTGCGGCAGAATCTCGCCTGGGCATTTGCCTACAACGCGATCGCCATTCCCGCTGCGGCCTTTGGCCACGTGACGCCGTTGGTGGCAGCCATCGGCATGTCGGCATCGTCGCTGTTCGTGGTAGGCAACGCGTTGCGCGTGGCGCGGCTCGAGAGCGAGAAGCGCGCGCGGAAGCGGCACGGCGTCGATGGCCGTCTGCCGCCCGCGCATGACGCTGCGCGGATGTGACTGTCACCCGATGGACATTCTGCTGCTGCTGATCCCCCTGTCGGTCGTGCTGGTGCTGTTGATCGGCGCCGGCTTCTGGTGGTCGGTGAAGAGCGGGCAATTCGACGATCTCGAGGGGCCCGCGCATCGCATACTGGCCGATGACGACTCGGGCGGCGTCGTTCCACCGTCCCGCGACGGCATGGACAAAGGTGCGGATGGACCGGTTGGATTGACCTCGGTCAACCCGCCGGCCGACCGGCACCTTTAGCATCGGGGGGTTGAATCGGGGGAGTGCAGCCGGCGCGCGCTGTCTTCAGGAGGCGCGTTCCCCGTCCGGCGGCCCGGAGCAGCGGGCAGCCGGACGGCGGGAGGATCGAGCACGGGGTTCGGTGAGGAACTTTAACGGAGCGAACGCGATGAGTGCGCAGAGCGCGGCATCAACATTCAATTACAAAGTGGTACGCCAGTTCGCCATCATGTCGGTGGTCTGGGGCATTGTCGGCATGCTGGTGGGCGTCATCATTGCCGCCCAGCTTCTGTGGCCCGAACTCAACCTCGATCTGCCTTGGATTTCCTACGGCCGGCTTCGGCCGCTGCATACCAACGCGGTGATCTTCGCCTTTGGCGGCTGTGCGCTCTTCGCCACGTCGTACTACGTCGTGCAGCGCACCTGCCAGGTCCGCCTGTTCGCGGGTCCGCTCGCCGCGTTCACGTTCTGGGGCTGGCAGGTCGTCATCGTCCTCGCCGCGATCACGCTGCCGCTCGGTTTCACCACGGGCAAGGAATACGCCGAACTCGAGTGGCCGATCGACATTCTCATCACGCTGGTCTGGGTCTCGTACGCGATCGTGTTCTTCGGCACCATCGTCCTGCGCAAGACGCCGCACATCTACGTGGCCAACTGGTTCTACGGCGCGTTCATCCTGACCGTCGCGGTGCTGCATCTGGTCAACAGCGCCGAGATCCCGGTGACGATGTGGAAGTCCTACTCCGCCTACGCAGGCGTCCAGGACGCGATGGTGCAGTGGTGGTACGGGCACAACGCGGTGGGCTTCTTCCTCACCGCCGGCTTCCTCGGCATCATGTACTACTTCGTGCCCAAGCAGGCCGGCCGGCCGGTGTATTCGTACCGCCTGTCCGTCGTGCACTTCTGGGCGCTGATCTTCACCTACATGTGGGCCGGTCCGCACCACCTGCACTACACCGCGCTGCCGGACTGGACGCAGTCGCTCGGGATGGTGTTCTCGCTGATCCTGCTGGCGCCGTCCTGGGGCGGGATGATCAACGGCATCATGACGCTGTCGGGGGCCTGGTACAAGCTGCGCGAGGACCCGATCCTCAAGTTCCTCGTCGTCTCGCTGTCGTTCTACGGCATGAGCACCTTCGAGGGCCCGATGATGTCGATCAAGACCGTCAACGCGCTGTCGCACTACACCGACTGGACCGTCGGTCACGTGCACTCCGGCGCGCTGGGCTGGGTGGCGTTCGTTTCGATCGGTGCGCTCTACTACCTGATCCCGCGGATGTTCGGCAAGGTCGAGATGTGGTCGGTCAGGCTCATCACGCTGCATTTCTGGGTGGCGACGATCGGCGTGGTGCTCTACATCGCCTCGATGTGGATCGCGGGCGTGATGCAGGGGCTCATGTGGCGCGCGGTCAACGCCGACGGCACGCTGACCTACGCGTTCGTCGAAAGCGTCAAGGCGACTTATCCGTTCTATGCGATCCGGTTGCTCGGCGGCACGCTGTTCTTCAGCGGCATGCTGGTCATGGCCTGGAACGTGCTCAAGACGGTCGCCGGCGGCAAGGCGGTCGATGCGCAGATTCCTGCGCTCAATCCGGCCCACGCCTGACGCGACGCCCGCGCGCGACCACAAGGATAAGGAGCGATTGATGAAGCTCAATCAGGCAATGATCGAGAAGAACATCGGCTGGATGATCGTGCTGATCGTCCTGGCCGTGAGTGTGGGCGGTCTGGTCCAGATCGTGCCGCTGTACTTCCAGAAGTCCACGACGCAGCCGGTGGCGGGGGTCAAGCCGTACACGGCGCTGCAGTTGACCGGGCGCGACGTCTACCTTCGCGAAGGCTGCTACAACTGCCACTCGCAGATGATCCGCCCGTTCCGCGCCGAGACCGAACGCTATGGTCATTACTCGGTGGCGGGCGAGTTCGTCTACGACCATCCGTTCCAGTGGGGCAGCAAGCGCACGGGGCCGGACCTCGCACGCGTCGGCGGACGCTACTCCGACGACTGGCACCGCACCCACCTCAACAATCCGCGCGACGTCGTGCCCGAGTCGAACATGCCGGGCTATCCATGGCTCGCCAGGTCGCCCGCCAACGCCGCGGACATCCAGGCCAAGATGAAGGCGCTGCGCGTCGTGGGCGTGCCCTACACCGATGCCGAAATCGCCAAGGCGCCCGAGGATCTCGCCGGCAAGAACGAGCAGGATGCGCTCGTTGCCTACCTGCAGAACATGGGCCTGGCCATGAAGAATGCGAGGTAGGCGATGGCTCTGTTCACTTTCCTGGGCAGTGTGACGACGGTCATGGCCTTTCTGGCCTTCATCGGCATCGTGGCATGGGCTTTCAGCAGCCGCAGGCGGCAGGCCTTCGAGGAAGCGGCGAACGCCCCGTTCGCGCTTCCCGATGATGTCTGCGACGGCACCGCGGACAGCGGAGCGAAGATCAACAGCAATCGCGCGGAGCGGCGGCCATGAGTGACTTCACCTCGGACTTCTGGAACTGGTACATCATTGGCATCACCCTCGTTTCGGTCGCGTTCTGCGCCTGGTTGCTGGTGGCGATGGCGAAGACCAAGGCGCCTGCCGGCGGCAAGGTCCAGACCGCTCCCGCGGCGGGAGGCAAGGAGGTCGAGATCACCGGCCACGTCTGGGACGGCGACCTGGCCGAATTCAACAACCCGCTGCCGCGTTGGTGGATGTGGTTGTTCTGGATCACCATCGTCTTCGCGCTGGGCTACCTGGTGCTCTATCCGGGCCTGGGCACGTTCCAGGGGGTGCTTGGCTGGACGTCGTCCGGCGCGTACGCCAGGGAGCGGGCCGAGCTGGACGCCAAGGTGAAGCCGCTCTACGACAAATATCTGGCGATGGACCTGAAGCAGGTCGCGGCCGACCCCGGGGCGCGGGCGATGGGCGAGCGCATCTTCGTCAACAACTGCGCGCAGTGCCATGGCTCCGATGCGGGCGGCGCACGCGGGTTCCCCAACCTTAGGGATGGCGACTGGCTGTACGGCGGCGCGCCGGAAACGGTCAGGGAGTCGGTCACCAACGGACGCATGGGCGTGATGCCGGCGCTCGGCGCCGCGTTGGGAGGGGACGACAACGTGAAGAACGTCGTTGCCCACGTCCGCTCGCTCTCGGGCCTCGCGCACGACGCTACGCGGGCGCAGCTTGGCCGCGCGCAGTTCGAAACGATTTGTGCCGCCTGCCACGGCGTCGACGGCAAGGGCAATCAGGCCGTCGGTGCGCCCAACCTGACCGACAAGGTGTGGCTGTATGGCAGCGCCGAGGCGACGATCGCCGAGGGCATCAACAAGGGCCGCAACCTCACCGCGACGCCGGGTTCGACGACGATGCCATCGTTCAAGGATCTGCTCGGACCGGCCAGGATCCAGCTCGTCGCCGCCTATGTCTGGAGCCTCTCCAACGGCGCCGGCGCACCGGTGAAGTAGACCCCGCGATCCCTGCCGCCGGCGGTCGCGGCGGCCGTGGCCCGGGTGCCGGCTCGAAGTAGTCGGCACCCGTTTTTCTTCGGACTTCCCTATCTTGAGTGCACCCGAAAAGACCGTCCCGATCAAGCCTGTGAAGGCGGGCGACGACGAAGTCGCGCTGTACGAGATTCGCCGCAAGATCTACCCGCGTGCGGTGACCGGGGTGTTTGCCAGTTGGCGCTGGGCGCTGATCTTCCTCACCCAGCTCGTCTATTACGGCGTGCCGTGGCTCACCTGGGACGGGCGGCAGGCCGTGCTGTTCGACCTCGCCGCGCGCAAGTTCTACATCCTCGGCCTCGTGTTCTGGCCGCAGGACGTGATCTACCTCGCGGTCATCCTCATCCTGTGCGCCTACGCGCTTTTCCTCTTCACCTCGGTGGCGGGGCGTCTCTGGTGCGGATACGCCTGCCCGCAGACGGTCTACACAGAGATCTTCCTCTGGGTCGAGCGCAAGATCGAAGGCGACCGGGCAGCGCGAATGAAACTCGACGCGGCGCCGTTTTCCGCGGCCAAGTTGGGCAAGAAGGCCGCCAAGCACGGGCTGTGGATCGCCATCGCGCTGTGGACCGGCGTCACCTTCGTCGGGTACTTCACGCCAATCCGGGAGTTGCTGCGCGAGATTCCGTATGGACTCGGACCGTGGGAGGCGTTCTGGATCCTGTTCTACGGCTTCGCGACGTACGGCAACGCCGGCTGGATGCGCGAGCAGGTGTGCAAGTACATGTGTCCGTACGCCCGTTTCCAGTCCGTGATGTTCGACCCGGACACGATGGTCATCACCTACGACACGGCGCGCGGCGAGCCGCGCGGCGCGCGCAGCAGGAAGACCGACATCAAGGCGGCAGGGCTCGGCCACTGCGTCGATTGCGGGATATGCGTGCAGGTGTGCCCGACCGGCATCGACATTCGCAAAGGGCTGCAGTACGAGTGCATCGGCTGCGCGGCGTGCATCGACGGCTGCGATCAGGTGATGGGCAAGATGGGCTATCCGAAGGGGCTCATCCGTTACACCACCGAAAATGCGCTGGCGCAGGGCCTGGATCAGCGTGCGATGTGGCGGCGGGTGTTCCGCTTGCGCACGCTTCTCTACACCGCGCTGCTGGTCGTCATCACCGTCGCGGCGGGTGTTTCGCTGTACCTGCGCAATCCGCTCAAGGTCAATGTCATGCGCGACCGCGGGGCGCTGGCGCGCGAGGCGGAGCCGGGGGTGGTCGAAAACGTCTATCGGCTGCAGGTGATGAACACCGACGCGACGCCACGGCAGTACCGCATCACGGCGACGGGGCTCGACGGCATCGCCGTCATCGGCGTCGAGCAGCCGCTGCAGCTCGACGCGGAATCGTCGAAAATGGTGCCGCTCAGCGTGCGGGCTCCGTTCGACGATGATGGCGACGACGGCGACGATGACAAGCGCAGGAAGAAACCTCGTGACAAGTCGGATCACGGAGACCGCGACAAGTCGCACCAGCGCTCGCACAAGATCGCGATCGTGGTCGAGGCCATCGGCGACGCCAAGGTCGCGCGCCACGAAGAGACGAGTTTTCTTTTTCCGCGGTAGACTTCGCGCTCTTTGATTGCCATGACTGCACGCGCCATGCCGACGCCGCTGCATCCGTCGAAGCCCTGGTATCGCCAGCGCTGGCCGTGGCTGCTGATGGCCGGGCCGGCGATCGTCGTGGTGGCGGGCCTGGTCACGGCCTGGATCGCGGTGACCACCGACGACGGCCTGGTCGCGCAGGATTATTACAAGCGCGGCCTGCTGGTGAACAAGAATCTCGAGCGCGCGCAGCGCGCCATTGCGTTGAACCTGGGTGCCCGCCTGCGCGTTGCGCCGGACGGAAGCGTTGACGTCGAGATGACCGGGCCGGATGGCGGGGCGTCTGCCCCCGGGCAGATCTCCGTCACCTTCGGGCGCGCTGCGCGGTCCGGGCAGGATGTGGTGACTGCATTGTCCCGCACTGCCGGCGGGCGCTACGCGGGCCACGTCGCGCCGCTGACGGCAGGGCGCTGGCTGGTGACGCTGGAAGCCGGCGATTGGCGATTGGCGACCGCGGCTGCGATCAGCTTGCCCGGCGAGATTCGCCTGGGCAGCGCGCGCGCGGTGGATTGACGATGGAAATCGGCGCCGGCGAGGGGCGGCAGGAAAGTGGGCAACCTGCAGGCCGTGAGGGAGGAGGGGCGATGGAGCAGAGCAGCAGCCTGGCGCGACGATTGATGTGGGTGATCTGGCCCGCTTTTCTGGTCGCTGCAGTCGCGGAGGCGGTCTTCTTCACTGTCTTCGACCCCTTCGAGCTGCACTTCTTCGGCGCACCGCTCGACCTGTCGCGCGAGGCGATCTACGCGATGGGGTTTTTCGGGTTCTGGGGGCTTGCCATGGCATCATCCGCGCTGACCGTGTTCCTGGAGCGCTCGCCGTGGGAGGTGAATCGATGCCCGATCGAAGCGGCGGAGCGGCCGGATGGTTGTCCCAGACGCGATGATGCCGGTTGCGGAGAGACAGGCCGATAGACAGCCGTGGCGGATCCCGGCCGGGCTTACGGGCGTTGCCCGACGAGCTGCTTCAGTGCGGCCGGGTCGAGGAGCTTGACGGCACGTCCCTGCACCTGGATGAGGCCCTCTTCCTGAAAGCGCGAGAACAGGCGGCTGACGGTTTCGAGCTTCAGTCCCAGGTAGCTGCCGATTTCCTCGCGCGTCATCCGCAGCACGAACTCCGTCGACGAGTACCCGCGGCGGCGATAGCGATCGGAAAGGTTGAGCAGGAAGACCGCGAGCCGTTCCTCGGCGCGCATGCTTCCCAGGAGGAGCATGATGTTGTGGTCACGCGATATCTCGCGCGACAGGAATTGGTATAGATTGTGCTGAAGCGACGTCATGGTTCGGGCGAGTTCTTCCAGTCGCTCGAACGGCAGCACGCACACCTCGGTATCCTCGAGCGCCACGGCCTGGCATCCGTGCCGGTCGGCGCCGATGCCGTCGAGGCCGATGATGTCGCCGAGCATGTGGTAGCCGGAAACCTGCTCGCGGCCGTCCTCGGCCAGCACCGTCGTCTTCAGCGAACCGATGCGCACGGCATACAGCGACGAAAAGGCCTCGCCTGCGCGGTACAGCGAATCCCCTTTGCGCAGCTTGACGCGATTGCCGAGTACGGAGTCGACCTGGCGCAGTTCCTCGGGACTGAGCCCCACCGGCAGGCACAGTTCACGCATGCTGCAGGTCGAGCAGTGAGTCTTGAGATCACGGATGGAGATCACCGGCGCGCGCGCGCCGTCCCCTCGGTTCGGGGACGCTCCGGACCCGGCTGGCCCGGTAGGGCGCGTGGCTGCGGGGATCGGTTTTGCGGGAAGAGTCATGGGGTTTTTGCCGAGCGTGCTTATGGCGAAGATTGATCTAAATCAAATCCGTGGAAGTCTAATGCGATTCGCCGCGGTTGAACAGGACATTCGGTCGGCGTCCATGGGGGCGTCGTGGGTTTTGCGCCGGGTCCGAGACCCATCGTTGAGCGTGTTGCGGCAGGGGTTCGGAGGAGGGACAACATGTCCTGGTCGCCGTTGATCAGCGCCTGGCTGGCGGGCACCCTGGGCGGAGTTCACTGTGTCGCGATGTGCGGCGGGTTCGTGGCGGCCCTCGCCACGCGCCATGGCGCCCAAACCGTGCCGCTGCGGCGATCGACGGCGATCCTGTGGCACCAGTTTCCGTACCATATGGGCCGCGTTTCGAGCTATGTGCTTCTGGGGGCCGCGTTCGGCGCCGCGGGCGGGATGGCTCTGGCAGCAGCCGATCTGCTGCCGCTGCAACGGGCGTTGTACGTCGTCGCCAACCTTTTCCTGCTCCTGTTGGCGGTTGGCATCGCGATGCGCGGCGGAGGCGGCGGCTGGCTGCAGCGCGCGGGGGCGTCGCTGTTCGCGCGTCTCGTCCCGCTGGTGAAACGTCTGCAGGCGAGCGATACGGTGCCGTCGCGCGTCGGGTTCGGCCTGGTCTGGGGACTCGTACCCTGCGGACTTACCTACAGTGTGCTGCCGATTGCGATGTTCGCCGGCGACGCCATCGAGGGCGGGGCAGTCATGCTCGCCTTCGGCATCGGCACGCTGCCGAGCTTGCTGGTCGCTGGCTGGGCGATGAGCAGGGCGCGGCGCTGGGTCGAGAACGCTGCTGTGCGCTACGGCGCGGCGGCGCTGCTGGCGGCATTTGCCGCAGCCGGCATCTGGCGCGCCCTTTTCGGCCCCATGGCGACCGGCAGCGGCCCTTTCTGCATCGTTCCGTGACGCTTGCGCGGCGCGCGCGTGCCGAGCGGAAAGCCGCTGGCTTGGGGCGCGGCACGCACATGCGACAATCGTCGCCATGCGCCTCGTCTCCAATCTGGCCGCCGCGCTGCCCGATCCGCGCGTCTTTCCGGACATCGACTCGGTTCCGGCGCCGGACGCGGCGATCTACGCGCTGGCGGCGGAAAGCCTCGCCGCACCCACGGCGCGCGACGCGCAGGCCGCCGATCGCCGCCTGCGCCGCGAGCTGGAGGGGGCATTGCGCGAAGACGGGGCCCGACTGGGGCGCCTGCGCGACGACGCGCCCGCGGTCGACGTCGCCCGGCACCTGTGGCGGCAGATCGATGCGCTGGCACGGAATGCCGGAGACCACTACCGCCTGCGGGCAACGATATTCGCCGTTCCGCTGGTAATCGTCACCGGGGTCGAGGGCACGCGCGGCGAGGGGGCAATTTCGGGCGTGCTCCCCGATGCCGCCGCGCTCGCCGCGCTGCTGCGCGAGCATCGCGCGCTGGCCGGCAATCTGTCGTTCGGGTTCGCCAATGTCCTGGCCGGCGTGGATGCCATCGATCTCCCGCACTTGCCGGCGTTGCTCGCATGGCAACGACTGCCCGATGCGTTGGGAGGTGCTTCCCCGTCACGTGCGCTGGAGCCGCGCCCGCTCGCGTTCACCGCCGGTCGCGAGGCGGTGTACCTGCGCTTCCTGCTGGGCAGCGCGCTGGCGGCGCCTGGCGTCGAGTTCCTCTGCGAAACCGAGGTCGGTCGCTGGGGCGTTCCTTTCACCCGGGAGCTGGGACGGCAGCTCGGCACCGGCCAGGCGGCCGTGCTGGCGCTGCCGCGTGTGCCGGGCTACCCGCTCCCCGCCGTGGAGCAAGGGCAGAAGGCGCAGCGCGAAGTGTCGGCGCAGATATTCGCCAGCAACGCCATTCGCAAGCTGCGCGCGTCGGTCGGCGAGCCGTCCGCGGTCGTCAGCGCCCACCGGGCCGCAGGCGCCCCGGGCGGCGGCGAATTGCGGATGTCGCTCTCGTCGCCTTTCGAGCCGCGCGAAGCCGAGGGGTTTCGCTGCCCGCTCTATCCGCTGGATCGCGTGTCCGACGTCGCCGGCATGCTGCTGCGCCTGCTGTCCGACTGCCGGGTCGCCGACGTCCGCGTATTGGAGGGCGTCCACGACGACCGGGTCGCCGGGACCACGCATCCGCTGCTCTTCAAGCCCGAAACGATTCCGCCGAACTCGGAGATGCGGGTTCACTGACCGCGATCGTCGGCAGCAAACGACTGCCGATACCGCCGCGCGTTTTCGACGTAATGATCGGCGCCGTGTCGTATCCGCGCGACTTCGTCGTCGGAGAGCGTGCGGAGAATACGGCCGGGAGTGCCGACGACGAGCGACCGTTCGGGGATCACCTTGCCTTCCGGGATCAGGGCGCCGGCGCCGATCAGGCACTCGCGCCCGACGACAGCGCCGTTGAGAACGACGGCCTTGAGTCCGACGAGCGAACCTTCGCCGATTGTGCATCCGTGCAGCATCGCCAGGTGACCCACGGTCACCGCCGTGCCGATCGAGAGCGGAAAGCCATCGTCGGTGTGCAGCACGGCGCCGTCCTGAATATTGGACCGCTCGCCTATGGTGATGACGTCGTTGTCGCCGCGGATGACGACGTTGAACCAGACAGACGACTCGCTCTCCAGAACGACGGCGCCGATGAGGGTCGCATTGTGGGCGATGAAGTGGCCGGTTCCGCGCAATTCGACGCGGCGGTCTCCCAGCGTGTAGATCATCACGGCTCCTCTCCTGGCGTCGGGAAATGCGGGGGCGGGAAGCGGCCCGGCGCCCGCGCATTCGCTTCCCCCACGCTGCCGGTATAATTCTGCACCTTCCCCCACGCGACCGCAGCCATGAGCCTCCGCAACGTACCCGCCGGCAAGGACGTCCCGAACGATTGCAACGTCATCATCGAGATCCCGATGCATGGCGATCCGATCAAGTACGAGGTCGACAAGGACACCGGCGCGGTTTTCGTCGACCGTTTCATGTCGACGTCGATGCACTACCCCTGCAACTACGGCTACATTCCGGCAACGCTCTCCGACGACGGCGACCCTTGCGACGTGCTCGTCATTTCGCCGGTGCCGTTGATCACCGGGGTCGTCGTGCGCTGCCGGCCGATCGGCATGCTCAAGATGGACGACGAGGCCGGCGGCGATGCCAAGATCCTGGCGGTGCCCATCGACAAGCTGTCGAGCCTCTATCGCGCGGTGCAGTCGCCTCGCGATCTGCCCGAGATCACGACGCGCCAGATCGCGCACTTTTTCGAGCACTACAAGGATCTCGAGCCAGGCAAGTGGGTGCGTGTTTCGACCTGGGTCGAGGCGCAGGAGGCCAAGCAGGAGATCCTCGACGGCGCCGTGCGCTACCGGGCCAAGCAGCGCAAGCCCTCTGCGAAGCGCGCTGCGGCCGGCAAACCGGCGCCGGCTGCGAAAGCAGCCTCCAAGGCGAAGGGCTGACTTTCGTCGCGATGCGTGGTTCCGTCGCAACATGACAACCGCGTCCATTGACGGCATGCGGTCAGGCGTCGATTGACGACCGTCGGCACCGCGCCGGAATCCTTCCGCCAGGCAGTTTTCCCGGCGCTCTTCGTCCTGCTCTGGAGCACCGGCTTCATCGCCGCGAAGTTCGGGCTGCCCCACGCGCCGCCGCTCACCTTCCTGCTGTATCGGTTCGTACTGGTGGCGGGCTTGATGGCCGTCGTCGCCGTCGTCACCGGCGCAAATTGGCCGCGGCGCCGCGTCGACGTAGTCCACGTCGTCATATCGGCCTGGCTCGTTCACGGTGCCTATCTGGGCGGCGTGTTCATTGCGCTGGCCGGAGGGATGCCCGCCGGGACCATCGCGATGCTGGTGGGCCTGCAACCGGTGCTCACCGTGTTTCTCGCCCGCGCGTGGCTCGGCGAGCGCATCGTGCAGCGGCAATGGATCGGACTCGCACTGGGCTTGCTCGGTGTTTGGTTCGTCGTTCGGCACAAGATCGACCTCGCGGGCGACCTGCGCGGCCTTGTCCCGGCGGCCGTCGCGCTGGCCGGGATCAGCATCGGTGCTCTCTACCAGAAGCGATTCTGCAGCCACGTCGATCTGCGCGCCGGCGCCGCGATCCAGTTCAGCGCCTGTGCGCTGGTGTTCCTGCCGCTGGTGATCGTCCTGGATGCGCCGCCGGTGCGCTGGACGCCGCAGTTTGCGTTCGCGCTGGTCTGGTCGGTGGTCGTGCTTTCGGTGGGGGCGATCAGCCTCCTCTACTGGCTGTTGCGGCATGGGGCGGCGTCGAACGTCGCCCGGTTGTTCTACCTCGTGCCGCCGGTGACCGCGCTCCTCGCGTGGATCGTCTTCGGCGAGGGTCTTCCCGCGGTGGCGATCGCCGGGATGGGCCTGATCGCACTGGGCGTGGCACTCGCCCGTCCGCCGGCCGGGGTGTAGTAGTCAGCCGGGGCCGCGGTCGTTAACGATTCGGGTGCCGGCCAGGCGATCGTGGAGGAATTGCCGCTCCGGGTCGACGACGGCCCAGATGAAGTTGAGGCCGATCAGCCAAACTGCGTGCGCACCCTGGCCCATGGGTCTCAGGACCAGGTAGGCGCAGAGTGCGAGCGCGGGGCCGATCCAGCAGGCGAAGTAGCGCTTTGCCGCGGTCCGTCGATCGAGCGTCGTGCCGTCGGCGCATCGCAGCGCCAGCCGCCAGGTCTTCATCGGCAGCGTGCGCCTGCCGTTGCTCCAGGACCACACGCAATACACGCCTGCGGCGACGAACACGCCGCAAAACGAGACGAGCCTGCCGGCCAGGGACGGCAGCCGCAATGTCTGCGCCGGCCCGGCCCCCGGAGACACCGCTGGCGCCAGCAGGAATCCGGCGATCAGGACGAGCGCCGCGAGCAACAGCATTTCGTAGACGAGCGCACCGGCGCGGCGGCTGACCGAGGCCCGCGCCGCAAACGCGGGCGCGGCGGCTGGCAGCCTGTCGGACTCAGGGTTCATCTACTGCGCCGGCGGATCGCCGGTCACGTCCGCCTCATGACGGCGGTGTGGCAGGGGGAGGCGCGGTGGGTGCCGGCGGCGCCGACAACTCGGAGGGCGGTTGCGGCACGGTCGGCAACGGGGCGGGCGCGGGACGAGCCGCTCCCGGTGCGGGCTTGGGCGTCGCGGCGGGAGGCTTGGTGGCGAGCTTGCTCTTTTCTTCGGGCGGAAGGCTCTGGTACTGCTCCCACTTCTGCCGCACGTCCTGCTTCTTTTCCGGAGGGAGCTGCTTCAGCGACTTGTACTGCTCGCGGGCGACCGCCCGCTCCTGCGGCGTCAGCGTGGCCCAGGGCCGCATCTGCTGCTGGACACGCTGCTGTTCGGAGGGCGACATCCTGGGATAGCGATCGGCGATGCCACGCCACTTCTGTTTGCGTGTCGCGTCGAGCTTGTTCCACTCCGGCTGCAGCGGGGCGAGGATTTGCTGTTCGCTGGCGGAGAGCTGCGACCAGGCCGGCGAAGCCGCCGCCGCGACGGCCGTGCCGGGCATCCCCAGCATCAACGCGCCCGAAAGCAACGCAACGCAGGCGTGATGCCCGATGCGGCCGGCTATTCGCTGCCGAGTTTCAGCCAATTCTGGAATCCCCTGTCCAGGTAGGCATCGATCGGGAGGTCGGACGACAGGATCGCGGCATCGGTCTCCGCGATATCCGCGGCCTGCTGCGTTGCTTGCCACTGCTGAAACCACACTCCGCTGACGACGATCAGTGCGATGCCCACCCACAACACACGGTTGGTCCGCCACCGTTGACCGCCCCCGAAATGCGCCTGCGACGTCGAACCATTGCCCCCCGATCCCTGTGCGCCGGCCAATGTCAGGTTGGTCGCGGTGCCGGCCTGGGCGACGCGTTCGAGCGCCTTCGCGCGGGCAAGTTGCAGCCTGTAGGCGGTTCCTGCCTTGAGCTGCGCACTGCCTTGATCGAGGTAACCCGTTATTTTTTTGGCGAAATCTTTGTCATTGATCGTCATAGTGTCACCCCCTTCGCCCGTAGGGTCGCGGCCAGCGCATGAACCGCCCGGGAACAGTGTGTCTTCACGCTCCCATCCGAGCAGCCCATGACCTTGGCGGTTTCAGCCACATCCAACTCCTCCCAGTAACGCAGCAGGAAGGCTTCGCGTTGACGCGCCGGCAATCGCCCGAGTGCATCTTCTATCGCGCCCATCGTCTGCGCCTGCTGGAACTGCTCGGCCGGATTGGGCGAGATGTTAGTGTCCGGATTCGACGGCAAAGTTTCCAGCGCGTCGAAATCTTCATCTTTCTGGTCGCCTTTGCCCAGGGCGGAGAGCAGCGTGGTCCATGTGGAACGTACTTTCTGGCGGCGAAAATGGTCGTGGATCGTGTTCCGCAGAATGCGCTGGAACAGCATCGGCAGTTCGGCCGCCGGCTTTGCCGAATATTTCTCGGTCAGCTTCAGCATCGCGTCCTGGACCACGTCCAGCGCCGACTCTTCATTGCGGAGGGCGAACATCGCATGCTTGAACGCACGCCGCTCGACTTCTGCCAGAAACGCCGAAATTTCTTGATGAGTGGCCAGGATGCCGTCCGATCGGGAGTCGCACCCATTATAGGATCCAAAGGTCGGGACACCATTGTGCGGTGCAGCGCCCTTGACCGCCGTCGGCGCCCACGGTAAGGTTTCGACTGCGGCCGGCGACGGCCGTTGCTGTACTGCAAAAACGGCTGTTTGCGCCCCCTTTCGCGCTGCCACGAGCGGCACGAAACCCTCCCCCGGGAGCGCAGGCGGTAGTTCAGCGATCGCGGCTTTCTATCCGATCAAGCCCAGGTGGGCGCGTCCATCCTCACAGCGCGCCGAGCTTTTTTGCAGAACCCGGCCTGTCGCAAGGCACGGCGGGGACCCCCTCCATTTCGCTTAGGGCAACGCTATGCAACTCACCGGTGCGGAGATCGTCATCCGCTGTCTCCAGGAAGAGGGTGTCGAGTACGTCTACGGTTATCCGGGCGGCTCGGTGCTCAACATCTATGACGAGTTTTTCAAGCAGGACAAGGTCAAGCACGTCCTCGTCCGCCATGAACAGGGCGCGGTGCATGCCGCCGACGGCTATTCGCGCTCGTCGACGAAGACCGGCGTGGCGCTCGTCACTTCGGGACCCGGCGTCACCAATGCGGTGACGGGGATCGCGACCGCGTACATGGACTCGATTCCGCTGGTGATCCTGACCGGCCAGGTGCCGACGCACTACATCGGTCAGGACGCGTTCCAGGAATGCGACGCGGTCGGCATCACGCGCCCCTGCGTCAAGCACAACTTCCTGGTCAAGGACGTGAAGGACCTGGCGGTCACCATCAAGAAGGCGTTCTACCTCGCGACGACCGGCCGGCCGGGCCCGGTGCTGGTCGACATTCCGAAGGACGTCACGCAGGCGTCGACCGAGTTCGCCTATCCGAAGACCGTGTCGCTGCGCTCGTACAACCCGGTGACCAAGGGCCACTCCGGCCAGATCAAGAAGGCGGTGCAGCTGCTGCTCGAAGCGAAGCGGCCGATGGTCTACGCCGGCGGAGGCGTCATCCTCAGCAACGCCGCGGCGCAGTTGACGCGGCTCGTGCGTTCGCTGGGCTTTCCCTGCACGACCACGCTGATGGGCCTTGGTGGATTTCCGGGCACCGATCCGCTGTACACGGGCATGCCGGGCATGCACGGCACCTTCGAAACCAACATGGCGATGCAGCACTGCGACGTGCTGATCGCCATCGGCGCGCGCTTCGACGACCGCGTCATCGGCAACCCGTCGCACTTCTTCCGCGCCGACCGCAAGATCATCCACATCGACATCGACCCCTCGTCGATCAGCAAGCGGGTCAAGGTCGACGTGCCGATCGTCGGCTACGTCGCCGACGTGCTCGACGAGATGCAGAGGATCATCGACGGCTCGCCGCAGCGCCCGAACGCCGCGGCACTGAAGGCGTGGTGGGAAGAGATCCGGGAATGGCAGAGCAAGGAGTGCCTCAGGTACAACCGCGGCAGCGAGCTGATCAAGCCGCAGTTCGTCGTCGAGAAGCTCTACGAGATCACCGGCGGCGATGCCTTCGTCACGTCGGACGTCGGCCAGCACCAGATGTGGGCGGCGCAGTACTACAGGTTCGACCAGCCGCGCCGCTGGATCAACTCGGGCGGCCTCGGGACCATGGGCTTCGGCCTGCCCGCGGCGATGGGCGTGCAGATGGTGAACCCCGGGGCGACGGTCGCCTGCGTCACCGGCGAGGCCTCGATCCAGATGTGCATCCAGGAACTGTCCACCTGCAAGCAGTATCACCTGCCGATCAAGCTCGTGAACCTCAACAATCGCTACCTCGGCATGGTGCGGCAGTGGCAGGAGTTCTTCTACGGCAACCGCTACGCCGAGAGCTATGTCGACGCATTGCCGGATTTCGTGAAGCTGGCCGAAGCCTACGGGCACGTCGGGATGAAGATCGAGAAGCCGGGCGACGTCGAGGGCGCGCTGCGCGAAGCGTTCAAGCTGAAGGACCGACTGGTCTTCATGGACTTCATCACCGATCAGACCGAGAACGTGTTCCCGATGGTGCCGGGCGGCAAGGGGCTGACCGAGATGATCCTGTCGGAGGAGCTATGAGGCACATCCTTTCCATACTGGTCGAGAACGAAGCGGGCGCACTGTCGCGGATTTCGGGTCTGTTCTCGGCGCGGGGCTACAACATCGAGTCGCTGACCGTCGCCCCGACCGAGGACCCGACGATGTCGCGGATGACCATCGTCACCATCGGCTCCGAGGAAGTCATCGAGCAGATCACCAAGCAGCTGAACAAGCTGGTCGAGGTGGTCAAGGTCGTCGACCTCACCGAAGGCAACCACATCGAGCGCGAGCTGATGCTGGTCAAGGTGCGCGCCGCGGGCAAGGACCGCGACGAGATGAAGCGCCTGGCCGACATCTTTCGCGGGCGCGTCCTCGACGTCACCGACAAGAGCTACACGATCGAGCTGACCGGCACCGGAAGCAAGCTCGATGCATTCCTGCAGGCGATCGAGCCCGGTGTGATTCTCGAAACGGTGCGCACCGGCGCGTCCGGCATCGGCCGCGGCGAGCGCATCCTGCGCGTCTGAGCGCTCGCCGACCCATCACGTCAACCACACCGCGCGCCCCGAACGGCGCGGCGCGCAAAGCCAAGGGAGAAACCGAAACATGAAGGTCTATTACGAGAAGGACGCCGACCTGTCGCTGATCAAGGGCAAGAAGGTCACCATCGTCGGCTACGGTTCGCAGGGGCATGCGCACGCGCAGAATCTCAACGACTCGGGCGTCAAGGTGACCGTCGGCCTGCGCAAGGGCGGGGCGTCGTGGGACAAGGCGAAGAAGGCCGGGTTGAAGGTCGCCGAGGTCGACGACGCGGTCAAGGGCGCGGACGTGGTGATGATGCTGATGCCGGACGAGCACATCGCCGCCGTGTACAAGAACGACGTCGAGCCGGCGATCAAGAAGGGCGCGACCCTTGCGTTCGCGCACGGCTTCAACATCCACTACGGCCAGGTCGTGCCGCGTGCCGATCTGGACGTCGTGATGATCGCGCCCAAGGCGCCGGGGCACACGGTCCGCTCGACGTACGCGCAGGGCGGCGGCGTGCCGATGCTGATCGCCGTCCACCAGGACGCGTCGAAGAAGGCGCGCGACGTCGCGCTGTCGTACGCCGCGGCCATCGGCGGCGCGCGCGCCGGCGTCATCGAGACCAACTTCCGCGAGGAAACGGAGACCGATCTCTTCGGCGAGCAGGCGGTGCTCTGCGGCGGCACGGTCGAGTTGATCAAGGCGGCTTACGAGACCCTGGTGGAGGCCGGTTACGCGCCGGAAATGGCGTATTTCGAGTGCCTGCACGAGCTGAAGCTGATCGTCGACCTGATCTACGAAGGCGGCATCGCCAACATGAACTACTCGATTTCGAACAATGCCGAGTACGGCGAGTACGTCACCGGTCCGAAGATCATCACCGACGACACCAAGAACGCGATGCGCAAGGCGCTGAAGGAAATCCAGACCGGCGAGTACGCGAAGAGCTTCATCCTCGAGAACCGCGCCGGCGCGCCGACGCTGCTGTCGCGACGCCGGATCACATCCGAGCATTCGATCGAGGTGGTCGGCGCGAAATTGCGCTCGATGATGCCCTGGATCAGCAAGAACAAGCTCGTCGACCAGAGCCGCAACTGATCGCGTTCGGCGGCGGACGGGCAGGGCGCCCCCTGGCGGGGCGTCCCTCGCGGCTTCGGCACCCCGATTCCGCTGTGCGCTTCGGCACGCGCCTGACAGGGAATTCGTCAGGGCGCATAATCGCGGTCGGAACTTGTTTCCGACGTCCTGATTCGCTCCGATGAACGACTATCCCCACCCACTGATCGCCCGCGAAGGATGGCCTTTCCTGGCCATCGTGGTTCCCGCGGCCGTCGCCCTGACTGCGCTCGGCTACGGGGTTGCCGCCGTGCTGGCATGGGTCGTGGCGGCTTTCGTGCTGCAGTTCTTCCGCGATCCGGCCCGCGTCGTACCCCAGCTCGAGCGCGCGGTCGTGGCGCCCGCGGATGGGCGTGTGGTCAAGGTCGAGAAGGCGCACGACCCATGGCTCGACCGCGAAGCACTCAAGATCAGCGTGTTCATGAACGTCTTCAATGTCCACTCCAACCGGAGCCCCGTCGATGGCGTGGTGATGAATGTCTGGTATCACGCCGGAAATTTCGTCAATGCGGCGCTGGACAAGGCATCACTCTCGAACGAGCGCAACGCGATCCATCTTGCCACGGTGCGAGGCCAGGACATCACCTGCGTGCAGATCGCGGGCCTCGTCGCCCGGCGCATTCTCTGCTACACCAAGGCTGGCGACACGCTGAGCCGGGGCCAGCGCTACGGGTTCATCCGGTTCGGGTCGCGGGTGGATGTCTACCTCTCCCCCGATGCCTTGCCGAGGGTGGCGGTAGGCGACAAGGTGCGGGCGACGGAGACGATAATTGCCGAACTCGCAGCCTGATCGGCCGTCGCGGACGCCGAGCGGGCGCCGCGTTCCCATTTCTATTCGAACATGACCGATTTCGACACCCAGCGCGTCCTTCAGAAGAACCGCATACGCCGCCGCGGCATTTACCTGCTGCCAAACGCATTCACCACCGGCGTGCTGTTCGCGGGGTTCTACGCGATCGTGCAGGCGATGAACCAGAGCTTCGATCAGGCGGCAGTCGCCATATTCGCCGCGGCAGTGCTGGACACGCTGGACGGCCGCGTCGCACGTCTGACCAAGACGCAGAGCGCATTCGGTGCCGAATACGACAGCCTTGCCGACATGGTGGCCTTCGGCGCCGCACCGGCGCTGATCGTCTACGAGTGGGCGCTGCGGGGAATGGCCAAGCTGGGCTGGATCGCGGCGTTCGTGTACGTCGCCGGCGCTGCGTTGCGCCTCGCGCGCTTCAACACCATGCTGGATGTCGCGGACAAGCGCTGGTTCACCGGCATGCCGAGCCCGGCGGCCGCGGCACTGGTGGCGGGCTTCGTGTGGATCGTCGAGGACTACGCGATCGACCCGGTCGCCGTCAAATGGTGGGCGTGGTCGATCACCGTGTTCGCCGGCCTCACGATGGTGAGCAACGTCAAGTATTACAGCTTCAAGACGATCAACCTCAAGAAGAGCGTGCCCTTTATCGCGATATTCCTGATCGCGCTGTTCCTCGCGCTGCTGTCCTATCAGCCGGCGCACGTGCTGTTTGCCGTGTTCGTCGCGTACAGCGTCTCGGGCTACGTGGGATCGGCGTGGATGCTCATGAAGCGCCGCCGCGCGCCGCCGTCGGTTCCGCCTCCGGCGTAGGCCGGGCGGGTACATCCTGCAATGACTATCCGTCTCGACAGCGGTGCCGACCGGTCATGGGCCGCGCTGCGCATCGCCGTGTTGATCCCCTGCTACAACGAGGAGCTGGCCGTAGGTGCAGTGGTTCACGGTTTTCGCTCGGCATTGCCGGAGGCGACGGTCTACGTTTTCGACAACAACTCGACCGATCGCACGCGGGAGGTCGCGCGTTCCGCAGGCGCGGTGGTGCGCAAGGAACTGCGGCAGGGTAAAGGTCATGTCGTGCGGCGGATGTTTGCGGACGTCGATGCCGATGTCTATGTCCTCGTCGACGGCGATGCCACGTACGATGCAAAGAGCGCGCCGCGCCTGGTCGAGGCACTGTTCGAGAACGGGCTTGACATGGTCGTCGGCAGTCGCGTCAGCGAGGACCCGGGAGAGGCCTGGCGCCGCGGGCACCAGCTCGGCAACATCCTGCTCACGCGCACTGTCGCGTGGCTCTTCGGCGAGGGCTTCGGCGACATGTTGTCCGGATACCGGGTCTTCTCGCGGCGGTTCGTGAAGTCGTTTCCGGCGTTGACCCGCGGGTTCGAGATCGAGACGGAATTGACCGTGCACGCGCTGCAGTTGGCGATGCCCGTGCTCGAAGTCGACACCCCCTACCACGCGCGGCCCGAGGGTTCGGAAAGCAAGCTCAGCACCTACCGCGACGGCGCCCGCATTCTGTCCAAGATCGTTCAGCTGTTCAAGAACGAACGACCGCTGGCGTTTTTCGGCGGGATAGCCGCGCTCCTGGCAGCGGTTGCAATCGCGCTTGCCTGGCCGGTGCTGATGACATTTGTCGAGACCGGGCTGGTGCCACGGTTCCCCACCGCGTTGCTGGCGACGGGGATCATGGTCCTGGCCTCGCTGAGCGTCACCTGCGGCGTGATCCTCGACACCGTTACCCACGGGCGACTCGAGGCGAAGCGCATCGCCTATCTCGCGCTGCAAGCACCGCGCGCAACACTCCGGGATGATTGAGTCCCGCTTCCTGCGCTTCTGCCTCGTAGGGACCCTCGGCTTCGTCGTCGACAGCGGAACGCTCGTCGGGCTGGATGCGAATACGGCGATCGGTCCGATCGCCGGCCGAATCGTTTCGTTTCTCGTCGCCGCGACCGTGACCTGGCACTTCAACCGCCGGTTCACGTTCAGGCACAACGTCAGGCCAGACGCGCGTGGGTGGGCACGTTACGTCGTCGTCACGGCGCTGGGGGCACTGATCAACCTGGGCGCATACGGTGCCTGGTTGGCGATCGCCGGCCGGTCGCCCCTGCAGCTCGTGATCGGCGTCGCGTTCGGCTCGGTGCTCGCGCTGGGTTTCAACTACACGGTGTCGCGGTTGTACCTGTTCCGTTGATGCGGCACAGGTGCGATCCGGACCGCGCGGGCAGGGCTTCTTCAGTTCAGTTTGATCGGCCGCAAACGGTCGCGGTCGCGTTTCCGGAAAACGTCACCACCAGGAAGACGGCTTTGCCGCTCGCTTCGTCGTAGGCTTTCACCGAGCGCTCGTCGACCTGCAACTCGCGGCGCCACTGCGCGATGCGGGCAGGCCAATCTCCGTTCACAAGCGCAACCGCCACGTCGCGCCCGCTGCAGATCATCTCCCGACCCAGGGCGAAGTCTTCGTCAGTCGCCATACCAATGGTTCCCGTTGTCAGAAATGCCACCGGGATCGAAAGCCCCCAATCCGCGAGGAAGAGAAACGGCTTCGACGCCATTCCGTTGAGGTCGCCGGCGAAGCGGTTGATGGCATCCGACATCAGGCCGACACCGCGGGTCTCCTGCAATCGGCGACCTTCGGCCACCTGGCCTTGAACATTGATCACCAAGCCTGCAACGGCCACCAAGGCTACCAGCCCATTCCGGACGCGTGTCGACCGCAGTATCGTCGACGCATGCTGCAAGGCGATCGCCAGGCCGGCATAAAGGAGCGGGAGCACGGTGACATAGTGGTGGCCGCCAAGCCGGTCACCGAACACCAGGGCGACCACGACAAACGACAAGGGCAGCGACAGGATCACCCGCAGCGCGGCGATGCCCGTCCTTTGTGCTTCGGCGCCCATCCACAGCGCATAGGGCAGCCCGATGAGCAGGAGCAGCTTGATTGCGCTCCCGGGAACGCGCTTCCACTCGCCGAACATCATCGAGTGGTGCCAGGCGTTGGAGACGATGCCGTCGACCATTCGCCATGCAAAGGAGAGGCGGTCGGCAAGGGGCAATTGCGAGGAGAACGCACCCAGTGAGGATTGCTGGTCGCGAAAGAAGTCGACCATGCCGCCCGGTGATCCGGCATGTCGAAGCAGCAATGCATACCCCAGCAGCAGCGGGGTGGCGCCGAGTACGAAGCCTGCCGCCCACTTCACGCATGCGCGGAGGCGAGGGTCCCCGTGTCCCGCGCCACACCAGACCGCGATGAGCAGGGCGGGAAGGAAAAAAGCGTGAATGAAATAGCAGCTGACGGCCAGTCCTGCGAGTGTTCCGCTCAACGCCCATCGGTGCTTGCCGTCGGGCGCCGGCGCAACGATCAGGGCGATTGCGACCAGCAGCCAGGCGTCGGGGAGCAAGGTGATGTAGCTCTGTGTGCGAAAGGCGTAGGAGAACGACGGGTCCAACGCCAACGCGACGCACGCGAGTGCTGCCGCAGCGGGATGCACTCGGAGCCGCCGCTGCAGGAAGAAGAGTCCGGCGAGAACGCCGATGGCGAACATCGCGTGGGTGAGACGCAGGCCTTCGACCGACGTGCCGAAGAGCCAATAAAACGGCAGCCCCAGCCAGAACGTGTGCGAGCCGTGGTACAGCGCGATCAGCACCGGCGCGCGATTGCCCAGCAGGTAGTTTCCCCGCAGCACCCAGGCGACGATGGGTTCGTGCTGCGGGTTGAGAATTTTCGCCACGAGATAGTCCGGATTGACCGCGTCCATGTAGACGCCTGGCAGGTCGATGTTCCACGCTGTTATCGCCAGATAGACGACGGCGACAGCGGCGAAATACCACCAGTCCGGTGCGGCGCCGATGCTCGCGTTCCCCGGCGGGCAGAGGCCGACAGCGCGTTTCGATTTGCATCGATATGCCATACCTCGATCCTATCAGCATGCAGGCGTGGGGAAAGATCTGCCGCGATGGCGGGATAGTGGTTCAGCTTCTCCGGCTCCTCCCTCCCTCTTGCGCGGACGGCGCAAGCACAGTTATAGTCTGCCGCATGAGCAGCTTCAATCCCTCTGGCCGCCCCGCGCTTTTCGCGCTGCACCCCCTTGCGGGTGGCCTGCTGCTCCTGCTGCGCCCCGCGCGCAGATAAATCATTCCCCCTTCTGCAGTACCCGGACCTGTCGGCACGAAGCCGGCGGGGATTCATCGACGCATCGCGGCGCATCGGGCGCCCACCGGAGAACGGCCATGGAAGACCATCTGATCATTTTCGACACGACGCTGCGCGACGGCGAGCAAAGCCCCGGCGCATCGATGACGCGCGAGGAAAAGCTTCGCATCGCCAAGCTGCTGGAGCGGCTGCGCGTCGACGTCATCGAGGCGGGGTTCCCGGCCTCGTCGAACGGCGACTGGGAAGCCGTTCACGCGATTGCGAAGACGATCAAGGACAGCACGGTCTGCGGACTTGCGCGCGCCAACGAGAACGACATCGTGCGCTGCGGCGAGGCGGTCAAGCCGGCGGCTTCCGGGCGCATCCACACCTTCATCGCCAGCTCGCCGATCCACATGCAGATGAAGCTGCGCATGTCGCCGGACGACGTGCTCGCACAGGCGGTGAAGGCGATCGGATGGGCGCGAAAGTTCACCGACAACGTCGAGTTCTCGCCCGAGGACGCGGGGCGCTCGGAGCCCGACTTTCTGTGTCGCCTGCTCGAGGCGGTGATCGCCGCCGGCGCCACGACGGTGAACATCCCGGACACGGTCGGTTACACGATGCCGTGGCAGTTCGGTGGCCTGATCAAGACGCTGCGGGAGCGGGTGCCGAACGCGGACAAGGCGGTGTGGTCGGTCCATTGCCACAACGATCTCGGGCTTGCCGTGGCCAATTCGCTGGCGGCGGTGATGAACGGCGCGCGCCAGGTCGAATGCACGATCAACGGCCTGGGCGAGCGTGCGGGCAACGCCTCGCTCGAGGAAATCGTCATGGCGGTGCGCACGCGCAAGGACGTGTTCCCGTGCACGACGCGGCTCGACGCAACGCAGATCGTGCCCGCGTCGAAGCTCGTCTCCAGCATCACCGGTTTTCCGGTGCAGCCCAACAAGGCGATCGTCGGCGCCAACGCCTTCGCCCACGAGTCGGGCATCCACCAGGACGGCGTTCTCAAGCACCGCGAGACCTACGAGATCATGCGTGCCGAGGATGTGGGCTGGCACGCGAACAAGCTGTCGCTGGGCAAGCTCTCGGGCCGCAACGCGTTCAAGACGCGGCTGGCCGAGCTCGGCATCGAACTCTCGAGCGACGACGCGGTAAACGTCGCCTTCGCCAAGTTCAAGGAACTCGCCGACAAGAAGGGTCAGGTCTTCGACGAGGATCTGCAGGCGCTGGTTTCCGACGACGCCCTCACCCCCGAGCAGGAGCACTACCGCCTGCTGACGCTCAAGGTGGTGTCGGAAACCGGCGAAGTGCCTCTGGCGGAACTGGCGCTTGCCGCCGGTGATTCGGAGCTGCGCGCCACCGCCAGCGGCGACGGTCCCGTCGACGCGGTCTTCAAGGGTATCGAGCAGGTCGCGGCGTCGGGCGCGAAACTGCTGTTGTTCTCGGTGAACGCCATCACCACCGGCACCGATGCGCAGGGCGAGGTGACGGTGCGCCTCGAACGCGACGGACGCATCGTCAACGGCAACGGTGCCGACACCGACATCATCGTCGCCTCTGCGAAGGCCTACCTCAATGCGCTCAACAAGCTGCAGTCGAAGCTGGAACGGCTGAATCCGCAGCTCGCTGCCTGACCGGAGGGTCGCCGACGATCGTTCGGGGTTGGCAAAATGCTCGCAAACGGGTTGTAAACCAACGGGCCCGCGGAGACGCGGGCCCGATGGGTGCCAAGCTGATTGGCGTCTTGTCGAGACCGACGCCGATGTCGGGTTCGCACGCTCGCGCTATTGGCGCCGGCTGCTGAGTGCAAGGTGCGTAATCTCCACGACATCCGCTGCCTCGTTGCACTGGTTGCCGGTGGCGTCCATTCCGCCGTCGGGGCCGCCCGAGCATTGCGATGCCGAGGCGACCTCGATTCGCGAGATCGAAGCCGGCGCACGGGCGGCCACCTTTCCGCCTTCTTCCCGACCGATTGGCGCCACGGCGACGGCCGGCTTCGATGCTTCGTCCGGCATCGTCGCCGAGACGAACCGCGGGCAGCACTGCCGGGACCGACCGTTGAACGCCCCCCATCGTAGAGGCTTGTGCGAGCGGTGCGACCCACGATGCCGTCGTGTAGTTGGCGACATCGGTCGGCGTGCTGCATTGGTTGCCGGTGGCGTCCATTCCACCATCGGGGCCGCCCGAACAGTTCTGCGCGTGCAGGCTTCCAGCAGCCGTGAGGGCTACGACAAGACAGATCGTTCGACCGATGTTCATGTGAACTCCTTCGGGGGACATGGCCGTTGCGGCCGCCAAGCGGCCCTACCGATCGGCGGCGACGTCCCCAATCTGGGCGGACACGCCGCCATCCTCAAGGTGCGCGCGACGAAACCGGGAAACGGCAGGACGAAACCGGAAAAGGCGGGGATACCGCGGTGAAACGCGGCCACGTGGCGGACGTCGGGGAAGTCGGTTCCTCCGTTTGGGATCGAACGTCGAACCGCCCTCGCGAACTGCAACGAGCGTCGACGGGTTCGACCAGTACCTCGCCTGGTAGCCAATGTACTCGTCGGCACGATTGGATCGTGCCAGGACGAGTCTTCGCTCAAAGTTCTTCGAAAGCGGTCCATATGCGCACGGCACCTCTGATAGACTTCGCCGACGGATAGTCCCGCAAAACATGTCAAGGTGATCGTTCGCTCATGTTGATTGATCCAGAAAAGTGCGTGGCTTGCGCCAACTGCGTCCCCGTCTGCCCGATGGGCGCCATCTACATCGACCGCGCGATCAACCGGGCGACCATCAACCGCGATGAATGCGTCGAGTGCGGCGCCTGCTCGCGGATGAGCAGCGAGCACCTGAACCCGACGATGGTCCGGACCATTCGCAATCTGTCGAAGATCTTGCGTACTCGTTTCGAACCCGAACCGGATGTCTGCCCCACCACCGCCTTCGTGGTCGATGAGTTGGAGTGGCCCCGCATCGCTCGGCGCGTCTTCAGCGACCCCCTGGTCGAACACAAGTCGACGGGCATTCAAGGTCGCGGCACGGAGGAGGTCAAGACCAACGACGTGGCGCACCGCGTCGCTGTCGGGGAGGTGGGCTATGTCATCGAGCTTGGGCGCCCGGGCTTCGGAGTCCGCTTTCACCAGATCCAGTCGATGACGATGGCGCTGGCCGGGCTGGGTGTCAGGTTCGAGGCCAAGAATCCGATCTCACACCTCATGACCGACCCGTCCACAGGAGCGCTGAAGGATGATCTGCTCAACGAGAAGATCCTCTCGGCGATCATTGAAATCACCACGACGACCGACATGGTGTCTACGGTCCTCGATACCGTGAAGCGCGTGGCGCGGCAGATCGACACCGTGATCGCGATTGGCGTGTCGACTCGCTGCGACGACAACGGCGAGGATCCCGTGCTGGCTCCTCTGCTCGACAGCCTGGGCTACGCCCCGGCCCGCGCCAAGACAAACATGGGGTTGGGTCGCGTCACGAACATTCAGGCGAAGGAGGCCGCTGGTGACCAACACACTGCATCGGTACGGTAACGCCGAAAGCTTTCAGGACGATTACATCATCTTCGCGATTCCCTGCAAGGGGAAGAACGACGAGGGCGCCCTCGAGAAGCTCAAGACCTTCCTGCGCATTTGCGCGAAACATGTCCCCGCCAACATGGGGAACTCGTTCTTCGGCAGTTACAAGCCGAGCAGCGAACTGGACCCGCTCGTGCACTGGTCGCGGGATGCAAATCGGGACTACGAGAGCGTGATCAACGCCGTGGCAAAGGTAGGCACGGTCTCGGCGGTCTTTGATTCGCAGCCTCACGCCGAAGCTTGTCTGGCCGAGCTCAAGGCGGCCGACCTCGGCCTCTCGATCAACATGAGCACCTCGGTGCAGGGTGCGAAGGCCGCCGCCGAGCACTGCGGGATCCATCGCCACAGCGTCGAGTATTCGCTCGGGTTCACCGATGTTCATGACCACCTGCCCAACAGCCAGGTGCTCGAGCTGTCGACGATGTGCGGACATGGCATGGTGTCATTCAACTTCGCCCGCAAGATGCTCGACATGGTGCGCGAAGGCCGACGTACGCCCGATCAGGTGGTTACGACGCTGGCGCGGTTCTGCCCCTGCGGGGTATTCAACCCGGCGCGCGCCAAGCGACTTCTGGAGAACGCGCGCGATCACTCGGCCTGAGCACGGTGAGCCGGATGGGCGTTGAACACGGTGCCACGGAACCCAGTGGCTTGCCGGTACGGGTGGCGACGTGGGGCAGCGCCACATCCGGGGTATCGAACCGATCCTGAGGCAGGACGCAACGAAATGGCGACAGACTTCCCGATCGTCGATGCGCACCAGCACTTCTGGGACATCGACCGGAACTATCACCCGTGGCTGCGCGACGAGCCGCCCGTTGCCTTTCGTTACGGCGACTATCGCGCCCTGCGGAAACGCTACCTTCCAGGCGATTACTTCGCCGACGTCGGCTCGCACCACGTCGTCAAGACCGTCTATGTCGAGACCGAATGGGACCCGGCCGATCCCATCGGTGAGTCGCGCTACGTCGCAGGCTTGCGGCGCGAGACGGGCTTCCCTACGGTCATGGTGGCGCAGGCCTGGCTCGACGCCGATGATTGCCCCGCCGTGCTCGAGCAACAGGCCGCGTTCGACTTCGTGCGCAGTGTGCGTCACAAGCCGAGGGCGAACCCTTCGCCTCGCGACGCGGCACCCGGCGGCATGAACGATCCGAAATGGCGCGCCGGCTTCGCCCGGCTTGCGCCGCTGGGCTTGCGTTTCGACCTGCAAACGCCCTGGTGGCATCTCGCCGACGCCGCGCGCCTTGCGCGCGACTTCCCGGACACGCCGATCATTCTCAATCACACGGGACTCCCGAGCGATCGGAGCGCCGCGGCGCTCGCCGGCTGGCAGCACGCACTGACTGCGTTTGCCGCATGTCCGAACGCCATGATCAAGATCTCGGGTTTGGGCCAACCGGGTCAGCCCTGGACCGTTGCCGCGAACCGGGAGATCGTTCTGGCGGCAATCGCGGCGTTCGGCGTCGAGCGCGCGATGTTCGCAAGCAATTTTCCGGTCGACAGCCTGTGCGCCACGTTCGATACGATTTTCACCGGCTTTCGCACGATGGTTTCGGACTTCTCTGTGTCGGAACAACGCGCGCTGTTCCACGACAACGCCCTGCGCATCTACGCCATGGAGTAGAAGATGGAAAAGCTTCGGATCGGCTATGTTGGCATCGGACTGATGGGCCTGCCCATGACGCGTCGTCTGCTCGAGCGCGGTTATGCGGTCAAGGTCTGCGACCTCGCAAAGGCGCGCACCGACGCGGCACGCGCGGCGGGTGCCGCGGTGGTTGCGACGCCGGCGGAAGTCGCCAGCGACACCGACCTCGTCCTGCTCAACTTGCCGACCACGGATGCGGTCGCCCAAGTGGCATTCGGCGAGCACGGCGTCGCGACCGCGCTGCGGCCACCGCAGCTCCTGGTCGATTTCTCGACGGTCAAGGTCGACAAGGGGCGCGCATTCGCCTCGAAGCTGCGCGAAGAGACCGGTTGCGGCTGGATCGACGCGCCCGTTTCCGGAGGACCTCCGGCCTGTGCCGCCGGGACGCTGACCGTCATGGCCGGCGGCGACGCGACGGAAATCGAACGCGTACGGCCGTTGATGGCGGACATTGCCGGCCAGTTCACGTGGATGGGCCCGTCGGGCGCCGGTTCGACCGCCAAGATGATCAACCAGTTGATCGTCGGCTGCGCGCACGCGGTGATGGCCGAGGCCGTCGTTCTCGCCGAAGCCGCGGGCATTGATGCGGCACGCATCCCTGAATGCCTGGCGGGCGGCTACGCCGACAGCGCCATGCTGCAGAAGCTCTATCCGCGCATCGTCAAGCGCGACTTCGCCCCGCAGGGCTACGCGCGGCAGCTGCTCAAGGATCTGGAAATGCTCAGCGAGTTCGCTGCCGGACTCAAGGCGCCGCTGCCGATGTCCGGCCAGGCATTGTCACTGTACCGGATGCTGATCCGGCAGGGGTACGCGGAGCTGGACACCGCCGCAATCTTCAAGCTCTACGAACCGGCGGTTCCGCACTGATCGCGCTCAGCGGATCATTTTCGGCAGCCACAGCGAAAGCTCGGGGATCGTCGTGATGATGATCAGCGTGGCGAAGAGGGGCACATAGAACGGGGCCATCTCGCGCAACAGGCTGCGCATCGACACCCTGGCAATGTCGGTGATCAGGAACAGGGCGAGCCCCATCGGCGGCGTAAACAGGCCCACCATCAGGTTGAAGATCGTGACGATGCCGAGATGGACCGGATCGACCCCCGCCGCGTGGAGGGGGCCCGCAATGATGGGAACCACCAGAAGCGTCGCGGTCGTGCTGTCGAGGAACATTCCGACAATGAGCAGGACGACGTTGACGATGATGAGGAGCACGACCGGGTCCCGGCTCAACGAGAGCAATTCCCGGGCGAACATCTGCGGGATCTGCTCGATGGCCATGACCCAGCCGAAAAGCGCGGCGACCGAGACAATGACCAGGATCGCCGAGGTGTTCTTGAGCGTCTCGAGGGCGGCGTAAAGCAGGTGTCGCAGCGTCAGCGTCCGGTATACGAACGCGGTGATGAAGAGGACATAGACCACCGTGATCGATGCGGCCTCGGTCGGGGTGAAAACGCCCAGCAGCATGCCGGCGACCAGGAGCACCGGCGCCATCAGTGCCGGGAAGGCGGGCAGCAGATCGTGCCAGATCTCGCGCGGCGTCGACCACCGCGCGGCGCGCGGGTGGCCGCGACGCACGGCCAGGACCGCCACCGTGATCATCATGAACGCGACGCAGATCAACGCCGGCACGATCCCGGCGAGCAACAGCTGCATGATCGAAACCGAGGTGACCGAACCGTAGATGATCAGCGGGATGCTGGGCGGAAAGATCGGCCCGACGACCGCGGACGTGCAGGTGACCGCCGCGGAGTAGTCTCTGCGGAAACCACGGGCCACCATGGCTTTCACCTCGATCCGGCCGAGGCCGCCGACATCGGCGAGCGCTGCACCGCTCATCCCGGAGAAGATCAGGCTCGCGACGACGTTGACCTGGGCGAGTCCGCCGGGGACCCGGCCAACGAGCGTATCGGCAAACTTGAAGATCCGTTCGGTGATGCCTGCCTGATTCATCAGATTGCCGACGAATATGAAGACCGGCACTGCGACGAGAGGAAACGAATCCAGCGCATAGGCCATCCGCTGGCCGATCAGCTCGATCGGGACGCCGTTCATCAGCACATACGCGGCGGACGGCACGAGGATGGCAACCACCACCGGCCATCCGAACAGGAAGAAGAGCGTGAAGCCGCCGATGATCAGGAGTGTCATGCGTCTGGCCCGGCTGACGGCGCGCTCGCGAGCACCTTCTCCAGGTCGACCTCGTCAGGAGGCAGTTCCTCCACGAAGCTCACATAGAGCGGGCGATCGTACAGCGACTTCACGAACTGCACGATGGATTCGATCGCGGCGACGAGGAGCCCCAGGAACGCGGCGGAGAAGAACACCCAGTAGGGTATCCCCAGCGTCGGCGTCGCGTTGTCGAGATTGCGCAGGGTGGCGACGGCGACGGAATACGCGGCAATGCCGAAGGCGATGCTGGCCGCTGCGGGGCTGATGACGCGCAGCGGCCGCTGCACGCCGCGCGGCAGCGCGGACAGGAGCTCCTCCATGCGGATGTTGCTCCCCGAGGAAACGACGTACGGCAGCGTTACGAACACGACGCAGATCAGCATGAACCGCGCGAGTTCTTCGGCTCCGACAAAGGGGTGGCCCACGCCCGCCCGCAGGAATACCTGCAAGGCGGGCAGCGCGATCAGCACGAAGAGCAGGACGACGCCGAGCCAGCGCAGCGCCTTTCGCAGCGGTTCCACGGTGTGGTCGAGCGTGGTGGGCTCGGCGCGAGGTGGCGCATGGCGCGGCTTCGAAGCGTCCGACATGCGCGTCAGCCGCCCGCAGGAATTTCCGGGCCAAACAGCCCGCCGGGTCCGGGAGGAGGCACCCCCGGCGAGCGGATCATCACGGCCTCACTTGATGGCGGCGATGCGGTCCATGTAGGGCTTCCAGCTCGCGAAGTCCTTGTTCACCTCGACCGCAACGCCCTTGCGGAAATCATCGATCTTCAGGCCGTCTTTCGCCGTGATCACGGTCATTCCCTTCTTCTTGAGTTCGCCGATCAGCTCGTTCTCGGATTTCTGCGCCATCCGCAGACTTTCCTGGGCGATGCCGTCCAGCGCCTTCAGGATGGCGGTGCGATCCTTCTCCCCGATCTGCTGCCAGCTGCTCTCGTTGATGAAGACCGGCAGCACATTCTGCATGTGCGCAGTGAGCATGACGTGCGTCTGCACCTCGTAGAGCTTGTTGGCGTAGATCATGGTCAGCGGGTTCTCCTGACCGACCACCATGCCCGTCATCAGTGCGGTCGGCAGCTCACTCACCTCGACCGGGGTCGGGATGGCGCCGAAGCCCCTGACCATCGTGGTCCAGAGCTGAATCGGCACGCCACGGAACCGCTTGCCCTGGAGATCGGCAGGCGAGTAGACCGGCATCTTCGCCGTCATCTGGCGCGCACCGCGATAGAACCGACCGACGATGCGCATGTTGCCGCCCGAGACCAGCTTCTTGTTGAACTCCTGCAGCAGTTCCGACGTCGCGGGGTCCGTGGCTGCGAGGGCGTGGGATCCATCGCGATACACGAACGGTGCGTTGAACACCGCTATGTCCTTGGCCAAGCGATCCAGCGACGCGAATTCGTGATGCCCCATGGAGATGGAGCCGCTCTTGACCCCGTCAATCATCTCCTGAACCCCGCCGAGCTGCGAATTCGGGAAGACGGTGACCGTAACCCGACCGCCGGTGACTTCGGGGATCTTCTTGGCGACTTGTTCGCCAAACCAGTACTGAATATCGCCCTCGGAGCCGACGTGAGCGTAGCGCAAGCGAACGTTCTGAGCCTCCGAAATGCCAGGCGCCAAGACGAGGCCAAGGGCAAACAGGATTCCCACCAGGATAGTGCCGCGACGAAACATGATGATTCCCCCTATGCGTGAACTTCCATCGCCTTGAGGCGATGGCTTCGTATCACGGTTCGAGCCGGTGCCGGTCGGTCTCAGGGCCAACTTGCGTCCCGGAGTGCCGCCAGCTCAATTTTTTGAAATCTCCGACAACAGCCCGTGACACTTCGATCGAAAACCCGGATACCAGGCCTTCACACTCTGACGCTCATCACTTCAACATGCTGTCGCGGGTGCCTGAGCACGAGGAATCTGCCGATTCCCGATGGTGGCTCCGGACGAGCGCACGAGTGAGTGGACGCGACAGTGGCATTTGCGGTCGTCGATGTCAACACCGCGATCGCGTCGTCGCTGTCGGCCGGCCGCGCCGCGGCGGGAGCTATTCCGACAAATACAGCATGGAAATCTTGGAAGCTTCCCGCCGCCAAAGCGCGTAGCACTCCTGCAGTGCGGCTCGCGAGACCTCGGGCTCCCGGTCCTTGATTGCCTGTACCAGATCGGAATAGGCATCGACGTTGCGCAGGAATGCGCCGCTGACCATGGCGAGCATTGCCACGCGGCCGGACAGCATCTGCCGGATCACGCTGGCCAGCGCATCGATGATGATCACCAGCACGGGATTCTGGCTGGCGCGCGCGAGTTCCGCATGCAGCTCGAACTGCGCTTCCACAAACGGCTCCAACTCGTCGCTGGACTTCAGCTGAACCAGCACCTGGTCAAGCGCCGCGAAGTTCTCCTCGCTGGCGTGGATGGCCGCCGCCGTGGCCATCTCGGCACCGATCAGTTCCAGTGCGCCCTGTATCTGCTCGATCGACACGAATCCGAGCTTCAGGCTTACCTCGAAGTAGAAGTGGAGGAATTGCGAGTTCGGCAGTGCGAGGTAGGTTCCGCTGCCCTGTTGCCGATGGATGAAACCAAGCGTCTCCAGGATCGTCAGGCGATCGCGCAGGGTCGGTCGCTGGACCGACAGCCGCTCGGCCAGTTCGCGCTCGGTGGGCAATCGGATTCTCCCCGATCCATCGGGGCGCGTGCGAACGGCGATTTCGATCAACCGCGCAAGTATGTCATCGGAAGCGTTGGACACGTTGTTGGGGCGAGCCGTGGGCCGATTCGCTGCTAGTCGAAACTGATGGGTCGCGGTACTAGTGCGCCGCTGATGCCGCCGACGCAGGGCCACGATCCACCGATCCGGAGGGTTCGCCGTCGAGTTGGTGCATGGCGCTCTTCAGCGCGGGGTAGAGGCCGCGGTACACCTCGAATCGCCGGTCGTACACTGCGCGGCGGTCCGTCGGCCCGGGCTGCACCTTCTGTTCGTCGCAGCGAATGCCCGGCAGGGCCGGGTCCTCGACCCCGGAAAACGTCCCGGCGGCTACACCGCCGAGCAAGGCCGCCCCGATCGCGCTGGCGTCGGTAAGCGTCGCCATGTGGTAGTTGAGGCCGAGCACGTCAGCCTTGACCTGCGCCCAGAATCGGCTGCGGGCACCGCCACCGACCCCGACAAGGTCCGTCGGCCGCCAGGACCACTGGCTTTCGGCGATTTCGAGAATCTGGCGCAGCGCGAGCGCGCCGCCTTCGAATACCGCCCGTACCATGTCGGCTCGCGTGTGGTGCAGGCGCAGGCCGATCCACGCCGCGCTGGCTTCGGCATCCCAGATCGGGCTTCTCTCGCCGGCCAGGTAGGGCAGGAAGACGAGGCCGTTCGCACCCGGCACGGACTCCATGGCGAGGTGCTCGAGTTCGGCGAACGACCGCAGCTCGGGCCAAACCTTGCTCTGCAGCCAGCCGAACGCGCCCCCGAGCGTCGACATGGCGCCGTGCGCCAGCCATCGCCCCGGCAGGACGTGGTGGCGATTCAGGAATCGCGAGTCGAAGCTCGGTTCGTCGAGGCAGAAGGTGATGACGCCGGATGTGCCGACCGACTCGAACGCGTCGCCGGCGCGCTTCAAGCCGACAGCAAACGCAGCGGTCGCCGTGTCGGCGGCGCCGAGTGCAAGGGGCGTCCCGGGCACGAGGCCGGTGACGGAAGCGGCACCGGGTGTGATGCCGCCGAGGCATGCGGCGCCGGAGATGATCTCCGGCACGAGTTCCGGCTCGATGTTCCACAGGCGGAACAGCGCCTCCGACCAGGCGGCTTCCCTGGCACGCACGTCCATCAGCCCCGAGTAGGAAGCCTGGGTCGGCTCGATCGCCGCGCGTCCGGTCAGCCGCAGGCCGATGAAGCTGTTCAGCATGAGGACCCGCCGAACCTTGTTCCAGAGTGCGGGATCGTGGCGCTGCAGCCAGGTCAGATTGGCGGCCCAGCAGGTCGAGCTGCTGGCCCGGTTCCCCGTCTGCGGCTGGTACGCGGTGGCATCGGGGCCGATCACCTCGCGAAGCAGCGCATCGGCGCGCCCGTCGAGGTAGACGATTCCCGAACGCAGCGGCCGGTCGTCGCGGTCGAGGACGACCGTCGTCGGGCAGGTGGTGGAGAGTCCGACACCGGCCACCTTGCCCACGCGCGCGGTCACCTCGCGCAAGGCCTCGCAGACCAGCTCCCAGTACCGTTCCAGATCGATCTCCGCCCAGAGCGGCAATGCCGTGACCACCGGAACGGGACGTTGCGCCTTGGCAACCATGCGCCCGTCGCGCGCGATCGCGCAGACCTTGATGGAGCTGGTCCCCGCATCGATGCCGAGAAGGACGGTCTCAGTCATTCAGAAGCGCAACCTTGAGGGCACGCCCGCTTCCCGCTTCCTCGAACGCGCCGAGGGCTTCATCGATGGCGAAACGGTGGGTGATCAGCGAGCCGGCGTCGAGACGCCCGGCGGCGAGCAGGTTGAGCGCGATCTCGTAATCGCGGCGCGCGAGGGCGCTGGCGCCGGTGACGACGATCTCGTTGTAGTGGATGAGATTGACGTCGATCGTCGCGGTGGCGCCGACCGAGAATCCGGCGAACAGGTTGACGTGGCCGCCCTTGCGCACCGCGGCGAATGCCTCGTTGACGAGCGCCGGAACGCCGATGGCGAGGATCGCCACGTCGGCGCCGAGGCCGTCGGTGCGCGCCCTGACGAGATCGACCAGCGACTGCGCCGACGGATCGCACACCGCGTCGACTCCGCGGTCGATCGCCGCCTGCCGCCGTGCCGCATTGGGTTCGCTGACGATCACCTGCCGCGCGCCGGCGCTCTTCGCCAGCGCCGCGTGCATCAGGCCGATCGGGCCGGCGCCGAGCACGAGCACGGTGTCGCCCAGCCGGATGTCGGCGTTGCGCAGCCCGTTGAGGCAGCAGGCGAGCGGCTCGGCAAGCGCGGCCGCCTCGAAGTCCATGCCGTCGGGCACGCGGAACACGTTGCCGGCCTGCAGCGCGATCGCCGGGACGCGGACGTACTCGGCGAACGCACCGTCGAACTCGTAGCCGATCGCCTGTCGGTTGAGACAGACGTTCTCGCGCCCGGTCTTGCAGTAGGCGCAGGCCCGGCATGGCACGACGGGGTCGACGCAGACCCGATCGCCGATCCGCCAGCCGACGACGTCGGCGCCCGCCTCGACGACGACACCCGCGAACTCGTGCCCGATCACCGACGGAAAGCGCACGCCCTTGGTCTTCTTGCCGGTCAGGATGCGCAGATCGGTGCCGCAGACGGTGGCGGCGCGCACGCGCAGCACGAGATCGCCGGCGCCGGCCTGCGGCGTGGCGATCGTCGTCAGCGCGAGGTCGTTGGGCCCGCGCAGCACCGCGGCCTTCATTGTGTCGCCCCGGCCTTTTCGGCAGCCACGTACTTTTCGTACACCTGCAGCGAGGCCGCCACGCTGGCGTTCTCGTGGATCAGCGCCCGCAGCGCGCGGATCACCGCGGCCGGGTGCGCGTGCGACCAGACGAAGCGGCCGTAGGTGACACCCCCCAGGCCGACGTCGAGTGCCTCGCGCGTCATCCGCAGGTAGTCTTCGAGCGTCTCGCCCATCTCGCCGCCGGCCAGCGCGACCGTCGCAGGGCAGGCCGCGACGACTTCGCGGAAGCTCTCGGCCGAGCCGGTCCACAGCGTCTTGATGATGTCGACCCCGATCTCGGCGCCGCAGCGCACCGCGTACGCGACGTTCTTGGCGTCGTTCGGGTCCTTGACCATCGCGCCCTTGGGATAGATGTGCGCGATCAGCGGCATCCCGGCCGACCCGGCGTCCTTGGCGATGCGGGCGAGGTGCGTGAGCTGCTGCGCCTGGTCGGGTCCGCCGACGATGCAGCCGACCGAGATCGCGTCCGCGCCCAGGCGCACCGCTTCTTCGACGTCGGCGAGCGGTGTGTCGTACGTCGGGTGGTAGTGCACCGAATACGCGGAGGCCTTCATGATCAGCGCGCAGCGGCCGGCGTACGGCGGGAACACGCGCTCGGCGATGCCCTTCTGCATCGTGATCGCGTCGGGGCCGCCGTCGACGACCTTCTTCATCGAGCCGCGGACGTCGATCAGTCCCGGCAGGTTGCCGCGGGTGATCGGGTGGTCCATCGTGATGGCGAGCAGCCGGCCCGACGGGCCGAGCAGGCGCTTCATGCGCACTTCTTTACCGAGAAACATGGCAGATCCTTTCGTGTGTTTGGTTTTAGTACATGCCGAAAAGCTTGAGCGGCCCGATGACGAGCGACGGGAACAGCACCAGCGCGACGATGGAGACCACCAGCACCGTGACCGGGCCGACCGACCCCTTGACGACCTGTTCGATCGTCGTGTTGGTGACCCGGGCGACGGCGTAAAGGCAGACCCCGACCGGCGGCGTCACCAGCCCCAGCGTCAGCGTGATCACGACGATCACGACGAAGTGGATCGGATCGACGCCGAGCGAGACCACCGGCTGCAGCAGCACCGGGATCAGGATGAACATCGCCGCGATCGCGTCCATGAACATGCCGACGACGACGAGAAACACGAAAACGATCACCATCACCACTGTCGCGCTCGACGTCACGCTGCCGAGCATCCCGGCCACCTTGACCGGCAGGCCGTCGAAGGCGAACACCCAGGCCGCGAGCTTCGCGGTGGCGGCGATGAACAGGATGTTGCCGCTGGTGCGCGCGGTGTCGATGAACAGGCCCGGCAGGTCCGAGAGTTTGAGCGCCCGGTATACGAATGCGGCGATGGCGAACGTGTACAGCACGGCGGTCGCGGCGGCTTCGGTCGGTGTGAAGTAGCCATCGAGGATGCCGACCATCAGGATCACGGGTGTCAGTATCGGCAGAATCGCCCGCAGGCCGGTACGCAGCAGGTGCCTCCCGTCGAACGGCGTCGGCTTGGCCACGCCGTGGCGGACGCTGTAGATGTGGTTGTAGACCATCAGCGTGAAGGCGATGAACAGTCCCGGCACGAGACCGGCGATCAGCAGCAGCCCGATCGACTGGTTCGCGATCGACCCGCCGATCACTATCAGGATCGACGGCGGGATGATCGACGACAGCGTCGAGGTGGCGAGCGTCATCCCGGACGCGTAGCCCTTGTCGAAGCCGTGGCGCATCATTGCCTTGATCTCGACCACGCCCAGCGAGGCGATGTCGGCCACCGACGAGCCCGAGATGCCGCCGAAGATCACCGACGAGACGACGTTGACGTGGCCCATGCCGCCGGGCATCCAGCCGACGGCGGCGTGCGCGAAATCGAAGATCCGGTCGGCGACGCTGCCGCGCTCCATCAACTGGCCGACGAGGATGAACAGCGGCACCGCCACCAGCAGAAACGAGTTCATCGACGAGAACATGCTCTCCGACAGCAGCGTCAGCGGCGTCGCCGTGTAGAGGACGATCGAAAGCACGCTGGCGAGGCCGAGCGAAATCGCCAGCGGGATTCCGATCGCCCCGAGGCCGGCGAACGTCAGCAGCAGGAAGATGCTCATGGCGCGCCGCCAGCCTCGACAGCGATCACGCGGCGGCGGTCGCGCAGCGAGCCCAGCGTGCCGATCGCTGCGACGATCGCCGACACCGGCATCACCGCGCCGATCACCCAGCTCGGCCAGGCGAGCGTGGCGATCGTCTCGTTCATCATGATCTGCTGGCGCACCATGGTGAGTCCGGTCCAGAACATCACGGCGAAGAAAGCGAGGCAGCCCACGACGTAGATGGGCAGTGCGAGGCGGCGCAACCCATGCACGCGCTGCAGCAGGAGGGTGAGCCGCGCGGCATCGGCGGCGCGCATGCTCGAAGCCATGCCGAGGAACACCATCCAGATGAACAGCGCGCGGGTCAGTTCTTCCGACCACGGCACGGGCGCGTTGGAGAGACGGCTCACCACCTGGATCAGCACGACGACCACGATCGCCGCCGCTGCCAGGCCCGCGGCGCCGTCGACCAGCCGGGTCGGCCAGCCGGGGCGCGGACCGGCAGCCCCGGCAGTGTCCGCGGCAGTGCCGAAGGCGAATTCGTCCTCGGCCACGGCGGTTACTTCTTGCCGACCGCCGCCAGCGTCTTGTCGAAGAACGCCTGATCCTTGACGAGTGTGGCGAACTTGGGGAAGAGTTCCTGCGCGACGGCGACGAATGCCTTCTGCTGCTCGGGCGTCAGTGCGTCGACCTGCATGCCCTTGGACTTCAGGAATTCGACCGACTTGCCCTCGTCGGCGGCGTCGTTGGCGGTCTTCCACGCCTCGGCCTCGACGGCCGCCGCCTGGAGCGCCTGCTTCTGCGCGTCGGTGAGCGCGTTGTACTTCGCGGGGTTGATTGCGAGCACCCAGCCATCGGCCATGTGGTTCGACAGCGTCGCGTACTTCTGTACCTCGTAGAACTTTGCCGTCACCGGGATGTTGATCGGGTTTTCCTGGCCGTCGACGACCTTGAGCTGCAGCGCGTTGTAGACCTCGGCGAAGGCCATTGGCGTCGGCGAGGCGCCCATCTTGCCGAAGAACTCGACCCACAGCGGGTTGTTCGGCACGCGGAACTTCAGGCCGGCGACGTCCTTCGGCGACAGGATGGGCCGCTTCGAATTTGTCATCTGGCGGAAGGGCCGCGTCCACATGTTGAGGCCCTTGATGTTGATCTTGTCGAGATCGGCGATGAGTTCATTGCCGAGCGGTCCGGCGAGGTATGCGCGCAACTGTGCCGTATTGTCGAACAGGTAGGGGATCGAGATTGCCGTGAACTTCGGGTTGAAGTTCGCGTACAGCGACGTCGACAACAGCAGCATGTCGAGCGAGCCGCCCGCGACCTGGCGGACGGCCGCCGACGGGTCGCCGCCGTAGAGCTGTCCGTTCGGGAACACCTTGACTTCCACCTGACCGCCGGTCTTGGTGGAAACCAGCTCGGCGAACTTGCGAGCCGCGACGGTGATCTCGGAAGTGTCGGGATCGGGCGTCGACAGGTTGAAAGACACTTGCGAGATCGCCGACGGACTCGCAAAGACCAAAACGACAGCAGCGAAACGTGCTATCCGCGCCAAGAATGTCATACCTGCCTCCTTTAATTGTTTAGACCATTTAAGGTTCATGCCACGGCAATGCCCGATCCAATTGGTTAGACCATATGCCGCGGTGACGCAGTGTACTGCAGTGGATTCGGCAGTAGCAAGGGAAAGTGGGCTCGGCGTGATCGTCCGGTTCCGACTTTTGCGCCGCAGCATGACCGTCGCCGGGAATGACAGGTGGGATTCTGAGGGGCATTGGTTTGTGCGATGCAAAATTTCGTCCGTGCGACCAAATTGACCACCTCCTGGGCGCCGGACCGTCACGGCATTCAAAGGATCCGGATGCCGCGCGGGACGTGAAGCTGCCGGCCCCGACGCGGTGGAGCTTGCCGGAATGGAGCGGTGGCCGAGGGAATGCGGGCCGCGGATCGACGCTTCGCCCCCGTATCCGCCCGGTGTTGCCCCGTCGATCGCGGCGAGTACCATAGCGACCTTGTCCCTTTGCAGCCTGCGAGGCCAACGCCATGCCCAAGCCCTTGATCCCCTCCTTGCGTCAGGCGCTGCCAAGGCGCCGCCTCCTCGCCGCGGCCGCGGCGATGCTCGCTGCACCGGCGTTCGTGCGCAGTGGTCTCGCCCAGTCGCCGCGATCGCTGACGCCTGCGCAGACCGAAGGGCCGTTCTACCCGGTGACGTTCCCTGCCGACAGCGATTTCGATCTCCTCGTCCAGGGCGAGCGGCGCTACACGCAGGGCGCCCCGGTGTGGCTCGACGGCGTGGTGACCGATGTCGACGGCAAACCGGTGCGCGGTGCAGTGGTCGAGATCTGGCAATGCGATCAGCAGGGCCACTACCACCATCCCGGCGACGGAGGGCGAGCCGACCCCGCATTTCAGGGTTTTGGCCGGGTCAGCGTGGGCGCCGGCGGCGAGTACCGCTTCCGCACGATTCGCCCCGCGGCCTATTCCGGGCGGGCGCCGCACATCCACGTGAAGGTGAAGCTTGCGCGCCGCGAACTGCTGACGACCCAGTTGTATGTCCAAGGCGATCCGCACAACGAGCGCGATTTCCTGTGGCAGCGCCTCGATGCGGCCGGGCGCGCCGCGCTCACGGTCCCGTTCCAGGGCAGTGCAGACGGGATGCGCGCGCGGTTTCAGATCGTCGTCGCGGCGTGATTCGCGCGACGGCAAATGGAATCGCGAACTGGAACGAACAGCGTGATCGGCCGAGCGGCAATTGCCTGACTCCGCATGCCTCGAGTATCACCGTCGCAGCAAGCATCGGCTCGACCGGTACGCGCCCGGCCCCGGGCAGTTGGATTGGGCAAACCAACCCAATCCGTTTCGGGTCTACGAAGGTGCGGCGGCGGTCAAGCTGCCCCTGGCCGCCGATACCCTGACCACACGCTACGCCGCACTCCGGCGCGGCCAACTGCCGGCAAGGCGGGCGTTCGACGTTCGCAGCGTTGCCGTCCTGTTCGAGCTCTCGCTTGGATTGTCGGCGTGGAAATCGTTCGGCGGCAATCGTTGGGCGCTGCGCTGCAATCCTTCCAGCGGCAATCTGCATCCCACGGAAGGTTACCTGCTGTGTCCGAATCTTCCCGGGCTGCCGGCGGGTGTCTATCACTATGTGAGCCGCGATCACACGCTTGAACGACGGGCCGCGCTCGACCATCCGCGCTGGTCCGCCGCTTTCGAGAATGGCGGTGTGGTGCTGGGCCTGGGCTCGATCTACTGGCGCGAGGCATGGAAATACGGAATGCGGGCGTGGCGTTACTGCCAGCACGATTGCGGGCACGCGATCGCTGCACTCTGCTACGCCGCGGCGGCGCTGGGCTGGGAGACGCATTTGCTTGCCTCGGCCGGCGATGACCTGGTGTCCGCGCTGCTCGGGCTCGATCGCGACGCGGATCTTGGCGGTGCGGAGCACGAAGCCCCGGATGCTCTGCTTTGGATCGGGCAGGAAGGCGCACGACCGCAGCTCGAGCACCTGCGCGAGCAGCTACGCGATGCGATCTGGTCCGGTCGCGCCAACCACTTGAGCGCCGAACACGTGCCGTGGCCGGACATCGATGCGATTCACGGTGCCACGCGAAATCCGGGTACTTCAGAACCCGCGGTCTACCGCCCGGCGCCGCTGCCGCCGCCCCGCGATCCCGTCCTCGATCTGACGTTCGCGACAATCTCCCGGCAGCGCCGCAGCGCAGTCGACTTCGACGGAAAGACGCACATCGGCGAGGAATCGTTCTTCGCCATGCTCGACGCGCTCATGGTGCGCGCGAACACGCCACCCTGGAGCGCGCTCGCAACGCCGCCGCGGGTGCACGTCGCCCTGATGGTGCATCGCGTGGCCGGGCTCGATCCCGGGTTGTACCTGTTCCTGCGCGAGCCGTCGGTGCTTGCCGATTTCAGGTCATCGATGCGCCAGGAGTGGCTCTGGCAGAAGAAAGGACCCGAACACCTGCCGCTGTATCTGCTGTTGCCGTACGACCTGCGCACCATCGCGAAGACGATCTGCTGTCACCAGGACATCGCGGCCGACTCATGCTTTGCCCTGGGTATGCTCGCGAACGTCGAACTCGCGCGCGGGGAGCCGTGGCGTTACCGCCAACTGTTCTGGGAATGCGGAATGCTCGGACATGCGCTCTATCTGGAAGCGGAAGCAGCGGGCGTGCGTGCCACGGGAATTGGCTGTTACTTCGACGACGAGATGCACCGACTGCTCGGGATCGAGGACGACCGCTGGCAAAGCCTGTATCACTTCACGGTCGGCGGGCCGATCGAGGACACGCGCCTCGTCACCCTGCCGCCGTACGCCTTGCGGTCCTGAGCAACGATCCTGCTGTGCAACGGGTGCCAAGCAGAAGTCTCGAACGGACAGGCGTTGGCAAAGCGCGCGGTCCGCCGAACTGCAGGCGAACGGCCGCAGTTCAAATCGGCGACGGTGCGCGAATGACCCTGAGCAGCCACACGCTGGCGTCGAGAGCGGCCTGACGTGGATTGGTGCAGTGGGCGTAAATGCTGTCTGCTCACTGCGACGGGCAAGGATGCCGCCACGGAGCCGGACAAGTTAGGATGTCCTTCGTTGGCAGTCGTTGTGTGTTGTCTCTCGGTCGTGGCTAGCGAAAGCCACTTTGCGATCGTCACTCCGGGTCCGTTGCGGACCTGCGGCCTGCGACCAAACCAATCAGTCCGCGAGCCTCATCCGCCCCAGCCACGGCTGCCAGCGGGGATCGGCGTGCAAATCTCGAAGCAGCGGGTCGACCTTCATCGACGCAAGACCGGCGTCGCGCTGTCGATGCGCGCGTTCGAGCCACTCGAACGCCAGATCGCCTTCGGTCTGGTACGCATGCGCTTGTGCAATCTGATACGCGGCGCCCTGCGCGTACTTGCGGGTCAGCTCGCGCATCGCCGCCGTCGCCTCCGCCTTTCGGCCGCGCGCGCGTTGCACCAATACGCTCCCGAGCAGGCGAAACGTGTCGTGCGCCTCCTGCTCGATCTCGCGCAGGGCGTCGTCCAGTCGCCCCTGCGCAATGTAGACACGGCCAAGAAGGTAATGGATTCTCGCGCGCTGGTGGGGACTGAGCTCAATGGCCTTCCGGAACGCGTGCTCGGCTTCGGCTAGGCGCTCGGTATAGAGGAGCTGCAGTCCGGACGTCACGTGGGCCTCATCGTTCAATGGATCAAGCGCCAGCGCCTTCCCGACCAGTGCCGCGGACTCCTCGAACTGACCGAGGTTCTGCAACAGGATGGCGGCAAGGATCAGTAGCTTCGAGTCCCCCGGCGCCAGCTGCAACGCGCGACGGATGGACACTTCCGCGCCTCGCCAGTCCCACTCGTACCACATAAGCACGGCGCCCAACGCCCAGTGACCTTCCGCGACGTCGGGACCCAGCGCGAGGGCGCGCCTCACCGCGTCCCGCGCGTTCTCCGCGCCCTCGGCGATGGGGACCCATGCGTTGACCTCCTGGCGCACGTAACAGAAAGACAGCGAGGCCCAAGCCGTTGCATATTCCGGGTCGAGGTCCAGGGCGCGCCGGAAACACTCGATCGCCTTCTTCGTATCCTCGTCGTTGTACCGGTTCAGGAAAAACGATCCCTCAAGGTAGAGCCGGTAAGCCTCCGGGTCACGGCTGCGTCCCTTCAATGCGGCCTGCACTTCCGCCGTCACCTGGGCACTGCCCGGTGCATCGAGATGCTCACCCAGCAAGGTGCTGCGCATTTCCTTGACCACGGAATGCGCGATGTCGTCTTGTACGGCGAAGATGTCATCCAGCTCGCGGTCGTAGGTCTCCGACCATAGATGCGAGTCCGTGGCGACGTTGACCAGCTGAACCGTGATGCGCACTCGGGAGCCCGCCTTGCGCACGCTTCCTTCTAGGACGGTCGCCACGTCGAGCTTCTGCGCGACCGTCGGTATGTCCGCCTTCGCGCCCTTGAAGCTAAATGCGGAGGTCCGGGACGCCACGCGCAGGCCGCGAATCTTGGAAAGTACGTTAATCAGCTCCTCAGAGAGGCCGTCGGCGAAGTACTCGTTCGCCGCATCGTCGCTCATGTTCACGAACGGCAGCACGGCGATGGAGGGTGGGTCCGCGGCAGTTGAGGCGAGCAGCTTCGGTGAGTCCGGGAATGTCGGTAGTGGCCCTGCGAGTTGAAGTTGCAGGGCGAAGCGGTAGCCTCTTCCCGGAACAGTGGCGATCGCATCCGCCCCCAGGATTTTGCGCAGCGCCGATACCTGGACCTGAAGATTGTTCTCCTCGACGACGAGGCCCGGCCAAACCCGGTCGAGCAACTCCGCCTTCGACACAAGTCGCCCGGCGCGCTCGACGAGCGCCACGAGCAGATCGAAAGCGCGCGGGCGCAGGATCACGGGCTCCCCGTCGACCAACAGCAGCTGGGCAGCGGGCTGAAGCTCGAAGCCGCCGAATCGATACTCGGGAGATGGTTCCATCGTGGTCATACGCTCGGTCGTGCCAAGCCGGGGTACGCGATAGTCTATTCCCGTTTTACAGAGCGTGCAGGCACGCGTAAATGACATTTCAGCGAGGTTTCAGGGAGGGTTCAGCACGGCTAAAGGACAGTGAAGGGGCCGCAGGCAGACACTGGCACCGCAGTCCTCGCGAACCAACTGGAGAGCGCCATGCAAGCCATCCGCCTGATCGTAGCCTCCCTCCGCAGCAAGGTCGACGACACCGCCTTCGCGCTGTGCCTTGCCGCTTTCGCCATCGCGCTTGCCGGGCTTGCCGGGCTTGCCGGGCTTGCCGGCTCAGCCGTGGTCAGCGGACCGCAATCGGCGAAAAAGGTTGCGGCGACGGCAAGCCAGCAACCGGTCCCCGGCGCGTTCACAGGTACTTACGTGAACGGCGCGCCGGTCTACCGGATGCCGACGATCAACGTGTCCGCGAGCCGCGCAGTCGAAATGGCCAAGATCGAGCAGGAAGATCTGCGGGCGCTGGCAAATCCCCGCGCCGGAAGCGCCAGCTAGCAGCTGGGGCGCCTGCAGAGGCTGGGGACGTGGCCCTGTTCGACGGAGTCGCCGTCTGTACCAAAGACAATCGGAGTGGTCGAAGTTGCCGCCTTGGCTGGCAGCTCTGAACCGGAGCCGCCGGTCGCGACTATGATCGCGACGGGACGGCTGACCAAATCGGCCGCCGGCAGTCGATCGAGTTGACCTTCCGTCCAACGAAATTCGACCGCAACGTTCTTGCCCTCGACATAGACGGCTACGTTCAGGCCCTGGCGGAGTGCGGCAACGAACGGAGACCACTGCCTATGCGAAAAGCTGGAGAGAAACTCGATTACCGGCATCGACGACGTCTGCGCGCAAGTGACGAGCGGCGCGACGAGAATGCCACCCGCAAGAGGGCCGATGAACGCTCGCCGGTACATTATTGACTCACCTCGCCGACGAATTCTGGACCACGCATACTACGCCCCATCTCAAGGCCAGGAACTGAAGGTGGGCGGCGCATCACCGCTCCCGCCGTTGCAGTTGAGTATCCGCTTCGGAGGACGAGGTGCTACGACTGGTTGTGGCGTGCGCCGTGATAAGGCGGCGCTTTTCCAGTGGGTGCAAATCCCGCCCGGCAACCGCTCCTGCCGGAAGCAACCGGAGCAGTCATGGAGGTAACGAAATGGCTGAAGCCTTCGGGTAAAGCGAGCCACAAATTGGTGGCAGCGCGAGTGTGCAGGCCGCAACGCGAGTGAACGCCGAGCAAGCCTCGAAAAGGTCGATGCGCAGGCCGACCCGGCTGCCATACCGGGGAAGGCTGACACGATGGGGTGAATGAGCGAAGCAACAAGCCCAGTCGCTGCGCCGGGGTAGTGGCGGCAGCATGTACACAAGGAAAGCGCAGGCAACACGGGAAGCCTTGCACCAGCTGCGCGGGATCATGGGCCAACTGAAGCTGACGGTGAACGAAGAGAAGACACGAATCTGCAAGGTTCCGGAAGGCGAGTTCGACTTCCTGGGTTTCACGTTCGGGCGGATGTACATGCGAACGACGGGCAAAGCCCACCTGGGCCTGCGACCGTCGAAGAGGAGCATCCGGCACATGGTCGAGAAGATCCATGCGCTGACGGCAACGGCGACGACGTGGCAAGAGACCACGGAGCTGGTGGGCAAGTTGAATCGCACCTTGCGCGGCTGGGCGAACTACGTCCAAGTGGGGGCCGTCCGCAGCGCCTATCGTGCCCTCGACAGCTACGCGGCGACGCGGTTGCGTCGGTGGTTGCGTCACAAGTACAAGGTCAGGCGACACAAGGGCGGGAGTTATCCACGCTCGCATCTCTACGGGTACTTCGGTCTCGTGCGCCTGTCCCGGCTTGGGCACGACGTGGCGTGAGTGAAGGCGTGAAGTCTTGTCCGAGAGCCGGATGCGGGAGATCCGCACGTCCGGTTCGATGAGCGGGGTGTGGAAACGGAGCTACGGCGAGGTTACTCGGGCACCGCCAGACGAAAGGGGCGGCAACAGACAAACCAAACCTACTGCCACCGTGCCACATCCCGACTCTACCGAAAGTGTGAGTTCGCAACGGCACCCGTTAGCCGCCGTTCGCGCGAAGCGCCAGGCTTTCCAACGGCGGGTATCGGCGACCGTCGGGAATCGCTGCTCGTGGCCACCAAAGGCAGCGGACATGGCGCATTGCGATCCATTGCCGTCACGGGCTGGCGCCTGTTGGCCGCCTGCGGCTGTCCTGCGTGAGCCTCGGGTACGGCCGCGCCCGCTCGAGAGTCGACGCCGGCGCGCTCGCGCGTTACCCTTGCATGGTGTGCGCCCGCCTCCCGCGGCGCGCGAGGAGGGATCCGTGGCCAAGGGACGATGCCTTTGCGGTGCGCTGAGTTACGAGATTGAGGGGCCGTTTCGCGCGATGATTCACTGCCATTGCTCGATGTGCCGGAAGCACCACGGCACGGGCTTCGCAACCTTCGTTGCGGGTCCGATCGCGGGCTTCCGCTGGGTCTCCGGCGAAGACCGGCTCGGGCGCTATCAATCGTCGCCGAACGGGGTACGCACGTTCTGCCGCGTGTGCGGCTCAGTGGGACCCGCGACGATGCCCGAACTCGGCATCGCCGTGGCACCCGCCGCGAGCTTGGAAGGCGAACTCGGCATCAAACCCCAGAGCCACATCTTCGTCGCCTCGAAGGCACCCTGGGACGCCATCACGGACGACTTGCCTAAGTTCGACGCGTATCCGCCGGAATTCGGCGCCCAAGGCGTCGCTCGCCCGGTCGTGACGCCGCGTGCGGGGATCACCGAGGGCAGCTGCCTGTGCGGCGAGATCGGCTACGAGATCACCGGTGCGCCGGTGCGCATGATGAACTGCCACTGCGGCCGCTGCCGTCTCGGCCGTGCCGCCGCACACGCCACGAATGTCTTCGTCAAGCTCGATCAGTTCCGCTGGGTGCGCGGGGCGGCGCTGGTGACCGAATTCAAGGTGCCGGATGCGCGCTTCCATGCCGTGGCGTTCTGCTCGCGCTGCGGCGCCAAGGTGCCCAGGCCGTCCTCCGAACGTGGCGTCGTCGTGGTCCCGGCCGGATCGCTCGATACGGATCCGGGCATGCGCGCGCAGGCACACATTTTCGTCGCGGACAAGGCACCGTGGTTCGAAATCACCGGGCCGCTACCCCAGTATCCGGGAATGCCACCGGGATAGGAAACGTCCGCGCCCCTGGGTGATGCAAGCTGCGAGCAGGGCAGGCGGAATGCCGGCAACAACCGCATGCGACCGAAGCGGATGCGCCGCGACCCGGCGGCATGCTTACCGGTAGTAAGCCTCCACCCTTCCCTTGAGCTTGATCAGCAGCGGATGGCCTTTGCGGTCCAACGCCTTGCCGGCCGCCACTTTGACCCATCCTTCACTGATGCAGTACTCCTCCACGTCCTCGCGTTCCGTGTCGTTCAGGCGGATGCCGATGGCGTGCTCCAACACGGCAGCCACGTGGTGGGGGCTGCGCGAGTCCACGGACAGGCGGTCGGGCAGAGGCGGGCGTTGCGGGGTGTCGTTCATGACTGGCGTCGTGCCCGGACAGTGAGCAGCGGCTCGCTCACACCCACCATTCCAATTAGCGCAAGCGACGTCAGCAGCGTGAGCTGCGGGCCCTGCCAGGCTTGCGTCGGCTCGTACCACTCGCGCAGCGTGTGGTTGTTTGCCTCGGTGCCGCCGCCACCCAGGGTGGTGGCGGGGATGCCGAGGCTCACCGGCACGTTGTGGTCGGTGCTCGCCGCCGAGTACTTGAGCAGCGGGATGCCGAGCGCGGCCTGGGCGGCGCGGGCGGCCTGCAGCACCGAGGTCTCGGGCGCCTGCTGGCCGGCGGGACGATCCCCGATCGGCGTCAGCACCAGCTTCACCTCTTTGTCGGCTGGCGCGTTCCAGCGTCGGTTCTCGGCTGCGGCAGCGGCCTCGAGCAGCGGCATGATGCCCGCCTCGAGGCGCTTGAGTTCATCGCCGTTATCCGAGCGCATGTCGAGTTCCATCTCCGCGCTGGCAGCGATCGAGTTGACCGTGGTGCCGCCCTTGACGGTGCCCACGGTGAAGGTGGTGCGCGGTTCGTCGGGCACCCGGACCTCGCTGATCGCGGCGATGGCGCGGCCCAGCGCGTGCGTGGCGCTGGGGTTGCCGAAGGCGTTGTAGCTGTGTCCGCCAGGGCCTTCGTAACCGACGCGGTAGCGGCGGCTGCCGGTGGCATTGGCGAGGATGCGGGTCACCGCCACGCCGTCGACGGCGATGAATCCGTCGATCGCCTTGTCGGTCGCGAACAGGGCCTTGCAGCCGCGCAGGTCGCCGTTGCCCTCCTCGCCCACGGTGCCGACGAACAGCAGGTCGCCGATGGTCTTGATGCTGTGCTCGTTGAGCGTGCGCAGGATCTGCAGCAGCACCGCGAGGCCGCGCGCGTTGTCGGAAATGCCGGGACCAAGGTAGCGATCGCCGTCGCGGCGCACCTTGACGTCGGTGCCCGCGGCAAACACGGTGTCGAGGTGGGCGGCGAGCACCAGGCGCGGGCCGTCACCGGTGCCGGGGCGCACGCCGATCACATTGCCCTCGGCGTCGACGCGTACGTCGGCCAGGCCCAGTTCGCGCAGACGCCGTGCGAAGTCGGCGGCGCGCGTTTCCTCGTGGAAAGGCGGCGATTCGATCTCGGAGAGCGCGATCTGGTCGGCGAGCGTGAGTGCGTCGTCGCGCCGGGCAGCGGCGAGCGCCGATTGGACGGCGGGCGCGGCGATCAGTTGCGCTGTTACGTAATCGGTTTGCGGAAGCAGCGGCGGAAGATCGACCGTCGCGGCGGGCTGGGATTGGGTGTCCATCGGTGACTCCGTCGAGATGTTGTGCTTGCATCGTAGCGCGGCCTTCAGCCGCAACCAAGGGGTTCCTGTACTCTGCAGCGACGCGCGACCCTATGAGTCGGGCGTCATGGTTCGTCGTTGTGAGCTTCGTCGCCGCCAACTCGGCCGCAAGTATCGAGCGCTTTGGCGATTGCCTGCAGTCCGGCCAGCGCGCCGATCGCCAATCCCACGTCATCGGAAGCGGAGACATGGGGTTCGCGCGGATTGATGCGGATCAGCCGTCCATCAAACTGATGGACGACGCGCTGACTGAACAGACGCACCGACGGAATGGCCGTCCCCGCACCCAGTTCGATCACCACCGGTTGCCGGACTTTGGACAACCACGATTCCTGGCGTGCCGCCTGAGCCTGCTCTCGCCGGTCGCTCCAGCCGTCGTCGCCGAACATCAGGACATTCGGTCGCGCCAAACCCCCGCAGTGCGGGCACGTCGGTGCGCGGTTACGCAACCGGCACGCTAGCACGTCGACATCGGGCAGGAACGTATCCGAGCTCCAGATGTCGCCGTTGCACGGTGCCAGGCATTGCAGGTGGTGAATCGAGCCGTGGCATTCATGGATGCGACAAGGGTCGAACCCGGCCTTCTGGAACTGCCCGTCGACATTGCTGGTGTAGACGCTGTAGCCGCTCGGCATCCGTTCGCCCCACGCTTTCAGGAGGCCAAAACCAGCGTGCGGTAGCGCTGCCCGGTACAGCGCCAGCCGGTGGCCATAGAACCCCCAGGCGCGCTCGGGCGCGCCGCGAAACGCCGCAGGCGACGCGATGCTGTAGAAGTCGATCTGCGCGCGTCCCAACGCCGGGTACGCTTGCCAGAACCCTTCCTCGCCGCGGAAATCCGGCAGCCCCGAGTCAACCCCCATGCCCGCGCCGGCCGCGATGATCAACGCGTCGGCGGCTTCGATCAGCGCCGCCGCACGCTGGATCGATCCGGTGGCGCTCAATGAGCATCCTTCCAGATGTTCCGGCAGTGCGTCTCGCGGACGAACCACGCGGCAAGGGCACCTAGCCAGGCAACGATGGCGATCAGCAACAGACGCCAGCGAAAGTCATCGGGCGCATAGAGCCGCACACCGTTAGCCATCATGCCATTCCAGCGCTGATCCATGACCCAGCCGACCGCCGGCTGCAGGAGCGCGCCCAGGATGCCGGTCGGTATCTGCATCACCGTGTACACGTAGAAGTAGGTGGCCGCCAAAGCGCCGAGCGCGGTGGCAGACGTATCTAAGCTCTCCACCAGGTCGGGCGCGATTCCGGCCGGCGCGAAGCGCTGGAAGAACGACAGCACGTAGGCGGCCGCGACGACCGCCAAGGCGATGGCGCGGTGGCGCACCTGTTCGCAAGTGAAAGATTGCAGCATGGTCCGAGTTTACCTGTGACCACTGCAGATACAGGGCGAGCCCGGGGCGGCATTCAAACGGGCCAGCCTAATGGGAATGATGACGGTCGTCGACCGGGCGACGGCGGCGCGGAGCATGCCTGAATCGGGCGGGGCGCGTTTGGTCCTGTGAAGCGCATTTGCACTTCCGATGCACTTCCGGAAGCGTGCCGACCGCGCGGAGGTATTTCTAAGTGCTTGCTTTTATGGTCGGGGTGAGAGGATTTGAACCTCCGGCCTCTACGTCCCGAACGTAGCGCTCTACCAGGCTAAGCTACACCCCGATTTACTGCAGCCGGCTATGTTGGCAGTCCGGTCAGGTTTGCGGCGGGAAACGGCAACCCGCAAACTCCCTCGCACGTCGATCGCTGCCGGGCCGTCAGACGTTGCGTCAATAGGCCCTGCGTACGGCGAAGGACGCTAATTCTAGCAGGTTTTCGCGATGCGGCGAAGCAGGCAACGCGGCCACGCATTCGGCGGCCGCGTCGCTCTCGCGCTGCGCGCAGGCGCGCGCGTGATCGAGCGCTCCGGTGCGGGTGAGCACGTCCAGCACCGGCTGGAAATCGGTCAGGCGACCGTCGGTGATCGCGTTGCGGATGATGGCGGCCTCTGCCGGCGTCCCCACCTTCATCGCCCGGATCAGCGGCAAGGTCATCTTGCCTTCGGCGAGATCGTCGCCGAGGTTCTTGCCGATGGCGTGGAGGTCGCCCGAATAATCGAGAATGTCGTCCACCAGTTGAAAGGCGGTGCCGAGATGCATGCCATACCGGGCAAGGCTCGCTTCGTCCTCGGCTGCGCATCCGGCGAGTACCGCGCCCAGTTGCGCGGCCGCCTCGAAGAGCTTGGCTGTCTTGCGCCGAATGACGGCGAGATAGGTGTCCTCGTCGAGATCCGGATTGCCGGCATTCATCAGCTGCAGCACCTCGCCCTCGGCGATGACGTTGGTGGCATTGGAGAGGATCTCGAGGATGCGCACGGAACCCAGGCCCACCATCAGCTGGAACGCGCGGGAATAGAGGAAGTCGCCGACCAGCACGCTGGCCGAGTTTCCGAATGTCGCGTTGGCGGTCGCATGGCCGCGGCGCAACTTGCTCTCGTCGACCACGTCATCGTGCAGCAACGTCGCCGTGTGGATCATCTCGACGGCAGCGGCGAGCACGTATTTGTTGGCGCCGGGGTAGCCGCAGGCGCGCGCCGAGAGGACCAGCAGCGCCGGGCGCAGCCGCTTGCCGCCGCCGGTGATGATGTACTCTGCCACCTGCCGGATCAGTGCAACGTCGGATCCCAGACTCGCGCGCAAGGCGGTGTCGACTTTCGCCAGGTCGGCGGCGAGGGCGAGCTTCAGGGTTTCGGCGGTCACGTCGGTCGGAGGGCAAATGGCGGGCGGGTGTCGCCGCGCCGTTCAACGGCGTCGAGCGCAGGCCGCTCCGAACAAAAACGCCCGGGCGACCGGGCAGCGCGACCCGAAGGGACAGAATTGTAACCGATCAGCCGACGGGTGCTTCATCGGCGCGCGCGGGCTTCGCGATTGCCCTGGCGGCGCTGTCGGATTCACTGCCGCGCAGGGTTTTTGGGCGCGCAGTCGGCGGTGGTGGCGGGCTCATCCGCCGGTGCGAAAGGGCGCAAAATCCATTTTTGACAGCGCTTGGAGAAATTGCTTATAATTTAAGGCTTTCCGCGGTCTTTCGGCCTGGATGGCAGGCAGCAAGGGCTGCGATCGGCATCGACGCACCGCGGTTCGGGTGCGCCGGCCACCGGCCCGGTGCAGGGCAGTGCAACAACCACCAACGGAGTCCCACCATGTACGCGGTCGTAAAAACCGGCGGCAAGCAATACAAGGTTGCCCCCGGCGAAAAACTCAAAGTAGAACAGATACCGGCGGACGTGGGCGCAGAAGTTGTTCTCGATCAGGTGTTGATGATCGGCGAAGGCGAGAGCGTCCGTCTCGGTCAACCCAACGTCGCCGGCGCGACGGTCAAGGCTACGGTCGTCGCCCACGGGCGCGGCGACAAGATCACGATCTTCAAGATGCGTCGGCGCAAGCACTACCAGAAGCATCAGGGCCACCGTCAGGGCTTTACCGAGCTCAAGATCGAGAGCATCGTCGGCTAAGGAGCATTCACCATGGCACACAAAAAGGCAGGCGGCAGTTCACGCAACGGTCGCGATTCGGAGTCGAAACGCCTGGGCGTCAAGTCCTACGGCGGCGAGCTCATTTCCGCCGGCAGCATCATCGTCCGCCAGCGCGGGACGCAAATCCATCCCGGCGTCAACGTGGGTGTCGGCAAGGACCACACGCTCTTTGCGCTGGTCGCCGGTCACGTCGTGTTCGCGACCAAGGGCAAGGACAAGAAGAAGGTTGCGAGCATCGAGCCCGTCGCCGCGTAAGGCTGTGCCGCACGTTTGCGGCAGAGCGGCACGCATGAAAAGACCCGGCCTAGAGCCGGGTTTTTTCATGTCTGATCCAGTGCCGGGCCGTCGCCGACGGGTTCTTCCGGCTGGACTTTGTGGTGACAATCCCGCCTGTGTCAAAGTTTTTGCGTCGATAATCGTTTAACCTTGCGCGGTTGGCGTCCCCGGGCTACCCGCCCTTCGAGGCGCTGCGAATGCATGGTCGGCCGGAGCTACCCGCTTCGTGCCCGGCCGTTACCAGCCGACTTGGCGCGAGACACAATCGAGCGCGGAGGAACGACGGATGACCCAGACCCCACCGCTGCACCTGCACGTGCCGGAGCCCACCGGGCGACCGGGGCGCGACACGGATTTCTCCTACCTCCATCTCTCCCCGGCCGGTGCGACGCGGCGACCGCCGGTGGATGCGCTGCCGTCGCAGACCAACGACCTCGCCTACGCGCTGGTGCGCGTGCTCGATGACGATGGCCGGGCGACGGGACCGTGGGCACCCGCAGTGTCTCCGGACCTCCTGCGCACCGGCCTGAGGGCGATGCTCAAGCTGCGCCTCTACGACGCCCGGATGCTGATCGCGCAGCGGCAGAAGAAGATGTCGTTCTACATGCAGAGCCTTGGCGAGGAGGCGATTGCCGTCGCGCACGCGCTTGCGCTCGAGGCGGACGACATGTGCTTTCCCACGTACCGCCAGCAGGGGATCCTGATCGCGCGCGGCTACAGCATGGTGGAGATGATGTGCCAGCTCTTCTCCAACGAGCGTGATCCGCTGAAGGGCCGGCAGCTGCCGGTGATGTACTCGTCGAAGCAATTTGGCTTCTTCTCCATCTCCGGCAACCTCGGCACGCAGTTCATCCAGGCGGTCGGCTGGGGCATGGCCTCGGCGATCAAGGGCGACACGCGGATCGCGTCGGCGTTCATCGGCGACGGCTCGACGGCGGAAGCGGATTTCCACAATGCGCTCACCTTCGCCGCCGTGTATCGCGCGCCGGTGATCCTCAACGTCGTCAACAACCAGTGGGCGATCTCGTCGTTCCAGGGCATCGCCGGCGGCGAAGCCACGACGTTCGCCGCGCGCGGCGTCGGCAACGGGATTGCGTCGCTGCGTGTCGATGGCAACGATTTTCTCGCCGTGTTCGCCGCGTCGAAGTGGGCGATCGAGCGCGCGCGCGGCGGCCTCGGGCCGACGCTGATCGAGTGGATCACCTATCGCGTGGGGGCGCACTCCACATCGGATGACCCGACGAAATACCGGCCGTCGGACGACTCGGCGCATTTCCCGCTGGGCGACCCGGTCCTCCGGCTGAAGCAGCACCTGATCGGCGTCGGCGCGTGGTCGGAGGACGAGCACGCGCGCACGCAGAAGGCGCTGGAGGACGAAGTGATCGCGGCCCAGAAAGAGGCGGAGGGGCACGGCACGCTCATCACCGGACCGATTTCAAGCGCGGCGACGATGTTCGACGACGTGTACAAGACCATGCCCGCGCACCTGCGCCGGCAGCGGCAGCAGCTGGGAGTCTGAATGCACACCCCACGCTCACTCTTTTTGCTGCCCCCTGACGGGGCGCAAGCCTCCCTTGGGGCGGCCCGGCGGGAGGCACCATGGCGGCCATGACGATGATCCAGGCGCTGCGCTCGGCGATGGACGTGATGCTGGAGCGCGACGACAACGTGGTCGTGTTCGGCGAAGACGTGGGCTACTTCGGCGGCGTGTTCCGCTGCACCGACGGCCTGCAGGCAAAGTACGGGAAGTCGCGCGTGTTCGACACCCCGATCGCCGAAGGCGGCATCATCGGCATGGCCGTCGGCATGGGAGCGTACGGTTTGCGTCCCGTGGCCGAGATCCAGTTCGCCGATTACTTCTATCCCGCCTACGACCAGATCGTGTCCGAGGCCGCGCGCTTGCGGCACCGGTCCGCAGGCGACTTCACCGCGCCGCTCACCATCCGCATGCCTTGCGGCGGCGGCATCTACGGCGGGCAGACGCACAGCCAGAGCCCCGAGGCGCTGTTCACGCACGTCTGCGGCCTGCGCACGGTGATGCCGTCCAACCCCTATGACGCCAAGGGTCTGCTGATCGCGTCGATCGAGTGCGACGATCCGGTGATCTTCCTCGAGCCCAAGCGGCTGTACAACGGCCCTTTCGATGGCAACCACGACCAGCCGGTGGTGCCGTGGTCCAAGCACCCGCTGGGCGACGTGCCCGATGGCTATTACACGGTGCCGCTGGAGTCGGCCTCGGTGTTTCGTCCGGGCCGGGATCTGACCGTGCTCGCCTATGGCACGATGGTGTTCGTCGCCGCTGCGGCCGCCGCGGAGACCGGCATCGATGCGGAAGTCATCGACCTGCGCAGCCTGTGGCCGCTGGATCTCGAGACCGTCGTCGCGTCGGTGCAGAAGACGGGGCGTTGTGTCGTCGTTCACGAGGCCACGCGCACCAGCGGTTTCGGCGCGGAGCTTGCCGCGCTGGTCCAGGAGCATTGCTTCTACCATCTCGAGGCGCCGATCGAGCGCGTGACCGGGTGGGACACGCCCTATCCGCATGCGCAGGAGTGGGCGTACTTTCCGGGCCCGGATCGCGTCGGGGCCGCGTTCAAGCGCGCGATGGAGGCCTGAGATGGGAATTCACGTCATCAAGATGCCGGACATCGGCGAAGGCATCGCCGAGGTCGAACTGGTGGAGTGGCACGTCGAACCCGGTGCGACGGTGGTCGAGGATCAGACGCTCGCCGACGTCATGACCGACAAGGCGACAGTCGAGATCCCTTCGCCGGTGGCCGGGCGCGTGATTGCCCTCGGCGGCAAGGTCGGCGACGTGCTGGCCGTCGGCGCCGAACTCATCCGGATCGAAGTCGAAGGGGCGGGCAACGTCTCCGTGAGCGCGGCGTCCGGCGCCGGCGCGCTGCGCGCAGACGTGAAGCCGGTGCCGGCACCCGTGGCGCTTGCGCCGAAGCCGCAGGAACCGCCGGTCACGCTGGCGGCGGAACGCGCAACGACGCTGCCGGCTGCCGTCGCCGCTGTCGCGACGCCGTCGACGCGCACGCGAAGCACCGGCGAAAAGCCGATCGCCTCGCCCGCGGTGCGCCGCCGCGCCTGGGACCTCGGCATCGAACTGCAGTTCGTGCAGGGCAGCGGGCAGGCGGGCCGCATCACGCACGAGGATCTCGACGCTTTCGCGGCGCGCGCCGGAGCGGCACCGGGGTCGCCAACCACCGCGCCCCGTTACGCAACGCGCGATGACGAGATCGCGGTGCCCGTCATCGGTCTGCGGCGCAAGATCGCGCAGAAGATGCAGGAATCGAAGCGCCGCATCCCGCACTTCACCTACGTCGAAGAGATCGATGTCACCGAACTCGAGGCGCTGCGCGTGCGCCTCAACGGCATCTGGGGCGAAACACGCGGGCGCCTCACCATCCTGCCTTTCCTGATGCGTGCGATCGTGCTGGCGGTGCCGTCGTTTCCGCAGGTCAACGCGCGCTACGACGATGACGGCGGTGTGGTGACGCGCTTTGGCGCCGTCCACATCGGTGTTGCCACGCAGACCGACGGCGGGCTGATGGTGCCGGTGGTGCGCCACGCCGAAGCGCGCGACCTGTGGTCGAGCGCGGCGGAAGTCACGCGCCTGGCCGACGCCGCGCGCAGCGGCAAGTCGGCGCGCGAAGAGCTGTCGGGGTCGACGATCACCATCACCAGCCTGGGACCGCTGGGGGGCATCGTGACCACGCCGGTGATCAACCATCCCGAAGTGGCGATCGTCGGCGTCAACCGCATCGTCGCGCGGCCGATGATCCGCGACGGCGCGATTGTGGCGCGGCAGATGATGAACCTGTCGTCGTCGTTCGATCACCGTGTCGTCGACGGCGCCGACGCCGCGCGATTTGTCCAGGCGCTGCGCGGCACGCTCGAATGCCCGGCGCTGCTGTTCGTGGAGTAGGCGATGAGCACACAAGCAACCACGTTGTTGGTGATCGGCGGCGGTCCGGGCGGTTATGTCGCGGCGATCCGTGCCGGCCAGCTCGGCATCCCGACGACGCTCGTCGAGGGCGACCGGCTGGGCGGCACCTGTCTCAACGTCGGGTGCATTCCGTCCAAGGCGCTGATCCACGCCGCGGGCGAGTTCGAGCGGGCATTGCATCACGCGCGGGGCGGCGCGCTGGGCATCCACGTCGAGGCGGCGCGGATCGAATTGGCGCAGACGGTCCGCTGGAAGGACGGCATCGTCAGCCGGCTGACGTCCGGCGTCGCGTCGCTGCTGAAGAAGAGCGGCGTGCAGGTGATCAACGGCGACGCCCGCATCGTCGACGGCAAGACCGTCGACGTGTTGCAGGAAGGCGCCGCAGCCGGCGCGGAGTCCACGCGCATCGTCTGCGAGCATCTGCTGCTGGCGACCGGCTCGCAGGCAACGGCGCTGCCTGCACTGCCCTTCGGCGGACGCGTCATCTCGTCGACCGAGGCGCTGTCGCCATCGGCGGTGCCCGCGCGCCTGGTCGTCGTCGGGGCCGGCTACATCGGGCTCGAGCTGGGGATCGTCTATCGCAAACTGGGGGCGGAGGTCGCGGTCGTCGAGGCGCTCGACCATGTCCTGCCCAGCTATGACCACGATTTGACGCGGCCGGTCATGGCATCGCTGAAGCGGCTGGGCGTGCAGCTGCATCTGTCCTGCACCGTGCAGGGAATGAATGCCGGCGGGGATGCGGTGCGCGTGCGTGGTGCGGACGGTGCCGAGTTCGAGCTCGCTGCCGATCAGGTGCTGGTCGCGGTCGGCCGGCGACCGCGCAGCGAGGGATTCGGCCTCGAGGCGCTGATGCTCGACATGGACGGCAGGGCGGTGAGGATCGACGACGAGTGCCGCACTTCGATGCGCAACGTATGGGCCATCGGTGACGTGACCGGGGAGCCGATGCTCGCTCACCGCGCGATGGCACAGGGCGAAATGGTGGCGGAGATCGTCGCCGGTCGGCGCCGGTACTTCGCGCCGGCGGTGATCCCGGCGGTGTGCTTCACAGACCCGGAGATCGTGGTGGCGGGACTCTCTCCGGCCGCCGCCGAAGCGGCGGGCCTCGATTGCCAGAGCGCGATGTTCCCGTTCGCGGCCAATGGTCGCGCGATGACGCTCGAGTCGACCGAAGGGTTCGTACGCGTCGTCGCCCGCCGCGACAATCACCTGATCGTCGGCTGGCAGGCCGTGGGACGCGGCGTGTCCGAGCTCGTCACCGCGTTCTCGCAGTCGATCGAGATGGGCGCTCGGCTCGAGGACGTGGCGGGCACCATCCACGCGCATCCGACGCTGGGCGAAGCAGTGCAGGAGACCGCGCTGCGCGCATTGGGCCACGCGCTGCACATCTGATCGCTGGAACACTGTAGGAGCGGCTTCAGCCGCGAATCCTTCGCTCGCCACCTGCGCTTTCGCGCCTGAAGGCGCTCCTACAAGAACCTTCGCGGTGCCGCCTCAGGAGCCGAGGCCCGGCGTTTCCGGTCGGCGGCGATGAAAGGTCATCGTCGACGTGACCGGCGCGAGGGTCGGCGGCGGGCTTGCGAGGATGTGTTTCTTCATCTTCCCGACGACGTGCATCTCGCAGGCCTTGCAATCGAAGCGCAGCGTCAGGCGTTCGTTGCCGTTGACGAGCGTCATCGGCTCGGCGCGCACCTGGCCCTGCACGCCGACGACGCCCTTCGCCTGCCTGGGGCAGAGGCTGAACGAGTAGCGCAGGCAGTGCTTGGTGATCATCAGCGAAACCTCGCCGGCTTCCTCGTGCGCCTCGTAGGCAGCGGCGATGAGCTTCACGCCGTGTCTCGCATAGAACGCGCGCGCCGCCTGGTTGTAGACGTTGGCGAGGTACGACAGCGTGTCCTCGGGATACGTCGCCGGCGGTTCGGCGGCAGGACGGCGCTGCGTTCGCCGGTAGGCGGCGAGACGCGCGCGGGCGAGTTGTTCGACCGCTTCGCGGCGCAGCCGGTTGATGGCGGACACGGGCACGAACCGGGGCTCGGTCCACTCGATCGTCGCGCCGAGCAGTTCGAAGTCGGAGTCGCCCAGGCGGGAGAGGTGCTCGCGCAGCATCGATTCCGCGGCCAGGGCGTTGCGCGCCGGCGGCTTGTCGCTGTCGAAGCTCGCGGCGCCGCGAATGTCATTCTCGTCCACGAACGCGAGCTCGAAGCCTGCCGCGGTTTCGATGAAGCGCGCGTGGACACCGATGCGGCGCTCTGCCGATTTCCGAGCAAGGGTCTGTTCCCAGGCTTGGTCGTGATTGCGGTTGATCGACGTGCCGGGAGACAGGCCCGGCAGCGTGTCGATGCGCTCGTTCGGCCACAAGCGCCATCGGCAGTCCCCGTCGGAGCCGCCCTTGGGCCCGCCGTCGGCGTCACCCAGGCGCTGAACGCGGTTGACGCGCATGCCGACGACGTCGCGCCGGGAAAAATAGGCAAGCCCGTCGCCGTTGGCCGGCGTCAGATGCGTCCGCAGGTCGAACCAGTCGGCACTGATGCGCTCCACCGTGCCCAGCGGCATGCCGATGAACGTCGGCGTGTCGAACGCACCGATGTCCGGCTGCCGGCCGTGCGCGAAATATTCGGTGGACCCGCGGTGAAACGTCATGTCGGGGTCGGGCGCGAACATCAGGCGCACCCGGCCGCTCGATGCGCGCGCAAGCGCCGGCCGCTCGTCGAGAATCGCATCGAGCAGTCGGCGGTAGTGTCCGGTGATGTTCTTGACGTACGCCGCTTCCTTGTAGCGCCCCTCGATCTTGAAGCTCGTGACGCCCGCGTCGACGAGCGCGCGCAGGTTGGCGCTCTGGTTGTTGTCCTTCATCGACAGCAGGTGCTGGTCGAAGGCGACGACGCGGCCGGCGCCGTCCTGCAGCGTGTAGGGCAGCCGGCACGCCTGCGAGCAGTCGCCCCGGTTCGCGCTGCGACCGGTATGCGCGTGGCTGATGTAGCACTGGCCCGAGAATGCGACGCACAGCGCGCCGTGGATGAAGTGCTCGAGAATCGTGCCGGCCGGCAGCGCCGCCCTCACGGCGGCGATTTCGCGCAGCGTGAGCTCGCGCGCGAGGACGATCTGCGAGAAGCCCGCGTCGGCGAGGAATCGTGCCTTGTCCGGCGTGCGGATGTCGCACTGCGTCGACGCGTGGAGGTCGATCGGCGGCAGGTCGAGCTCCAGCAGGCCCATGTCCTGGACGATGAGCGCATCGACGCCGGCGTCGTAGCAGTCCTGGACCATACGCCGCGCCGGCTCGAGTTCGGCGTCGTGCAGGATGGTATTGAGCGTCACGTAGACGCGGGCATGAAAGCGGCGCGCGAAGCTCACCAGGTCCGCGATCTCGCCCATCTCGTTGCAGGCATTTTGCCGCGCGCCGAACGACGGGCCGCCGATGTACACGGCGTCGGCGCCATGCAGGATCGCCTCGCGCCCGATCGCGGCGTCTTTTGCCGGGGCGAGAAGTTCGAGCGTCTGCGGGGGCGACGGGTCCGGCATCGTGCGCCGACTATAGCGCATCCGTCCGGCTATGAGGTCACGCGCGGCGCCCGATCCTCCGGTCGATACCAATCGAGGCGCGCGTGCAGGCGGACGACTTCGCCGACGATGATCAGCGTCGGCGGCTGCAGCTTTGCCTCGGCGGCGCGTTGCGCCAAATTCGCCAGCGTGCCGATGACGACGCGCTGCGCTGCGGTTGTGCCCTGCTGGACGATGGCGGCGGGCGTCTCGGCTGCGAGGCCGTGGGCGACGAGCTTGCGGCATAGCAGCGGCAATCCGAGCAGTCCCATGTAGACGACGATCGTCTGCCGCGGCCGCGCCAGCGCCTCCCAGTCGAGGTCCATGCTGCCGTCCTTGAGGTGGCCGGTCACGAACGTGCACGCCTGCGCGTAGTCGCGATGTGTCAGCGGGATGCCGGCGTAGGACGCGACGCCCAGCGCCGCGGTGATGCCGGGTACGACCTCGAAGGGGACGCCTTGCGCCGACAGCGTCTCGACTTCCTCGCCGCCGCGTCCGAAGATGAACGGGTCGCCGCCTTTCAGCCGGACCACGCACCGGCCTTCGTGCGCCAGCCGCGCGAGCATCTGGTTGATCTCCTCCTGCGGCAGCGTGTGGCGATCGCGCTGCTTGCCGACATAGATCCGCTGCGCACTTGCCGGCACGAGTGCGAGCACCTCTGCGGACACGAGGTTGTCGTAGAGCACAACGTCGGCACGCCCGATCAGGCGCCAGGCGCGAATGGTCAGCAGGTCAGGGTCGCCCGGGCCGGCGCCGACCAGATAGACCGTACCCACGGCGCGGCGGCGACTCCGCCGCGGTTCCGGAGTCAACGATCCCTCCCTCACGCAACGTCGGCAAAGTGGCGCACGCGCGTGGGCTGCAGGTACGCGATGGCGCCGGGGGCGAGGCCGAGGCTGCGAAAGGCGTCGCGCGGCAATTCGACGTTGATCGTCGCATCGTCGTCGGTGAGCCCGAATTCGAGCCGTGAAACCGGACCGAGCGTCGCGCTGTGGCGCAGCTTCGCCGCCAATGCGCCGACAGCCGGGTGCGGCAGCACCGCGAACTCGTGCGGCCGCGCGAAGCCGGCGATGCCGCCGCCATCGGCCGGGAGGCGGTTGACGTGGCCGAGGAATTCGTAGACGAACTCGCTCGCCGGGTGATCGTAGACCTGGTCGGGCGTGCCCACCTGTTCGATGCGGCCGTGGTTCATCACGACGACGCGATCGGATACCTCGAGCGCTTCCTCCTGGTCGTGGGTGACGAACACGCTGGTGACGTGGACCTCGTCGTGCAGCCGGCGCAGCCAGCGGCGCAGCTCCTGGCGAACGCGCGCATCCAGCGCGCCGAAGGGTTCGTCGAGCAGGAGCACGCGCGGTTCGACGGCCAGCGCGCGGGCGAGCGCAATCCGTTGTCGCTGCCCGCCGGAGAGCTGGTGCGGGAAGCGGTCGGCGAGCCAGTCGAGCTGCACGAGTTCGAGCAGACTCTTCACTTTCCTCGCGATCGCCGCTTCGTCGGGTCGCTGCTTCTTCGGGCGCACGCGCAAGCCGAAGGCCACATTCTCGAATATCGTCATGTGGCCGAACAGCGCGTAGTGCTGGAAGACGAAGCCCACCTGCCGCTCGCGCACGTGGGTGTCGGTCGCATCCTCGCCATGGAAGGCGACCTGGCCGCTGTCGGGCGCTTCGAGACCGGCGATGATTCGCAGCAGCGTGGTCTTGCCGGAACCCGAGGGTCCGAGCAGCGCCAGCAGTTCGCCGGTCTCGATGTCGAGGCTGACGTCGTCGACCGCGGCAAAGCTGCCGAAGCGCTTGTTGATTCGGGAGAGGCCGATGCTCATGCGTTGTTTCCTTCCAGAGCGACGCCACGGGCGATGAAGCGGTGCTCGATGATGAACTTGACGCTCAGCGTGACCAGTGCAAGCAGCGCCAGCAGCGAGGCGACCGCGAATGCGGCGGCAAACTGGTACTCGTTGTAGACGATCTCGATGTGCAGCGGCATGGTGTTGGTCTCGCCGCGGATGTGACCCGAGACGACGGCAACGGCACCGAATTCGCCCATCGCCCGCGCATTGCAGAGGATGACGCCGTAGAGCAGCCCCCACTTGATGTTGGGCAGCGTCACCCGCCAGAACGTCTGCCAGCCGCTGGCGCCGAGCACGGTGGCGGCCTCTTCCTGTTCGATGCCCTGCGCCTGCATCAGCGGGATCAGCTCGCGCGCGACGAACGGAACGGTGACGAAGATCGTCGCCAGCACGATCCCGGGAACGGCGAAGATCACCTTGAGGTCGTGATCGCGCAAGGATTCACCGAGCCATCCCTGCAGGCCGAAGATCAGCACGTAGATCAGGCCCGAGATCACCGGCGACACCGAGAACGGCAGGTCGATCAGCGTCAGCAGTAGGTTCTTGCCCCGGAACTGGTGCTTGGCGATGCACCACGCGGCGGCGATGCCGAAGACGAGGTTCAGCGGCACGGCGATCGCCGCGGTGAGCAGCGTCAGGCGAATGGCCGCCAGCGCATCGGCGTCGGTGACGGCGGTCAGATAGACGCCGAGGCCTTTCTTCAAAGCTTCGTGGAACACGAAGGCGAGCGGCACGAACAGGAACAGCGTCAGGAACGCGAGCGCGGTGCCGATGAGCAGCCGCCGAACCAGCGGTCGTTCGCCGGTGGGCCGCGCCGTCGGCGATCGGGCGGCGAACGCACGCGGGAGCGTGGTCGTAGTCATGGCGCGGACCGGGTCGAGCTGCAAAGGGTTCAGTTGAGCGCGCCCTGGCGGCGCCGCGCCCAGGACTGCAGCAGGTTGATGATCAGCAGCAGGATGAACGACGCCATAAGCATCACGACGGCGATCGCCGTCGCGCCGTGGTAGTCGTACTGCTCGAGCTTGGTGATGATGATGAGGGGCGTGATCTCCGACACCATCGGCATGTTCCCGGCGATGAAGATCACCGAACCGTACTCGCCGATCGCGCGCGCGAACGCAAGCGCGAATCCGGTCAGCAGGGCCGGGACGACGATCGGAAAGACCACGCGCCGGAATGTCTGCAGGCGGCTGGCCCCCAGCGTCGCTGCCGCCTCCTCGAGTTCGCGCGGCAGCGTCTCCAGCACCGGCTGCACGGTGCGCACGACAAACGGCATGCCGATGAAGGTGAGCGCAACGAAGACGCCGAGCGGCGTGAACGCGACCTTGACGCCAAGGGGAGTCAGCAGGCTGCCGATCCAGCCGTTGGCCGCGAAGAGACCCGTCAGCGCGATGCCCGCGACGGCCGTGGGCAGGGCGAACGGCAGATCGACCAGTGCATCGGCGAGCCGCTTGCCCGGAAAGCGATAGCGCACCAGCACCCACGCGATCAGCAGGCCGAACACGGCGTTCACGGCAGCGGCTGCGAACGACGCGCCAAAGGTCAGGCGGTACGAGGCGAGCACGCGCGGCGAGGACACCGCAGCGACGAACGCCGGCCAGGTCATCTGCGCGGTCTTGATGAACGCCGCGGACAGCGGAATCAGCACGATCAGCGACAGGTAGGTGAGCGTGTAGCCGAGCGACAGACCGAAGCCCGGCAGCACGCGCTTCCGCCGCCGCGTCAACCCGGTTTGCAGTGCGCCGACCGGACGGGTGCGCACGGACGATGCCCCGGCGGAGGCCATCGGCGGCGCTTCCGGACGGCTCCAGGTCGCGGGGGCGTTCATTTGCCGTAGATCTGGTCGAAGGTTCCGCCGTCGTCGAAGTGCGTTTTCTGCGCGGCCTTCCAGCCGCCAAAGGTGTCGTCGATCGTGAACAGCGTGAGCGGCTTGAAGGTCGAGGCGTGCTTCGCGAGCACGGCGGCATTGCGCGGCCGGAAATAGTGCTTCGCGACGATTGCCTGCCCTTCGGGCGTGTACAGGTAGTCGAGATACGCCTGCGCGACGGCGCGCGTGCCGCGCCTGTCGACCACCGAGTCGACGATGGCGACGGGTGACTCCGCAACGATGCCGGTCGAAGGATAGACGATGTCGAAGGCGTCGCCACCCATCTCGGCCTTGATGAGGTGCACCTCGTTCTCGAAGGTCAACAGCACGTCGCCGATGCCGCGCTGGACGAACGTGGTGGTGGCGGCGCGGCCGCCGGCGTCGAGGATGGGCACGTTGCCGAACAGTTTGGCGACGAAGCTGCGCGCATCGGCGTCGCTGCCGTTTCTGCGCTTGACGTAGCCCCATGCCGACAGGTAGCTGTAGCGGCCGTTGCCGGAAGTCTTGGGGTGGGGAATGATCACGGCCACGCCGGGCTTGACCAGGTCGCTCCAGTCCCCGATGCCCTTCGGATTGCCCTTGCGCACGAGGTAGACGATCGTCGACGTGAACGGCGCCGCGCGGTCCGGGAAACGCTTCGCCCAGTCGGGCGCGACCAGCCGGCCACGATCGACCAGGATATCGATGTCGTTGGCCTGGTTCATCGTGACGACGTCGCCGGCAAGGCCGTCGGCTACCGCGCGCGCCTGGCGGCTGGAGCCGCCGTGCGACTGGTTGACGACCAGGTTGTCGCCGGTCTTCTGCTTCCAGTGACGGGCGAAGACCGCGTTGTAGTCCTTGAACAGTTCGCGCGTCACGTCGTACGAAACGTTGAGGATCGTGGCGTCGGCTGCCGACGCGCCAGGGCTCGCGATGACGCCAAGGGCAAGGAGAAGGGCGAGCGTGGGAATGCGCATGTCGGGTCGGAATCCTGGTCGAAGCAGATTGAATCAGCGGCGCCGGCACCGCAACGCCAGCTTCACGCGACCAGCCCCGCGGCGACGGTGTTGTTGGTGATCTCGTCGACGAGGATGAAGCTGCCCGTGGAGCGGTTGTCGGCGTAGGCGTCGGCGAACACCGACTGCGCGAGCGTCAGGTCGATCTCGCCGATGTCGTTCATCGCGAGCGTCGCGGGCGCCGGCTCGCGCGCCTGCGTGCCGACGTTCCACAGGTGTGCGATGCGATCGATGCGGGCGCGCACTTCGCGCGTCGTGTGCCGCAGCGCATATTTGCGGTTGCGGTCGAGCGGCATCGCGTCGAGCCAGCACACCGTCGCGGTGAGCGTGCGGCGCGGCGTGGATCCGGTGTCAGCGCGCACGATCATGTCGCCGCGCGAGATGTCGAATTCCCCGTCCAGCACCAACGAGACTGAGGCGTGCAGCCCGGCCTGCGCGAGGCTGCCGTCGTAGCTCCGGATTTCCCGCACCCGGCTGTGCCGCCCCGACGGCAGCACGACCACGGCGTCGCCGCGGCAAATCGCACCGGACTCGATGCGGCCGAGATACGCGCGCGGCGAGTTCGACGTGGGACGCGCCACGTACTGGACCGGGAAGCGGAACGGTGCCTTCGCCAACGACTGCGGCAACTCGGCGTTCTCGAGGATCGCGAGCAGCGTCGGCCCGTCGTACCAGTCGAGGCGTTCGCCGCGCTGCACGACCATGTCGCCATCGAGCGCCGACATCGGCACGAAGCTGATGTCGACGATCCCGGTGCGCGCGGCAAAGGCGCGGAAGTCGGCGACGATGGCGTTGAACGCGTCTTCGCGCCAGCCCGCCAGGTCCATCTTGTTGACGGCGACGACGAGGTGCGGGATGCCGATCAGGTGCGCCAGCGTGGCGTGGCGCCGCGTCTGGGCGACGACGCCGTGGCGCGCGTCCACGAGCAGGATCGCCAGCTGCGCGGTGCTTGCGGCGGTCACCATGTTGCGCGTGTACTGCTCGTGACCCGGCGCGTCGGCGATGATGAACTTGCGCGCCGCGGTGGCGAAATAGCGGTACGCGACGTCGATGGTGATGCCCTGTTCGCGCTCGGCAGTCAGCCCGTCGGTCAGCAGCGACAGGTCGAACGCCTGACCGCGCCGCTGCGACGTGCGCTCGATCGCCGCCAGCTGGTCGGCGAGGATCGCCTTGGTGTCGCAGAGCAGGCGCCCGATCAGCGTGCTCTTGCCGTCGTCCACGCTGCCGGCGGTGAGGAAACGCAGCACGCCGCGGTCGGCGAGGTCGAGCGGGTCGCGGGCGGACATCAGAAATACCCCTCTTTCTTGCGCAGCTCCATCGACGCGTCGTTGGTCTGGTCGTCGAGCCGCGTGGCACCGCGTTCGGTGATCGTCGTCGCGGCGGTTTCTGCGATGATGGCCTCGAGCGTGGCTGCGTCGGAGGCCACCGGCGCCGTGCAGCTGATGTCGCCGACGGTGCGAAAGCGCACGCTGAGATGCTCGACGAGTTCGCCCGCGCGCGGCGGCGTGATCGGCGTCACCGAGACCAGCGCGCTGCCGCGGCGCACCACCGCGCGCACGTGGGCGAGGTAGAGCGACGGCAGCGCGAGCCGCTCGCGGGCGATGTACTGCCACACGTCGAGCTCGGTCCAGTTGCTGATCGGGAACACGCGCACGTTCTCGCCCTTGTGCACGCGGGCGTTGTAGAGGTTCCACAGCTCGGGCCGCTGGTTCTTCGGATCCCACTGCCCGAACGAATCGCGGAACGAGAACACGCGCTCCTTCGCCCGTGCCTTTTCCTCGTCGCGCCGCGCGCCGCCGATGCAGGCGTCGAACTCGAATTCGGCGATGGCGTCGAGCAGCGTCACCGACTGGTGAGGATTGCGGCTCTCGTGCGCCGACTTCAGCACCACGCGCCCGCTGGCGATCGAGTCGCCGACCGAGCGGACGATGAGACGCTCGCCCAGCTCCGCCGCGCGCTGGTCGCGGAAGGCGATCACCTCCGGGAAATTGTGGCCGGTGTCGATGTGCAGCAGCGGGAAGGGGAAGCGACCCGGGCGGAACGCCTTCTCGGCCAGCCGCAGCAGCACCAGCGAATCCTTGCCGCCGGAAAACAGCAGCACCGGCCGGGCGCACTGGCCGGCGACTTCGCGCAGGATGTGGATCGCTTCCGATTCGAGCCACGACAGGTGGTCTTCGGCCGCCGGCGGCACAGCCGGCCGCAGTGGACGTGAGCTCGGCGCGGCATGCGCCGGCGCCGGAATGTCGAGCAGAGCGAGGGTCATGCGATCACCTTGACAGGGATGTCGATCGGTTGCGCCGAGCGGCGGTGGAGCCCGCACTCCTTGTGCTCCGGCTGCTCCCACCACCAGCGGCCGGCGCGGACATCCTCGCCGGGCAGGACGGCGCGTGTGCAGGGCGCGCAACCGATCGACGGATAGCCTTGTGCATGCAGCGCGTTGACGGGAACGTCGAACGCACGCAGGTGGTCCCAGACGTCGCCGTCGCTCCAGTCGGCGAGCGGGTTGACCTTGGCGAGGCCGTGCGCGGCGTCGAAGGACTCAAGCTCGACGTCGGCGCGCGTCACCGACTGGCTTCGCCGCAGCCCCGTGATCCAGGCGCCGCGGCCCGCCAGCGCGCGCGCAAGCGGCGCGATCTTGCGCACGGCACAGCACTGCTGCCGCAGCGCGATCGAGCGGTAGAAGGCGTTGCTGCCGTTCGACCGCACGAAGGACTCGAGTGCGGCCGCTTCGGGTGCATGGGTCTCGACGTCGATGCCGTAGCGCGTGCGCACGCGGTCGATCAGCGCGTGCGTCTCCTCGGGCAGCCGTCCGGTATCGAGCGTGAACACGGCGATGGGCAGCGTGTGCCTGGCGATGATGTCGATCAGCACCATGTCCTCGGCGCCGAAGCTCGATGCGAGCGCCGCATCGGCATAGCGCGCGGCCACGTCGCGCAGCAGGGCCAGCGCCGCATCGGCACGTGCGTCCACGCCGGTGGCGCGTTTCGCGCTCATCCATTGGTCGTCCACGTGTCGTCGGGCGACGGACCGACATGCCGCCGCCGGAACCACGGCGCCGGATGCACGGCCGTCGGCGCGTAGACGTCGCGAAAATCCTCGAAGCTCGCGAGCGCCGCTGCGGCGTCGGTGTCGGCGCGCAGCAGGAAGGCGTCGAAGCCCACCGCTTCGAGCGCGAACAGCTGGTCGCGCAGTATGTCGCCCACCGCGCGCAGTTCGTTGGCATAGCCGTAACGATCGCGCAGGAGGCGCGCCGTCGAGTACCCGCGCCCATCGGTGAAGTGCGGGAACAGGACGGCGATGATCGGCAGCACCGCGACGTCGTCGGCGAGCAGCGCCGGATCGTCTGCCGGGGCAAGCCACACGCCGGCATCGCCGCGCGCGCGCAGCGACTCGCGCTCGGCGCGCCAGAGCGCGAGGGGAACGATCACGCCACCGTCGGCCGGCAACGCCGCCAGCGTCGCCGCATCGCGCAGCAATTGCCAGCGATCCGGAGCGAGCGAGCGATTCCTAATCAGCCCGGGCATAGACGCGCTCCTTGAAAGGCTCGAGGCCGATGCGCCGCGTGGTGTCGAGGAAGCGTTCGCCGTCGATGCGCTGGTCGACATAGACGTCGATCAGCGTCGTGACGACGGCGGGAACATCGGCCGCCGCGAACGACGGCCCGATGACCTTGCCCAGCGTGGCGTCGAGGCCTTGGCTGCCGCCGATTGAGATCTGGTACCACTCGGCCCCGTTCTTGTCGACGCCGAGAATGCCGATGTGGCCGACGTGATGGTGGCCGCAGGCGTTCATGCAGCCCGACATGTTGAGCTCGATGTCGCCCAGGTCGTGCAGGTAATCGAGATCGTCGAAGCGGCGCTGGATCGCCTCGGCGATCGGAATCGACTTGGCATTGGCCAGCGAGCAGAAGTCACCCCCGGGGCAGCAGACGATGTCGGTCAGCAGGCCGATGTTGGGAGTCGCCAGTCCCAGCGCCTTCAGTTCCAGCCACAGCGCGTGCAGCGCGTCCTCGGCGACGTCGGCGAGCACCAGATTCTGCTCGTGCGTGACGCGCACCTCGCCGAACGAATGGCGATCGGCGAGGTGCGCGATCGCATCCATCTCGTCGGCTGTCGCGTCGCCCGGCGGCGTGCCGGTGCGTTTGAGCGAGACCACCACGCTGGCATAGCCTGCCCGCTTGTGGCTGCGGACGTTGCGCTCGGCCCAGCGGGCGAACGGGCGGCTGTCGGCAAGTGCGGCGCGATACGCGACGCTGGCGCCGCCGAATGAGCGGTAGGGCGGGATGGGGAAATTCGCCGCGAGCCGTTCGATTTCGTACGCGGGGACCGCGCCCGGACCGCCTTCGAGATGGCGCCACTCGGTTTCGACGTGCCGTGTGAACTCCGCCGGCGTGAGTTCCTTCACCAGGATCTTGATGCGCGCCTTGTACTTGTTGTCGCGCCGCCCGAAGCGGTTGTAGACGCGCAGGATGGCGTCGAAATAATTGAGGAGCTCCATGGCGGGGAGAAAGTCGCGGATGGCCACGCCGATGATCGGCGTGCGCCCCTGTCCGCCGCCCACGAACACCCGGAAGCCGATCTCGCCCTGCTCGTTGCGGACCACCTGTGCGCCGATGTCGTGGACCAGGACGGCAGCCCGGTCCACGGCGGCGCCGGAGATCGCGATCTTGAACTTCCGCGGCAGGAACGCGAACTCGGGGTGCAGCGTCGACCACTGGCGGACGAGTTCGCACCAAGGCCGCGGGTCGACGATCTCGTCGGCCGCAACGCCGGCGTAGGGGTCGCTGGTGGTGTTGCGCACGCAGTTGCCGCTGGTCTGGATCGCGTGCATCTCGACTGCGGCGAGTTCCGCGAGTATGTCGGGGCAATCCTCGATCCGGGGCCAGTTGTACTGGATGTTCTGGCGGGTCGTGAAGTGCCCGTAGCCTCGATCGTAGCGGCGGGCGATGTGCGCGAGCTTGCGCAATTGGCGCGACGAGATGAGACCATACGGAATCGCCACCCGCAGCATCGGTGCGTGCTTTTGCACGTAGAGGCCGTTCTGCAGACGCAGCGGGCGGAACTCGTCTTCGCTCAGTTCACCATCGAGAAATCGGCGGGTCTGGTCGCGAAACTGCTGCACCCGGCGGTGCACGATTTCGTGGTCGAAGCTGTCGTAGCGGTACATGGGTCGGAGCGGACGGTCGATGAACGAGCGGCGAGAATACCGACGACTTTCCATACCCGGAAGGAATTAAGGACGCTATGCATGTAACCTGTGGACATAAAAGATCCCGGCGCTGCGCGAGTCGCGCCATGGCAGCGACAAGCGCTGGTGCGCGAAGGAGCCGGCGATGAATACCCTTGAGGTGCACATCGGCATCCTCCTGTTCGCTCACGGCGCGCGCGATGCGCGTTGGGCCGAGCCGTTCCAGCGTGTCGCCGCACGGCTGCAGGCCGAGGCCCCGGCGCTGCTGCTCGAACTGGCGTTCCTGGAGTTCATGACGCCCGATCTTCCCGAGGCGGCGCGACGCCTCGCCGCGCGCGGGGCGAATTCGATACAGGTGGTCCCGCTCTTCCTGGGCCCAGGGGGCCATCTGCGAACCGAGTTGCCCGAACTCGCGGCGAGGGCCGGGAATCAGCTGCCAGGTGTTCGGATCGAAGTCGCGTCCGCTGCCGGCGAGGATCCCGGCGTCGTGGCGGCGCTGGCGCAGTACGCGCTGCAATGTGCCGAGCGGGCAGGGTCCTGAGCGCCAGTCACCGCCGTTCGAGCCAATACAGCATTGAAGCCGACAGGCCGAGGAACACGCCGAGCGGAAACAGCGCCGAAAACAGCGGTGGCCAGTCGTTCAGTACACCCAGATACGAAAACAGGCGGCCGACGAGGAAGAAGGTGAGGCCGAGCATCGTTCCGGCGAAAATGCGAAAACCGATCCCGCCCTGGCGGCGCTGGAAATGGGCGAAGGGCAAGGCCAGGATCATCATCACGATGACGGCGGCCGGATAGAACACCTTGTTCCAGAAAGCGATCTCGAAGCGCGAGGTCTTCTGCGTGCTCTGGTTCAGCAGCCGCGTGTTGTCCCACAGCGTGCCGAGCTCGAGTTTTTCCGGCGCGACCTGATAGACCGTGAGCAGCGAGGGGCGGAGGACCGTCTGCCATTCCCAGGTGGGAAGGCGCTGCTGCCGGATGCGGTCGCTCGACAGTTCGGTCGTGTCGACGCCGGTCAGCTCCCAACGGCCGGCCGAGGTGAAACGCCCGGACTCGGCGAGACGGATGGTGGTGAGGCGAAGCTCGGGATCGAATTCGTAGATGCGCACGCCGAGCAGCGTCATGTCGGCGAGCACGCTGCGGATATTGACGAAGCTCCGGTCCTGCTTGAACCAGAAGCCCGACGTGAACTGCTGCGCCACGACCTTCGCCGTGTCGCCGCTGGCCGCAGCCTTGACCTGGCGGGCGAGGCGCTCTGCGGGAGGGGCGACGAACTCGCCGGCGAGAAAGGTGACGAGCGCCAGCGGAATACCCACCCGCACCAGCGCCCATGTCACCTGCAATTGCGACGCGCCCGATGCTCGCATCACCGTGTACTCGGAGCTGGCGACCAGCTGCGCGATCGCGAACAGCGTGCCGATCAATGCCGCCACCGGAAACAGCTCGTACATCCGCGAGGGGAGCTGCAGCGCCACGTAGACAAGCGCGGTCGTGATCGTGTAATCGGCGCGGCCGACGTTGCCGAGTTCGGCGATCAGGTCGAAGAACGCGAACAGCATGATCAGCGCCGTGAAGATCAGCAGGATCGCATACAGCACTTCGCGGCCGATGTACCGGGTGAGCGTTCTCACGGAGCCGCCCGGGAATCGGCGCTGCGCCAGCGCAGGCCCAGCGCGGCGAGCTGGTGGCTGAAGAGCAGGACGACGACGACGACGGCAATGAGGTGCGGCAACGCGAGGCCGATCCAGAAATCGAGTTTGCCCTGGGCGATGAAGCTCTGCACGATGTTGAGGCAGTTGCTGTACAGCATGTACATGAACGCGGCCGCGATGAGGTTGAACGAGCGGCCCATCCGAGGATTGACGTAGGCGAGCGGGATCGCGAGCAGCGTCAGCACCAGCGCCGAAATCGGGACCGACAGGCGCCAGAAGAGTTCGGCGCGTTCGACGCGGCCATCGGCCAGCAGCAGCGTCGCGGTCGGGATCGATTTGGAGGATGCGGGCAGCGCGCGCATCTCGGCCGGCTCGATGCGCTTGCCGAGTTTTTCGAACTCGACGACGCGGAAGTCGGCGGCACCGGGCTTGCCTTCGTAACGGCGACCGTCATTGAGCACGATGAAGCGGTCTCCGTTCTTCGCGTCCTCGATCCTGCCGGAACGCGCCACCGTCGTCACTTCCTTGCCTTCCTCTATCGAGTGCAGGTAGACGTTGCGGATCGTGCTGTCGAAGGGGTTGATGCTCTCGACGAAGACGACGAGGTTGGCGCGGCGGAACTCGCGAAAGAGTCCGGGAGTGACCAGGGCAAGCTCGTCGCGGGACTCGAGCTGGCGCTCGTACTCGAGCCGGCGCTTGTCCGCCCACGGCGAGAGGAAGAGCGACAGTGCGACGATCGCGACCAGGAACGGTGCCGCGAACGCGAGGATGGGTCGGATCCACTGCGCGAGGCTCTGGCCGGACGTGAACCAGACGATCATCTCGCTGTCGCGATACCACCGTGTCAGCGTGAGCAGCACCGTCAGGAACAGCGTCACGGAAAGCAGGATGTTGAAATAAAACATCGCGCCGAAACCCAGCAGCGTCAGCACGCCTTCGGGTGCGACCGTGCCGCCGGCCGCGCGTGCGAGCAGCTTCAGCACCAGATTGGTGAACAGGATGGCGAGCAGAACCAGAAACAACCCCAGGGCGGTGGCCGTCAGTTCGCGCACCAGGCTGCGCCGAAAAATCATGGATTCGGAAGAATTTTGACTTTTTCGGGGTTTTTTGCCGATAATGCGGCGTCAACGGCGTTGCGGACGCTTGAAAAGCTGCTGCGGGGGCGAACTGGGCCGCTGTCCGGGTGATCGAAATTCCCGTGTGCCGCTCTGTAAAATCCGGTTGTACGCGCCCTCAGGCCTGACACCACGCTCTCCTCGCGACCTTTTTGACCCGCCTGTCTAAGACAAGAAAAGCAACTTTCGGAGGCACCGGAACGCGATGGAATTTACCATAAAAAGCGGCAGTCCCGAGAAGCAACGCAGCGCTTGCGTCGTCGTGGGCATTTTCGACAATCGCAAGCTGTCGCTGTCGGCCGAACTCGTCGATCGTGCCTCCAACGGCTACATCAGCGAGATCATCCGGCGTGGCGACATGGAGGGCAAGCTTGGCGCCACGCTGCTGCTCCACAATGTTCGCGGAACGCTGGCCGACCGCGTCCTGCTCATCGGACTCGGCAAGGAGCGCGATTTCCGCGACAAGGAATTTCGCTCTGCGGTGAAGTCTGCCGTCAAGCTGCTGAACGAGACCGGATCGTACGAGGCGGTGATCTACCTGACCGAGGAAAAGGTCAAGCGTCGCGAGGTCGCGTGGCGGGTCGAACACGCCGTCGTGGTTGCGATGGAGGCGGTCTACCGCTTCGACCAGATGAAGAGCGAGCGGTCCGAAGTGCGGCGGCCGCTGCGCAAGCTCACGCTGTCGGTGCCGCAGCGCTCGGACCTCGCCGACGGCGAGTCCGCGGCGGCGCGTGGGCTGGCGATCGCGCACGGGATGGATCTCGCCCGCGATCTCGGGAACCTGCCCGGAAACTACTGCACGCCGAAGTTCCTGGGCGAGCGCGCGCTCGAGCTTGCGAAAGAGTTCCCCGAGATCAAGGTCGCAGTGCTGGAGCGCAGGGAGATCGAGGAACTCGGGATGGGGTCGTTCCTCTCGGTCACCAACGGCAGCGACGAGCCGCCTCGTTTCATCGTCTTCGAATACAACCCCGCGCAGAAGAAGACGAAGCCGCTGGTGCTCGTCGGCAAGGGAATCACGTTTGATACCGGTGGCATATCGATCAAGCCCGCCACCGACATGGACCAGATGAAGTTCGACATGTGCGGTGCGGCCAGTGTCTTCGGCACGCTGCGCGCCGTTGCCGAGCTGAAGTCGAAGGTCCACGTCGTCGGCCTGGTCGCTGCCTGCGAGAATATGCCCTCGGGCCGTGCGACCAAGCCGGGCGACGTCGTCAAGAGCATGTCCGGACAGACGATCGAAGTGCTCAACACCGACGCGGAGGGCCGGCTGATCCTCGCCGACGCGCTCACCTACGCCGAGCGCTACGAGCCCGAGGCGGTGGTTGACGTTGCCACGTTGACCGGCGCGATGGTGATCGCGCTGGGACATGTGGCCACCGGTGTGTTCAGCAACAGCGACGCGCTGGCGCGGTCGCTGGTCGCCGCCGGCGACGACGCCTTCGATCGCGGCTGGCAGCTGCCGCTCTGGGATGACTACCAGGAAGGATTGCGCAGCAATTTTGCCGACTTCGCCAACGTCGCCGGCCGTCCGGGCGGGAGCATCACCGCAGCCTGCTTCCTGTCGCGGTTCGCCAAGAAATACGACTGGGCGCATCTCGATATCGCCGGCACCGCCTGGATCGAGGGCAAGGAGAAGGGCGCCACCGGGCGTCCGGTGCCGCTGCTGACCACCTGGGTGCTGGCGCACGAGGCGGCAGTCGGGCCGGCGAGCGCAGGGTGATGCCTTCGGGGCGCTTCTCGTCGCGCCCGGATGAAGCGCAATGACGTCGATCGATTTCTACACGCACTGCAACGACCGCTACGACGTGGCGGCGCGGCTGGTGGCAAAGGCGTTCGCCGCGCACGGCAGCGTTCGGGTTCTCACTGCCGACGAGGCGGCCACTGCCGAGTTCGATCGCAGGTTGTGGACGACGCCCGCGACCGGCTTTCTTCCCCATTGCCGGCTGTCGGGCGCGCTGGCGTCGGAGACGCCGATCCTCGTCGACCACGTCCTCGATCACCACGGCGCGGCCGACGTGCTGATCAACCTGCATTCGTCGTCGCCGCCGTTCTTCTCGCGCTTCCAGCGGCTGGTGGAAATCGTGAGCGCCGATGAGGCGGATGTCGCGGCCGGGCGGGAGCGCTGGAAGTTCTACAAGGCGCGGGGATACGAAATGCGGCAGCACAGCCTCGCGCCCAAGGGCTGACCGATGCCGACGGCACGCGAACTGCTGGAGCAGGCCGATGCGCTGATGCGCCGCAATCGTGCGCGCGAGGATGCGCCTGCGGCTCCGCTGCCCGCCGCCGACGTGATTCCGGATCCGATCGAAGAGCCGGGCGAAGCGCCGCCTGAAGCGGTGGCGGCCATCCCGGCGGAACCATTGCCGGCGCGCGAAGCGCTCGCGCGCGAACTGTGGGAGCCGCCGCCGGAATCCTATCCGTTGCCGGCGTCGCCGACGGCCGTCGTCACGCTCGACGACATTCCCGAACTCACCGATGTCGTCGAGGAGATCGAGGCGCCGTCGATGCTCGACATCGCCCGCGATTTCGACCTCGGCGAGCCGTCGGTGTTCATGGAGTCCGGCCACGGCGAAGTGAGCATCCTCGGGCCGTGGCCGGCGCCGCCTGCCGCGACGCCGGCGGCGCAGGCCGAGGGGTTGGAGGCGTCGGATGCGGAGGCGCGCGCGAGCGGCGCCGGCGAAATCGGGATCCTGCACGTTTCCCCGGAGTTCATGGACGAAGATGCCGTCGGCGGCTTGCCCGTCGACGCGCAGGCCGATCTCCATGACCCGGTCGGGGTCGACGACGGCGTCGCCGCCCAAGCGACCTGGCCGGCGCGAGACTCCCTGCCCGGCGACGTCGACACGACCGCTCCGGCCATGGCGCCGAACGCCGACGATGTGCGGGTGGGCGAGTTCCCGCTGGCGTCCGCGACCGATGGCGCCGAGGTGCCGCTTCCGCCCGCGTCGAATGCCGAGGTGTTTTCCGAACCGGGCACGCCGTTGTCGGAGCCCGTGGTCGAAGCGGGGGACGCCGCCGCCGGGCACTGGGACCAGATCGCCGAGGAAATCCGGATGCAGGTGCTGCAACGCATCGACATCTATACGGACACCGGGTTGCAGGAGCAGCTCGCGCAGCGGCTGCAGCCGATCGTCGATTCCGCGAGCGCCGATCTCGTGTCGACGATCAATCAACACGTAGGGCAGCTGCTGCGCGCGTACGTCGCCGAGGCGATCGAGCGCGAGATCGAGCAGTGGCGCGCCGACCATCGCCCGTAGTCAATGCCCACGTGCCAACGTGACCAGGCCGGCGTCGAAATCCGCTTCCGACCACGCCAGCCGCGCCCGCCGCGCCCAGGCGATCATCGTCGGACGGGGCGCGCGCGCAACGCGCGCCCGCGTCGCCGTGCTGACGGCGTTGCTGGCTGCCCAGGAGGCGCTCACCCACCACGATATCGAGCAGCGGCTCGCACGCGGTCATGATGTCGACCGGGTCACGCTCTACCGGGTGCTCGATTGGCTGGTCGAACAGGGGCTCGCGCACAAGCTCGCGGGCGACGACCGCGTGTGGCGTTTTTCCGCCGGTGGACAGCGTGACACCGGAGGTGGCAGCCGTCCCGGTCATGCACATGCGCACTTTCGCTGCAGCGAGTGCGGCAAGGTCGTGTGCCTCGACGAAGCGAGGCTGCCGGCCATTCCCCTGCCCGATGGCTTTCGTGGGCGCGAAGTCGAGGTGACGATCAGGGGAATCTGCGACGCCTGTACGCACTGACCGCTGCCGCCCGCCCCGCGATGGGCAGTCAAGTCCGGTACGGCCTGTCTTTGCGCGGTCCCGTGGCGCCGTGTATCGTCAACCGCTGGTTTCGTTCGCGGTTTTCGCGGCCGCGATTTTCGCGCGCCGCCCGAGAACCGTTTCCCCGAAGAGGACCCTCCATGGAAATCCGTCAACCCATCCACAGCGAGCATGCGCGCAGCCTCGACACCGAGGGCCTGCGCCGGCACTTTCTGGTCGAACGCATCTTTGTCGCCGGCGAGATCACGCTCACCTACAGCCAGATCGACCGCATCATCGTCGGGGGCATCGTTCCGCTGGACAAGCCGCTCGTGTTCGCGCCGGAACTTGGCAAGCACACGGGCACCTCGTTCTTTCTCGAACGCCGCGAGCTCGGTCTCATCAACATCGGCGGCGATGCGGTCGTGACCGTTGATGGCGTGCGCTTCGACGTCAAGGCCGAAGAGGCGCTCTACATCGGCAAGGGTGCGAAGGAAGTGCAGTTCGCCAGCGCCGATCCGGCGCGTCCCGCGAAGCTCTACTTCAACAGCGCGCCGGCGCATGCGAGCCATCCGCACCGCAGGATCACCATCGACGAAGCGTCGCCCGAAACGCTCGGCGACCCCAAGACCAGCAACCGGCGCACGATCTACAAGTACATCGTTCCCAACGTGCTGCCGTCGTGCCAGTTGGTCATGGGCATGACCAAGCTCGCCGAGGGGAGCCTGTGGAACACGATGCCCTGCCACACGCACGACCGCCGGATGGAGGTGTACCTCTACTTCAACATGCAGGCAGACGGCGTGGTGTTCCACATGATGGGGCAGCCCCAGCAAACGCGCCACATCGTCGTGCATAACGAGCAGGCGGTGATCAGCCCCAGCTGGTCGATACACACCGGCGTGGGGTCGCAGTCGTACACGTTCATCTGGGGCATGGTCGGCGAGAACCAGGTGTTCCCGGACATGGATCACGTCAAGATGGCCGACCTGCGCTGACCGGCGTCGGGGTCAGGCGAGTCATCGCGTCGAATTGCCTGATGCGGCCGGAAGCGTCGAGCAAATCGCGTCTGACCGCAAATCGGAGTTGCGTACAATCGGCGCATGTTCGCGCTGACGGCCATCGAGCATCGCTACGACGCGGTTCCCGTGTTGCGCGTCGAGGCCTGGGCCGCGGCGGCCGGTGATCACTGGCTGCTGTCCGGCGCTTCGGGCAGCGGCAAGACCACGCTGCTGCACATCCTCGCCGGGCTCACCGTGCCGAGTTCCGGCAGCGTGAGCGTCGGCGGGATTGATCTCGCAACCCTGTCGGGCAGTGCGCTGGATCGCTGGCGGGGACGCAACGTCGGCCTCGTCCCGCAGCGGCTGCATCTCATCGGCGCGCTCGATGTACTCGGCAACCTGGCACTGGCCCGCTATCTGGCGGGGCTGCCGGCGGACTTCGTGCGGGCGCGCGAACTGCTCGACGCGATGGGGATCGGCGAACTCGGCCATCGCTATCCGCGACAACTGTCGCAGGGCCAGGCCCAGCGCGTCGCGATTGCCCGCGCGGTCATCAATCGTCCGGCGGTGCTTCTGGCCGACGAGCCCACGGCCAACCTCGATGACGCGCAGGCGCGGGCAGCGCTCGAAGTGCTGCGCCGGCATGCGGAAACCGTGGGCGCAACGCTGGTGGTCGCCTCGCACGACGCCCGGGTGCGCGCGTCGCTGCCGGCCGTGTACGCACTGTCATCGCAGGCGATGGGACCCGCGTGAACCTCGCGGTCCTGGCCCTGGCGTATGCGCGGCGACGGCCGCTGTCCACGTTGCTCAACGTGCTGCTGCTCGCAGTGGGCATCGCCACGATCACGCTGGTGATCCTCGTCACCGTCGAACTCGAAACCCGGATGCGCCGCGAGGCGCAGGGGATCGACCTGGTCGTCGGCGCGAAGGGCTCGCCGCTGCAGATCGTGCTCGCGGGGATCTACCACGCCGACGTGCCGCCCGGAAACATCCCGCTGGCGGCGGTGATCGACCTCCGGCGCGATCCACGGGTGAAGGAGGTCATTCCCCTGGCGCTGGGCGACAGCTTCAGAGGCTACCGGATCGTCGGCACCGAGCCGTCGCTGCTCGCGCACTACCGGGCGACGTTCGCTGCGGGCGTCCCGTGGCGAGCGCCGATGGACGCGGTGCTCGGCAGCGAGGTCGCCCGTGCCCTGGGGCTCGCGGTGGGCGGCAGCTTCGCCGGCTCCCATGGACTGTCCGAGGGCGGCGGCGATCACGGCGCGGCGAGCTATCGCGTCGTGGGGACGCTGGCGGCGACGGGTTCGGCGATCGATCGGCTGATATTGACGGGCATTGACAGCGTGTGGGCGGTCCATGAGGCGCACGGCGCTGCCGGCGCGGACGACCACGACGACCATGCCCAGCGCACTCCCGCCACGGGCGCGACCGATCGCGCGCAGACCGCGCCGCAGACGCAAGCCGCCGCGAACGCCGGTCGTGAAGTCACGCTCGCGCTCGTCAAGTATGCGAGCCCCGTCGCCGCTGCGAGCCTGCCGCGGACGATCAACGAAAGGACCGTGCTGCAGGCGGCGTCGCCGGCCTACGAGTCGGCGCGGCTCTTCACGGTGTTCGGCATCGGCGCGGACGTGGTGCGCGGTCTCGCGCTGCTGCTCGTCGCCGCGTCGACGCTGGGACTTTTCGTGGCGCTGACGCAGGCGCTGGAGGAACGTCGAAACGACCTGGCGATCATGCGCGCCCTGGGGGCGACACGTGCGCGCATCGTCGGCGTGCTGCTGCTCGAAAGCCTGCTGCTGACCGGTCTCGCGCTGCTCCTGGGCCTTGCCGCCGCGCACGTGGTCGTCGCCTGTGCAGGATACTGGCTGCCCGCCGCTGCGTCGCTCGCCGCCGGCGCGTTGCACTGGCGCGGCGAGGAGTCCTGGGTCGTCGTGCTGGCGCTGGCCGCCGGTATAATCGCCACCGTGTTGCCGGCGTGGCGTGCCTATCGGCTCGACGTCGCGGCCACGCTGGCAGAGGGGTGAAATGATGCGCCTGATCGTGTTGTCGATAGCCGCGCTCGCCGTCGCCGGCGCCGTTCCGGCCCGGGCCGTGACGACCGGTATTCCCCCGGCAGGGCTGCCCAGCGCCAGCGATTACAGCGCGAGCGTGCTGCCGGAGAAGGAAGGCGTAGTTTCCTGGCGGACGCTGGCGGAAGTCCAGCCGGTGAAGCAGGGGACCAAAATGGTGCCCGAGTTCTCGAAGCAAATCCTTGCCCTCGACCGGAAGTCGGTCAAGATCCAGGGTTTCATCATTCCGCTCGACATGGGCGACAAGCAAACGCGCTTTCTGCTGACCGCCGTGCCTCCGCATTGCTCGTTCTGCCTGCCGGCCGGGCCGGACGCGGTTGTCGAGGTGCAGGCGAAGGCGGCCGTCAGGTACGGCGTCGAGCCCATCGTCATGGAAGGCAAGTTCGCCGTCCTGAAGGACGATCCCGCCGGCGTGCTCTATCGGCTGACCGACGCCGAGTGGCGCGGCGCGGCAACTGCGGCACCCGCGGCGGTACCGACTCCGGCGCCTGTGGTCAAGCTTCCCTCCGTTGCGAAGTAGCCTCCGGTCGGCCCGGATTCACCGAACGCGAGTTTCGGTCGCTGTCCGCCCAAAGCTTGCGCCGGATCAAGGTTTCGGCATTGCGGCGCCGGACGGAGTCGTGGAAAATGCGAATCATTCTCGATTGAGTCGACCATGATTCCGCTCCACCACCTTACCGCCGGCGACGACGCAACCGTCACCGCCATCCACGCCGATACCGCGCTGAGATCGCGGCTGGCCGCCCTCGGCATCCGCATCGGTCAGCGCGTGCGCCTCATCCGCAAGGGCGTCCTCGCCGGGCCGTTGCACGTACGGCTCGGCACCACCGACGTCATTCTTCGCCGTCGTCAGGCCAGTCAGATCACCGTCACGCGCTGACCCGGGCGGTCGATGAAGCGCATCGCTCTGGTCGGCATGCCGAATACCGGCAAGTCGACGCTGTTCAATCGCGTCACCGGTGCGTCGGCGCGGGTCGGCAACTGGCCGGGGATCACCGTTGACCTTCTGGCCACCCGCATCCTGCTGGGCGGCGACATGGTCGAGATCGTCGACCTGCCGGGCATCTACGACCTCCACGGCTTTTCCGAAGACGAACGCGTCGTCCGGCGCTTCATCGAGCAGGCGAGCATCGATCTCGTCGCCATCATCCTCAACGCGGCGCAGATCGATCGCCAGCTGGCACTGGCGCTGCAGCTGCGCGACCTCGGCCTGCCGTGCGCGCTGTTGCTCAACATGTCCGACGAGGCGCGGCAGCTCGGCATCAGCATCGACGCGGCGGTGATGGCGCGCGAGCTCGCCATGCCGGTCGCGCTGCTGTCGGCCAAGCACGGGCAGGGCTGCGGCGAAGCGATGGCGATGCTGACGCGCGAACTGGCGCGCGCCCGACGCGCGTCGCCGGAGGCCCTGCGCGTGCATCTCGCCGCCGACGACCGGATCGACGCAGCTGCGGCAGCGGTGCTCAAGGCTGCTGTCGACATTCCCGCGCGCCTGCCCACGCAGATGACCGATCGCATCGACCGCGTGCTGCTGCATCCCTGGTTCGGGTTGCCGCTGTTCTTCCTCGTGATGCTGGCCGTCTTTCAGGGCGTGTTCTGGCTCGGCGAGCCGATGCAGGACGCGCTGGAGAAGGGTTTCGACCTCATCCGGGCGGCGGCGCTGGCGCCGCTGTTCGCCGGGGCACCGGCGTGGCTCACGGGTTTCGCGCTCGACGGTGTCTGGGCCGGCGTGGTGACGGTCGCCGCGTTCGTGCCGCTGATCATCCTCTTCTTCCTGTTCATGGCGGTGGTCGAGGACTCCGGGTACCTGTCCCGCGCCGCCTTCCTCACCGACGCGCTGATGGCGAAGCTGGGGCTCGACGGTCGCAGCTTCGTGATGATGCTGATGGGTTTCGGCTGCAACGTTCCGGCGGCGATGGGCACGCGGATCATGCGCTCGCGCGGCCTGCGCCTGCTGACGATGCTGATCATCCCGGTGTCGCTGTGCTCGGCGCGTCTGCAGGTGTTCCTGTTCCTCACCGCGGCGATCTTCACGGCGAGGGCGGCGCCGCTGGTGATCTTCTCGCTGTACGTGATGAGTTTCATGGCGGCGCTCGTCACCGCCGTCGCGTTCAAGGGTCGCTTCCGCAACGACGAGCCCTTCGTGCTCGAGTTGCCGCCGTATCGCTTCCCCACGCTGCGGCAGATCGGCCTGCGCGCGTGGCACGAAGTGCGCCATTTCCTGCGCCGGGCCACCAAGTTCATCGTCGGCGGCGTCATCCTCATCTGGCTGCTGACCAACCTGCCCGCGGGCGCGGTCGCCGGTGGGCCCGACACCTTCGCCGGCATGCTGGGCCGCCTGTTCCAGCCGGTGCTCGCCCCGATCGGCATCGACGAGCGCCTGACCGTCGCACTGATCTTTGGCTTCGTCGCCAAGGAAGTGCTGATCGGCGCGTTTGCCGTGATCTTCGGGCTCGAAGGCCAGGCGCTGGCGGCCGACCTCGCACTGCGGATGGATTGGGTGCAGGCGTACAGCTTCATGCTCTTCACGCTCATCTACACGCCCTGCCTGTCGACGATCGCAACGCTGCGCGCGGAGGCGAAGAGCAACGCCTACGCGGCGATGTCGATCGTCTGGTCGGTGCTGCTCGCGTGGCTCGCGAGCTTCGCGTTCTACCAGGCAGCGCGCCACCTCGGCTACTGACGGCCTCCCGCGTTCGCCGGGGCGGGTGGGCCCATCCGCTATAATTTCAGGCTTTGCACATTGTGCCGGCACAGTGCCGGCGGAACCGCGACCCCCATGGAACTCGCCAAAAGCTTCGAGCCGCATTCGATTGAGGAGAAGTGGTACCCGATCTGGGAGGCGCGCGGGTATTTCAAGCCGGACTACAAGCCCGGCGCGCCGTCGTTCTGCATCCAGCTGCCGCCGCCGAATGTCACCGGCACGCTGCACATGGGGCACGCGTTCCAGCAGACGATCATGGATCTTCTGATTCGCTACCATCGGATGACCGGGTCGAACACGCTGTGGCAGCTCGGCACCGATCACGCCGGCATCGCGACGCAGATCGTCGTCGAGAACCAGCTCAAGATCGAAGGCACGTCGCGGCACGATCTCGGGCGCGACAAATTCATCGAGCGGGTGTGGGCGTGGAAGGAGGAATCCGGCTCGACGATCACGCGGCAGATGCGCCGCCTGGGGACTTCGGGCGACTGGTCCCGCGAACGCTTCACCATGGACGAGGGGCTGTCGGCAGCGGTGCTGGAGACCTTCGTTCGCCTGCATGAGGACGGACTCATCTATCGCGGCAAGCGTCTGGTCAACTGGGATCCCAAGCTCGGCACCGCGGTGTCGGATCTCGAGGTCGACAGCGAGGAGGAGCAGGGCAAGCTGTGGGAGATCCGTTACCCGTTCGCCGACGGCACGGGCTCGCTGGTCGTGGCGACGACGCGGCCGGAGACGATGCTGGGCGACGTCGCCGTCGCGGTGAATCCCGATGACGAGCGATACACGGCGCTCATCGGAACGGAGGTCACGCTGCCGCTCACCGGCCGCACGATCCCCGTCATCGCCGACAGCTACGTCGACAAGGCATTCGGCACCGGCTGCGTGAAGATCACGCCGGCGCACGATTTCAACGACTGGCAGATCGGGCAACGGCACGGCCTCGCGCCGATCCCGATCCTCGCGCTCGACGCGACCATCAACGACAACGCGCCGGTCAAGTACCGCGGCCTCGATCGCTACGTCGCGCGCAAGGCGGTGCTTGCCGACCTGGCCGAGCTGCAGCTCCTGGTCAGCGAAAAGCCGCACCGGATGGTGGTGCCCCGCTGCGGGCGCACCGGCGAGGTCGTCGAGCCAATGCTCACCGACCAGTGGTTCGTGGCGATGAAGACACCGGCCCCGACGGGACATCCGCACTTCCCCGGGCGCACGATCCAGGATCTGTGCCTCGCCGCGGTCGGCGACGGGCTGCCGAGCCCGACGAGCGGCACGACCGGCAAGGTCGAGTTCGTGCCGGCGGAGTGGCTGTCGACCTACCTGCACTGGATCAACAACATCCAGGACTGGTGCATCTCGCGGCAGCTGTGGTGGGGGCACCGGATTCCCGCGTGGTACGACGAAGCCGGCAACGTCTACGTCGCCCGCGACGAGGCCGCCGCCCGCGAAAAGGCGCGCGCGAAGCTCAATCGCGATCCGCAGCAGTTCTTCCAGGATCCCGATGTGCTCGACACCTGGTTCTCGTCGGCGCTGTGGTGCCACTCGACACTGGGCTGGCCGGCGAAGACGAAGGAGCTGGAGACGTTCCTGCCGTCGTCGGTGCTGGTCACCGGCTTCGACATCATCTTCTTCTGGGTCGCGCGAATGATCATGACGACGGTGTACTTCACCGGCGAAGTGCCGTTTCGCACCGTCTACATCAACGCGATCGTCCGTGACGAGGAAGGCCAGAAGATGTCGAAATCGAAGGGGAATGTGCTCGACCCCCTCGACCTGATCGACGGCATCACGCTGGACGCGCTGGTCGAGAAGCGCACCTACGGGCTGATGCTGGAGAAGCAGCGCGACCCGATCGCAAAACGGACGCGCAAGCAGTTTCCGGACGGCATTCCGTCGTTCGGCGCCGATGCGGTGCGATTCACGTTCGCGAGCCTCGCCACCTTCGGCCGCACGCTGAACTTCGACCTCAACCGTTGCGATGGCTACCGCAATTTCTGCAACAAGCTGTGGAATGCGACGCGCTTCGTGCTGATGAACGTTGATGGCAAGGACGTTGGTCTCGATGACGCGCAACCCAAGGCGCTGTCGTTCGTCGACCGCTGGCTCCTGGGGCGTTTGCAGCAGGCGAAACACGCGATCGCCACCAACATCGAGGGCTACCGCTTCGACCTCGCCGCCAAGGCGCTGTACGAGTTCGTCTGGGACGAGTACTGCGACTGGTACCTCGAACTCGCGAAGGTGCAGCTCGCGCGCGCCGACGCAGCCGGCGACGCTGCCGCCGCACGCGGAACGCGTTCGGTGCTGGTGCGCGAACTCGAGGCCACGCTGCGCCTCGCGCACCCGTTCATGCCCTTCATCACCGAGGAATTGTGGCAGACGGTGGCGCCGCTGGCCGGCAAGGCGGGAGAGTCCATTTCGCGGCAGCCGTTCCCGAAGGCGAACTTCGATCGCGTCGACGCCTCCTCCGATGCGGACATGGCGCTGCTCAAGAGCATCGTGAACGCCTGCCGTGCGCTGCGCGGGCAGATGGCGCTGTCGCCTGCGCAACGGGTGCCGCTGATTGCCGCCGGCGACGCGGCAACGCTGGAGCAATTCGCGCCGTACCTTGCACCGCTGGCGAGGCTTTCCGGAGTGGAGATCGTCACCGAGTTGCCGGCATCGGATGCGCCGGTGGAGATCGTCGGCGCGTTCCGCCTGATGCTGAAGATCGAGATCGACGTCGCCGCCGAGCGCGAGCGCATGGGCAAGGAGATCGCGCGGCTGGAGGGCGAGATCGCCAAGGCCAACGCCAAGCTCGGCAACGAGGGGTTTGTCGCGCGCGCGCCGGCTGCGGTCGTGGAGCAGGAGCGCGTGCGCCTGACCGGGTTCACCGCCACGCTGTCGCAATTGCGCGAGCAGTTGACGCGGCTCGGAGCTTGACCGCTTCGGGACACCGGACGCCGCGCGGCGCCGGCTTCGGGTGCGCTGCACCTGGCCGATGAAATTCGGCCTCACGCACACCTTTCGCGCGCTGGGTCACGCGAATTTCCGCGTCTACTTCGCGGGGCAAAGCCTGTCGCTGATCGGCACCTGGCTGCAGCAGGTGGCGATGGGCTGGCTCGTGTATCGGCTGACCGGGTCGGCGTGGCTGCTGGGCCTCGTATCGTTCTCCGCCAACATCTTTATCCTGCTGCTGGGACCGTTCGCCGGCATCCTCGCCGATCGCGTCGACCGCCGCGTCGGGCTCTACGCCACGCAGACGCTGCTGGCGCTGCAGGCAGTGACGCTCGCCGTGCTGGTCGGGGCCGATCGCATCGAGGTGTGGCACCTCATCGTGCTGGCGGTCTGGATGGGCGTGGTCTCCGCGTTCGATGTCCCGCTGCGGCAGACGCTGTACGTGCACCTGCTCGATGACCGGGCCGACCTGCCCAACGCGATCGCGCTCAACTCGTTCATGGTCAACGCTGCGCGCGTGATCGGCCCGGCGATCGCCGGCGTGCTGCTGTCGTTCGTCAGCGAGGCGGTGTGCTTCGCGATCAATGCGGCGTCGTTTCTGGCCGTGCTGCTGGCGCTCACGCGTGTGCGCTGGCCGCGCCACGAGCCGAGGGCCATCCCGGGCAGCTGGCGCGACAACTGGAATGAAGGCGCGCGTTACGCGTTCGGGTTCGTGCCGGTCCGCTCGCTGATCCTGCTGGTCGCTTGCGCCGCATGGACGATCAGCCCGTATTCGTCGCTGATGCCGATCTACGCCAAGGACATCTACGGCGGCGGCCCGCAGACGCTGGGTTACCTGCTGTCGGCGGCGGGCGCCGGCGCGCTCGCGTCGACCTTCTACCTTGCAGGTCGGGAGACCATCGTGGGCCTGGGGCGCGTGATCGCGCTTGCGGTGACGGCCTGCGGACTGGCGCTCGCAGCATTCGCGTTCCTGCGCGAGTTTCCGCTGGGGCTCGTGCTGATGGCGATTGTCGGCGGCGGCGTCATTCTGGCCGCCGCGTCGGCGAACACCATCCTGCAGACGATCGTCGACGACCGGCTGCGAGGCAGGGTGCTGGGCTTCTTCACCATGGCGTTCCTCGGCGTCGCACCGCTGGGAAATCTCGCCGCCGGTGCGCTCGCGCTGCACTTCGGCGCGCCGGCGACGTTCGCATTCAACGGTCTCGTCTGCGCGGCAGCCGGCCTGTGGTTCTGGCGCCGATTGCCAGCACTCACCACCGCGATGCGGCCGACCTACAAACGGCTGGGCCTCGTCGCCGACGAGTGACGGTTCGCGGGCATCGCGGGCATCACTCGATCCGCTCGACGAAGCCGGTGATCTCCTCGCGGTCGTGGTAGAGCTGGCGCAACTGCAGCCGGTGCCGCGCGCGTGATCGCGACAGCGCGTCGTCGATGATCAATCGGCAGCGCAGCATTTCGTCGTAGCGCTTCTTCATCGGCAATTTGAGATTGAAGATCGAGCGCCGCGCGTGTCCTTCGCCGATCCAGCGCGCGACCAGCGCCGCGACGCGCGACGGCTGGTCGACGATGTCGCACACCATCCAGTCGACGGGCCGCCGCGGCAGGTACGAGAGCCCGTCGACACGCAGATGCGTGACCAGCGGATCCTGCGCCACCGCGCCCTTGAGCGGACCGTTATCGACCGCGGTGACGCGCAATCCGCGCTGCACGAGCTGCCACGTCCAGCCGCCGGGCGCGGCGCCCAGGTCGACCGCCTTCATCCCGGCGTGCAGCAGATCGCCCGCGCGGTCGCCCATGAAAGTGACGATGGCTTCGGCGAGCTTCAGCGTCGACCGCGACGGTGCGCCGCGCGGCAGATGCAGCCTTGGAATGCCCATGGCAAACGGGCTGCCCCAGGGCAGAGCGCTGACGCCAACAAAGGCGGTCGCGCCGTCGACGAAGAACACGTGCAGCGCCGGCAGCGCCGAGTGGCTGTCCTCGGCGTCGAGCTCCTCCAGCGCACCCGCGTCCAGCAGCGCGCCGGCGAGCGGGAGCTCGACGCCGCGGCATACGCCGGACAGCGCCTTGCCGTCGTTGGTGTCCGGCATCTCGACGCGCAGCTCGGAAAAGACAGCGCCGTCACGATTCGCGGCCGCCACGCCCGGCAGCCGGCAGTCGCGGCGAATGTCGGCGACGAGGGCGACGAGCGGAGCGACGCGATCCGGGCGCCCGCGCGTGGCGGCGGGATCGAACAATGCATGCGGTCCGGTGCCGAAGAAGAGCGCGCGCACGAACACCGGCGGCACGGCATCGAGCGCACGCGGCCAGCGCCGCGGGTCGAAGGTCCGGGGCGTCGCGACGACGAAGCCACGGCCGATCAGCGCATCGGTGTCGATCGTCGTCCCTGCGTGCGTGGCAACGCGCGCGAGATCCGCAACCGCTTCGGCTTCGAAGCCGGCGCGGCAGTGGGCAACGACGACGGTCATCCGCAGTTCGCGTGCAGGAGCGGCTTCAGCCGCGAATGGCAGGCGTCGATTCGCAGGCGTTTCATCGTGTCAGTCCTCGATCGTGGCCCAGTCCGGGGCCACGTCGGTCAGTGCCCGGCGGGTGTGGCCGGCAAAACCGGTGACGGAGGTGGCACGGAACAGCGCGTCGAGGATCGCCTGCTCGGTGACATCGGCGGCGGCGCAGAACAGCGGCTCCAGTTCGGTCTCGACGAGGCTGCGACGGGTCAGCACCGTGCCGACCGCCACGTGCGGCACGCACTCGGCGGTGGAGAAGGCGACGACGATGTCGCCGCTGCCGTGACCGTAATACGAGCCGGTGCGGGCGATGCCTGCTGCGCCGCGGGTGGCGATGCGCCGCAGTTGCCTGTGGTCGAGCGGCGCATCGGTGGCCAGCACGACGATCACCGAGCCCTGGTCGCGCTGCGGCGCCAAGCCCTTCAGCCGGGCGGCCAGCGCCGGGCCGATGCGCCTGCCAGCGATCGTCAGGCTTTCGAGCTTGCCGAAATTCGCCAGCACCAGCGCGCCGATCATGCCGGTGTGGCGGTCGGTGTCGAGCCGGCGCGACGCTGTGCCGATGCCGCCCTTCAAGCCGAAGCACGACATGCCCCGGCCCGCGCCCACCGAGCCGCGCTCGAATTCCGGCGCGGCAGCGGCCAGCGCGGCGTCGTAGTCGCGCTCGGTGACCGCCAGCGCCTGCATGTCGGACAGCCACGCGTCGCTGCATTCGAACACCAGCGGGTTGACCGACGTCGTCGTCCGCGCGATGCCGGGATTGGCGGCGATCGCCGCGCGTATCTGTGCGGTGGCGACGGTGCCGATCGAAAAAGTGTTGGTCAGCGCTATCGGCGTTTCCAGCACGCCGAGTTCGTTCAGCTGGATGAGGCCCACGCTCTTGCCGAACCCGTTGATGATCACCGCCGCCGCGGGCACTTTCTGCAGGAACGGATCGGCGAGGTGCGGGCTCACGACGGTGACGCCGGTCTGCAGCGGGCCGGTTGCGATGGTGCTGTGGCCGACGGTGACGCCGGCGACGTCGCTGATGGAGGCGCGCGGGCCGGAGGCGAAATCGCCGATGTGCGGGACAGGGGTCATCGCTGGTCGATCTTGGGGTCGAGGGCGTCGCGCAGGCCGTCGCCCAGCAGGTTGAAGGCCAGCACGGTGACGAAGATCGCCAGCGCCGGGAAGATCGCGACGTGCGGTGCCGTCATCATGTCGGCGCGCGCCTCGTTGAGCATCGCGCCCCATTCGGGCGTCGGCGGCTGCGCGCCCATGCCGAGGAACGACAGCGCGGCAGCGGTGATGATCGAGGTGCCGATGCGCATCGAGAAATAGACGACGACGGCCGACACCGTGCCCGGGAATACGTGGCGCAGGATGATCGTCGCGTCCGATGCGCCGATGCTGCGGGCAGCCTCGATGTAGGTGAGGTGCTTCAACGCCAGCGTATTGCCGCGCACCAGCCGCGCGAAGGTGGGAATGCTGAACACCGCGACTGCGATGATGACGTTGGCCATGCCTCCGCCCAGGATGGCGACGATGCCGATCGCGAGCAGGATGCCGGGAAACGCGAACAGCACGTCGCAAAGCCGCATGATCGCGCGGTCCCACCAGCCCTCGTAATAGCCGGCGACGAGCCCGAGCGCGGTACCGACGAGGGCGCCGACGGCGACCGACACGAAGCCGGCGGTCAGCGAGATGCGGGCGCCCATGACGATGCGGCTGAAGATGTCGCGCCCCAGCGGATCGACGCCGAACCAGTGCTGCCACGACGGGCGGGCGTTGATGCGGTCGTAGTCGAAGAAGCTCTCGGCATCGAAGGGAACGATGAGCGGCGCCAGCACGGCGACCGCGACGAGCAGCAGCACGAAGGCGGCCGCCGCCACCGCGACGTGCTGGCGGCGGAACTTGCGCCAGAACTCGCTCCACGGCGTGCGGACGCGCTCGTTTGCGGCAGTGGCGGTCGTGGCGGCAGCGGAAGCCATCAGCGGTACCGGATCGCGGGATTGATGAGACCGTAGAGGACATCGACGATCAGGTTGATCAGGATGAACTCGAGCGAGAACAACAGCACCAGCGCCTGGATCACCGGATAGTCGCGCATGCCGACGGCATCGACGAGCAGGCGGCCGATCCCCGGCCAGTTGAACACCACCTCGACGACGATCGAGCCACCGAGCAGGAACCCGAACTGCAGCCCCATCATCGTCACCACGGGAATCAGCGCGTTGCGCAGTCCGTGCTTGGCGACGACAGCACTCTCGGGAAGCCCCTTGGCGCGCGCGGTGCGGATGTAGTCCTCCTGCAGGATCTCGACGAACGACGAGCGGGTGAAGCGCGCCATGATCGCCGCGACCGCGGCGCCCAGCGTCAGCGAGGGCAGGATGTAGTGCCGCCAGCTGTCGGCGCCGACGGTGGGCAGCCAGTTGAGCTGGACGGCGAAGATCTCCATCAGCACCATGCCCAGCGCGAACGCGGGAAACGAGATGCCGGAGACTGCGAGTGTCATGCCGACGCGATCGGGCCAGCGGTTGCGCCAGACAGCGGAGAGAACGCCGATCGTCATGCCGATGATCACCGACCACGACATGCTGGTGACGGTGAGCCAGAACGTCGGCATGAAGCGCTCGGCGATCTCGGTGCCCACGGGTCGCTTGGTCCGCAGCGATTTGCCGAAGTCGCCGCGCAGCGCGCCGGACACGAAACGCACGAACTGTTCGGGAATCGGCTTGTCGAGACCGAGGTCCTGCCGCACGAGTTCGACCGTTTCCGGCGTTGCGTCCTGGCCGGCCGCCAGCCGCGCCGGATCACCCGGCAGCAGATGGACGAAAAGGAACACCAGCACCGCGACGATGAACAGCGTCGGGGCGAGTCCGGCGAGACGCTTGGCGACGTACTGGAGCATCGGGCAGACCTCTCGTGCAGGAGCGCCTTCAGGCGCGAACGCATTCTTTCTGCGTGCGACCGTTCGCGGCTGAAACCGCTCCTACAGCCGCTCCTGCACGAGCGCAATGCGCCGCGTCTACTTGAGGTCGGCTTCCTCGAACGCGAACGAGGCGTCCGGCATCACGTGGACACCGGAGAGCTTCTTGTTGTTGACCGACAGCAGCCGCTCGGTGACGAGGAAGGCCCAGGGGGCATCCTTCCAGATCTCTTCCTGCGCTTCCTTGTAGAGCTTCGCCTTCTCGGCCGAATTGGTGGTGAGTTGTGCCGCCTTGATGGCGCCGTCGACCTTGGCGTTCTTGTAGTACGCGGTGTTGAACAGCCGGGGCGGTGCAGACTCGCCGTAGAGCAGCGGGCGCAACGCCCAATCGGCCTCACCGGTGGAGGACGACCAGCCGACGTAGTAGAGGCGGATCGGCGCGGTGGCGGGATCCTGCCAGCTCTCGACTTTCTCGACCCGCGTCCCGGCTTCGAGCGCCAGGATCTTCGCCTTGATGCCGACCTGCGCGAGTTGCTGCTGCAGGAACTGGATCACCTTCTGCGCGGTGCTGTGGTTGTACGCCGACCACAGCTCGGTCTCGAAGCCGTTCGGATACCCGGCTTCGGCAAGCAGCGCCTTGGCCTTGGCGACGTCGTAGGGCCACGGGCCGGTCTTGACGTGGTATTCGACACCGCCGGGCGTCGCACCTTCGGCCGGGAATGCGTAGCCGTTGAACGCGACCTTGGCGAGCGCCTCCTTGTTGATCGCGTAGTTGATCGCCTGCCGCACCTTCGGGTTGTCGAACGGCTTCTGCTGCACGTTCATCGACATGTAGCGGTGGACGATCGACGGCGCGGCGACGACCTCGAGGTCGGCCTTCGCCTTCAGCGTGTCGACCTGCTCGTAGGGCACCGGGAACGTGAAGTGCGCCTCGCCGGTCTGCATTACCGCACTGCGCGAGTTGTTGTCGATCACCGGCTTCCAGGTGATGGTGTCGACCTTCGGCAGGCCCTTCTTCCAGTAGCCGTCGAACTTCGCGACCTTGAGGTAGTCGGTCTGCTTCCACTCGACGAACTTGAACGGCCCGGTGCCCACCGGGTTGAAGGCGATGTCCTTGCCGAATTTCTTGAGTGCGGTCGGGCTGATCATCACGCCCGACGGATGCGCGAGCTGGTTGACGAACGCCGAGAACGGCGTCTTCAAAGTGACGCGCGCGGTGTAGTCGTCGACGACCTCGGTCTTGGCGATGTTGTTGTACAGGCTGTAGCGCTTCAGCTTGTTGTCGGGATTGGTCACGCGATCGAAATTCGCCTTGACCGCGTCGGCCTTGAAATCCGTGCCGTCGTGGAACTTGACGCCCTTCCGCAGCTTGAACGTGTAGACGAGTCCGTCCTTGGTGACCTCGTGGCTCTCGGCGAGCACCGGGATCATCTTCATGTCCTTGTCGAAGCCGTAGAGCCCCTGGTAGAACGACTTGGCCATCGCCTGCGACAGCGTGTCGTTGGCGTCGTAGGGGTCGGTGGTGGTGAACGTCGACGCCACGGCCAGGACGACGTCCTTGGCGGCGAAGCTGGGGCCGGCGGCCATGATCGCCAGCGCAGCGGTGGTCAGCAGAGTGGAGCGGAACAGCGGTTTCATCGTGGTTTCTCCAGCGTGAGGCAGGGAAGGGGAACGAAAGTACGACGGTTGACGCGCGGCACGGGCATCAGCGCTTGCCCGTGACCGGATGTACGGCAACGAAATGGCCGGGGCCGACTTCACGCAGCGGCAGCATCTGCGGCTCGTCGCCGACGGCACGCACCGGGCTCGCGATTTCCGCCGATGATAACTCCCTTTTGCGTCGCCGGCGGGTGGGGTCGGCGACCGGCACGGCGGCCATCAGCGTGCGCGTGTAGTCGTGCTGCGGATTCTCGAACACCGCGCGGCGCGGGCCGATTTCGACGATCTGGCCCAGGTACATGACGGCCACGCGGTGGCTCACGCGCTCGACGACCGCCATGTCGTGGGAGATGAAGAGGTACGCCAGGCCCAGTTCCGCCTGCAGGTCGAGCAGCAGGTTGACGATCTGCGCCTGTATCGAGACGTCGAGCGCCGAGACGGCCTCGTCGGCGACGATGATCCTGGGATTGAGCGCCAGCGCCCGGGCGATGGCGATGCGCTGCCGCTGGCCGCCCGAGAACTCGTGCGGATAGCGCTGCGCATGGTCGGGCGACAGCCCCACGTGCGCCAGCAGCGAGGCAACGCGGTCCTGCGCCTCGCTGCCGTTGGCCACGCTGTGGACGTACAGCGGCTCGGCGATCGAAAAGCCGACGGTAAGCCGCGGATCAAGCGACGCGAACGGATCCTGGAAGATCATCTGGATGTCGCGCCGCACCGGGCGCACGTCGGATGCCGGCAGCCGCGCGATGTCGCGGCCGCCGAATTCGATGCTGCCGGCGGCAATGTCGACGAGGCGCAGCAGCGAGCGACCGGTCGTCGACTTGCCGCAGCCCGATTCGCCGACCAGCGCCAGCGTCTCTCCGGCGTGAAGATCGAAATCCACGCGCTCGACCGCATGCACGCGCCGGCGGACGCGATGGAAGAAGCCCGAGCGCAGGTCGAAGCGCGTGGTGAGGCCGCGCACGCGCAACAGCGGCGTGCTTTTCTCAGATAAGGCAGGCGATGGCGTTACCGCGACCGCTGGCGCCGCGCCCGGGGCGTCGAGTTCGATCAGCGGGAACTTCGCCGGCCGATCGGTTCCGTGCATCGAGCCCAGCCGGGGGACCGACGACAGCAGCGCTCGCGTGTAGCGGTGCTGCGGGGCGGCGAAGATCGCCTCGACCGGACCTTCCTCGACCTTCTCGCCCTGCCACATCACGACGACGCGATCGGCGACTTCGGCGACGACGCCCATGTCGTGGGTGATGAAGATCACGCCCATGCCGAGCTCTTCCTGCAGCAGGCGGATGAGCGCCAGGATCTGGGCCTGGATGGTGACGTCGAGCGCGGTGGTCGGCTCGTCGGCGATCAGAAGGCGCGGGCGGCACGACAGCGCCATCGCGATCATCACCCGCTGCCGCATGCCGCCGGAGAGCTGGTGCGGATAACGGTGCAGTGCCTGTGCCGCCTCGGGCATGCGCACGAGTTCGAGCATGCGCAGCGCTTCGGCTTCGGCGGTGCCGTGGTCCTTGCGCTGGTGCAGGCGCACCGACTCGGCGATCTGCTCGCCGACGGTGAACACCGGGTTGAGCGAGGTCATCGGCTCCTGGAAGATCATCGCGATCTCGGCGCCCCGGATCGCGCGCATCGTGGCGTTGCCGGCGCGGACCAGGTCCAGCTGCGAGCCGTCGGGCCGCGTGAAGTCGGCCCGGCCCCGGGTGATGCGCCCGCCGCCGTGCTCGACCAGACGCATGATCGACAGCGCCGACACCGATTTCCCGGACCCGGATTCGCCGACGATGGCCAGCGTCTCGCCGGCGGCAACGGAGAAGCTGACGCCGCGAATCGCCTCGACGACGCGCTCGGTGGTGGCGAACTCCACCGTCAGGTCATCCACCGCAAGTACGGTGGCGGGGCGCGCGCCGTTCAAGGATGTCACCAGCGTACTGGCCGGGGTGAAGGACGCAGGAAGCGCGTCAGGCGTTCTCGGGCTCGGCGGCAGCGACGGGGCGCTTCATCAGCAGCGCAGGCACCGGCCGGCCGTGGCCGAATCCCGGTCGCGCGGGCCGGGTCGGGATCCGCGTTTCTCCGGTCTCGGCCGTGCTGCTCTGCTGCAGCGGCTGGTCGGGATTGAGCGCGAATGCGCGCTCGCGCTCGATTCTGGGATCCTCGCGTGGCGTGCGTTCGGGACGTGCATCGACGCGCGGTGCGCGTGCGGGCTTCGTCTCGTCGCGCGGGAGTCGCTCGGTACGCGGGGCGCGCGATTCGTGCCCCGGCCGCGCGGGCCGTGCGCCGCGCTCCCGGGGCTCGCTGTGCTCGCGCCGGCCGCTCCTCGACGGATCGAAGCCTTCCGCAACGACGATCGGAACCGTCTTCTTCAGCAGCCGCTCGATCTCGGCAAGTAGGCGCTCCTCCTCCGGGGCAACGAACGAGATCGCCTCGCCCGACGCGCCCGCGCGTCCGGTGCGGCCGATGCGGTGGATGTAGTCTTCGGGCACGTACGGCATTTCGTAATTGACGACCAGCGGCAGGTCGTCGATGTCGAGGCCGCGCGCGGCGACGTCGGTGGCGACCAGCACCTGCAGCTTGCCCTCCTTGAACGCCTCGAGTGCCTCGAGCCGCGCTTTCTGGTCCTTGTCGCCGTGGATCGCCGAGGTGACGAGGCCGTCTTTTTCGAGTTGCCGCGCCAGCCGCGACGCACCGTGCTTGGTGCGCACGAAGCACAGCACCTGGTTGAGGTTGCGCGAGCGCACGAGGTGCTCGAGCAGGCCGCGCTTGGCTTCGCCGTCGACCTTGTACGCGCACTGCGACACGGTTTCGGCGGCGGTGTTGCGCTTGGCGACTTCGATCAGCTGCGGCGCGTTGAGCAGCGCATCGGCGAGCTTCTTGATCTCGCCGGAGAACGTGGCCGAGAACAGCAGGTTCTGCCGCTTGGCGGTGACCGGAAGCAGCGCCATGATGCGCTTGATGTCCGGTATGAAGCCCATGTCGAGCATGCGGTCGGCCTCGTCGAGGACGAAGATCTCGACCTGTCCGAGGTAGACGCTCTTGTGCTCGATGTGGTCGAGCAGGCGGCCGGGCGTGGCGACGAGAATCTCGACGCCGGCGCGCACGATCGCCAGCTGCTGCTTGATGTCGACGCCGCCGTAGACCACCGTCGAACGCAGGTTGGTGTACTTGGCGTAGGTGCGGACCGCTTCCTCGACCTGGATCGCAAGTTCGCGCGTCGGCGTGAGGATCAGCGCGCGCACCGGGTGCCGCGCCGGCGAGGGGCTGGCGTTGGCCATCGGGGCCAGTTTCTCCAGGATCGGCAGCGCGAAGCCGGCGGTCTTGCCGGTGCCGGTCTGCGCGCCACCCATGACGTCGCGGCCGGCCATGATCACCGGGATCGCCTGCGCCTGGATAGGGGTGGGAATGGTATAGCCGGCTTCGGCCACGGCCCGCAGCAATTCGGGCCGCAGGCCGAGCTCGTCGAAGCTCGTTGCGTGCATTGCAACTCCTGGACGCGGCCCATCCCCTGCGGGATTTCCGGTCCAGGCTGCGGATAACTGGATGGGCGCTGGGAGGAACGGGGAGGCGACGCTGAATCGGCTCGGGAGAGCGCAGTGGCGGTCGTTCCCGGTCCGTAGCGAGTTGGGCGGTGACCGGAACGGCCGCCCGAACGCGAATTGTAGCCTAAGTTTCGGATTTGGCGAAATATTTGTGGTGCCTACGCCCCCTATCGGGCTATAATTTCGGGTTGCCCGCCGCCCACATCCTGCGGGCCCCCTGACGAGCCACTCCCCACCATGACGACCCGCCCCGCTGCCTTGCGCAACATCGCCATCATCGCCCACGTCGATCATGGCAAGACGACACTTGTCGACAAGCTGCTGGTGCAGGCCGGCACGTTCGCCAAGCATCAGCATGTCGGCGAGCGGATGATGGACAGCAACGATCTCGAGCGCGAGCGCGGCATCACGATCCTGGCCAAGAACTGCTCGATCACCTACGGCGACACCAAGATCAACATCGTCGACACGCCGGGGCACGCCGATTTCGGCGGCGAAGTCGAGCGCGTGCTGGGCATGGTCGACGGCGTGCTTCTGCTCGTCGATGCCGTCGAAGGCCCGATGCCGCAGACCCGCTTCGTGACCATGAAGGCGCTGCAGCAGGGTCTGCAGCCCATCGTCGTCATCAACAAGGTCGATCGTCCCGGCTCGCGTCCCGAGTGGGTCGTCAACCAGACTTTCGAACTCTTCGACAAGCTGGGCGCCAACGAGCACCAGCTCGATTTCCCGGTCGTGTACGCGTCGGCGCTGAACGGCTGGGCGACACTCGACGTCGAGGTCGCCAAGGCTCATTTGCCCGGCGCCGGTGCCAACATGCGGCCGCTGTTCGAAACCATCCTCGCCAGCGTTCCGCCGCCGGTGACCGACGTCGACGGGCCGCTGCAGTTCCAGGTGAGCGCGCTCGACTACTCGAGCTACGTCGGCAGGCTGGGCATCGGCCGCGTGCGTCGCGGGCGGCTGGCCGCGGGCCAGCAGGTCGCGATCCTCCACGGTCCGCTGGCGGAGGGGCAGATCGCTCCGACCGGCAAGGTGGGCCAGCTGTTCGCCTTCTCGGGGATGGAGCGGGTGCCGGTGACGGTTGCCGACGCCGGCGACATCGTGCTCGTCACCGGTGTCGACGACCTGTCGATCGGCACGACGCTGGCCGCGATCGAGACCCCGGAAGCGCTGCCGCCGATCCTGGTCGACGAGCCGACGCTGTCGATGTACTTCCAGGTCAACACCTCGCCGCTGGCCGGGCGCGAGGGCAAGTACGTGACCTCGCGCAACCTGCGCGATCGCCTGATCAAGGAGCGCCTCACCAACATGGCGTTGCGCGTCGACGAGACCGGCGACACCGACGCGTTCCTGGTGTCGGGCCGCGGTGAGCTGCATCTCACGATCCTGATCGAGAACATGCGGCGCGAGGGGTTCGAGCTTGCGGTCTCGCGTCCGCGCGTGGTGCTGCGGGAGGTCGAGGGCGTCACCTGCGAACCCTACGAGGCGCTGTCGGTCGATGTCGAGGAACACCACCAGGGCTCGGTGATGGAAGCGCTGGGTCCCCGCCGCGGCGAGCTCACCAACATGGAATCGGACAGCCGCGGTCGCGCCCGGCTCGAGTACCGGATTCCCGCACGTGGCCTGATCGGGTTCCAGGGCGAATTCATGAATCTCACCCGCGGCACGGGGCTGATGAGCCACGTCTTCGACGGCTACGCGCCGGTGAAGGGCGAAATTCCCGATCGTCGCAACGGCGTGCTGGTCTCGCAGGAGGACGGCGAGGCGGTCGCCTACGCGCTGTGGAAGCTGCAGGACCGGGGTCGGATGTTCGTCTCGCCGGGCGACAAGCTGTACGAGGGCATGGTGATCGGCATTCACAGCCGCGACAACGACCTGGTCGTAAACCCGATCAAGGGCAAGCAGCTCACCAACGTCCGCGCCTCCGGCACCGACGAGGCGGTGCGCCTGGTGCCGCCGATCGAACTCAATCTCGAGTACGCGGTCGAGTTCATCGCCGACGACGAACTGGTCGAGGTCACGCCGCAATCGATCCGCATCCGCAAGCGCCACCTCAAGGAACACGAGCGCAAGAAGGCGTCGCGCGAAGCGGCGTGAGGCATCGGGATCGATCCCGCCACCCGCCGCGGATCTGAACGCGTTCGACGATGACCGACGCCACGCTGCTGATCGCCGTTGCAGTGCTGTGCACGCTGGTGCTGGCGGGGCTCCTCGCGTGGGCCGGGTCGCGGCTCGGCGCGCTCGTTGCAGCACGCGACGCCGCCGCGCGCGAAGCGGCCGAGTTGCGCGCGCGCGTCGAGGCGCTCGCATCGCAGTCGTCGAACCTGGAGCGGGATGTGCGGGGAGATCTCGCGACCGCCCGCGGCGAGAGCGCCGCTACGGCCGCCGCTGCGCGCGCCGAACTCGCCTCCAACCTCGCCCGATTCGGGCAGACGATGCAGCAGCAGCTCTCCGCAATGGCGTCGCTGCAGGGGGACGAGATGCAGCGCTTCGGCGAACGGCTGGCGGAACTCACCCGCGTCCAGCACGAGCGCCTGGAAGCGGTGCGCGTCACCGTCGAGCAACGGCTCGACGTGCTGCGCCTCGAGAACGCGAAGAAGCTCGACGAGATGCGCACGACCGTCGACGAAAAGCTGCAGGTGACACTGGAGCAACGACTGGGAGCGTCGTTCAAGCACGTGTCGGACCGCCTGGAGCAGGTGCACAAGGGCCTGGGCGAGATGCAGGTGCTGGCGGCGGGCGTGGGCGATCTCAAGCGCGTGCTGGCCAACGTCAAGACGCGCGGCGGCTGGGGCGAGGTGCAGCTCGCGACGCTGCTCGCCGAAATGCTGACGCCGCAGCAGTACGACACCAATGTCGAGACGCGCCCGAAGAGCGGCGAACGCGTCGAGTTCGCGATTCGACTCCCGGGCAGGAAGGACGGCGGAGCGCCCTGCTGGCTGCCCGTCGACGCCAAGTTTCCGCTCGATCACTGGCAGCGCCTTCAGGATGCGCTGGAGCGCGCCGACCTCGTCGCCGCCGACGCCTGCCGCAAGACCCTCGACGACTTCTTCCGCGCCGAAGCGAAGAAGATCCGCGACAAGTACGTCGAGCCGCCACACACCACCGATTTCGCGATCCTGTTCGTTCCCACCGAAGGCCTGTACGCGGAGATGATGGCGCGTCCCGGTTTCGCCGACGCGGTGCAGCGCGACTATCGCGTGTTGCTGTCAGGGCCGATGAACCTCGCCGCGTTGCTCAACAGCCTGCAGATGGGGTTCCGTACGCTGGCGATCGAGCAGCGGTCGAGCGAGGTGTGGAAAGTGCTCGCGGCGGTGAAGACCGAGTTCCACCGCTTCGGCGAGATCCTGGCGAGGACCAAGGACAAGATCGACCAGGCGAGCCGCACCATCGACGACGCCGGCGTGCGCACGCGCGCCATCGAGCGTCACCTGCGCGAGGTCGAATCGCTGCCGGAACACGAGGCGGCGCGATTGGTCGGCAGCAGCGATGCGCTGTTGCCGGACGCGGGCGCCGACAAGCGCTGATCGACGGGGGCGCGAGCGGTGTTCGAGCGATTTCTCAGGTGGCGGCGGGAACGCGTATTGGCGCAGTCGGCGCTGCCGGAGGCGCTGTGGCGCGAGGCGCTGGAGGCGTTGCCGTTCCTCGCCATCTACACCGACGAGGAATTCGAGCGCCTGCGCGACCTGGTGGTGCTGTTTCTCGACGCCAAGGCGATCGTCGGCGCGCGCGGGCACGAGGTGACGCCGCTGCAGCGCGTGATCATAGCCCTGCAGGCCTGCGTGCTGATACTCAATCTCGACACTTCCTGGTACGACGGTTTCGAGAACATTGTCGTCTATCCCGACGAGTTCTATCCGGGATGGGAATGGCAGGACGATGCGGGTGTTGTCCATCGGCAGGAGGGGCCGCTCGCCGGCGAGGCGATGCCGCATGGGCCGGTGATGCTGTCCTGGCCCGACGTCGAGGCAAGCGCCGATTGGGACGCCACCGGCATGAACCTCGTCATCCACGAGTTCGCGCACAAGCTCGACATGAGAAGCGGCGACGCGAACGGTTGCCCGCCGCTTCCCGCCGACATGTCGGCGCGCGCCTGGGAAGACACGCTGCGCGCCGGCTACGAACACTTCGCGACCCGCGTCAAGCTCGGTCGGCACACGCACATCGATCCCTATGCCGCCGAGAGCCCGGCCGAGTTCTTTGCCGTCCTCGCGGAAGTCTTCTTTGCCGACCCGGTGCTGCTGCGCGACGAATACCCGCGAGTGTATGACCAGTTCGCACGGTTCTTTCGCCAAGACCCGGCGCCGCGGATCGCGTTGCTGCGCGACGACGTGATCTAAGCGGCGCCTTCCGGGCGCGGCGCCGACTTGGGCCGGAACGCCTTGCAGATCGCTTCGTGGGTCTCGATGTAGGGACCGCCGATCAGGTCGATGCAGTAGGGCACGGCCGGGAAGACGCCATCCAGCGTTTCCTTGATGGCCTTGGGCTGGCCGGGTAGGTTGAGGATCAGCGCCTTGCCGCGCACGGCGCCGACCTGCCGCGACAGGATCGCCGTGGGCACGTACCTGAGACTCACGCGCCGCATCTCTTCGCCGAAGCCGGGCAGGACCTTGTGCGCGACGGCCAGCGTGGCCTCGGGGGTGACGTCGCGCGGGGCGGGGCCGGTGCCGCCGGTGGTCAGCACGAGATGGCAGCCCACGATGTCGACGAGCTCAATCAGCGTGCGCTCGATGGTCGCCTGCTCGTCGGGGATGAGACGTGTCTCCATCCGCCACGGCGACCGGAGCGCCGCCGTGAACCACGCGGTGAGTCCGGGGATTCCCTTGTCCTCGTAGACACCGGCGGAAGCGCGGTCGGAGATCGACACCAGGCCGATGATCAGCGAAGCAGCGTGTGTCATGGTGCAGGGCTCGGGCCGGGTTCGGCGTGGGGTTCGGTGTGGGGGTCGGGTGCGGCCGCCGCCAGCTGCTTCAGCTCCCGAAACAGCTCGCGGTAGGCGCGCGGCGGCGCGCCGCGCTCGCGCTCGACCGTGGTCTTTGCGATCAGCGAACGGAAGCGCGGACGGTCCAGGCCGGGATATTGCGCGGCCAGCGCGTCGAGCGCGTCGGACTCGGCCAGCAATCGGTCGCGCCAGCGCTCGAGGGCGTGTTGGCGCGCGGCATCCATGGCCTGGCCCTGGGCCCAGGCATCCAGCTGCCGCTCGATGGGCGCCGGATCGACGTCGCGCATCAGCTTGCCTATGAATTGCATCTGCCGCTTGCGGCCACCCCGGGCCGTGATCGTGCGCGCGGCGACGATCGCTTCGACGAGTCGCTCGGGCAACGCGGCCCCGGTGACGATCGCCTCGAAACGACTGGTGCCGAGCGCGACCAGCTGTTCGCCGAGATCCTGCAGATCCTGGCTCTCGGCCTTGCGCCGGGTTTTCGACGGCGCATCGCCGGTCCCGGCCGTCGCGGCAGTGGACGGACGGCCATCGTGGGTGCGCCTGCGGCCGATCAGCGGTGGGGAATCGGTGGGTACCATCGTGGGAACGGATTTGCGCGCGGGGGAAGCGCCTTTGCTATGATAGCCCAGACGCCCGGATGCTGCGGTCCAGTGCGGTTGTGCGTCGGGAAGTCCGGCTCTCCCCTCGCCGCGTCGCACCGTCGCGCACTGTCGTGTTCCCCGCTCTTGTTCCTTATCGATTCGCCACCCAACCACACTATGACATCTGCTCCCTCGCGCATCGATGCCGGTCGCTTTCCTTTGCCCAGCGCCGAACTGGAGCGCATCGCCGCCACCGTGCTCGCGGCCGCGGCCAAGGGCGGTGCGACGGCCGCCGAAACCGAGGTGTCGCAGGCGGTCGGGCAGAGCGTCACCGTCCGTCGCGCCGAGGTCGAGACGATCGCCTACAATCGCGACAAGAGCATCGGCGTCACGGTGTTCCTTGGACAGCGTCGCGGTCACGCGAGCACCGCCGACTTCTCCGACGATGCCGTCCGCGCGAGCGTCGACAAGGCGCTTGCGATCGCGCGCTATACGGCAGAGGACCCGGCGTCGGGGCTCGCGGATCCGGCGCGCCTCGCCACGCTGATCCCCGACCTCGATCTCTACCATCCCTGGGATCTCCCGGTCGAGGCGGCAATCGCGCTCGGATGCGAGGCCGAGGTCGCGGCGCTGGCTGTCGATCGCAGGCACACCAACACCGAGGGCTCGACCGTCGCCTGCAACGAGGGCGAGTTCGTCTACGCCAACTCGCTGGGGTTCATGGGCGGCTATCGCAGCTCGCGGCACCACATCGACTGCTCGGTCATCGGCGAGGATGACGCCGGCATGCAGCGCGACTACTGGTACACGGCGGCGCGCGCGCCCGGTGATCTGGAGCCGGCTGCCGTGGTCGGACGCATTGCCGGCGAGCGTACCGCGCGGCGGCTCAACGCGCGCCAGCTTGGAACCCTCGAATGCCCGGTCCTCTTCGAGGCGCCGGAGGCCGGCGATCTGATCGGCTTCTTCGTCGGCGCGGTCTCCGGCGGTTCGCTGTACCGCAAGTCGTCGTTCCTGCTCGATTCGCTCGGCACGACGGTGTTTTCGCCCGACGTCTCGATTCGCGAGGAGCCGCACGCGCCGAGAGGCCGCGGCAGCGCTCCGTTCGACAATGAAGGCGTGGCGACGCGGCCGCGTGACGTCGTGCGCAACGGCGTCGTCGAAGGCTACTTCCTGGGCAGCTATTCCGCGCGCAAGCTCGGCATGGAAACCACGGGCAACGCGGGCGGTGCGCACAACCTCGTCGTGGCACATGGGAGCGACGATCTGCAGGCATTGTTGCGGCGGATGGGGCGTGGCCTGTTCGTCACCGAGCAGCTGGGGCAGGGCGTGAACCCGGTGACCGGCGATTTCTCGCGCGGTGCCGCGGGGTTCTGGGTCGAAGGTGGCGAAATCGCCTACCCGGTCGAGGAGATCACCATCGCGGGCAACCTGCGCGACATGTACCGCGACATCGTGGCCATCGGCAGCGATGTCGACCGACGCGGCGCGCGGCATGTGGGCTCGATGCTGATCGGCCGGATGATGGTCGCCGGCAGATAGGCGTCGAGGCCGAACGAGTCGCGCCGATCATGCTCCAGCCCGCATTCAACTGGCTCCGCTCGCTCAACGATCCGTTGCGCAATGTGGCCAATGCGGACCAGTGGATCGCCGCGCTGCCGAGCGGCGACATCATGGCGGTGCAAAAAGCCGCACTCGACCTCGTCACCGAGTTCCCGGGCGTGCGCACCGAGGTCGGCCCGGCGCAGGTCGAAGCGTTGCTCAAGATCGATGCCAGACTCGAGCCGATCATCGCCCAGCTCGTCGCCCAGTACACGCGCAACTACCAGAAGAGTTCGGCGGTCGAATCCCGGCTCTGGCACGCCGTGTTCGATCTCGTCAAGGCCTTTACGTCGGCGTACAACCAGGGCCTGAAGGCGGGCTATCCGAGCGCCGACAACAAGCGCTGGCGTGCGGTCCTGCCCTGGGTGCTCGTCAGGCTCGCGCATTACAAGGGGCTGGACGGCAAGTTCCGGCTGTTCCGCTACGGCCACTGGATCCCGGCGCAGTGGCGCGAGTTCCACGAGCTCTACGAATTCGCCCGCATGCGCGGCTGGCAGCGCGAGCAACTCATGTTCGGCGCCGGCACGTTCTCGCGACCCGGCGTCTGTGTCGAGCAGGAGTACCTGCAGGCGCTGCTGCTGATGCGCCTCGATTCCGGCAATTTCACGCCCGATCAGGTCGAATGGGTGGCGCGGCAGATCGAGGATTGGTCGCCGTCGCTGACGCTGATTCCGCCACCGGGAGCCGGCGCCAGCTTTTTCGTCGACCTCACCGCGTCGCGCGGCCTGCGGCGCCAGGAAAAACCCTCCGCCGGAGGGCGGATCCTCTTTCTGGACACCGGCCCGGTGTACGGCCGCGTCGTGGAGCGCATGCGTTGGCTGCCCGAGCACGACGACGGCGCGGTGAAGCTCGACGAATTGCCCGTGCGCGAGCAACGGCTGTTGCTGATGCGGCTCGCGTCGCTGTTCGGACCCGAGGCCATCGCGCAGGCGCCGCGGGCGCAGCGCTTCGCCACCGAAAACGAGGTTCGCGTGGTCGCGGGCCTCAATGCGGCGAGTCGCGCGATCGCCGAGATCGAGCGCCTCCCCGACGCCGCGCGCACCCCGGGGGTCAGCGCAAGCTTCGACGAAGTGACGCAGATGATGGGGCCCAACGCCAACCCCGAATCGGTGGCGCGTCGGGTCCGCGGCAGCATGTGGAAGATGGTCGATCGCAGCGAGACCGGCTGCCGCCTCGTCTGCGCCGCCAGCGAGGCGCCGCAAAAGCTGGGCGAGATCCTGGCGATCCGCGAGAACGACGCCTGGGCATTGGCGGTTGTCAGGCGCATGCAGCGGCATCAGGTCGACGAGGTCACCGTCGGCGTCGAGATCATCGCCCGGCGCCTGGTGCGAGTGCTGCTTCGAAGCTGGATGACACCTGCTGGCAGCGGCAAGGGCGGAGGCGACAGGCCGTTCTTTGGCATCTATCTGCCGGCGCACCCCGAAAACCGTCAGGCCTCGCAGCGCAGCCTCATCGGTCCGGACGACAAGTTCGTCAACGGCACGATGGTCGAACTCGATACCGGCAATGCCCGCTATCTGATCCGGTTCACGCAGACGCTCGAACGGCAGGGGGGTTGGGCGTGGACGCTGTTCTCTGCCGTCCGCAAGCTGACGCCTTGAGCGGCCGCGGCGGGGTTTTCCGAATCGCTCGCCTGGAGAGGACCGTGCAACGTCGTAGGTTTCTGCAACATGCCGGCGCCGGCGCCGGCGTCGCGCTGGGCGCGTTCGTGTCGCCGGCAGACGCGCAAGGCCTGCCCGAGGTCAAGTGGCGTCTGCAGTCGAGTTTACCCAAGAGCGTCGACGTCGTCTTCGGTGGCGTCGCCGGCTTGGCCGAGCGCCTCGCCGCGATGACGGGCGGCAGGTTCCGGATCCAGGTCTTCGCGGGGGACGAGATCGTTCCCGGTGCGCAGCTTCTCGACGCGGTGCGCGACGGGTCGCTCGAGTCCTGCCATGCCGAGGCGAACGCTCTCTTTGATCGCGATCCCGTGTTCGCGCTTTTCGGCGCGATGCCTTTTGGCATGACCGCCCGCCAGCAGGACGCGTGGCTGCACCACGGCGGAGGCCTGCCGCTGTTGCGCAGCGCGTTGAAGCGCTACAACGTCATCGGCTTCCCCGCGGGCGGCACCGGCGTGCAGATGGGCGGGTGGTTTCGCCGGGAGGTGAAATCAGCGGCCGATCTGAAGGGCCTCAGGATGCGCTGCAGCGGCTTCGGCGCCGCCGTTCTTGCCCGGCTCGGTGTCGTGCCGCAGCAGGTCGCCGACCGCGAACTCAACGCGTCGCTGGAGGCGGGGCGCATCGACGCCACCGAATGGATCGGCCCCTACGACGACGAGAAGCAGGGCTTCTACAGGATCGTCAAGTACTACTGCTACCCGTTCTGGGCGGGGGATGGCAACCAGCTTGCCGTGTTCGTCAATCTGCAGGCATGGTCGGCGCTGCCGAAGGAGTACCAGGCCGCGTTCGAGGCAGCTTGCACCGCGGCCGGTGTGGACGTGCGGTCGCGCTACGATGCGATCAATCCGCGGGCGATGCGCACGCTGCTCGCCAACGGCGTGCAATTGCGCCCGTTGCCGCAGGAGATCGCGAAGGCCGGGTTCCTGGCCGCCGAGGAGGTCTACGGCGAGGCCATGGCCGGCAGCGAGGAATTCCGGAAGATCTACCCCGAGTGGAGACGTTTTCGCGACGAGCAGATCCGTGCCTTCGGGCTGTCGGACGCGCGCAGCCACAGTTTCATGCACACGGCCGTCGTCACGCCGGGATCCGCGGCGAAGAAGTGATCCCGTGACCGGCCTGCCGTCGGGCGCCGGTCGTCGCCTGTCGGATGCGTTGGCGCGCGGCGGAATCCGCGCGACAAGCGTTTCGGAATCCATATAGAATCCCGTGTTGACATGAGAAGTAGAGCGCCAGGGGCGCCGTTCGGGGCGTCTGACGGGGGAACCCGCGTGGAAGCTTGCAGATCGTGTACTCCGTCGGCTGATCCGACACCCACCCCTAACCAGGAGGCATTAATGGAACGTCGTTCTTTCTTGAAGAAAGCGGGCGTCGGCGTCGCGGCCGGCGCGATAGCCGCCCCAGCGATCGCGCAGGGAACCCCGGCCGTCAAGTGGCGTATCACGTCGAGTTTTCCCAAGAGCCTGGACACGATCTACGGTGGCGCCGAGACGCTGGCCAAGCGCGTGGCCGCGATGACCGGCGGCAAATTCCAGATCCAGGTGTTCGCTTCCGGCGAAATCGCGCCGGGCGGGCAGGCACTGGACGTCGTTCAGAACGGCACCGTCGAGTGCTGCCATACCTGCTCGTATTACTACGTCGGCAAGGACAAGACGTTCGGTTTCGGCACGTCGGTACCGTTCGGCCTGAACGCCCGACAGCTCAACGCCTGGATCTACCGGGGTGGCGGCCAGAAGCTGCTCGACGAGTTCTACAGCAGCTACAACGTCGTGTCGTTCCTGGGTGGCAACACCGGCGTGCAGATGGGCGGCTGGTTCCGCAAGGAAATCAAGACCCTTGCCGACGTCAAGGGCGTGAAGATGCGCATCGCCGGTCTGGGCGGTGCGGTCTGGTCGACGCTCGGGATGGTGACGCAGCAGATCCCCGGCTCGGACATCTATCCGGCGCTGGAAAAAGGCACCATCGATGCCGCCGAATGGGTCGGGCCGTACGACGACGAGAAGCTGGGCTTCTTCAAGGTCGCCAAGTTCTACTACTTCCCGGGTTGGTGGGAACCGGGCCCGGCCATTCACTTCTTCGTCAACAAGAAGGCGTGGGATGCGCTGCCGGCCGAGTACAAGGAAGTCTTCCAGGCGGCGGCGTACGAGGCCAACGTGACGATGATGGCCGACTACGACCATCTGAACCCGCCAGCGCTGCGGCGCCTGATCCAGAACGGCGTCCAGCTGCGCAGCTACTCGCCCGCAATCATGGAGGCCGCGTACAAGGCGGCGGTTGCGCTGTACGCCGACGAGTCCGCCAAGAATCCGGCGTTCAAGAAGATGTACGACGCGTATCTCGCGTACCAGAAGACGCAGAACCAGTGGTTCAGCGTCGCCGAACTGCGCATGGACCAGTTCCTGCAGCAGCACATCAAGTAACGCCGCAGTCGTTCAGGACAAAGGCCCCGCGGGCGCTGCCCGTGGGGCCTTTGTTCGACTGCCACCCGCCGACGCCGTCGCGCGAACCCCCGGGTTCGGATCCCCGACGGATCGGCTGCGCCGGCGCGGCTATTTGCTCTGCTGCAGCGACTTCATCAGCGCGTCGTCGTCCTGCTCCTGCGTTGTCTCGGGCGGCGCAACACCGAAACCGCCGGCCTCGGAGTCCTTGGCATCGTCCTTCAGCATCTGCTGCAGGTCGACGGCCGGGCCCGAGCCTTCAGCAACCGGCTTGTCGTAGGCGACCAATGCCGGGAACATGATGATCAGCGCGACCATGATGCACTGGATCACGACAAACGGTATCGCGCCCCAGTAGATCTGCCCGGTGGTCACCGGCGGCGTCATCTTGCCGCTGTGCGCGTCCTTGAACGGCAGCGACGGCGCCACCGAGCGCAGATAGAACAGCGCGAAGCCGAACGGCGGATGCATGAACGACGTCTGCATGTTCACGGCCAGCAGGATGCCGAACCAGATGAGGTCGATGCCGAGTTTCTCGGCGACGGGCCCCAGCAGCGGCACGATGATGAACGAGAGTTCGAAGAAGTCGAGGAAGAACGCCAGCACGAAGACCAGGATGTTGACGACGATCAGGAAGCCGATCTGCCCGCCAGGCAGGCCCGTCAGCAGGTGCTCGACCCATTTGTGGCCGTCGACGCCGTAGAAGGTGAGGCTGAACACCCGTGCGCCGACCAGGATGAACACCACGAAGGTCGTCAGCTTGGCGGTGCTGTCCATCGCCTGCTTCAGGAGGGACCACGACAGGCGCTTGCGCACCAGCGCCATCAGGACCGCGCCCATGGCGCCCATGGCCCCACCCTCGGTCGGCGTCGCGACGCCGAGGAAGATCGTGCCCAGCACCAGGAAAATGAGGGCCAGCGGGGGAATCAGCACGAAGGTGACCTTCTGCGCCATCGCCGACAGCAGGTTGAGCTTCAGCATCCGGCTGATCATCGCCAGCACGAAGGCCACACCTATGCCGACCAGCAGCGTGATGACGATGACCTCGTCGAGCGCCTTGTCGGCGGGGAGCCTGAACCGGGCAAACGCCCACGCGGCGGCCACCGAAATGAGCGTCAGGAGCAGCAGCGACATCCCGCCGGACTTGCCGCTGGGTTCGCGAAAGACGCGCGCTTCGGGCGGCAGCGCGGGCGCCCATTGCGGCTTGAAGATCGTGCAGCCCATGACGTACGACAGGTAGAGCCCCGCCAGCACAAAACCGGGGATGAACGCACCCTTGTACATGTCGCCGACCGACTTGCCGAGCTGGTCGGCCATGATGATCAGCACCAGCGAGGGCGGGACGATCTGCGCCAGCGTTCCCGACGCGGCGATGACGCCGGTGGCGAGCCGCCGGTCATAGCCATAGCGCAGCATGATCGGCAGCGAGATCAGGCCCATCGAGATCACCGACGCGGCGACGACACCCGTCGTCGCGGCGAGCATCGCGCCCACCAGGACTACCGCATACGCGAGGCCGCCGCGCACCGGGCCGAACAGCTGGCCGATGGTGTCGAGGAGGTCCTCGGCCATCCCCGAGCGCTCCAGGATCAACCCCATGAAGGTGAAGAACGGGATCGCCAGCAGCGTGTCGTTGTTCATGATGCCGCCGAAGATCCGCTCCGGCAGCGCCTGGAAGAACGCGGGGTTGAACAGCCCCAGTTCGATACCGATCCAGCCGAAGATGATGCCGTTGGCGGCGAGCGAGAAGGCGACGGGGAAGCCCAGCAGCAGAAAGAACACCAGCGACGCGAAAATGATCGGCGCCATGTTGGCAATGAGAAACGCGGTCATTTCCGATCTCCCTGCCTGTTGCTGTCGTCGACCATGCCCCGGCTCATCCCGACGATGTCGGCGACTTCCGGCGCCACCTGGTGTTTCCTGATTTCCTCGGCGAGCAACTCCTCGGCCGTCGGCCCCTTGACCTTGTCCAGCGGATTGGGCCCCTTTCCCGTCAGGAAGGCGATGCGCTTGACGAGTTCCGCGAGCCCCTGCAGCAGCAGCAGGAAGAAGCCGACCGGCATCAGGAGGCGCACCGGCCAGCGGACGAGGCCGCCGGGATTCGGCGAATTCTCGCCGGAGACCCAGGCGTTCGTGAACACCGGCCACGACAGCGTCATCACCAGGATGACCATCGGCAGCAGGAAGACGACGATGCCGAAAACGTCGATCCAGTTCTGGGTGCGGGCCGACAGGCGTCCTGTGATCACGTCGATGCGGATGTGCTCGTTTCGCTTCAGAACGTATCCGGCCATCAGCAGGAAGATCGCCGAGAACATGTACCACTGGATTTCCAGCAACGCGTTCGAACTCCAGTCGATCGTGTAGCGGGTGACGGCATTGCCGGCGCTGATGACGACAACGATCAGGATCAGCCACATCACGGTCTTGCCGACGACCTCGCTGAGGCGATCGACCGCCCGCGAAAAGGCTAGCAGTGCATCCACGATTCCTCCCAAGAATGTGCGGCCACCGCGGCCGCGTAAGCCGGGTGTGAGAGCCGGTCGCCGCGCATTTCATTGCGGCACGGGCTTGCGGCGACCCCGCGGCGATTATAGGCGGGAACGCGGGCATCGGCATCGTTTTTTGCGCCGTGCGGTGGCGCGCTATGGACCTTGCTGGCGCGAGGACGGGACGCAGCACTTCGGCGCAAAGCTGCGGACGAGGCGTGCGGCGACGGGGTGCTAGAATTCCAATTCCTCCCGTCTCTGCCCGCAAGGAACCCATGTTCCATCGCTCGCTGACCCTCGCCCAGGCCGACCCCGACCTCTGGGCCGCCATTGCCGCCGAGAACCGCCGCCAGGAAGACCACATCGAGCTGATCGCTTCCGAAAACTACGCGAGTCCGGCGGTGCTGGCCGCGCAAGGCTCGCAGCTCACCAACAAGTACGCCGAAGGCTATCCCGGCAGGCGCTATTACGGGGGCTGCGAGCACGTCGATGTCGCGGAACAGATTGCCATCGATCGTGTGAAGAAACTGTTCGGCGCCCAGGCCGCCAACGTGCAGCCCCATTCCGGCGCGCAGGCGAACCAGGCGGTGTTTTTCGCCGCGCTGAAACCCGGCGACACGATCCTCGGCATGAGCTTGCCGCATGGCGGACATTTGACGCATGGCTCGCCGGTCAACATGAGCGGCAAGTGGTTCAACGTCGTTCCCTACGGCCTGAATCCCGACACCGAGCTGATCGATTACGACGCCGCCGAGCGGCTTGCGCACGAGCACAGGCCCAAGCTCGTCATCGCCGGCGCCTCGGCGTACTCGCGGGTGATCGACTGGAAGCGTTTCCGCGCGATCGCGGACAGCGTCGGCGCCAGGCTGATGGTCGATATGGCGCACTACGCCGGGCTCGTCGCCGCCGGCGTCTACCCGAGCCCGGTCGGCATCGCCGACTACGTGACCAGCACGACGCACAAGACGCTGCGGGGTCCGCGCGGCGGCATCATCCTGACCACCGCGGAGCACGAGAAGGCGATCAACTCGGCCGTGTTCCCCGGTCTGCAGGGCGGTCCGCTGATGCACGTCATCGCCGCCAAGGCGGTGGCCTTCGGCGAGGCGCTGCACAAGGATTTCCGCCGTTATCAGGAGCAGGTGCTGGAAAACGCGCGCGTCATGGCGATGGTGATGCAGGAGCGTGGACTGCGCATCGTCTCTGGCGGTACCGACAGCCACCTGTTCCTGGTCGACCTGCGCGCCAAGAAGGTCACCGGCAAGGACGCGGAAGCGGCGCTGGCGAAGGCGCACATCACCGTCAACAAGAACTCGATTCCCAACGATCCCGAAAAGCCGTTCGTCACCTCGGGGATTCGCCTCGGCAGTCCCGCCGTCACGACGCGCGGTTTCACCGAGCTCGAATGCGAGGAGCTGGGGCACCTGATCGCCGATGTGCTCGAGGCGGCGGGCGACGACGCCAAGATCGCCAAGGTTTCGACCAGCGTCGCCGCGTTGACCAAGAAATTTCCCGTCTACGGGTGACAGAGGACAGCGGCCAATGAAGTGCCCCTTCTGCGCCAGCACTGAGACGCAGGTCATCGATTCCCGCGTCTCCGAGGCGGGGGACTCGATACGCCGGCGCCGCCGTTGCCTTGCCTGCCAGAAGCGGTTCACCACCTACGAGACCGTCGAACTGCGCCTGCCGCAGGTGGTCAAGAACGACGGCACGCGTTCGGATTTCGATATTTCCAAGATTCGCAACGGCTTCCTGCGCGCGCTGCACAAGCGGCCGGTGCCCACCGAGTACGTCGACCAGGCCGTCGATCGTATCGTCGCGCTGGTGCTGGCGCAGGGCGAACGCGAAGTCCTCTCGCGGCGGTTGGGCGAGATGGTGATGCAGGAACTCTACAAGCTCGACAAGGTGGGGTATATCCGGTTCGCTTCCGTCTATCGCAGTTTCCAGGACGTGTCGGACTTCCGTGATGCGTTGAAGGAAGTGGAGGCGGCGCCCAAGCGCTCGCGCCGCTGAAGCGGTCATTGTCAATCGCATGAGCGATGTTGCCGACTTTGATCGCGCGATGATGCGGCGCGCGCTCGCGCAGGCCGAGTGCGGGCTTTATACGGCGACGCCCAATCCCCGGGTCGGCTGCGTCATCGTCCGCGATGGCGCCGTGATCGGCGAGGGATTTCACGCGCGCGCCGGCTCGGCGCACGCGGAAGTCGCCGCGCTGGGCGATGCGCGCACGCGCGGATTCGATCCTCGCGGCGCCACGCTGTACGTGACGCTCGAGCCCTGCGATCACACCGGCCGCACGCCGCCTTGCACCGTAGCGGTCATCGCTGCCGGCATCGGCCGCGTGGTCGCGGCGATGGCCGATCCGAATCCGCTGGCGGCGCACGGTGCGCAGCGCCTGCGCGCGGCGGGCATCGCCACCGAGCTCGGTCTCCTCGAAGATGACGCGCGCGAGCTCAACATCGGATTCGTCAGCCGCGTCACCCGCGGGCAGCCGTGGGTACGGATGAAGGTCGCGACCAGCCTCGACGGCCGTACGGCGCTTGCCGATGGGGCCAGCCGCTGGATCACCGGAGAGGAGGCGCGGGCCGACGGCCATCGTTTCCGTGCTCGCGCGTGCGCGATCCTCACCGGCATCGGAACGGTGAGATCGGACGACCCGGCGCTGACAGTGCGCGCCGTACCCACGTCGCGACAGCCGCTGCGCGTGGTGGTCGACCGTCTCGCCCAGACCCCGCCCGACGCCAGGGTGCTGACGGGCGGGAACACGCTGATGGTCACGGCGGGCGACCGCAATGCCGCCTGGCCGGCGGCCGTCGAGATGCTGGCGTTGCCGGACAGCGCGCGCCGTATCGATCTCGCCGCGCTCATGAGCGAGCTCGCCCGTCGCGGCATCAACGAGCTTCATGTCGAGGCGGGCGCTGGCCTCAACGGCGCGTTGCTGCGTGCGGGGCTCGTCGACGAAGTGCTGTGCTATGTGGCGCCGAGATTGTTGGGCGATCCGGCGCGCGGAGTCGCGGCATTCGCCGCCGGGCTGCAGAGCCTGGACGACGACGTCGCGCTGGCCTACCACGACATTGCGCGTGTCGGCGACGACCTGCGGGTGATCGCACGCGTTCTGCGAAAGGAATGACCGATGTTCACCGGAATCGTGCAGGCGAAAGGACGCATCGTCGAAGCGGGGCAGGGCCCCGACGGTCTGCGGCTGTCGATCTCTCCCCGCGACCTCGACATCGCCGACGTCGGGATCGGCGACAGCGTGGCCGTCAACGGCTGCTGCCTGACTGTTGTCGAATTGCAGGAGGCGCCCGACGGCGCGCGAATGCTGTTCGACGTGTCGGCGGAGTCCCTGCGCTGCACGGCAGGACTCGCAGCACCCGGCGACGTGAACCTCGAGAAGGCGCTGCGCCTCGCCGATCGACTGGGCGGACACCTGATGAGCGGGCATGTCGACGGCGTCGGCAAGGTGGTGTCGTTCGCGCCGGTCGCGGGTGATGCCGGCGGCAGCTGGCGGCTCGAAGTCGAGGCGCCCGGACCGCTGGCGCGATTCATCGCCACCAAGGGTTCCATCGCAGTTCAGGGTGTGAGCCTGACCGTCAACGGCGTCGAGGGGGCGCGCTTTCACGTCAACCTGATACCGCACACGCTGGAGGTGACGACGCTCGGTGCGCTTTGCCCGGGATCCCTCGTGAATCTCGAGGTTGATCTCGTCGCGCGGTACGTCCAGAGGCTTTCCAGCGCAGAACTCTAGGTGACTTTGCCAGGGCAGCGGATATGAGCTTGCACGTCTTGGCCTACAACATGAAACGGATGTTGCAGATCTTCGGCACGCCGATGCTGGTTGCGTTCATCAAAGCATAGATCACCGCGGCAAACTTCTCCCCGCCTTACTCCGCAATCGGTTTGCTCCTTGACATTGCAACTGAAGGCCAAGCGACCTCGCGTCACGCCCTGTCGGCCGCGTTTCCACACAGCCTCGACCGATACCGGTCAGCCACGGCTCTCCGAACCGGTCATACAAGTCGGCTGAAGCCGCCGTTGAAGATGTGGCGACGAGGCAACTCAGCCGTTCCAGATTGTGCCTGCAAGTGGAGGCAAGGATCGCGCCCAACCGGGATCAGCCGCGCTGATCGGCGAACCCGTCGTTGCGTACGGTCCCTTCGCGATGAACACGCGTATGGAGATTGCCGAGGCGATCGCCAGCCAACGCGACGGACGCATCGGCGCCTGATCCGCTGCAAGCGCGACGTTCATGACACTTGCATAATATCTCGGGTTTCGGGTAACGTTGGCGCTCGATGATGTGTCCGGCACATCGGCACTGAGAGGAGATTCCACATGCGCGCGAGATTACTGAGATCCAGATATTCGGCGATGGCCGCGTTGCTGGCGGCATCAGTCTTCTGCGTCGCTGCGTGGGCATTTCCGCCGTACCAGGCTTCGCTCTTCGCACAGTACCCGGGCGCCGCAACGTCACTGTCCAATTGCGTGGCCTGCCACGACAGCCCCGGAAGCCTGCCGGTCAATCCCTTTGGCGCCGCATTCATGGCCAACGGCTCCGTCTTCAACGGGGCCCTGGAAGGACTCGACTCCGATGGCGACGGTTTCACCAACGGTGCCGAACTCACGTCTTCGCCGGCCACCAACCCTGGGGACGCGACTTCCAAGCCGCCGGGCACGGTGGTGACGCCGCCGGCGCCGCCACCGACAACACCACCTGCGCCACCCACAACACCACCGACACCGCCGACGACGCCGACGACGCCGACGACGCCTCCCACGACCCCCTCCGGACCGTCGACCAACCACACGGGCACTTGGTGGACCCCCACCGAATCCGGCTGGGGCATCAATGTCAATCATCAAGGCGACATCCTTTTCGCGACGCTGTTCACCTACGATGAGACGGGCGCCCAGATGTGGCTCTTCATGTCGTCCGGCGCACTGCAGGCGGACGGCCGCACCTACACTGGCGAACTCTATCGGGCGCGTGGCCCCGCCTTCGACGCGCAGCCATTTACACCCATCACGAATGCCAATGTCACTCCGGTCGGCACGATGTCGCTCACCTTCTCCACCGCGGGCACGGCGAGTCTTTCCTACACCTATCTAGGCGTGCCGGTTTCGAAGGAGATCGTGCCGATGGTCTACGGGACGGCGGCGACAATCTGCAGCGCCACGACCGCCAACAGGGCCTCGCTGATCAACTATCAGGATATGTGGTGGAATCCCGCGGAGTCCGGCTGGGGCGTCAATGTCGTCCACCAGAACAATATCCTGTTCGCGATGCTGACGACCTACGATTCCTCCGGGAACAGCGTCTGGCTCGTGATGTCCGCCGGCATCCTGCAGCCCGATGGGTCATTTCTGGGCGATCTCTACCGGACCACCGGCCCGGCGTTCAACGCGCAGCCGTTCGTCCCGATCACGGACAGCAATCTCGCCAAGGTGGGGACGATGCGCTTCACGTTCGCCGACGGCGTCACCGGCACGCTTGCCTACACGGTGAACGACGTTTCGGTATCGAAGCCGATCACGCGGTTTGTATTTTCGAACCCGATTCCGAGCTGCTCATCGCTCGCGCAGGCGCCGGTAACCCAGGCGGTTGACGGGCCGACGCTCTATGCGGACAACTGCGCGGGCTGTCACAAGGCGCTCGCCAGTTCGACCAAGGGCGGGGCGACCCTGACGCGGATCCAGGGCGCGATTTCCGGCGATACCGGGGGCATGGGATACCTGTCGACGCTGACGTCCGCCCAGTTGCAGGCCATCGCGACCGCACTCGCGTCGGTGACGGCGTCGGTGATCTCCGATGGCCCGACGCTCTATGCGGACAACTGCGCGGGATGTCACAAGGCGCTCGCCAGGTCGACCAAAGGCGAGGCGACCCTGGCGCGGATCCAGGGCGCCATTTCCGGCAATGTCGGGGGCATGGGGTACCTGTCGACGCTGACGTCCGTGCAGTTGCAGGCCATCGTGACGGCACTCGCGTCGGTGACGCCGCCGGCACCTCCGGCAGCGACGGACGGGCCGGCACTCTATGCGAGCAACTGCGCCGGCTGTCACAAGGCGCTCGCCAGCTCGACCAAGGGCGGGGCGACCCTGTCGCGGATCCAGGGCGCGATTTCCGGCAATGTCGGTGGCATGGGGTACCTGTCGAAGCTGACGTCCACCCAGTTGCAGGCCATCGTGACGGCACTCGCTCCGGTGTCGCCGCCGGTGATCTCGGATGGCCCGACGCTCTACGCGACGTATTGCTCTTCCTGCCACAAGCCGCTTGCGACCTCGACCAAGGGCGGCACCACGCTGGCACGCTTGCAGGCCGCCATCTCCGCGAATTCCGGCGGCATGGGGTCGCTGTCGAGCCTGACGGTCACGCAACTGCAGGCGGTCGTGGCGGCGCTGGCGTCGATTGCGCCAACGCCCACCCCGGCTTGCGGCAGCTGCCACGCAATTCCGCCGACATCGGGCAAGCACTCCAAGCACAAGGCGCGCTCGTGCAGCACCTGCCACGGACCAGGTTACAGCTCGACCACGGTCGGCGCCACGCACAATAACGGGAAGAAAGAAGTGATCTCGGTCGGCTGGGATCCGGTCAAACGCACCTGCAGTAATTCCTGCCACGAGACGAAGGCATGGTAGAGACCGCCAAAGGTTCGCGCGTTGCCACTTGGCTGGTGCCGATGACCAGGCGCCGGTCCGCGAGGTAGTGATTGACGACGATCGGGCGCAGCGGATAGATGCTTCCGTCGTGGCCGCTGGCCGCGGCAACACGCAGCTACTCGTCCTGATCTTTGTCCAGCGCTGGCCGGCGAATGTCGCGGCGTCTCGCGCGCAAATGCCCGGTGATCCTCGGTTGCTGCTCGATGCCGCGCGCGGTCTCAGCCTCCACCTCCGCCCAGGTGATCGCCTTCGGGAGCAACGCCGGCAGCACGCCGGTGAGATCGCTGGACGTGAACGGGAAAGGTCATTTCGGTACCGGATCACAGCACGGTAGCAGCCACTCGGCAGTGGCGGCGGATTGGTCGAGAACGACCGAGGCTGTGTAAAGACGCGGCCGATAGGGGGTGACGCGAGGTCGCTTGGCCTTCAGTTGCGATGTCAAGGAGCAAACCGATTGCGGAGTAAGGCGGGGGGAAGTCTGCCTCGGTGATCTATGCTTTGATGCGCGTAACGTTTGCGCAGGATTAGCCGCCGCGCAGGGGTGCGCCCCGCGCGAATTGGCTCTGACCTAAATGTGCCCAAAATGGGTAGTAACATGCCCGCAATGGGTAGGACGTCGACAGTTCCGCGCAAATTGCGCCACGCAAGCTTGGTGATCCAGCTGCCCTGTCCTGCCGTTCCCTGGCTGAGTGTCTTCGGGCCGGATAAAGAGCGTTCGGCCGTTGACTTGGATCAACGGCCCACCTTAGTCGTGGGCGTACCGTCGTAAAGTTCCCGGCAAAGAGAGTTGTGTCATTGCGTTCCACCAGGACGCGGTCGGCGCAGACTCAAGAAAATGGAGTCGGCCCCGTTACGGGGACTACCCAAGAGATGCGTGACCTGCACAGGCCCGGTCGTTCGGTGGCAATGGGTACGCGCGGGGCGGCAGCAACGTCGCATCCGCTCTCCACGGCCATCGCCATCGAGGTACTGCGGTCCGGTGGCAATGCCATCGACGCGGCCCTTACGGCGTGCGCGCTGCAGTCGGTGCTCGAACCGCACAACACGGGGCTCGGCGGGGACTGCTTCGCGCTGGTCTGGCGTGCCGATACGAAGCGATTGCATGCCCTCAATGGGTCCGGGTACGCACCCCAGGCATTGAGCGACACGCAACTGCTCGCGGATGGGATCGGGCAGATCGGGACCGAAGATGTGCACTCGATTACGATACCAGGCGCGCTCGACGCATGGAACCGATTGCTGCGCGATCATGGCACCCGGTCCCTCGCCGACATTCTTGCCCCGACCATCGAATATGCAGACCACGGCATTGTGGTGGCCGAGCGCGCGGCCGCGGACTGGGCGAGCGAGGTCCCCAAGCTCAGGAACGACGAAGGCGCGCGTGAGCACTGCCTGACACGCTCGGGTCATGCGCCGCGTGCTGGTGAGGTCATGCGCTTTCCAGCCCTGGCCAGGACCCTGCGCACCATTGCGGCGGAGGGCGTCGATGTCTTTTATCGGGGGCAGCTCGCCCGGACGCTGGTGGCTTCGCTCAATCGACTTGGCGGCAATCACGCTCCGGCCGATTTCGCCGACTTCGCCAGCTTCTACGTCGAGCCCGTTCGCACGACCTACCGTGGTCTCGACATCATCCAGATTCCGCCCAGCGGACAGGGGCTGACCGCATTGGTCATGCTCAACATCCTGGCGGGATTCGATCACGCCGGGATCGACCCGGTCGGGGCGGATCGCTTCCACCTTCAGATCGAGGCGGGTCGTCTCGCCTACGCCATTCGCGATACCTATGTTGCGGACCCGGCGTTTGCCGAGGTGCCGGTGGAGGCACTCCTGGCGGAGGTCTTTGCGGAACGCCTGCGTGGCCGCATCTCACTCGCGCGAGCGATGCCGGCGGAGGTCGTCCTGCCACGGGTCAACCAGTCCGACACGGTTTATCTGACGGTCGTCGACAGCGGGGGCAATGTGTGCTCCCTCATCAATTCACTGTTCTACCCGTTTGGCGCGGGCAAGGTCTGCCCGGAAACCGGCATCGTCTTCCAGAACCGCGGCGCGGGGTTTCGGGTGCAGCCTGGACATCCCAACAGCGTGCGCCCGCGCAAGCGGCCGCTCCACACCATCATCCCTGCGATGGCGTTGCGTGAGGGGCGCCCCGTGCTGTCGTTTGGCGTCATGGGCGGTCCCTACCAGCCGACCGGCCTCGTGCACACGCTGCAAAACGTGGTGGACTTCGGCATGAACGTGCAAGAATCGCTCGATGCGCCCCGTGGCTTCCGGCTCGATGGCGCCTTCGAAGCCGAGCGAGGGATCGCAGATTCGGTCCTTCGCGACCTGGAGGGGCGCGGGCATCCAGTCAGCCGAGTCGCTTTCCCCTGGGGAGGTGGCCAGATCATTGCATTGGATCCGGATCGAGGGCTGTTGTCGGCAGGTTCCGACCCCCGTCGCGACGGCGTGGCGTTGGCGATCTGAGCTAGCATTGGCGATGCGGGAGCCTTCGCGGCACACGCGATGAATCGGCATAGGTTCGTCGCAATGTTGCAGGCAGAAAGGATCGGAGAGGCATGAACGGAGTCAGCGGACCCCTGAGAGTCGGTTTCATCGGTGCCGGTTTCATGGCGCACTTCCATTTGCGTGCGCTGCTCGGCGTTCGCAACGTGACCGTGGCCGGTGTCGTGTCGGTGACCGCAAAGCACCGCGAGGCCTTTGCGGCGCAAGCGAACGCGGAAGGGCTCGGCCCCTGCATCGCCTATCCGGACCTGCCGACCATGCTGCGTTCCGGCAACCTGGACGCGGTCTGGATCGCGAGCCCCAATCACACCCGCCTCGCTGCAATGCGGGAGATTCACGCGGCGAAAAAGGCCGGGGCGACCACGGTGTTCGCCGTCGCCTGTGAAAAGCCGCTGGCGCGCACGCTGGCCGAAGCGCGCGAGATGTTGCGCCTGGCGGACGACGCGGGTCTGCTCCATGGGTATCTTGAGAACCAGCTTTTCTCCACGGCGGTGCTGCGCGGGCGCGACATCGTCTGGCGGCGCGCGGTGCCCAATTCCGGCCGGCCCTATCTTGCGCGCGCCACCGAGGAGCACTCCGGCCCGCACGAGCCGTGGTTCTGGGATGGCGAGCGGCAGGGCGGGGGCGTGCTATCCGACATGATGTGCCATTCGGTAGAGGCCGCACGTTTCCTGCTGACCAAGCCGGGCGAGGCGCGCAATTCGCTGACGCTGGTCAGCGCCAGCGCCACCGTGTCGACGCTGAAGTGGAAACGGCCCTCGTATGCTGCCGAGCTCAGCCGGCGCACCGGCGGCGAGGTCGACTACCTGACTCGCCCGGCGGAGGACTTCGCGCGCGGCCTGTTGACGCTGCGCGATCCCGATGGCAACGAGGCGGTGATCGAAGCGACCACCTCCTGGGCCTACGTCGGGCCTGGTCTCAGGATCACGCTCGAGTTGCTGGGGCCGGAGTACGCGATGGAGTTCAATTCGCTCTCGACCGGGCTCAAGGTGTTCCTCTCCCGCGAGGTGACCGGCAGTGCGGGCGAGGACCTCGTCGAAAAGCAGAACGCCGAGCAGGGGTTGATGCCAGTGCTCGACGATGAAGCGGGCATTTATGGCTACACGCTCGAGAACCGCCACTTCGTCGAGGCCTTTCGCGGCGGTCGCCGGCCGGACGAAACGTTCGACGACGGCGTCGCCGTCGTCGAGATGCTGATGGCGCTGTATCGCTCCGCCGAACTCGGGCGCACGATTGCGTTGCCCGATCCCGAGCTCGAGACCTACGTTCCTCCGGTTGCGCGCCCGCGCGCGGCCTAGTTCCCCAGTCAACCGATCACCCGAAGAGGAGAGACTCATGAACGGAATGACCAGACGTTCCGCCATCGGCACCATCGGCGCCATCGCCGCCGCAGGACTCGTTCCGGCCGCGCGCGCGCAGGGGCCGGTGACGATCAAGATCGCCTATCCCGCCTGGGACACGAGTGCGCAGCAAGCCGCCGTTACCGGCATCTTCGCGGACTATGAGAAGCAGAACCCCGGCGTCAAGATCGAGCTTATCTCGTTGCCGTTCCCTGCGCTGCGGCAACGGCTGGTCGTCTCCGCACGTGCCGGCGATCCGCCGGACGTGGCGTACATGGACGGGCGCTGGGTGCCGGAAATGGCGGCGCCAGGACTTCTCGCCGACATCACCCCGAACGTCGGCAGGCTAGACCGCGCCGACTGGTTCGTCGAGCCCTGGCGAGGTGCGACCTGGGGTGGTCGCAACTACGCGATTCCGGATCGCATCGACCCTTGGATGGTCTACTACAACACCGAGCTGTTCCAGAAGGCCGGCATCGCGACCTTCCCGAAGACCATGGACGAGCTGGCGGCCGCGGCAGTCAAGATCACCGGCGGTGGCGTTTACGGCTGGGGCCTGCTCGGTGCCAAGGATGCAAGCCTCATCAGCCGCTACATCAATTTCCTCTACGCCTTCCACGGCGATCTGCTGACGCCGGATGGCAAGAAATCGGCCTTCGGGCAGCCTGAATCGGTGGCCGCGCTGCGGTTCTACACGGATCTCCTGATCAAGCACAAGGCCGCACAGCCTTCCGCCATGGCCAACGGCCTCAACGACGTGAACCAGCTGTTCATGACCGGACGCGCCGGCATGATCATCGATGGGCCGTGGCGGCAGGGCTCGCTGCGCGAGCAGGCGCCGAACCTCAAGTGGGCGGTTGCGCAGCTGCCGCCGGTGGCCGGCAAGGCACCTCGCTACCTGACGTCGTCATGGTATTACGCGTTGTTCAAGGGTGGACGCAACCAGGTGGAGACGCTCAAGTTCGTCGAGTTCCTGCTGAGGCCGGAGAACATGGCGAAGAGTGTCGTGACGCTCCCTGCCCGCAAGTCGGCTTCGCGCGACCCGCGTTTCGCCACGCCAGCCTACAAGCCCTGGGTCGACGCCATACCGGCCGCCGTTCCGTTCACGGTGACGGACAAGTTCACCGAGATCGCCGATGCGGTGGGCGATGCCGTTCAGCAGGTGCTGGGCGGACGCGCCGACGCGAACAAGGCAGCTGCCGAGGCGAGTCGCAAGATCGACGGCATCGTCGCCTGAAGCCAACGTCGGATAGCCACGGACGGGTAACGAAGTGAGGCATCCACATGTGCGCGTAGCCATGCTGGGCACGGGATTCATCGCCCATTTCCGGACCCAGGTCTACGCGCGCCTGCAGGGCGTCAAGCTGGTTTCCGTGCTCGGGCGGGATGCCGCGAAAACTAAGGCTTTCGCCGCGGAAGCCGGGATCGATCATCCCGCCACGAGCTGGGACCAGTTGCTGGGCGGTCCGGACTTCGATGCGGTGGACCTCTGCCTGCCGAACCACCGGCACCTCGAATACGGCCTGCTGGCGGCCGAATCGGGGAAGCACATCCTGTGCGAAAAGCCGCTGGGCATGACGGAGGCGGAGTCGCTGCAGATGCTCGCGGCGGCCGAGAAGGCAGGCATCGTCCACGCCTATGGCGAGAACATGCTCCACGCGCCCGACTTTCGCGAGATTCTCGACGTCGTCGCGGCGGGGACCATCGGCAAGCCGCTCTGGGTTCGTGGCCGGGAGGCTCATTTCGGACCGCATTCCCCATGGTTCTGGCGCAAGGCGGAATCGGGGGGTGGATCGCTCATGGACATGGGCTGCCATCTCATCGCGGTCTTCAATCGCATGCTCGGCGAAACACCGACGGCCGTGCTGTGCCATGCGCCGACGCTTCATCACGACACCGACTGCGACGACGTGTCGCTTGCGTTGCTGAAGTATCCCGGCGGGGCGCTGGGTCAGTGCGAAGCCTCTTGGATCCAGCGCGGCGGCATGCAGGTGACGCTGGAGATCTCGGGCACCGAGGGGATGGTCGCCTACGACCGTTCGGCGCTTTCGCAGCCGATCAGGGTGTTTGCCCGCAACCAGGTGCAGCGCTATTTCTCCGAGAAGGTCGAGCACGATCGGGGTTGGCTGTTCCCGACCGTCGACGAGTACTGGCGCTACGGCTACTACGACCAGATCCTGCACTTCGTCGACTGCATCCGCGGCAAAGCGACGCCCAAGGTGACGTTTGCCGACGGTGTTGCGGTGAACCGCGTCATGGACGCCGCCTATGCATCGGCAGCGTCCGGTACCTGGCAGCCGATCGAGGGCTGACGGCTCATGGTCGTGAGCCCGACCGTCAGGGGTTACCTGTTCGCCACCCCGTTGATCATTGTCCTCGCGGCGGCGGTGATCCTGCCGGCGCTCTACAACACGGGGCTCGCGTTCTTCAAGTACGACTCCCTGCGCCACGCCTGGCAGTTCATCGGGACGCGCAACTTCGTCAACCTGGTGTCGCGGGACGAATTCTGGAACTCGGTCACGGTGACGCTCATCTGGGTTTGCGGCAACGTCGCACTGCAATTGGTCGTCGGCATGGCCGTCGCGCTGGCATTGAACGCGGTCGCAAGCTTTCGTGCCTTCTACAGCGCGGTCGTGATGGTGCCCTGGGTTTCGTCCTTCGTCATCGTCGCCGTGGTGTTCCTGTGGCTCTACCATCCGGAGCTCGGCGTCCTGAACGACATGCTGATCCGCCTGGGGCTGACCGGCGACCCGATCGCCTGGCTCGCCTCACCCGGCATGGCGCAGTTCTCGCTGATCCTTGCCAATACATGGAAGTTCTTCCCGCTCGTTGCAATCACGCTCTTCACCGGGCTGCAGGCGATCCCGCATGAGCTGGTGGAGGCCTCCACCATCGACGGTGCAAGCCGGTTCGCAACTCTGCGCAATATCGTGCTGCCGCTGATGGCGCCATCCATCGCGACCGCCGTCCTGCTCTCCGCCATCTGGGCGTTCAACGCCTTCACACTGGCCATCATCATGACCGGCGGCGGCCCGCTGCGCGCGACCGAGGTCATGGGTCTCTACATCTACAAGCTTGCCTTCGATGCCTTCGAATTCGGCATGGCGGCGGCGGCATCGTTCGTCCTCTTCGCGGTCATCCTGGTCATCACGATGGTCTACCTGCGGGTCGCGGATCCGGCGCACGGCGTGAGGGGCTGACAGGATGGATCGCTCCAGCCGGACCGTCCAGCTGATGGCGCAGGTCGTGCTGGCCGCGACCACGGTGTTCGTTCTCTTTCCGTACGCGTGGATGCTTGCGACGAGCTTCAAGCCGATCGCCGATGTGATTGCCTGGCCGATCCGCTGGATGCCGACCACTGTGACACTGGACAACTACGCAGCGATCCTGCGCGACGCGCGATTCCTTCGCGCCCTGTTCAACAGCGCCGTGGTGTCAGTCGTGGTGACGGGCGTGAGCCTGGTGCTTGCCGTGCCGGCCGCCTACGGACTCGTGCGCCTGGTGCAGCGCGGCGGGCGGCCGACGCTCATCGGCATCCTCGCGTCGCAATTCTTTCCGCCGATGGTGTTCTTCGTTCCCTTCTACATCATCCTGCAGGCGGTGGGGCTGCTCAACACGCTTCCCGGTCTGGTCTTTGCCTATCTCTCGGTGACGTTGCCGATATGCACCTGGATGGTGGCGACGGCGCTGCGCGACATTCCGGTGGAGATCGAGGAGGCGGCACGGATCGACGGCTGCCACGACTTCCGCATCCTGCTCGACATCGTCCTGCCGATGGCACGGCCAGGCATCGTCACGGCGGGCATCTTCGCGTTTGTCCTCTCCTGGCAGGAGTACATCTTTGCGCTGCTCTATACGACGACGGAGCGCGCACAGACCGCGCCGGTCCTGCTTTTCTACCTCCTCGGCCAGCATCAGATCGACTATGCCCGCCTCATGGCCGCCGCAGTGCTGCTATCCATTCCCATCGCGGTACCCTTCGCGATCATCCAGCGCTTTTATCGCAGCGGGATGACGGAAGGGGGCCTAAAAGGTTGACCGACATGAGTGTTTCCGACTTCATCCGTGAACAGCCCGATGCCCTGGAGCGGTGCATGGCGGCGACAAGGTCGTTCGCGCAGGCGTGGACGCCCGGTGTGTTTGACGGAGTCGCGCTGGTCGGCTCCGGTTCGTCGTTCAATGCGCTGACCGTGGCTCGATCGTGCTTTGTCGGCGCCCGGCGCGGGCCGGTGCTGGTCTACGAGCCGGAGGACTTTGCGGCCGAGTTGCCCGCCATGACCACAGCTCCGCTGGTCATCACACTGTCCCAGAGCGGAGCCAGCACGACGTCGATCGCGGCAGTCAAGGCCGCGATCGAGGCGGGCTTGACCGTCCTCGTCATCACCGCATTCCCCGGAGCGCCTCTGGCTCGATTGGGGACTCGACTGCTGATCCTCGCCGTGGGCGACGAGCCGATCGGGCCGAAGACCAAGGGCTTTCTCGGTTCGATGGCAACGCTGTTCCTGATCGCCGAGTCGTTGGGTGCGCCCGTGGTGCCCGCCATGCGGGGGGCAACGCTCTCCCCACTGATCGAGCAGGCGCGATTGGGGGCCGAGACCATTGGCAAGACGCTTGGCACAGTTGACCAGATCATGGTCGCTGGGCGCCGCGCCAATCACGGCATCGCGCTCGAGGCATCGCTGAAGATCGCCGAGATCGCCGGCATCCCGGCGGCCGCTTTCCCGACGGAGGAACTGCTGCATGGACGCCTGCACGGCATGACGGAGCGGAGTATTGCCTTCGTGATCGCCGAGGGCGACCGGGAGATCGCCGAGGCACAACTCGCCAAGGCGGCGATGGAGCGACGCGGATGCCGATTGGTGATCGTCGATCCTGCCGGATCGCATTGGCCCGCGCGATTCGCACTGCCCAGTGGGCCATGGGGTGCGCTCGGGCTCATCCTGCCCTTCCAGTGGCTTGCCGTGATGCTGGCCGAGGGGCGAGGGTTGCGGCCCGAAGCCATGCGATACGGCAGCCTGTCCCGCGAACTCGCCATCAAGACCGACGCGCGGCCATGATCCAAGCCGACAGCACAGGCGTCGCGGCAGGAATCGACATCGGCGGCACGACGATCAAGCTGGGGCTCGCACAAGCAGGGCAGGTATTGGCGCGCCAGCGCATTCCCTGTGCGCAGTTGGGCAGCTTCGACGATCTCGTCGAGCGGATCGTTTTCAGCGTACATGTCATGGAAGCGGAGGCTGGCCGCGAGGTCGATACACTAGGCATTGCTGCCCCAGGCCATGCTCGCCCCGACGACGGAATGATGATGGACGGCACGGCCAACGTGCCGCTGTTGAAGGACCGTTCGCTCCTGATCGCCTTGCGCGAACGGATCGGTCGTCCCGTTGCGACCATCAACGATGGCAGCGCTGCCACTTTGGGCGAACTCCGCTTCGGGGCCGGCCGAGGCATTTCCCGCATGGCGCTCCTTACTCTCGGTACCGGTGTCGGCGGTGGCATCGCGATCGATGGTCGCCTGGTGACGGGCGTTGACGGCATTCCGCCGGAACTGGGCGCAATGGTGCTGGACGACGCACCTGCGGGCGCGAGGACGCTGGAGGACTTCGCGTCGGCGAGCGGGTTTGCCGCCGCCTACCGGCGTGCAGGGGGCGAGGGCACATTCGCACCGAATGAGATCTTCGCCAAAGCGGGAGAAGGGCAAGAAATCGCCATTGCTGCAATCGACGCCGTGTGCCGCCGAGTCGCACAGGGGCTTGGAACTCTGATCAATGCGCTAAACCTCGAGGTCTGCCTGATCGGGGGAGGAGTCGCGCAGGCTGGAGAACCGCTACTGCGTTGCATCCGCGGCCATCTTCCCCATTTCACCTGGCCGTATCTTCTGGCGCGTGCCCGTGTGGCGTCGGCGCAAACGGGACAGGATGCGGGCATTCTCGGCGCTTCGTTGACCGCGCTCTTGCATCATCGACGACCAGTTGCACGGACTCAGGGTACTTGAAGTGGGGCAGGCTTCACTCGCCACTTGAGCGACGTTTTCGCGCGCTATGTCCAGAGGCTTTCCAGCGCAGAATAGGGAGCACTTCTGCTGCGATTGACGGCGTTTGACTTCTTCGTGCCGAATCAATACTCGCCGATCAGCTTCAGGTTGAACACCCGCTCCGCGAGCCACACGAGCGCCAGCAGCAGGGTGAGAATCGAGCCGCCCACGAACACGCCCTTGCGGTACAGCGGCGTGTTGCGCAACAGGTAGGCCACCGGCAGGAAGCACGCCACGATGACCAGTTGGCCGATCTCGACGCCGACATTGAATCCCAGCAGCGAGAGCACCAGCGCGTCCTTGGGCAAGCCGAGTTCGGTCAGCACGCTGGCGAAACCGAATCCATGAATCAGGCCGAAGCCGAAAGCCACCAGCCAGCGCCGCCGCTCCACCACCGGCCACAGGTTGTTGGCCGCCGCCAGCACGACCGAAGCGGCAATGGCGGATTCCACCAGGCGCGACGGCAGCCCGACGATCTGCAGCGCCGCGATCGACAGCGTGATCGAATGCGCGACGGTAAAGGCGGTGACCACCCAGAGCACCTCCGCCAGTGCGGCCCGGAACGAACCCACGCCCGTCCAGCGCCGCGATTCATGTACCAGCACGGCAGGCAGCAGCAGCGACAACAGGAACAGGACGTGGTCGAAGCCGATCCAGATGTGAAAGCTGCCCTCCACCAGGTACGTGCCGAACTGCGCCAGCCGGGAAGTCTCGCCGGCCTTCAAGTTCAGCACACCGCTATCCGGCCCCAGCACCGCGGTGTGCGAGACGCCATCCACGTCCAGCCGAAGCAGCCCGCGGTGAAGTTGGTCGATGTCGAACAGGAGCCGGTAGCCCAACGCAAGCGGCTGTGAGCCGGACGGGCACGTGCCGGTGAGTCGCAGCACCGCATAGGCGCCGTCGGTGTGGTTGTCGACCAGGTGCTCCGCCGCCTGCAACGCGCAGTCACCGCCGCGCTCCAGCTTCAACCGTCCCAGCGCCCAGGCGGCAATGTCGGCGTGGCGCGCCTGCACTTCGCCCCAGGTGATGTCGCCGTCGCCATTGGCATCTAGGCCGATGGCGAAGTCGATGTCGCGGAGGGCGACATCCCACTGGCCAGCCACTTCCCGGCCCGTGACCTGCAACACCAGGTAGCTGTCGCTCGCTTTGTGCGCCATGGCCGGCACGGCAACCCATGCGCAGAGCGAGAGCATCAGATAAAAAAATCTCCGCAGCCGCATCATGGGGCCGACGCCAATCCCAGTTGCCGCAAATGCGCGCCCTCGAATCCGCTGGATTGCAGCCAGTCGCGCACCGGTTGCGCGGCGCCGGCATCCCTCGCCGCGATGGCCGCTTCCAGCAACACCCGGGCGTCGCGTGGTTCGCGCTGCACCCGGTAGTTGGCGGCGGCGACGGCGAGCGCGGCGGCCGGATCGCCGGCCAAATGCATGAGATAGCGCGCCTCTTCGGCCCGATGGGTGGTGTCGCCGCGTACCTTCGCCGCGGCGAACCGGTCCGCCAGCACCTGCACGTGCGCTTTGGCGGCGGGCTGCTCGAGCGCGGTCTCGGCCAATGCGAGCCGCAGCAGCAGTCCGTCGGACGCCTCCCATCCGGCCAGCCACTTCACCACTTCGGCGGGGCGTTGCCGGTCCAGCAGGAAGTCGCTCCAGGCGGCCAGCAGGTAGCCGTCATCGATTCCCAGTGCGAGCGCGGCGCGGAAGTGCTTTTCGGCCTCTTCCGGCTGCCCGCGCCAAGCCGCCACCTCGCCCAGGCGGGTGAGCAACCACAACCGGTTGCCTGCGTCACTGGTCTCGTCCAGGGCGCGCTGCAAGGCGGCGTATCCGGCGTCCATCCGGCCACCATAGGCGAGCACCAGCCCGATGCAGCCTCCGTGAAGCGTGGTACGGTCCAGTGCCAGCAGGGCATCGCATTCGGACTTTGCCGCCGCGTAATTGGCCTGGACCAGAAAGATAGCGCCGCGCCAGGCGTGGGCCGAGGCAAATTGCGGGTCGGCCGCGAGAGCAGTGGCGAAGTCCTGCAGCGCCCCGTCGAAGTCATGCCGGTATTGCCGCAACTGCCCGCGAACCGTCAGCACGGCCGGGGTCCGGTCCAGGGCAAACGGCGCCAGGACCGCATCGGCATAGCCGATGTAACGCGGATCGCCTCGGGCAACGGCCAGTTCGTAGTAGCGCCCGGCCAGTTGGGCGGCCGGGAGCGGATCGGCCGGCGCCTCCTTGGCGGCTCGGACCACGGCGGCGCGAAGCCCGGCCAATTCGCGTGCCGTGGCGTCGCCGGGCCGTATCGGCAGGCGCTCCAACACCTCGGCCGGATCGGTCGGCAGACGCGGGGCGGCCAGCAGGTGAAGGGGCGCCAGACAGGCTCCTGTCAAGGCGAACGCCGCCAGCGCCGGCAGGGATACCCCGATGGCCTTTGAAAACAGGGGGTTGATACGGTGACTTGCGGTCATTCTTCCTCTAGACTGACGAGCGCGTTCGTCGAGAACGTTCCTTTTCAAACCAAACCCGAGAGTCTATACATGAACAAGCTGATGTCGATGTTGATTGCCGTGATCTTTGCCACCGCTTCCGTTGGCGCGTTCGCCGCGTCGCACGGCGGCGCGATGAGCGATGCGGACAAGGCCAAGAAGATGGAAGCCTGCAAGAAGATGGATTCGAAGACGGCCGACGACAAGATGAAGGCCGAGTGCAAGAAGCTGATGGAAGGCGAGAAGAAGCCGGACGCCAAGAAGTAAGCACGCCTTGTGTGCTGACTCGTTTCAGCACCGCGTTTCAGAAATCGGGCCACGTGCCCGATTTCTTTTGGTGGTGCGCCCGGCAGGGCGCACGTACTTGGAGGTGGAAGTCCTCTACACACTTACCATGCGACGAATTCGAGAAGTTCTGCGTCTCAAGCACGAATGTGCGTTGCCCAACGCCCGGATCGCCGCCGCATTGGGCATCGCCAAGGGCTCGGTGGCGAACTACCTGAAGGGGCATTGCTGAATCCGAGAACGCGCGGACATCAGCAAGGTGGCGCGACATTAATGCTTGACGGCCGCGTAAATGCGAATGAGAATCCGTCACCCAGGACTCTGTGGCAAGGGGAACATGGAGCTCCACCGCTCTCTTTTTTTCCGTGGCGCGTCGACACTCGACCGCACCAAAATTGCTCTACGCGCCCGAAGGGTCGCGGCCGTACCCGCAGTGATATCACCCATCACCCGCGCCCAACCTTGCGAATGACTCAGCTGCCCGAAACCATGCGGTCAACTCGAAAGACATCGACATGAAGAAATTGAGGTTTGCATTGAACGCCGCCGCAGGGCTGCTGACGCTGCTATTGAGCACTCACGCGGTCGCGGCGCTGGACTGCAGCGGCGGCACGACCGTCTTTGCGGGGGGCAACGGCGGCGTCCTGATGTCACAGGTCAACAACGCGCCAGTGTGCGTGCAGGTACAGGACAAGCTCTTCGGCAACTTCGTTTTCGGCTCGACCTTCACGGATCCGCTGTCCAACGTCATCTTCACGCTGAACTCCGTCGCCGGGCAGGAACGACACCAGGTCGCCTTCAACACACCTTACCTGAGCGGTTCGGACTATACGATCAGCTACGAGGTCGAAGTTGTCGCGACCTCGCCGCTCGTCATCGTCGAACTGGACGCCGACTTCACCCAGACCATCGGGGGGCCGTCGCGTTTGGTCAAGAACAGCGTTCCGCTCGGAAACCCGGCGGCGGGCATCGACCAAATCAAAACCGGCACGCTGTCGGCCGGCAATACGCTGATCACCTACTCTCCGGGACAGAGGTCGCTCGTCATCAGCGAAACGCTGAACGCCAGGGGGACGGTGTCGTCGATCACCAATACTGTGGTTCAGTCCGGGGTGACGCCCACCCTCTCCACAGCGGCATCGGCCGGCGGCCCGATTGGGACCATACTGAATGACTTCGCGACACTGGCGAATGGGTTTAACGCGACCGGTACGATCACGTTCCGCCTGTACGGCCCGAACAACGCGACCTGCACGGGAACGCCGGTGTTCACATCAGACCCGATCACCGTCTCGGGTAATGGCGTTTACGCGTCGACGCCGGGCTTCACGACGACCGCGGCCGGGGTCTATCGCTGGATCGCCTCGTACAGCGGCGACGCCGGCAACGCGCCGGTCGCGGGAGCGTGCAACGACACCAACGAGAACGCGACCATCACGACGGTGACGCCGGGCATCGTCACCACCGCATCGGCCGGGGGTCTGGTCGGTACCGTCCTGACCGACCAGGCCACGCTGTCCGGGGGCGTCAACCCCACCGGGTCGATCACGTTCCGTCTGTACGGCCCGAACAACGCGACCTGCACCGGAACACCCGTGTTCACCTCGAACGCGATCGCGGTCTCCGGCAACGGCAGCTACACCTCGGCGCCGGGCTTCACGCCCACGGCGGCCGGGGTCTACCGGTGGATCGCTTCGTACAGCGGCGACGCCGCCAACGCGGCCGTGGCCGGAGCGTGCAACGCCGCCAACGAGAGTGCGACCATAACGGCGGTGACGCCCGCCATCGCGACCACCGCGTCGGCCGGCGGCCCGGCGGGCACGGCGCTGACCGACCAAGCGACGCTTTCGGGAGGGTTCAACCCGACCGGCTCGATCACCTTCCGCCTCTACGGCCCGAACGACGCGACATGTGCGGGAGCGCCGGTGTTCACCTCGAACGCGATCGCGGTCTCCGGCAACGGTACCTATACCTCGGCGCCGGGTTACACGGCGACGGCGGTGGGTACCTATCGCTGGATCGCCTCGTACAGCGGCGACGCCGCCAACGTGGCCGTGGCCGGAGCGTGCAACGACGCCAACGAGAACGTGACCATCACGACGGCGACGCCGGCACTCGTCACGACGGCGTCCGCCGGCGGACCGATCGGGACCGTTCTGACCGACCAGGCCGCACTTTCCGGGGCCGCCAACCCGACCGGGTCGATCACGTTCCGCTTGTATGGCCCGAACGACGCATCGTGCACCGGAGCGCCCGTGTTCACGTCGAACGCAATCGCTGTCTCCGGGAACGGCACCTACACGTCGGCGCCGGGTTACACGGCGACGGCCCTGGGTACCTACCGCTGGATCGCGTCCTACAGTGGCGATGCCAACAACGCGGCAATTCCCGGTGCCTGCAACGGCGCCAACGAGAGCGCGACGATCACGCCGCCCACCACGGTCCAGCAGATTCCGACGCTGTCGCAGTGGATGCTGGTCGCGCTTGGCTTGCTGCTGGCGAGCTTCGGACTCGTTGGCGTCCGCAGACGGATGTCCTGAGAGAGTCCGCGACCGCCGGTTCGCGCAATCGGCCGGCGGTCCCCGCACCTGCATATCCCAACGAGGGCACGGCGCACTGGCGACTCGGCAGCTGTAGCGTAAGCGACTGGCAAACCCTCATTGGCGCGTGTTGGCGGCGAGAGTGCGCCGTGGCGAAACTCAAGAGCCAAGTTCAAAGATCTTCACTTGATCAGCGCACACTTGCATGTGCCCAAAATGGGGTACGTCGATCGGCTTTCCAGCGGGATTTTCTAGGCGCACAGCCAGCCGCCGTCCACCGGCAGTATGTGCCCGTTCACGAAATTCGAAGCGGCCGATGCCAGGAAGATGACCGGCCCGAACAGGTCTTCCAGCTCGCCGAGGCGCTTCATCGGGATGCGGCTCATCACCCATTCGAGTTTGGCCGGTTCCGCCAGCAGCGCCTTGTTGATCGCGGTCAGCGTGAAGACCGGCGCGATCGCGTTGACGTTGATCCCGCGCGGCCCCCATTCGATCGCCAGCGAGCGGGTGAGCTGGTTGATCGCGCCCTTGCTCGGGGCGTAGGCCAGATCCTGGGCGCGGCCCTGGAACGACCGCACCGACGAGATGTTGATGATCTTGCCGCGGCCCTGCGCGAGCATGAGCTTCCCGGCGTGTTTGCAGCAGAGGACGACGGATTTCAGGTTGACGTCGATGACGCGCTGCCACTCGATCATGTCGAGTTCCGTCGACTCCTGCAGGTGGACGGACCCCTGGCTGTTCACGAGGATGTCGATTCCGTCGAGGCGATCGACCATCGCGCGCATCACGCGCTGCACTTCGGTTTCGTCGGTGGCGTCGAAGGAGATCGATGCGCTCCGGCGCCCGAAGGACGCAACGGCGGACGCCGTCTCCTCCAATCCTTGCGGTCCGTAGCCGGCGATGCAGACGTCCGCCCCCGCCCTGGCCAGCGCGAGCGCCATGGCCTGACCCAGGCCGGTGCCGCCGCCGACGACCAGGGCTTTCTTCCCGTCGAGTTCGAACAGCGGCGCGTTGCGGGTCCGACTCAGGAGGTCGTCCATTTCGCTCATGTTTTTTCCTCAACAATCGAGTTGACCGACATCTCGGGCGCCGGTGGCATGTCACCAGGCGAACATCTGCCGGGGAAGGAAGGTGCTCAACGACGGCACAAGAATGAAGATCAGGAGTGCGATCATCGAAACGACGAAGAAGGGAATGGACCCCCTGAAAATGTCCTCGAGTGTCACGTCGTTCTCGGCCACCGCCTTGGCAGCGTAGACGCACAACCCGACGGGAGGCGTCAGCATCCCGATCTCGATGGCCACGATGACCACCACCGCGTAGTAGATCGGATCGATGCCCATGCGGCCCAGGATCGGGTGGAGGAGCGGGATGGTGATCGACAGCATCGAAATCGAATCCAGAAAGCAGCCAAGGATCATGTAGAAGACGGCGACCAGGCAGAGAAAGCCGATGGTCGACAGGTTCAGCGCGATGATCAGTTCGACGGTACGCGTCGCAATGCCGGAGAGCACCAGAAACTGCGAGAAGATCGCCGCGCCGCCGAAGATCAGGAAGATCATCGCCGAGGTCCGGGCGGTATCCTTGAGCGCGGTGACGATGTGCGTGACGCTCCTTGTTTTCTCGATCGCGATCACCAGGACGAGGACCACGAAGGTGGTGATGGCGCCGGCTTCTGTGGGCGAGAACACGCCGCCGAAAATCCCGCCGAAGGTGATGACGATGACCACCGCAACGGGCCACAGACCCTTCAGTTCCTGGAACTTCTGCCGCCAGCTGACCGCCTGCCCGTGTTGCTGCTTGACGAGATCGGGGCGGAGCGTTGCCATTGCATAGATGGTCAGGGCGTAGAACAAGGCGAGCACCATCCCGGGCGTCACGCCCGCGATCAGCAGCTTTCCCACCGAATCCTGCGACAGGATTGCGTAGACGACCATCAGGATGCTGGGCGGGATGAGCATGCCGATGAGCCCGGACGATGCGCAGATTCCATAGGCCAGCGACTTGTCGTACCCTTGCCGGCGCATTTCCGGCGCGGCGATGATCGAGAACACCGAAGAAGTCACGATCGAAGATCCGCAGATGGTGCCGAACAGCGTGCAACTCGCCACCGTCGCGATCCCCACGCCGCCCTTGATCCCGCCGATCCAGTGGTTGAGGGAATTGAAGATGTTGGTGCTGAGATTGCCTGCCGTGGCGAGGTAGCCCATGGCGATGAACAGCGGGACGGTGATCAGCGCATACGAAGCGACCTGGCTGTAGAAGACATTCATCGAACCCCAGAGGGCGGGCTCGAGACCGACCAGGATCCACGAGCCCAGAAAGCCGACGAATCCAAGTGCGACGCCAATGTGGACGCCGAGCGTCAGCAAGACGATCAGGACCGCAATGCCGCCGACGCCGACGGTGAAGTAATCCATGTCAGCTGCGCCCTTCGGCGTACTCTGTCGAATCGGTCAGAACCAACATCAATTGGTAAGCGCATTCGAGCGCAATCATTGCCGTCCCCAGCGGCATTGCCAGCTTCCCGATCCACCAGTAGAGCGTGACGGCGGCCAGCATCGTCTCGTCGATCCGGAAGGATTCCCGGAAGTTGAGCCAGCTCATCCAGGCCATGATGGAAAAGAACACGACACCGACGACGTAGGGAATGCAGGAGATCCACTTCTTGAGCTTTCCTTTCAGCCGCCTGGTGAGGAAGGTGACGCGGACGTGACTGCCGGTGGCCAGCGCGTAGGCCAGCGACAGAAAGACGATGTACGGCTGGATGAGCTGGCTGATCTCGACCGACGCCGGGAACGGCGCGGAGAAGACGTACCGGAAGAATGTGTCGGCGACGATCATCAGGGTGAGCGTCAGCAGCGCGAGGCTCGCGACGCCGACCAGCGCCAGGTTCAGTAGGCGCAGCGCTCTTCCGATCGATTGGCGCATCTCATGCATTCCGAGGAATATCGCCCACGATTTCATAGGCGGCTTTCTGCAGCGAGCTTTTCGTGTAGAGGAAGACGAACTCGCAGGGCTCGTCGAAGGGATTGGAGAACCAATGGACCGCGCCCTTGGGCACCCAGATCGTGTCCCCGCTCACGACGACCTTCTCCTGGTCGTTGACTCCGGCCACGCCCCGGCCGGAAAGGATGTACATGATCTCTTCGGCGTTGAGGTGAATGTGCTTCTTGTGTACCGAAGTCCGGGGCTCGAAGCGGCTGTGGCCGAAGGTGATTTCGCCGGCATCGACTGTTTGCTCGTCGACCAAGATCGTTCGCGATGCGCCGTCCAGATCCTTGATCGGTTCGTTGCGACCGTCGGCGAGCTTCAATACGTACGTCGTTGGATGCGTCATTCTCTGCTCCGTCAATTTCCTCGCGCTGGATTCACTGGCACAAGAGGAGCCGCCACGCACGGTGGAGGCTCCTCTCGATCAGTTGCAGTAGTCTCGGGTGTTGCGCGCAGCGGCTACTTCTTGACGGCCCACTTCCGCGGCCACTTGTAGCCCAATTCGGTCGTGATCTCCTGGAAGCGGGTCATGATCTGCCAACCGGGCAGCCCCTTCTTTTCCATCTCCAGCGCCCATTCGGTGGGGATGTCCTCGACCAGCGATGCCCACTTCGCGCGCTCGTCCGCAGGGAAGGTCGAGAAAGTCACGCCCTGGGTCTTCCACGCTGTCAGGATCTTGTCGCGCCATTTGGCGGCCAGCTCATTGGCCATCGCGATTTCGGCTTCCTTGCCGGTATCGAGCATGATCTTCTGGATGTCGGGTGGCAGCGAGTTGAACTTCTCGAGATTGAACAGCAGATCCCAGGGGGCACCGACCATCGCCTCCAGTTTGATGTAGTTGCGCGCCAACTCCTGCACCTTGAACGCATTCATGTGGGTGATCGGGTGGAAGTCCATTTCCGTGACGCCCGATTGCAGCAGGTTGTAGCGCTCGCTCATCGGCGCGACCACCGGCACCAGGCCCGCCGGTTTGACCCAGCGGCCGAAGTACTGTCCGATCAGACCGATCTTCCTGCCCTTCATGTCGGCAAGCGAAGACACCGGCGTCTTGCTGATCATGTCGTAGGGCATGGTGACGAAATTCGCGATCAGCACGGCGTTCTGCCTGGCCAGTTCCTCCCGGAAAGCGGGGATCTCCTCGTACATCTGCCGGGTCGCCTTGTTGACCATGTTCATGTCGGTCGGGCCGAACGGAATGACGTAGTGGTACGGACCGAGTGGTGTCTTGCCGGGGGTGTAGATCCTGCAGCCCAGGATGATGTCGACCATGCCCTTTTGCAGGATGTCCAGATGGGCGATCGGCGCCGCGAGCGAGGATCCCCAGAACGTCTCGAAGGTGACTCGACCCTTGGTGCGTTCGGTGACCTTGTCCATCCACCACTGCACGCCGTCGCTGTCGAGCACCTGTCCCGAGGGCGCCGAAACCGAGGCCAGCTTGAGTTTTATCGGCTTGTCCTGGGCCGACAGCCCGGGGGCGACGAGAAGGCAGGCAAGCAACAGTGCTTGAGACAATGATCTGAGCAGCGCATTTCGCATTCCAGTCCTCCTTGGGGTTGATTGGATCCAAGATTCAGGGTGTCAGATTTCGCCTTGATAGCCCAACGACCGGGCGATCCGTCGCGCGGTATTCAACTGATGCTCGCGCGAACTTTGCTCCGCGCGCTCGGCATCGCCGTCGAGGATGCCCTGAAGGATGCGGCGGTGCTCCGCCCACACTTCCTCGAACCGGCCGGGCAACTCCAGGGAGAGCGCTCTGAACTGCTCGCTCTGGTGGTAATACTGGAGCGCCAGGCTCTCGATGCTCGGAGCATGGGCTGCCTTGAAAATGATGTGATGGAACTCGAAGTTCTGTTTCAGCATCGCCTTGAGATCTTCGCCAGGCTTGTCCTTCTCCATCTTTTCGCACAAGGCGACCAATTTTCGCTTCTGCGCTTCGGTGATCCGCTTTGTCGCCAGACGCGCGCACACGCCGGCCAGGGCTGCGCGGATGTAATAGACCTCCACAACCTGATCCACCGACAACTTCCGCACGAAGCAGCCACGGTGCGCGATGTTTTCGACCAGTCCGATCGAAACCAGGCGATTCAAGGCTTCGCGTATCGGGGTGCGGCTCACACCCAGGCGACTCGAGAGCGAGAGGGTGTTCAGCGAATGCCCGGGCTGCAGCTTTCCGGAGAGAATCTCGTCCCGCAGCGTTTCGAAGACGATGTCCTGCATGCTGCGGTACACGCTCCGAATGGACGTGCCAGCCGTCGCGTCGCTCAGGGCGGGTGCATCAGTATCGTGGCTCACAAACAGACCCTTCGAGGCCGAGCGAACTGGCGTGAAGGCCACCAGATCGCTCCCGAATCAACATTGGATCCAGTGTACACCATGGCCGCTTCGTGTTGTATACTGGATTCTGGATCCAATATGGACCGGTCGGCGGGTGGCGCTTAGCCGGCCTGCGGTCAACCAGAGACAGTGACTCGCAATCAGGACCTGTCAACGCTATGGGGGGCACGATGAGCCCAGCGATACCGGATGTGATGAATGCTCTCGTACTGACCTCGCCCGGAAAGTTCGAGATTCAGCGAGTTCCGGTCCCGGCTCCCGGTCCGGCGGAAGTGCTGTGCAGGATCCGCGCGGTGGCTATCTGCGGCAGCGATCCGGAGATCATTCGCGGCGACCTCGCCGGTGTCTGGCCGCCGTCCTACCCGTTCACGCCCGGCCACGAATGGGCCGGTGAGGTTGTCCAGGCCGGCCCCGAAGTGGTCGAATTCGCCCCGGGCGACCGGGTGGCGGGCGAGGCGCACAAGGGCTGCGGCTACTGCCGCAACTGCCTGGAGGGCAGATACAACCTGTGCGAGAACTACGGGCGGCCCGAAACCGGGCACCGCCACTACGGTTTCATCTCGCCGGGGGCCTACGCCCAGTACGGGGTGTATTCGATTCGCAGCATCAGCCGCCTCCCGGCGGCGGTCTCGTTTCGCGAGGGGGCCCTGGTCGATACCGGCGGCGCGGGCCTTCACGGCCTGGAGTTGACCGGCGTCACGCCGGGCGCGACGGTGGCGGTCATCGGTCCCGGTCCCATCGGTCTGATCGCAATGCGGTTCGCAAAGGCGCTCGGCGCGGCACGGCTCATTGTCGTCGGCCGGGGCGCGCGGCTGAAGGCAGCTGCCGAGAAGGGTGCCGATGCCGTGGTCGACTTCGAAAGGGACGATCCAGTCAAGGTTGTGCGCGATCTGACGGACGGCCTTGGCGTCGACTTGGCCGTCGAGTGCTCGGGCGCACCCGGCACATTCGCCCAGGCGGTTCGCATGGTGCGCAAGGGGGGCAGTGTCGCGCTGGTCGGTGTGCCCACAGACAAGGTCCTCGAGCAACTGCCTTACAAGTACATCGTCCACAACGAGATCGCCATCTTCGGATCGCGGGCGAACCCCAACGTCGCGCGCAAGATCATCCGGATGCTGGCCGCCGGGCACATCGAGGTTAAGGATCTCATCACCCACACTTTTCCGCTCGAGGACTTCGCCAAGGGCCTGGATACCTTCGTCAACCGTCGCGACGGGGTGATCAAGGTGGTGATCGAGCCAAACGGGGCGGAAGCCTGACCGTCGCCCAGGCCCGCGTCCTGCGGCCGCACGCGAAAGGGGATCAGCCATACGTTGATGATCATCAAGATTCGGCGGTCGATTTGAGCAGTAGAGTGCAGACACCGGCGCGCTGCCGGCGATCGGGTTGAACAGGGTTCGGAGGGCGGTTTCTTTCCATGGCATCCATCGAGCTTCGCGGCGTTGACAAGGCTTTCGGTCCCACGCAGGTGCTGCATGGGGTCGACCTCGAGGTTGCCGACGGCGAGTTCCTTGTCCTGGTGGGCCCCTCCGGATGCGGAAAGTCGACGCTGCTGCGCATGATCGCCGGTCTGGAGGAAGTCTCCGGTGGCGAGATCATCATCGGCGATCGCGTGGTGAACGACCTGCCGCCGAAGGACCGCGACATCGCGATGGTGTTCCAGAACTATGCGCTCTACCCGCATATGACGGTGCGCGAGAACATGGCCTTCAGCCTCAAGCTCCGCGGGGAACCCAAGGCGACGGTCGCAACGAAAGTGCTTGCAGCGGCAGAGACGCTCAATCTCGCCACCTACCTCGATCGCTATCCGCGCCAGCTTTCCGGTGGCCAGCGACAGCGCGTGGCGATGGGCAGGGCTATCGTGCGCGACCCTCAGGTATTTTTGTTCGATGAGCCGCTTTCCAACCTAGACGCCAAGTTGCGGGTGCAGATGCGCGTGGAAATCAAGGCGCTCCACCAGCGCCTTCACGCGACGTCGGTCTACGTCACGCACGACCAGATCGAAGCGATGACGATGGCCGACCGGATCGTCGTGCTACAGGACGGACGCGTCGAGCAGATCGGCTCGCCGCTGGAACTCTACGACCACCCGGCCAATCTCTTCGTCGCGGGCTTCATCGGTTCGCCAGCGATGAACTTCGTCCGGGGTCGCCTGCGCCGCCGCGACGGATCCGCATGGGTCGAAGCGGCCGAAGGTGTCGAGCTGCCGATAGGCAGTCGACAAGCCGGACAGGAGGGGCAGGAGGTCGTCTACAGCTTCCGGCCCGAGCAACTCACACTCGGTGCTGCCGGTGCGGGCGTTCCGGCCCGGATCCTGGTGATCGAACCGACGGGTGCGGACACGCACGTTTACTGCGAGCTCTGCGGTACGCAGATCTGTGCGGTTTTTGGTGAGCGGCTTGCGCTGAAGCCGGGCGAGACCCTCTGGGTGCAGCCGAAGAGCGATGGGGTCCACGTTTTCGACTCGGCGACCGGGAAGGTGTTGAACTGACCGCGTTGGTTTTGGCAACAGTAGCAATCGACCTACGGGAGACAGAAAATGATCAAATGGAACAAGCGTCGCACCGTGTCTTCATTGGCAGTCACGGCAATGCTGGCAATGATCGCCGGGGGATCGGCACTCGCTGCGGACACCCCCGCCAACTTCCCCAAAGACAAAGTCACCATCGAGATCTGGTGGCACGAGTACGGGCCGTTCACGGCGTACGTGAAGGAACTGATCGAGGCGTACAAGAAGGTGCGGCCGAACGTGACGATCAATTCCGTCGTCACGTCCTCGGGGGACATCAATCAGAAGCTGACCGTTGCGCTGGCGACCGGCACCGGGCCGCACATCATGGACCAGGACGCTTCCTTCTATGAGCTGTATTTCGCCAAGGGGGTGCTGGAGCCGCTCAACCTGGCCGTGTTCGGCGCCAAGAGCCACGACGAGATCATCTCCCGCTACACGCCGGGCGGGATTGCTGCCGGGACGTTCGGCGGCAAGGTCTACGCGCTGCCGTACCAGGGCAACTCGATGAGCCTGTTCCTTTCCAACAAGGCGTTCGAGGCGGCGGGCTTGAGCCCGGTGAAGGACGCACCGAAGACCTGGGACGACATGAAGGCGTTGGGGCCGAAGCTCAAGAAGGTGCAGGGCAATCGGACGGTGCAGAAGGCGTTCGACTTCCCGTACCACAGCCCGCGCTGGGAAATGCAGATGTTCCAGCCGCTGGTCGAGCAGTTCGGCGGCAAGATTCTCTCCGACGACGGCAAGACTGCGTATCTCAACAGCCCCGAGGCGGTGAAGGCGCTGACGCTGTGGCGCGACGTCACCAAGGTGACCGGCGACCCGAAGACGACGATGAACACGCCCAGCAATCCGAACCAGGACTTCATCGACGGCCGGACGGCAATGTGGGTGACGGGACCGTGGGCGACGTCGCAGATCACGAAGTCGCCGATCAGCAACCACTTCACCGTCGTTTCCTATCCGCAGGTCAACCCGGCAAAGCCGCACACCATCGTGTACGGCTGGATGTGGGGCGTCAACAAGGCGAAGCCCGAGGCCGAGAAGATCGTGGCCTGGGATTTCGTCCGGTTCATGCTCGCGAAGCCGGAAGAGTGGCTGGCGAAAGTCGCGTTCGTGCAGCCGGTGAAGGGCGTCAGCGAGACCCAGGTTGCGAAGAACTTCCCGTTCTTCGACGCGCACATGAAGGACGTCTCGACGGCCTCCTGGTATATCCGCTCCGAGTTCACGAACGAAATCGGCCAGGCGGTCGGCCGTGCGATTGAACGGACGATATACGACGGCATGGATCCCAAGGCCTCGCTCGACCAGGCGCAGGCCGAGATCGACAAGGTGCTGAAGAAGTAACCGACGCAACGTGGAAAGCACGGGCCCGGTGCGCCGGGCCTGTGTGTTGCCGGATATCCCATGCCGCAGGTTCCCGCCCCGCAGAAGGCCCAGGTGCCGATGACCGCTCACACGGCGCGCGCGCCGATCAAGCGGCGCTGGCGGCTGAGCCTTGCCTCGAAGCAGGCGGCTTTCGGCGTCGCGATCCTGTTGCCGACGCTCGCGGTGCTGGCGATCTTCCGTTTTCTGCCGATGATCGAGGCGTTCTATCTCAGCCTGACCCAATACGATCTCGTTCACCCTCCGAAATACATCGGGCTGGCGAATTTCCTGAACCTCATCCAGGATCCGCTGTTCCTGAAGTCGGCGCGGGTCTCGCTCACCTACGTGCTGTTCAGCGTCGTGCCGGTGCTGCCGCTGTCGCTTGGGCTCGCCGTGCTTTTCAACCGGAGCCTCTGGATCAAGAACGTGCTCCGGTCTGCGATCTTCATGCCGGTGGTGATGCCCGCGGTCGTGATGGCCGTCGTCTGGACCTTCATGTACCAGCAGGACGGCGTGATCAACACCATCCTCGGCTGGCTAGGCATCGATCCGATCCCCTGGTTGCGCAGCAGCTCAAGCGCGCTGTGGGCGGTGATCCTCATCGGCATCTGGCGCGCGACTCCTTACTATATGGTGATCTTCCTGGCGGGCTTGCAGGCGATTCCCGCGGATTACTACGACGCTGCCGAGATCGACGGTGCCGGCAAGTGGGCCAGCTTCTGGCACATCACGCTGCCCCTCCTCAAGCCCACCACGCTGCTGGTCGTCGTGATGAACGTGATCGTGGCGATGAAGGTGTTTGCGGTGCCGCTGATTATGACGGGCGGCGGTCCCGCCGATGCGACGCGGGTGCTGCCGCTGTTCATCTATCAGACGGCGTTCGAGTTCTTCGACATGGGGCGCGCGGCCGCCATGAGTGTCTTCCTTTTCGTCGGCGTCATGCTGTTCTCGTTCGTCCAGGTCCGCATGTTCACGCGCGGGGAGGAGCAGCGATGACGGGCGCTGCCGCGCGAATCGCGACGCGACCCGCGAATCCGGAGGCCCCGGGAGGGTGGGTTCGTCGGGTGAACCGTCGCCGCGGGACCATCGCCGTATTCTGCGTTTTGCTCGCCGTGGCGTGCATCATGCTGCTGCCGTTCTACTGGATGTTTTCATCGTCGCTGAGGACGATGGAGAACATGTTCAGCATTCCGATCCAGTGGATTCCCGACCCGGTGAACTGGCGCTCCTACGTGCTGGCCTGGCAGGCGCAGGACTTCACGCGTTACTTCCTCAACAGCGGCTTCGTCGCGGTGGCGATCACGCTCTCCAACCTGCTCCTCTGTTCGCTTGCCGGGTACAGCCTGACCAAGTTTCACTTTCGTGGCCAGGGCGTCATGTTCATCCTGATCCTCAGCACGATGATGCTGCCGCTGGAAGTCACGATGGTGCCGCTGTTCCTGATCGTCAAGCAGCTCGATTGGGCGAACACCTATCAGGGCCTGATCGTGCCCTTCCTGGTGGACGGCTTCGGCGTTTTCCTGATGCGGCAGTACATGCTGAGCATTCCCAAGGACCTCATCGATTCGGCGCGGATCGACGGGGCGTCCGAGCTGCGGATCTTCTGGATGATCGTGCTGCCGTTGTGCAAGCCGGCCCTCGTCGCGCTGGCGGTGTTCACGTTTCGCGAAGCCTGGGACATGTACATCTGGCCGCTGATCATCATCACCAAGGATTCGCTGCGCACATTGCCGCTCGGGATCTCGCTCTTCATGAGCAGCTACGGAACCTCCTGGGATCAGCTGATGGCCATCGCGGTCCTGGGAACGCTGCCGATGATTCTCCTGTTCTTCTTCCTGCAGCGCGCCTTCATCCAGGGGATCGCCGCGACCGGTCTCAAGGAGTAGTCGAGAGATGCCCGATACGATGCGCGCGGTGGTGATCGCCGAATATGGCGGATCGCTGCAGGCCACCCGGCGCCCCGTTCCGCGGCCGGGCGCCGGCGAGGTGCTCGTCCGAGTGCGCGCCAGCGGCCTGTGCAGCACCGATCTGCACCTCCTCTCCGGGCGCCAGCCGCTGGGCGACCTGCCGCGGATCGTGGGCCACGAGCTGGCCGGCGACGTGGTCGAGCTGGGCGAAGGTGTGGCGCACTGGCGACCCGGCGACCGCGTGACGGCGGCGATCGACGTCACATGCGGCCGCTGCCGGCACTGCCTGGCCGGCGAGACGCAACTTTGCCGCGCGATGAAGCGCATCGGCTTCGAGCGCGACGGCGGGCACGCCGATTACGTCGCGGTGCCGGCGGCCAACCTGGTGGCGCTCGATGCGGAGATTTCCTACGAGGCGGCGGCGATTCTTCCGGACGCGGTCGCCTGCATGTACCACAGCCTGATCCACCAGGGAGGCGTCGGCATCGGACAGCGTGTCCTGATCCTCGGGGTCGGCGGGCTCGGCATTCACGGCGTGCAGATCGCCAGATGCGCGGGAGCCGAGGTCCTCGCGACGAGCCGTCAGCCGCAGCGATTGGCGCTGGCCGAGCAGTATGGCGCCGTCGGGGTCAACACGGCGCAGGAGTCGCTCGAGGCGGCCGTGAAGCGGTTCACCGATGGCGAGGGTGTCGACGTGGTCGTCGACAACGTCGGCAACCGCGCGAGCGTTTTGGAAGGACTGAAGGTGCTGCGGCCGGGCGGGAAGTTCCTGGTCGTCGCTTACCTCGACGAGACGTTCGAGATTCCTTCGCTGCCGCTCTTCAAGACCGAGCTTGAGATCATCGGCTGCCGCGGCAGCACCAGGCAGGACCTGATCGACGTCGTCCGTCTGGTGCGGATCGGACAGGTGACGCCGGTCCTCGGCGCTTCCTATGCGCTCGACCAGATCCAGGATGCGGCCGCGCGACTCGAATCCGGCGATCTCGTGGGCCGCATCTGGCTGACCCGAGACTGAAACACTTTTTGACTTGCAATCGACGCCGGGGGAGTGCGCGCATGGAGAAGGAATCGCTGGTGTTCATCGGAACGTACACGGACCCGATCCTCTTCGGCACAGGGAAGGTGCTCCAGGGCAAAGGCGAAGGGATCTATGTCTACCGCCTCGATCCATCGTCCGGAAGCCTGGAGTTCGTCAGCAAGACGACCGGCATCACCAATCCTTCGTACCTCGCATTCGATGCGACGCAGAAATTCCTGTACGCCGTCAACGAACTGAAGACCTACGAGGGCAAACCGACCGGGACCATCAGCGCGTTTGCCGTCGACGCGACGACGGGAAAGCTCGAACTCCTGAACCGGCAGCTCACCCACGGGACCGATCCCTGCCATGTTCTCGTCGACGACCGGCGGGAGCATGTGTTTGTCGCCAATTTCATGAGCGGGAGCGTGTGCGTGCTGCCGGTGCGCGACGATGGCAGCCTGGGGGAAGCGTCGGATTTCGTTCAGCACCAGGGCTCCGGCATCGATCCGGCCCGCCAGAAGGGCCCTCATGCCCACTCGGTCACGCTGGATGCGTCGAACAGGTACGCCTTCGTTCCGGATCTCGGGCTCGACAGGCTGATGGTCTACAGATTCGATCCGAAGCGGGGGATGCTCGACGCAAATGCCGTGCCCTGGATCAAGATGAAGCCGGGAGCCGGTCCGCGCCACCTGTCGTTCCATCCCGCCGGCACGTTCGCGTACCTGGTCAACGAACTCGACTCGACGGTCGCAGCGCTGGCGTACGACGCAAGCGCGGGGACGTTCGGGCATCTGCAGACGGTTGCCACGCTCCCCGAAGGCTTCGCGGGCGCGAGCACCTGCGCCGACATCCAGGTCGCACCAAAGGGCGCGTTCGTCTACACCTCGAACCGGGGCCACGACAGCATCGTGATCCACCGGATCGATCCCCTCGCCGGGACCCTCGATTATGTCGGCCACGAGCCGACACAGGGGAAGACTCCGCGCAGTTTCGGCATCGACCCCACTGGCAACTTCCTGATCGCGGCCAACCAGGACAGTGATACTGTCGTGACCTTCCACATCGATCCCGAAAGCGGGAAGCTGGAACCCACGGGCCACGTCTCGCAGGTTCCGACGCCGGTGTGTGTGAAGTTCATGACGGGACGCTGAGCGCCAGAGCGCGGCCATGGAGCCGCGAAAGACGGAGAAGGTCCTCCGGCATCCTGCGGACCGACGAACGAGCCCCCTGACCGGGGAATACCTGCAGCCATGCACTTTGATGTCGTCGTCGTCGGGGCGGGCGCCGCCGGTTTGATGTGCGCGGCGGAAGCGGGACGGCGAGGCCGCCGGGTCCTGCTGATCGAGCACGCGGCGAAGATCGGCGAGCGCATTCGCATCTCCGGCGGAGGGCGATGCAATTTCACCAACCGCGATGCAGGTCCTGCGAATTACCTGTCGCAGAATCCGGATTTCTGTCGCTCGGCGCTCGCCCGGTTCACTGCCCGTGACTTCATCGCGCGGATCGAGAAGCGTGGCATCCGCTATCACGAGAAGTCGCGCGGACAGCTCTTTTGCGACGAGTCGTCGCAGCAGGTCATCGACCTGCTCGTCGATGCCATCGACGATGCCGGCGTTGCGTGGGCGCATCCGTGTCTGGTGCACAGCGTTGCGCGGTTGCCGGCAGACGTCGATTCGGCGCGCACTGACGCGGGGCTGGACGGCGGCCGCGATCGGTTCGAGCTGGTGACCGACCGCGGCACTTTCCGCTGCCGGTCGGTGGTGGTCGCCAGCGGCGGCATCGCCATGCCGAAGCTTGGTGCAACGCCTTTCGGCTATCGCCTCGCGGAACAGTTCGGCTTGTCCATCGTTCCGCCACGGCCCGCACTCGTTCCGCTGGCGCTGCCGCCGGAGACGCTGACGACGCTGGCGCCGATCTCGGGCGTCTCGTTCGAGGCCGAGGCGGCACTGGCCGAACGAAGCGACGCGCCATCGGCCCTCGACCGGGCGCGGTTTCGTGAAAAGGTTCTGGTGACGCACCGCGGTTTGTCCGGCCCCGCGATCCTGCAGATCTCCAGCTACTGGCAGATGCAGGAGTACGGTCGCGCATCGGGCCCCAAGCGCGACGTGACGATCGATCTCTTCCCGGGAACGGACGCCGCGGCGTGGCTCGCGCAACGCGCGCGATCCCGCGCATTGCTGGCGAATCTGCTCGCCGAAAAGTTGCCGCACAGCTTCGCGCGCGGCTGGTGTGCGCTGCACGGCTGGGACAAGCCGATGGCGGAGTTCGACGCGGCAGCGCGCGAGCGCATCGCCGCGACTTTGAACGGGTGGGCGATCGCTCCGTCGGGAACCCTCGGGTTTTCCAAGGCGGAGGTGACCCTCGGCGGTGTCGACACCGACGGGCTGTCGTCGAAAACCATGGAAGCGCGCAGCGTTCCGGGCCTGCATTTCATCGGCGAAGTCGTCGACGTCACCGGCTGGCTCGGCGGATACAACTTTCAGTGGGCGTGGTCGTCCGGATGGGTGGCGGGGCAGGTTGCCTGAAACGCGCCGAGTACCGCCACTCGCAGGTTGCACCTGGCGGCCGACCCGGCGGTTATTGTCGGGATGCAGTGCGAGGCGTCGCTTCGCGGCCGAAAGGGTTCCTGCAAAGGCTTGTGGCGCCGAACGCTCCGGGTCAGGCTCTGGCGAGCGCGAGTGCCTGCGTGGTCGTGTAATACTTGGCCAGCATGTTCGGAACTTCCCATGCCGGCAACGCGCCAGCCGTCAGGTAGCCGAGGAACTTCTCGGTAACCTGGCCGAAATGGGCCTCGTGGCCGACGTGGTAATGCGCCGGCACGGTGACTTCCCATCCGCTGCGCGTGCGCTTTACGCCGATCCCCGGGATACGTCGACTGCACCTGCGGCAGCGCCTTCTCCAGTGCGCTCGCGAAGGCCGCCAGGTCCGCGTTCTTCAGCCGGCTCGATGGTGAGCACCGGCTGATAGGCCTCCGCCTCGCCCTGGCGGATCACCAGATTCGCCTTCGAGCCGCGCATGACGGAAAAGTGCGTGTCGCCGGCACCGGCCGGCGCCTCGAAGTCCCACAGCACCGAGACCTTCGCGTGCACGCCCCTGATCGTGTAATTGATCTCGCCGTTGGCGTAGACGTGCAGGCTGCCGTCGGCCTGCACATCCTTGCGCAGATAGCCGGGATACGCGTCGTGCTGCGTGACCTGCGCGAACTGCGCGAGCGTCATTGCGGTCGGCCAGCGCCGCGCGCTCGTGATGCTGATGTCGGATCGATAGTCGAGAACCTCATCCGGGAAGCACTCCCATTGCACGAGGTCGACAAGGTGCGTGGTGATGTCGACCAGGCCTTCGCCCTGCTGCGCGGTGTCGAAGAACCACGCGGGCCGCCTGATCGGCACGCCGGAGACCAGCTTCGAAAAGTAGTGAACGCTTTCCTTGGTGACCGCCGGCTGCCCGACGCTGCCCTGCAGCAGGTCGCCGAACACCGCGGAGAGCGTCGAGAACTTCTTCTGCAGCATGGTGGTGATCTCGTGCCGCTCGGTCATGATGTCGTAGAGGAGGACACCCTTCTCCTGCGCGACGGCGAACGCCCGGCGCAGCGCTTCGAAGCCGGCCGTGTCGATGACCATCGGCTTGTCGGCGAGCGTGTGGAAGCCGGCCGCGACCGCGCGCGTCAGGTATTCGATCTTGCGCTGGTTGTTGCCGGCGAGGACGACGATGTCGCCGTTTCGATCACCCACGAACTGCTGCAGGAAGTCCGGGCCCGTGTGCGCCACAATCCTCCAGCGGGCCGGGTCCTGTAGCCGCGCGTTGTAGCTTTCGATCTTGCGCAGGTAGTCGTCGAGGTCGGGCCCTGCCGGCGCATAGACATGGACAGTGTCGTCCACGCTGGCGATCGAATATTTTTGCACCAGCGCCGCATGGAAGTGGCCTGGGTCGAGAACGGTGAGCTTCATTGTAGGTCGATCTATGTGGTCGGAAGAGGTGCGCGACGCGGCGATCCGCGACCATCGGACGGGTGCGCGCGGTCCGAAGGCGCGCCCGGGCGCGTCGCAGGGTCCCGTGCGTCAGCTCTTGATGAAGGGCACGCTGTCGCCCGCGTGCTTCTTCTGCTGCTTGAGCGTCTTCTTCTCTTTTGCCGTGTGCTGCGCTTTCTTCTTGCTTTCCTTCGGGGGCTGGTGGGACATGGTTCGCTCCTGTCGACCGCCAAATCCATGGCGTGCATCCACTATAGGCCAAAGTGCCCTGCTGCGCAGGAGCCCGCTGGCGCATGGCAAGGTTCAGCTCGGAGGCTGCGGACGAGCAACCGCCACGGATCAGTGCTTGGCCGCTGATCGCTTCTGCTGGTCCTCGCTCAGGCGACGCGCCTCGGCTTGCGCTTCGTGAATTTCGCCCGGCGAGAGCGTGCGCAGCACCGTATCGCGGGCGATATCGGCACCGGCGATTCCCTGAGCGGCGGCGAGGTTGAGCCAGGTGTAGGCCTTGAGGTTGCTGGTGGCGATACCCGACCCCGCCCGGTACATGAGTCCCAGCTCGAGTTGCGCGAGCCCGTTTCCACTGTGCGCGGCCCGCTGCAACCATGTCGCCGCGCGTCCATAGTCCTGAATCACGCCGCGCCCGTTGCGCAACGCGATGCCCAGCTCGTACTGCGCGTCGGCGTTGCCGTGCTCGGCCGAACGCTCGAGCCACGCCATTCTCTCCTTCTCGTCCTGGCGCACGCCCTGACCGGCGGCGTACATCCTGGACAGTTCGTATTCGGCAAGGGGATCGTTCTGCCTGGCGAGGCTCATCGTCGCCTCGATCCGCCCGGCCTCCGGCAGCGGCGCCCCGGACACGGCAGGGTCGCGAGCAAGCACGCCGAACAGGATGACACCGACCGCCCCGACCAGCGCTGCAATTCCGACGATGGCGGCGAGGTGGTAGACCCGCCTGCCGAGCGGCCAGAACAGCTTGCGACACTCGCGGCAGCGGTACGGTGAAAGGAAGATGTGGCGCAGCGACACCTCGGCGACGCGAACCGCGGACCGCCGGACGTTGGGACTGCCGCAGTGGGGGCACTTTCGGTGCATCGCGATTCGGTTGGCTCGGTTACCTGCGTGTCGAAGCAAAACGTGACCCGGAAAGCGGGACCGGCCTATCGGGTTTGTGCCGCATCCTGCAGCGCTTCGACGGCCCATTGGTTGAGACTCTTGCCGTGCGCCGCCGCGGCAATGGCGGCCGCTTCATGAGCTGCGGGGTCGAGGCGAAGCACGAATTTCCCGGAGTAACGCTTTCGGGGGTCAATGCCGCGTTGTTCGCAGGCGTCCAGGAACACGCGCAGCGAGGCTTCTCCCTCGCGGTGCAATCCGGCCACGTCGGCGGCATAGAAATCGGCCCCTCCGTTCAAACCGACGAACTCGCCGCGAAACATGGCGATGTCCGGGTCGAAGGTAATCACGGCTCGGTAGCCGTTGATCAACATCACATTGTTCATGGGGCAACTCTATTCTCTTCCGACCATTTGCGGATAGAAGCAACCGCTCCTTTGTCCGTGTCCGGCGAAGGGTGCGGGCGATGGAATACCCGCACCACGCCGAACAAGAATACCTCGACGCGCGGGCCTTCGCGCTCCGCCATCTCGGCACCTGACTCCCGGAACAGCGCCCCAACATCCGACCATCGAACCTTTGCCGAAATAGGTCTGGAACAGATTAGTTCCATGGTGCGCTGGTCTTCGCGTTTCATGGTGTAATAGTACCATAATAAAGTATCACATACAAGACGGAGTCTCTTCCAATGTAGTAGGGGACTGAAGCTGTAGATCGCCGGCACCTCGAAAGCGCGGGCAAAATTTGTTGCGCAAGCGATGCCAAACATACGAGAATTTCAGTGATGAATGATGACCTGCTGCAACGGCTGCCGCTCTGGATCGGCAACCGCACTGTTGCCGCGCGCAGCTTGCGCGACGGCGACGTCACCAATCCGGCGACGGGCGAGGTGATCCGGCGCGTGCCGCTGGCCAACGCCGACGATGTGGACGCCGCCGTGCGTGCGGCGCTGGCCGCATGGCCGGACTGGCGCGCGGCGCCGCCCCTGCGCCGCGCCCGCATCCTGATGCGCTTCCGCGAGCTGATGGACGCGCGGAAGAAGGAGTTGGCCGCGATCGTCAGCGAGGAGCACGGCAAGACGCTGGTCGACGCGGAGGGCTCGATCACGCGCGGCATCGAGGTCATCGAGTTCGCGACCGGCATTCCGCACCTGCTGAAGGGCGAGTTCAGCGAGAACGTCGGGTCCGATGTCGACAGCTGGTCGCTCCGGCAGCCGGTCGGCGTCTGCGCCGGGATCACGCCGTTCAACTTTCCGGCGATGGTGCCGCTGTGGATGTTCCCCATCGCGCTTGCCTGCGGGAACACGTTCGTGTTGAAGCCATCGGAGCGCGTTCCGTCGCTGTCATTGAAGATGGCCGAACTGCTGCGCGACGCGGGCCTGCCGGACGGCGTGTTCAACGTCGTCCACGGCGACCGCGAAGCCGTCGACGCGCTGCTCGTGCACCCCGACGTCAAGGCGGTGTCGTTCGTCGGTTCGACGCCGATCGCGCGCCACATCTACGAGACCGGTACTCGCCACGGAAAGCGCGTGCAGGCGCTCGGCGGCGCCAAGAATCACGCAATCGTCCTGCCGGACGCCGATCTCGATTTCGCCACCGAGGCGATCATCGGCGCCGGCTACGGCTCGGCAGGCGAGCGCTGCATGGCGATCTCGGTGGTCGTGGCCGTTGGCGACGTGGCCGACGCGCTGCGCGATCGCCTGGCGCGACGCGCGCTGGCGGTGAGGACCGGTCGCGGAAGCGACGCGGGCGTCGAGATGGGGCCGGTGATCACCGCGGCCGCGCGCGACCGCATCGTCGGGCTCATCGACCGCGGGTTCGACGAGGGCGCGACGCTCGTCGTCGACGGCCGGCGCCCCGACGTGCCGGGCGGTGCGAGCGGGTTCTTCGTCGGCCCGACGCTGTTCGACCACGTGAAGCCCGAGATGGCGATCTATCGCGAGGAGATCTTCGGGCCGGTGCTCGCGATCGTCCGCGCGGAATCGCTTGCACAGGCGATTGCGATCGTCAACGCCAACGCTTACGCCAACGGCGCCGCACTGTTCACGCGCTCGGGCCACGCGGCACGCAGATTTCAGGAGGACGTCGACGTCGGCATGCTCGGCATCAACGTGCCGATCCCGGTGCCGATGGCGTTCCATTCGTTCGGCGGCTGGAAGAATTCGCTGTTCGGCGACCTCCACGTGCACGGCATGGACGGTGTGCGCTTCTACACGCGCGGCAAGGTGGTCACGGCGCGCTGGCCCGATGACGGGAGCGCGGCGCCCGGGTTCCAGATGCCGGTGATGGGGTGACAGGGTTCAGTTTGCCTTGGTTGCCGGCGGACTGACGGGCTCGATCGCGAACACGAATTCGAGCGCGATCCAATAAGGCAGTGTGGTGTCCGCAGCCTGCGCGGGCAGAAACACCGCGCCGGCCAGCGCTTCGCGCACCGCCGGTCCGAAGATCGGATCGTCGGGTTCGAGCAGCGTTTCCGTCACATTCCCTTTGGCATCGAGCAGCAGCAGCGCGTCGACATGCGCGCTCGTCCGGTCGCGCAGCGCCCACTCGGGATAGCTGACGGTCAACGTCCGATGCAGTCGCGGCAGGCGACCCGGCCTCACGGGGAACAGTTGCGCAAGGCGGGTGGCGATCGCCGTCCCGAAGCCCGAGATGTCCATTGTGGCGCCGACTGCAATGTCGCCGACATCGGTCGGGGGCGGTGGCGGGCGGCGCGGAGGGCTGGCATTGCCGGTTCCAGGTTGCGTGAGTCCGGGCGGCATGGGTTGCGCCGAAGGTGAAGCGGGTGCGACGGGCGGAGGAGGCGATACCGCCGGCGTGACGTCGGCAGGCACTTCGGGGGGCGGCTCGTCAATGGCCGCGTCCGCGGCGCGCGGGGCGAGTACGGCTTGCAGCGGTGCGCCGCTGCCGGGGTTCGTGGTGAATTCGCTGGTACGCCAGGCCGAGGTCACGACGTTTCCCAGTGCGGCCAGCAGTGCCGCGTGGAGGGCGATGGACAGCGCGGCGGCGGCCCAGAGGGGCGTCGCGGGGGGCGGTTTGGCGAGCGTCGTGGTCGGAGCGTTCACGATGGCGGGGCGGGAGACTGCCACGAGTGTAGCGGCAATGCCCTGTGGCCAACAAAACGGCCGCCCCGCGCGAGGCGAGACGGCCGAGAGCTGCGTCCTGTGCTGGGGCGCCGCCGTCAATCGCCGATCAGGCGCCAGGACATGCGATGGCCGCCCATCGACTCCGGCGGTTTCAGCTTGACGTACCCACTCGGAGTCTTGATGCAAATCCCCTCTGGGCAAGGTGGAGTCGGAGGTGGGACGCAAGTCGGGTCGCCCGCATCGCAATCGGGATACTTGGGCGGCCTGACGGGGTCGAAACCAGGCAACCCGTCGTCGAAATCGATCCTCTCGAGCGTGTCGCCACCTTCGTCCTGCAGCAGCGAGTTGCCGCGCGAGAACTCCCGTGCGTAGAGAGCGGCAGGCATCCCGGTAGCGCAGGGATCGGTCGACGGGTAGGTTGCCGCATAGACCACCGCCGACAGTGCCGCCTGCGGTCCGACGATGATCCGCTGCCCGGGAGGTGACGTCGGAAGGTCGTCGTACCAGCCGTTGTCCGGTCGGCTCGCAAGCCCTTCCATGTTCGTCACTCCGACGAGATCCGAGCGCGACAGAACCGTTGCGATCGGCGCCGGCTTCGACGTCGTGCCGTCGCGTATCGCGTACATCGTCTGCACCTCGGTGTTGGTCAGGTCGTCTTCGTGCAGCAGCTTGCCGGTGCCCACGAACACCCAGCGATCGATGCCGTTGGCGATGTCGACTTCGATCTGCGGCGCAGTCGTCACCGGTTGGGCAACGCCGGACGGCGAAGTCAGTGTCGCCAGTTTCTCGACCTTCCAGTTGGCGGGGTCGGGATCGATGATGTCGAAACGCCAGACATTGCCCAGGAGGTCGCCGGCATAGATCTGATCGGACAGGTAGTTGGTGTAGTCCTGCGTGTAACCCGCGAACTGCGCGAGACCCGACGGCGTACCGGGAGAGCCGGCACCCGTGGACATCATCTTCAGCACCGCCCCCGAGTTGGCGTCGAGGAACCAGAGCTTGCCCACGCCGGACGCATTGTTGTAGCCGGAACTGACGATCACGACCCACTTCTTGCCGAACCCGTTGGTCTTGGTGACCAGCGGCTTGCCGAAGCTGTAGCCGAGATCCGGGTCGTTGAACTCCCACATCAGGTTGGCCGCGGCATCCGCCTCGGATTTGACGCCGGCCGGATCGGTGACGTCGATCGCGAAGTACGACTTGCCGCCCTTGCCCAGACCGCTGACGAGGATCGTCTTCCACGTCCCGCCCAGATTGACATCGGCGACGCGGGGGGAGCCGTCGACCAGGTAACGGTGCTTGAACTTGGGCAGGTCGGCTTCCTGGAAGGCGAGGGCGCCGAGCAGGCTCGGGTACTTGGTCGCGGCCGGGATTTCGTCCGGCTTGCGGTACAGCGCCGACGGCACGTAGGCCCAGCTTTCGGCACCGGATGTCTCGTCGAACGCGTGCAGCATCCCGTCGTTGGCGCCGACATAGATCATTGCCGGGCGTGAGGTGGCGGTCTTGAAGGCCGAATAGCCGGGATCGTTTTCATCCTTGTAAGGCGCTCTCGGCGCGGCGACGAACGCGGCCTGCGAATTGACGATGTCGCCCAGCACCTTTTCGCGCTTGCGGAACGTGCCGTCCTCGGTGCCCTCGTTTTCGGAACTGCCGCGCAGGTACGCGACGATCGCCTTGCCCCGCGCCGGCCTGCCCGGTGCAAACGAGTCCTGCAGGTTGGGCAGCGCGTCCCACAGGAAGGGCGCCGGCTTGCCGGTCTCGTCGCGGGTGACGATCTTGCGATTGGTGAACCAGGGCTCGGGAACGGCCACCGTCTTGGTCAACTGGTTGGCGAGCTGGTCGGCGGCGCTCCAGATCGCCTTGATGTCCTTGCCCGTGTACGGATCGAACTGCACCTTGGTCACGTTGCCGGACCAGCCCGGCTCGAAGCCTACGCGATAGTAATAATTGTTGGCGGTGGTGATGTTGACGCTCTGAAGCGTCGGTCCGGCGCGGGTGCCCGCCAGGTTCGCGATATCGGCCAGGATCGCCCCCATCCCGGCGCGCAGATCCTTCGCCGACTGCGCGTTGACGAAACGGCCGCGACCGTTGATCGCTGCGTGCCAAAGGTCGTCGACCCCCGACTCGTCGGGCTTGTTGACGCTCGGGAACGGCTCCGTCCACTTGGCCGAGCCGGCGGCGAGCTGCTTCTCGGTCTCCGACTGGTTGCCGGCGGCGAGCTTGCCTTCGGTGCCCAGCGACAGCGCGGCAAAATTGAGGTGCTGCCAGGTGGCCGGATCGCGGTCGCTGCCCGGGACGTTGTTCTTGGCGCTGCTACCGCTGGTCCGCAGGTCGGTGACCCAGTAGTAGGTCGCGTAGTCGGAGGCCGAGTTGCTGACGGCGGCGAGATCGTTCTCGACGTAGAGCGGCGGCCAAGCGGCCCCCGGGGTAAGTGCCGGGATCGAGATCACGTTCTCGGGTAGCGTGGGCACGGTCCTGTCCTGGTTCTGGACGTCCTTCGCCGGGACCTTCGACTGATTGGTGATGCCGTCGGTGAACAGCATGTGCCAGTTCTTCTGGCAGGACAGCACGATCGGATCGGTCGATCCGGCCAGCTCGCCGCTGCCTCCGTTGGCGAAGTAGTCGCCGACTCGGACCATCGCTTCGAGATTCGGCGTGTCCTTGTTGAGCGTGATCGAGATGCCGAAGAGCTTCTTCACCCACGCCTGGCGCTGCCCCGAATCGAAGAGCGCGATGTCCTGGAACGTGGTCGTCGGCGTGTTGGATAGCGTGTGGAAGCCCACCCGGTAGTCGGTGCCCGGCACGAGGTCGTTGAACGCCAGCGAGGTCACGGTCTTCACCGCCTGGATGCGCGTGCGGTAGTAGGCGAACCAGTTGGCGTAGTTGGTCATCTCGGAGACGTCCGGTGTCGCGCCATCGAAAGTGCGGACTATGGTTTCCGGATTGCCCTGCGCGTCCTTCCAGGTGTGCGTGAACGTGGCGGTCGCGCGCCTGGCGATGTCGAGGTCGATGCGCTCGAACCCAGGAGCGGTGTAGTTGTTGGTGCCCGGATCGGCGCCGAACTTGTAGTAGCGCGGGTAGACGTGCGTCGCGTCCTTGAACGCCTGGCAGCTGCCGCCGGTCGGTGTGCCGAAACCTGTCCACTTGTCGCCGGTGGTCGCAATCGCCTTGTCGCACCACTCGATGCTGGTCTTCCAGTAGTGGCGCGGGACCAACTTGTAGCGCGCGGTCGCGACACAGGCCTTGACGCCGGTTCCGCCCGTGACGGGCACGTTGAACGTCGCGTCGGGGTAGTTGTTGCGCGCCGCCGTGACACCGGCGTAGTCCTTGTTGTTGCGGCGGCAGGTGAGCCCCGAGCCGTTCGCGTCGTCGAACAGCGTCGTCGCGGCGACACCGTTGACGCCGCCCGAGCTGCAGACCGCGGAGATGGGCGCCAGTCCGTCCTTGCAGTCAGTGCTGGTGCTGCAGGTCGAACCGCTCACGCTGCAGACGCCGGTCTTTTTCGTGCAATTGGAGTCCTTCGTGCAACTTGCGCCGGCGTTGGCGGCGTTGGCGTCGCAGGTCCCGGGTTTGGTCGTGCAGGTCGAGTTCGCCGTGCAGGACGTGCCGGGATTACCGGACGTCGCGCTGCATTTGCCGGCAATCGTGCAATTGCTGTTTGCCGTGCAGGCCTTGGTCGGCTGGTTGCTGCAGTAGCGGGTCTTTTTTGTGCAAACGGTCGAGGCGTTGGCGGCCGTGCACGCCGTCCCGGGGTTGCCCGAATTGGTGTTGCAGACGCCGGCAACCGTCGGGCAGGCCGTCGCGGCGTTGGCGGCCGTGCAGGCCACACCGGTGGCGCTGCAGGTCCCGGTGCCCGCCGCGGGGCAGTTCGCGTTCGTCGTGCAGGATGTCCCGGTCACGCTGCAGGTGCCGGCGACGTTCGGGCAATTGTTGGCAGTGCATGCGGCACTGGTGATGCTGCACTTGCCACCGACGATCGCGCAGTTGTTCGGCGACGTCGTGCAGGCCGCGCCGGACGCGGCGCCGCCGCAGCGGTTGGTTGTCGAGCAGCTGCCGGTCGCGGTGCAGTTGGTGCCGGTGATGCTGCAGGTGCGTCCGGTGTTGGGACAGGCGGTCGACGAGCAGTCGGCGCCGGTGCTGCTGCACTTCTTGACGGTGGAGCACTGCGTGGCCGACGTGCAGGACGTGCCGGTGCTGCTGCAGGTGCCGGCTATCGTCGGGCAGTTGGTCGCGGCGTTGGCGGCGGTGCAGGAGGTTCCGGTGTTGACACTGCACTTGCCGATCGCGGCACAGTCCGAATTGGCGGAGCAGGCGAGATTGGAAATGCTGCACTTCTTGCTGCATTGCTGGACGAGCTTGCAGTTGACCGATTCAGGGTCGGCGAGCAGGTTGCAGCCGGCCGGCTGCCAGACATTGACGCAGCTCGTGCTGTCGACGTTGCAGGTCTGCGTCGATACGTTGCAGGTCTGCGTCTTTACGTTGTTGCAGGTCTGGCTAGTGGAGTTGCAGGTTTGCGCGGTGCCGGTACTGCAGGTTTGCGCGGTGGCACTGCACGCGAGCTGTGTGCCCACGCAGGTCTGCGTCCGCACGCCGTTGCACACCTGCGCGGTGAGTCCGTTGCAGGTCTGCGACGTCGAGCCCGTGCATCCGGGGGTAGGTGCGGCGGGACAGGTTCCGGTGCTGATTCCGGTGCAGCTGCCGGCGGTTTCTCCGGAACAGGTCGGCGTCGGAGGCAAATTGCAGGTCTGCGTGCCGCTGGAGGTGCCGCGCGGCCAGGCGGCACTGTTGACGTTGCACCAGATCACGTTGTCGTTCTGGTAGAAATTCTGGCTTGCCAGCGCGTTGCCCTGGAACGCGGTCCACGCGGCCTTCGGCGCATAGGTCGCCGAGTCCACCTTGGAGAACGGGTCGTTGGCGGCGATGTCGACCGGCGGCCACGGATAGCTGTAATCGCCATCGGCAGGGGGCGTGGACGTGGCATCGACGGTACCGTTGGTGCGGCAGTAGGCGGAATTGGCGACGAACGGGTTGCCCGAGGTGTCGTTGCCCTGCGTCCAGTCGGAATTGCACCACTGCCCGACCGTCACCTTGGCGGTCAGGTCGACCTTGACGACAGTCGTCGCCCAGGGGTCGGCAGGCACCTGCGTCCAGTTGCCGGTGTTCGCCGCGGTCATGTTGGGCAGCGGATTGCCGTCGTCGCCGATCGGCGGGTCGTAGGTCAGACGCGGGTTGTAGTAGAGCTTGTTCAGCGCACTGTTGTGCGCGGGGGCGGGCCACAGCAGCCAGTACTCGAAGGGCTCGCCGGCTTGCGGCGACGCGGTCGGATTGGTCGTGGCGTTGTAGGCCGGGTAGGTCCTGAGGCCGACGGGGTCGGCCACGTTGGTCACCGGGATGACCGTCGGATCGATGCCGCCCGAGCAGCGAAATGGCGGGTTGACGAGTTCACAGCCGGCGCCCGGACCGCTGACGTCGAAGGCGCCCGCGGCGCCGATGTAGGCCTTGAAGGGGACGTTGAACTGTTGGTAGATATAGCCCGGCGTCAGGTATTTGCCGCCGGTCGGTACCGCGGCGGAGAAGTCGTACACGCTGCCGCCGTAGCCGCAGAGCGCGTCCATCTTGCCGGAGCCGCTGCGGCAGTAGCCGTCGATCACGTAGTCGGGGAGGAAGTCGTAGAGCATCGACGTCGAGTCGTCGACGGTCATCAGAATGTTCGGCTTCGACTGGTTGCGCACCGCGAGCGGCTCGTCGGCGAGCGCCGTGAGCGCGCCGTAGGCAGGCGTGGCGACAGGCCCCAGCGAAATGAGCGCCGACAGCAGCACTGCGACGAACCGGCGGAAGGGAGTGGGGCGGAAGAAGGTGGCCATGGCTTTTCCTGGCAGTAGGTACATCAGCGCATCATCACTTGGATGAACGATGCGGTATTGCGCGGCCCGTCGACGCGGACGGTGAGGCGATAGAACACGTAGGGATCGGCCGTCAGGGCATCGTCGGCGGTCGTGGTGCCGCCGATCTTGGGTTTCAGCATGTCGCAGTTGAGCGGATACCACTCGGTCCCCGCGGGGGCGACCGGGCCTTCGCTCCGGCACATGCGCTCGACGACATAGCGCACTTCGTTGTCGCCGCCCGCCGGCAGCACCCGGTCCAACGTGAAATTGGACTTCTTCTGCAACTGGACGGGGATGCCGCGCGAGTCCTCGTTGGCCTGTTTCGAGGCAAAGTAGTTTTGAGCCGCATTGTCTTTTTTCGGGTCGATCAGCTTTTTTTCGAACAGCGCCGAGACGACCTCCTCGACGGCGGCATTGGCCGGCAGGAGCGACGCCTGACGGAACCCCAGATTGCCCACGACCGACGTCGTGGTGTCCACCGAGCGGATGAGCGCCAGCGCCGCCAGCGCCATCGCCACCATGACGATCAGTGCGACGAACATCACGACGCCGCGCTGGCGGCGAGCGGATGCCGGCATCACCGGGCGAAAGGCAGGCTCAGGCTTCATAGCTTGCGGTTCCAGATGACATTGCGCAGGGGGATGATCGTTTCGTAGACGCGATAGCGCCACTGCGCAGGCGCGGTGATGTCGATCGAGCCGTCGCAAGGCGGTGTGGCGCAGGTGAAGAGCGTGTGCGCGAACGCGCCCGCGTCCCGATCGAATTGCTCGCTGCGCGTGACCACGCCGATGCGCACCGCCTTGATCTGCGACAGCCGGGCGATCGGGGTCACGTCCTTGGCACCGCTCATCAACGTTGCCGCGTCCCAGTCGGCCTCGCTCGCAGAAACCCAATCGTCCATGAAGCCATCGTTGTCGCTGTCGACGCCGAACTGCGCCTTCATGTTGACGACGCCGGAAGCCAACGGTACCGGAGCCGCGTCCGGATCGAAGAGGTTCTGGCTGTAGAGGACGCTGTTCGCCGGATTCACGTAATAGCGGACGCGCTGGACGCGGCCGGCCTGGCCGAGGTTCAGGATCTGCGACGAGGACGTGAAGTCGACTGCGGAACCATCCTGCACCGTATGCGTGAGCGTTATCACGCCGGTTACATCAGGCTCGGTCACGGACGTGAGTATCGAGCGCGAGCAGAGGCCGCCGAGGTTGATGGCGACCACCATGTCGCCCTTCTTGAAGGCGTTGAGCTTGCCTGGCAGCGGGCTCTGGACCTCCAGGGGGTCGCCGGGCGCGGCGGCATTGCGGATGTCTACCGGGCCGGCCAGCGACGTCGACGCCGCATAGAGGACCGAGAACTCATCCGGAAGGTTCGCGTTGCCGCTGTCGGTGATCAGCACCGGCACCGGACGGACAGACTTGGTCGGGTCGTTGGAGAGGTTGGTGCAGCCGTAGAGTTCCTGCGCCGCCGACGAGATGCCGTTGCCCGCGTTCGCCAATTCGATGCCCAGAGCGAATGACGTCAGCAGGCCATTCTGTTGCGCGTCGCCGACGCCGGTAGTGTTGCGCCGCAGGCCTTCGGACGCGGCGAATACCTGGTAGATCACGAGAATCGCGATCAGGCCGATGACGACACCGACCATGATCTCGATCAGGCTGGCGCCGCGCTGCCGGAAGCCTTGGTACTCTGGATGCGTCATGGCACGTTGTTCCCGATGACCGCCGACGTTACGTATTGACTGCCGCCGGCATCGTCGAAGCCACCCTTGTTCTCGCCGGGGAGTTTCCAGCGGACCGTGACGGTGACGACGCTGCTGCCGATCGATGGTCCGGCGGCGATGGTGATGTCAGGGGCATAGTCGTCTTCGTCGGCGTGAGGCAAGGTCTTGACCGCTTCGCGCAACGCCTTGTAACCGGCACCGTTGTTCGCTTTGGCGTAGTTGGCAGCGAGGTTCGCGGGGTTGTCCGCCCACATCCGCGAGACGACCGCGTTGGCGTGGTACATGGCCTCCGCCCGGTATTGCGCGTCGTTGACCCAGCGGATCGACTGCGCCTGCAGACCGACGATGCCGAGGATGCCGAACGACATGATCGCGATGCCGACCAGCGCCTCGAGCAGGAAACTGCCGAGCTGGCCGCGTGGGGAGGCGAGTTGCCGCCGCGAGAAGGAAGTGCGCATGGCTGTCATCGGTTGGAAATGCCGGCAGGGCAGCCGACCGGGTCGTCGACGGCGAATTTCGTGTCGCACATGCGGATGCCGGTGGCTGATTTGTCGTTGCCGACGACGACGTGCAGGATGCGTGGCTCCGAGACCATCGACGTGGTGAACTGGAGGTCGGTGATGAGCTTGGAAGCGTCGTAGTTGGTCGGGAGGATCCGCCCGAGGCCATTGAAGGTGATGGCGGCGCCGGCACCGAGGCTGTCGATCACTGCCTTCGCGGCGCCCTCGGAAAATTTGTACGACTGGATGGCGTTGACGACCGAGCCGTCGGCCGGATCAACCTCGTCCACCGACCACCCGCCGTCGACCAGCGAGAACTGCACCGGTGCGTTGCGCTTGACCGCTTCTGCGTTGGCAAGTCGCAAGCCCGCGAGGGTGTTCTCGGCCGCGTTGCGAACATTGGTGTTGGCGATGAAATCGCGGTACGCAGGCGCGGCCAGCAGCAGCAGGATCGCGGCAATGGTCAGGCCGATCATCAGTTCGATCAGCGACATGCCGCTAAGCGCGGCACGACCAGGTCCGGTCACCCGCATTCGCCCCCCTTGCGGGTCAGCCAGCACGATCCGCTGGAACCCCAGTCGCCCGGGCCCTTCGACGTCCGCACGTTGTCCTGGTTGACCGTGTATTCGAAGCCGCCCATGCCGTTGGCGGCGCCTTCGCCCTTGAGCGAATAGGTCGTTGCCGTTGCCGCGCCATCGCAGCCGACCTTGAAACTCTTGGTCGACCAGTCCTGGCAACCGCCGACGTAGGTGCGGTTGTCGAGATAGAAGCGCTCCATCCGGGTTCGGGCATCGGCGAGCGCGGACGTTGCCTCGACGATCCGCGATCGGCGCACGTAATCGGTGTAGAGCGGCAGCGCGGCAGCGGCGAGAATGCCGACGATCGCCACCACGATCAGCAGCTCGATCAACGTGAAGCCGCGAAGGCGCGAGAGGGCTGGGTGTGCGGCTGGGTGTGCGTATTGCATCTTCATTTCCTTTTTCACCGATCCCATCCTAGGCGTGCGGGAACAGGTTTGCCATGCGGCGCCGACTAGTGGCGAAGCGCGGGGAACGGGCGGCGGCACGCCTGTTGCTATCGCGCCGCCCGACCGATGAACGGGCAATTTGGCGCATTCATCGGCGACCCGAGCATTCGCTCGACGATCAGGGACAACGATCCGGAGTCCTCTCCATGCGGACGCGACCGCTGTGGGCGAGCACGACCTTGATCGCATCGCGTCCAGGGAGACAAGCAACAAACGTGCCCATCTGCAGACCGCCGTTGAGAAGCCGGGCATGACCGACGCTGGTGTAGGACACGTAGTCGGCGACGGGGCGGTTGCCGATGATGGAGATGGCGTGCTGCGCCGGGCCCTCGACGTACAAGATCAGCTCGTCGGAATCGCGAGCGGCGTTGCGGTTATCGTCGATGAACAGCAGCCAGCCCTGGTCCCAGCTGCCGTCGTCCGTGCAGGTTTGTCGATCGGACGACTTGCACAACGTCGCGCGAAACCCCGTGCGCATGGCTTCGCTGCGCGCGCGCGTCAACGACCACGCCAGTGCCTCCGACTGGTTGCGCAAACGGGCGTCCGCGACCCAGTCGCGATAGTGGGGCGCCGCCATGACAAGAAGCAGGGAGAGGATCGTGAGCCCGATGCCGAGTTCGATCAGCGTCGCGCCTTTCGCGGACGATTCGTGGCGAGGCTTTGATTGAAGATGGACCATGCGGACTCCCGGCGCAGGCGTCCTGCGCTGTGCGATCTGCCGTCGATGGTCGCCCCGGATGCGGCGGGATTCCATCGGCCGGAGGGCATAGGCCGGGCGTCTGAACGCAGTCGTGATGGTTTGTGTGTTGCAGGAGCGGCTTCCGCTGCGATGTTCTTGTGCGAGATGTCGCTTCGCGGCTGAAGCCGCTCCTGCAGCCGGTCCCACAGTTGTTCGACCCTGCCTGTAATGCGTGGACGGCATCGCCTCCGCCGCGCGATAATCGCCAACCAGTCATGATCCGAACCGCGCCTGGATCGCCATGAAGCTCTACGACTACTTCCGTTCGTCCGCCGCCTATCGCGTGCGCATCGCGTTGAACCTCAAGGGGCTCGCTCCCGAGCGTGAGTTCATCCACCTGCGCCGGAATGTCCAGCGCAGTCACGACTACCTCTCGGTCAACCCGCAGGGACTCGTGCCTGCGCTGCTGACCGACGACGGCGACACGCTCACGCAATCGCTGGCGATCATCGAGTGGCTCGACGAGACGCATCCCGCACCGCCGCTGTTGCCCGGGTCGGCGAGCGCACGTGCGCGCGTGCGCTCTGTCGCGCTCGCGGTTGCCTGCGAGATCCATCCGCTCAACAACCTGCGTGTGCTGAATTACCTCACCGGCACGCTTGGCGTGACGCCGGCGCAGAAGGACGGCTGGTACCGCTACTGGTGCGACGTGGGGCTCGAAGCGATCGAGACGCGTCTCTCGCGCGAGTCCGCCACCGGCCGCTTTTGCCATGGGGATGCGCCGACACTGGCCGACATCTGTCTGGTTCCGCAGCTTGCCAATGCCCGGCGCCTGGCCGTCGATCTGGGTGCTTATCCCACGCTGCAGCGAATCGAGGCCGCGTGTCTCGCGCTGCAGGCTTTCGCCGACGCGGCCCCGGCGAGGCAGCCGGATGCGGAGTGAGCGAAATTGGGGTCTGACCCCAATTTCCTGCAGCCGGGCCTTCAGAACCTTTGCAGTTGTTCCACTCACTTTGAGGCATTCACGATGAGTTACGTCATTCCCCTGTGGGACGCGCCTTCGGTTCCGGTCGCGGGCAGCGACGCGCGCTTCCCCGTGCGGCACATCTATTGCGTCGGTCGCAACTACGCCGAGCACGCGAAGGAGATGGGTGGCGATGTCACGAAGGAGCCGCCGTTCTTCTTCACCAAGCCTGCCGATTCCATCGTTCCTGTAGTGCCGCCGGCGATAGGGGAGGTCCACTACCCGCTGGCGTCGAACGACTATCAGCACGAGATCGAGTTGGTCGTCGCCATCGGCAAGCACGGCGTCAGGCTGACCCCGGAGGCGGCGCTCGACGTCGTATGGGGTTATGCGGTCGGACTCGACATGACGCGGCGCGACCTGCAGATCGGCATGCGCGAAAAGAAGCGGCCGTGGGACATCGGCAAGTCGTTTGCCGAAGCCGCACCCATCGGCCCGATTCATCCGGTGAGCACGATCGGTCATCCGGCCAAGGGTCGGGTGTGGCTCGAAGTGAACGGCGCGACGCGCCAGCAAGGCGATCTTTCGGATCTCATCTGGGACGTGCCGAGCACGCTCGCCTTCCTGTCTCAGTTCTACGAACTGCTGCCGGGCGATCTCGTGTTTACCGGGACGCCGTCGGGGGTCGCCCCGGTCGTTGCAGGCGACCGCCTCTCGGGTGGGGTCGATGGCGTGGGCACGCTGTCGATCGTCATCGTGCCGGCGGTCGCATGAGTGTCTACACGCGCGAGTTTGTCGAGCGCGGATACGACAATCGCGGCGCCTGTCCCGACCACCCGTATTGGCTGGAGGAAACTGCGCGGCTGTCGGCCGCCGTCTACGCCGGCACCGACGTCCGACGCGATCTGCGCTACGGCGCGGGGCCGAAGGAGACGCTGGACCTGTTTCTTCCGGCGGGACCGGTGCGCGGCACCTACGCGTTCTTCCATGGCGGATACTGGCGCGCGCGCGACAAGTCCGACGTCGCCTTCGTCGCGGCGCCGTTCATTGCGCACGGCATCGCGGTGGCAAGCGTCAACTACGATCTTTGCCCTGACGTTTCGATTGCGGATATCGTCGACGAATGCCGACGGGCGGTGGCGTGGATAGCCCGGGAAGGGACGCGGCATGGCGCCGACGCGTCGCGGCTGGTGATCGGCGGCCACTCGGCGGGCGGGCATCTCGCGGCGATGATGTACGTGACCGACTGGCGGACCTGGGGCTTCGAGCGGGCACCGTTCCACGCCGGCGTCGCGCTGTCGGGAGTGCACGATCTCGCGCCGATGACGCTGTTCTCGTACAACAGCGACCTGAAGCTCGACGACGCAAGCGCGCATGCGCTTTCACCGGTCGCGTATCCCCCCTTGGTGGACGCGCCGCTGCTGATGGCGGTGGGGGCGGCGGAGACAAGCGAGTTCATCCGCCAGACGCGCTTGCTGTGGGACCTGTGGCCCAGGCAGCGGCCGTCAGGGGCGACTGCGCCGATGCTGGTCGAGGGCAAGAACCACTTCAGCGTGATCGCCGAGTACGCCGATGCGGATAGCGTCGTGACGCGGGGGACGCTGGCGCTGTTCTGAGGCGCGAGTCAGCCGACGAGCTTGTCGTAATCGGCGTGCGTGCCGATCCAGAACCAGACGACGCCATCGCTCACCGCGACGCCGAGCGCGCGATGGTGCAGGCCGATGCGGACGGAAAGAAAGTCGTCAATCTTCTTGAGGCGCAATGAAGGGTGCCGCAAGTCGGCCTTGAGGAGTTCAAACGCCTTGTCCGAGCGGGCCTGGATTGCGGCCGGAAGGGCGCGATAGCATGCCCAGAACGCCGGCGAAGCGTGATGGTTCAAAGCTTGGAGGATGTTCCGGTAATGTAAGCCTGGCGTGCCTGCTCACCCAAGGCACTAAGCTTGCCAGAACTGGCGTCGGCCTCGAATTGACGATCCCATGCCGCTGCATCGAACTGGGCGAACCACTTTCGAAATACGGCGAGTTCTCCGCTCGACAATCCCTCGATTTGGCGTTCGAGTTCCTCGATTTTGCTCATGGGCAACCTTCACTGAATGTCCGGCGATTATAGCGTCCGAGCCCATGGAAAGTGGCCTCGCTCGAATCGGCCTGATGGCCAGGTTCCGTGCCGGACCGTTGACAACTGACCGCGGGTCATTTATTGTTCCGCCCTGTAGTGACCGCAAGTCAGTTGATCCCCGGCAACGCCAAACAATGGTCATCCGCCAGCGCGCCATTCAGGCCATCGACAAGCAGGAACGCCACGACGCCATTCTCGATGCGGCGGAGCGCCTGCTGGCGCGCGTGCCCGCGCGTGTCGCGAGCGTCGCCGAGGTCGCTGACGAGGCGGGACTTGGCAAAGGCACTGTCTACCTGTACTTCCCCAGCAAGGAAGAATTGCTGCTCGCGGTCCACGAGCGGGCCATGGACGGCTTCTTTGCCGAAGTGGCCGCCGCCGTGGCCCGGCCGACGCTGCTCAGGATCGACGACATGCTGGAACTGACGCGGCGGCACATCGTGGAGCCGCCGCTCGTCTTGCCCCTTGCCGCCCGCTGTTTCGGCTTGATGGCACACAGCATCCCCGCGGCGGCGGCGTGCGCGTTCAAGGAGCGGATGGGAAGGCGCCTCGCGCTTGTCGGCGCCGGGCTGGAACGGCATTTTCCGCAGTTGCCGGGCGGCGGCGGCGTGGCGCTGCTGCGGCGCAGCTACGCGCTGATGATCGGCCTTTGGCAGATGTCGAACGTCGCGCACGGCGGTCCCGCGGCATGCGGCGTCACAACCGGCGAACTCGATGCGGCGCTTGTTACCGAGCCCTTTCCGGTCGAACTCGACCGCGCATTGCGCGCGCTGTGGCAGGGAACGCTCGACGCGCCCATCGATTCGACACCACGCTAGGCACCCGTCATGCACTCTGTTCCCGTCATGCTTTTGCTGCTGTCCACCCTGGCTCTCGGGGGATGCGCGAAACACGAGCCCGTGGCCGAGGTCGTTCGTCCGGTCCAGCTCGCCGAGGTCAAGCTCGGCAGCGCCGCGAACGATTCGGTGTTCGCGGGGGAGGTGAAGCCGCGGCACGAGGCGGATCTCGCGTTCCGCATTGGCGGCAAGGTCGTTGCCCGCCAGGTCGAAGTCGGAGCGCGGGTCCGTCAGGGGCAGGTGCTTGCGCGCATCGACGCGGCCGATGTGGGCTTGCAGGTCGAGGCAGCCAAGGCTTCGGTGGCGGCCGCCGAGGCCGAGGCCGCCTTCGCGCAGGCCGAGTACGAGCGCTACCAGAATCTCCTCCGCGAGAAATTCGTCAGCGCGAGTGCGCTGGAGCAGAAGCGCAATGCGGCCCACACCAGTCGCGCGCGCCTCGACCAGGCGCGGGCGCAACTCGCGGTGACGCAGAACCAGGTCGCGTATGCGACGCTGCAGGCGCCGCACGCCGGCGTGATCACCGCGGCGTCCGCGGAGGCCGGCCAAGTGGTCGCGGCGGGTCAGACGGTGCTGAAGCTCGCCCGCGAGGACGAACTCGAGGTGGCGATCAGCGTGCCCGAAAGCCGCATCGGCGAGATCAGGGGTGCGCCGAAGCTGGCGGTTTTCCTGTGGGCGAAACCGCAAAAGCTCTACCCCGCGCGGGTGCGCGAGATCGCTCCGGCGGTCGACGCGGTGACCCGCACCTTTGCCGTTCGCGTATCGATCCTGCAGCCCGATGCGGACCTGCAGTGGGGCATGACCGCCAACGTGGGCCTGCGCGGCGACGCGTCGGCGACGGCGGCGCTCATTCCGTCGGCGTCGCTCTACCGCAAGGATGGCGTGCCGGCAGTGTGGGTCTACGACCCGCAATCGCGCAAGGTTTCGCTGCGACCCGTGCAGGTGACGCAGTATCGCGAGGACGGCGTCGTCGTGGCATCGGGGCTCAATGCAGGCGAGCGGATCGTCGCCGCCGGCGCCAACAAGCTGCAGCCGGGACAGGTCGTCCGGCCGTACGACGGGGGTGCCGGCGCGCCGGGTCCTGCCCCGACGCCCGTGCCCGCGCCGGCAACGGCGACGAAGTCCTGAGTCCGCGCCGCGACGTCCGTCACGCCATGAGCGGCCTTCCCGATTCCCGTCCGGCATCGCGGTTCAACCTCTCCGAGTGGGCGCTCCTGCACCGCCCGCTGGTATTCTTCCTGATCCTCGTCTGCGCCGTGATGGGCGTGATCTCCTATGGCCGGCTGGGCCAATCGGAGGATCCGCCGTTCACGTTCAAGGTAATGGTCATCAGGACCACCTGGCAGGGGGCGTCGGCGCGGGACGTCGAGCAGCAGGTGACCGACCGCATCGAGCGCAAATTGCAGGAAGTGCCGCACGTCGACTGGGTCCGCAGCTACTCGAAGCCGGGCGAGTCGCTGGTGTTCTTCGCGATCCGCGATTCGATGCCCGCGGCCCAAGTGCCCGAGACCTTCTATCAGGTGAGGAAGCGCATCGGGGACATGCGTCACACCTTGCCGGCGGGTATCCAGGGACCGTACTTCAACGACGAGTTCGGCGACACCTACACCAACATCTTTGCGATGACTGGCGATGGCTTCGGTTATCGGGAGTTGAAGGCGTTCGGCGACCGACTGCGCGCCGAGCTGCTGCGCGTCCCCGGCGTCGCCAAGGTCGACTTCATCGGCGAGCAGGAGGAAAAGGTGTTCGTCGAGCTTTCCAACAGCAAGCTCGCCACGCTGGGCATCGAGCCGGCGCAGATCTTCGCCACGCTGACGACCCAGAACGCGGTGGCGGCGGCCGGCGTGTTCGACACCGCGACGGACCGGATCCATCTGCGCCCGTCGGGTGCGTTCGCCAGCATCGAGTCGATACGCGACATCTCGATACGCGCCAACGGCCGCATCTTCCGCCTCGGCGACATCGCGACGGTGACGCGCGGCTACGTCGATCCGCCGCAGCAGAAGATGCGATTCCAGGGGCGCGAAGCGCTGGGCATCGGCATCACGATGGTCACGGGCGGGGACGTCATCGAGCTGGGGCGCGCGCTCGACGCCGAGGTGGCGCGGGTCGCGGCCGAGTTGCCGGTCGGCGTCGAGATCGGTGTCGTGGCCAGCATGCCCCAGGCGGTCCAGCGTTCCATCAACCAGTTCGTGCGCGCGCTCACCGAGGCAGTGATCATCGTGCTTGCCGTGTCGCTCCTCAGCCTGGGATTGCGCACCGGGATGGTCGTCGCGGTGTCGATTCCGCTGGTGCTGGCGTTCACCTTCACCTGCATGTGGCTGTTCGACATCGGCCTCCACAAGATCTCGCTGGGGGCGCTCATCCTGTCGCTGGGCCTCCTGGTCGACGACGCGATCATCGCCGTCGAGATGATGGCCATCAAGCTCGAGCAGGGCTTCGATCGCTTCCGGGCGGCCAGCTTCGCCTACACGAGCACCGCGTTTCCGATGCTCACCGGCACGCTGATCACCGTCGCCGGCTTCCTGCCCATTGCCACGGCGAAAAGCGGCACCGGCGAGTACACACGGACGATCTTCCAGGTCTCGGCGATCGCGCTGATCGCGTCCTGGGTCGTCGCCGTCATCGTCATCCCCTACCTAGGCTATCGGCTGCTGCCCGATTTCAGCAAGCCCCGTCCGGCGCCGTTGATCATGCGTCTCGTCGCCCGTCTGCGCGGACGGCCGGCCCCGCCGCCCCGGCTGGCGGTCCACGAGGGCGATGCCGATCACGTCTACCAGACGCCGTTCTACCGCTTCCTGCGCGCGCAGATCGAGTGGGCGGTTTGCCATCGCGCGTTCGTCATCGTGGTCACGCTCGCCGTGTTCGCCTCGTCGCTGGCACTGTTCCGGTTTGTCCCGCAGCAGTTCTTTCCGTCGTCGTCGCGGCCCGAACTGCTGGTCGACCTGCGCCTGCCGGAGGGCAGTTCGTTCGCGGCGACACTCGTCGAGGCGAAGCGGATGGAAGCGATCCTGGATCGCGAACCGAGCGTCGAGAGTTACGTTGCGTACGTCGGGTCCGGCACCCCGCGCTTCTACCTGCCGCTGGACCAGCAGTTGCAGCAGTCCAACTTTGCGCAGTTCGTGCTGATTGCGAAGAGCAACGCCGAGCGTGAAGCACTGCGCGCGCGCTTGCTTCAACTCTTCGACGACGATTTCCCGGCGCTGCGCGGTCGCGTCTCGAGGCTCGAAAATGGTCCCCCGGTCGGATTTCCGGTGCAGTTCCGCGTTTCGGGCGACGACATCCCCAAGGTGCGTGCCATCGCGCAGCGCGTGGCGGAAGTCATGCGCGCCGACCGCTCGACGTCGAACGTGCAGTTCGACTGGGACGAGCCGGTCAAGGTGATCCGGCTCGCGATCGACCAGAACAAGGCACGGGTGCTGGGCCTGTCGACGCAGGATGTCTCGGCCTTCCTCAACAATTCGGTGTCCGGGCTTACGGTCACGACCTTTCGCGAGCGCGACAAGCAGATCGACGTCGTCGTTCGCGGCGCGGCCGCCGAGCGTGCCGCGCTGTCGTCGGTGAAGGATCTCGCCGTGCCGTCGAAAAACGGCAAGGCGGTGCCGATCACGCAGATCGCCGAAATTCGCTACGAGCAGGAGGAAGGGGTCGTATGGCGCCGCAACCGCCTGCCGACGGTCACCGTGCGCTCCGACGTCAGGGGGGATGCGCAGGGCCCCGATGTCGCCAATCGCATCAATCCGCAGCTCGACGAGTTGAGGGCATCGCTGCCGCTCGGGTACCGGATCGAGATCGGCGGCGCCATCGAGGACTCGACGCGGGGCCAGAAGTCGATCGCCGCCGGGGTGCCGCTGCTGGTCCTGTCGGTGCTGTTGCTGCTCATGCTGCAGCTGAGGAGTTTCTCCCGGACGCTGATGGTCGTGCTGACCGCGCCGCTGGGTCTCATCGGCGTGGTGGCGGCGCTGCTCGTTTTCGGCAAGCCCTTCGGGTTCGTGGCCCTGCTGGGCAGCATCGCGCTGTCGGGAATCATCATGCGCAACGCGGTGATTCTCGTCGACCAGATCGAGCGGGACATCGCACAGGGCGAGACGCGGTGGGACGCGATCGTCGGTGCCACAGTGCGCCGGTTCCGGCCGATCGTCCTGACGGCCGCCGCCGCGGTGCTGGCGCTGATCCCGCTGGTGAGAAGCGACTTCTTCGGGCCGATGGCAGTGGCCATGATGGGCGGCATCATCGTGGCGACCGGGCTGACGCTGGGGTTTCTGCCGGCGCTGTATGCGGCGTGGTTTCGGGTGAAGCGCACCGCCGTATAGGAACGGCTTCAGCCGCGAACGGGTTCGGGCCTGAAGGCCCTCCTGCAAGACGATGTGGTCATCGGGAACCGGCGGCGGGCGCATCACCGGTAGAATGGCGGTTTGGTCCTTCCAGCGTACGCCATGACCCTGTCCACCATTCCCGAGATCGTCGCCGACCTGAAGGCCGGGCGCATGGTCGTTCTCGTCGACGAAGAAAATCGCGAGAATGAAGGTGATCTCGTTCTCGCCGCCGAGCACGTCACGCCCGAGGCGATCAACTTCATGGCCCGCTTCGGGCGCGGCCTGATCTGCCTCACGTTGACCGAGGAGCATTGCCGACAGCTGCAGTTGTCGCTGATGGTGCCGTCCAATCAGAGCGTTCACGGCACCAACTTCACGACGTCGATCGAAGCCGCCGAGGGCGTCACGACGGGCATCTCGGCGGCGGACCGCGCGCGCACCGTCGAGGCCGCGGTGGCGATTGACGCGAAGCCGGCCGACATCGTCCAGCCGGGGCACATCTTTCCATTGATGGCGCACGCAGGCGGCGTCCTCGCGCGCGCCGGGCACACCGAGGCCGGTTGCGATCTCGCGCAGCTCGCGGGCTGCGCGCCGGCGGCGGTGATCTGCGAAATCCTGAAGGACGACGGAACGATGGCGCGCCTGCCCGACCTCGTCGAGTTTTCGCGCGTGCACGGCATCAGGATCGGGGCGATCGCCGACCTCATCCACTACCGAAATCGCACCGAACGCCTGGTCGAGCGCGTCGCCGAACGTCCGGTGATGACGGCGCACGGGGCGTTCCGCCTCTTCGTCTATCGCGAGAAGCTGAACGAAGCGACGCACATCGCCCTGGTACGCGGCACCGTCGACCCCGACACCGAGGTTCTGGTCAGGGTTCACGAGCCGCTGTCGGTCGTGGATTTCATCGACACCCGTTCGACGTCGCATTCGTGGAACCTCGCCGCGGCGATGGCGGCCATCGCCGACGCGGGGCGCGGCGTCGTAGTGCTGCTGCATCGCCCGGAATCCGCCGCCGAGCTGCGCATCCGCGCTGTCACAGACCAGCCGCCCGTCTCCGCCAAGATGGACCTGCGCAATTACGGCATCGGCGCCCAGATCCTGCGCGACCTCGACGTGCGCAAGATGAAGCTGATGGCCAAGCCGCGAAAGATGCCCAGCATGACCGGCTTCGACCTCGAGGTCACGGGATTCATCGAGCCGCCTTCGTCGAAGCCCTCCTGATCCATTCCAACCGTTGCGCGCGGCCCCAACGCCGGCGCGGATCTCCATCATGCCCATCAAGCGCTTCCCCTCGAATCTCCGCGGCACGGGCCGGCGTGTTGCCATCGTCCTGTCCCGGTTCAACGCCGCCGTTGGCGACGGCCTCCTTTCCGGCGCGTTGCGCGGGTTGCGCGAGGCGGGCGTCTCCGAGAGCGACATCACCGTCGCCACGGTTCCCGGCGCGCTGGAGACCGCGCTTGCGTTGCAGCGTTTCGCCCAGTCCGGCGATTACGATGCACTGGTGGCACTGGGCGCGGTGATCCGCGGCGAGACCTATCACTTCGAGGTCGTCTCGAACGAGTCGGCCGCGGCCCTGCAGAGCGTGCAGCTCGAATTCGGCATTCCGGTCAGCAACGGCATTCTCACCACCGACACCGATCAGCAGGCGCTGCTCCGCGCCGAGGTCAAGGGCTGCGAGGCTGCGCAGGCCGCGCTGGAACTTGCCAACCTGCTCGACGCGATCGACGAGGACTAGCCACATGCGCGTGAGCCCCCGGCGTCGTGCCCGCGAGTTCGTCCTGCAGGGCCTCTACCAGCGCCAGCTGTCCGGCAATGCGTGGCCCGCGATCCGCGAGCAGGTCGCCGACGTCGCCGGCTTTGCCAAGGCGGATGTGCCTTATTTCAGCGAGCTGTGGGCGGGCGTGGCCACGGAGTTCGATGCGCTGGTCGACTTCGTGGCGCCGCACCTCGATCGTCCCGCCGGCCAGTTGTCGCCGATCGAGCGGGGCGTGCTGGTCATCGGCGCCTGGGAACTCCGGCATCGGCTCGAGATCCCCTACCGCGTAGCCATCAACGAGGCAGTCGAACTCGCCAAGTCCTACGGCGGCACCGACGGCCACAAGTTCGTCAACGGCGTGCTCGACAAGCTTGCCGCCGAGGTTCGTGCCGACGAGATTCGTGCGCTCGCGGCCGAAGTCCAGGACGTCGATGCCGCGTCGCTCTGAGCGGTCGACAGCGCATTGGCTGCAGGCGTGCGTCGGCGTCGCGCCGCTCGGCCGCAGCCAGCGCGAGATCGGCGGCTCGCTCACGTAGCAGGCGTCGACGGCGGGCCGGAGCGTCGCTCGCCTATAATTCCCGGCGTGAACATCACGCTTCCTGCGGGCCCGGCCGGAACGCTCGGCGAGTTCGAACTCATCGACCGCTTCTTTGCGCGTCCGGCGCGCGCGGCCGATGTCTCGCTCGGGGTCGGCGATGATGCCGCGTTGATCGCCCCGACTCCCGGTTGCGAGCTTGCGTTCTCGACCGACATGCTGGTGGCTGGACGGCATTTCCACATCGATGTCGATGTGGCGCGGCTCGGCCACAAGACGCTGGCCGTCAATCTCTCGGACATGGCCGCGATGGGGGCGAAGCCGCGGTTTGCGTTGCTGGCCTGTGCGCTTCCCGACAACGATCCCGCGTGGCTGGCCGACTTTGCACGGGGATTCTTCGCGCTGGCCGACCGCTACGACGTCGAACTGATCGGCGGCGACACGACGCGGGGTCCGCTCAATCTCTGCGTCACCGTCATCGGCGAAGTGCCCCGCAGCCAGGCGCTGACACGCGCCGGCGCGCAGCCGGGCGACGACATCTACGTCTCCGGGGAGATCGGCGGCGCAGCGCTGGCGCTGGCGGCGATAGCAGGGCGCACCGGCGTTCCGGATGCGGCATTCGCAGCTGCTCGAAGGCGGCTGGAGCTGCCTGTTCCGCGCATCGAACTGGGTGTGGCGTTGCGCGGGCTCGCCACCGCGGCGCTGGACATTTCCGACGGCCTCACCGGCGATCTGGGTCACATCATCGAGCGGTCGGGCAGCGGCGCCAGCATCGATCTCGACCGGCTGCCCGCCGCGCCGCATCTGGTCACGATGCTGAAGGGCAACGAGCGGGAGCTGGCGCTCGAGTGCATGCTCGCCGGCGGTGACGATTACGAACTGTGCTTCACGGCGTCCAATGCCCATCGCGTGCGCGTCGACGCCCTGGCGCGGGCGCTGGACCTTCCGCTTTCGCGCATCGGCAAGATGACGCCCGGCGCCGGCCTGGTCGTGCGCGACGAATCAGGGGCCGAGCTGCCATCGCTGCCACGAGCCTTCGATCACTTTGCGCAGGCGCGGTGATGACGTCGGTCCGTCCGAACCTCAGGTTCCTGTTCAGCCACCCCGCACACTTCGTCGCGCTGGGGTTCGGCAGCGGGCTCGCACCGGTCGCGCCCGGAACCTTCGGCACGCTGATGGCAATTCCGCTGGCGATCGCGCTGCGCGACCATTTCGGCGATCCGGGCTATCTCGTCACGGTCGTCGCGTTCTTCGTCATCGGGATCTGGGCGTCGGCGATCACCGCGCGCAATCTCGGCGTCGCCGATCACGGCGCCATCGTATGGGACGAAGTCGTCGCCTTCCTGCTGGTGCTGTTCTTCGTCGGCGACGATCTCGCTCGCATCGCGTTCGCTTTCCTGCTGTTCCGGCTGTTCGACATCCTGAAGCCGCCGCCGATCCGGCAGGTCGACGCAGCGCTGAAGAACGGCTTCGGCGTGATGGCCGATGATCTCCTCGCGGCTGGATATGCGCTCATCGTGTTCGCCGTCGCGCAGCGGCTCGTCGGATGAGAGGCGCGGCCGGCGATCGGTACGCGCTGGCAGCCCGGCTCGGGGTGCTGCTGGCTGCGCAGGGCGCGACGATGGCGACGGCGGAGTCCTGCACCGGAGGGCTCATCGCCGGCGCGATCACCGATGTCGCCGGCAGCTCCGCCTGGTTCGACCGGGGCTTCGTCACCTATTCCAACGCCGCCAAGATGGCGATGCTAGGCGTTCGCGCATCGACGCTCGACGACCATGGCGCCGTCAGCGAGGCGGTGGCGCGGGAGATGGCCGACGGCGCGATCGCCCATAGCGGCGCCGATTTCGCGGTGGCGGTCACCGGCATTGCCGGCCCCGGCGGCGGAACGCCGGACAAGCCGGTGGGGACGGTGTGCATCGCATGGGTTCGGCGCGGCGCCGCGGCACAGGCGACGACGCGACGTTTCGCCGGCGACCGGGCGGAAGTGCGCGGGGCAAGCGTCGAGGCGGCGCTGGCCGGGCTGGTGGCGCTGGTCGGGCGCCTGCCCTCGACCTGACCGCGCGCCGGTCCGGAACCGGTCGTTACGCCGAAGGATCTAGGCCATCCGGGGGCTGGCATCGAACGATCGTTCTATGCCATAATCGGTCGCATTGAAGGGTGCGGGAGGATGGTGAAGGCCGAACCGGCCGCCCGCTTTCCGCCGTGCCCCGACGTACCCCCCGCAACCGCTGCCGCCGGTTTTCACCGGCCCGCAAAACTTCGGAAACCACGATGGACGACAACAAGAGCAAAGCCCTCGCCGCCGCATTGACGCAAATCGAAAAGCAGTTCGGCAAGGGCTCGATCATGAAAATGGGCGATGCCCAGATCCAGAACGACCTTCAAGTGGTGTCGACCGGGTCGCTGGGGCTCGACATCGCGCTGGGCGTCGGCGGCTTGCCGCGCGGTCGCGTCGTTGAAATCTACGGGCCCGAGTCTTCGGGCAAGACAACCCTGTCGCTCCAGGTCGTCGCGCAGGTGCAAAAGGCCGGTGGCACTGCTGCCTACATCGATGCCGAGAACGCGCTCGACCCCGTCTATGCCGGCAAGCTCGGCGTCAACGTCGGCGAGCTCCTCATTTCGCAGCCGGACACCGGCGAGCAGGCGCTGGAGATCGCCGACATGCTGGTGCGCTCGGGCGGCGTCGACATCATCGTCATTGATTCGGTGGCAGCACTCGTGCCCAAGGCCGAAATCGAGGGCGAGATGGGCGACCAGCTGCCCGGCCTTCAGGCGCGGCTGATGAGCCAGGCGCTGCGCAAGCTCACCTCCAACATCAAGCGCGCCAACACCTTGGTCATCTTCATCAACCAGATCCGGATGAAGATCGGTGTGATGTTCGGCAGCCCGGAAACCACCACCGGCGGCAACGCGCTCAAGTTCTACGCTTCGGTGCGGCTCGACATCCGGCGCATCGGCGCCATCAAGAAGAACGAGGAAGTCATCGGCAACGAAACCCGCGTCAAGGTGGTCAAGAACAAGGTCGCGCCGCCGTTTCGCGAGGCGCTGTTCGACATCCTGTATGGCGAGGGCATTTCGCGTCACGGCGAGATCATCGAGCTGGGGGTCGCGCACAACATCATCGACAAGTCGGGGGCGTGGTACGCCTACAGCGGCGAGAAGATCGGCCAGGGCAAGGACAACACCCGCGAATTCCTGCGCGAGCACCCCGAGATGGCGACCGAAATCGAAGCCCGGATCCGCGCCGCGGTCGGCGTGCCGCAGCCCGGCGCGCTGCGCGCCAAGGGCGAGCCTGCACCCGAAGAGTGATCGCCGCTTCGGCATCGGCAGGCAAGGGGCGGATGCCGATGGTCGGAAGTCGCGGGGTCGCCTGATCGATGGCTGAGCCGCGCGCGCCGAAGCCGCCGCGCCTGCCCAGGACGCTGAAGGCGCGGGCAATCGGCATGCTGGCGCGCCGGGAGTTTTCTCGGGCGGAGCTGCGCGACAAGCTGCTGGCCACCGGTGCCGAGCGCGATGCCGCCGATGCCGTGGTGGACGAGCTTGTGCTGCTGGGGTTTCTGTCCGATGCGCGCTTCGCGCACGCGGTCGTCAGGCAGAAGCAGGGCGCCTATGCGCAGCGGGCGATCGCCGAGTCGTTGAAGCACAAAGGCGTGGTCGGCGAGGTCGCAGCCGACGCGCTGGCGGCCTTGACCATCGACGATACGCAGGCGCTGGCCGCGCTCTGGTTGCGGCGTTTCGCGCATCCGCCAGCGGACGAGCGCGAGAAGGCCCGGCAGGTTCGCTTTCTGCAGAGCCGGGGTTTTTCGCTGTCGGCGATCTTTCGGCTGCTGCGCGACCCGCCCAACGCCTGACACTGTCTGCAGTCGCTGGACGAGCCATCGGCGCACCGCGATTCGGGGTCCGCTTGATTCCGATCAAGGAGCGACCGGACCCGGGTGGATAGCATGGCCGCTGCTCCGGGCCGGAGGTGCCCGCGCTCGACCATGACTGCATCCCGTCGCCCCGAACTCGTCTGCCCTGCCGGCGGTCTGCCTGCGCTGAAGGCGGCCGTCGACAATGGCGCCGATTGCGTCTACCTCGGTTTTCGCGACGAGACCAACGCGCGCGCCTTCGCCGGGCTCAACTTCGACGACGCGGCGCTGGCCGAGGGTGTCGCCTACGCGCACCGGCGCGGACGCAAGGTTCTGGTCGCGCTCAACACGTTTCCGTCGCCGGAGGGCTGGCCGCGCTGGACACGGGCTGTCGACCGTGCCGCGGCGCAGGGGGTCGACGCGATCATCTGCGCCGACGCGGCCTTGCTCGACTACGCCGTGCGCGCGCATCCCGAGCTGCGGCTGCATCTGTCGGTCCAGGCGTCGGCGACCAACTACGAGGCGATCAACTACTACCGCGAGCGCTTCGGCATCCGCCGCGCCGTGCTGCCGCGCGTGCTGTCGCTGGCCCAGGTCGAGCACACGATCGCCCACACCGAAGTCGAGATCGAGGTGTTCGGCTACGGCAGCCTGTGCGTGATGGTCGAGGGTCGGTGCGCGCTGTCGGCGTACGCGACCGGCGAATCCCCAAATTGCCAGGGCGTGTGCTCTCCTGCCAAGGCGGTGCGCTGGGAAGAGACGCCCGCCGGCATGCGCACGCGGCTGAACGGCTTCCTCATCGACGAGTTCAGCGGTGCCGAGCGTCCCGGATATCCGACGCTGTGCAAGGGTCGCTTCGCCGTCGATGGAGCGACCTACTATGCGCTGGAGGAGCCGACCAGCCTCAACACGCTCGACCTGCTGCCCGCGCTCATCGACGCCGGGGTGCGCGCGATCAAGATCGAAGGGCGGCAGAGGGGCCCCGCCTATGTCGCGCAGGTGACGCGCGTCTGGCGCGCGGCCATCGACCGTTGCGTCTCGGCGCCGCAGACCTACGTTGCCGACGCGGCGTGGCAGGCCGAGCTCAATCGGCTCGCCGAAGGACAGACGCAGACGCTGGGCGCCTACTCCCGCCCGTGGCGATAGCAAAGATGCGCCTGGCACTCGGTCCCCTGCGTTACTACTGGCCCCGGCAGTCGGTGCTCGATTTCTATGCCGGCGTGGCGGATTCGGCGGTGGATGTCGTCTATCTCGGCGAAACGGTCTGCGCGCGTCGGCGCGAGTTGCGCCTGGCCGACTGGCTCGAAATCGCCGCCATGCTCGAGGGCCATGGCGTCGAGGTCGTGGTGTCGACGCTGCCGCTGATCGAAGCCGAAGCCGACCTGCGCCTCGTGCGCAGGATCGTTCAGCAGGAGCGCTTCCGCGTCGAGGCCAACGACATGGGCGCGGTGCGTCTCCTCGCGCAACGCCGCGCCGGCAACGGGTTCGTAGCGGGGGCGACGCTCAACGTCTACGGGCCGCAGACGCTGGCGCTGCTGGCGGCCGAAGGCGCAACGCGCTGGGTCGCGCCGCCAGAGATGGCGGCAGCGACGTTGGCCGCGCTGACCGCCGCCGCGCCGCCGGACGTCGAAACCGAGCTCCTCGTCTGGGGCCGGCTGCCGCTTGCCTATTCGGCGCGCTGCTTCACGGCGCGGCACTTCAACCTGCAGAAAGACCAATGCGAGTATCGCTGCCTTGGCCTCGCCGACGGCCTGCCGCTCGACACGCGCGACGGCGTGCCATTCCTCAACCTGAACGGCATCGAGACCCAGTCGGCCGGTGTCTGCAATCTGGTCGCCGAGCTGCCGGCGCTCGAAGCCGCAGGCGTGGACGTCGTCCGCGTCAACCCGCAGGGCGAAGGGACGCTCGAAGTGCTGGCGGCCATCGGCGACCTGCTGGCCGGCAGGCTCGATGCCCGCAGCGCGTATGATCGGCTGTGGAGCCGGATGCCCGGTCCGCCCTGCAACGGTTTTTGGCACGGCAGCTACGGTGCCGACTGGGTGGAGCCTGCCGGCATCGGCTGATCGGAAGGAGCGCCATGCCGCCGAAATTGCCTGCATTCACGTTGCCCGCGCCGGTGGCGGCGATCGTGTCCCGATTGCCGATGTGGCCGCTGGAGCAGCTGCTGACGCGCGCGCTCGACCTCGGTGTCGGGCGCGTCGTTTCCCGCGACGCGGTGACGCCGCTGGTGGGGCGCCGCTTCTCGCTGTGCGTTCGCGACCTGGGCGTCACGGTCCAGTTCGAGGGGACGTCGGCGGGGTTCCGGCCTGCGAGCCCGCCGTATGCGCCCGACCTGTCGATCACCGCGACGTTGCGCGACTACATCGCGCTGGGCTTGCGCGAAGAAGACCCCGATACGCTGTTCTTCGCTCGGCGGCTCAGCATCGAAGGCGACACCGACCTCGGTCTCACGGTCAAGAATCTGCTCGACGGCATCGACTGGGGCACCGCCCTGCGTGCGCTCGCGGCGTCGCTGCCGGAGCCGTTGCGCCAGCTCGTTCCCGGCCGCTGACCGGCCGGGCGGCGGACCCCGAAGCCGTCGCCGGTTGCACGGGCGGCGAATCGGCTCTTCGATCGCCGGTGGCGTTCGTTTGGCGTCGCGTCCCCCGTCCGCGTAAAATCACACGTTTTGCCCACTCCAAAGGCGCGTCTCGAGGCGATTGCCCCCTCCCGCGCCGCCACGCCAGGAACGCGACTGCCATGAAAGCCGCCGAGATCCGCAGCAAATTTCTTCAATACTTCGCCGATCGCGGCCACACGGTGGTGCCGTCGTCGTCGCTGGTGCCCGCCAACGATCCGACGCTTCTGTTCGTCAACTCGGGAATGGTTCAGTTCAAGGACGTGTTCACGGGCACCGACAAGCGATCGTACGTGCGTGCCACGTCGTCGCAGCGCAGCGTGCGCGCGGGCGGCAAGCACAACGACCTCGAAAACGTCGGCTACACGGCGCGGCACCACACGTTCTTCGAGATGCTGGGCAATTTCAGCTTCGGCGACTACTTCAAGCGCGATGCCATCCGCTTTGCGTGGGAGTTGCTGACCAAGCACTACGGCCTTCCCGCGGAGCGGCTGTGGACCACCGTCTACATCGACGACGACGAGGCGTTCGACCTCTGGACCAAGGACATCGGCGTGCCGGTCGAGCGTTGCGTGCGCATCGGCGACAACAAGGGCACCAAGTACGCGAGCGACAATTTCTGGCAGATGGCCGACACCGGTCCCTGCGGACCCTGCTCAGAAATCTTCTACGACCACGGCCCGGAAGTGTGGGGTGGCCCTCCGGGATCCCCCGAGGCCGACGGCGATCGCTACATCGAGATCTGGAATCTGGTGTTCATGCAGTTCAATCGCGACGACAAGGGCGTGATGCATCCGTTGCCCAAGCCGTCCGTCGACACCGGCATGGGCCTGGAACGGCTCGCTGCGGTGCTGCAGCACGTGCACTCGAACTACGAGATCGACCTCTTCCAGGATCTCATCCGCGGCGCCGTGCGCGAAACCGGTGCCACCGACTACCTCAATCCCTCGCTGCGCGTGATTGCAGATCACATCCGCGCCTGCGCGTTCCTGATCGTCGACGGCGTGACCCCGGCCTCCGACGGTCGCGGGTACGTGCTGCGCCGGATCATCCGGCGCGCGATCCGGCACGGCTACCAGCTCGGGCAGAAGGCGCCGTTCTTCCACAAGCTGGTCGAGGATCTCGATCGTGTGATGGGCGATGCCTACCCCGAGTTGCGCCGCGACAGGCAGCGCGTCGCGCAGGTGCTGAAGGCCGAGGAAGAGCGTTTCGGCGAGACGCTGGAAAACGGGATGAAGATCCTCGGCGAAGCGCTGGCCGGCGGGATTCGGACGCTCGACGGCGAAACGGCATTCACCCTCTACGACACGTTCGGCTTTCCGCTGGACCTGACCGCCGATATCTGCCGCGAGCGCGACGTGGCGGTCGACGAGGCGGGCTTCCAGGCTGCAATGGCGAAGCAGCGCGAGCGCGCGCGTGCGGCCAGCCAGTTCAAGATGGACGCACAGCTCGACTACAAGGGCGCGAAGACGACGTTCCGCGGTTACGACGAGCTCGCGACGCTCTCACGTGTCGTCGCCTTGTACCGCGACGGCGAGCCCGTGCCGTCGCTGCACGCCGGCGCGCATGGCGTGGTGGTGCTCGACGCAACGCCGTTCTACGCCGAGTCGGGCGGGCAGGTCGGCGACCGCGGCGAACTCGCGACGGAGGGCACCTGTCTCACGCTCTTCTCGGTGGCCGACACGCAGAAGATCCAGGCCGACGTCTTTGGGCACGTCGGCGACGTGAAGACCGGCGAACTGAAGATCGGCGACAGCGTCGCGGCGCGCGTCGACGGGCGCGCGCGTTCGCGCACGATGCGCAACCACTCGGCGACGCACCTGATGCACAAGGCGTTGCGCGAGGTGCTGGGGACGCACGTCCAGCAGAAGGGGTCGCTGGTCGATCCCGACAAGACGCGCTTCGACTTCGCGCACGGCGCCCCGCTGACCGACGACGAGATCCGCCGCATCGAGGGCATCGTCAATGCCGAGATCGTCGCCAACCCGGCGACGCAGGCGCGGGTGCTGCCGATCGACGAGGCGCAGAAGACCGGCGCAATGATGCTGTTCGGCGAGAAATACGGCGACGAGGTGCGCGTGCTCGACATCGGCAGCTCGCGCGAGCTGTGCGGCGGCACGCACGTGGCGCGCACCGGCGACATCGGCTTCTTCAAGGTTGTCGGCGAGGGGGGCGTTGCAGCCGGCGTGCGCCGCATCGAGGCGGTGACCGGCGACAACGCGCTCGCCTGGGTGCAGGCGCAGGAGGCGAAGGTCGCGTCGACGGCGGCGGCGCTCAAGGCGCCTGTGGGCGAGATCGAGACCAAGGTGGCGCAGCTGATCGAGCACGGCAAGGCGCTGGAAAAGGAAGTCGCCCGGCTGCGCGGCCAACTCGCGCTGGGCAAGCTCGACGGTGTGCTCGCAGGCGGCTGGCGCACGGTCAAAGGGGTCAAGACCGTCGCGATGGTGCTCGACGGCGCGGACGCGACATCGCTGCGCGAAAGCCTCGACAAGGTCAAGGATCGGCTGGAAAGCGGGATCGTCGTGCTGGCCACGGTCGCCGACGACAAAGTGTCGCTGATCGCGGGTGTCACCAAGGACCTGACCGGCAAGGTCAAGGCCGGCGAACTCGTCAACTTCGTCGCGCAGCAGGTCGGCGGCAAGGGCGGCGGCCGTCCCGACATGGCGCAGGCGGGCGGCAACAATCCGGCAGGGCTGAAGGACGCCCTGCTGTCGATCGAGGCCTGGATCGAACAGCGCCTTTAACGCAACGGCGCGCCAACGCCGCACCACACGATAGGACGCGCGATGACGCTGCGACATGGCATGACTCCGGAGGTGCTGAACCGGCGCGGGGTGGGCTTCCTGCCCGAATTCGTCGGCTTCAGGGTAATGGCAGTCGAGCAGGGGATGCTGGTGGCCGAGATGGAGATCAGGCGCGAATTGCTCGCGCCGAACAGCTTCCTGCACGCCGCCGCGGTCGTGGCCCTGGCCGACACGTCCTGCGGATACGGCTGTATCGCGCACCTGCCGAAGGGGGCCGAGAACTTCACCACCGTCGAGCTGAAGACCAACTTCCTCGGCACGGCGCGCGAAGGCACGCTCGCCTGCGTCGCGCGGCCGGCGCACCTCGGCAACACCACGCAGGTGTGGGACGCCACCGTGTCGCGGCACGCGGACGGCAAGACCATTGCGCTGTTTCGCTGCACGCAACTGATCCTCTGGCCCAAGGCGAAGTAAGGCCGGAATCCCATTCGCCCCCGTCGCGTCGTCCTTCCGGACGATGGCGGCAGCGAGGCGAGCGGGGGAGAGTGTAGCGGTTGACGCACTTCGCGCGTCACGCTGCCGATGCGCTGCCCGTCCTTCGTTGCTCCATCGCTTGCCGCGTTTGCCATCGGCGTCTGCCTCTTGCAGCGGCAATCGGTGCTGCCGCGCGTCTGGGTGTGGCTGCTCATCGCCGTGCTGGCGTTCGCATGCACCGGCTTTGCGTTGCGACGCCGCGGATGGGCAGGCGCGCAGGCGGCCGTGGCGACGTGGAACCCGGCAGTTGCCGGCGCTGCGTGCCTGCTGCCCGCACTGGCAGGCGCTTTTGCCGTCGGCTTCGCTTACGCAGCATGGCGGGCAGAGCTGCGTCTTGCCGCTGCGTTGCCGACCGCGTGGGAAGGCGAGGACATCCGCATCGTCGGCGTGATCGACGAATTGCCGCAGGCGTCGGAGCGCGGCGTGCGTTTCATGTTCGCCGTCGAAGCGGTCGCCACGCCGGCGGCGGTGGTTCCGCCGCGACTCTCGCTGGCGTGGTACACGCAATGGCAGACCGGCGGCCCGGTCGACCCAGTGCCGGTTCTGCGCGCCGGCGAGCGGTGGCAGCTCACCGTCCGCCTCAAGCGACCGCACGGCAGCGTCAATCCGTACGGGTACGACATCGAGGCGTGGATGCTCGAGAACAACGTGCGCGCGACCGGCTACGTCCGCCGCGACGGGGCCAATGCGCGGCTCTCGGCGTTTGCGGGCCGGGCGCGCGATTACGTTGCGCGCGCGCGGTCGGCGGTGCGCGATCGCGTCTTCGCCGCGCTCCCGGATGCCCCGTATGCGGGCGTGCTCGTCGCCTTGGCGATCGGCGAGCAGCGCGCCATTTCCGAGGCGCAGTGGAAGGTGTTCAACCGCACCGGCGTGACGCACCTGGTTTCGATTTCCGGAATGCACGTCACCGTGTTCGCCACTCTTGCCGGTGCGGTCGTGTTTGCGCTGGCGCGACGCAGCGTGCGCCTCACCAGCCGGATTCCGGCGCGGCGGATCGCGGCGCTGGCGGGCGTGATCGCCGCGGCCGGTTACGTGCTGCTGGCGGGCGCGCAGGTGCCGGCGCAACGGACGCTGCTGATGCTCACCGTCGCCGCGATCGGGCTGTGGATCGCGCGGCCGGGAACCGCGGCGCTCGTGTGGCTGTGGTCGCTCGTCGCGGTCCTGATCGTCGACCCCTGGGCGCCGCTGGCGCCGGGCTTCTGGCTCTCCTTCGGCGCCGTCGGCCTGCTGCTCTACGGCGGGACGGGGCGGCGGCGCGGCGCTGCCGCGACGACTCGCGGCGCGCGGCTGCGACAAGGCGTGCTGGCGGCGATGCGCGCGCAGGCACTGATCACCGTCGGCATGGTGCCGCTCACTCTGGCGCTGTTCCAGCAGGTGTCGCTGATCGCGCCGCTCGCCAACGCGATGGCCATTCCGCTGGTCACATTCGCGGTCGTTCCGTTGGCGCTGGCCGGCGTCGTCGTTCCCGCCGACCTGCTGTGGCAGATCGCGCATGCGGTGCTGTCGGCGCTGATGTGGCTGCTCGAGCAACTCGCCGACGCCCCCAGCGCCGTCTGGCAGCAGCACGCTCCCGTGGTGCCGGCGCTGATCGCCGCCGGCTTCGGCGTGATCTGGCTGGCGGCGCCACGTGGCACGCCGCTGCGTGCGCTGGGCGCGCTGTGGCTCCTTCCGCTGTTCCTCGTTCGGCCGGCGCCACCGCCTGTCGGCGCGTTTCGCATGACGGTGCTCGACGTCGGGCAGGGGCTTGCGGTCGCGATCGAGACCCACGCCCGGGCACTGCTCTATGACACCGGGCCCCGCTATTCGGAAACGGCGGATGCAGGATCCCGCATCGTGGCGCCCTACCTGCGTGGCGCAGGCATTGCGCGCCTCGACGCCATGGTGGTGTCGCACCAGGACAACGATCACAGCGGGGGCACGGTCTCGCTGCTGCACATCATGCCGATCGGGCGGCTCCTGTCGTCGGTGCTCGCCGACTCGCCGCTGCTGGCAGCGCTGCCGAAGGACGGGCCCACGGTCATCCGTTGCGAATCGGGTCAGCGCTGGGAATGGGACGGCGTGGTGTTCTCGCTGCTGCATCCGACGCCAGCCGAGTACGCCGACCCGCGCGTCAAGACCAATGACCTGTCGTGCGTGCTGCGCATCGATTCCCCGCACGGCAGCGCGCTGCTGACCGGCGACATCGAGGCGGTCAGCGAAGGGAGTCTACTCGATCGCGAAGCAGCCCGGCTCAGGGCCGACGTGCTGGTGGTGCCCCATCACGGCAGCCGCTCCTCCTCGACACCCGCATTCGTCGCTGCCGTTGCGCCGCAGGTCGCCGTTTTCACGCCGGGCTATCGCAATCGCTACGGTCATCCGCGCCCGGAGATCGTCGCGCGTTACGCGCGGTCGCAAACCTGGCGCACCGACCTCCACGGCGCGCTGACATTCACGTTTTCGGCCGCCGGGTCACTGCATCCGCGCGCGGAGCGCGACTTTGGCCGACGCTACTGGCACGACCTGCCGCTGCCCGATGATTCGCTGCCGGATTGACGGTGGCCGGCAGCGTCGTAGACTTGTCGCATGAACAAATCACTGCAAGCCCTTGCCCGCGGCATCCTCGCCGTGGTGGCCGCCGCGCTGCTCGCGCACGCATCACCCGTGCAGGCGCAGCAGGCGCCGCGCGAATGGAAGCTGTCCACCGCCCTCGGCCCGGCGTTCGTGCTCGGCAAGGCTGGGGAGCGCTGGGCGACGCTGATCGCGCAGCGAACAGCGGGCCGATTGCCGGTCAAGCTCCATCCGGGTGCGGCGCTCGCGCAGCGCGATCCGTTGCGCGAGTTCGCGGTGCTGCGCGACGGTGGCGCCGACCTCGCGGTCGGATCGACGTTGTTCTGGTCGGCAACGGTGCCCGAGCTCGGTGTCGTCGCGCTGCCGTGGCTGGCGCCCACCTGGCCGCAGCTGACGGCGCTCGCCGGAGAAGCGGTGGCGACGCGGCTCGCGGCGGCGCTCGTCCGGGCGGGGGTCGAGCCTTTGGCGTTCGCGCCGCTCGGGTATCGGGCGCTGGCAACCAAGCTGCGCGCGGTGCGCGAGCCGGGTGACCTCACGGGAATGCGCGTGCGCGTCCCGGCGCTGCCGTCCGTCGCCGACATCTACACCGCGCTTGGCGCCTCGCCGCGATCCACGAGCTTCGCCGACGCGCAGGCCGCGTTCAGGTCGGGAAGCCTCGATGCGCAGGAGGGAAGCGCGGCGTCGTTCGCCGCCGCGCGCCTCGACGGTGTCGGCCTGCGCTTTGTCGCCGACTGGAATGCGGTCGCCGAAATGGCGGTATTTGCCGTCAGCCGGGGCGCGTGGGAAACCTGGCCGGAAGCCGATCGCCTGCTGGTTCGCGTCGCGGCAACAGAAGTGGCGAACGAACTGGCAGCGCAGGCCCGCAAGGAAGCGGACGACGCGCTGTCGGAGTTGCGGCGGCGCGGATTGACGGTGACGCGCGCGACACCGGACGGCCACGCCGCGTTCGCGCTGGCGACGCGAAGCGTGTACCAGCAGTGGGCCGCTGTCGCGGGTGAGGACATCACGCGCGCGGCCGAGGCCGCCGTGGCTGCCGTGCCGCGATAGCCGGAAGCTCCTGCTTACTCGGCGCCGACGAAGCGCCCCAGACGTACGGCAGTCTCCCCTCTCTTCGGGCGTCGGGTGGGCATGATCAGCACGCACTGGTCGTACGGAGTCTCGATGCGCGCATCGCCATCGGTCGCGAGCAGCGTGCCGGCCTCCGGCACGACCGCGAGTCCCTGCACCGGCACGGCGAACGCGAAATCGTCGCTGCCTATCGTCACCGCCGCCGTCACTTCGATCACCCGCTGCGTCGGCAGCGTGCCCCGATCGAGATGGCGATCGAGCAGCGCGGCATCGGCCATGCCGAAATGGCGCAGAAACCGCAACACCGACTGGCGTGCGACCTCGGGGGACGCTCGTTCCCAGTGCTGGCCGCATTCGATCAGCAGCGCAGTGCGCGGATCAATGGGATCGTCGAAGAACGCGTAGTCGCGCAATCGCCTGCCGGCGGAGTGGCCGGCATCGATGACGACATCGCGCGGCAGGCCCAGCGCGAGCGCCAGTTCCAGCCCTTTGCGCTGGCGCCCGGCAAGCGCCAGTGGCGGACAGGGGTCGGTCATCGAATGCAGGTCGAGCAGGTAATCGACGCGGTCGTAGAGCGGCCGCAGTTCACGCGCGCGCACGAGGTCCGCTGTCCTGCGCGTGCTGTCGAGCACCGCGCTGGTCCAAAGGCGATTGAAATCCTCGTCGACGCAACGCGAAGCGTAGGGATCGGCGGCATCGAAAATTTCGTAGGCGGCGACGTTGGCGAAGGCGACGGACAACGTGCCCCGTGCCGGCCGAAAGCCTGCATCGAGCAGCCAGTCGAGCGCGATGGCGCCGCAGACCTCGTTGCCGTGGGTGAGCGCCTGCAGCAGCACGTGCGGCCCGGACTGTTCGGCGGTGTAGGTGTGGACGTAGGGGATGCCGGTGTTGCCCGTCGCCCAGCGCGCAAGATCCGGAAACGGCACCTCGATGATCGGCGAGTCGCCGTTGACGCCGCGGGTATCGATTTCGATCACTGGATTGCCTTCGTGCTGCGCCCTCCGGTGTTCACGCCTGGGGCGGCCCGTCGCGCTCATTGAACTACCTTCGCGCTGGGAACGAAGGTATTCCCCCTCGGCGCGGCCCCTCGGAAGGTGACGAGGGTGCGGATCAGGTCCCACGCGCGCAGGTCGCCGGAGTTCGCGGGCGCTGCGGCAACGACGATGTCGGCGGAGGCGAGTGAGTTCATCCGGGGGCGCGTTTCGGCAAGCGCATCGAGTCGATGGCAACGGATCAGGATAGGCAAGGGGTGGGCAGCGTGTCAAACGCGAACCCTTCCGCAGCGTTGACAGACCCCAGTTCGACGGGCAGGTCCGGGTCGACCTATACTGGATGCATCTTCGTTCGCGCGCCCGGCCGGCCGGGTCCTGGACCGCTCCATGATCTTTACCGAGACCCAGACCCACACGCTGGCGCAGATTCTTCGCGATGCGGCAGTCGCCGAGGTGATGCCGCGATTCCGGCAGTTTGCGCGCCAGGCGACGCGGCCCAAGACCTCTCACCTCGATCTCGTGACCGACGCCGACGAAGCCACCGAGCGACTGATCGCGCAGCGTCTCGCGCATGCCTTTCCCGGCGCAGTGATCGTCGGGGAGGAGGCGGCATCGGCCGATCCCGCCTTGCTCGGCCAGCTCGCGACCGCGGACCTGGCAATTCTCGTCGACCCGATCGACGGCACCAAGAATTTCGCCTCCGGCCTGCCGCTGTTCGGGGTGATGGCCGCCGTCGTGGTGCAGGGAGTCACCATCGCCGGCGTCATCTACGACCCGGTCGCACAAAACTGGGCGCTGGGGCTGCGTGGTGTCGGCGCCTGGATGGAGGACGCCGACGGCGAGCGGAGCGAGTTCGCTCCCGCTGCGCCGCGCCCGTTGCCGGAAATGCTGGGGCTTGTTTCCTGGGTGTTCATGGACGAGCCTTTCAAGTCCACGGTGACGGGCAATTTCACTCGCGTGGCCGGTGCCGCCGATTACCGGACCGCGGCACACGCGTACCGTCTCGTGGCCGGCGGCCACTACGACTTCGCGCTGTTCGGCAAGGTGATGCCCTGGGATCACGCCGCCGGATGCCTCATTCTCGAGGAGTTGGGCGGCCACTGCGCACTGTTCGACGGTACGCCCTATCGCCCGACGCTCCACACCGGGGGGCTCTTGTGCGCGCCCGACCGTGACCGCTGGAGCAGAATCCATGAGGCCCTGCTTGGTTCGTAATCTTCTTGGGGGCCTCGCGTGGCTGCTCGCCGTCGGCAGCGGGTGGGCCGTAGCGCAGTCCAGCCTGCCGGTCGACAGCATTCGGCTGCCACCCGGATTCTCGATCAGCGTCGTCGCGCGCGTGCCCAATGCGCGGGCGATGACCTGGGGCAGCGAAGGCACGCTGTTCGTCGGCACCGCGCGTGAAGGTCGGGTTTTTGCCGTGCGCATCGCCGCCGATGGCGACCCGGCGCGCGCCCGCGTGCTGCCGATCGCCACGGGTCTGCGCGAGCCGGCAGGGGTCGCGTTTCGCGACGGCGCGCTGTACGTCTCGGCGATCGATCGCATCCTGCGTTTCGACGCTATCGAGCGGCGACTCGAAGCTCCGCCGCCACCGGTCGTGGTGACCGATCGGCTGCCGCGCGACGGCCATCACGGCCGCCGCTTCATCGGCTTTGGTCCGGACGGGAAGCTGTACGTGCCGGTCGGCGCGCCGTGCAATGTCTGCGATCGAGACGGCGATGGTTACGCGCGCATCCTGCGGATGAACGCCGATGGCAGCGGTGTCGAGACCTTCGCCCGGGGGGTGCGCAACACCGTCGGCTTCGACTGGCATCCGCTGTCGAAGGAGCTCTGGTTCACCGACAACGGCCGCGATTGGCTGGGCGACGATTCGCCCCCCTGCGAACTCAACCGCGCGCCGCGCGCGGGCCTGCACTTCGGCTTTCCGTACTGCCATGGCGGGTCGATCGCAGATCCCGAATTCGGCGCCCGCCGCGCCTGCGCCGAGTTCACGGCGCCGGCCCGGAATCTCGGACCGCATGTCGCGCCGCTGGGCATGCGTTTCTATACGGGCACGCAGTTTCCGGCGGCGTATCGCAACCAGGTGTTCATCGCCGAGCACGGCTCATGGAATCGAAGTTCGAAGATCGGGTATCGGATCACGCTGGTCAGGCTGGACGATGCCGGCAAGGCCATCGCTTACGAGCCCTTCGCCGAAGGCTGGCTGCGCGACGGAGAGGTGTGGGGGCGGCCGGCCGACGTATTGGTCGCGCCCGACGGCTCGCTGCTGGTGGCCGACGATCATGCCGGCGCCATCTACCGGATCAGCTATCGCGGGTGATGCGGGTAAAGGTAAAGGTGGCTGGCGCGCCTGCCGTCGCGGTTGCGTTATGCTTCGAAGGTCTTTCCACGCGTCAAGTCATACGCACCGCGCGCCGACGAGAACACGCTGGCGTCGCAGTTCAGGCCGGCAGCGACGAAGTAGCGACCCAAGCCTCACTTCGAAAGGAAGCGCAGCTCATGAATGCGCCCCACGGATTCACGCCGGTCACCACGCCGGCGCAGCACTTCATCGCCAACCAGTGGGTGGCGCCGGCCACCGGCGCCACGCTGCCGATGATCGACCCTGCCGACGGGGAGGCGTTCGCCGCGATCGCCTTCGGCACCGCCGAGGATATCGATCGCGCGGTGAAGGCCGCGCGCCACGCACGCGATGGCGTCTGGGGAAAGCTTGCGCCGGTGGAAAAGGGCCGGCTGCTGGCCAGGCTTTCGCGCGCGATCGTCGATCACTCGGAAGAGCTCGCGCTGCTCGAGGCGCGCGATTGCGGCAAGCCGATGAGGCAGGCGCGGGCCGACGTCACCGCCTGCGCGCGCTATTTCGAATTCTACGGCGGCGCCTGCGACAAGTTCCATGGCGAGACGATTCCCTATCCGCAGGGCTACACGGTGCTGACCTGGCGCGAGCCGCACGGCGTCACCGGCCACATCATTCCCTGGAACTACCCGCTGCAGATTTTCGGTCGTTCGGTCGGCGCATCGCTTGCCGCGGGCAACGCCTGCGTGGTCAAGCCGGCCGAGGATGCCTGCCTGTCGCTGCTGCGGCTGGCCGAACTCGCCGCCGGCGTGGGATTTCCCGAAGGCGCGATCAACATCGTCACCGGACTCGGGCGCGAGGCGGGCGCCGCGCTGGCGGCGCACCCCGGGATCGAGCACATCTCGTTCACCGGCTCGCCGCCGACTGGCGCCGGCGTCGCGGGCGAAGCCGCCAGGCGACATTGTCCGGTGACGCTCGAACTCGGCGGCAAGGGGCCGCAGATCGTGTTCGCCGATGCGGATCTCGATGCCGCGCTGCCGGTGCTGGTCAACGCAATCGTGCAGAACGCCGGCCAGACCTGCTCGGCGGGCAGCCGGCTGCTCGTGGAGCGAAGCCGCTACGAGGAAGTGCTCGAACGCCTGGGCGCGCGCTTCGCGGCGCTGAAGGTCGGCCCGCCGCTGGTCGATCTCGACTGCGGACCGCTGATCCGTGCGTCGCAGCGGGAACGCGTGCTGGATTTCCTCGCGGAGGCCGAGCGCGACGGCATCGGCGTCGTCGGCAGGGGTTCGATCGTGCCGGAGGCACGGGCCACCGGCTATTACGTCGAGCCGCACCTGCTGCGCGACGTGCCCGTCGGCTGCCGGCTGGGTTGCGAGGAAGTCTTCGGTCCGGTGCTGGCCGCGATGCCCTTCGCCGACGAGGCCGATGCGGCGCGCATCGCCAATGCGACCGAGTTCGGCCTGGTTGCCGGTGTGTGGACGCGCGATGGCGGACGGCAACTGCGGATGGCGCGCGCGATCCGGAGCGGGCAGGTCTTCATCAACAACTACGGCGCCGGCGGCGGGGTCGAGTTGCCGTTCGGCGGCGTCAAGTCGTCGGGGTACGGCCGCGAAAAGGGCTTCGAGGCGCTCTACGGCTTCACGACGCTGAAGACGGTCGTGCTGCAGCACGGCTGACGGCGGACGCACAAGCGAATGCCGGTTCGCAGCCGGGTCAATCGAACAACAACGGGAGGGAATGCCATGAGGCTGCAGGGAAAGATCGCCATCGTCACCGGCGCGGGATCGGGATTCGGAGAAGGCATCGCCAAGCGCTACGCGCAGGAAGGCGCGAAGGTCGTCGTCAACGACATCGACGCAGCCGGCGGCGAGCGGGTGGTGCGCGAGATCGACGCCAGCGGCGGGCAGGCGAAGTTCTGTCTCGGCGACGTGTCGAAGGATGCCGACGTGGCGCATCTCGTCGCGTTCGCACTGGCGGGATTCGGCGGGCTCGACATCGTCGTCAACAATGCGGGTGTCACGCACAAGAACCAGTCGATGCTCGACGTGTCCGAGGACGAGTTCGACCGCATCTATCGGGTCAACGTCAAGAGCCTGTTCCTCACCTCGCGACATGCGGTGCCGCATTTCCGCCGGCAGAAGCATGGCGTCTTCATCACCATCGCGTCGACCGCGGGCATTCGTCCCCGCCCCGGCCTCACCTGGTACAACGGCAGCAAGGGCGCGGCGATCACGACGTCGAAATCGATGGCCGCGGAATTGGCGCCCGACAACATCCGCGTCAACATCATCAATCCGGTGGCGGGCGAGACCGCGATGCTCCCGCAGTTCATGGGCAAGGACACGCCGGAAATGCGCGCCAAGTTCGTCGCGTCGATTCCGCTGGGCCGGCTGTCGTTGCCTTCGGACATCGCGACCGCCGCGGTCTTCTTCGCCGCCGACGAGGCGGCGTTCATCACCGGCACCTGCATGGAGGTCGACGGCGGGCGGTGTGTCTAACCGATGACGTCTCGCGCCCGCAGTCCCGCGAGCGCGGCGGCATCGAAGCCCAGCGCGCCGATGACGCGATCGGTGTGCTCGCCCAGGCGCGGCCCGCCGCCTTCGAAATCCCCCGGCGTCGCCGAGAGTCGCGGCACGACACCGGGCACTTGCAGCATGCTGCCGTCGGCGAGCGCGATCGAGCGAATCATCTCGCGCGCGGCGTAGTGCGGGTCGGCGACGATGTCGGCGATCGAGTAGATCCTGGATGCCGGCACTTCGGCCGCTTCCATCGCAGCGAGGATGTCCGCCGGCGACCGCGTGCGCGTCCAGGCGTCGATTTCGGCGTCGAGCCACGCCTGCCGCGCGGCCCGACCGTCGTTGTGGGCGAGCGACGTGTCGGCCAGGAGATCGGCCCGGTCCATCGCGGCGCACAGGCGGCGGAAGATCGAATCGGCGTTGGCGGCGATAAGCACGAAGCTGCCGTCGTCGCACTGGTACGCCGACGTCGGCGCGATGCCCGGCAGGAACGACCCGGTGCGCTCCCTGACGGCGCCGAAGCGGTCGAACTCGGGCAGCATCGACTCCATCACCGAGAACACCGCCTCGTAGAGCGCCACGTCGACGACCTGGCCGCGGCCGGTGGACTGGCGTGCCTGCAGCGCCATCATGGCGCCGATGACCCCGTACAGCGCCGACAGCGTGTCGCCGATGGAAACGCCGACGCGCGACGGCGGGCGGTCCGGCGTGCCGGTGACGTGGCGCAGGCCGCCCACCGCTTCGCCGATGACGCCGAAGCCGGGGCGCTCGCGATAGGGTCCGGTCTGGCCATAGCCGGAGATGCGGACCATGACGAGTCCGGGATTCGCCTGCGATAGCGCGTCGTAACCCATCCCCCAGCCTTCCATCGTGCCGGGGCGGAAATTCTCGACCACGATGTCGGCCCTGGCCGCCAGCTGACGTGCGATCGCCTGGCCCTCGGGCTGACGCAGGTCGAGCGCGACCGACTGCTTGCCCCGCGACTGCACGTGCCACCACAGCGAGGTGTCGTTCTCGAGATAGCGCCAGCGGCGCAGCGGATCGCCCACGCCCGGCGGCTCGATCTTGATCACCTCGGCGCCGAATTCGGCGAAGATCCGTGTGCAGAATGGCCCCGCGATCAGCTGCCCCAGCTCCAGGACCTTGATGCCTGCGAGCGGGCGCGCAGCGGGGGCAGGGCTGCGAACGTTCACGACACTATTTCGCGTAGACGAGGTCGCGCAGGCCGATGGATATCCACGGCACGTAGGTGATGATCAGCAGGCAGCACAGGATGACCAGCACGAAAGGCAGCAGCCGCGCGATGATCTTGTCGACCGATATTCGCGCCACCGTGCAGGCAGCGAAGAGGTTGACGCCGAACGGCGGCGTGATCATGCCCAGCGCGAGATTCACCACCATGACGACGCCGAAATGCACAGGGTCGACGCCGAAATGCTGCGCCACGGGGGCGAGGATCGGCGCCAGCACGATGATCGACGCCGAGGTCTCGATGAACATGCCGATGAGGAACAGCGCGGCATTGACGCCGATCAGGAACAACGCCGGCGTCTGCAGCCACTCGACCAGGAACGCCCCGATCTTGTCGGGGATGCCGGCGCGGGTGATGAGAAAGCTGAACAGCCCGGCATTGGCGATGATGAACATGATCACCGCCGAGGATACGACGCTCCGCTGGAAGATGCGCGGCAGGTCGGCGACCTTTGTCTCGCGATAGACGCCCACGCCGACGATCAGCGCGTAGAACACCGCCACCACCGACGCCTCGGTCGGCGTGAAGATGCCACCGTAGATGCCGCCCAGGATGATCACCGGCATCAGCAGCGCCAGCGCCGCGCGCTTGGTTGCGGTACCGACGGCAAGCCGGCCCTCGTGGTCCTTCTTGCCATAGCCCTTCCAGCGGGCGTAGAGGACGACGAAGATCATCAGCACGCCGCCGATGAGGAGGCCGGGACCGAAGCCGGCGATGAAGAGTTCGCCGATCGAGACTTCGGCCGACACGCCGTAGAGGATCATCGGGATCGACGGCGGGATGACGACGCCGAGTTCCGCCGAGGTAGCCTGCAACGCGGCGGCAAAGGTGGTCGGGTAGCCGTGTTTGATCAGCGCCGGGATCAGGATGGCGCCGATGGCGAAGGTGGTGGCGACGCTCGAACCCGACACCGCGGCGAAGATCATGCAGGTGAGCACGCAGGTGGCGGCGAGGCCGCCCTGCACGCCGCCGACCAGCGACTTGGCGAACTCCACCAGCCGGGCGGAAATACCGCCGGTCTCCATCAGGTTGCCGGCGAGGATGAAGAACGGAATCGCCGCCAGTGGAAACTTGTTGATTGCGCCGAACATCTCCTTGACGATGGTCAGCAGGTTCACGTTCGTGTCCCAGGCGCCGATGATCGAGGCGAGCCCAATCGAAACGGCGACGGAGATGCTGAGCGCAAAGCACAGCACCATGGTCAACATCATCGATGTCATGGCGAGGCCCTACCGCGCGGTGTCGAGTTCGTGGCGGCGCGGATCGATGAGGCAGCCGATCACGCCGAAGATGCAGAACACCGCGCCCACCGGAATCGCGAGGTACGCCCAGGTCATCGAGAACGACTCGACGCCGCTGATCGTCTGCACGCGCGCGCGGTAAGCGTAGTCGAAGCCGTAGCGGATCATGAAGCCGATGAGGATCAGCGCGGCGATGGCAACCACCCAGTCGAGGATGCGCTTGCCGATCGGCGGAGCGAGGCGGTGGGCGACGTCGACGCAGACCATCGCGCCCTGCCGGAACGCGGTCGGCACGCCGAGGAACACCATCCAGATCAGCGAAAAGCGGGTCAGCACCTCCGACCATTCGGCGGGCTGCTGGAAGACGAAACGGGCCAGGATCTGATACATGCCGAGGCAGACCGCGATGACCATCATCACGCAGGCAGCTTGCAGCGAGAACGCCGTCAGCCTGCGCTCCAGGTTCAAAAACGCGTTGCGCAAGATCTCTCCTTCCAGTCTGGCCACTGCTGCCGCGGCAGGTCCGCCATGCCCACGGCAACGCAGGGGGCAAGTATACCTGTTGCCACATTGCGTTCAGGCGCAGTTCGTGCTGGGCGAGCGGCGTGGCATTCGGCCGTGTTACCCGCAAAAAAAGCCCGCCGATGTCGGCGGGCTCGATGGGTCGTGCTGCGCGTTACTTGTAGTTGCGGATCTTGTCGATGTTGGCCTGGCCGAACTTCTTGCCGAAGTCGGCGTAGGTCGGTCCGAGCGTCGTCTGGAACTTGCCCTTGTCGAGCGTCTCGACGACGTTCATGCCCTTCGAGCGCAGATCGGTGACGGCCTTCTTCTCGTCGTCGTCGACGCGCCCGCGGTTGGCCTTGACGGCTTCCTTTGCGGCCTCGCTGAACGCCTTCTTGTCGTCGGCCGAGAGCTTGTCCCACTGCGCCTTGTTCATCAGCAGCAGCGCCGGCGAATAGACGTGGCCGGTCAGCGACAGATACTTCTGGACCTGCTCGAACTTGGCGGCGGTGATCACCGACAGCGGGTTTTCCTGGCCGTCGACGGTGCCTTGCTGCAGCGCGGTGAACACTTCGGGGAACGCCATCGGCGTCGGGATGATCCCCAGCGCCTTGTACGCCTGGATGTGGACCGGGTTCTCCATCGTCCGCATCTTCAGGCCCTTGAGGTCGTCGGGCGCGTTGACGGCGCGCTTGTTGTTGGTCATGTGGCGGAAGCCGTTCTCGCCCCAGGCCAGCGCGACGATGCCTTTGGAGGGGAACTTGCCCAGCAACTCCTGGCCGATCGGGCCGTCGAGCGTCGTGCGCGCGTGGTTGTAGTCGCGGAACAGGAACGGGATGTCGAGGATCGCGACTTCGGGCACGAAATTCGGCACCGGGCCCGTCGACGTGAACGTGAGTTCCTGGGTGCCGAGCTGCACCGCCTCGACCGATTCGCGCTCGCCGCCCAGCGAACCGGAGTAGAACGGCTGGATCTTGTAGCGCCCGCTGGTGCGCTTTTCCACTTCCTTGGCAAACGTGTCGATGGCCACACCCTGGTGCGAATTCTGGGCGATCGAGATGTTGATCTTCATGTTCGTCTGCGCGAGCGCGGACGTTGCCGGCAGGAGCGCCAGCGTTGCACCGACGGCGGCCGTCAGTGCCAGGAACAGGCGGGAATTGCGCATGCTGTTTTTTCTCCTCGAGGGTCCAGGGTCGCTTGGCGCCGGAAAGGCGTGCCACCCTGCTGGGCCGCAATTCTAAGGAACTGGGGGCGCGCTGTATAGCCCGGTTCCGTTCAGCGTGCGCGGCGAGGCGCGACGGCGCGCCGAAGGGAAGGAACCGAGCGGCAACCGTGCTGGCGACCGTCACCATGGCGAAAGGGCGGCATTATCGACGCCGCCGCCGGTCCGCAGTGTGGAATAATCACTTTCCTGGCTGCCGTCCTGCCGAAACTGCGGAGTTTCCGCGTCGCGAACCGCCCTGCCGCGCATGCTTGATCCTGCCTTTCACGCCCGCCTTGCCGCGATCCTGCCGCCCGAAGCCCTGCTGACGGCGGACGAGGACACGCGCCCCTACGAATGCGACGGCCTGACGCTTTACCGCGCCCGGCCCGCCGCGGTGGCGCTGCCGGAAAACGAGGCGCAGGTGATTGCGGTGCTGCAGTGTTGCCACGCGGCGCGCGTGCCCGTGGTGGCGCGCGGGGCGGGCACCGGACTTTCCGGTGGCGCCATGCCCGACGCTACGGGCGTCCTGCTGTCGCTCGCCAAATTCCGCAGGATCCTCGCCATCGACCCGCTGTCGCAAACGGCCGTCGTGCAACCCGGCGTGAGCAATCTCGCCATTTCCGAAGCGGTGGCCCCGCACGCGCTCTATTACGCGCCCGACCCGTCGTCGCAGATCGCATGCACGATCGGCGGCAACGTCGCCGAGAACGCGGGCGGCGTCCATTGCCTCAAGTACGGGCTCACCGTCCACAACATCCGGCGCGTCCGCGCGGTGCTCATCGACGGCAGCGTGGTCGAGTTCGGCGGCGACGCCCTCGATGCCCCGGGGTACGACCTTCTCGCGCTCATCAACGGATCCGAGGGCCTGCTGGCTGTCGTCACCGAGGTCACCGTCAAGCTGACGCCCAAGCCGCAGTTCGCGCAGGTGGTGCTGGCGAGCTTCGACGATCTCGCCAAGGCGGGACGTGCCGTTTCCGCGGTGATCGGTGCCGGCATCGTTCCGGCAGGGCTCGAAATGATGGACCAGGCGGCGACGCGTGCGGTCGAGGCGTTTGTCCATGCCGACTATCCGCTCGACGCGCAGGCGATCCTGCTGGTCGAGTCCGACGGCACGCCCGAGGAAGTCGCTGCCGAAATGGACGAGATCCGGCACCTGCTCGCCGACGCCGGCGCCACGGCGATCCGGGTGTCGAAGGATGAAAAGGAGCGGCTGCTGCTCTGGTCGGGCCGCAAGGCGGCGTTTCCCGCGGTCGGGCGCATCGCCGCCGACTACATCTGCATGGACGGCACGATCCCGCGCCGCACGCTGCCGCAGGTGCTGGCGAGAATCGAGGCGTTCTCGCGCCAGTTCGGGCTCGCCTGCGCCAACGTCTTTCATGCCGGCGACGGCAATCTGCATCCGTTGATCATGTTCGACGCCAACGTCGCCGACGAAGCCGCGCGGGCCGAGGCCTTCGGGGCTGCGATCCTGGAGCTCTGCATCGAGGTCGGCGGCACGATCACCGGCGAGCATGGCGTGGGGATCGAGAAGATCCGCCAGATGTGCACGCAGTTCCGTCCCGACGAACTCACGGCGTTCCTCGGTGTCAAGGCTGCGTTCGACGCGCACGGCCTGCTCAATCCCGGCAAAGCGGTGCCGACGCTGCACCGCTGCGCCGAGTTCGGCAAGATGCACGTGCATCGCGGCGAACTCAAGCATCCCGAGCTGCCCCGGTTCTGACCGATGGCGATGACCGCACCTGCCCATTCGCTGGCGGCGCGGCCGGACGCGCGGGAGCTCGCCGACCTCGTCACCCGGCTCGCCAACGCCTACGGCGAGCGGGCGGTCACCTCGCGCGCCGTGCGCGACCAGCACAGCCACGGCGAGGGGCTCGCCGAGGCGGGGCTGCCGGACGTCGTGGTGTTTCCGCAGACCAACGAGGAGGTCGCCGCGATCGTGCGGCTGTGCCACGCCGCGCGCGTGCCCATCGTGCCTTTCGGCGTCGGCACGTCGCTCGAAGGTCACGTCGCGGCGCTCCACGGCGGCGTGTGCGTCGACCTCTCGCGCATGAAGCGGGTGCTGGAAGTGAACGTCGACGATCTCGATTGCCGGGTGCAGGCCGGCGTCACCCGCGAGCAGCTGAACAACGAACTGAAGACCACCGGGCTCTTCTTTCCCATCGATCCCGGTGCCGACGCCACGCTCGGCGGGATGGCCGCCACGCGCGCGTCGGGCACCAACGCCGTCCGCTACGGCACGATGCGCGACAACGTGCTCGGACTCACCGTCGTCACCGCAGACGGGCGGATCATCAGGACAGGCGGCCGCGCACGCAAGTCGTCTTCCGGCTACGACCTCACCCGGCTGTACGTCGGTTCCGAAGGGACGCTGGGTGTCATCACCGAGCTCCAGTTGCGGCTCCAGGGCGTGCCCGAGGCGATTTCGGCGGCGGTCTGCCAGTTCGAGCATCTCGAAGGCGCGGTCGACACCGTGATCGCCGCCATGCAGCACGGCATTCCGGTGGCGCGCATCGAGCTGCTCGACGACGTGCAGGTCGACGCCTGCATCCGATACTCGAAGCTCGAGGGCTTCGAGGTCGCGCCCACGCTGTTCTTCGAGTTCCATGGCAGCGAAGCCGGTGTGGCCGAGCAGGCGCTGCACATGCAGGCGATCACGGCCGAGCACGGCGGCGGACGCTTTCAGTGGGCGACGCGGCCCGAGGAGCGCGCCCGGCTGTGGAAAGCACGGCACTCGGCGTTCTACGCCGGCCTGGCACTTCTGCCTGGATGCCAGGGCATTTCCACCGATGCCTGCGTTCCGATCTCCTGCCTCACCGATTGCATCCTCGAGACCAAGGCCGACATCGCCGCGACCGGATTGACGGCGCCGCTGGTGGGCCACGCCGGCGATGGCAATTTCCATCTCGTCATCCTGTTCGACCCCGACGACGTCGGCCAGCGGGCGCGGGCCGAAGGGCTCGCCCGGCGTGTGAGCCTGCGCGCGATCGCCGCCGGCGGCACCTGCAGCGGCGAGCACGGGATCGGCACGCACAAACTCGACGTCATGGCGATCGAGCACGGCGAGGCGGTCGACGTGATGCGCACGATCAAGCGCGCGCTCGATCCCCTCAACATCATGAACCCCGGCAAGACGATTCCCCTCTGACATGGCCACTCTCTTTCTCGGCAATAAGAACTACTCGTCGTGGTCGCTGCGCGGGTGGCTGGCGGCCAAACTGTCGGGCATCGACTTCGATGAGCGCATGGTGATGCTCTCCGGCGAGCCGCATCCGGAGTGGCGGCGGTTCTCGCCCAGCGAGCGGGTGCCGGTGCTGCATGACGGCGACGCGGTCGTCTGGGATTCGCTGGCCATCGCCGAATACCTCGCCGAGCGGCATCCGGGGATGTGGCCCGCCGACCCGGCCGCGTGGACATGGTCGCGTTGCGTGTGCGCCGAAATGCACTCGGGGTTCCAGGCCCTTCGGCGCGAGATGACGATGTGCGTGCGCGAGCGCCTCGACGTGCGCCCGTGGTCGACCGAACTCGCCGCCGACATCGCACGCGTCGTCGAGATCTGGGCCGAGGGCCGGCGTCGCTTCGGTGCGGGCGGTGCGTATCTTTGCGGCGCATTCTCTCTGGCCGACGCGTTCTATGCGCCGGTCGCGTTGCGGTTCCGCACCTACGCGGTGGCGCCGGACGGCGTTGCGGGCGACTATCTGGCGGCGCTGCTTGCGCACCCCTGGGTCGTCGAATGGAACGCGGATGCATTGGCAGAGACCACCATCGTCGATGCCGACGAGCCGCGGTTGCTTTACCGCGACAAGCTTGCGGGCAGCCGATGACTGGCGCCGTCATTCTCGATTGGCAGGAGCGCATCCGCGCGGCGGCGGCGGCGCGGCAGCCGCTGGCGATTCGCGGCGGCGGCAGCAAGGACTTCTACGGCGAAGCCATTCGCGGCGAGCCGCTCGACACCACAGGGCTCACCGGCATCGTCGACTACGATCCGACCGAACTGGTCATCACTGCCCGAGCGGGTACACCGCTGGCGGAGATCGAGCGCGTGATGGGCGAGGCGAGGCAGATGCTCGCCTTCGAGCCGCCGCACTTCGGTCCCGGCGCCACGCTGGGCGGCACGGTGGCGGCAGGGCTCTCCGGCCCACGTCGACCCTATGCGGGCGCGGTGCGCGACGTGGTCCTCGGCGTGCGCGTGCTCGACGGCCTGGGCCGCGATCTTTCGTTCGGCGGACGGGTGATGAAGAACGTCGCCGGCTTCGACGTGGCGCGTCTGATGACGGGGGCGATGGGTACGCTGGGCGTGCTGCTGGAGATTTCGCTCAAGTGCCAGCCCTGCCCGAAGTCCGTCGCCACGCTGGTTCTCGATTGCGATGCCGATGAAGCGCTGCGGCGGGTCAACGCCTGGAGCGGCAAGCCGCTGTCGCTGTCGGCAACCTGCCACGTGGCGGGACGGCTGTTCGTGCGCCTCGCCGGCGCGGCGCCGGCCGTGGCGGCGGCGGGGGCGCGGATCGGTGGCGTGCCGGTCGCCGATGGCGATGCAGTGTTTCGCAGCGTGCGCGATCACACGCACCCCTTCTTCGCAGCCGCCGGGTCGCCCACGCGATCGCTGTGGCGGGTGTCGGTGAAGCCGACCGCGCCCGTCGCCGACCTGGGCGGCGAGCAGCTGATCGAGTGGGGCGGGGCATTGCGCTGGGTCGACGCCGATCGGGGGCTCGACGCCGGTCGCATCCGCGCGTGGGCCGAGAGTCATGGCGGACACGCGACGCTGTTCCGTGCCGCAGACAGGTCGCCGGGCGCTTTCCACCCGCTGCCCGAGGCGCTGTGGCGGTTGCACCAGGGCCTCAAGGCGAACTTCGACCCTGCCGGCATCCTGAATCCGGGCCGGCTCTATCCGGGATTGTGAGGCGAATCTGTGCAAACCGCGCTCGCCGACTTCATCCGCGATACGCCCGAGGGCAAGGAAGCCGACGCCATCCTGCGCCGCTGCGTGCATTGCGGGTTCTGCACCGCGACCTGCCCGACCTACCAGCTGCTGGGCGACGAACTCGACGGCCCGCGCGGCCGCATTTATCTGATCAAGCAGGTGCTGGAAGGCGCCGCGGTGACCGCCAGGACGCGGACGCACCTCGACCGCTGCCTGACTTGCCGCAGCTGCGAGACCACCTGCCCGTCGGGAGTCGAATACGGACGCCTGCTGGACATCGGCCGCAGGGTCGTCGACGAACGCGCGCCGCGCCCCGCCGGCGAGCGCGCGGCGCGCTGGACGCTGCGCCGGGGCCTGATGGCGAAATCGCTGTTCGGCGGCGCGCTGGCGATGGGGCGCCTCGCGAAGCCGCTGCTTCCGCAATCGCTGGCTGCCAAAGTGCCCGGCGGCGCGAGGGGCAGCGCGTGGCCGGCACCGCGGCACGCCCGGAGGATGCTGGTGCTCGAGGGCTGCGTGCAGCCTGCGCTGGCGCCGTCGATCGATGTCGCTATGGCGCGGGTGCTGGATCGCATCGGCATTTCGCTCATCCGCGTGGCGGGCGGGGGCTGTTGCGGCGCGCTGCCGCATCACCTCGACGCCAGCGATGAAGCGATGCGCGTCGTGCGGCAGAACATCGACGCGTGGTGGCCCCATGTGGAACACGGCGCCGAGGCGGTCGTCGTCACCGCCAGCGGCTGCGGCGTGATGGTCAAGGACTACGGCCACTTCATGCGCCACGATTTCGCCTATGCGGACAAGGCGGCAAGGATAGGCGCGCTCGCCCGCGACACCGTCGAAGTGATCGCAGCCGAGTGGCCGCGGATCGCGCCCGGGATCGCGATGGATCGCGGGGCGCAGCGGGTCGCGTTCCATTCGCCGTGCACGCTGCAGCATGGCATGAAGCTGAAGGGCGGCGTCGAGGAGATCCTCTCCGCCATCGGTCTCGACCTCACCCCAGTGCGCGACGCGCACATCTGCTGCGGGTCGGCCGGGACGTACTCGATGCTGCAGCCGCAGCTCGCGGGGCGTTTGAAGGCAAACAAGCAGGCAGCGCTGCTGGCCGGAAAGCCCGACCTGATCGCGACCGCCAACATCGGCTGCCTCATGCATCTCGCCGACGGTTGTTCGACGCCGGTGAAACACTGGATCGAGATTCTCGATGCGCGGATGGGCGGTGACGCACGTGCAGCCGATTGACGGCGCGCACCGATGACCTCCGTTCCCGTTCCGGTCACCTGCGCGGTGATGACGGCCGGCACGCGCGACGCGGCACAGGCACTGCTGGCGACATTCCTAAGCGCCGATGCGCACTATCTCGCGTCGGCTTCCGCATACGGAGACGGTGGCGTCGCATCGCTCGCCCGGGCGCTCGACCTCTTTCTCGCGCATCCCGAGATCGGTTTCGTGTTTCTGGCGCTGGCGGGCGAGGGTGAACGCGACGTTGCCGTGGGTGCCTGCGTGTGCTGCTACGCGATCTCGACCGCGCGCGGCGCGCTGGTCGTCAAGCTCGATGACGTGACCGTGGCGCAGGCGTGGCAGCGCCGCGGCGTCGGTAGTACGATGCTGCGCGCGCTGGTCTCGCTGTTGCGCGGTCGCGGGGTGGCGCGAATCGACTCGGCCTGTCATCGCGACAACGCCGGTGCCTGGCGGTTCTACGAACGCTTGGGTTTTCGATCGCTCGAAGAGGAGCGCATCGCGCTGCTGCTGGATCGAGAGGAACCGCGGTGACCGCGCGGTATTTCGTGATCATTCCTGCCGCGGGCGGCGGCAGCCGCTTCGGACCCGCGGCGCCGAAGCAGTATGCGTTGCTTGCCGGCAGGCCGGTGCTCGTGCGCACGCTCGAGCGCCTCGCTGCGGCCGTCGACGCGGAGTGCACGCTGGTGGCGCTGGCGATCGACGATGCCCATTATGCCGGCGTGATCGGCGACGTTCCCGGTGTCGACACGCTGCGTTGCGGCGGCGCGACGCGTGCCGCGACGGTCGCGAATGCGCTTGCCGCGCTGGCCGGCCGCTGCCGCGACGACGACTGGGTTCTCGTTCACGATGCGGCGCGGCCCTGCGTGCCGGCATCGGCGCTGCGGCGCCTTTTCGTCGCGCTTGCCGACGAGCCCGTCGGCGGATTGCTCGCCATCCCGGTCGCCGACACGCTGAAGCGCGCGGTGCCGGTGGCGCCTTCGGGGGCGTCGCAGCGCGTCCTCGCCACCGAGGACCGGTCCGCTTTGTGGCAGGCGCAGACGCCGCAGATGTTCCGCTACCGGGTGCTTGCGACGGCGCTGGCGCTGCCCGGCGCGCAGGACGCGACCGACGAGGCGTGTGCGGTCGAGGCGCTGGCGGCCACCGGGGCCTGCACGATGCCGCGGCTGGTGCCGGGCAGCGCGCGCAACATCAAGATCACGTACGCCGCCGATCTCGCGCTGGCCGCGGCGATCCTGGCGCTGCCCGAAGAGGACGCATGAACGTGCGCATCGGCAACGGTTTCGACGTCCACGCGCTGGTCGCCGGGCGCAAGCTCGTCCTGGGCGGCGTCGACATTCCCTTCGATCGCGGGCTCGACGGCCACTCCGATGCCGACGTGCTGCTGCACGCGCTTTGCGACGCGATCCTCGGCGCGCTGGCGATGGGCGACATCGGCATGCACTTTCCCGATACCGAAGCGCGCTGGAAGGGCGCCGACAGCCGCGCGCTGCTGCGTCACGTCGTCGGCCTCGCCGCCGCCGCCGGCTGGCGCGTCGGCAATCTGGACGTCACGGTCATCGCGCAGGCGCCGAAGCTCGCGCCGCACGTGCCGGCAATGCGCGCGCACATCGCCGCCGACACCGGTTGCGGGCTCGATGCCGTGAGTGTGAAGGCGACGACGACCGAGCGCCTGGGCTTCACCGGGCGCGGAGAAGGAATCGCCGCGCTGGCGACGGCGCTGATGCTGCGCGGGTAGCAGGGGCGGGCCGACCACCCGCCGACGTCAGAGGGGCGGCAACGCGATCTGGTGATCGGTGCTGAACTGATAGTCGCGGAACACGTGCTCGGCATCCAGGATCCGGTAGCTGCCGTCGGGCAGCTGCCGCGAGGTGTCCTTCAGGCGGTACGTGTATTGCCCGCAGGTCCAGCAGTCGAAATTGCGCATGTGCGTGCACAGGCAGGTCTTGTCCATGACGACGATGGTCTTCGCGTCGGGATTCTTGTCCAGTTCGCGGTTGTACGCGTCGACGTAGGCGCAGTTGCCCGAGGCGTCGAGCAGGTAGCCGTAGGCTTCGCAGTTTGGCCGGATGCCGGCGCCGATCGCGGGACTGCTCTTGAGCATTCGCATCGGGTAGCCGGTGGGCGAGATCAGGTTGACCTCGATGTCGTCCTCGCTGGCCTTGTAGTATTCCTGCTGGACCTTGGCCGGCAGGCCGCACTCGTGGGTGACGGTAAAGCGCGTCGCCACCTGCACGGCGGCGGAGCCCGACTCCAGGAATGCCACCGCGTCGCTGCCCGTGAAGATTCCGCCGGCAGGAATGACCGGAATGTCGAGTTGCTCCTGCTTCAGATACTGGATGACCTCGTCGACGATGGTCTTCAGGTCGTACTGCGCCCAATCGAGCCCGAAGCCCAGATGCCCGCCGGCGAGCGGACCTTCGACGATGATGTAATCCGGCAGGCGGTCGAGCCGCGCGGTCTTGCGCAGGAACAGGATCAGCGCGCGCAACGACGACACGATGATCCCGAACTTGACGTCGCGAAAACGCGGGTGATCCTGCACCAGCGCGAGCGAACCGAGGTGCAGTCCCGCGGAGAGCGTGATGCCGTCGATGCCGCCATCCATCGCGGCCGACAGGCGAACGCGCAGCGTCTCGCGCGGGTTGTTCATCGTGAGCTTCTCCATCGTGTTGATGAAGATCAGCCCATCGCCGCGCTTGGCTTCCATCGTGCGTCCGACGTGCAGGCGGGTGGCCTCGGCCAGCCCGTCGAGGTTGAAGTGCACGTCCGACTTGTCGCGGCTGGCGACGTTGAACTTGTATCTCTTCTGTTTATCCTTGACGAAGTGCGTCTTGAAGCGGCGGTCCGAAACGGTCGAGATCATCGCGTCCGAGATGTGGCCGATGCCGCCCAGTCGTGCCGCGACCAGCGACAGCTCGGCGGTGGAAATGTCCACGCCCATGCCGCCGGTGATGATCGGCACCAGTTCCCTGCCGCCCAGCCGCAGGCGAAAATCATCGACACGCTTCATTGAGTCCTCGGTTACGATCGAACGACGCTGGCCAGCCGCGATGCGCCGCGTGGCACCGGCGGCAGCGTTTTGGACAAAGCCGTGAGAGTGCCAGCGCGTGACTTCATCAGACCGGGCGTCGCCGGTCAAGTCCGGCGAACCCGGGTCGCTCGCGCGGGAATCGGGCGGCGGGCCGCAGCGCGACCGCCTAATGGCGGACGGCGAATCCTTTCGGCAATCCCGCCTCGGGCGTCATTCCGTAGATGGCCTCGCCGGGCAGCCCTGCCTTGAGCGGCTCGCGCGCGGCGATCAGCGCCTCGATGTTCACGCCGGTCCTGATCCCCATCGCCTCGAACATGAACACGAGGTCCTCGGTGACGACGTTGCCGGAGGCGCCCGGCGCGAAAGGGCAGCCGCCCAGTCCACCCAGCGAGCTGTCGAAGGTGCGCACGCCGACGTCGTAGGCGGCGAGGCAGTTGGCGAGCCCCAGGCCGCGCGTGTTGTGCATGTGCGCGGCGCCGGTCTTGGCGCCGATGGCAGCGCGCACCTTGTCGAACAGGCGCCGGACCTGCGCCGGGTTGGCCATGCCCGTCGTATCGGAGAGCCCGGCTTCGTCGACGCCGGCCGCCACGCATTCGCGCGCGACCCGGACGACGTCGTCCTCGGGCACCTCGCCCTGGATGGTGCAGCCGAACGCGGTCGACAGGCCGGCTTCGATCTTCACTCCGGGCGCCGTCCGGTCGCGCAGTTGCACGATGGCGCGCACCTCCTCGATCATCTCCTCGCGCGTCTTGCGCACGTTGGCGAGCGAGTGCGCGGCACTTGCCGACACCGGAATCGTGAGCTTCTGCGCGCCGGCCTTCAGAGCAGCTTCGGCCCCGCGCAGGTTGGGCACCAGCGCCATCACCGTGACGCCCGGGTGGGTGAGCGCATGGCGTACCACCTCCGCGGCGTCCGCCATCTGTGGCATCAGCTTGGCCGGCACGAACGAGCAGACCTCGATTTCACGCAGGCCAGCGGCCACCAGCGCGTCGATCCAACGGAACTTGTCCGCGGTCGGCATCGTGGCCTTGACGGACTGCAGTCCGTCGCGGGGGCCCACTTCGCTGATCAGGACTTCGGCTTGGTCTGGCGCCATGATTTGTCTCCTTGAGGGCGGTCAGGGGAGCCCGGATTCGGGTTGCCGGTTGTCGTTTCCCGCATGCTAGAAAGATTCGGTGATCGACGCCAGCGCGGGAAATCGACGGTGGTCGCCAATGGGCGCGTCGCGCCCACTCGATGCGACTTGCGACACGGTCTCGACCCTCGTGTCGCACGCGTCGCGCCGCCTCAACTCTTCAGCATCAGCGGCAGCCACAGCGACAGCTGCGGAACGAAGGTGAGCAGCAGCAGCACGACGGCCAGCACCCCGACGTACGGCCAGATCTCCTTGACGAGCAGTCCCAGGCGGGTGCCCGAGACGGAACTCGACACGAACAGCAGCACCCCGACGGGCGGCGTGATCTGCCCGATGGTGAGATTGACCAGCAGCACGATGCCGAAATGGGTGAGATCGATGCCGTAGCTCTGAAGCACCGGCAGCAGGATGGGCACCAGGATGATCATGATGGCGATGGTTTCCATGAAGCAGCCCAGCACCAGCAGCACGACGTTGAGCAGCAGGAGCAGCGCCCAGGTGCTCGACGTCAGATCCTTGACGCCGTTGGCGATCAGCTGCGGCGCCTGCTCGACGCCGAGTATCCAGCTGAACGGCGCGGCCGCCGCCACGATCAGCAGAATGACGGAGGTTTCCTTGGCGGTGGTGAGCAGGATGTGCGGAATCTGCTTCCAGCGCAGCGTTCGGTAAAACACCGCGCCGACGATCAGCGAATACGCGGCGGCCACACCGGCGATTTCGGTCGCCGTGAACACACCCATCCGGAAGCCGACGAGGATCAGCACCGGCATCATCAGCGCCCAGAACGCGTGCTTGAACTGCGCGCCGAGCCGCGACAGCGAGAAGGCATCATCCTTGGGGTAGCGGCGGCGCGCGGCAATGACCGCGGTCAGCAGCACCATCGAGAGCGCCATCACCAGCCCGGGAACCACCCCCGCCCAGAACAGGTCGCCCAGCGAGATGTTGGCCTGCCACGCGTAGATCACCATCAGGATCGACGGCGGGATGATCGGGCCGAGCGTCGCGCAGGCGGCGGTGAGCGCTGCCGCGAAGCCGCGCCCATAGCCGGCCTTGACAAGTTGCGGCACGAACACCCGTGTCGTCGCGGCGCAGTCGGCGACCGACGATCCCGAGATTCCCGACAGGAACACGTTGCCGACGATGGCGGTCTGCGCCATGCCGCCGCGGATGTGACCGACGAACGCACGCGTGAATCCGAACAGCCGCTCGCTGATCCCGGACTCGTTCATCAGCGTCCCCGCCAGCGTGAACAGCGGGATGGCGAGCAGAGGAAACGACTGCACGCCGGTGACGACGCGCTGCGCGACCACCGACAGCGGGATGCCTTCGACGACGATCGCCAGCAGCGACGACCCCAGCATCGCCAGCGCAATCGGGAGGCCGACGACCAGCAGCACGGCGAAGGTGACGAGCAGCAGCGTCACGGCTTCTCCCCGGCGATGACGCTTTCGACTTCACCGCGAAACACCACTTCGACGCCCTTGTCGAGCCACAGCCGCGCGATGTGCACCAGCATCAGCACCAGCCCCGCCGGCATTGCCGCAACGAACCAGGCCTTCGAGACGTTCATCATCGGCGAATCGACCACCAGCTCCTGCGCCACCAGGTCGACACACGCGTACAGGGCCACCAGGATGATTGCGATTCCGACGAGCAGCGTCAGCCCGTTGAGCCACTTCATCTTCGGGCTGGCGTAGATCGGGGCCATCACGTCGATGCGGATGTGCATGTGGGTGCGCAGCGCGGCGGCTGCCGCGATGAAGACCATCCACGTGAAGAGCGCGACGATCAGCTCTTCGCTCCAGGTCAAGGGATCGTTGAACACGTAGCGAAGAATGACGCCCACCACCACGAGCAAGAAGATTGCGGCGTGCACGAAAATCAGGAAGACCTTTTCGAATGCACAGGCGGCGTCGTCGGCGAGACGCACCGTTCGGTGGAGGGCGCCCATCGCGTGGTTCTACTTCTTCTTGCGGCCGGCGTCGATGGTTTCACGCACCCGCTTCAGGTTGTCGGCGCCCCAGCGGGCCTCGAGCTTCTGGAATGCCGGCCCCATCTTGGCGGCGAAGGCGGCCCGATCCGGGTTGTCGTTGATCGCGGTCTTGCCCGACTTGCGGATGTCCTCGAGCATCGACTTCTCGCGCTCCTGCTGCAGGCGGGAGTTCTTCGCGGAGACAGCGGCCGCCTCTTCCATCAGGATCTTCTGCTGCTCCGGCGTCAGCTTGTCGAACGTGCGCTTGTTCATCACCAGCGTGTTGTTCTGCAGCATGTGGCGCGTCATCGCGAGGTGGCCCTGCACTTCATAGAACTTGCGGGCATAGATCGTCGGGATCGGGTTTTCCTGGCCGTCGACGGTCTTCTGCTGCAGCGCGGTGTAGACCTCGCCGAAGGGGATCGGCGTCGGCGCCGCGCCCATCGCGCGGATCATCTCGACCCACACCGGCGACTCCGGCACTCGGATCTTGAGTCCGGCGAGATCCTCGGGCTTGTTGATCGCCTTGGCCGCCGTCGTCAGCTCGCGCCAGCCCCAGTACCAGATCTTCGACAGCATGATGACGCCGTGCTTGTCGCGCAGCTCGTCGAACAACGGCTGGAACGCTGGTCCGCGGATCACCGTCTCCGCTTCCTTCCAGTCGTTCCACAGGAACGGCGCGCTGGCGATTTCGATCCCCGGCACCAGGTTGGAAACCACCGGCATCGACGGGGCCGAGATGTCGAGCGCCCCCGACTTCACCTGCTGCAGGAGATCGACCTCCTTGCCGAGCTGCTCCGACGGGAAGACCTTGACGATGACCTCGCCCTTGGTGCGCTTCCCCACGTTGTCGGCAAATTCCTGGAACAGGTCGTAGGCGACCTCGCCGTTGTTCATCGCGTGCCCGAACCGTATGGTCGTGGCCGCGGATGCCGGAATGGACGCGAATGCGGCAGCAAGCGCTACCGAAACGAAAAGACGACGCATGAACTCCTCCTTGGGCAAGTCACTGCAAAAGCACGTCCGGGCGGGGATCGCCACGGCGACCGGCTTCCCCGCATTCTCTGTTCATCGGGCGCGGGAGACAGCTACCGTACGCAATGTGCAGTAGCGGGTCAAGGCCGGGGGTCGAGCGGGATGCTGACGCGTGCGACGGTTCCGCCACCATCGCGGGGCAGGAGGTCGAAGCGGCCGCCGTGGAGCCGCGCGATGCGATCGACGATGGCGAGGCCCAGGCCCGCGCCGGCAACGCCGTCGGCATTGCTGCGCGCGGCGCTGGCGCGCGTGAACGGCTGCTTCAGGCGATCGACCTCGCCCGGGGCAATGCCCGGCCCGCGATCGGCGACATCGAGAACGAAGCGGCCGTCGCGCACACAGGTGCTGACTTCGACCGGCGGCGCGCCGTAGGCGAGCGCGTTGTCGATGAGATTGGCAATCAGTCGCGAGCAGGCGGTGGGCCGTAGCGGAAGCGCAGGCACCCAGCCGGCGGCGAGACGCACGTCGCGCCCGCTGCGCGTGTAGCGGTCGACCGACGCGCGGACGACTTCGTTGGGATCGGTGAGCACGCGCGAGGTTTCGTGGTCGCCGCGCGCGAAGTCGAGGAACTGGCCGATGATCCGGTCCATCTCGTCGATATCGTCGGCCATGCCCGCGCGCACCGCGTCGTCGCGTGTGCCCATTTCGATGCCGAGGCGCAGTCGCGCCAGCGGCGTGCGCAGGTCGTGCGACACGCCGGCCAGCAGCAGTGCCCGGTCGGCCTCGAGTTGCTGGAGGTTCGCCGTCATCCGGTTGAACCCGCGGTTGAGGCTGGCGATCTCCGACGGGCCGCTCTCGGGTAGCGGATCGGGAGTTTCGCCGCGGCCCACCCGCTCGACAGCGACGTTGAGTTCGCGCAGCGGCCGCGCGAGGTGGCGCGCAAAGAAGAACGCCGCGATGAGCAGCAGCACCGCCACCGACAGGCTCCAGATCGCGGCGCGCGACGGCACGTCCTCGGCCTGTGGCCGTGGCGGCAGCGGAAAGCTCACCCAGTAGTTGTTGCCGCCGGCCTCGATCTTCACCAGCAGCAGGCCGCGGCCCGGCGCCACGCGCAATTCGGTCCCGGGGCCGAGACCCGCACGAAGTCGCTGTTCGAACTCCAGCATCGGCGGACCGAGCAGCGCGTTGCCGCCCATCATCCGACGCTCGCCCTCGGGAATGATGCGCACGCCGTATTCGCGGCCGATGCGAGTGAGCGTTTCGCGGCTCTCCCGGGCGTCGGCGGCGGCCAGCGCCGCACGCACTGCCTGCAACTGCACGATCTTGGTGTCGCTGTACTGGCGCGCGAGCAGCGCCGCGCGGTCCTGCCGGAAGAGCAGGATCGTCGCCGCCATTGCCAGCGCGATCACCGCCAGCAGCACCAGCGCCAGGCGGCCGAACAGCGTGCGGGGCAGGAGTTTCAAGCGAAGCTTCCGTCACGCCTCGGAGGTGGGTGGCGGCGGGCTGGCAGGCGCATCGTCGGGGACGAACACGTAGCCGAAGCCCCAGACTGTTTGCAGATACCGCGGGTTGGCGGGATCGGGTTCGACCAGCTTGCGCAGCCGCGACACCTGGACGTCGATGGCGCGGTCGAACACGTCGTGGTCGCGTCCCCGCGCGAGCAGCATCAGTTTCTCGCGCGCCAGCGGTTGGCGCGGATGCTGGACGAACACGTTGACCAGTGAGAATTCGCCGGTGGTCAGGTGGATCGTCTTGCCGTCGCGCGAAAGCGTGCGCGCGGCGAGGTCCAGTTCGTACAGGCCAAAGGCAATCCGGCCTTCGGCCCCGGGCGCGCCGGGGGCAAGATGCTGGCCGTGCCGGCGCAGAACGGCCTGGATCCTGGCCACCAGTTCGCGGGGGTTGAAGGGCTTGGGCAGATAGTCGTCGGCGCCCATTTCGAGACCGATGATGCGATCGACGTCCTCGCCCCTGGCGGTGAGCATGATGATGGGCACCGACTCGCCGGCGCCGCGCAACCGCCGGCAGACGGCGAGTCCGTCCTCGCCGGGCAGCATCAGGTCCAGCACGACGAGATGCGGCGGATCGCGCTGCAGCTTCTTGTCGAGGTCGCGCGCGTCGGGCAAGGTGGCCACCTGGAACCCCTGCTCGGTGAGATAGCGCGACAAAAGGTCGCGCAGGCGTACGTCGTCGTCGACGACGAGGATGCGCGGCAGTGGAGTGCGGGTGGTCATGGGCGATTAAACGCTCGGCGAAGCGGCGCCGGGCGGGCGAAGTTGTAACCGATTGTAACGCCGGGACGTGGGTGCAATCTTCGGTTGCAAACGGGGCATCATGCCGGTGGAACGCGGCACGAGAATGCGGTCGAACCATCAGGACAGTCGCGAACCGATCGCAGCTGCCGTTCCCAGCAACGGGAAAACGAAACAGGACGAAAGGACTGACCATGTCACGCTTGATCGATTCCAAACTTGCCGTTTCCGCGCGCCGGGCGAGCATCGTCGGCGCAGCGGCATTGGCGCTGGCACTTGCCGCAGCCACCTCGGCGCACGCTTTTGGCGGGCCGGGAGCGGGTGGCGGCCCCGGAATGCACGGCGGCGTCGCCGGGCCGCAAGTGATCGAAAGCATCAGGGCGAAGCTCAATCTCAACACGTCGCAACAGGTGCAGTTCGACCAGGCGGCTGCGAACGGCAAGGCCGCGCGCGAGGCTGGGCGGGCAGAATGGCTGAAGGCGCGCGATGCCGTTCGCGCAGAGTTGGCGAAGGCCGAGCCCGATCTCGCCGCCATCGCCGCAATCCGCGACGCTGCGCGGGCGAAGAACCAGGGGTTGCAGCAGGCGGCCCGTACCGATTGGCTGGCGGTCTATGCCACCTTCAGCCCCGAGCAGAAGGCCGTGGTCAAGGAGTTCATGATCCGGCGGATGGATCGCGCCGAGGGCTTCCGCCACAGGATGCGCGAGGGCATGCGTTATCGCGGGGGTTGATCCGCGCCAGCGGTGGTGTGCCGCGACGCCGTGCCTTGCTGACGCCGTTGCCGCAGCATGGCGACGGCGTGTTCGAGTGTCGCGGCGACCAGCGGCTTGGCCAGCAGCCGCAAGCCGGCGCGCGCGGCTTCGGCGCGCGCTTCCTCGCTGGTGTCGCCCGACACGATCAATGCCGGGATCGCGGTGCCCAGCGCCGCGCGCAGGCGGGCGACCTCGTCGATGCCCGACACGCCTTCGGCGAGCCGCAGATCGGCGACGATGAGGTCGACGTCGCGAGCGCCCGCTTCCGCCAGAGCCTCGCGCACGCGATCGGAATTTTCCCCGGCGGCCACGAATCCGCCACGCGTTTCGAACAGCGCCCGCATCGCGGCGACGACCGCCGGGTCGTCGTCGATCGCGGCGACGCGACAGCCGGCCAGCGAGGTCGCGGCCGGCGCGGTAGGCGAAGCGGGCCGTGCCGGGTCCGCGGTGACCAGAGCATCGTCGGTTGCGCGCGGCAGGCTGACCGAGAACCGCGATCCGTGGCCGATGCGGGAGGCGAGTTCCAGCCGGTGGTCCAGCAGGCCGGCAAGGCGGCGCACGATCGCCAGACCGAGTCCCATGCCACGGCCGCCGGAGTGATGCCGCGGTTTGGCGTGGATCTGGACGAAATCGTCGAATACGCGCTCGCGATCCTCCGGCGCGATGCCCACGCCGGTGTCGATGACGTCGATACGCACGTCGACGCCGCGACGGCGCGCCCCCAGTACGACGCCTCCGGCGTGCGTATAGCGCAGGGCGTTGCTGACGAGGTTGCGCAGCACGCGGTCGAGCAGCGCCGGATCGGAGGTGACGGTCAGTGAGGTCGGCCGGGCGGCGAGCCGCAGGCCGCTCGCGTTCGCCTGCGGCGCGAAGTCGGCGGCGATGCGCGCGAACAGCGGCGCCAGGCGCAGGCGGATGCAATGCGGCTGCAGCGCCCCGGCTTCCAGCCGCGAGAGATCCAGAAGCTGGGCGAACAGGCTCTCGAGCGCCTCGACGGACGCGTTGATGCTGGCGACCAGGGGCTTGATCTCGGGTTCCCGCGCCTTCAGCGACAGCGCGGCGGCGAACAGCCCCATCGCATGCAGCGGCTGGCGGAGGTCGTGGCTCGCTGCGGCGAGAAACTGGCTCTTGGCGCGGTTGGCATTTTCGGCCGCCAGGCGCGCGGCTTCGGCGGCTTCGCTCTGCGCCTTCAGCTCGGCGATGAGATCGGTGTTCTCGTGGCGGATGATGAGCGAGCGGGTGAGCAGATCGTTCACCTGATGCCCGAATGCCAGCACGAAGGCGAGCGCGACCGACATCACGACCGCGATCGACAGGTGGATGCCATCGGCGCCGAGGGCCACGCGCACGATCAGCGGCAGCACGGCGGGCAGCACGAACCCGTAGAACGCGGGCTTGTACACGGCGGTGAGGTTGAGCCCCCCCAGGGCGACACCGAAGAGGCTGACGATGACCAGCGCCTGGTGCGCGGCCGAGTCGGGATAGAACGCCACCGCCGCGACGCCCCACAGCGTACCGGCAATCGTGGAACCCAGCGCGGAGCGCGTTCCCCAGCGCACGGCGTCCTCGGGCATCGGATTCGCGCGACGGTAGGAGCGCGCCAGTGCGCCGCGCCACGCCTGGTTGGCGAGTATGGCGCCGATCCACAGCGCCATGTCCCGGAGCGCGACGTGTTCGCGCAGCACGGCGCAGAGGATCAGCGCCCCCAGCAGCATCGACAACGTGGTCCGGCGCCAGGACCCGATCAGCGTGGCGACCTCGTCGGCCAAGGCACGCGTCACGAGCGCGCGGGGAGGCGCGGTGGTGGCGGGCACGGCTGCACGCTCCGCGTCAGCCGTGGCGCGGGTGCAGCAGGTCGGCGTGGATGCCGCGCCGCGCGAGTTCGGCCACCGCCTGCGTGCGCGAATTGACGCGCAGCGCCTTGAGGATGGCGCTCACGTGCACCTTGACCGTCCCCTCGGAGAGGCGGAGATCGCGGCAGATCAGCTTGTTGGGCTTGCCCTGCGCCAGAAGCTTCAGCACGTCGGCCTGCCGCGCCGTCAGTCCCAGCGTGCCGTGTGCGACGTGCGCGCCGTCGCCGTCCGGCATCGATGCCGCGTCCGCGGCGCGGCACACGCAGCCGTCCAGCACCTGGCGCAGCGCTTCCAGCAGCGCCGACGCGTTGGCGGTCTTGGCAATGAAGCCGCGGGCGCCGGCGGCGAGCGCCGCGTTGACGGTGGCGTCGTCATGCGTCGCGGACAGCACCACGACGGGGACGCCGGGGTAATCGAGCATGAAATCGGCGAGTAGATCGAGTCCGCGGATGCCGGGGAGTGCCAGATCGAGCAGCACCAGGTCGACGTCAGGCTCGTCGTCGAGGATCGCGATCGCCTCGCCGGCGTGGGCCGCCGCGCGCACCTCGATTCCAGGGGCGAGCTGGGGCAGGAGTTGCATCAGCGCATCGAGTATCAGGGGGTGATCGTCGACGACGAGAATCTTCATGGTTTCCTCCCGGTGTGGAATCGCGGCCGGACGAAGGTTGCCGACCTTGGGAAGAACGCTAACGCCCGCGAAGCTCGGGCGTAACCTGCGAAGGCTGACAGGAAACCGGGCCGCGCGGATCGCGCGCTCGCGGCGGGATCGCTACTCGTGCCGCAGCGCTTCGATGGGAACCAGCCTCGCGGCGGTGCGCGCCGGATAGAAGCCGAAGAACACGCCGACGGCGCCGGCAAAGCCGAAGGCCAGCACGACCGCAGCGAAGCTCATCTCGGTGCGCCAGCCGGCGAAGTGACCGACGAGAAAGGACGCGAGCGCGCCGAGCGCGATGCCGATGATGCCGCCGATCAGCGCCAGCGTCACCGCCTCGACGAGAAACTGGGTGAGGATGTCGCGGCCGCGCGCGCCGACGGCCATGCGCAGCCCGATCTCGCGCGTGCGCTCGGTCACCGACACCAGCATGATGTTCATGATGCCGATGCCGCCGACGAGCAGCGACACCGAAGCGATCGCCGCCAGCAGCAGCGCGAGGATCTTCGACGAGGCTTCCTGTGCCGCCAGCACTTCCGACAGGTTGCGCAGGAAGAAGTCGTCCTCCTGGGCCGGTTGCAGCTTGTGCCGCTGACGCAGCAGATCGCGCATCTCCTGCTCGGTCGAGGGCATGTCGGCGCCGTCCTTCACCCGCACCGAGATGCTCTGCACATTGCGGCTCTTCACCTGCGTGCCGCCGAGCACGCGCTTTCTGGCCGTCGAGATCGGAATCAGCACCACGTCGTCCTGGTCCTGGCCGATCATGCTCTGTCCCTTGCGGTCGAGGATGCCGATCACCGTGTGCGGGACGCGGCGGATGCGGATGGTCTCGCCCACGGGATCGCTGTCCCCGAAGAGCGTACGCGACACCGTCTGGCCGAGCAGCACGACCTTGGCGGCGCCTTCGACGTGCGACGTGTCGATTGCGCGACCCTCCGCGACCTCCCACTGCCGCGCTTCCATGTACTCGGGCGTGATGCCGTAGATCTGTGTCGACCAGTTGTTGTTGCCGAATACCACCTGGCCGGAGCCGCGCAGCTGAGGCGCCGCGGCCTGCACGCCGCCGACCTCGCGCTGCAGCGCGTAGGCATCGTCCTCGGTGATCGTGAGCTGCGAGCCCGAGCCCATGCGGACGCCGCCGGACGTGAAGTTGCCGGAAAGGATGATGATGAGGTTGGAGCCCAGGCTCTTGATCTGGTCCTCGACGCGCGCCTGTGCGCCTGCGCCGACCGCGACCATGGTGATGACGGCGGCGACGCCGATGATGATGCCCAGCATGGTGAGCGCCGAGCGCAGCTTGTTGATGCGCAGCGCGGCGAGCGCGATCCTCAGCGTGGCGACGAAGTTCATGCGCTCACCGGCATCGCCTTCTGCCGCTGTGTGGCAAGCTGCACCGCAGCGTCGCGCGGAACGTTGGGGACGTCTGCGATCAGCTTGCCGTCGCGGAAGGAGAGCAGCCGCGACGCGAACTCGGCAATGTCGTGCTCGTGCGTGACGACGATGACGGTGATGCCGTTGCGGTTCAACTGCTGCAGCAGCGCCATCACCTCGATGCTGGTGGACGAGTCCAGCGCGCCCGTGGGCTCGTCGGCGAGGATCAGCTTGGGGTCGTTGACCAGCGCACGGGCGATGGCGACGCGCTGCTGCTGGCCGCCCGACAGCTGCGCCGGGTGGTGGTGTTCACGCTCGGCGAGGCCCACCTCGGCCAGTGTCCGCCGTGCCTTGGCGTGCCGCTCGGCGGCGGGAACCCCGGCATACAGCAACGGCAACTCGACGTTCTCCCGTGCCGAGGTGCGCGGCAGCAGGTTGAACTGCTGGAACACGAAGCCGATGCGCCGGTTGCGAACGCTCGCCAATGCATCGCGGTCCATGTGCGCGACATCCTCGCCGGCGAGCCGGTAGCTGCCCGCAGTCGGCGCATCGAGACATCCGACGAGGTTCATGAACGTCGACTTGCCGGAACCGGAAGGTCCCATGACGGCGACGAACTCGCCTTCGGCGACGTCTACCGACACGCCGTTCAGCGCGCGGACCTCGGTCTCGCCCAATTGGTAGACCTTGGTCAGGTCGCGGACCGAGATGAGTGGCGCGGCAGCCATGGGTGAGGCGAGTCAGAACGGCAGGCGCGGGGCGGCCGAGGACGGGCGCGCCGCCGTGGCGCCGGCGGCAATGTTGCCGACGATCACCTCGGTCCCTTCGGCAAGGGCGCCACCGACGACCTCGGTCGCGTTGCCGTCGGTCAGCCCGAGGCGCACTACAACCTCCTTCACCGCACCGGCGTCCAGGACGTAGAGACGTCCGGTGGTGCCGCCGCCGCGCCCGGTCTCGGCGGCGATGATCTCGGCGTACTTCTTTTGCTGTTCGGGGTTCAGCATGCCGTTGATCTTTTGCCGCATGTCGCCTCGCAAACGGTCGCTGCGCGTGCGACGATCGCCCTCCGGCAGGTCGCGCAGTTCGGCCATGCGCGTGCGCAATTCGGCGAAGATCTCGTCGAGTCGCGCCTGCTGTCCCGAGTCGAGCTTGAGGTCAGCGACGAGCTTTTGTCGCCGCGCCTGCGCGTCGCCGCCCCCGACACCACCACCGGCACTCGGCCCGGTGGCAGCGATCGTGGCGTCGCCGTCCTTGGCGGCCGTGACGCCCGGCGGACGGTAGCGCAATGCCGCGTTGGGCACCTTGAGCACGCCTTCGCGCGAATCCGCGACGATGCGCACGTTGGCGGTCATTCCCGGTACCAGCAGCAGGCCGGGATTTTCCGTCGCCACGACGACCACATAGGTGACGACGTTCTGCACCGTCTGCGCGGCCTTGCGGATCTGCCGCACCCGGCCCTCGAAGCTGCGCGTCGGGAAGGCGTCGACGGTGAAGGTGACGCGCTGGTCGACCTTGATCTTGCTGATGTCGGACTCGTCGATCGCAACCTCGACCTGCATTTCGCGCAGATCCTTCGCCAGCGAGAAGAGCGTCGGCGTGTTGAGGCTCGCCGCGACGGTTTGTCCGGCATCGATCTGGCGCGAGATCACCACGCCGTCGACGGGAGCAACGATCGACGTGCGGGCGAGGTCGACGCGAGCGCCGGCGAGCGCCGCCTCGCGCTGCCTGGCGATGGCGGCGGCATTGGCGACCTGCGCCTCGCCGGCGTTGATCTGCGCTTCGGCGGTAGTCACCGCCTCGGCCGCAGCGTCGTACGTGAACCTCGACTTGTCGCGCTCGGCGCCGGAGATGAAGCCCTTGGCGAACAGCGACTCCTTGCGGTCGAGGTCACTTTTCGCGTCGTTGGCCTGAATCCGCGCCCTTGTCGCCTGCGAGCGCAGCGTCAGCACGTTGGCCCTCTGGTTGAGCTGCTGCGTGCGTGCGGCCTCGAGATCGGCTTCCGCCTGCCGCACCTTCAGCTCGAAGGTCTCGGGGTCGATGCGGGCGAGCAGCTGGCCCTGCTTGACCTGGCTGTTGAAGTCGACGAAGAGCTCCTTGATCTGTCCGGAGATCTGCGAGCCGACCAGCACGGTGGTGACGGCCGACAGCGAGCCCGATGCCGAGACCACGGACGTGACGTTGCCGCGCTCCACCTTCGCCGTGCGAAACGCCGGTGCGCTGCCGCCCCGTGCGTACAACCACCAGACGGCAGCGCCGGCAACGGCGATCACCAGCAGCACCGCGCCGGTCATCAGCGCGCGTCGGCGCCCTGGAGCTCGCGCGGGCAGGGTGGCGGCGGTCGAGTCGATTGTCATTGTGAGTGCACTGAGGACGGAGAACGGGAGACCGCGGAACGGCAGGAGAGGGGCGGGTCAACTGGCCTTGGCCATCGCGGCCTGCTGTTCGGCGAGGTCGCGGCGCAGCGTGCGCAGTCGCGTCTCCACGACCGAGGTTTGATAGAAGTCGCCGTCGCCCGCCTTGGCGGCCAGCTCCATCTGCGCGACCGCACCGCGCAGGTTGCCCGCCCAGGCGTAGTACTCGCCCTGGTGCCGGTACTGCTGCAGCATCCGGCCCTGCTTGCCGTAGACCTGCGCGGCAATCCGGTGCAGCTGCCCGTTGCCCGGGAATCGCTGCAGTTGCTGCTCGACGAATTTCGTCGCATCGGCGTACCGATCGGCCTTCAGGAGCGCATCGGGGTAGTCGTACACGAGCTGCATCTTGTTCGGGTAACGGGTCAGCGCCGTCTCGAACCGCGTGATCGCGGCCGCGAGCTCGCCGCCTTCCATCAGGACGTGCCCCGCCATTGCGTCGATCATCGGATGCGGGGGGGCAATTTTCTCCAGCGTTGCGAGTTCCTGCTTCGCGCGCTTGGCGTCCTTGGCGCGCAGCAGCGCGGCGACCAGTCCGTAGCGCGTCGCGACTGGATCGTTGAACTTGCGGTCGGCGAGCGCGTTTTCGAAGTACTTGACGGCTTCGCGGTCGGTGCCGGTGTAGCTCCTGAGCAGGGCGCGCACGAGCTGGAAATCGAGCGAGTCGGGAATCTGCCGATAGGGTTGATCCTGCGCACGCGCCTGCGCCTCCGCGACCCGCTCGTAGGTGATCGGGTGCGATCGAAGGTAGGACGGAGCGCTGCTGTCCGAGAAGCGGCTCGACTTCTGCAGGCGCTCCATGAACGTGGCCATGCTGGTGGTGTCGAATCCGGCCGTCGAAAGCCGCTGGAACCCGATCCGATCGGCTTCGTATTCGAATTCGCGCGTGTAGTTGAGCTGATTCTGGATCGCCAGCGCCTGCGAGGCCGCGACGGCGGCGGAGGCCGCCTGGCCCGACGACGACGAGCCCGAGCGCGACGCGGCGAGGGCGACCGCGAGCGCGGCCAGCGAATACAGCAGCGAGCGCTGCTGCCCCCCGAGCGAGCGCGTGTAGTGCCGCTGCGTCACGTGGGTGATCTCGTGCGCCAGCACCGAGGCCAGCTCGGACTCGCTCTGGGCGAGGAGGAGCAGTCCGGTGTGTACGCCGATGAAGCCGCCGGGCAGCGCGAAGGCGTTGATGCTGGGATCGGGAACGGCGAAGAACTCGAAGTCGTACCTGTCGGACCCCGCGGCCACCAGGCGGTTGCCGAGTTCGTTCAGGTAGTCGTTGACTTCGGGGTCGTCGAGATAGCCGCCGGACGCGCGGATCTGCCTGACGACGGATTCGCCGAGCTTGCGTTCCTGCGCCGGGGTGACCGCGGCCTCGGATTCGTCACCCAGATCGGGCAGGCGCTGGGTCTGCGCGATTCCCGGCGCGACGGGCTGCGTGCCGAGCGCAAGCGCGACCGCGACGGCGAGCGCGCGGTCGCGCATACGGGAGCGTCGGCGAGGGCGCATTGGAGGTTCCTGGAGGGTAGTCATCGAGTGGACGTGCAGCGCTGGACCTGATGCTAAGATGCTCGCCGTCACCCGAAGTTCATGCAAAGGATCGCTCGTGGCCGGTACGGCAGGAAAAAAGAACCTCGCCCAGGGTGCGATTCCGACCCCCCGGCTGCGGTCGCCGCCGGCGACCGCGCGTCGATCTCCCGGACATTTTACCCATTTCGACGCGGCCGGTCAGGCACACATGGTCGATGTCGGCGACAAGGATGTAACAAGGCGTGTCGCCCGCGTCGCCGGCCGGATCGTGATGCAGCCGGCCACGCTGCTGCTGATCGGCAAGGGTTCGACGAAGAAGGGCGACGTGCTGGGCGTGGCGCGTGTCGCGGCCATCCAGGCGTCCAAGCGGACCGCGGACCTGATTCCGCTGTGCCACCCGCTGCCCCTGACCCGCGTGGCAGTCGACTTCCTGATCGATACGGAGGCCAGTGCAGTCGGCATCGAGGTGGTCGCCGAAACCATGGGGCAGACCGGCGTCGAGATGGAGGCGTTGACGGCTGCAGCGATCGGCTTGCTCACCATCTACGACATGTGCAAGGCGGCCGATCGCGGAATGCGCATCGAGGGCATTCGCTTGCTCGAGAAGTCCGGCGGCAAGTCGGGCCATTTCACGGCCTGCTGACGCGCCGGTTGGCAGATTGGCGCAGCCGGGCGCAGAATCCGACTCCGCGCTTGCAGCGTTAACAGGCCCTAGTTCTTCCATCCTGGAGGTAAGGCGCATGGATACGACGACCCTCGTTCGATTCCGGGGCATGGCCGTTGCAGCCGCGATGCCGTTCGTCTTCGGCGCCTGTGCGACGCCGCCGGCGGTGCCGGTCGCGCCGGTCGCCGCGGATCCGCCGCCGGTGGTGCAGCAGGCGGCCACCCCGGTTCCCGAACTCTCGCCCGCCCAGGCGAAGGCGCAGGCGCAGAAGCTCGCGATCGAGGCGGTCGACGAGTTGCAGAACGGCAACGAAACCTCAGCCCGCCTGACGCTCGACAAGGCATTGGCGCTCGACGCGGCGAACGAGCTGGCGCGCAAGTTGAGCGAGCAGATCCGCGCCGATGCCCAGAGGGAACTCGGAGCCGTCCACTTCCGGTATACGGTGCAGCGCGACGATTCGCTATCGAAGCTCGCGCAGCAATTCCTCGGTGACCGGTTCCGCTTCTACATACTCGCCAAGTACAACGACATGAGCAATCCCGCGCGATTGGCCGCGGGACAGGTGATCAAGATTCCCGGCCGCGCACCCGCTGCAGCGGTAGCGGCGCCGGTTGCCCCGGCCATGCCGCCGGAAGTGACCGAGACCGTCGCGCGACCGCCGGTCGCCGACGCGGAGACGAAGCTGCACGACGACGCGGCCGAAGCGGTGCGCCGCGGGCGCGAACTCCAGGCCAAAGGCAATTTCGAAGCCGCGTATGTGGCGATGAACGATGCGGCATTGCGCTTTCCGGGCAACGATGCGGTGGCGCGTCAGCGCGATGCGGCGCGCGCGGCGTTGATCCGGGCCTACGACCGCGAGGCTGCGCAGGCGTTCCAGCGGCAGAACCTCGATCTCGCGATCGCCAAGTGGGACCGCGTCATCGAACTCGATCCGGACAATCGCAAGGCGCGGCTCGAGCGCGAGCGGGCGCAGGATCTCAAGAAGCGGATGAACGACAAGTTCGGCGCCAAGTGACGGCCCGGCACCGTCAGCGCGGCGCGGCGACAGGCTTGCCCGAATTTCCGGCCGGCGGCAGGCGCAGCGCCGTCGCGCGCGCCGACCACTCGGGAACCGATTCACCGCGCAGTGCGAGCGCGGCATCGTACAGCGCGAGCGCCTGTTCGCGGGCGCCGCCGGCTTCTAGCTCCCGCGCCTTGTCGTAAACGGCGGTGCCGATGCGTCGCCGCGCCGTGCGGTTGCCGGGGTTGGACGCCACCCAGTCGCGCAGGTCGCGCAGGCCGCCGGCGATGTCGCCCGCGGACAGCATCTCCAGCGCCTGCTCGATGTCGTAGCCGTCGCCGTTCGCTTCGGCCGGCATCGCGCGCGATGCCGCGCCCGGTGCCGGTGCCGCGCCTTCGGGACGTGCGCGGGCGGCCCGGTCCTGCTGGATGCGCGCGTATTTCTGGCGATCGAGTTCGCGCGCGGCGCGCGTGGCCTCTTCGTTCCCCGGGTCGAGCGCCAGCGCCCGCAGGAACGCCTGCAGCGCGCGCTCCGTCTGTCCGTTGCGCCGGGCGGCCTTGCCGGCGTCGAGGCTCGCCTGCGTCGCGCGCGCTTTCGCCGCCAGCGCAGCCTCCCGCTGTTGGCGGTACGCGGGCTCCCGGGGGTCGAGCAGCATCAGGATGTGCCACTCCGTCGCCGCGGCAGCGAGGTCGCCGGCGTCGGCGTACTTGCCGGCCAGCTGGCGATGGCGTGCGATCGCCTGGTCGATCGCCGGGCTCTTCGCCGACGTCGACGGAAGCTCGGCGACGGTGTCCGGTGTCGGCGGCAGCGGTGCGCAGGCGGCGAGCGCGAGCGCAACGGCGATCCAGGCGATCCATGCGACGCAGGTGCGCAACGCTGCGCCTACCTTGAACCCGCCGGCACGAAAGTGACGAGCTTGGCGCGGAACGCGTCCAGCGAGTCGGTGCCGAAGACCATGCTCCGCCGCAACAGGAACGGATGCGCGAACGAGCCGTTGCCGCCCGAAGTCACCGTCACTCCCTGAACCACGCTGCGGCGCTGCAGTTCGCCGATCACCACGTCGTTGACGTCGCCGTACGGATAGGCGAACGTCGTGCTGGCGACGGCCAGGCGATCCCGGAGGGCATTGACCGGCGCATCCACTTCGCGCCGGATACGGTCGCGGTACTGGCTGTCGGTTTCGCCTGCGAGACGCAAGGCGAGATTCGCGTGCGTCTTCGAGTGCGGCTGGATGTCGATCAGGCCCGATGCCTGCATGTCCTTCATCTGCGCCCAGGACAGCGCGTCCCTGGCGCCGACGAAATCGCTGTACAGGAAAAGCGTGGCGGGAAAACCGTGACGGCGGAGAATCGGGTACGCGACTTCCCACGTCGACCGGTAGCCGTCGTCGATGGTGATCACGATCGAGCGCTTCGGCAGCGGCTCGGTGCCGCGCAGAAAGGCGGCCAGCCGCGTGAGCGTGATCACCGTGTATCCGTTGCGCGCGAGCCAGTCCATCTGCGCTTCGAAGGTGGCCGCGGTCACCGTCAACGGGCTGGCGCGCGGCCCGAAGCGGTGGTAGCAGAGTATCGGGATCGCCTGAAAGCCGTCGGTATGGACGCCGCCCGGGTTCATCGCCCGCAGCGGGATGACGACGACCTGCCCCGGCTCGAAGGTGTCGCGGCCGTTCTGTTCGGCGACCCAGAATCCCTTGCCGCGATCGCCGAGAAAGCGTTCGGCCAGCAGCGCCGGCGTGTCGCCCGGCGCGGCCTGCGCCAGCACGAAGTCGTCGTCGCGCGCCAGCACGGCGCTCGGACCGGCGCCTGCGGGGGAGGGCATGCCTTCGATGCGGGTCGGCGCTTCGACGCAGCCCTGCAGCACCGCGGCACCGAGGACGAGGCAGAACCAGTAGCGCGGCAGAACACTAGACATGGCGCGTCGCGTCGCCGTCGAACGGCGCGGCAGCCGGGGTCGGAGGCGCTGCCAGCGATGCCGGCGGCGGCACGTCGTGGCGCGCCTGCAGCGCCGCCGCGGTCCGATCGAACGCGGCGTACAGTTCGCCCAATTCGTCGGTGCGCGGATCGGCGATCCGGTAGTCGTAGCGGCCTGCGGCCAGTTCGGCGAGCGAGTTCTGCAGCACGCGCATCGGCCCCATCAGGCGCCGCGCGAGCAGGTAGGTGCCTCCGGCCACCGCCGCGCTGGTCACGAGCGTCAGCACGCCGAGCAGCGCCAGCACCAGCCTTGCAACGGCCGACAGCGGCGCCTCGTAGATGCCGAGATGGACGCGGCCGATCTCCTTGCTCTGGAACAGCACCGGCGCGTCGAAATCGAGCACGTTGCGTCCGTCCGCGATCCGGTGCTGGGCGACCTGGACCTCGGCGTTGCTGGCGGTCACCGCGGTCGCCTTGGGCGGCGCATACTTCTGCGCGACCTCCGCGGCGACGTTGCTGCCGCGCACGATGCCGTCGTGATCGATGACCCGGAGGTAGCTGAAATCCTGCCGATCCAGCGTCTCGTGGATGAAGACGTCGATGCCGTCCCAGTCTTCGGACAGGAGCGGCACGGCACTGTAGGTCGCCATGAACTTTGCCAGCGATCCGCCGTAGTCCTGCACCTGGTTCATCATCGCCTGGTACTGTCGCTGGTAGAGGACGGTGGCGGTCAGCGTCATCGTGAGCGCCACAAGCGCGGTCATCATCAGCGCCCAACGGACGCCGATCGGCAGGCCGCGCCCGGATCCCTCGCGTCTCTCCTCGTCGGCCAGTTCCCGCGCGACGCCGATCAATGCCTGTGCGTACTCCTCCCCGGTCGCGAAGCGCTTGTCTGGCTGCTTCTTGAGCGACCGGTCGACGGCACGCCGCAGCGAGAGCGGAATCCCGGGACGCAGCGCGTCCACCGGCGTCGGATCGGCCTGCGCTATCTTGTACGCGACGGTGATAATCGAGTCGCCCTCGAACGGAAGCACGCCGGTCATCATCCGGTACAGCACGACGCCGACCGAAAACAGGTCGGAGCGCGCGTCCACGCGGAGGCCGGCCACCTGCTCCGGCGACATGTAGTTCGGCGTTCCCAGCACGTCGCCGACGCGGGTGCGCTGCGTCTCTTCGCTGATCCCGGAATTCTCGATGTGGCAGATCCCGAAGTCGGCCACCTTCACCGTGTTCCGGTCCTGCACCAGCAGGATGTTGCCGGGCTTGACGTCGCGATGCACGATGCCCTTGCGGTGCGCGTAGTCGAGCGCGCGCGTGAGCTCGATGCCGATGTTCACGATCTCGCGCACCGAAAACACCTTGCCCGACCGCATGACGTCGCCGAGCGTCATTCCGTCGACCAACTCCATCGCGATGTACGGATGTTTGCCCTCGACGCCGACGTCGAAGATGGTGACGATGTTGGGATGCGACAGCACGCCCGCCGCACGGGCTTCGCGGAGGAAACGGCCGCGGTACTGCTCGTCTTCCGACAGGTGGGGCTTCAGCACCTTGATCGCGAGCGTGCGGTCGATCTCCGGGTCCCATGCCTTGTAGACGTGGGCCATCGCGCCTTCGCCGATCATTTCGCGGATCTGGTACCGACCAAGGCGTTCCATGCGGGGCGTTTTCTCCGGATTGAAAGCGGTCGATCGACGAAGCGGCCACCATACTGGGAAGTGCTGCCTCCCGCAAGCGTGAATCGCCACTGGAATCGTCTCTTGTCCTTGCTCTATACTTTGCCGCCAAACCGAAGTTTCCGACCCGCGCCGGGAAACCCCCGGGTCGCGGATGCGCGCATCCCCGCAATTCGCCGGCCATGGAATCGAACGCTGCACGCCACCTCGCCATCATGTTCGCCGACGTTTCGGGCAGCACCCGACTCTACGAGACTTTGGGCGACGTCGAGGCGTTGCGCACGGTCGGTCGCTGCCTGGAGATCGTCAGGCTGAGCAGCGAGGAACACGCGGGACAGGTGGTCAGGACGATCGGCGACGGAGCGCTGGTCATATTTCCCTATGCCGCGAATGCCGCCTACGCCTCCATCGACATGCAGGCTCACGTCGCCGCGCTGCGCACGAGCCGGGGCGATGCGCTCGCAATCCGGGTCGGGGTGCACTTCGGTCCGGTCGTCGGCGACGGCGATGACATCTACGGCGACGCGGTCAATCTGGCGTCGCGCCTGTCCGATCTCGCCAAGGCTGGCGAGACGCTGATTTCGGCGCTGACGGCCGATCAGCTGCCCGCGGCCCTGCGGGCGCGGACCCGCAACCAGGACGCCTATACGGTCAAGGGCAAGGCCGAGGACATCCGCATCGTCGAGCTCGTCTGGCAGGAATCCGACGCCGACCTGACGGCGCTGGCGACGAAGCAGATGGTTTCCAAGGCACACCTGCGGCTGACGCACGGCGAACGCGACCTGTTGCTCGACTCGACGGTCGCCGTGTTGTCCATCGGGCGCGAAGCGGGCAACGATCTCGTGATCGTGAGTCAGGGCGCTTCCCGTCGGCACGCGCGCATCGAGCGCCGCCGCGACAAGTTCGTGCTGGTCGATGTGAGCTCGAACGGAACCTGGTGCACGATCGCGGGCGACGAGGAAATCCTGCTGCGGCGCGAGGAGCTCGTGCTGCGGGGCCGCGGCCACATCAGCTTCGGGCATCCGCACGCCGTCGCCCCGTCCGAAGCCCTGCTGTTTTCCTGCATCGACTGATCCTGAGCGCGCGGCGACTGCGCGGGCCGTTTGGTCCGGTGGTTGGACCACTTGACCGCTGTTTGTCATTGGGGTTACATTTGCCCGCATCGTACCTCCGCCGCCAGAGCGGGTGGACGAAATCCCGGAGGCCCGTCGCGTCGGCACCCCGACTCCACTGCGGCACCGGCCCTATAGCCAGGGAGCAGCACCGTGCCGTTGCAGGTCGTGGAAACGCAGCGACTTTACCGCCAGATTGCCGGCCAGATCATGTCGTTGATCGACCGCGGCGAGTTTCCCGTCGGTTCGCGCCTGCCACCCGAGCGCGAACTCGCGAAGCTGCTCGGCGTTTCCCGCACGTCCGTGCGCGAGGCCATCCTGGCGCTCGAGATCGAAGGCCACGTCGAAGTTCGGGTCGGCACCGGAATCTTCGTGACCGTCGCCGCCGAACCACAGGCGCAGGAAGGCGGACCCGGGCCGTTCGAGCTCCTGTCCGCGCGCGCGCTCATCGAAGGCGAGACGGCGGCACAGGCCGCGCGCTCGATCGATTCCGACACGCTGGAGCGCCTGCGCGACACAATTGCCGCCATGCGCGCCAACGACGGCAATTTTGCCGAGCGCGACGCGGCAGACCGCGCATTCCACGTCGCGATCGCCGAGGCGAGCGGCAACGGCGCGCTGGTGCTCGTCGTGGGCATGCTGTGGGACCAGCGCCGGAGCGGGTTGTGGCCGCAGATCGAGGGCTACTTCCACACGCCCGCGCTACGCGCCAGGACACTCGACGACCACGCCGCCGTCGTCGCGGCGCTCGCGGCACACGACGCCAAGGCGGCGCGTGCGGCCATGTGCCGCCACATTCACCACGTCGCACACGAGTTCCAGCGGCGATGGGACGCGATCGACGCCAGTTCACCGCGTTTCGGATCCGACCCCGCCGCGAGAAAGCCGGTCAGCGCCGGATCGAAGTCCGCAGCAAGTGCCAAAGTGAAGAACTCACCGCAGTCCAAACCGAAGTCAGCATCCAGGCGGCGATCCGCTGCCGGGCGTTCCCACGAAGGAGGTTTTACATCATGACTCAAATGCGTCCCCGCTTGACCCGCATCGCCGCGGCGCTCGCCATGGTTGCGGTTGCCCTGCCCGTCGCCGCCAAGGAGTTCCGCAATTCGGACGTCCATCCGGCCGACTACCCGACAGTGATGGCCGTGAACTACATGAGCGACATCATCAGCAAGAAGACCAACGGCAAGCACACGATCAAGACCTACGTCGGCGGCACGCTCGGCAGCGAGAAGGACACCATCGAGCAGACCAAGCTCGGCGGGCTCGATCTCGTGCGCATCAACGTCGCGCCGATGAACAACATCGTTCCCGAGACGATGGTGCCGACGATGCCGTTCCTGTTCCGGTCCAAGGAACACATGCGCAAGGTGCTCGACGGCCCGATCGGCGACGAGATCCTCAAAGCCGCCGAAGCGCAGGGCTTCATCGGCCTCGCGTTCTACGATTCGGGCGCCCGGTCGCTGTACACGGTAAAGAAGCCGGTCAAGTCGCTGGCCGACGCCAAGGGGATGAAGATCCGCGTCCAGCAATCGGACCTCTGGGTCGCGCTGCTGCAGGCGATGGGTGCCAACGCAACGCCGATGCCCTACGGCGAGGTCTACACCGCGCTGAAGGTAGGCACTGTCGACGGCGCCGAAAACAACTTCCCGTCGTTCGACACCTCGCGCCACTTCGAAGTCGCCAAGTACTACGCGATGACCGAGCATTCGATGGCACCGGAAATGCTTCTGATGTCGAAGAAGGTCTACGACGGACTGACACCCGAAGAGCAGAAGATCTTCCGCGATGCGGCCAAGGAATCGGTGCCCTACATGCGCAAGCTGTGGGACGAGAAGGAAGCCAAGTCCAAGGCCGCGGTGCTCGCCGGCGGCGCACAGGTCATCGAGGTCGACAAGAAGTCCTTCCAGAACGTGATGGGCCCGGTGTACGACAAGTTCATCACCACGCCGAAGCTGAAGGCGATGGTCAAGGCGGTCCAGGACACCAAGTAAGTCGTCCCCCGCTGCCCGGGGCACTTTGCGCTCCGGGCAGCTTCACCTCGCGAGGTCATCGTGATGCTCACCCGGTTCAATGCCGCACTGGCGAAGTTCTGCATGGTCATCGCAGTGATGGGGCTCCTGGTCATCGTTGTCTGCGTGCTGTACCAGGTCTTCGGTCGCTACATACTGAATGACACGCCGACCTGGGCCGAAGCGCTGGCACTGGTGCTGGTGCTCTGGGTCACGATGCTCGGTGCCGCCGTGGGCGTCCGTGACGCCGGCCACATCGGCATGGAGTCGCTGCTGGTGTGGCTCACGCCGGAGAAGCGGCGCAAGCTCGAGATCCTGATCCACATCCTGTCCGGAATGTTCGGCGCGATGATGGCGTGGCAGGGAAGCATCCTGGCGGAGTCGGTGATGGGCTACAAGATCCCGACGCTGGGCATCCCCGAAGGCCTCAACCATGTGCCGGTCGCGATTGCCGGCGCGCTGATCGTGCTGTTTTCGATCGAACATATCATCGCGCTGCTCAAGGGCGAGGAAGTGGTCCCGTCATGGCACTGACCATCCTCTCTGTCCTGTTCCTCGTCTTCCTGATCCTGGGCGTGCCGGTCGCGTTCGCGATCGGATTGTCGTCGGTAGTTACGATCCTGTACGAAGGTCTGCCCGTGGCGGTGGTCTTTGGCCGGATGGTCTCCGGCATGACGGTGTTCTCGTTCCTGGCGATCCCGTTCTTCATCTTCGCCGGCGAGTTGATGCTCTACGGCGGCATCGCCCACCGGATCGTCGAATTGGCCAAGAGCCTGGTCGGGCACGTTCGTGGCGGGCTCGGGATGTCGAACGTCGTCGCCTGTACGCTGTTCGGCGGCGTCTCGGGTTCACCGGTCGCCGATGTGTCGGCGATGGGCGCGGTGATGATCCCGATGATGAAGCGGGAAGGCTATGACGTGGACTACGCAGTCAACGTCACCACGCACGCCGCACTGGTTGGCGCGCTGATGCCGACCAGCCACAACATGATCATCTATTCGCTGGCCGCGGGCGGCAAGGTCTCGATCGCGGCGCTGATTCTCGCCGGGCTGTTGCCGGCGCTGGTGCTGACGATCTGCAATCTGACCGCCGCCTATGCGGTCGCCATCAAGCGCGGCTATCCGGCCGGCAAGTTCCCCGGATGGGACATCGTCCTGCACGCGTTGGCGGCCTCGGTACCTGGGCTGTTCGTGGTGGTCATCATCGTCGTCGGCATCCTGTCGGGCGTGTTCACCGCGACCGAGTCGGCGTCGGTCGCCGTGCTGTACGCGCTCCTGATCACCGTGTTCGTCTATCGCAGCCTGTCGTGGGCGGACTTCCTGAAGGCCGCGGCCCGGGCGGTGAAGAAGACAGGCGTCGTGCTGCTGCTGATCGGCGTCTCGGCGGTGCTGGGCTACCTGATGAGCCTTTACAGCGTCGCCGAGGCCACCGGTGCCGCAATCTCCAGCATCACGACCACACCGTGGATCGTGTTCCTGCTGGTCAACATCATCCTGTTCCTGCTGGGCACCTTCCTTGACATGGCGGCGACAATCCTCATCTGCACGCCGATCTTCCTGCCGATCTGCATGCAGTACGGAATGGACCCGGTGCAGTTCGGGATGATGCTGCTGATCAATGCCGCGCTGGGGCTCAACACACCGCCGGTGGGGACGACGCAGTTCGTGGGTTGCGCCATCGGGGAGATATCGGTCGAGCAGGTGATGAAGACGATCGCGCCGTTCTACCTGTCGCTCACCGCGGCGCTTGCGATCGTCACCTACGTGCCGGCGTTCTCGATGTGGCTGCCACAGATGGCAGGCTACCTGCCGAAGTGATCGTTGCCGGGAAAACCCGCCGGCGCCGTGCGCCGGGCGGGGCCTGCAACGCACCACGCGCCGTTCACCGAGCTTTCCGGAGAAACGAACATGTCGATGCCGCTGAACCTTCATCCCGACCGCCTGTTTCCGGCCGATTCCGCAACGCGCGACCTGGCACGGCGCATCTACGCCACCGTCAAGGATCTGCCGATCCTGAGTCCGCACGGGCACACCGATCCACAGTGGTTCGCCGACGATCCGCCGTTCGCCAACGCGTCGGCACTGTTCATCACGCCCGACCACTACGCCTTCCGCATGTTGTACAGCCAGGGGATGCGGCTCGAGGATCTCGGCATTCCGCGGCGTGACGGGTCGGCGGTCGAGCAGGACGCGCGCAGGATCTGGCGCACGCTGGCGGCCAACTACCACCTCTTCCGCGGCACTCCGACGCGGATGTGGCTCGACCACGCGTTCTCCACGGTGTTTGGCATCGACGAGCGGCTCACGGCGGAGTCAGCCGATCGCTATTTCGACCGCATCAACGCGGCCTTGGCCACGCCGGCGTTTCGTCCGCGGGCGCTGCTCGAGCGCTTCAACATCGAGGTGATCGCCACCACCGAATCGCCGCTCGACCCGCTCGTCCACCACCAGAAGATTCGCGGCAGCGGCTTGAAGAGCCGGGTCGTCACCGCGTATCGTCCGGACCCGGTCGTCGACCCCGAATTCGAGGGATTCCGCGCCAACGTCGCGCAGCTGGGCACGATCACCGGCGAGGACACCGGAACCTGGCGCGGCTACCTGGCCGCGCACCGTAGCCGGCGCGCGTTCTTCAAGTCGATGGGGGCGACCTCGACCGACCACGGCCATCCAACGGCGCTGACCTGCGACTTCACCGAAGCGGAGTGCGAGCGCCTGTTCCAGCGCGCATTGTCCGGCACCGCGTCGCCCGCAGAGGCCGAGCAGTTCCGGGGACAGATGCTGCTGGAAATGGCGCGGATGAGCATCGACGACGGGCTGGTGCTGCAGATCCATCCAGGCTCGATGCGCAACCACAATCCGGTGATCTTCCGCGACTTCGGCCGCGACAAGGGCGCCGACATTCCGGTGGCGACCGAGTACGTCCGGGCGCTGAAGCCGCTGCTCGACCGGTTCGGCAACGAGCCCGGCCTGACCGTCATTCTGTTCACGCTCGACGAGGATGTCTATTCGCGCGAGTTGGCGCCGCTGGCGGGGCACTACCCGATCCTGCGCCTGGGCCCGTCATGGTGGTTCCACGACAGCCCGGAAGGGATGCTGCGCTTCCGCGAGCAGGTCACCGAGACTGCCGGCTTCTACAATACGGTCGGCTTCAACGACGACACGCGGGCGCTGCTGTCGATTCCCGCGCGGCACGACGTCGCGCGCCGGATCGACTGTCGTTTTCTCGCGACCCTCGTCGTCGAGCACCGCATGGGCGAAGACGAGGCGTTTGAACTTGCGCCGGAGCTTGCCTACGGTCTTGCGAAGCGTGCCTACAAGCTGTGAGCCGGCGCTCGACCGTTTACCGCAGGGTGCCTAGGTGCTGCTGATCGGCCTGCCGTAACGGCCTCTCCCGGAAGCCGCGTCACTGCCCGGGGCGCGCGGAGGCCGCGTGCGGCACGTCGCCGGCAATCGTTCCGTCTACGAGTTCGATGATGCGGTCGCAACGATCGGCGAGGCGCCGGTCGTGGGTGACGATGAGAAAGGCGACGCCGCGCTCGACGTTGAATTGCCGCATCAGCGCGAAGATCTCGTCGGCCGAGTGGGTATCGAGGTTGCCGGTGGGTTCGTCGGCCAGCACCAGCGGCGGCGCCAGCGACAGCGCGCGCGCGATCGCCACCCGCTGCTGCTGCCCGCCGGAGAGCTTGCCCGGCGGATGGTCCAGACGATCTGCAAGGCCGACGGCGCGCAGCAGTTCGCGTGCGGCTTCCCGCCGCCCGGCGGTCACCGGCCCCAGCGCGTTGAGGCCGGGCAGCGTCACGTTCTCCGTGGCGGTGAACGCGGGCAACAGGTGGTGGAACTGGAACACAAAGCCGAGCGCCGTGGCCCGCAGGCGCGTGAGTTCGGCGTCGCCGAGGGCGGCGGTCTCGTGCCCCTGAAGGCGGTACGATCCGCCGGTAGGACTCTCGAGCAGTCCGATCAGGTTGAGCAGCGTCGACTTGCCCGATCCCGAGGGGCCGACGAGCGCGGCGAACTCGCCCGGCGCGAGCGTGAGGTCGATGCCGTGGAGCACCTCGGTCTCGATCTCGGTGCCGACACCGTACGATTTGTGAACCTGCGAGAGCTCGATCAGCGCGCTGCTCACGTCGGGCCTCACATCCGGATCGCCTGCGCCGGATCGAGCCGCGCGGCACGTCGCGCGGGTGCCGCCGCAGCGAGTACGCCGAACACGACTGCCCACACGCCCGACCAGAAGAACAGCCAGGGGTCGAGCGCCATCGGAAAGATCGGCGTGCCGTCGGCGTTGCGCACGAAGCGCAGGAAGAGGAACACCATCGCCGCCGCCAGCGCGCTGCCCAGCAGCGCGCCTGATAGCGCGACAAGCCCCCCCTGCAGCAGGAAAACGCGCTGGATGCGCCCGCGCGAGGCGCCCATCGCGCGCAGGATGCCGATCTCGCGCCGCTTCTGCACCACCCAGACGACGAGCACGCTGGCGATGCCGAGCACGACGACGATGGAGACGAAGATGCGGATGGTGCGCGTCGTGATCGTCTGGGCATTGATGGCCGCCAGCAATTGCTCGTTGGTCTTCATCCACGAGTCCGCGGTAAGACCGGTCTCGCGCGCCACCGATTGCGCGATCGACTCGGCCGCGAAGAGATCGTGCACCCGCACGTCGAGTTGCGACGCGCCTCCCGGCAACTCGAACAGCGCCTGCGCCGTCCGCAGGCCCACGAACACCGTGCGGCGGTTCATGTCGCGGATGCCCATGTCGACGAGCCCCGTCACCGTATAGGCGTCGTCGACCTGGCCGGTGGCGCTCGCCGTGACGAGGCGAAAGCGATCGTTGAGGCCGATGCCCAGGTCGGCGGCGAGATCCTTGCCGATCACCGCCTCGCCCGGCTGCACGCGAAACTGGCCCGCCGTGAGCTTGTCGTCCATGCGGATGATGCGCGCGTAGCGTGCGGGGTCGATGCCCTGCACGGCGACCGACTTGTTGGCGTCGCCGCGGACCGCAAACGCCGGACCCGACACCTGCGGCGAGACCGCGGCGATGTCGGGCCGCGCTTCAAGTGCCGTGGCAATCGTCGTCCACTGGTCGATCGAGCGCAGCCGCTGCGCGCGGGCCTGCACGCGCGGCAGGACGGTCGCCTGCGGCGTGCTCGTGCGCTGCGGCAGCGCAACCTCTTCGATCGGACGCAGCACCAGGTGCGCCTGGTTGCCGAGCGTGCGCCGGATGATGTTCGCCTGCAGTCCGTTGACCAGCGCGGTGATGAAGATGACGACGGCGACGCCGATGGTGGCGCCGCCGACGATGAGCAGCGTCTGGAAGCGGCCCTCGCGGAGGAACCGCAGCGCGACGACCCACTCGAAGGGCATGCCGATGCCGCCCCGCCGCTCAGCGCGCGCGCGCCCGCTCGCCCGGCGCGATGCCCGGCGAGACGATCACGACGTCGCCGGAGGCGAGTCCGTCGTCGATCTCGACCTGCGCCGCGCTGCGCGCCCCGACGCGCACGTCGACGCGCTTCGCCTCGCCGTTGACGAGCGCCAGGACCCAGGGCGCCTCGCCGGCGGCTTGGCGCAGCGCGGCCGCGGGGATGACACGCGCGTTCGGACGCTCCGCGATTTCGATGTCGATCGATACGGTCATGTCTGCCCGCAGTCCCGCGGGCGGCTCGGGCACGCGGAACTTCGCCTCGACCGTGCCGCGCTGCAGGTCGATGCCGGGGGCCAGATAGTCGAGGACTGCGCGAAAGCGCTGCGACGGCCAGGCGTCGAGCGCGGCGAGCGCCAATTGACCGGGCTTCAACAGGGCAAGGTTCTTTTCGTCGATCAGCGCGGTCAGCTTGAAGTCGCCGTCCTGCACCAGCGTCAGGAGGCGCTTGCCTGGCTGCACGATGTCGCCGGGCTCCGCTGCGCGGTCGAGGACCGACCCGGGCGCTGGCGCAATGATGCGCGTCTGCGCGAGCTTCGCCGTCGCGATGTCCCGTGCCGCGCGCGCCTGCGCGAGCTGGTCGTCGAGCAGTCGCCGCTCGGTGCCGGCGGCGCCGAACGACCGGGCCGACGCACGCGCGGTCTCGGCCAGCGCCTGCGCCACCGCGAGCGTGCGCCGGACCTCATCGAGGCGGGCCGCGCCAATGAATCCTTGCTGGAACAGCGATTCCTGCCGCTTCATGTCCTGCTGCGCGACGGCGAGATTGGCTTCCGCCTGCGCCAGCTGATGCTGCGATCCCGGGGCGCCCACCTCGCGCCACTGCGCGATGCGCGTGCGCGCTGCCGCCTCGGCGGCTTCGGCCTGCGCGAGCGCCGCCGCAAGCTCGCTGCGCTCGAGTTCGATCAGTGTTGCTCCCGCAGCGACCCGATCGCCCTCCTGAACGGCGATGCGCTCGATGCGGCCTGTGACCGTTGCGCCGATGTCGACCTTGGCCGGCGCCAGCACGCGTCCGCTGACCACCACTGTTTGCCTGAGTGCCGTGGTCTCGACGATTGCGATGTCGACGGGGGTTCCCCGCAGGCGCGATGCGGCGACGGCGGCGACGGCAACGACGATGGCGGCAACGACAACAGTGGCGACGAGCGCGCGGGGAGCGGGGAACCGAATCATTCCCCGATTATAGGGGCAACCGGCGCCCGCGCCCGGTCGCTGCCGGACAACGGGTGCATCCCGGTGGCGCGCGTGACCCGCGACGCGGTGCTACTCCCGGACGCGGGAATCGAGTGCGACCGTCACCGGACCCGCGTTGATCAGCGCCACCTTCATGTCGGCGCCGAACACGCCGGTGGGCACGGATTTCCCCATCGCCGCCGCGAGCGCCGCGACCGTCGATGCGAATTTCGGCGCGGCGGTCTCCGGGGGCGCAGCCATCGACCACGACGGACGGTTGCCCTTGCGCGTCGACGCATGCAGCGTGAACTGGCTGATGGCGAGGACGTCGCCGCCGACATCCTGTACCGACCGGTTCATCACCCCGGCGTCGTCGCCGAAGATGCGCATCGCGACGACCTTGCGCACGATCCAGTCGCGGTCGTCGTCGGTGTCGTCGGCAGCGATGCCGATCAGGACCAGCAGGCCCGGTCCGATGGCGCCGACGATCCGGCCATCGACCTCGACGCTCGCCTCGGTCACGCGCTGGATCAGTGCGCGCATCGGGCGCTCCGCCGCCGCCGGCCGCCATCGCTGTATCGGCCGCGGATCATCGGGACACCTTGCGCTCGATGTCGGTGACAATGCCCTTCGAAAACATGACGATGGTGACCGTTTCCGGATCGCCGGGCGCCGGCAGATAGGTCCAGTGCGTCGCCGCGTTCCTGCCGCCGGGACGCGTGATCGCCGGAGGACCGACCTTGCCGATGACCTCGCCCTCGGTCATGCCGCGGCGCAGGAATCGGCGCTCGGCAGGGTTGCCTTCGGCCCGGGCGCCCGTTGCCGGTGGCCTCCCCGGCGCGGATGCGCGACGCGAAGGCGCCGGGCTCGTCGGAGCCCGTGGTTCGAGCGTACAGCTCCGGCGCCGGAAGGATCGTGATGGCGGGCGGGTCGATCTGGAAATTGCGCAGCTCCCTGCCAGCAGTGCAGGGCAGGTCCTGATAGACGGGGATTCCGTCGCCGCCGGCACACTTGAACACGTCGGCAGCGTGCGGTGCACCGGCGACGGGCAGCAGCAGGCTGGCGAGCAGCGCGGCGGACAGCGAGGCAGCTCGGAGGCAGGGCGTGAGCGTTGTCATGGTGCGGCACAGTTACAAGACCGCCTTCCGGCCGGGTGTTGGCAGCGCACGAGGCGGTGCGCGAGCGGGCGGACGGCGCAGGCATTACCATAGCGCTTTTCGTGCTCCCGGTCCGCTAGGCCTTTCGATGGATTCCGCTTCCGCCGTTGCCGCAGACACCGCCGCCCGCGTGGCGAGCATCGCCCCGTTCCACGTGATGGAGGTCCAGACCGCGGCCCGCGCGCTCGAGGCGACCGGTCGCGACATCGTCCACATGGAGATCGGCGAGCCTGATTTTCCGACCCCGGGACCGGTGTTGGCGGCCGCACTGGCGGCGATGGCAGCCGGCGACATCTACTACACGTCGGCGCTGGGCATCCCGGACCTGCGCCGGGCGATCGCGCAGCATTATGCCGACAGCCACGGCGTGAACATCCCCGCCGAGCGCGTGATCGTCACTGCCGGTTCGTCGGCCGCGCTGCTGCTGGTGCTGGCGCTGCTCGTCGATCGTGACCAGGCGATCCTGATGTCCGATCCGTCGTACCCCTGCAACCGCAATTTCGTCCGCGTTCTCGAGGGCGACGCAATCGGCATTCCCGTCGGGGCGGACACCGCGTACCAGCTGTCGGCGGACCTGATCGACCGACACTGGACGCCGCGCACCCGGGGTGTCCTGCTGGCCTCGCCGTCGAATCCCACCGGCACGATGGTCGCGCCGACGGAAATGCGCCGCATTGCCGACACCGTCGCGCGGCGCGGTGGCCGGCTCATCGTCGACGAGATCTACCTTGGATTGTCCTACGCCGGCGAGCCGCGCTCCGTGCTCGAGCTGGCGGGGCCCCACGCCGACGAGCTGTTCGTCGTCTCCAGCTTTTCGAAGTACTTCAACATGACCGGCTGGCGGCTGGGCTGGATCGTGGCGCCGGAGCGGCACGTGCGCGATCTGGAGAAGCTGGCGCAGAACCTGTACATCTCGCCGGCAACGATTTCGCAGCGCGCGGCACTGGCGTGCTTTCGACCGGAGACGCTGTCGATCCTCGAAGTGCGGCGGCGGGCGTTCGAAGGGCGCCGCGATGCGCTGGTGCCCGCTTTGCGAAAACTGGGGTTCGGAATACCGGTGCTGCCGACCGGCGGATTCTTCGTCTATGCCGACAGCTCGCGCTTCTCGCGGGACAGCCAGCGCTTCTGCAAGGAGATGCTCGAAGGCTGTGGTGTCGCGATCACGCCCGGACTCGACTTCGGGAGTCACCGCGCCGCCGATCACGTCCGCTTCGCGTACACGATCGATGAAGCGCGAATCGCCGAGGGTGTGACGCGGCTGGCGAGTTGGCTGGCGGCGCGCGGGCAAAAACCGGGATAGGGCGGACGGGGTTCGAGCCGCTGGACCAAAAATTGCAGGGAAGTTTGCGGGCAGCACGGCGCGCCGCGCGCCGCAGGCTGCGTTTACCGACCCTCCGCATCGAGCCGAGGGACCGTGGAGGAGTGCGACTTGGCCGGTTGGTTCCCTTGGCGATGCCGACAGCGCGACCATCTTCGCGTCCGAGGCGGCGGGGTGTTCGGCGGCCGGCCGCCGTTATGCCCGAGGGTGGTGCTGGCCTGCCTCGCCTTCGGGCTGGCCTCGTTTGGCGTCGCTCGACCCGGCCCCGCGCTTTCCGCTTCTTTGGCGACGGTCGAGGAGCTCGTGATGTCGCATCCGGCGACGGCACTTGCGCAGCTGGAGACACCGGAATCCGCGTTTTTGTCGCTGCCGCTTGCCGAACGGTGCCAGATACTGACCCTGCGCGGCCGGGCGGAACTCGTCCTGGGACGATTGGATGCCGCTCGATCGACCCTCCGGGCGCTCGACGATCTCAGCCCCGAAAGCCCGTCGTCCTGCGCGCAGGTGGCATCGCTGCTGCTGCGAGCGCAGGTTGCGTCGCAGACCGATGATGGCGACGCGGTGCAGGACCTTGCGCTCGAAGCCCAGCGGCGCCTGCAGCCCGCAGGCGACTACGCGCTGGTTCAATGGGCATCCAGCATTCTCGATTTCGAAGCCGCCGGCCGCGGCGAATACGATGTCGCCGAGCGACTGACCGATCAGCAGGTGGACCGGGCAAGGCTCGTCCGCGACGACCGCCGCATCGCCCTCGCGCTGTCCGGCCTGTCCGCGATGTTCTACAACCTCGGCCAGGCCGACAAGGCGATGGCGAAGGCCGAGGAGGCGTGGCGCCACGCGCTGATCGCCGACAGTCCCTATGCGCAGGCCGAGGCCAAGCTCGCCGAGGCGGCAGCCGTCGAACTCATCGGCGATCCGGCGCGCGACTTCAAGGCGCTCACTGCCGCACTCGCGATTGCGCGGGAGGCCAAGTCGGCCGAGATCGAAGGCGGCGTGCTGATAAACATCGCCGACTATCACCTGCGCCACGGCGAATACGAGCAGGCGCTCGGGATCTCGCGCCGCCTGCTGGCGGCGGCCGAAGCGAAGCACGCTCCCGTCGACGTGGCGCCCAACGCCGCCAACGTCGGCTTCGCGCTGCTGATGACGGGTCGCGGTGCGGAAGGGCGCCGTTACGTCGAACGCGCGTTGGCGATCCACGAGCGGCGAAACGCCACGGCAGATCTTGCGCGCCTGCTCGCCGAATACGGCGGTTACCTGGCGAGTTCCGGCGACGCTGCAAGCGCGATCAGGATGTACCACCGCGAGCGCGCGCTGCTGGGGGACATTGCGCGCGCACGCGAAGCCAAGGTCCAGCGCGGGATGAAGACGTTCTACGAATCCGAGCGGCAGGCGAACGAGGTCGAGCTTCTCAATCGCAAGAACGCGCTGCAGGCCTCGGAGATCGACCGCCAGTCGCTGCAGCGGCAGCTCTACGGCGCCGCGACCGTCGCTTCGCTGCTGGTGCTGATCGTGGTGCTGCAGCTCTACCGGCGCATGCGGGCGACGGCGGACGATCTCAAGGCCCGCAACCAGTCGCTGGCCGCCACGCGCGACATCGACCCGCTGACGGGGCTCTTCAACCGTCGCCACTTCCACGAGTTCATGCGCTCGATCGTCGAACGCGAGCGCCGCAGCGAGGGCCCGGCAGGCGCGCCGCAGAACGCGTTGCTGCTGCTCGACCTCGATCACTTCAAGCGGGTCAACGATCGGCACGGGCACGCGGCGGGCGATGCCGTTCTCATCGAGGTTGCGCGGCGGATGAAGGAGTCGGTGCGCGACGAGGATCACGTCGTGCGCTGGGGCGGCGAGGAGTTCCTGGTCTACGCCGCGCTGCGTCCGGCCGACCGCGTGCATGACCTCGCCGCGCGCCTGCTGGAATCGATCGGTCGCCGGCCCTTCGTCGTCGACGGCATCGAGATGTCGCTTACCGCGTCGATCGGCTATCTCGCGCAGCCGCTGCCGCCGGATGCGGTCGAACTCTCCTGGCGCGAGGCTTTCCATCTTGCCGATATGGCGCTCTATCTTGCGAAGGCCCAGGGCCGCAATCGGGGCTGCGGCGTCATGGAAATGCCGCGAAGCGCAGATGGGGGGACGCCCGAAATCGGCGAGGATCTCGGCGCGGCGGCCCAGGCCGGCCGGGTCGAGCTGCACTTCCTGGCGGGTCCGGAGACCGAGTCCGCGCCGGCGTCCGAATATGCACTGGCTTCCGAATACGCGTCCGTTGACCCCTGATCCGACCACGATGCGCATCGCCGCGCTGATCGCAAGTCTGGTGCTTGGCGGCTGCGGCGCGATCGAGTTCTACTGGCAGGGCCTGGCCGGACAGCTCGATCTCCTGGCGCGGGCGAAACCCATTGCGGATGTCATCGACGCGACCGCAGACGAGGCACTGCAGGAGCGGTTGCGGCGCACGCGGGACATCCGGGCATTCGCGAGCCGCGACCTGGGCCTTCCCGACAATCGCAGCTACACGCGCTACGCCGATGTCGGGCGACGTTACGTTGTCTGGAACGTGTTCGCCGCCCCCGAGCTTTCGCTCTCTCCCCGCGAATGGTGCTTTCCGGTCGCCGGCTGCGTCTCCTACCGTGGCTATTTTGCGGAGGACGACGCCCGCGCGGAAGCGGCGAGGATCTCCGCGGCGGGTGACGATGCGCACGTCAGCGGCGTCCCGGCCTACTCGACGCTGGGCTGGCTCGACGATCCGGTGCTGTCCACATTCGTGCAGTGGCGCGAGGTGGAGATTGCACGCCTCATCTTTCATGAACTCGCGCACCAGGTCGCGTACGTCCGGGATGATTCGTCGTTCAACGAATCGTTTGCGACCGCGGTCGAGGAGGCGGGCATCCGCCGTTGGCTCTCCGCGCAGGCGACGCGGCCCGACGCCGCGCAGTTGGCCGCCGACGTCGAGCGCGCGCGGGCTCTCAGAGCGGAGTTCCGTGCGCTGGCATCGCGTACGCGCGACCGGCTGAAGGCAATCTATGGCACAGCGGCGAGCGATGACGACAAGCGCCGCGACAAGGCGGCGGCCTTCGCGGCGATGCGCGCCGACTACGAAGCGTTGAAATCGCGGTGGGGCGGGCTGCCGGTCTTCGATCGGTGGTTCGCGGGCGGTGCCAACAACGCGGGCCTCGCTGCCGCGGCGCTGTACTCGGATCGCGTGCCGCAGTTTGCGGCGCTGCTGGAGCAGGACGGCGGCGAACTGTCTCGATTTTATGCGCGCGTGCGCACGCTTGCAGCGATGCCGCATGACGAACGCGAGGTCGCGCTCGCGGATGCGCTGCAGCGTCGCCCGGATATGCGGTAGGTACTCCGGCAGCAAGGAACGACGCCACGGCGCGCGCCCTTTGGCTTCCCGGTCCGCGTGGCCGATCTGGACGCGGCCGCACGGACCGGGCGAGAATGCGCACCCGTCCTTCCTGCGACCGACACACGCCCATGAGCAATGATTCCATCGCGGCTGATGCCCCCGCCGCGCCACGGGTGCGCATCGTACCGCTGACCGCGCCTTTCGGATGGATCGCGCGGGGCTGGCGCGATTTCCTGCGCACGCCGGTGCCGAGCCTGCTGCACGGTCTCCTCGCCGCAGTCGGCGGTGCGCTAGTGCTCGTCTTCGCGCGCGACAGGTACTACCTGGTTTCGGGTGCGTTCTCGGGATTCGTGCTGGTGGCCCCGGTGCTGGTGACCGGGCTCTACGAGCTCTCACGGCGGTTGGCGTCGGGAGAGGCGCCGACGCTGCGCCACGCGATCGCCGCCTGGGAGCGAGCCGGGGGCGCGTTGCTGGGGTTTGGGCTGTTGCTGGCCGTCGTCGGCACCTTCTGGGTGCTCGTTTCGTCGGTCCTGATCGCACTGTTCGTGCAGGCACCGATCACCGGTTTCGACGATTTCATCCGCTATGTCGTGCTGTCGCAGGATTCGAATCTGTTCCTGGTCTGGATGGCGCTGGGCGGCGTCGTTGCTGCGCTGGTGTTCGCCGCCAGCGCGGTGTCGGTGCCGCTGCTGCTCGACCGCGATGTCGACCTGCTGACGGCGATCGTCACCAGCGTCCAGGCCGTGGGCGCCAACCCGCTGCCGATGGCACTGTGGGCGACGCTGATCATGGTCGCGACGATGTTCGGGATCGGCACCATGCTGATGGGGCTGGTTCTTGTCATCCCGGTGCTGGGCCACGCGACCTGGCATGCGTATGTCGACCTGGTCGACGCGTCCCGGCTGCCGCCGCGCCGCTGACGACGGATCGATCGCGGGGGCTGACTTTGTACGGCTTCACCGAAGAACAGATCGCCGAGTTCGGGCTGACGTTCGGCCTTTCCGGCTTTATCCTGTTCATGCTGTTCATCATCTGGGACCTCGCCCGGAAATCCAGCGCCGGGCGGCTGGGCACGTTCGTGCTGTTCTTCGTGCTCGCCTTCGGCATGTTCGGCTTCGTCGCCAAGACCATCATCGCCAAGCTGCTCGGGATCTGATCCGCGCCCGCGCGCAGTACTTCGTCGTGGCGGGTGGCGCACGATGCACAACGCGTAGTATTTGATTCAAAACAAAAAAGCGTTTACACTGCGCAGTTCCCTTGCCTCATCCGCCGCAGACGGGGAGGCCGTCCGCGGGTGACGCCCCCGCGTGCCGACACCGGCACGTCGAAGGCCGATGCCCGCCAACTTCAGCCCACAAGGAGTGTTCTGCATGCGTCATTACGAAGTCGTTTTTATCGTGCATCCCGACCAGAGCGAGCAGGTGCCCGCGATGATCGAGCGCTATCGCACGATGGTCACCGCCAAGGGCGGGCAGTTGCACCGCCTCGAGGACTGGGGCCGCCGGCAGCTCGCCTTCCCGATCGCCAAGGTCCACAAGGCGCACTACGTGCTGATGAACATCGAGTGCAACAACGAGACGCTGGGTGAGCTCGAGCACGCGTTCAAGTTCAACGATGCCGTCCTGCGCCACCTGATCGTGGCGATGTCCGGCGCAGTGGTCGCGCCGTCGCCGATGATGCGGGAAGAGAAGCCCAGGACGTCGACGGGCCGGGATGGTGATCGTGGGGACCGCGGGGACCGAGGCGACCGGGGAGACCGCGCGGATCGTGGCGACCGCGGAGAGCGCGCGGATCGTGGCGACCGCGGAGACCGCGGCGAGCAGGCGGCAGCCGACAAGCCCGCTCCGGCACAGGCCTGACACCAACGCGAGGCGCGACGCGGAAATCCCCGTGCCCGGTGCCAACCGACTCACGCTCGAGGCCACACTGACCGACCGCTCCGAACTGCGTTTCACTCCTGCGGGCATCCCCGTCGTCGAGTGCATGTTGAGTCATGCGTCGACGCAGACGGAAGCCGGCGGCGAGCGCAGGGTCGAATGCGAGCTGGCGGCGGTGGCGTTCGGTGAGGTGGCGAGCGCACTGGCCAGGGTTGCGTCGGGTTCCAGTTTGCGGGTCCGTGGCTTTGTCGCCCGCCGCTACCGGACCGGCGTTACCGTGGCGCTGCACATAAACGAATTCGAATTGAGCAAAGGAAACTGACATGCCCCGTCCAGGCGGAAGATTTGGCAAGAAGAAAGACGGCAAGAAGCGCGAGCGCGGAAACAATCTCTTCAAGCGCAAGAAGTTCTGTCGCTTCACGGCCGAAGGCGTCAAGGAAATCGACTACAAGGATGTCGACATCCTGAAGGACTTCATCCAGGAAAACGGCAAGATCATGCCGGCGCGGATCACGGGCACCAAGGCCCGCTACCAGCGCCAGCTGTCCACGGCAATCAAGCGCGCCCGCTATCTCGCGCTGCTTCCCTACACCGACCTGCACTGAGCGGAGGACGCGATGCAAATCATTCTGCTCGAAAAAATCTCCAACGTCGGCAACCTTGGCGATGTGGTCAAGGTCAAGGACGGCTATGCGCGCAATTTCCTGATTCCCCAGGGCAAGGCGAAGCGCGCCACTCCCGACAACATCAAGATGCTCGAAGCCAGGCGCGTCGAACTCGAGGCCGCGGCGAACGCCAAGCTCGCCACGGCGCAGGAACAGGCGGACAAGCTCGAGGGCCTGCTGGTCAGGATCACGCAGAAAGCGGGGGTCGACGGCCGCCTGTTCGGGTCGGTCACCAATGCCGACATCGCCGAGGCGCTCAAGGGCCAGGGTTTCACCGTCGAAAAGGCCGCCGTGCGCATGCCGACCGGCCCGCTGAAGCAGGTCGGCGAGTATCCGCTGGTCGTGGCGGTGCACACCGACGTCACGGCGAGCATCACCGTGACCGTCGTCGGCGAGACGGTTTCGGGAGGCTAGCGCGCAAGCTGCGCGAAGCGCGCCGACACCGTTGAACAGGGGCGCTGCGGAGGCAGCGCCCTTTTCTTCGTCGCGCCGGTTCGCGTCGCGCCGTGGTCGCCTTGCCGGCGGTAGAATCAGCTTCGCTTTCGCGGTCCGCCATGCCCAACGATCCCCAACTCGACGCCCTCAAGCTGCCGCCGCACTCGCTCGAAGCCGAGCAATCGGTGCTGGGGGGGCTCCTGCTCGACAACGAGGCGGCCGATCGCATCGGCGACATGGTCTCCGATGCCGATTTCTACAGCGAGGCGCACCGGATCGTCTACCAGCACGTCATCCGCCTGATCAGCGACGGCAGTCCGGCCGACGTGGTCACGGTGTCGGAGGCGCTGGCGTCGACGCAGAAGCTCGACTACATCGGCGGGCTCTCGTACCTGGGCGCGCTGGTGCAGAACGTGCCGACCGCGGCGAACATCCGGCACTATGCGGTGATCGTCCGCGAGCGTTCGATCCTGCGCCAGCTCGCCGCGACCGCCGGCGAAATCGCCGACAGCGCCTACAATCCGATGGGGAAGAGCGCCAAGGACATTCTCGACGCCGCCGAGGCGAAGGTGCTGCACATCGCCGAGCAGGGTGCCCGCGGTCAGCAGCAGTTCGCGCCGATCGGCACGCTGCTGGCCGACGTCGTCGAGCGCATCGAGACCCTGTTCAACCGCGACGATCCGTCGGACGTCACCGGCGTGCCCACCGGTTTCTCGGATCTCGACAAGATGACGTCGGGCCTGCAACCCGGGGATCTCGTCGTCGTGGCAGGCAGGCCGTCGATGGGAAAGACGGCCCTGGCGCTCAACATCGGCGAGCACGTCGCGATCGCGGCCGGGCTGCCGGTGGCGGTGTTCTCGATGGAAATGGGCGCGACCCAGCTCGCGTTGCGGCTCATCGGCTCGGTGGGTCGTCTCGACCAGCACAAGCTGCGCACGGGGCGTCTGGCCAACGAGGATTGGGAGAAGCTCACGGGCGCGCTCGGACGCCTCAACGAGGCCCCCATCCTCATCGACGAGACGCCGGCGCTCAATTCCATCGAGGTCCGTTCGCGGGCACGGCGGCTGATGAAGCAGTACGGCAAGCTCGGCCTCGTGATCGTCGATTACATCCAGCTGATGCAGTCGACTTCGCAGGGCGAGAACCGGGCGACCGAGATCTCGGAGATCTCGCGCTCGCTGAAGACGCTTGCGAAGGAGCTCAAGGTGCCGGTGATGGCGCTTTCGCAGCTCAATCGCTCGCTCGAGCAGCGGCCCAACAAGCGGCCGGTGATGTCGGATCTGAGGGAATCCGGCGCCATCGAGCAGGACGCCGACGTCATCCTGTTCATCTACCGCGACGAGGTGTACAACCCCGACACGCAGGACAAGGGCACAGCGGAGATCATCATCGGCAAGCAGCGCAACGGCCCGATCGGCACCTGCCGACTCACGTTTCTCGGCGAGTACACGCGGTTCGAGAACTTCGCGCAGCCGGGGTCGTACTGACGGGGCGACGATTGGCCATCGGCGCGCCGGTCTCCCGCAACGCTCCGTGTCCCTGCGGCAGCGGCAGGCGATTCAAGGCCTGCCATGGCAACGACGAGGCGCGGCCGGCCGGATCCCCTGTGTCGCTGCTCGAATCGGTCGCCGCGCGCGAGCCGTCCAACCCGCGGTGCTGGCAGGCGATGATCGGGGCGATCGCGCGTGGTGACGCGGGCGACGATGACATCGGCGTCCGCGAATTGCCGGCCGCCGCGCGCGGCCTGCGTGTCGCAGTGATCACGCCTTACTGTCGCGAGGATCTGGCGACGCTGGAGCGATGCCACGCGAGCGTTGCCGGTCAGACATTTCCGGTCCGCCACTTCATGGTGGCCGATGGATTTCCGCGCGACGAAGTCGACGCTTGGGATGCCCGCCACATCAAGCTCGATCCCGGCTACGCAGACTACGGTGATACTCCGCGCTCGCGCGGCGGACTTGCGGCGGTGAATGCGGGATTCGATGCCGTCGCCTATCTCGACGCCGACAATCTCCTGCGCCCGCGCCACGTCGAGTCGCTGCTTGCGACGCATCTGTCGACGGGCGCGGCGGTCTGCCACTCGGGGCGCACGCTTGAACTACCTGATGGCCGGCCGGTGCCGCAGTGGATGCCCGACGACGCGGGCGGCCACATCGACACCAGCTGCCTGTTCATCGCGCGCGGAGCATTTGCGCTGCTCGATTTCTGGGAGCGCTGCCCGAGACCGCTGTCGGTGATCGGCGACCGGGTGTTCGTGCGTGCGCTGCGCGCGCGCGGCTTCGTGCCCGCTTGCAGCGGCGCGCTGACGACCCGCTACACGATCAGCGAAGCCGCCGTCTACGCGGCGATGCGACTGCCGGTGCCGGCGGCCGCCCGGGCGCCGATCGACTTCCGGCCGCTGTTCGCGTGGTATCGGGGACTCGGTCCCGCGGCGCGGACGGAACTCGACGCCGTGCTCGGTTTTCCCGGGCGCGAACTGCTGCGCGCGCTGAACGCGCACGTGCCTGCGGAACTGCGCGCCTGACGCAGCTGCGGCAGCTCAGAGGATTTCCGCCGCGTGGTCGGCCAGCCGCGAGCGCTCGCCGCGCGTCAGCGTGACGTGCCCCGAGTGCGACCAGCCCTTGAAGCGGTCCACGACGTAGGTGATGCCGGAGCTGCCCTCGGTGAGGTAAGGCGTGTCGATCTGCGCGATGTTGCCGAGGCAGATCACCTTGGTGCCGGGACCGGCGCGGGTGATCAGCGTCTTCATCTGCTTGGGCGTCAGGTTCTGCGCCTCGTCGATGATCAGGAACTTGTTGATGAACGTGCGCCCGCGCATGAAGTTGAGGCTCTTGACCTTGATTCGCGAGCGGATGAGGTCGCGCGTCGCGGCACGGCCCCATTCGCCCGCCTCGTCGTCGGTCTTGTTGAGCACATCGAGGTTGTCCTCGAGCGCGCCCATCCAGGGGTTCATCTTCTCCTCCTCGGTGCCGGGGAGGAAGCCGATGTCCTCGCCGACCGGGACGGTGACCCGGGTCATGATGATCTCGGAGTAGACCTTGAATTCCAGCGTCAGCATGAGGCCGGCAGCCAGCGTCAGCAGCGTCTTGCCGGTGCCCGCCTGGCCCAGCAGCGACACGAAGTCGATCTCCGGATTCATCAGCAGGTTGAGCGCGAAATTCTGCTCGCGGTTGCGCGCAGTGATTCCCCACACGTTGCTCTTCTGGTGCGTGTAGTCCTTGAGCGTCGACAGCACCGCGCTCTTGCCGCTCATCTCCCTGACCAGCGCGTGCAGCGGGACCTCGCCGGGGGGTTCCTGGTAGAGGAATTCGTTGATGGAGAGCGACGGCACCAGCGGGCCCTGGATCCGGTAATAGGTGTGCCCGCCCTGCTGCCACGACTCCATGCCCTTGGCGTGCCGGTCCCAGAAGTCGGACGGCAGCTCCCGCATGCCGCTGTAGAGCAGCTCGGTATCCTCGAGCACCTTGTCGTTGAAGTAGTCCTCGGCGGAAATCCCCAGCGCGCGCGCCTTGATCCGCATGTTGATGTCCTTGGACACCAGGATGACGTTGCGCTTGGGATGCGTGGCCTGCAGGTGCATGACGACGGCGACGATCAGGTTGTCGGCCTTGCCATTGGCGAGCGACGGCGGCAGCGTCGTGGTGATCGCCTCGGTCTGCAGGTACAGCCGCCCGGTGGCCGCACCGCCCGACTTGGGTCCGAGGGCGATGCCATCGACGATGCCGTTCAGCGTGCCGGTCACCAGCTCGTCGAGAAAGCGCGACACCTGCCGCGCATTGCGCGCGACTTCGGTCATGCCCCGCTTGTTGTTGTCGAGCTCCTCCAGAGTGAGCATCGGCAGGAAGATGTCGTGCTCCTCGAAACGGAACAGGCTCGTCGGATCGTGCATCAGCACGTTCGTATCGAGGACGAACAGCTTGCTCGCAGTGTGCAGGGGCGTGGCGACGGCGGACTTGCCGCCGGCGCGCGCGGACTTGCGGGTGACGAGGGTCAAGGGCGCGGTGCGGGTCTTGCGCAGGACCATGGGGCTCCTTGCGGCGGGCGCGGCGACAGTGGGAAGCGTTGGCGACGGGGCGGCGCCACCGTCCTGTGCATCCTAGCTGCGCTTGGTGACGAACACAAGATGTTGCGGTCGCTGTGGTCGCGGATGCCGAGCGATGGTGGCGCCGGGACTTCCATGTGTGCCCTGCATCGTCGTCGCGACGATCGCCGGCTCGCGCGCGGGCGCGTTCGAACGCCGCGCCCGCAACGGTCCGGTGATTGCTTATACTGCACCGGATCTCCGTTCGCGCCGGTACCCCGATGACCTCCCCCGACCACGAGCTTGCCGTGCTCTTTGCCGATGTTGCCGGCAGCACGCGCCTCTACGAGCAGCTCGGCGACGCCGCGGCCCTGTCTGCCATCACGCGCTGCCTCGAACTCGCCGGGGAAACCGCGCGCGGCTACGGCGGGCGACTGATCAAGACCATCGGCGACGAAGCGATGCTGGTGTTTCCGCACGCGGACCAGGCAGCCGAAGCGGCAGGCGAGATCCAGCGCAGGATGGCCGCGGCGTCGGCCGCGGACGAGCTTCGGCTCGCCTTTCGCGTCGGAATCCATTTTGGCGCCGCCATCGAGGTTTCCGGCGACGTCTTCGGCGATTCGGTGAATGTTGCCGCGCGCATGGTCGGCCTGGCCAAGCGCGGGCAGGTCATTCTCTCGTCGCCGACGGCGGACGTGCTGTCACCGTGGCTGCGGGGACGCGTGCGCGAACTCGACGTGCTGACGGTCAAGGGCAAGGAGAAGGACATCGGCATCTGCGAGTTGCTCTGGCAGGACTCGTCCGCCGATCTCACCGCAATGGCGGTGCGGCCCAAGGCGGGGGCGGTTCATGTCGAGCTCCGGCTGGGCGAGCGCGTGTTCGAGCTGGATGCAAGCTCTGCTGGACTGTCGCTGGGACGCGATGCGCAGAATGACCTCGTGATCGCCGACCGCCTGGCGTCGCGGCAGCACGCGCGGATCGAGCGGCGACGCGACAAGTTCGTCCTGGTCGACCAGAGTTCGAACGGGACCTTCGTGACGATCGACGGCGAGCGCGAGATCCAGCTTCGGCGCGAGGAGATGATCCTGCGCGGCCGTGGCCACATCAGCTTCGGTCACAGCCTCGACCCGGCCCAGGGCGAGGCGCTGGCATTCGCCTGCGCCGACGCCGGGCGCTGAACGTCCTGTCGTTGCGGCTCGCGGCGGCGGATCTCGCCCGCCCGTCATATCGTCGACAGTTTTCGCAGGGTCTCGGGATTCTTGACGACGATCTTCTGCCGGCCCGGCGGCGAGCCGTACAGACCCGCAGGCGGGTTGGTCTCCAGCCGCGACAGCACCGACGACTCGCCGCAGCGCGTATCGAACGTCACCGCGACCTGGTCCCCGGCGATGCTGCCCAGCGCGAAGCAGACCTGGCCGAGCTTGGCGTTGAGCGGCTTCAATACGCCATGAGCGACGAGGTCGCCCGGTGCCCCGACACCGGCAAGCTGCAGCTCGAAAGCGCGGGGCTTCGCCGCAGGGCGCGGGACCACGGCAATGACGCCCGGCAGCCCGACGAGTTCGCGCGCGAGCAGATCCTCGGACGCGGCATCGGGCATGCCTTCGACGTTGAGCGTGACTTTCCGGCCGGTCACGTTGGCGTGCTGCAGGAAGAGGTCGCGCGAGAATTCGTCGGCGATCCGCGTTCCGATCGCCTTCAGCGCGTCCTCCTCGCTTGCCCAGCTGCCGACGCCCTTCGGGAGCGTCGTGTTGTGATAGATCTCCTCGCCAGTCGCGCGATCGACGCTCCTGACGGTCCACGAGGTCAGCGCGTACTTGGTGACGGTCAGCCCGGACGCCTCCAGGCGCATCGACAGCCTCCTGATCCGTGCCTCGCCGAGGACGGTGAAGTCGGGGGCCGCGCCCGCCGGGGCGCCCGCGGCGGGGCCTTCGGCCCAGAGTCGAAAGCCGAAGGACTTGATCCGTTCCTTCAGTATGTTCTCGGCCACCGGCGACGGGATGGGCGGCGCGTCCGGGCGATCGGCATCGCGCACGTCGATCTGCACCGACACCCTGGGATCGCCGCTGGCGCGGATGAGCTCCACCCGATCGTCGCGGGTCATCTGGTTCAGCGCCTTTTGCACCGCCTTGACATCGATCACGGCCTCGGTCGTCATCGACATGAGGCCATCCTTGCCCAGGCGGGGCTCGCTTTCGCGGACGACGGTCCGGACATAGCTGCCGCTGTTCGCCAGCACCCGGCGCGTCAGCACGTCGTAATTCGCCGCGATAGATTTCTGGTCGACGAGGAGTCCTACCGCCTTTTCCACCAGCTGGCTCCGCGAGTCGGCGCGCAGTTCGCTTTGCAGCAGTGCCTTGTCGCCTTGGTAGCGCGGATCCGTCGGATCCACCAGGCCGACCGCAGCGATCGTCAAGGTCCCGGGCTCGGGGCTTGCCGGCGCCGCAACGGGAGCGGAGGCGGGCGCAGGTGCCGGCGCGGAAGGCGGCGGCGCCGGGCTCTGCACCGCGGCCAGCGGCGTCGAGGGCTGGGCGGGCTTCGCGACCTCGACCGCCGGTCGCTGAAGCAGGAACCACACGCCGGCGGCGATCGCCACGGCCGCGATGCCGATCGCCGTCGCCAGCGCGGCGGTCGGCCGCGATTTTGCCGGCGCCGGCGCCGGCGCGGGCGGAGGCGAAGCGTCGGGCACCGGTCGCGCGGTCGCGACAACCGCCGGCGCTGCCGTGGCGATGATCGTCGGCTCCGCGTCGGACAGGCGCTTCGCTTCCGGCGCTGCCACCGGCACCGCGGCCCGGATCGCGTCGGCGAACTCCTGCGCGCTCTGGAAACGATCGTCGGCGCGCTTGGCCAGTGCCTTGCGCACGACGGCGTCCATCACTGGAAGCACCTGGACATTGAGCGTGGACGGCGGCAGCGGATCCTCTTTCAGCACCTTCTGCATCGTCGTGGCCGCGGATCCGGCGAAGGGCCGCTCACCGGTCAGGAACTGGTACAGGATGACGCCGGCCGAGAACAGGTCCGAGCGCCCGTCGACGGGCAGCCCGAGGATCTGCTCGGGCGACATGTAGCTTGGCGTGCCGAGGACCGTGCCCACCTGCGTGAGACTGGAAGCGTCGATGTGGGCGATGCCGAAGTCGGCGACTTTCACGCTCCCGTCGTCGAGCAGGAAGATGTTCGCGGGCTTGATGTCGCGATGGATCACGCCCTGGCGGTGCGAATAGTCGAGTGCGGCCAGTAGCTGCGACATGATGCGCACGACGTCGGTCGTCCTGAAGCGCTCGTTGCCGTCGAAGCACTCCTTAAGTTCACGCCCCTTGACGTGCTCCATCGCGATGAACCAGACGCCCGCGTCCTCGCCGAAATCGTGGATCGACACGATGTTGGGATGGGAGAGCCGTCCCGCGGCCTGCGCCTCGCGGCGGAAGCGCGCGATCACCGTCCCGGAATCCTCGCCCTTCAACTGGTCCGGGCGGATGGTCTTGAGCGCGACGACGCGCTTGATCAGCGGGTCGTAGCCCTCGTAGACGACCCCCATCGCGCCACGCCCGATCTCGCGGCGGACTTCGTATTTGCCCAGCGTGCTGATGTCGGCCACTGCGAGACTCCCCTCGCGCCGAAAACGGCGACGCCGGCGGCGGGCCGGCGTCGTCGGTCTCCGCGATCTTCAGATCACTTGTACTTGCTGTCGATTTCCCACACGCTCTTCTGCACCAGCCGCTGCACCATGGTGTCGAGCGACACGCCGCCCTGCTGCGACTGGTTGACGCCGAGCGCCCCGGAGGACGTGGCGCCGATCTCCATCTTCTCCTCGGTGTAGCCCTGGGCGAGCTGCTCGGTGGTCTCGGCGTTGATGATCTTGTAGCGCATGCCGATGACCCAGACGCTGGTGGACTCGCCGGAATGCACCGATCCGACCGCGGTGCCGCCTACCGCGCCGGCCGTCGCACCGCCCCAGGATCCGCTGAACGCGCCGAGGAGCCCGGCCATCTGCCCGAGCGTCCGGCCGTCGAAGTTGGACTGCGCCGCGGCGACCTGCTCGGTCTTGAGGATGTCGAACTTGACGACGTATTTGGTCGTCTTGAGCTTGCCCATGCCCAGGAACTTGCGCGCCTGCGCGGGATCGCCGAGGTTGTAGGCGAGTTCGAACTCCTTCAGCAGCGGGCCGAGGTTCGAGCGCTCGAGCACCTGGAAATTGGCGCTGGAAAGCTCGATCTCGCCGAAGTCGGCGATGTTGTTGGCGGAGAACCTCTGCAGGAACGTGGAGTTGTTGCTCTTGATCTCGCCGGGGATGACGACCAGCGCCGGCCCCTTTTTCCTGGCGTTGGCGTACTCGACCGGCTTGTAGATCGTCTGGTCGGCCGCGGCATTCGCCTTCTGCGACGTCTCGCTGCCCGCGGTCGGCGAAGGATTGCCCCACGTGGGTTGCGCCGTCGCCGCGGGTCCGCCGATGAGAAAGGCCACGCCGATCGAGACGCAGGCGAGTCGTGCCGGGATTTGGCTGCGCATTGCGAATCCTCCAGTGGGTAAAGATGTCGTCGCCGAACCGCGCGCCTATTTCGACGCTGGCCTGCTGCGCGCGGGCAGCCCGGCGTTGCGGCAATAGTCCGCATAGAGGCTGGCCACGACCTCGTCCGCCTGCTCGTTGACGAGCGTCAGCGCCATCCGCTGGACGTCGGCACCGGCGTACGACGCGGCTTCCGCGCGGACCTCGGAAACCGGCCTTCCCTTGCTGTCGGTCAGCGTGAAGCCCATCGTCACCGAGACCTGATTGACGGCGATGAGCGGGTTGGGAGTCGCCTCCGACGATATCAGCCCGCGCAGCACGAAACTGGCGCCGAGCCTTTTCGACGCCGCGAGCGCCGCATCCGGATCGTTCCGGAAGTAGGCGTCGATTTCAGCCTGCGCGATCTGGCGGCGGATCTCCTCGGGCGTGTACGTCCGCATGCCGAGCGCGCGCAGCCGCGCGTTGATCGCATCGAAGTGCGGGCCGTAGTTCTGCTGCTGCGCAGCGATGTAGCCGTTCGACTGCGCTTCGCCGATCACCACCATGATCTTCTTGTCGCGGAGGTCGGCACGGCAGGGTGTGGAAAGCTGCTCGGCGATCCGGTTCGCACGCGCCTGTTCGTCACGGGCGTTCGCATCGTCCGGCTGCGAGAAGCGGAACCCCTGCGCGCCCAGCCGTCCGCTTGCCAGCGGTACGAGCAACGCCAGAATCATCAGTGCCAGATGCAGTCGGGTTTTTGTCACTGCGGGATCAAGGCCGGGTTTTTGCGCGATCGAGCGTTGCAGGTTAGCCTAACGGGTAACGGAAATCCATACCGAATATTCACGCGTCCTGTCCCGCGAGGCGCCGCGGCGGGATCGCCGCTGGGCGGACAGCCGGCGACTCAGGCGCCTTGGAGCGTCCGCACGAAGGCGAGCACCTCGTCGACGTGCCCCGGCACCTTGACGCCGCGCCACTCCCTGACCAGCGCCCCGTTGCCGTCGATGACGAAAGTGCTGCGCTCGATGCCGCGGACCTGCTTGCCGTACATGTTCTTCATCCTGATCACGTCGAACTGCCGGCACAGCGCTTCGTCGGCGTCGCTGACGAGCTCGAACGGAAAGCCCATCTTGTCCTTGAAGCGCTGGTGCGATGCGACGCTGTCGCGTGACACGCCGGCGACGATCGCACCGGCCTTCGCAAATTCGTCATGGAGATCGCGGAACGCGACGCCTTCGGTCGTGCAGCCGGGGGTGCTGTCCTTCGGATAGAAGTACAGCACGACGGTCTTGCCGCGGTGGGCGGAGAGCACGAACGGGGCGCCGCCGGTGGCGGGAAGCGAAAAATCGGCAACAGGGTTCGGGGCCATTCGGGGTCTCCGGCTGAAGGTGAATGCGGGCGGCTCAGGCTCTCAGCCTCTCAGGCCGCCGCGGCGAGGTCGACGTCGCCCAGGAACTCGGGGCCCTGCACCAGCAGCGTGCCGCTGCGACCCGCGACCGCTCCGAGACTCGCCTCGCAGCGCGGCAGCGCCAACGTCTGCACGCGGTCGAGCAGTTCCCGGGTGGCGACGAGTTGCCAGCCCTGCGCCTTCCATCCGGCCAGCAGGCGGTCGAAAGCGGCGGCGAAGCGCATGCCCTCGAGTTCGGCGTGCAGCGTGTACACGTGGCCGGTCGCGCTCGGCTCCCGCGTCAGTTCGAGCAGATGGGCGGCGACATTGTCATCGGTGATGCCGTCGCGACCGATCAGCTCGTCGAGCGTCGGCAGCGTTGTCGGCACCTGGGGACATCGGATCAGCTCGGCGTTCCACACCGGCAGGTGCGGGTGGGTGCCGCGGCCATCGGAACAGTACTCGAAGCCCATGCGCTGCGTGAGGCGCAGCGCATGGATGTTCATCTGCCAGCCGGCGGCCCCGTGCGTGAGCGGCGGCGTGCCGAAGATGTCGGTGAAGCGGTCGCAGGCGCGCGTCATCTCGGCGTGCGTCCACGCCGCGTTGGCGCCCGGGACCCCGTCCTGCCAGCGGATGTGATCCCAGGTGTGGATGCCGACCTCGAAGCCGTCGTCTCGCACCGCGCGCATGATGTCCGCGCTGCGCCGGCCGATGTCGGGGCCCGGCAGCAGCGTTCCGTAGAGCAATGTCTTCACGCCGTAGTGCTTGACCACCGACGTGCGCTGCACCTTGCGCATGAACCCCGGGCGGAACACGCGCCTGATCGCACGCCCGGTGTGATCGGGGCCCAGGCTCCAGAGAAAGGTGGCACCGGCGCCGTGCTTCTTCAGCAGCGCCACCAGGGTGGGCACGCCCTCGCGCGTGCCGCGCAGCGTGTCGACGTCGACCTTGAGGGCGAGCTGCATCGCGCTCGCGGCCGTCACTCGACCAGCCGCCGCGCTTCCGCGACCTGGCCGCGGTAGGCGTCGAAGATGCGTTTCAGCGCTTCGTCCATCGGCACGGACGGCTGCCAGTCGAGTTCCGTGCAGGTGTTGGCAATCCTGGGCACGCGGTTCTGCACGTCCTGATAGCCCTTGCCATAGTAGTCGGCGGACGTGGTCTCGACGATCTTCACGCGCGCCGCGGTGTCGCGGTACTCCGGATAGGTGAGCGCCAGATCCAGCATCATCGTCGCAACTTCGCGCACCGAGAAATTGTTGACCGGGTTGCCGATGTTGTAGATCTTCCCGGTGGCAATGCCGTTTTCGTTGGCGATGATCTTCATCAGTGCATCGATGCCGTCGTCGATGTAGGTGAAAGCACGCTTCTGCGTGCCGCCGTCGACGAGCTTGATCGGCTCGCCGCGGACGATGTGGCCCAGGAACTGCGTGATGACGCGCGAGCTGCCTTCCTTGGCCGTGTTGATTGAGTCGAGTCCGGCGCCGATCCAGTTGAAGGGTCGGAACAGCGTGTAATCGAGGCCTTCCTGCAGCGCGTACGCGTGGATCACCCGGTCCATCAGCTGCTTGGCGCAGGAATAGATCCAGCGCGGCTTGTTGATCGGGCCCAGCACCAGTTCGGAGGTCTCGGAGTCGAATTCCGCGTCGCGCGACATGCCGTAGACCTCGGAGGTCGACGGGAAGATGATCCGCTTCCGGTACCGCACGCAGGCGCGCACGATCGGCAGGTTGGCCTCGAAATCGAGCTCGAACACGCGCAGGGGCTCGCGCACGTAGGTCGCCGGCGTGGCGATCGCGACCAGCGGCAGCACGGAATCGCACTTCTTGATGTGATACTCGATCCACTCCTTGTTGATCGTGATGTCGCCCTCGAAGAAGTGAAAGCGCTTTTCGGGAAGCAGGTCGGCGATGCGGTCGGACTGCATGTCCATGCCGTAGACGTCCCAGTCGGTCGTTGCGATGATGCGCTGCGACAGGTGGTGCCCGATGAAGCCGTTGACGCCGAGGATCAGGATTTTTTTCATGGGGTGGGGTGGGACTGTGCGCGTCGGGCCGAAGCGGCTGGCGACCCTGGCGGTGCCGCTGCGGCGAGGCCCGGCAGCGCCCCCGAGGGCAGAGGATCAGATTATAGCGCCGGCGTCAGGTGCGGGCGCGGCTGCAGCCGGGGCGGCGGCGATCGCCGTCGACGGCGGTCATCGATCGGGGTTTCCGCCCAGCGCCGCGGGCACGGCGCCGAAGCGCGCGCGGAAGGCGTCGGGACCCGTCGCTTCGCCATCGAGCTCGAGTTCGAGCACGCGCAGCGTGCCACCGCCGCCGCAGTGCGCCAGCAGCGCCTCCTCGCGGACTTCGAGCGCCGGGGCGAGCGTCGGGGGCGTCGTGGGGTCGACGACGCGGGAGCGCAGGATGCGTGCGGCGACGCCGCCGACCACCGTGAAGGCGCCGGGATAGGGGGGCGCGACGGCGCGGACGAGGTTGTGGACACGATCCGCGGCGAGCGTCCAGTCGATGATTCCGTCCTCGGGCTTGCGGCCGCCAAAGTACCCGCCTTGCGCGAGATCCTGTGCCCGACGCGGCGCGGTGCCGGCGACGAGGCCCGGCAGCGCGCGGACCAGCGTGACTTCCGCCGCCACGGTGACCTTGTCGAACACCTCGCGCGCGGTGTCGTCGGGAAGGATGGGAATTGCCGCCTGGTCGACGATGTCGCCGCTGTCGGGCTTTTCCGTCATGTAGTGCAGCGTTGCGCCGGTCTGGCGCTCGCCGTGCAACACCGCCCAGTTGACGGGCGCGCGGCCGCGGTATTCGGGCAGCAGCGAGCCGTGCATGTTGAGCGCGCCCAGCGGCGCCGAGCGCAGGAGCGGCGCCCGCAGCATCTTCCGGTAGTAGAACGAGAACAGGAAATCGGGCGTCAAAGCTTGCACGCGGGCAACGAGTTCGCCGGCGTTGGGGTCCTCGGGCGTCACGAAGGGGATGCCGTAATCCGCCGCGGTGGCGGCGACCGACGCGTACCAGATTGCTTCCGCCGGGTCGTCACGGTGGGTGACGATCAATGGAATCTCCACCCCTTGCGCGAGCAGTGCCTTGACGCAGCGCACGCCCACGTTGTGGTAGGCGAAGACGACGGCGCGGGTCATGGCTGGCGTGGTCGCTCGAGCAGAATGGCCGGAACGACGTCGGGAATTTCGGCGCTGCCGGTCTGCTGCTCGAGCACCGCCCGGATTGTGTAGCGCGGACGCTCGCGCACCTGCTGGTAGATGCGGCCCACGTATTCGCCGATGAGCCCCAGCCCGAACAGCAGCATGCCGATGAGGAAGAACGCGAGGATGTCGCGGTCCCAGAAGAGGCTGACCACATCCTGCCATTCGGACGTGACCGAGAAGACGATCCGGTAGACGATGACCCAGACGTAGGTGACGAGGGCCATCGCCGACACCGCCATGCCGAACATCGAGAACGCCTGCAGCGGCACCAGCGAAAAGCCGGTGACGAGGTCGAAGTTGAGGCGGATGAGCCGGTACAGCGAATACTTCGATTCCCCCGCGGCGCGCTCCTCGTGCCCGACCTCGACCTCGACCGGGTTGTTGGCGAAGGTGTAGGCGAGCGCGGGAATATAGGTGCTCACCTCGCGGCTCGCCGCCACGGCAGCGATGATCTCCCGGCTGTAGGCCCGCAGCATGCAGCCCTGGTCGGTCATCTTGATCCGGGTGATCCGTTCGCGCAGGCGGTTCATCATCTGCGAGCCCCAGCGGCGCCACCACGAATCCTCGCGCGTGCGCCGCACGCCGCCCACGTAATCGTGGCCGGCATCCATCGCCGCCAGCAGCGTCGCGATTTCCTCCGGTGGATTCTGCAGGTCGGCATCGAGCGTGACGATCCGGTCGCCTCGGCAGCGCTGAAAGCCGGCGATGATCGCGGGGTGCTGGCCACAATTGGCGTTGAAGAGCACAACCCGGGTCACGTCCGGGCGGCGCTGGAACTGCTCGCGCAGCAGAGCGGCGGAGCGGTCCTTGCTGCCGTCGTCGACGAAGATGACCTCGTAGCGGACGCGCAGGGCATCCAGCGCCGGGTAAAGGCGCGAGAAGAGTGCGCCGAGCGCATCCTCCTCGTTGTAGACCGGAATGACGACGGAAAGGAGCGGTGTGCCCATCGGAGACTCAGCGGCGGCAGGAATTCACGACGTCGGCACAGGCATCGCACACGCGGTCGACGTCGGCGTCGGTCATGGTCGGGAAGAGCGGCAAAGTCACGGTCTGGTCGGCGATGCGCTCGGTGTGCGGGAGATCGCCAGGGCGGTAGCCCAGATTGGCGAACGCGCTGGCGAGGTGCGCGGCTTCATAGGATACGCCGGTGCCGATGCCGCGGGCGTCGAGGTGTGCGCGGAATTCCTGCCGGGAAAGGGACATTGCGTCGAGCGGAAGCAGCGGCGCGAACATGTTCCAGCTGTGTCCCGCCTCGTCGCCGGAGTAGCCCGGATGCGGCAGCAGGCAGGCGGGGTCGGTGCGGAAACGGGCGAAGTAGCGCGCCGCCAGCGCCCGTCGGCGGGCGTTGAAATCGTCCAGTTGCCCAAGCTGCGCGAGACCGATACGCGCGTTGACGTCGGGCAGGTTGAACTTGCCTCCCGGGAACGCGACATCCCGCGTACCGTCGGGCAGCCGGACGATGCCGTGAAAACGCAGGATCTCGACGGTCTTGGCTTCCTGGACGTCGTTGACGACCAGCGCCCCCCCCTCGATGGTCGTCATGTTCTTGTTCGGGTGGAAGCTGAAGATGCAGATGTCGCCGAAGCTGCCGATGCGCCGGCCCCGCCACGACGATCCGATGGCAAGCGCAGCGTCCTCGATGACCCGCAGGCCCCGCCGTTTGGCAAGCTGGTACAGCGCATCCATGTCGATCGGCAGGCCGGCGAAATGCGTCGGCATGATGGCCCGGGTCCGCGGGGTGATCTTCGCTTCCGCCGCAGCGAGATCGATGTTGCGCGTCGCCAGATCCACGTCGACGAACACCGGCGTGGCGCCGACCCTGGCGATCATGTTGGGTGCCGCGAAAAAAGTCATCGCCGGCGTCAGGACTTCGTCGCCCGGCCCGACGTCGATCAATCGCAGCGCGATTTCGATCGCGCCGGTCGCCGACGACACGACACGCACCGGACGTCCGCCGTGGTAGTCGGACAGCGCAGTCTCGAACGCCTGAACCTGCGGTCCGCTGGTGATCCAGCCCGAACGCAGCACGTCGCCGACGGCGGCAATGGTCGCTTCGTCGATCGTCGGTCGAGCAAAGGGAAGGTAGGGGAGGGTGCTCATCGCGGGGCCTCTTGGTGAATCAGCTGCGGGCCACCAGCCACACGCCGATGATGATAAAGCCGATGCCCAGCCACCGCGTCACGGTGACGGCTTCGCCGAACAGGTAGTGCGCCGCCACCGCATTGACGATGTATCCGACCGACAACAGCGGATAGGCGACCGATACCGGGACCCGCGACAGGCCGAGAATCCACACGAAAAGGCTCAGCACATAGCAGCCGGTGCCCAGGATGAAGTGGCTTTGCGTGGCCATCCGCAGCAGGGTGGCAAACCAGGTGTCGGCGTCGAGCGTGAGCACACCAAGCGCGTTGGTCCCGGCCTTGAGCAGCAGTTGGGCAGCTGCGTTGAGCAGCACGCCGGTCATCAGGAAGGCAAAGGCGGCAAGGGTCATCGGCGGCTCACCAGGACGCGGCGGCGATCGCGCGCGAGTTCGCGCATCGGCAGCCCTGCCGCGGACAGCGCCGAGAATTCGTCATTGGGCAGCAATGCGTATCCCTGCTCGAGCGCCGTCCACACGGGCCACCAGGCGTCGACGGATGCGATGGCGCGCTGGGGTTCGGCATCGATGCCCAACGCCATCTCGTCGCGGAACTCCACCAGCGTGGCCGTGCGGCGGAGATAGAAGCTGGCTGTCTGGTCATACATGCGCACCTGGTAGAACGGAACGTCGGTGCGCAATGCGCCATGCCGCGACTGCGCGTCCTGAAGGAGATCGAACGACGAGCGGGTTGCGCGGAAAACATCGTATCCGGAGATGGCTATCTGAATCGCGATCAGGCTGGACAGCGACAGCGCGATGGCGCCGCGGGTGATCGACATCGCGGTGTCGCGCCGGAACGCGCGGAGAGCGATCAGACCTCCGGCAACGCTCACCGCCATCGCGGCGGCGATCCAGAGCCTGTAGGTCGCGATCAGCTCCAGCGATTGGCGGCCCGGATCGAGGAACCGGCGCAGAACGTTCTCGTTGGCGGCGAACGCGGCGGCGGCGACCGATGCGGCGGCGATGACCAGCGGCAGCGTGAGCCGGGCGAGGCGCCGCGCTCCGAGGCGCGGCAGCAGCCAGGCCACCAGCAACGCGAGCGACGGAAAAAGTGGCAGGATGTATGACGCCAGCTTGGAACCGGAAAGACTGAAGAAGACGAAGACGAAGCCAGACCACGCCACGACGAATCGCTGCCACGAGAATCCGTTTGCCTGGGGCAAGGCGCGGGACCACAGGCGCCTTGCCCCGGCCAGCAGGACGAGCAGCCAGGGAAGGCTGCCGACCAGGAGCAGCGGGATGAAATACCACCATGCGCCGGTGCGCCTGTGCCCGGTGGTGAGGAAGCGCTGGAAGTGCTCGTGGACGAAGAAGAACTGCAGGAACTCGGGGTTGGCGCGCGACACCAGCACGAACCACGGCAGCGTCAGCACCAGGAACAGCAACAGCCCTTTGCCGATGTGCAGGCGCCGCCACAGCGCGAAGTCGCGCTGCAGCAGCGTATAGGTGACGAGCGCGCCGCCCGGGAGCACCAGCCCGATCAGCCCCTTGGACAGCAATGCGCCGGCCATCGCGGCCCAGGCAACGAGCATCCAGCGCCGGCACTCGGCAGGCGTCGCTTCCGCGCGCTGGGCGACGAGAAATCCTGCGAGCGCGACGGTGAGGAAGGCCGCAAGGCCCGCGTCGAGCGACAGCATGTGGCCGTTGACGATGTAGCCGACCATGCCGGCCAGTGCCAGGCCGGTATGCAGCCCCAATGCAGGCCCGCCGAGGCGGTGACCGGCATAACCGATGACCAGTATCGCGATGAACGCCGACAACGCCGGCCACATCCGCGCCGAACCTTCGTGGAGCCCGAAGCTCCGATACGCCAACGCCGTCATCCAGTACTGCAGCGGCGGCTTCTCGAAGTACTTGAGCCCGTTGAGCCGCGGGGTGACCCAGTCGCCGCTGGCGAGCATTTCGCGCGGAATCTCGGCGTACCGGCCTTCGTCGGGATGGATGAGCTTCCGGGTGTCGAGGTTGCCGAACCAGACGACCGCGAAGACCACGATGACGAGAGCGATCAGGCGGCGCGAGAGGTTGGCGGGAGCGGAAGTCATCGGCAGGTCGGGCGGCCGCACTCGGTTGGACGGCTTCGGGCCGGGCCGCGCGTCGCATTCTACCGTGCCCCGGTGGGCGGGGACCGCGGCTGCCCGGGTTGCTTGTGCTAGATTTGCCTCCCCGTCATCACTCCGCTGCCCGCACTCATGTCAGCCCTGCCTGTCACGCTGGTTTCGGCGCGCTCCGACCAGTTGCCCGATGTGGCGCGCCTTGCACACGCCATCTGGCACGCCCACTATCCCGGAATCATCAGCGTCGAGCAGATCGACTACATGCTGGCGCGCGGCTACGCGCTCGACGCGCTCGCGACGTTTCTCGATCGGTCTGACCGCGGGATCGAGCTGGCGTTCTGCGGCGACGCGATGGCGGGGTTCGCGGCGTGGTACGTCACCGGGCAGGCCGACGAAGCCAAGCTCGACAAGCTGTACGTGCTGCAGCGGTACCAGCGGCTGGGACTTGGCGGGCGCCTCGTTGCCCGGGTCGAAGCGTTCGCACGCGCGGCCGGCGCCGCAACGCTGATCCTGAACGTCAACAAGCAGAACGCGAAAGCCATCGCGGCCTACCATCGATGCGGCTTTGCGCTGCGCGAGGCGGTCACCGTGCCGATCGGCAACGGGTTCTTCATGGACGATCACGTGATGGCAAAATCGCTGATCGTGTAGGGAGCGCTGCGGTTGCTTGCCGTCGCGCCTGGCTTTGGTTACGATCCTGCGATGTCTGAAACCCGCCGCCAGCCTCGGGCTGGCGTTTTCTTTGACTGATCGCAATGCCCAACGCGCTCTCGCTCTACGACAACTACACTCGCAGCCTGCGCCGTTTCGAACCCCTGCATCCCGGAGGCGAAGTCGGCCTCTACACCTGCGGGCCGACCGTCTACGACTACCAGCACATCGGCAACTACCGGACTTTCCTTTTCGAGGACCTGCTGAAGCGCGTACTGGCATGGAATGGCTATTCCGTCCGGCACGTGATGAACATCACCGACGTCGGGCATCTCACCTCCGACGCCGACACCGGCGAGGACAAGATGGAGAAGGGCGCGCGGCGCACCGGCAAGACCGCGTGGGAGATCGCCGAACTCTATACAGATGCCTTTGTCGCCGATCTGCGCCTGCTCGCGATCGACGCCCCGACCGTTCTGTGCAAGGCCACCGACCACATCGCCGAGCAGATCGCATTCATTGCCGACATCGAGCGCAACGGCTACGCGTATCGCACGCCCGATGGCGTCTATTTCGACACCAGCCGGCAGGCCGATTACGGGCATCTGGCGCGGCTCGACGTCAAGGGTCTCGAGGCGGGCAAGCGCGTCGACGTGGGCGACAAGCGCAACCCGACCGACTTCGCGCTGTGGAAGTTCTCCGCGCCGGACGATCATCGGCAGATGGAGTGGGACAGCCCCTGGGGGCGTGGCTTTCCGGGCTGGCACATCGAGTGCTCCGCGATGGCGCAGCGATACCTGGGCGATCTGTTCGACATCCATTGCGGCGGCGAGGATCACATTCCGGTCCATCACACCAACGAGATCGCACAGACCGAGGCGCGTTGCGGCACCCGGCTCGCCAACTATTGGCTGCACGGCTACTTCCTGCTTCTGAACGACGCGAAGATGGCGAAATCGGCCGGCGAGTTCCTGCGCGTGCAGTCGCTGGTCGATCGCGGGTACGATCCGCTGGCCTACCGCTACCTCTGCCTCACCGCCCACTACCGCAGCCAGCTCAACTTCACCTGGGATGCGCTGGATGCGGCGGCGACCGGACTCGACCGGATGCGCAGCGGCGTGCACGCATTGCGCGATGCCGGCGATGCCGACGCGGATCCCGCCGCAGTGACGAGGTTCACCGACGAAATCAACGACGACCTCAACCTTCCCCGGGCGCTGGCGATCGCGTGGGACGTGCTGCGCGGCGACCTCCCGCCGGGCGTGCGCCGGACGACGCTGCTGCGCTTCGACCGGGTATTCGGCCTCGGCCTCGCGGATTGGTCGCCGACGCAGGAGGCCGCGCCGCCCGACGTCCAGGCGCTGGCCGAGACGCGCTTGTCCGCCCGACGAGCGAAGCAATGGGCCGAATCCGACGCGTTGCGCAAGAAGATCCAGAGCGCCGGCTGGGAAGTGGAAGATCGACCCGACGGGTACGCGCTGAAACGCCGGCACTGAGAAGCCAGACGCCCGCGGATCACTTGCCGGCAGTATTGCGCCCTTTCGCCCACAGCACGTCGCCCTGCCCGGCGCTTCGGTTCAACACCCGGGCGACGACGAACAGGACATCGGAGAGCCGGTTCACGTAACGACGGGCAGAGTCGCTCACGTTCTCGGTCGCCGCAAGATGCACGAGCGCGCGTTCGGCGCGCCGGCACACCGTGCGGCTCACATGCGCCAGCGCGGCGGGACGCGTGCCCCCGGGAAGGATGAACTCCTTGAGCGGCGCGAGATCGGCGTTGAGCGCTTCGACCGTCGCCTCCAGGCCCGCCACCTGCGCGTCGGTCATCGCGACATAGCCTGGAATCGAGAGTTCGCCGCCGAGATCGAAGAGATCGTGCTGGATGCCGATGAAGAGGTCGCGCAGCACGGTCGGCAGCTCCTCGGCAAGCAATACGCCGAGCGTGGAATTGAGCTCGTCGATTTCGCCGATGGCATCGATGCGGGCCGATTCCTTGCCCACGCGCGAGCCGTCGCCGAGGCCCGTGCTGCCGCCGTCTCCGGTGCGGGTGACAATCTTCGACAATCGGTTTGCCATGATGAAGGTCTCGTTCGGTCGGACTGCGTCGCAGCATACGAAATGCGGCGTTGCCGGGCAAGGGACGGGCCCGGCGCAGGTGCAGCGTCCCGCGCGGGCAGGCCGACAGGCAGAGACACCCGGCGGCGTTATGATGGCAGTTTTCCGCCTCCGGTGTAGCGGGCGGTTGATCGATGCGTGCCGATCACGCGTCGCCTGCCGCCGCCGGTCGCAACGCATCCTGTCGCCAAGGAGCCCGCCGATGACCGCAGCCGTTGATTCGACCCCGACCCCGTACGTGCGCGTGGAACCGGCCGCGGGGATGGCGACGATTACCCTGAATCGCGGCGATCGCTTCAACGCGCTGTCGCGGGAAATGATCGCCGCGCTCGACGCGGCGCTGGATGCCGTCGCCGCCGACCGGCAGGTGCGCGTGGTCGTGCTGGCAGCGGAGGGTAGGGGTTTCTGCGCCGGGCACGATCTGAAGGAGATGCGCTCGCACCCGGATGTCCTCTGGCAGCGCGAGATGTTCGACGCCTGCAGCCGGATGATGATGAAGATCACCGAGTTGCCGCAGCCCGTGATCGCACGCGTCCACGGGATCGCGACCGCAGCGGGCTGCCAGCTCGTTTCGATGTGCGACCTCGCCGTCGCCGCCGACACGGCAAGATTTGCCTTGCCGGGCGTCAATGTCGGCGTGTTCTGCTCGACGCCCGCCGTGGGTGTCGCGCGCAACATCGGGCGCAAGCGGGCGATGGAAATGCTGCTTACCGGGGAGATGATCGACGCCACGACCGCGCTCGCGTGGGGGCTCGTCAATGCCGTGGTGCCCGCGGCCGAGCTCGATGCTGCCGTGGCGCGTTACACTGACCTCATCCGAAGCAAGAGCCCGACGGTCGTGGCGCTGGGCAAGCGGGCCTTCTACCAGCAGATCGATCGCGGGGTCGCGGGGGCTTACGAACTGACCGGCGAAGTGATGGCCTGCAACCTCATGGAACCGGACGCTGCGGAGGGCATCGACGCGTTTCTGGGTAGGCGTCCTCCCGTGTGGACCGATCTGTAAGGTCCGCGTAAGGACGGCATGTGGTAATGCGAGTGTGGCGCAGGAGCGGGCAGGTCGCGCCGGGGGACGGGCTTCATGGCAGCGCGCGATGGGGCCGGTCGGTACAAATGGCGGTGAGGAGGCTAAGCCATGGCTGATGCAGCTAAGGTGGACTGGAAGGCGATAGACGAGGATCCGAAGTTTCAGGAGTTGCACCGGAAGAAGACGTCGTTTCTCTGGGGGCTGATGATTTTTTCGACCGCCTACTACTTCATGCTGCCGATCGGCGCCGCTTACTTCCAGGATCTGTTCAGGATCAAGGTCTGGGGCCCGATCAACGTCGGGTTGCTGTTCGCGCTGTCGGAGTTCGTCGTCGCGTGGGCGCTTGCCTACTACTATTCGCGCCGTGCCAACAACGAGTTCGACGTGATGGCGGCCGAGATCGTCAGGGACATGGAAAAGAAGATGGGGGGGCGCAAATGAATTCGCGCCGAACCGCCATTCTCGCCGGGCTGGTGGCATTGTTCGCGATCGCCACCCCCGCACTTGCACAAGGGGCAGTCGCCGACAAGTGGCGCTGGCTCACTTTCCTCGTCTTCGGCGTGATCATCTCGGTGACGATGTTCGTCACCTACATCGCGGCTAAGCGCGTCAAGACCGCCTCCGACTTCTACGTCGCGGGGGGCGGGGTCTCGGGCCTGCAGAACGGCTGGGCGATCGCCGGCGACTATCTGTCGGCCGCGTCCTTCCTGGGCATCGCCGGCCTCATCTCGCTCTACGGCTACGACGGCTTCATGTACTCGGTCGGCTGGCTGGTTGCGTACATCACGGTGCTGCTGGTGATCGCCGAGCCCTGCCGCAACATCGGCAAGTACACGCTGTCCGACATTCTCGCCTACCGTAACGACCCGAAGAAGGTGCGGATCGTCGGCGCGCTGTCGACGATCACGGTGTCGACGTTCTACCTCACCGCGCAGATGGTGGGTGGAGGCGTGCTGGTGAAGACGCTGATCGGCATCGACTACGAGATCTCGGTGATCGTCGTAGGCGTGCTGATGCTCGGGTACGTGCTGTTCGGCGGCATGGTCGCGACGACGTGGGTGCAGATCATCAAGGCGATCCTGCTCGTGACGGCTTCGATCCTCCTCGTGATGTTCGTCTGGACGCCCTACGGCTTCAGCCTGCCGGCGTTCCTGACCGCGGTGGTCGGCGATGCCAAGGTGCAGGCGCAGGTGGCGGCGCTGCTCGGTGACGCGGCGCGAAACATGAGTCCGGCGGAACTCGGCCAGCGCTTCCTCGAGCCGGGCCTGCTGTTCAAGGCGCCGATCGACCAGATCTCGCTGGGCATGGCACTGGTGTTCGGGACGGCAGGCATGCCGCACATCCTGATGCGCTTCTTCACCGTGCCGACGGCGCAGGATGCGCGCGTTTCGGTCATCTGGGCGATGGCGATCATCGGCGGATTCTACGTGCTGACGCTGTTCCTCGGCATGGGCGCGGCGATGAGCGTGGGCGCGGTGAACATCCGGGCGGTGGATCCGGGCGGCAACATGGCCGGCCCGCTGCTTGCCCAATACGTGGGCGGCGGCCCCGACTCGATGCTCGGCAACCTGTTCCTGGCCTTCGTCGCGGCGGTCGCCTTCGCGACCATCGTCGCGGTGGTCGCCGGCCTGGTTCTCGCCGCGGCATCGGCGATGGCGCACGACCTGTACGTCGGCGTGATCCGCGAGGGCCACGTGACCCCGCAGGAACAGGTCAAGGCGGCGCGCGTCGCGACCGTTCTGGTCGGCGCAATGGCAATCACCATCGGCATCGCGGCCAAGGGGCAGAACGTCGCCCACCTGGTAGCCCTTGCGTTTGCCGTGGCGTCGTCCGCGAACTTCCCCTGCGTGCTGCTGACGCTATTCTGGAAACGCTGCAATACCGGCGGCATCGTGCTGGGCATGATCGTCGGAACGCTGACGGCGATCGGGCTGGTCATGGTTTCGCCGAACCTCACCTATCCGCTCGCGGTCAAGGCGGCGCAGGAGAAGATCGTCGTGGGCGAAACCGCCCGGCTCGCCAAATTCAACGCCGATCTCACCGCCGCGACCGAGGCGCCGGCGCAGGACAAGCTCAAGGCCGACATCGCCAAGTCCACGAAGGCGAAGGGCGCGGCCGAGGCCAGGATCAAGGACATCGGCAGCGACCGGACCTCGATCATGGGGCTCGAGAAGCCGCTGTTCGAACTGCGCAATCCCGGCCTCATCTCGATCCCGCTGGGCTTCCTGGCCGTGATCCTCGGTTCGCTGCTCTACCGCGACAAGCGGGCCGAAGAGATGTGGGACGAGCTCTATGTCCGCCAGAACACCGGCATCCTGGCTTCCAGGGCTGCCGCGCACTGAGTTCCGGTGCGGTAATCGACGCTTCGCAGGAACCCCCGTCTTCGCGCGGGGGTTTTTGCGTTCGGGACCGCTTTTCCTTACGCTAACGCGATGCACACTCCGCCCGTCATCGTCGAAGCGACCTGCGAATTCCTGCGCCGGTACCCGCCTTTCAGCCGGATGTCGGAGGCGTCTCTCGCCGCGCTGGCGACGCGGCTGAAGATCGCCTACTACGGCAAGGACAGGGAGATCCTGTCGCCCCAGTCGGGTCCGGTCGAGGCGCTGTACATCGTCCAGCGGGGGCTGGTAGGCAGTCGTCCCGACCACCCCCAGGCGGATCCCGAACCCGCACTCCAGCCCGGCGAGCTCTTTCCGGTCGGCGCGCTTTCGGCCGGGGGCAGGACGACCAAGATATTCACCGCAGCGCAGGACACGTTCTGCTATCTGCTGCCGCGCGAGGACTTTCTGCGCCTGCGCCACGAATCTCCGGAGTTCGAGCGCTACTGCACGCAGGCGATCACCGAGACCCTCAAGCTGTCGCTGGCAAGCCTCCACGGCCAGTACAGCGCCCGCGCGGCCGAGCAGCAGACGCTGACCCACACGCTCGAGGAGTTGGTGCGCATCGAGCCGGTATCCTGTCCCGCGCGGGCGACGCTGCGCGAGGCGCTGCAGCGGATGTCCGACACCAATGTGCGCACGATCATCGTCGAAGGCGACGAAGGCGCACCGATCGGAATGTTCACCCTGGTCGACCTGCTGCGGCGAGTGGTCCTGCCCGAGCGTCCGCTGTCGACTCCCGTATTGGAGGTGATGACCACGCCGATCGTCACGCTGCCGGCCACTGCGACCGCCTACGAGGCGATGCACGTGATGGCCGAGCGCGGGATACGGCAGGTGGTCGTCGTCGACCACGGCAGGCTCAGGGGCGTCATCAACGAGCGGGATCTCTTCGCGCTGCAGCGGGTGTCGATGCGGCAGGTGGTCGAGGAACTGCACGCCGCGCGCAGCGTCGAGGCGCTGAAGCGTGCTGCCGACGACATCCGCCGCCTGACGCAGAACCTCCTCGCCCAGGGCGTCGGGGCCGAGCCGCTGACGCGGACGATCGCGTCGCTCAACGATGCGCTTTCGCGCCGCCTGCTCGACCTGGTACTGGAACGTCACGATCTCGACGATTGCGACTGGTGCTGGCTGGCGCTGGGCAGCGAGGGCCGGGGCGAACAGACCTTTGCGACCGACCAGGACAACGCGATCGTGTTCCATGCGGCCGACGACGCCGACTGCGACATCCGCCGCGCGCGGCTGCTCGCCTTTGCGCGCGAGGTCAACGCGGCGCTCGACGAACTCGGCTTCCCGCTGTGCGAAGGCAAGGTCATGGCATCCAATCCGGAGCTTTGCCTGTCGGTGGGGGAGTGGAAGGCCAAGTTCCTCGGCTGGCTGCGCGCGCCGACCCCCGAGTCGCTGCTGAACGCGAACATCGTGTTCGACTTCCGGCCGCTCTATGGAGACACCACGCTGGTCGATGCGCTGCGCGAGTGGCTGTTCGACTTCACGCGCGACAACAAGGTGTTCCTGCGTTTCATGGTCGCCAACGCGCTGCAGGTCGAGCCGCCGCTGGGGCTCATACGCGCGTTCGCGACCGACGACGATCCGGCCCACCGGGGAACCTTCGACATCAAGGCGCGCGGCACGCGGATCTTCGTGGATGCCGCCCGGGTCTTCGCACTGGCGGCGGGCATCGCCGAAACGGGGACGGTCGCCCGCATGCGCGAGGCGGGCCGACGCATCAACGTCGAGGCGCGGCACGTCGATGCAACGATCGACGGGTTTCACTTTCTCCAGCTGCTGCGCTTGCGGCAGCAGGATGCGCCGGGCGCGCGGAACATGGCCAACCGCATCGATCCCTACGCGCTGAACGAGGTCGACCAGCGGATGCTCAAGGAGGCGTTCCGCCAGGCCAGGAAATTGCAGCAGCTGCTGAGGCAGGTGCACGGCGCCTGAACGGCCGCGCCGCGGATCAGCGCCGTGAATATCCTCAGGACCGCGGTCGATTACCTGCTGGGCGGGCCCCGGGTCGGAGGCGAGCAGGAGACGCGTGTCAACCGGTGGCGCGCCGTTCCGCAGGCGGACCTCGCGCGGCGGCACAACGCGGCGCGCTACGTCGTCGTCGACATCGAGACCACCGGCCCCGACATGCGCAGCGATCGTCTGATCGCGATCGGCGCCGTCGGGGTTGCACAGGGCTGTCTGGATCTGGGCGACTGCTACGAGCAGGTGCTGCGTCAAGACAAGGCGAGTGCCGACGCCAACGTCCTGATCCACGGCATCGGCGGAGAGATGCAGCTTTCCGGTGCCGAGCCCGGCGACGCGGTGATCGAATTTCTCGAGTACCTCGGCAAATCGCCGCTGGTCGCGTTCCGGGCGAAGTTCAGCCAGGCGGTACTGGCGCGAAGTGTGCGCTCGATTCTCGGCTATCCGTTTTCCCATCCATGGATCGATCTCGCGTCGCTGCTGCCGGAGCTCTTCCCCGGCACCCGACACACCTCGCTCGACGGTTGGCTCGCGCACTTCGGACTCCTGGACGCAACGCGCCGAAACACGCTGACCGACGCATTTGTCGCCGCCCAGCTGCTGCAGATCGCGCTCGAGGCGGCGGACCGCGCCGGACTCGCCAATGGGGCGCAGCTCATCGCCACCCAGCGGGCACGGCAGTGGCTGGGAAGTCCGTGAAAATCCGACCAGGGGTGTGTCCCGGGCCGGCGCCGGAGTCGACAGGGCGACCGCGGCCGTAATACAGTCGCGGTCGTGTCTGCGCCCGCAAGTCTCCCCGTACCGCCGACCCCGTCACTGCCGGGCACGCTGCTTTGCGTTCGCGGGCTCGATGCCTGGTACGGCGACGCGCACATCCTGCACGGCGTTTCCTTCGACGTGCCGGCCGGCGAGGTGGTGACGCTGCTCGGGCGCAATGGTGCCGGCAAGACCACGGCGCTGAAGTCGATCATGGGTTTGGTGTCGCGGCGGACCGGGTCGATCCTGTTCGACGGTCGCGAGCTCACGCTTCTCGCGCCGCATCGCGTTGCCGGCCTCGGCGTCGCTTACTGCCCGGAAGAGCGCGGAATCTTCTCCAGCCTCTCGGTGGCCGAGAATCTCTCGCTGCCGCCGGTGGTACGTGCCGGCGGCCTCGACGAGCGGGAGATTCTCGATCTCTTTCCCAATCTCGCCGGACGCCTCGACCATCGCGGCAACGAGCTGTCGGGAGGCGAACAGCAGATGCTCGCCATCGGGCGCATTCTCCGTACCGGATCCCGGTGCCTGCTGCTCGACGAGCCGACGGAGGGGTTGGCGCCGGTGATCGTGCAGGAGATCGGCCACACCATACGCCGGCTGAAGGCGCGGGGCTTCACCGTGCTGCTGGTGGAGCAGAATTTACGCTTTGCCGCAGCCGTTGCCGACCGGCATTACGTCATGGACCACGGCCGCATCGCCGAGATGTTCACTGCCTCCGGACTCGACGCCAACCGCGACCGGGTGCACGCGTATCTGGGCATCTGACCTGCCGACGACGCCCTCACGCACCACCCGAACGCCTTACCACGATGCTGGTCTTCATCATCCGCCGCAGCCTGCAGAGCGTTGTCGTATTGCTCGTGATGTCGTTGCTGGTGTTCGTCGGCGTGTATGCGGTCGGCAATCCGATCGACATCCTCATCAACCCGCAGGCCGACCAGATCGACCGCGAGCGCGCCATCGTCGCGCTCGGGCTCGACAAGTCGCTGCCCGAGCAGTATGGCGGCTTCCTGCTCGGCGCGTTCCGCGGCGACCTTGGCAGGTCGTTCGTGCACAGCACGCCGGCGCTGTCGCTGATCCTCGAGCGCATGCCGGCCACGCTCGAGCTGGCGTTTGCGGCGATGCTCATCGCCGTCGTGCTGGGAATCCCCCTCGGACTGTGGGCGGGGCTGAAGCCCGACGGCATCGCGGGACGAACGATCATGGCGGGCTCCATTCTCGGTTTCTCGCTGCCGACTTTCTGGGTGGGCCTGATGCTGATCATGGTGTTCTCGGTGATGCTGGGCTGGCTGCCGTCGAACGGGCGCGGCCCGACGGAGCAGTTGCTCGGCCTGGTGCCGGTGTCCTTCCTGTCGCTCGAGGGGTGGCGGCACCTCATCCTGCCGGCGGCGAATCTCGCGCTGTTCAAGCTGGCGCTGCTGATACGGCTGACGCGCGCCGGCGCCCGCGAGGCGTTGCTGCAGGATTACGTCAAATTTGCGCGCGCCAAGGGGCTTTCCAACGCGCGCGTCATCGGCGTTCACGTCCTGCGCAACATCCTGATCCCGATCGTCACCGTCATCGGGCTGGAATTCGGTTCCGTCATCGCGTTTGCGATCGTCACCGAGAGTGTCTTCGCCTGGCCCGGCATGGGCAAGCTGCTGATCGACTCGATCGGCGTTCTCGACCGGCCGGTGATCGTCGCCTATCTGCTCGTGATCGTGTTCCTGTTCATCGTCATCAACCTCGTCGTCGACATCCTGTATTCGGCGCTCGATCCGCGCGTGCGCCTCACGGAAAGCAAGGGATGACCGCGGCGGCGGCGACTGCTTCGCGGACGCCGGAATCGCCGTTGCGGCGCATCGTGTCCGACTTCGCCGCCAATCCGGTCGCGGTCGCCGGTGCCGTCCTCCTGCTCTGCATTCTCCTGCTGGCCGTGTTCGCGCCCTGGATCTCGCCGCAGAATCCCTACGACCTGGCGCAGCTGGACGTGATGGACAGCCGCCTCGAGCCGGGGTCCCGGGCGCCGAACGGGGGCACGTTCTGGCTCGGCACCGACGACCAGGGACGGGACATGCTGTCGGCGATCTTCTACGGGTTGCGAATCAGCCTCGGCGTCGGCGCGACGAGCACGCTGTTCGCGCTCGCGATCGGCCTCACGATGGGACTGGTCGCCGCATACTTCGGCGGCAAGGTCGAAGCGCTGACGATGCGCATCGTCGACATCCAGCTCTCGTTTCCGGCGATCCTGATCGCGCTGATTCTCATCGCGGTGCTGGGACAGGGTGTGGGCAAGGTCGTCGCGGCGCTGGTGACCGTGCAGTGGGCGTATTACGCGCGCACCGTGCGCAGCGCGGCGCTGGTCGAGAAGCGCCGCGAGTACATCGAGGCCGCACGCTGCCTTGCGCTGTCGCCGGCGCGCATCGTGTTCCGGCACCTGCTGCCAAACTGCCTGCCGCCGCTGATCGTCGTGGCCACCGTGCAGGTGGCGGCGGCGATCGCGCTGGAAGCCACGCTTTCGTTTCTCGGCCTCGGGCTGCCGATCACGGAGCCCTCGCTCGGGCTACTCATCGCCAATGGCTACCAGTATTTGTTGTCGGGCAAGTACTGGATCAGCTTCTTTCCCGGCATCGCCCTGCTGCTCACCATCGTCAGCATCAACCTCGTCGCCGACCAGCTGCGCGACGTGCTCAATCCCCGGCTTTCCAGGTGAGCCCGCCGCTGCTCGAGGTGTCCGGCCTGCGTACCCATTTCTTCACCAAGGCCGGGGTGGTGAAGGCGGTCGACGACGTGTCCTTTGCCGTCGCCAGAGGCGAGGTCGTGGGGCTCGTCGGTGAGTCCGGCTCCGGCAAGTCGATGACGGGCTACTCGATCATGGGGCTCATCGATCCGCCGGGCCGCCGGGTCGCCGGCCGGATCCTGTTCAACGGCCGCGACCTCGCCATGCTTTCGGCCGAGGAGATGCGCCAACTTCGCGGCAACCGCATTGCGATGATCTTCCAGGATCCGATGATGACGCTCAATCCGGTGCTGCGCGTCGATCACCAGATGACCGAGACGATACTCGCCCACGAGAACGTGAGCGCCACGGCGGCACGGGAGCGCGCGCGCGCCGCGCTGGTCAAGGTCGGCATTCCCTCGCCGGATGAGCGCCTGGTTGCGTACCCGCACCAGTTTTCCGGCGGCATGCGCCAGCGCGTCGCCATCGCCATCGCGCTGCTCAACAACCCGGATCTCATCATTGCCGACGAACCGACCACCGCGCTGGACGTGACGATCCAGGGGCAGATCCTGTTCGAGATGCAGAAGCTCACGCGCGAGACCGGTGCGGCGATGATCTGGATCACGCACGACCTGTCGGTCATCGCGGGCCTGGCCGACCGCGTGTGCGTCATGTACGCCGGGCGAATCGTCGAGGAGAACAGCGTCGTCGGCCTGCTGTCGCGGCCGCGGCATCCTTACGCGCAGGGGCTTCTCGATTCGGTGCCCTCGCGCAGCGCGCGGGGCGCCCGGCTGCGGCAGATTCCGGGCATGACGCCGAACGTGCTGGATCTTTCGCCGGGTTGCGCGTTTCGCGATCGCTGCGGCCGTGCAGACCAGACGTGCTCGACGATGCCGGCAATGGCATCCGTAGAGGATGACGGCGGCGGCCTTGCCTCCGTTCGCTGCCATCACCCGCTTGCCGGTGCGGCCGCGCCGTGAACGCGCGTGCGATTTCCGCTGCCGGCACGCCGCTGGTCGAGTTGCGCGGCGTCTCCAGGCGTTTCGTCAAGGGGCTCGACATCGCGGCGCGGATCGGCAACCTGCTGGGGGCGAACGTTCGCGAGGAGGTCGTCCACGCGGTGGACGATGTCGACCTCGCCATCGGGGCGGGCGAGGTCGTGGGGCTCGTTGGCGAATCCGGCTGCGGGAAGTCGACATTGGGCCGGCTCACCGTCGGCTTGTTGCCGCTCACCGAGGGCGAGCGGTTCTGGCGCGGATCCGCGCTCGCCGGGCTGCCGCCGGCCAAGGCGCGGTTGCAGCAACTCAAGATGCAGATGATCTTCCAGGACCCCTACGCGTCGCTCAATCCGCGCCTGCGCGTCGTGGACATCGTCGGCGAGGCGCCGGTCGCGCACGGCTTGATCGCGCGCAAGCAGCAGACCGAGTACGTGGGCCTGCAGCTGAATCGCGTCGGGCTCGACCCGACGCTGATGCGGCGCTTCCCGCATCAGTTCTCCGGCGGTCAGCGCGCGCGCATCGGCATCGCGCGTGCGCTGGCCGTGAAGCCCGAGTTCCTCGTTTGCGACGAATCGGTGGCGGCGCTCGACGTTTCGATCCAGGCGCAGGTGCTGAACCTGTTTATGGAGCTGCGATCGGCGCTTTCGCTCACCTACCTCTTCATCAGCCACGATCTGGGGGTCGTCGAGCACATCAGCGACCGCGTGGTCATCATGTATCTGGGGCGCGTCGTCGAGAGCGGTTCCACGGAGGCGATCTTCGCCTCGCCGCTGCACCCCTACACGCAGGCGCTGCTGAAGGAGGTGGGCAAGGTGGTGCCGGGCAAGCGGACCTTCGTCCCGATCAAGGGCGAGATTCCGTCGCCGCTCGATCCGCCGTCGGGCTGCCACTTTCATCCTCGCTGTCCGCATGCCGCGGCCCGGTGCAGGCAGGAAGTGCCGGTCCTGCGCCAGATCGCGCGTGGCCAGTGGGCCTCGTGCCACCTGCTCGAACGCCTGCCGGCATGAGACCTCCTGTGTCAACCCTTGGCTGCCGTGAGCAGCAGTTGAGCGGCGCGAACCTGCGCCGTCATCCGGGCGAACCCCTTGACCCGCTCCGGGCGCGCTGCCAAACTTCTTAGGTATCGTCGCGGCGGCGTGCCCGTGCATGTCGGTGCCACGGCGAAATCGCAGTCTCACGGAGGACTCATGAAATTCAGTACCCGCGTGCTCGTTCGCGCAATCGCTGTCGGTGCATTCGCAATCGCCACGTCCGCACAGGCGGCATATCCCGACCGTCCGATCACCTTTGTCGTGCCTTGGGGCGCCGGCGGCGGCACCGACACGACGGCGCGCTTCTTTGCCGCGATGATGGAGAAGGAACTGGGCCAGCCCGTCAACGTCGTCAACCGCACGGGCGGCGGCGGCGTCGTCGGCCACAGCGCGATCGCGCAGGCACCCGCCGACGGCTACACGGTCGGCATGATCACGGTCGAGATCGTGATGATGCACTGGCAGGGTCTGACCGAGCTCAGCCCCACGTCCTACACGCCGCTGGCGCTGGTCAACGCGGACCCCGCCGGCTTTACGGTGCGCATGGATTCGCCTTACAAGACGGCGAAGGAATTCATCGATGCGGCCAAGGCCAACCCTGGCAAGATGAAGGCGTCGGGCACCGCTCAGGGCGGGATCTGGCATCTTGCGCTCGCAGGCATGCTGAACGATCTCAAGATCGACCAGAAGACGATTCCGTGGGTACCGTCCAACGGCGCTGCGCCCGCGCTGCAGGATGTCGTCGCCGGCGGCGTGGACGTTGCCACGTGTTCGCTGGCCGAAGCGCGTCCGCTCATCGATGCCGGCAAACTGCGCGCACTGGCAGTCATGGACGACAAGCCGTTCTCGCTGTTCCCCAACGTGCCGACGATGAAGCAGGCGCTGGGCAGCAACTGGACCGTATCGGCATGGCGCGGCATCGGCGCGCCGAAGGGCCTGCCGAAGGACGTCGAAAACAAACTCGCCGCCACGATCAAGAAGGTCTGGGACAGCAAGGAGTTCAAGGACTTCGCCGCGCAGCGTGGTTATGGCACTGCCTGGGCGCAGCAGGCCGACTTCGCGACCTTCATGGCCAAGAGCGACGCCGACATGGGCGCCGTCATGAAGGCGGCCGGCCTCGCGAAATAACGACGCGACACGGGGGCGCGCTCGCGCCCCGTCGTCGGGTGGGCACCGCGGAAGACCTGTACTGAGGACCTGCCCGGCCGCGTCAATCGCTCCTTCGATCGTCGGCGCCGGGTATTCAGGGCGCCGACGTCAGAAGGTCGTGCCGGCCACCGGCCAACCCGACCCCTTTGGCATCCCCTGACCGATGAAATTCAACGACGCCCTGTTCGGTGCGGTTCTGGTCGCGGTGGGCGCGTTCGTCTTGCTGCAGGTGCAGGGCTTTCCCAAGATTCCGGGGCAGGAGTACGGCGCAGGGGCGTTTCCGGGCGTGATCGCTGTGGGATTCCTGGCCGTGGGTGCGCTGCTGGTGGTCGCCGGCATCCGGCATCGGGCCCAGGCGCCGTGGGCGGCCGCCGCCGACTGGGTGGGATCCCGGCGCCATGTGGTCGCCCTGCTTTCGATCGTGCTGGGTGTCATCGCCTACATCCTCTGGGTCGATGATGTCGGCTTTCTGATCCTGGCGCCGGTTGTGCTTTTCGTCTGGTTCGCACTGCTGGGGGTCCGTCCGCTGCCGGCCGTCGTGACGGCGCTGGTCGTCGTGCTCGTCATCTGGTATGCCTTCTACAAGCTGCTGCGCGTCCCCCTTCCCTGGGGCGTGTTGAAGTCGTTCGCGTTCTAGTACCGCGACCCATAAGTTTCGCTATGTTCGAGCCGCCCCGCATCGTCATCGGCTTTGTCGCTCATCCTCGCAATGGCACGGGTTATTGCTGCGGTTCGCTTCGCGCCGCTGACGCGCGGATGCGACTCTCGGCATGTACGCAAACTTATGGGTCGCGGTACTAGCGCTCGCCATGGATCCCCTCGTCATCGCGTTCGGGATGGTCTTCAGCTGGCAGACCATCGTCACGATGGTGGCCGCGTCGGTGTTCGGCCTGTTCGTCGGCGCCGTGCCGGGCCTCACCGCGACGATGGCCGTGGCGCTGCTGGTGCCGGTCACCTTTTTCATGCCGCCCATTCCGGCGATCGCGGCGATCGTCACCGCAACGGCGATGGCGATCTTCTCCGGCGACGTTCCGGGTTGCCTGCTGCGGATGCCGGGAACGCCCGCGTCGGCCGCCTACACCGACGAGGCCTTCGCGATGACGCGCAAGGGCCGGGCGGAGGAAGCGCTGGGCGCCGGGCTTGTTTTCTCGGCCATCGGCGGGCTCTTCGGCACCGCGGTGCTGATCGTGGCCGCGCCCACGCTGGCCGATTTCGCGCTGAGGTTCAGTTCGTTCGAATACTTCTGGCTGGTGCTGCTGGGATTGACCTGCGCGATCGTCATCACCTCGGAGCGACCGCTGAAGGGGATCGTGTCGCTGCTGCTGGGGCTGCTCATCGCCACCGTCGGGCTGGGCAACCCGGCGGGCTTTCCGCGGTTCACCTTCGGCAGCACCGAGCTCATGGGCGGCGTCGGCTTCATTCCGCTGATGATCGGCATGTTCGCGGTGTCCGAAATCATTCGCTTTGCCGTCGACACGTCGCCCGCGGCCGAGATCGTCGACCAGCCGATCCACAATGTGTTCAAGGGCATGTGGGCGCTGACGGTCAAATACCCGATGCAGATCCTGCGCGGCAGCGCATTGGGCACGCTGGTGGGTGCGCTGCCCGGGGCGGGCGCCGACATCGCCGCCTGGATGTCGTACGCGATCAGCAAGAAGATGTCGAAGGAGCCGGAGAAGTACGGCACCGGACACGTCGAGGGCATCATCGAGAGCGGTGCCGCCAACAACAGCGCGCTGGCCGGCGCTTTCATTCCGGCGCTGGTGTTCGGAATACCGGGCGACTCGATCACCGCCATCATCATCGGCGTGCTCTACATGAAGAACATGAACCCCGGTCCGACGCTGTTCACGCACAATCCACAGAACCTGTACGCCGTCTACCTGCTGTTCATCGTCGCCAACCTGATCATGCTTCCGCTGGGCTGGTGGTGCATCAAGGTGTCCAAGCAGATCCTCAGGGTGCCGCGCAACGTGCTCATGCCGGTGATCCTGCTGTTCTGCATCGTGGGCTCGTTCGCGATCAACAACACGCCGTTCGACGTCGGCGTTATGCTCGTCGCCGGGGTGGTCGCCTACGTCCTCGAGGAAAACGGGTTTCCGGTGGCGCCTGCGATCCTGGGCGTGGTGCTGGGACCGATGCTGGAGGAGAACTTCGTCACCTCGATGATCAAGTCCGAAGGCAACCTGATGGCGTTTTTCGCGCGCCCGGTCGCGGCGACGCTGGGCGTTCTGACCCTGCTAGTCTGGTTCGCGCCGCCCTTCATCCGGAAATTGCGGCGCGTCGCGGGCGCCTGATCGCGGAGGCCCGCGTCCGGAGTCAGGGCGCCGGCGGTCCGGGTCCGTTGCTCCGATTTGCCGCGACGCGGTATAATCGACCGGTTTCCTGAGTCGCGCCCCCCTCGGCCAAAGCGTTATTGCGGCGCCGGTTCCGGGGCGCGTTTCGCGTCCAAGCGTAAACGGACTATACCGATGCGTCGTAGATTGGTCGTTGGCAACTGGAAGATGAACGGCGGGCTGGCCGCGAATGCGGCGTTGCTCGGCGACCTCGCGGGCGCCTGGCAGGGGGAGGGCGATCGTCAGATGGCGGTTTGCGTGCCCTTTCCGTATCTGATGCAGGCGCAGGCGGCATTGCAGGCCACTTCGATCGCCTGGGGCGCGCAGGACGTCAGCGAACACGCCGCAGGCGCCTATACGGGCGAAGTGTCGGCCGCCATGCTCGCCGAATTTGGCTGCCGGTATGTCCTGATCGGGCATTCCGAGCGGCGGCAGTTCTATGGCGACTCCGACGCGATCGTCGCGGCGAAGGCGAAGACCGCGCTGGCTTCAGGGCTTACGCCGGTCGTGTGCGTCGGCGAGTTGCTCGCCGAACGCGAGGCCGGAACCACCGACGCCGTCGTGCTGCGGCAGCTCGACGCGGTGCTGGCAGTGCTGGGATCCGATGCGCAGAAAACCGTGGTCGCCTACGAACCGGTGTGGGCGATCGGGACCGGGCGAACTGCCTCGCCCGAGCAGGCGCAGGCCGTGCACGCGGTGCTGCGGGCGCGGCTGTCGAAGGCAGGTGCCGGCGACGTTTCCCTGCTCTACGGCGGCAGCGTCAAGGCCGACAACGCCGGGAAGCTGTTTGGACAGGCCGACATCGATGGCGGGTTGATCGGCGGGGCGTCGCTCAAGGCGGCGGAATTTTTGGCGATTGCGCGTGCCTGAGGATGTAGCAGGCGGTTAAGGCGCCGGGCGCGGCGAATTGCAAGTTGCGGCAGGCGCGGGTGGTCGCGCCTCCCTGGAAGAGACAAACGAATGGCAATGCTGGAAACCCTGTTGTTGATGCTTCATATCCTGGTCGCGGTGGCGATTTGCGGATTCGTACTGCTGCAGCACGGCAAGGGCGCCGACATGGGCGCGGCCTTCGGCAGCGGTTCGTCGGGCAGCGTGTTCGGGGCGTCCGGCTCGGCAAATTTCCTTTCGCGGAGCACTGCCGTCCTGGCGACGGTGTTTTTCCTGTCGAGCCTCGCGCTGACGTGGTACGGCGCATCGAGAACGGTCCCCAGGGGTGCCGTGCAGGAAGGCGTCATGGGCAGCATGCCGGTTCCGCCCAAGGCATCGGATGTGCCCGCGGTGCCGCAGGGACTTCCCGGCAGTGTTCCGGCCATCGATCCATTGAAGGCGGTTCCGGCGGTTCCGGTTCCGGCGTCGCCCGCGGGTTCGAAATCGGGTGAGGTACCGAAGTAGTCGTTGCAAGCTGTGCCGACGTGGCGAAATTGGTAGACGCGCTAGCTTGAGGGGCTAGTGGCCGCAAGGTTGTGGGAGTTCGAGTCTCCCCGTCGGCACCACGGTTCGATGCGGCGCGCCCTGGCTTGAGGGGCGCGGCCGCAGAGTAGAAGCTCCCTGGCGGGGGCGCCGGCTGGCGAAGCGAGCCGCGCAGCCCTGCCAAGAGGTGCGGGCCGGTAACGGCATCGCGGCTGAAGCGTAACCAATCGACCGGGGCACGTCCGGGGTCGGCCGGCTCCGATGAACCGAACGCCATGCTCGAACAGTATTTCCCGATCCTCGTCTTCATACTGGTCGGCCTGACGCTCGGTGGCGTCCTGCTTTCGGTGGGGACGGTTCTCTCCCCGAAGCGGCCGAACGCCGAAAAGCTCTCCCCGTACGAATGCGGCTTCGAGGCGTTCGAAGACGCGCGGATGAAGTTCGATGTCCGCTATTACCTCGTCGCGATCCTGTTTATCCTGTTCGATCTCGAGATTGCCTTTCTGTTTCCGTGGGCCGTCGTGCTGCCGGAAATCGGATTTCCCGGTTTCGTCGCGATGATGGCCTTCCTTGCCATCCTGGTCGTGGGTTTCATCTACGAGTGGAAGAAGGGGGCGCTGGAATGGGAATGAATTCCAACCCCGGCTTCAGATCCGCCTCATGAGCATCGAAGGCGTCCTCGAACGGGGCTTCGTCACCACGTCGGTCGACAGCCTGGTCAACTGGGCGCGTAGCGGCTCGATGTGGCCGATGACCTTCGGGCTCGCCTGCTGCGCCGTGGAGATGATGCACGCCGGTGCCGCGCGCTACGACCTCGACCGCTTCGGCATCGTCTTCCGCCCCAGCCCACGGCAATCCGACGTCATGATCGTCGCCGGCACGCTGTGCAACAAGATGGCACCCGCGCTGCGCAAGGTCTACGACCAGATGGCCGAGCCGCGGTGGGTCATTTCGATGGGGTCCTGCGCCAACGGCGGCGGCTATTACCATTACTCGTATTCGGTGGTCCGCGGCTGCGACCGCATCGTTCCCGTCGACATCTACGTGCCGGGTTGTCCGCCGACCGCCGAAGCGCTGCTCTACGGCATCCTGCAGCTCCAGAACAAGATCTGGCGCACCAACACGATCGCCCGCTGATGCCCTCCCTTCGACCGGACGCCCTGGCCGCGTCGCTTCGGGCGGCGTTCGGAGACGCCCTTGCCGGCGTCACGGTTGCGCTGGGGGAGGTCACGATCACCGTCGCGGGGAATCGCGTGGAGGCGACGCTGAAGGCGCTGCGCGACCGCCCGGAGTTCGCCTTTGCGACGCTGGTCGACCTCTGCGGTGTCGACTACTCGACCTACGGCGACGGTGCATTCGACGGGCGTCGGTTCGCCGTCGTCTACCACCTGCTGTCGCTGGCGCACAACTGCCGGCTGCGGGTCCGCTGCTTTGCCCCGGACGACGATTTTCCGATCGTTCCCAGCGCGGTCGACATCTGGCCGGCGGCCAACTGGTTCGAACGCGAGGCCTTCGATTTTTTCGGCATCATGTTTCCGGGACATCCCGACCTGCGCCGCATCCTCACCGACTACGGTTTCATCGGACACCCGTTCCGCAAGGACTTCCCCTTGTCGGGGCACGTGGAGATGCGCTATGACCCGGAGCAGGGACGGGTGATCTACCAGCCGGTCTCGATCGAGCCGCGCGAGAACACGCCGCGGATCATCCGCGAGGACAGCTACGCGGACGACGCAGGGTTCCGGAAGGGCTGAAGGCGTGGCTGAGATCCGCAACTATACGATGAAATTTGGCTCCGGCCGACCTGCGGTCTTAACTTGCTCGCGCAAGTTAGCCTGCGCCGAAGTTCATCGCGGGACGGGCTGAGCGATGGCCGAGATCCGCAACTACACGATGAACTTTGGGCCGCAGCACCCGGCGGCCCACGGCGTGCTGCGGCTGGTGCTCGAACTCGACGGCGAGGTCATCGAGCGCGCCGATCCGCACATCGGCCTGCTGCACCGCGCGACGGAAAAGCTTGCCGAGCACAAGACGTTCATCCAGGCGCTGCCCTACATGGACCGGCTCGACTACGTCTCGATGATGTGCAACGAGCACGCGTACTGCATGGCGATCGAGCGGCTGCTGGGCATCGAAGTGCCGATCCGGGCGCAGTACATCCGCGTGATGTTCGACGAGATCACCCGGATCCTCAACCACCTGCTATGGCTCGGCGCGCATTCGCTCGACGTCGGCGGCATGACGACCTTTCTCTACTGCTTCCGCGAGCGCGAAGACCTGATGGACGTGTACGAGGCCGTCTCGGGTGCGCGGATGCACGCGGCCTATTACCGTCCCGGCGGCGTCTACCGCGACCTGCCCGACGCGATGCCGCAGTATGCGGCCCAGCACACGCGCAATGCCCGCGCGATGACGGCGATGAACGCGAATCGGCAGGGCTCGCTGCTCGACTTCATCGAGGATTTCACGCGCCGCTTCCCGGCGTGCGTCGACGATTACGAGACGCTGCTGACCGAGAACCGGATCTGGAAACAACGCACCGTCGGCATCGGCGTCGTGACGCCCGAGCGGGCCGCGGCACTGGGGTTCACGGGACCGATGCTGCGAGGTTCGGGCGTGCCGTGGGACCTGCGCAAGAAACAGCCGTACGAAGTCTATGACCGCATGGATTTCGACATTCCGGTGGGCACCAACGGCGACTGCTACGACCGTTACCTGGTGCGGGTCGAGGAGATGCGCCAGTCGAACCGCATCGTCGCGCAGTGCATCGACTGGCTGCGGCAGAACGCCGGACCGGTGATCACCGACAACCTCAAGGTGGCGCCGCCCTCGCGCGAAGCGATGAAGGCGAACATGGAGGAATTGATCCATCACTTCAAGCTCTTCACCGAAGGCATGCACGTCCCTGCCGGCGAAGTCTATGCAGCCGTGGAGCACCCGAAGGGGGAGTTCGGCATCTACATGATCTCCGACGGCGCCAACAAGCCCTACCGCCTGAAGATCCGTGCGCCGGGGTTCGCCCATCTCGCGGCGCTCGACGAGATGTCGCGCGGGCACATGATCGCGGACGTCGTCGCGATCATCGGCACGCAGGACATCGTGTTCGGCGAGATCGATCGATGACACTCCCCCCGAAGCTCGCTGCGCTCTCCTCCCCCAAGGGAGGCCGGCACGCATCCGTTGCGTCCACTGACATGCTGAGCGACGACGCACTGCGGAGGATCGACCGCGAGGTCGCCAAGTATCCCATCGGCCAGAAGCAGTCGGCGGTGATGGCGGCGCTCGCCGTCGCCCAGGACGAGAAGGGCTGGCTTGCGACCGAGACCATGGACTTCGTCGCCCGCTATCTCGGCATGCCGGCGGTTGCGGTGTACGAGGTCGCGTCGTTCTACGCGATGTACAACCTGAAGCCGACCGGCAGGTACAAGATCACGATCTGCACCAATCTGTCCTGCGCGCTGCAGGACGCGGTCAAGTCCGCGGAGTACCTGAAGGAGAAACTCGGCGTCGGCTTTGGCGAGACGACGCCGGACGGCCTCGTCACGCTCAGGGAAGGCGAGTGCATGGGCGCCTGCGGCGACGCGCCGGTGCTGCTCGTCAACAACAAGCGGATGTGCAGCTACATGCGGCCCGAGGCGATCGACGCGCTGCTCGCGGAGTTGCGCGCCTCCGTCGCGACATCGATCGGCAGGACGGAGCCACGATGACGAGCGCGCCCGCCGGCAGATTGGACTTCGGTCCCGATGCGATCATCCTCGCCGGGCTCGACGGGCGCAACTGGCGTCTCGACGACTACGTGGCGCGCGGCGGCTACGAGGCGCTGAAGAAGATCGTCAGCGAGAAGACCCCGCCGGCGACGGTGATCGGCGAGGTGAAGAAGTCCGCGCTGCGCGGACGCGGCGGCGCCGGTTTCCCGACCGGGCTCAAGTGGAGCTTCATGCCGCAGCAATTCCCGGGCGACAAGTACCTCGTGTGCAATTCCGACGAGGGCGAGCCGGGGACGTTCAAAGACCGCGACATCATGCGGTACAACCCGCACGTGCTGATCGAGGGCATGGCGATCGCCGCCTACGCGATGGGCTGCGCGCGCGGCTACAACTACATCCACGGCGAGATCTGGGACACCTACGAGCGGATGGAGGAAGCGGTCGCCGAGGCGACCGCGGCCGGACTGCTGGGCGACAACATCCTGGGCTCGAACTGGAGCTTCCACCTCCACAACCACCACGGCTACGGTGCGTACATCTGCGGCGAGGAAACCGCGCTGCTCGAGTCGCTCGAGGGCAAGAAGGGCCAGCCGCGCTTCAAGCCGCCGTTCCCGGCGAGTTTCGGCCTCTACGGCAAGCCGACGACGATCAACAACACCGAGACCTTCGCATCGGTGCCGTGGATTCTGCGGCACGGCGGCGAGGCCTTCCTCGACCTCGGCAGGCCCAACAACGGCGGCACCAAGATCTTCTCGGTCTCCGGCGACGTGGGCCGTCCCGGCAACTACGAGGTCCGGATGGGCACGCCGTTCGCCACGCTGCTCGAGATGGCGGGCGGCATGCGCGGCGGGCGCAAACTCAAGGCCTGCATCCCCGGCGGCTCGTCGATGCCGGTGCTGCCGGGCGAAGTGATGCTCGCCACCGACATGGACTACGACTCGATCGCCAAGGCGGGCTCGATGCTGGGGTCCGGCGCAGTGATCGTGATGGACGACACGCGCTGCATGGTGAAGTCGCTGCTGCGGCTCTCCTACTTCTACTACGAGGAGTCCTGCGGCCAGTGCACGCCGTGCCGCGAGGGCACCGGCTGGCTGTGGCGCATCGTCGACCGCATCGAGCACGGAAAGGGGCGCGCGGAGGATCTCGACCTGCTCAACAGCGTCGCGGAAAACATCCAGGGACGCACGATCTGCGCGCTCGGCGACGCGGCGGCGATGCCCGTCCGCGCTTTCCTCAAGCACTTCCGCGACGAGTTCCAGCACCATATCGACCACGGGCGCTGCCTGGTGCCGGCGTACGTGTAGGCGAAACCTAACACCATGCTGAACATCGAAATCGACGGCAAGACGGTCTCCGTGGAGCACGGCAGCACGGTGATGGACGCCGCGCACCAGCTCGGCATCTACGTGCCGCATTTCTGCTATCACAAGAAACTGTCGATCGCCGCCAACTGCCGGATGTGCCTGGTGCAGGTCGAGAAGGCGCCCAAGCCGCTTCCGGCGTGCGCGACGCCGGTCGCCGACGGCATGAAGGTCTGGACGCGCTCGGAGCAGGCAGTCAAGGCGCAGCAGGGCGTGATGGAGTTCCTGCTGATCAACCATCCGCTCGACTGTCCGATCTGCGACCAGGGCGGCGAATGCCAGTTGCAGGACCTCGCGGTCGGCTACGGCGCATCGTCGTCGCGCTACCAGGAGGCCAAGCGCGTGGTGCTGCACAAGGACATCGGGCCTCTGGTCTCGGCCGAGGAGATGAGCCGCTGCATCCAGTGCACGCGCTGCGTGCGCTTCGGCCAGGAGATCGCCGGAATAATGGAGCTGGGGATGATCGGCCGCGGCGAGCACTCGGAGATCGTCGCCTTCGTCGGCCGCAGCGTCGACTCGGAGCTGTCGGGCAACATGATCGACCTCTGTCCGGTCGGCGCGCTGACGTCGAAGCCTTTCCGCTATTCGGCGCGCACCTGGGAGCTCGCGCGACGCAAGTCGATCGCGCCCCACGATTCGCTCGGCAGCAACATCGTCGTGCAGGTCAAGGGCGACCGCGTGCTGCGCGTCCTGCCGCTCGAGAACGAGGCTGTCAACGAGTGCTGGATCTCGGACAAGGATCGCTACGCCTACGAGGCGCTCAACGGACCGGATCGGCTGGCCGCGCCGATGATCAAGGACAACGGGATCTGGAAGACGGTCGATTGGCAGACCGCGCTGGAATTCGTTGCCCGCGGACTGTCGGAAGTCCACAGGAAATTCGGCGGCGCGGCGCTGGGTACGCTCGTGTCGGCGCACTCGACGCTGGAGGAAATGGCGCTGGCAGCCCGGTTCACGCGCGCGCTGGGATCCGACAACATCGACTTTCGGCTCCGGCAAACCGATTTTCGCGGCGACAAGCAGGGTAGCGGCATCCCCTGGCTCGGCATGCCCGTGGCCGATTTGAGCGCTCTCGACCGGGTGCTGGTGGTCGGCAGCTTCCTGCGCAAAGATCATCCCTTGCTCGCGCAGCGGCTGCGGCAGGCCGCCCGCAAGGGCGCGCAGATCTGCGTCGTTCATTCGGTCGCCGACGATTCTCTGGTTGCCATCCACGACTCGCTGGTCGTGGCGCCATCGCTGATGCCGCTCGCGCTGGCCGAGATCGTCGTCGCCGCTGCGCGAGGAGCAGGACAGCCGGTGCCGCCGGCGCTGGCGTCGATCGAAATATCCGCAGCCGCCGAGGCCATCGCATCCGGCCTCCTGGCGTCGGGGCAGCGCAAGGCAATCTTCCTCGGCAACCTCGCCCTTCAGCACGGCGAGGCTTCGCAGCTGCTGGCGCTCGCGCAGGAACTCGCACGCATCACCGGGGCGACGCTCGGTTGCTTCGCGGAAGCCGCCAACAGCGTCGGCGGCCCGCTGGTCGCTGCGCTGCCACAGGCCGACGGGCAGAACGCGCAGGCGATGGTCGCGCAGCCGCGCCAAGGCTATCTGCTGCTGGGCGCCGAGCCCGAGTTCGATTGCGCCGATCCGGTCGCCGCGCGTGCCGCGCTCGACCGTGCCGAATTCGTCGTCGTGATGTCGCCGTTCGCTCACGGTCAGCAGTACGCCGATGCGTTGCTGCCGGTGAGCCCATTCACCGAGACTGCCGGATCCTTCGTCAATTGCGAGGGGCGGCTGCAGTCGTTCAACGGCGTGGTCAAGCCGCTCGGCGAAACGCGGCCGGCATGGAAGGTGCTGCGGGCGTTGGGCTCGCAGCTCGCGCTCCCGGATTTCGGTTTCGATTCGATCGATGACGTCCGCGCAGCGCTGTTGCCGTCGGCGGATTCCATTCGCGAGCGGCTTGCCAACGGCACGCGTGTCGACATAGCCACACCCGTGACGACGGTCGCGGGATACGAGCGCGTGGCCGATGTTCCGATCCACTTCGCCGATCCGATCGTTCGGCGCGCGCCATCGTTGCAGCAAACCGCGGACGCGAAGCCGCCGCGGGCGAGAATGAGCGCTTCGACGTTGCAGCGCCTGGGCGTCGACCAGGGTGCGCAGGTCAAGGTCAGGCAGGGCCGCGGCGAGGCGGTGCTGACCGCGGTTTGCGACGACGCCGTACCCGGAGGTGTCGTGCGCATCGCGGCGGCGCACCTGTCGACCTGCGGGCTCGAGGGCCTGTCCGGCCCGATCGGTGTGGAACGGGCATGAAACGACCCCCACGCTCACTACGTTCGCTGCCCCCCGAGGGGGCGCAGTCAGTGCCCTTCGGGCGGCCGGGCGGGCACTGGGATGAACGACCCCCACGCTCACTACGTTCGCTGCCCCCCGAGGGGGCGCAGTCAGTGCCCTTCGGGCGGCCGGGCGGGCACTGACATGAACACGCTGCTCGCTCCCGTCGCCGATCTGCTCGGACCCGCGTGGCCGGTGGTCTGGACACTCGCCAAGATTGTCGTCGTTGCGGTGCCTCTGATCCTCGGCGTTGCCTACATGACGTTCGCCGAGCGCAAGATCATCGGCTGGATGCAGGTGCGCATCGGCCCCAACCGCGTCGGCCCGCTCGGGCTGCTGCAGCCCTTCGCCGACGTCTTCAAGCTGATCTTCAAGGAGATCGTTGTCCCCACCGGCGCGAGCCGGACGCTATTCTTCGTCGCGCCGATGCTGGCGCTCGGGCCGGCGCTGGCCGCCTGGGCGGTCGTGCCCTTCGCCGACGGGCTTGTCGTGGCCGACATCAACGCCGGGCTGCTCTACGTGCTCGCGATGAGTTCGGTCGGCGTCTACGGGATCATCCTTGCCGGCTGGGCGTCAAACTCCAAATACGCGTTCCTCGGTTGCCTGCGCTCCGCGGCACAGATCGTGTCCTACGAGATCGCCATGGGCTTCGCGCTGGTGGGGGTGCTGCTGGCGGCCAACAGCCTCAACCTCTCCGACATCGTGCGCGGCCAGGAGGGTGGGCTCGCCCACTGGTACTTCATCCCGCTCCTCCCGCTGTTCGTCGTCTACTTCGTCTCCGGCGTCGCCGAGACCAACCGCCATCCGTTCGACGTGGCGGAAGGCGAGTCCGAGATCGTCGCCGGGTTCCACGTCGAGTATTCCGGCGTCACCTTCGCGCTGTTCTTCCTCGCCGAATACATGAACATGATCCTGATCGCGGCGCTCACCTCGATCATGTTCCTCGGCGGCTGGCTGTCGCCGTGGCCGTTGCTCAACAGTTCGACGATCATGGGCTTCGCCCCCTTCGGCGACGGCCTGCCCTGGCTGTTCGGCAAGATGGCGTTCGTGCTGTTCATCTTCCTGTGGATCCGGGCGACCTTCCCGCGCTACCGCTACGACCAGATCATGCGGCTGGGCTGGAAAGTGTTCATTCCGGTCACGCTGGTGTGGATCGTGTTCGTCTCGGCCATGATGCAGACGCGCTTCGCGCCGCTGTTCCACTGAGGGCGATGACGATGCTCGACCGTATCAATCGTCTTCTCAACACCTGGCTGCTGCTCGAGTTGTTCCGCGGCCTGCGCCTCACCGGCAGGCACCTGTTCGCACGCAAGGTCACCGTCCAGTTCCCCGAAGAGAAGACACCCCAGAGCCCGCGTTTCCGCGGCCTGCACGCGCTGCGGCGCTATCCGAACGGCGAGGAGCGCTGCATCGCCTGCAAGCTGTGCGAGGCCGTATGTCCGGCGCTCGCCATCACCATCGAGTCCGAGCAGCGCGCCGACGGCAGCCGGCGGACGACGCGCTACGACATCGATCTCACCAAGTGCATCTTCTGCGGCTTCTGCGAGGAGAGCTGCCCCGTCGACTCGATCGTCGAGACGCGAATCCTCGAATACCACGGCGAGAAGCGCGGCGATCTCTACTACACCAAGGAGATGCTGCTCGCGGTGGGCGACCGCTACGAAGAGCAGATCGCGAAGGACCGCGCGGACGACGCGCGATTCCGCTAGCGCTCCCGACGATCCCATGACCCTCCCGACTCTTCTCTTCTATGCGTTCTCGGCGATCCTCGTGTTCGCGGCGCTGCGCGTCGTGACCGCGCGCAATCCCGTGCACGCGGCGCTTTGGCTGGTGCTCGCCTTCTTCACCGCGGCGGCGCACTGGCTGATGCTGAGTGCCGAGTTCCTCGCCATCGTGCTGGTGCTGGTCTACGTCGGCGCGGTGATGGTGCTGTTCCTGTTCGTGGTGATGATGCTCGACGTCAATTTCGACAACCTGCGCGACCGATTCAGGAGTTACATCCCGTTTGCGGTGGCCATCGGGGCGCTCGTCCTCGTCGAGATGGCGCTGGTGCTCCTCGGCAGCGCGCTGCGCCCCGTCGCGGGCGTCGGCGCCGTGCGGGACGGGGGCAGCAACACCCGGGCGCTGGGTCTCCTGCTCTACACCGACTACGCATACGCGTTCGAGCTCGCCGCGGTCGTGCTGCTCGTCGCCATCATCGCGGCGATAGCGCTTACCCACCGACAGCGGCGGGCGACCAAATACCAGGATCCGGGCGAGCAGGTAAAGGTGCGGGCGCGGGACCGGTTGCGCATATTGCAGGTACCGTCCGAGAAGCGGGATCGCTGACGGGCGCGCGGCCGGACGGCGTTCCACGCCGGGGCGGGCCCGGGAGACAGCACGGAAGCAGCGGCAACGGAAGGCAGGGAGATTTTCGTGACATTGGCAGCGGCACCGACGCTTTCGCACTACCTCGTGCTGGGGGCGATCCTGTTCGCCATCGCGATGGCGGGGATTTTCCTGAACCGCAAGAACGTCATCATCCTGCTGATGGCGATCGAGCTGATGCTGCTCGCCGTCAACACCAACTTCATCGCCTTCTCCTCGTTCATGAACGACATGGCGGGGCAGGTGTTCGTGTTCTTCATCCTGACGGTGGCGGCAGCCGAGTCGGCGATCGGGCTGGCAATCCTCGTGCTGCTGTTCCGCAACCTGGGCTCGATCGACGTCGAGGACATGGACCGGCTGAAGGGCTGAGACCGACATCATGACGATGCAGCAGCTCTACCTCCTCGTCCCGCTCGCGCCGCTGGTGGGCGCGGTCGTCGTCGGTCTCTTCGGGCCGAAGCTCGGCCGCGGCGTGTCGCACTGGCTGTGCATCCTGGGTGTCGCCGTGGCGACGGGCGCGTCGGTCGTCGTCTGGCGCGACGTGATGGCCGGCCACAGCTTCAACGGCGATATCTACACCTGGCTGCAGTCGGGAGCGCTCAAGCTCGCGGTCGGATTCCTGATCGATCCGCTGACCGCGACGATGATGGTCGTCGTCACCTTCGTCTCGCTGATGGTCCACATCTACACGATCGGCTACATGGCCGAAGACCCGGGATACACCCGCTTCTTCTCGTACATCTCGCTGTTCACCTTCTCGATGCTGATGCTGGTGATGAGCAACAATTTCCTCCAGCTCTTCTTCGGCTGGGAAGCGGTGGGGCTCGTGTCCTATCTGCTGATCGGCTTCTGGTACACGCGGCCCACCGCGATCTACGCCAACCTCAAGGCGTTCCTCGTCAATCGCGTCGGCGACTTCGGCTTCGTGCTGGGCATCGGCCTGGTGCTCGCGTATTTCGGCAGCCTCGACTACGCGCAGGTGTTCGCGAAGTCGGCGGCGCTGGCGTCAACGACGATCAACCTCTGGGCTGACGAGCAGTGGTCGCTGATGACCGTCGTCTGCATCTGCCTGTTCATCGGCGCCATGGGCAAGAGCGCGCAGGTGCCGCTGCACGTGTGGCTGCCCGACTCGATGGAGGGCCCGACGCCGATCTCGGCGCTGATCCACGCGGCGACGATGGTCACCGCCGGCATCTTCATGGTCGCGCGGATGAGCCCGCTGTTCGAGTTGTCCGAGACCGCGCTGTCGTTCGTCACCGTGATCGGTGCGACGACGGCGCTGTTCATGGCCTTCCTCGGCATCATTCAGAACGACATCAAGCGCGTGGTCGCGTATTCGACGCTTTCGCAGCTGGGCTACATGACGGTGGCGCTGGGCGTGTCCGCGTACTCGGCGGCCATCTTCCACCTGATGACGCACGCTTTCTTCAAGGCGCTGCTGTTCCTGGGCGCGGGGTCGGTGATCGTCGCCCTTCACCACGAGCAGGACCTGCGGCGCATGGGCGGGCTGCGCAAATACATGCCGATCACCTGGATCACCGCGGTGGTGGGTTCGCTCGCGCTGGCCGGCATCCCGCCGTTCGCCGGCTTCTTCTCCAAGGACGCGATCATCGAGGCGGTGCACGCGTCGAAGATCGGGGGACACGGCTATGCCTACTTCGCGGTGCTGACGGGTGTCTTCGTCACCGCCTTCTACTCGTTCCGGATGCTGTTCCTCGCTTTCCACGGCAAGGAGCGCTTCGACGTGTCGGGGGACACCCACCATGACGATCACGCCGCCGACCGCCACGATGCCGGGCACGAGGCCGGCGACGAGCCCGATGCGCACGGCCATCACGGAGGCCCGCCGAAGGAGAGCCGCTGGGTCATCACCGTGCCGCTCGTGCTGCTGGCCATTCCGTCGGTGTTCACCGGATGGACGTACATGGAGCCGATGCTGTTCGGCGGCTATTTCGGCGACTCGATCGTCGTCCGGCCCGAGCACGCGGTACTGTGGGAGTTGCAGAGCGAGTGGCGCGGCGTGGTGGCCTTCATCCGGCATGGGGTGATGAGCCTGCCGTTCTGGCTGGCGCTCGCCGGCATCGCGGCGGCGTGGTACTGCTACCTCGTCAATCCGGCGCTGCCCACGCGCATCAGGTCGGCGGTCCGCCCTGTCTACACGCTGCTCGACAACAAGTACTACTTCGACCGCTTCAACGACTGGTTCTGGGCCGGCGGCGCGCGGCGGCTGGGCGGCGTCCTGTCGACGGTCGGCGACCGGACGATCATCGACGGCATCCTCGTCAACGGGTCGGCGCGCGTGGTCGGCCGGGTCGCGGCGCTGCTGCGGCATCTGCAGTCGGGGTACGTCTATCACTACGCATTCACGATGATCATCGGTCTCTTCGCCTTCCTCACCTGGTGGCTGGGGCTCTGAACACGGTCCGCTACTCGAAGAACCCTCGCCATGCCGTATCTCTCCCTCGCCATCTGGATTCCGATCGCTGCCGGTTTCGCGGTGCTGGCCAACGGCCGCGATCGCGACGCCGGGATGGCGCGCCGGATCGCGCTCGTCGGTGCGCTGGCGGGGTTCCTGGTGACCTTGCCGCTGTGGATCCACTTCGACCCCGGCACGTCCGACATGCAGTTCGTCGAGAGCGCGGAGTGGATTCCGCGCTTCGACGTCCGCTACCTGCTCGGGGTGGACGGGATCTCGATGCTGTTCGTGCTGCTCAACAGCCTGATGACGCTGCTGGTCGTGTGGGCCGGCTGGGAAGCGATCCAGAAGCGAGTCGCGCAGTACAACGCGGCGTTCCTGATCATGTCGGGGCTGATCAACGGCTCCTTCGTCGCGCTCGACGGCGTGCTGTTCTACGTCTTTTTCGAGGCGCTGCTGATCCCGATGTACCTCATCATCGGCATCTGGGGCGGACCGAACCGCGTCTACGCGGCGGTCAAGTTCTTCCTGTACACGCTGCTGGGCTCGCTGCTGATGCTGGTGGCGCTGATCTACCTGTACCGTGTCTCGGAGTCGTTCTCGATCATCGACTGGTACCACGTCCCGCTGGCGCTGAAGACGCAGCTGCTGCTCTTCGTCGCCTTCTTCCTGGCTTTCGCCGTCAAGGTGCCGATGTGGCCGGTGCACACCTGGCTTCCCGACGCCCACGTCGAGGCGCCGACCGGCGGCTCGGTGATCCTGGCGGCGATCACGCTGAAGATCGGGGCCTACGGCTTCGTCCGCTTCATCCTGCCGATCCTTCCCGACGCCTCGCGCCATCTCTCCGGCTTCGTCATCACGCTGTCGCTGATCGCCGTGGTCTACATCGGATTCGTCGCACTGGTGCAGGGTGACATGAAGAAGCTGATCGCCTATTCGTCGATCTCGCACATGGGCTTCGTCACGCTGGGTTTTTTCCTGTTCAGCCAGCTGGGCGCGGAGGGCGCGCTGGTGCAGATGATCTCGCACGGCTTCGTCTCGGCGGCGATGTTCCTGTGCGTGGGCGTGATGTACGACCGCGTGCACAGCCGGCAGATCGCCGACTACGGCGGGGTCGCCAACACGATGCCCAGGTTCGCTGCGTTCATGGTGCTGTTCTCGATGGCCAATGCCGGGCTGCCGGCGACGTCGGGCTTCGTCGGCGAGTTCCTGGTGATCCTCGCGGCCGTCAAGGCGAACTTCTGGCTGGGTTTTCTCGCAGCGACGACGCTGATCCTCGGCGCTGCGTACACGCTGTGGATGGTGAAGCGCGTGATATTCGGCGCCGTTTCCAGTGAACACGTCCGGGGCCTCGCGGATCTGAATCGCCGCGAGTTCTGGCTGCTGGCCGTGCTGGCCGTGCTGGTGATCGCCCTGGGCGTCTATCCGAAGCCCTTCGTCGACGTGATGCACGTATCGGTGTCCGATCTTCTCGCCCACGTCGCCAAGAGCAAGCTCTAGTACCGCAACCCATAAATTTCGCTATGTTCGAACCGCCCCGCATCGTCACCGGCCTTGTCGCTCATCCTCGCAATAGCACGGCCTATTGCTGCGGTTCGCTTCGCGCCGCTGCCGCGCGGATGCGGCTCTCGGCATGTACGCAAACTCATGGGTCGCGGTACTAGCAGGCGTTCCACGACATGACCTTCTCGCTGCTGCCGGTACTTCCCGAAATCGTCCTGCTGGCCGCCGGCTGCGCGGTGCTGCTGCTCGATCTCTTCCTGCCCCGTTCGCAGCGGCACTGGAGCTTCTGGCTCACCCAGGCGACGCTGCTCTGCTGCGCGTGGATCACCGTGGTAACGGCGCAGCTGGAGCCGGTGCGGGCGTTCAACGGCCTGGTGATCGACGACATGCTGGCCGATTTCCTCGAGCTGATCGCGACCATCGCGGTGTCGCTGATGCTTTTCTATTCCCGCGGCTACCTCGTCGCGCGCGGCCTTTTCCGCGGCGAGACGCTGGTGCTGACGCTGTTCGCGCTGCTGGGAATGATGGTGATGATCTCCGCTGGCAGCCTTCTCACCCTCTACCTTGGCCTCGAGCTCCTGGCGCTCTGCCTGTATTCGATGGTGGCGATGCATCGCACGTCGAAGGCGGCTTCGGAGGCGGCGATGAAGTATTTCGTCCTCGGGGCGCTGGCGTCGGGGATGCTGCTCTACGGCATGTCGATGATCTACGGCGCCACCGGTTCGCTCGACATCCACCGCATCGCCCGGACGATCCTGTCAGGGCGCGGCAACGGTCCCATCCTGCTGTTCGGTCTGGTGTTCCTGGTGTCGGGCATCGCGTTCAAGCTGGGGGTCGTCCCGTACCACATGTGGGTGCCCGACGTTTATCAAGGCGCGCCGACCCCCGTCACGCTGCTCATCGGCACGGCGCCCAAGCTCGCCGCGTTCGCGTTCACGCTGCGGCTGCTCGCGGTCGCGCTCGACGGATTCCAGTTCGACTGGCAGGGGATGCTGCTCGTGCTGTCGCTCTCGTCGATGGTCCTGGGCAACCTCGTCGCCATCGCGCAGACCAACATCAAGCGCATGCTGGCCTATTCGACGATTGCCAACATGGGCTTCATGCTGCTGGGATTCGTCGCCGCCGACCTCGCGGGGTACAGCGCGGCAATGTTCTACGTGATCGTCTACGTGCTGACGACGCTCGCTTCGTTCGGCATGGTGATGCTGCTGTCGCGCGAAGGCTTCGAGGCCGACCGGATCGAGGACTTCCGGGGCCTCAACCAGCGCTCGCCGTGGTGGGCGTTCATCATGCTCCTGGTGATGTTCTCGTTGGCGGGGGTGCCGCCGACGCTGGGGTTCTACGCCAAGTTCACGGTCATCGAGGCGGCAGTCAGCGCCGGCTTCATCTGGCTCGCCGTGGCGGCCGTGCTGGCGTCGCTGGTGGGCGCCTTCTACTACCTGCGCATTGTCAAGGTGATGTATTTCGAGGACGCGGTCGACAGCGCGCCGCTGGTCGCGCGCGGCGACACGCGGGCGCTGCTCTCGGCCAACGGCCTTGCGCTGCTGGTATTCGGCGTGCTGCCGCAGCCGCTGATGGGACTCTGCGTGGTGGCGCTTGCCCAGTCGGGCTTCCTGTGACCGATTGAAGTGGCGGGATCCGCAGCGCCCGCCTGATCCCGGACGCGCGAACGGGTTCGAAAATAGCCCATGGTAAAGTTCTGCTTTCGGGGAGCACCATCATGCGTGTCGGTTTTTTCGTGACCTGCCTCGTCGACCTGATGCGGCCGTCGGTCGGGTTCGCGGCGATAAAGCTGCTGGAGGCGGGCGGCGCCGAGGTCTTCGTCCCGCCGTCGCAGACCTGCTGCGGGCAGCCGGCCTACAACTCCGGCGATCGCGACGACGCCAAGGCGCTGGCGGAGAAGCTGCTTGCCGAGTTCGAGGGCTGCGACTACCTCGTGACGCCCTCGGGTTCGTGCGGAGGCATGATCCGCACGCACTACGGCGATCTTCTGGGCGACGATCCGGCGCTGGCGGCGAGGGCGCAGGCGCTGGCCGATCGCACCTATGAGCTCACCGATTTCCTGGTCCGCGTGCTGAAGCTCGACAAGGTGCCGGGCCGTTTCGACGGTGCCGTCACCTATCACGACTCCTGCGCGGGCCTGCGCGAGATGAACGTGAAGGCCCAGCCGCGCGAACTGCTTGCGAAAGTGCCGGGCCTCACGCTCGAGGAGATGGCGGAGTCCGAGACCTGCTGCGGCTTCGGCGGCACCTTCTCGATCAAGTTCGGCGAGATTTCGGCGCGGTTGGCCGACAAGAAGTGCGAGCACATCGCTGCCAATGGCGCCGGGACCGTGGTGATGGGGGACGTGGGCTGCCTGCTCAACATCGAGGGGCGCATGCGCCGGCGCGGCGACGGCACGACGCGGTTCCTGCATGTCGCCGAGGTTCTGGCGGGCGAGAAGCCCTCCGGGCAGCAGTAGTCGCGAGCGCACGGTGGCACACACTCGGAGCGTGATTCGATGCAAGTAACCTCGATGCACTTCAAGGAAAACGCGCACGTCAAGATGAACGATGCGCTGCTGCAGGGCAACATCGCCCGGCTCAAGGGCAAGTTCGTCAGCGCACGACTGAGCTCGCTCGGTGAGCTCGACGATTTCGAGGCCACGCGCGACGCGGGCAAAGCCATCCGCGACCGGGCGCTGGACAACCTCGACGTGTGGCTGGAGATCTTCGAGAAGAATGCCACGGCCCGCGGCGCGACGGTGCTCTACGCGCAAAGCCATTCTGACGTGAACGCGCTGGTGCTCGAGATCGCCGCGCGACACGCGGTGAAGAAGATCGTCAAGGTCAAGTCGATGGTCTCGGAAGAGTCGGCGCTCGACCACGCGATCGAGGGCGCGGGCCTGCAGGTGGTCGAGACCGACCTCGGCGAGTACATCCTTCAGATCAACGACTACGAGGCGCCGTCTCACATCGTGGGCCCGTGCCTGCACAAGAACAAGGACGAGATCGCCGATCTCTTCGCACGCGTGCACGGCACGCCGCGCAAGGACGATGCGGAGGCGCTCTGCCTCGAAGCGCGGCACATGCTGCGCCAGCACTACCTGACTGCCGACATGTGCATCTCCGGCGGCAACTTCTTCGTCGCCGAGACCGGCTCGGTGGTCCTGGTCACCAACGAAGGCAACGCGACGCTGTCGACGACGCTGCCGAAGGTGCACGTCGCGATCTCCGGCATCGAGAAGATCGCTCCCACGCTCGAGGACGCGGCCACGCTGCTGCGCCTGCTGCCGCGCTCCGCGACCGGGCAGTCGCTGTCCAACTATCTCGACGTCCTGACCGGGACCAAGGGCGCCGGCGAGCATCACGGCACCGAACACATGTATTTCATCCTCATCGACAGCGGGCGCGTCGAAATCCTCGGGAGCGAAGTGCGCGCTGCGCTGCGCTGCATCCGCTGCGGTGCCTGCATGAACCACTGCCCCGTCTACCAGAGCGTAGGCGGTCATTCGTATGGCTGGGTCTATGGCGGGCCCATCGGCTCGATCCTGACGCCGATGTACGTCGGCCTCGACAAGGCGCAGGACCTGCCGGCGGCGTCGACGCTGTGCAACCACTGCGGATCGGTGTGTCCGGTGAAGATCCCGATTCCCGATCTGTTGCGCAAGCTGCGCGAGAAGGCCTACGCGACCGGGCTGCGGCCGTGGTACGAGCGGGCGGGACTGAAGGCGTGGTCGTTCTTCGCCCGGCGGCCGGCGCTCTATGCGCTGGCGACGCGCGTCGGCGTTCGGGTGATGAAGTTCCTTGGGGGGAGCGAAGGGTGGTTCCATCGCCTGCCCGTCGGCGCAGGATGGACCGAGGGGCGCGATCTGGCGGCGCCCCCGGGACGGACGTTTCGCGAACTCTATCGCGCGCGGACTTCGCGATGAGCAAGCCGCGCGATACCCTGCAGGGCACGCCCCGGCTTTCGCGCCGCGCGGATTCGCTGGGCACCGAAAACGCATTCGTCGTGCTGGCCGAGGTCAATGCGCTGGTGCGGGCCGGGCGCGACATCGTCTCATTCTGCATCGGGCAGCCCGACTTCCCGACGCCGGTCAACGTCCAGGACGCGGCGATCGCCGCCATTCGCGGCGGAAAGCATGGCTACACGCCGTCGGCGGGGATCGACGAATTGCGCGCGGCGGCGGCGGCCGACATGGGGGCGCGGCGCGGGCTCTCGATTCGGCCCGAGGATGTCGTCGTCGGCGCCGGCGCCAAGCCTTTCATCGCCTACACGATCGCGTCGGTCACCGACCACGGTGCCGGCGACGAGGTCATCTATCCGGTGCCGGGATTCCCCATCTACGAATCGCAGATCGTCGCCAACGGGGCGGTGCCCGTCCCGCTGTATCTGCGCGAGAGCCGCGATTTCGCGTTCGATCCGGCCGAACTCGAAGCGAAGATCACGCCGATGACGCGGCTCATCATCCTCAACACGCCGCACAATCCCACCGGCGGGATGCTGCGGGGCGCCGATCTCGATGCCATCGCGGAGACCCTGTCGCGCCATCCGCAGGTCTGGGTGTACGCCGACGAAATCTACTCCCGGCTCGCCTACGCCGGCGGCTTCGAATCGCTCGCCGCGCGCCCGGGCATGCAGGACCGCACGATCATCAGCGACGGCGCGTCGAAGACCTGGGCGATGACCGGCTGGCGCATCGGGTTCGTCGCCAATCGCACGCTCGCGCCGCTGTTCACGCGCTGGATCACGAACACCGACTCCTGTGCGTCGCAGATCTCGCAGTGGGCGGCCGTCGAGGCGATCACCGGACCGCAGGATGCGGCCGACGCGATGCGCGCGAGCTTCCTCGAGCGGCGCGACCTGATCGTGGGCCTCCTCAACCAGGTGCCGGGCATTCACTGCCGCGTCCCCGGAGGCGCCTTCTACGCCTGGCCCAACGTCACCGAAGCCTGCCGTATCACCGGCTGCGCGGATTCCGAGGCGTTGCGCAAACGGCTGCTCGGCGAAGCCGGCGTGGCAGTCCTCGCCGACATCCATTTCGGACGCCGGGTGCCGGGCGACGGGCAGCACATCCGTTTTTCGTACGCCGCGTCGCCCGACGCCATACGCGACGGCATCGATCGCCTGGACCGCTTCGTTCGCGGCCACCTGAAACAGGAGTCCGCACCATGACGCGTCCGCTCGCCGACAACCGCCCCGCCCGCGACGCGCTTCTGGCCCGGGTGCGCGTAGCCCTCGGCAAGACCGGCGACCGCGCCAAGGCGCGGGCCGATGCCGAGGCGTGGCTCGCCGCGCGCACGCAGGGGCCCCGTCCCACGATCAACGGCGATCTCGTCCCGCGCTTCATCGCCCAGGCGACACGCATGGCGAGCACCGTCGGGCGCCTCGCCGATCGCCGCGCGATTCCCTCCGCTGTCGCGCAATACGTCGACGCGCTGACGCTGCCGCCGCAGCTTTCCGCCCAGAAGTCGCACGCCGGCGTGTGCTGGCCGGAGTTCGCGGATCTCGACTGGACCGGCGCCGGTCTCGATATCGCCGTGCGGCCGACCGAGGGCGACGACCGCCTCGGCATCACCGGCGCCTTTTGCGCGATCGCCGAGACCGGCACGCTCGTCGTGCTGTCCGGCGCCGAGACGCCCACCGCGACGACGTTGCTGCCCGACACGCACATCGCCGTCCTGCGCCCCGAACGCATCGTGGCCGGCATGGAGGATGCGTTCGACCTGATCCGCCGCGAGCGGGGCGAGTTGCCGCGCGCGATCAACATGATTTCGGGCCCCTCGCGCACCGGCGACATCGAGCAGAGAATCGTGATGGGAGCACACGGGCCTTACCGCGTGCACATCCTGCTGGTCGGGTGACGCTCGCGCGCCGGCTGTCTGCGATGCCCGCGCATCGCCTCGCATCCCTCTCCCACGCGCCGAAGTTGCGGGCACGGTGCTTTTCGCGCTCGTACTGACACCCTTCGCCTCGGCGCTGCTGCTGGCGCTGCTCGGGGCGCGCGCCGCGCGTCATGCGGCGTGGCTCGCCGGCGCCGCGGCGTTGACCTGCACAGCAATCCTCGTCGGTACCGGGCCGGAGGTGTTCGCCGGCACGGTCCTGCGCGCCGGTGTTCCCTGGTTCCAGGGTGTCGACTTCGGCTTCCGGATGGACGGGCTCGCGTTCGCCTTCGCGCTTCTCATCGGCGCGATCGGCGCGCTGGTCGTGCTGTACGCGGCGTACTACCTGGCTCCCACGGACTCTCCGGCGCGATTCTTCGCCAGCCTGCTGGCGTTCATGGGCGCGATGTTCGGCGTCGTGCTCGCCGACAACCTCGTCCTGCTGGTCGTGTTCTGGGAATTGACCAGCGTCGCTTCGTTCCTGCTCATCGGCTTCTGGACGCACCGTGCCGACGCCCGTCAGGGCGCGCGCATGGCACTGACGATCACCGGGGCCGGCGGACTGTGCCTGCTGGCCGGCGTACTGCTGATCGGCGAGATGGCCGGCGGCTACGACCTCGATCGCGTGCTCGCCGCCGGGGACGCGATTCGTGCGCATCGCTGGTATGTCCCCGCGCTGGTGCTGGTGCTGCTCGGCGCGTTCACTAAGTCGGCTCAGTTCCCGTTCCATTTCTGGTTGCCGCACGCGATGGCTGCGCCGACGCCGGTGTCGGCCTACCTGCATTCGGCGACGATGGTGAAGGCCGGCGTATTCCTGCTCGCGCGCCTCTATCCCGCGCTGGGGATGAGCGAGCCGTGGTTCCACATCGTCACCAGCGTCGGGCTCGCGACGCTGCTGCTGGGCGCGGCGGTGGCGATCTTCCAGCACGACTTCAAGGGGCTGCTCGCGTATTCGACCGTCAGCCATCTCGGGCTCATCACGCTGCTGTTCGGGCTCGATTCTCCGCTTGCGGTGGTGGCTGCCGTTTTTCACATCCTCAACCACGCGGCTTTCAAGGCGTCGCTGTTCATGGCGGCCGGGATCATCGATCACGAGACTGGTTCGCGCGACATGCGGCAGCTGAACGGACTGTGGCAGACGATGCCGATCACCGGCACGCTGGCGATCGTCGCCTGCTCGGCCATGGCGGGGGTTCCGCTGCTCAACGGCTTCCTGTCGAAGGAGATGTTCTTCGCCGAGACCCTGGCCGTCCAGTCGAATGGGGTGATCGAGTGGGTCGTTCCGGCGGTGGCGACGCTGGGCGCGCTTCTTTCCGTCGCCTACAGCGTCCGCTTCGTCCATGACGTGTTCTTCAACGGCCAGCCGGTCGGATTGACGAAGACGCCGCACGAGCCGCCGCGCTGGATGCGCGTTCCGGTCGAGGCGCTGGTGGTCGTCTGCCTCCTCGTCGGCATGCTGCCGGCGCTGACGGTCGGGCCGCTGCTGGCGGTCGCGGCCAGGGCCGCGTTGGGAGGCACGCTGCCCGAGTACAGCCTGGCGATCTGGCATGGCTTCAACGCGCCGCTGCTGATGAGCATGATGGCTACGCTGGGCGGGGTCGCGCTCTACTTCACGCTACATCGAACGCTCGACCTGCACACCGTCAGCCGGCTGCCGGTCGACGGCAGGCGCATCTTCGACGCCGTGCTGGGCGGATTGCAGCGTACCGCCGACCGCCTGCTGGGCATGTTGCCGTTCGGCAGTCTGCCCCGCATGTTGCGCTGGCTGCTCGTTGCGGCGTTGGTCGCCGGCGTCGCGCCGTTCGTCGCCGGGCTGCGGAATCTCAGTCTTCCGACGGCCGTGCCCGAGGTCGCCGTCGGTGCCGACGCGGTCACCTTCGGCGTGGCGCTGGTGGTGTGGATACTGGGTGTCTCGAGTGCGGTCGCGGCCGGCATCCGGTATCGGCAACGCCTCACTGCCCTCATTCTGATCGGCGTCACCGGTCTGATGGTGAGCCTCGCGTTTGTGCTGCTGTCCGCGCCCGACCTGGCACTGACACAACTGCTGGTCGAGACCGTCACCATCGTGCTGATCATGCTGGTGCTGCGCTTTCTCCCGCCTTCGGCGCCTGCCGAGACCGCGGTCGCGCGCCAGTGGCGCGATGCGGGGATCGCCGCGATTTCGGGACTGGGCGTCGCCGTCGTCGCGTGGGCGGTGCTGGTGCGGCCCTTCGACTCGATCTCGCCGTTCTATCTCGCGCAGGCGCTGTCGGCGGGGGGCGGCAGCAACGTCGTCAACGTGATCATCGTCGACTTCCGCGGCTTCGACACGCTGGGCGAAATCTCGGTGCTGGGCGTTGCCGCGCTTATCGTTCATGCGCTGCTCGCACAGTACCGCGCTCCCGCGAGCTTCACGCCTGCGGCGGGAGCGCCGGACTGGAATCCCCTGTTGCTGAAGACCGTCGCCAGGATGCTGTTGCCGCTGGCGGCGCTGGTGGCCGTGCACCTGTTCCTGCGCGGACACAACCTGCCGGGCGGCGGCTTTGTCGCCGGCCTGGTGCTCGCATCGGCAATCGTGGTCCTGCGCATCGCCGGCGGGGCGGACATGTCCGAGTCCCACGACGGGCGCCATGTGTGCCTGATCGCGGCCGGACTCCTGATCGCCGGTGCGACGGGCGCCGCCAGCGGCTGGTTAGGGCATCCGTTCCTCACCAGCACGTACGCCCATCCGGAGGTGCCGCTGCTGGGCGACATTCCGCTCGCCAGCGCGGCGCTTTTCGACCTGGGTGTCTTCCTCTGTGTCGTCGGCGCGACGTTGCTGGCGCTGCTTGCGCCGCGGCAGGTCGCACCATCGACGACGGACACGTCGGCAGGGAGGGCGCGGTGATCGCCTTGCTGCTTGCCTCGGCCATCGGCGTGCTAGCCGGCACGGGCGTCTGGCTGCTGCTGCGCGCGCGGACCTTCGATGTCGTGCTGGGCCTCACGCTGGCTTCGTACGCGACCAATCTGTTCATCTTCGTCATGGGGCGAGTCGCCGTCGGCGCACCGCCGATTCAGCGCGCGGGCGTGGCGCCAACGCTTGCCCAATATGCCGATCCGTTGCCGCAGGCGCTGGTGCTGACCGCGATCGTCATCTCCTTTGCGATGACGGCGCTGGTGCTGGCGCTGGCACTGAAGGGGCGGTTCGTCAACGGCAGCGATTCGTGCGACGCTGACATCGGCGACGAAAGGCCGCTCGGCGATCGCGGTGGCGTCCGCGCGGCGGCAGCGCCCAGCGGCAAGGATCCGTGATGGATGCCGCCGCGCACCTCGTCGTCCTTCCGGTGGTGCTGCCCTTGCTCGCGGCCGCGCTGCAACTCGTCGTCGAGCGCCGGTGGCCGCGCGCGCAGATGCCGATCACGCTGACGGTCACTTTGGCGTTGCTGCTCGTCGCCGGCGCGTTGCTCCGGCGCGCAGACAGCGGCGCAGTCGACGTCTACCTGCTCGGCAACTGGCGCGCCCCCTTCGGCATCGCGCTGGCACTGGATCGGCTCGCAGCGCTGCTGCTCGCGCTGACGGCGGGCGTCGCGGTGGTCGCGGCGACGCATTCCGCGACGGGCTGGGCACGGCGCGGCCCGCACTTCCACGCGTTCTTCCTGTTTCAGATTGCCGGCCTCAACGGCGCCTTCCTGACCGCCGACCTGTTCAACCTGTTCGTCTTCTTCGAGGTGCTGCTGATCGCGTCGTATGCGTTGCTGCTGCACGGTGCCGGGGGTCGCGCGCTGCGCAGCGGGTTTCACTACGTGGTCATCAATCTCGTCGGCTCCTCGCTGTTCCTGATTGCGGCCAGCTTGTTCTACGGGCTCACGGGAACGTTAAATTTCGCCGACCTGGCGCAAAGGATCGCCGCGGCGCCGGTGGCCGATCGGGAACTTCTGGGCGTGGCGGGCATGTTGCTGCTGGTGGTTTTCGCCCTCAAGGCGGCGATCCTGCCGCTCGGATTCTGGCTGCCGGACACCTATCGCGCTGCGCCGGCGCCAGTGGCGGTGTTGTTCGCGGTGATGACCAAGGTCGGCATTTATGCCATCGTTCGCGTGACCACGCTGCTGTTCGGCGCCAGCGGCGGCGTGCTGGCAGGCCTGGGCGCGGTTCCGCTGTATGTGCTGGGGGTGGGCACGGTGGCTCTGGGAGCACTGGGAGCGTTGTCGGCGGACCGTTTCAAGGGTCTGGTGGCATCGCTGATCGTCGTGTCGGCGGGAACGCTGGTCGCCGCCGTCGCCACGGGGGCCCAAGCGGTGCTGGCGGGCGCCCTCTATTACCTCGTTCACAGTACGCTGGCGGCGGCGTTTCTTTTCCTGCTGGCAGACCCGATCGCGCGCCAGCGCGGCGACGACGGCGACCGGTTGCAAAGCGGCGCCCGGATGACCGACGCGACGCTCCTCGGACTGCTGACCTTGTTCGGCGCCATGGCGATCGCGGGCTTGCCGCCGCTGTCGGGATTCATCGGCAAGGTCGGCCTTCTGGAGGCGAGCCGCGGCTTGCCCGAAGCGGCGTCACTCTGGACGGCGGTGCTCGCCGCCGGGTTCGTGGCGACGATTGCGCTGGCGCGTGCCGGCAGCCGGATCTTCTGGAAACAGCACCCCGGCGCGGCGTTGGCGGCACCCGCGACGGCCGGGCGCATGGTGTCCGCCGAGCGCATTGCGATCGGCGCCTTGCTGATCGCGCTCCTGGCACTCATTGCGTTTGCAGCGCCGGTGCAGCGCTACATGCGCGATACTGCGCTGCAACTCCACGCGCCTTCCGCCTATGTCGGGCGCGTGCTGGGCGCGTTGCCGACGACGCGAAACGAGCATTCGGCGCCGGAGCGGACGAAGTGAACCGGCTCGTTCCCGCGCCCTGTCTTTCGGTCGCCCTGTGGATCGTCTGGCTGCTGCTGAATCGCTCGTTCTCTCCGGCCCACGTGCTTTTGGGCGCCGTGCTCGCCTGGGTCATTCCGCTGATCACCGTCGCACCGCAGAGCGGGCACTGTGGATTCCGGCGTCCGTGGGCGGTGCTGCGACTGGCCGTGGTGGTTCTGCGCGACATCGTCGTGTCGTCGATCGTCGTCGCGCGCCAGATCCTGGGCGCCGAGTCGGCGATCACCCCGGGGTTCGTCCGTGTCCCGATCGCGCTGACCGATGTCCACGCGATCGCCACGCTGGCGGGCATCATCACAATGACGCCGGGAACGCTGACCTGCGACGTCGCGTCCGATCGCAGCCACCTGCTGGTGCATGCGTTTCATCTGACGGACGCCGACGCGCTGGTGGCCGACATCAAGGCGCGCTACGAGGCGCCCTTGCGGGAGATCTTCGAATGACCGCCATGCTGATGCCCGCGATCATCGCGGCCTTTGCGCTGGCGATGCTGCTTGCGCTCTGGCGCGCGCTGCGCGGACCCACGGCGCCCGATCGCATCCTTGCGCTGGACACGCTATACGTGAACGGGATGGCACTGCTGATCCTGCTCGGCATCCGGCAGGGCAGCACGCTGTATTTCGAGGCTGCGCTGGTCATCGCGATGCTGGGCTTCGTGGGCACCGTGGCGCTGGCAAAGTTCATCGTTCGCAGCGACATCATCGAGTGACCCGATGGCAGATCCCGCCTTGACATCGCTGCCGCTCTGGGCCGACGTGGCCATCGCGTCGCTGCTGGTGACCGGCGCCGCCTTCGCATTGATCGGATCGTGGGGCCTGGCCAGGATGTCCGACTTCTACAAGCGGATCCACGGTCCCACCAAGGCGACGACGTTGGGCGTGGGCGGCGTCCTGCTCGCATCCTCGCTCTTCTTCACCGTGCGCGAGGGCAGCTTGTCGGTGACCGAGTTCCTGATCACGCTGTTCGTGCTGCTGACGGCGCCGATCAGCGCGCACCTCATGGCGAAGGCGGCCATGCATCTGGATCGCATCAAGCTGCGTCGTCCGCCTGGCTGAGCCACGGCGCGCGTCCTGTCAGCGCTGACAGGCATGGCCCGGGTTCGAAGGGCAAAAGCCGCGTCCGATCAACCCGATGCGCGTCGCCCGCAAGGACGCCTCGTCCATCCGGCCGAATTGACCGGAAACGCCGTCGTCCCGTAGCGTTTCTTCGCTGTGCATGCGGCGCCCTACGTCGATGGCGCGCCACGATGCGGGAGGAGAGGCCATGGAATCGAATGCCGCGGCGTCGATGCGGTCGCTGAAGTGAAGGCGAGCGGCCGTTGAGGCGCGCACCAGTGCCGGCGATGGACGCCAGCGATGTCTTTCGGCCTGCGGACCTGCGCACCGGCGCGGTCGCTCCGTCACCGCTCGCGGCGTGGGTTCTGCATTGCCTGGTGGCGCTCGTCGCCTGCGCGATCGTGTGGATCGTGTTCGGACGACTCGACATCGTCGCGGTCGCTGACGGGCGGCTCGTGCCGCGCGTCGCGCTTCCCATCGTGCAGCCTGTGGAAGGCGGTGTCGTGCGCGAGATCCTGGTCGCCGAAGGGGAGACGGTGCTGCCCGGCCAGGTGCTCGTGCGCCTCGATCCGGGCGTGACCGAAGCCGAGACGCGCGCGCTCGCCCACGAACTCGCGCTGCGCCAGCTGCAGCAGCGGCGGATCGAGGCCGAGCTCGCGGAGAAGCCGCTGCCGCGACTGCCCGGCGACGGCGAGACCGCGTTCGACCGCGCACTTCAGCAGTACCGGGCAAACCGGTCGGCGTACCTCGACGCGCTCGCGCAGGAATCCGCGCTGCGCCAGCGCGTCGCCCAGGAGCTGTCCGCCGCGACCGCGGTCGCCGTCAAGCTCGAACGCACGCTGCCGATCTACCGGACGCTGGCGGATCGCTTCGATCGGCTGCAGCGCGAAGGGTTCGTCAGCGAGCTCGCTGCGCTCGAGCGCGAACGCGAACACATCGAGAAGCAGCAGGATCAGCGCGCGCAGGAGCACACGGTGGCGAGCCTGCGGGCGAGCCTCGCCCAGGCCGACCGCCGCCTGGCCCAGGTGACGTCGGCGTACCGGGCGCAGCTGCACGCGGAGCGCGCGCAGGCCGAGGCGCAGCGCTCGCGCGTGGCGGAGGATCTCGCCAAGCACCTGACCCGCGCGGAGAGCATCGAGCTGCGCGCGCCGCAGGCGGGCGTCGTCAAGGAACTCGCCACCCACACGCGGGGTGCGGTCGTCGGCACCGGCGTCGTGCTGCTGACGCTGGTCCCGGCGGGCGAAGAGTTGCAGGCCGAAGTCCTGGTCCGCAATGCCGACATCGGATTCGTCCGTCCGGGGCAACGCGTCCGCGTCAAGCTCGCGCCGTACCCGTTCCAGAAATACGGCCTGATCGAGGGCAGCGTCGTCCGGGTGAGCCCCGACGCCATCGATGCGGCGCCACCGCGCCGCGATTCCGCCGCCGATCCGCCTGCGGCGGAGACGCCGGGGCTCGCCGGGTACCGCGCGCGCATTGCGCTTGCGGCGCAGACCCTCCCGTTCGATGGCGCCGCGCTGCCGCTGGCGGCGGGCATGCTCGCCGTCGCCGAAATACGCCTTGGCGAGCGCACGCTGCTCGAATACCTGCTGGCGCCGGTGCGGCAGGCGTGGCACGACGCCGCGCGCGAGCGGTAGCGCTGGGATGCGCGACGCTGCCGCCCATCTCCCATCCCCGCGGCTGACGCAGCGCGACCTGCTGTGGGCCGCGGGAAGCCTGTGCAATCTGCACCGCGTGCCGTTCGACACCGCGCTGCTGCAGCGCGAGTGTCCGCCGCCCTGTTCGGCCGCGCAATTGATCGAAGCGCTCTCCGCGCTCGGGCTGCGCGCCGGGCTCGTGCGCACGGCGGAAGATGGCAGCCCCGGCGGACCGCTGCCGGCGATCGTGTTCCTGCAACCTGACGGCGAGACACTGCAGGCACTGACGCCCGCGGGCTCGCCTCCGGACCGGCCGGACACCGCGGCGGACGAGCGCCCCTGCCATCGGGTCGCACTGCTGGTGAAGTTCGAAGGCGACCGCGCGCTGCTGTTTCACGCCGGCAGCAATGTTCCGTCGACCCTGCCGGCGACGGAGTTGGCCGCGCAGCACGCGGGTCTCGCACTGATCGTCGAGGCGTCGCCACCGACTGCGGACGACGACGATCCGCTCATGGCGCAGCCGCGGTTCGGCTTTCGCTGGTTCCTCACCGAATTCGCGCGCCACGCGCGCAGTGGCCGCGACGTCCTCGCCGGTTCGCTGGCCATGCAGCTCATTGCGCTGGCGACCCCGATCTGCAGCCAGGTCATCATCGACAAGGTGATCGTGCACCAGACACCGAACACGCTCGCGGTGATTGCCGTAGCGCTGGTGCTGCTGCTGGTCTTCTCCAGCGCGCTCAACTGGATCCGCCAGTATCTGGTCGTGCACATCGGCAACTGCATCGACGCGGTGCTGGGCAGCGCCGTGTTCCGGCACCTGATCCGGCTGCCGCTGCCGTTCTTCGAGCACCGCGCGACAGGCGTGCTCGCGGCCCGCCTCAACGGGATCGAGACCATACGCGATTTCCTGTCGGGCGCCGCGGTCACGCTGCTGCTCGACGTGCCGTTCCTCGCGATCTTCCTGCTCTTCATGCTGCTCTACAGCGTCCCGCTGTCACTGGTGACGCTGGCGGTCCTGCTGCTGGTCATGCTCCTGTCGCTGTTCGTGGCGCCGTTCTTCCAGTCGCGGCTGAACGAACAGTTCCTCCGCGGTGCGCGCAATCAGGCATTCGTCACCGAGTACGTCGCCGGCATGGAAACCGTCAAGTCGCTGCAGATGGAAAGCGAGCTCGACCGCCGCTACGAGGTGTTGTTGGCCGATTATCTGCAGGCGAGCTTCGCCACGCGGAAGCTCTCCAACACCTACAACACGCTGGCGACCGGGCTCGAACAGCTGCAGGCCGTCGCCGTCCTGTGCCTGGGCGCGATGCTGGTGATGCGCGGGCCCGATTTCACCATCGGCATGCTGGTCGCGTTCCAGATGTTCGCGAGCCGCGTCACGCAGCCGATGCTGCGCCTGGTCGGGCTCTGGCAACAGTTCCAGATGGCAACGATTGCGGTGCGCCGTCTCGCGGACGTCATGGACGTGCACTGCGAGCCGCGATCGCTGGTCGCGAGCCACGATGCGCGGGGGCCGGCCCGCGTCGAGTTCCGCGGCGTCGGCTTTCGCTACCGGGACGGGCACCCGCCGGTGCTGCGGGGCTTCGATCTCACCGTCGCGCCGGGCGAGTGCGTGGCGATCACCGGCCCTTCGGGCGCCGGAAAGAGCACGCTCACCAGGCTGCTGCAGGGCTTTCTGTACCCGACCGAGGGCGAGGTGCGGCTGGACGGCCGGGACACGCGCGCGCTGGCCGTCAACGAGCTGCGCGGCGCCTTCGGTGTCGTTCCGCAGGAGACGGTGCTGTTCTCCGGGAACATCCACGACAACCTGGTGATCGGACATCCGCAGGCGTCGCACGATATGGTCGTGCAGGCCTGCAAGCTGGCCGAGATCCATGCGGTGCTGCAGGGGCTGCCCGAAGGCTATCGCACCATCGTCGGCGAGCGCGGCGCCGGGCTGTCGGGCGGGCAGAAGCAGCGGATCGCCATCGCGCGGGCGCTGCTCAAGCGGCCCCGCGCGCTGATCTTCGACGAGGCGACGAGCAGCCTGGATGCCGCGGTGGCAGAGCAGATCGCTGCGACGATCGCCCGCTTCCGCGGCAAGGTGACCATCCTGTTCATCACCCATCGCGTGCCTGCGGCGCTGGCGCCCGACCGCGTGGTCGAGCTCATGCCCGTCGCGTCCGCGCTGCGGCAGGGCGACGCGCGTTCGACCGGTCGCCCCGGCACGGTGCAGGGAGCCGGCGCGCTATAATCAAACTTTCCCGCAGCCGATCTGGGCTCCCCATGAAAGTACTCGTTCCCGTCAAGCGCGTCGTCGATTACAACGTCAAGGTTCGGGTGAAGCCGGACGGCTCGGGCGTCGACATCGCCAACGTCAAGATGTCGATGAATCCCTTCGACGAAATCGCGGTCGAGGAAGCCGTGCGTTTGAAGGAAAGGGGTGTCGCGACCGAGGTCGTCGCGGTGTCCTGCGGCGTCACCGCGAGCCAGGAAACGCTGCGCACCGCGCTGGCGCTGGGTGCCGACCGCGCCATCCTGGTCGAGACGGACGTCGAGCTGCAGCCGCTGGCCGTGGCCAAGCTCCTGCAGGCGCTGGTCGGCAGGGAGGCGCCTGGACTCGTCATCTGCGGCAAGCAGGCCATCGACGACGACGCCAACCAGACGGGTCAGATGCTGGCCGGATTGCTAGGCTGGCCGCAGGCCACGTCCGCGTCCAAGGTGGAGATCGCCGGTGGCAAGGCGATCGTCAAGCGCGAGATCGACGGCGGCCTCGAAACCATCGAGGCGTCGCTGCCGATGGTCGTGACGGCGGACCTGCGCCTCAACGAGCCGCGCTATGCGACGTTGCCCAACATCATGAAGGCGAAGAAGAAGCCCTTCGAAATCCTCAAACCCGAAGCGCTGGGCGTCGACGTCGCGCCGCGCCTGGTCACGCTGAAGGTCGTCGAGCCGCCGAAGCGCCAGGGCGGAGGCAAGGTGGCCGACGTCAAGGAACTCGTGGCCAAGCTGCGCAACGAAGCGAAAGTGATTTCCTGACATGACGCTACTCATCCTGGCTGATCACGACAACGTCGCCCTCAGGCCGGCGACGCTCAACACCGTCGCTGCCGCGCAAAAGATCGGCGGCGAAATCCATGTCCTCGTCGCCGGCGGCGGCGCGGAAGCTGCGGCGCAAGCCGCGGCGCGGATACCCGGCGTCGCAAAGGTGCTGCACGCGGATGCCGCGCATCTCGCGTCGCCGGTGGCGGAAAACGTCGCCGCGACGGCGCTTGTAGTCATCAAGGCGGGGGGCTATACGCATGTGCTGGCTCCGGCAACCGGTTATGGCAAGAATGTGATGCCCCGGATTGCCGCATCGCTCGACGTGGCGCAGATCTCGGAGATCATCGCTGTGCAGTCGGCGGACACCTTCGTGCGCCCGATCTACGCCGGCAGTGCCTTCGCGACCGTGCAGTCGAAGGATCCGGTCAAGGTGATCACCGTCCGCGCCACCGCGTTCGACGCCGCGGTGGCCGTCGGCGGCAATGCGGCCGTCGAGACCGTCGCTGCCGCGGCCGACACCGGCCTCGCCCGCGTCACCGGGCAGGAGATCAGCAAGCTGGACCGGCCCGAACTGACCAGCGCACGCGTCGTCGTCTCCGGCGGCCGCGCGCTCGGCAGCGCGGTGAACTTCCAGCTCATCGACGCACTGGCGGCGAAGCTCAACGCGGCCATCGGCGCGTCGCGCGCCGCGGTCGATGCCGGCTATGTTCCCAACGATTTCCAGGTCGGGCAAACGGGCAAGATCGTGGCGCCGGACCTCTATATCGCGGTGGGCATTTCGGGCGCAATCCAGCATCTGGCCGGAATGAAGGACAGCAAGGTCATCGTCGCCATCAACAAGGATCCGGAAGCCCCCATCTTCCAGATCGCCGATTACGGACTGGTGGGCGACCTGTTCGAGATTCTGCCTGCGCTGACCGCAGAACTGGGTTGAACGGCCTTTGCCGGGTCCGGCTTCCGTTCCGGCTGGCGCGGAGGGGTTTTTCGCCGTTCGGTCCAAAGGGCGGAACCATCGATTAGAGTTTTTCCTCTAGCCGGTCGCGTTACGCTTTCCGTGTGTCGATTGTCGACTTCCCGAGGATTTTGCCATGAGCGTCTACCAGGCTCCGCTGACCGATATGCAGTTCGTGCTGCAGGAACTCGCCGGCATGGAGGCGGTGGGCAAGCTGCCCGGTTTCGAGGAAGCCACGCCCGACGTCGCCGCCGCGATACTCGAGGAGGCCGGCAAGTTCGCCACCAACGTGCTCGACCCGATCAACGCGCCGGGCGATCGCGAAGGGGCGCGCTGGAACGAGGACGGGTCCGTGACCACGCCAGCCGGCTTCAAGGACGCGTATCGGCAGTTCTGCGCCAACGGCTGGAATGGGCTCACCAAAAACCCCGAATTCGGCGGCCAAGGCCTGCCGCAGCTACTGGCGACTGCGGTCGAGGAAATGTGGCATTCGTCCAACCTGGCCTTCGATCTGTGCCCCCTGCTCACGCAGGGCGCGATCGAAGCGATCGAACTCTGCGGTTCCGACGCGCTCAAGCATAAATTCCTGCCGAACATGGTCGCGGGCATCTGGACCGGCACGATGAATCTCACCGAGCCGCAGGCCGGCTCGGATCTCGCCGCGGTGCGCAGCAAGGCGGTGCCGCAGGGCGACGGGACGTACAAGGTCTTCGGCCAGAAGATCTTCATCACCTTCGGCGAGCACGACTACACCGAGAACATCGTCCATCTGGTGCTGGCGCGCACGCCGGACGCGCCCGAGGGCGTCAAGGGCATATCGCTGTTCGTCGTGCCGAAGTTCCTCGTCAACGACGACGGCTCGCTGGGCGCGCGCAACGACGTCCACTGCGTGTCGATCGAGCACAAGCTCGGCATCCACGCGAGCCCCACGGCGGTGCTCGCCTTCGGCGACAACGGAGGTGCCGCCGGTTACCTCGTCGGCGAAGAGAACCGCGGGCTCGAGTACATGTTCATCATGATGAACCTCGCGCGCTTTTCGGTCGGCATGGAAGGCGTGGGCATCTCCGAGCGCGCGTACCAGCGCGCCGTCGCCTATGCGCGCGACCGGGTGCAGGGCAAGGCGGTTGGCAGTGCGAAAGGCGTCAAGGCGGGCCCGATCATCGAGCATCCGGACATCCGGCGGATGCTGATGACGATGCGCGCGTACACCGAATCGATGCGCGCAGTCGCGTACGTGACCGCGTCGGCGATGGATCACGCCCGTTGCGTCCCCGACCCGGCGGCGAAGAAGCGTCACCAGGCGTTCGTCGACCTCATGATCCCGATCGTCAAGGGCTGGTCGACCGAGATCGCGCAGGATGTCACGTCGCTTGGCGTCCAGGTGCACGGCGGCATGGGCTTCATCGAGGAAACCGGCGCCGCGCAGCACTTCCGCGATGCGCGGATCACGACCATCTACGAGGGGACGACCGGCATCCAGGCCAACGACCTCCTCGGACGCAAGACCGCGCGCGATGGCGGCGTGACGGCGCGGGCGGTGACGTCCGACATCGCAGGTGTTGCCGCCGAGCTCGCGGCCCATGCGGACGCGAACCTCGCGGCCGTAGGCAGGCGTTTGTCCGATACCACGGTCGCGCTCAACCAGGCGATCGACTGGGTCGTCGCCTCGTTCGGGTCGCAGCCGCGCGAAGCGCACGCCGGCGCGGTCGCCTACCTGCGGCTGTGGGGTCTGGCAGTCGGCGGCTGGCAGCTCGGCCGCGCCGCGCTGGCGGCTGCGCGGCACCTGCAAGCAGGCACCGGCGACGCGCAGTTCCTCGAGGCCAAGATCATCACCGCGCGCTATTACGCCGATTGTCTGCTGCCGCATGCGAACGCCTTCATGACGACGCTGGTCGACGGCGGCCCATCGGCAGTGGCGATGCCTGCCGAGCGCTTCTGACGTCGGCGACGGTGCCGCGTAGGTGCGCACTGCGACGTATGCGCAACTTCTGCGACGCCCGGTGTTTTCCGGGGTTCACCCGGACCGCACGCCTGCCCGGACTGTCGGCCGGGCTCGTTGCCGGATGGCTCTTCACGGCTGCCCTCGCCGGCGCTGCGTCGGTGCCGCCGCTGTCGACCCCCGGGCCCCATCCGGTCGCGTGCTCCGACGTCGCGCAGGACTTCTCGCGCCTCGCCGTCGGCGAGTCGCCTGAAGTCTATTGGGAAGGCCAGCCGCGCGACGATGGCAGTCCGCGCTACCTGACCGATCTCTTGACGGCGAACACCGGTGCAATCGCGCAGGCGGTCGCGATTCCCGACGATCGCGAACTCTTCGGTCGCTATCGCGGCGGCAGCTTCGCCTCGGCGACGCTGATCTGCTATCCGACGAGCGCTGCCAACGGGCGCGCCGATTTCCCGCTGCCGGACGGCCGCCGTGTGCCGCGCATGCAGCGGTCGGGCGAAGCGCCGATCCTGCCCGAGGACGGCGCGCGGTGGCCGGTGCTGCTGTTCTCGCACGGGCTGGGCGGCAGCCCGCTGGGCAGCGGCTACCTCGACTTCATCGCGCTGTTCGCCAGCTACGGCTACGTGGTGGTCGCCCCTTTCCACGGCGATCCGCGGTTCGCGCAGGTGAGGCTCGAAGGTGCAGACGAGGTGCTGGCGTCGATCCTCAGCTTCGACAAGTTCGTCGCGATGCAGGCAGTTCGGCCCCTCGGTGTGGTGGCGGCGCTGGATGCGGTGCTGGCGCATCCGCAATGGCGCGAGCACCTCGATGCGACCCGCATCGGCGGATTCGGCACCAGCCTCGGCGGCGAGACGATGATGCTGCTCGGCGGCGCGGCGCTCACCACGACCATCGGCCAGTCGTCGGCGCGTGTGCTGGCCGAGCCGCGCCTGAAGGCGGCCGTCGGCTACGTCCCGTACTTCGGCCATTCGATCCTGCCCGCGTTCGGCCGCGGTCAGCGCGGGGCCGATGGTGTGGCGCTGCCATTCCTCGCCATCGGCGGCACGGCAGACGTGGTGGCCCCGCTCGACCAGATCGAGGACGTGATCGCGCGGTTGTCGTCGACGCGGCAGCTGGTCGCGCTGCGCGGGACCGAGCACGGACTCGATGCCAGGGACGCGCCCGACATCCTCACCTGGTCGCAGACCTTTCTCGATGCGCTGGTCCGAGGCGATGATCGCGCGCGGGCGACCTTCGCCGCGATGCAGGCGGTGGATGGCGGTGGCGATGACGTGACGCTGCTGGACTACACCGCCCCGTCGCCGGCGCGCGGGGGCGAGCGCATCGTCGTCGAGTATCGCAACGCGGGGCTCGACCACTACTTCATCACTGCCGATCCGGCCGAGGCCGCGATGCTCGATGCGGGAATCCTGGTGCCCGGCTGGCGGCGCACCGGATTCGAGTTCAAGGCCTGGGCGGTCGACGCCGGATCGGGTATTCCGACCTGCCGCTTCTTCGGCACGCCGGGGCTGGGGCCGAACTCGCACTTCTACACGGTCGATGCCGACGAGTGCGCAAAGGTCAGGGCCAATCCCTGGTGGACCGATGAAGGGCTCGCGTTCGCTGCCGGGATGCCGCTGGAAGGACGATGCGCCCCCGAGCACATGACGGTCACGCGGCTCTACAACAACGGCAAGGGCGGGCAGGCCAGCCATCGCTTCCTGACCAGCCGCAGCGAGACTGCCGAGATGGTGGGTCAGGGCTGGATGGTCGAGGGCGCCGTGTTCTGCACGCCATCCTGAGCGTCGGCGTAGTAGCGGAAACCGTTGCCTCCGGATTGCTTGATCCGGTACATGGCGGCATCGGCGCATTTCAGCAGCCGCTCGGCATCGGCGGCGTCATCGGGAAAGACGGCGATGCCGATGCTGGCACCGATCTGCAGCGAAAGCGTGCCGTGCATGACCGGCTTCGACAGGACGTCGACCAGCTTGCCGGCGATCGCGGCGCCGTTGTCGCGCGAGCGCAGGCCACCCAGGACGACGACGAACTCGTCGCCACCCTGGCGCGCGACGGTGTCCTCTTCGCGCACGCACTGGGCGATGCGGCGCGCGACCTCGACCAACACGGCGTCGCCGGCGTCGTGGCCGAAGCTGTCGTTGATCTCCTTGAAACGGTCGAGGTCGATCAGCAGCAGGCAGGTCAGCAGCTGGTGCCGCCTTGCCTGCGCCAGTGCCATCGCCAGCCGGTCGCGCAGCAGGATGCGGTTCGGCAAGCCGGTCAGCGCATCGTGATGGGCGAGGTGACGGATCCGGAGATCCGCCTCGATGCGTTCCTGCACGTCGACGAAGACCCAGATCGCACCCTTCGCCGGCGCCGCCGGATCGATAGGCGTGGCCTTGATGTGACACCAGAAACGGCTGCCGTCGCGACGCAGGAGTTCGTGGTCGCCGTCGTGGCTGTGGCCGGCAGACAGTGCGGCTTCGATCCGGACCGCATCGTCGGCCGGAGACACGATGCCGAGATCGCGCAGCCGCGCCTTCAGCATCGCCTCGGGTGGGTAGCCCAGCAGCTCGTTCATCCGCGGATTGCACTTCTCGATGATGCCGTCGCGCACACGGGCGATGCCGACGGTGGCCGCCTCGAGAATGGCCGACTGCTCGCCGAGCACCTGCTGGAGATGCGCGTTCGCCGTATTCGCCTGTTCGTGCGCCGCGGTGAGGTCGGCCACCAGCGCGTCCAGCGCGAACCGCCGCTTCAGCCCCTCGACGATCGACTCGTTCATGTTGCGCGACGCGCCGATCAGGAAGACGATGTAGACGAGCACGCCGGTGAAGAGCACCCAATGCGAGGTTCCGGTCCCGGTCCAGAAGTAGACCGGCAGCGGCAGCAGCGTGGGCACCATGTAGAGCACGTACGCAAGGCGAGACGCCGACAGCGTCGATACGCCGCCGGCGGCGAGCCCGACCAGGATGATGACGCCCGCAGTCTCGTGATTGGGACCGCCGTAGGGAAACAGGAACGTCCCGTACAGCGCCCAGATGAGGCCGCCGAAGAAGCTCGCCACCAGGAAGCGGCGTTCCCAGTACGCGAGGTCGTCGGTCTCCCGGTGCTGGCGCTGGAAGGCGACCCCGAGCGCGATGCGCGCGAGGAAGACGGCGGCGGCGAACGCGGCCCAGAGCACGATGTTGGCTGTGGGGGCCACCGTTGCCTGCAGCGCCACGGAGAGCACGACGCCAGCGACGTTGCCGGGCAGGCCCACCATCTGGGCGGCATAGAGGTGCCGGACCCGCGCGGCGTCGACGCTGGCGGCGAACCTGGGATCGGCCTCGGGTCTCGATTTGGCGGTGCGCGAGTCCATGACTTGGCGTGGCGGCGCGGCGCTTCAGGCCGGCAGCGCTGCGAGCGCGGCGAAGAGTCCCGGTGCCCCGGCGATCACGCGGCCCCCGGCAGCGAGCCCGTCGGGCCCCGGGTAGGGAAGGACCCGGCCGCCGGCCTCCTCGATCAGCGTCAGCCCGGCCAGCGCATCCCAGGGATGCATGTGCGGCTCGACGAAGGCGTCGAAGCGGCCGGCGGCAACGTGGGCGAGCATCAGCGCCCCGGCGCCCATGTCCTTGACCGCGGCGCCGGCGCCGAGGAGCGCCGCGCGCAGCGCGAGGTGACTGGCGAGCGGGTGCCTCGGCACGTGGCCGGCTGCGATCAGTGCCCGGTCGACCGATGCACAGTCCGACACCCGGATCGGCGCGCTCCCGCACCAGGCGCCGCCGCCCCTGACGGCCCAGAAGAGTTCCCGCAGCGACGGGTCGGCGATCACCCCGATCCGACGTTCCCCGCGCTCGACGAACGCGATGGAGATGCACCAGTACCGCACGCCGTGGACGAAATTGACCGTGCCGTCGATCGGGTCGACGACCCACAGCCGCGGGCCGAGTGCGCCGCCGCCTTCCTCGCCCAGCATCGCATCGCCGGGAAACGCCTGCGCGAGCGCGTCGCGGATGTGCCCTTCGACCACACGATCGGCCGCGCTGACCCAGTCCTGCGGGCCCTTGAGTTCGGGCGCGCAGGCGATCTCGCGGTGGAAGTAGCGCAGCGCGAGCGCCGAGGCCTCGAGCGCGAGTTCGCGCGCGAACGCAACGCGCGCCGCGATCTCGGACGCGTTCAGTGCTGTGGGCACGGCGTCAGCTACCCGGGCGGGATCGCGATGACGCCGTGCGGCGCGAGCACCACCGCGACGTCGGCCCCCACGGCGAGCGCGCGATCGACGCCGCCGTGGATGACGAACAGCGGGCCGATCGGGGTGTCCACCGTGTATTCCATGGTGTTGCCCAGATATGCGGCTTTTTTCACGCGGCCCGTGAGCGGCGTGGTTCCGGCGGGTTCGAGTCCGATCGCTTCGGGGCGAATCGCGACGTCGATGTCGCCATCGGCGATGCCGCGATGCGGCAGCGCAATGGTCAGCGGCCCGAGCGCGATCTCGCCCATCGTCGTGTCGCGCCGCGTGAGGCGGCCGTGCACGCGATTGGCCTCGCCCATGAAGCCGGCGACGAAACTGTCCTTGGGCTGCGCGTAGAGCTCGCGCGGGGCGCCTTCCTGGGCGATCACCGCCCTGTCCATCACGATGATGCGGTCCGAGACCGCGAGCGCCTCGGATTGGTCGTGCGTCACGTAGACGACGGTGAGACCCAGCCGCTGCTGCAGGTCGCGGATCTCCTCGCGCATCTGCCGGCGCAGCCGCGCGTCGAGATTGGACAGTGGCTCGTCGAACAGCAGCACGGACGGCTCCAGCACCAGCGCGCGGGCGACGGCGACGCGCTGCTGCTGGCCGCCGGAGAGCTCGGAGGGCAGGCGCGCGTCGAGGCCCGTCAAGCCGACGGTGGAGAGCGCGCCGCGGGCCTTCTCGTGCGCCTTTGCCTTCGACTGCCCGGACACGGTCAGGCCGTAGCTCACGTTGTCGAGCACGCTCATGTGCGGGAACAGCGCGTAACTCTGGAACACCATCGACACGTCGCGCTCCGCCGCCGGCACGCGGGTGACGTCCGCATCGCCGATACGGATCGTGCCCGAGGTCGGCAGTTCGAGGCCGGCGATCATGCGCAGGATCGTCGTCTTGCCGCAGCCCGACGGACCCAGCAGCGTGACCAGCGTGCGGGCGGCGATGGTGAACGACACGCCGTTGACGGCCGCGACCTCGCCGTAGAGCTTGCGGACGTTCTGGAACTCGATCGAGGCGGCTTTCATGGCGTTCGGTCCGATGTCGGGTGAGGCAGTTGTCCGCGCGGAGGCATCAGGCCGCGTTGCGGCCGATCGTGGCCATCGGCGCTCCAGCCGCGCGGCGACCGAGCTTTCGCTCGCCGACCAGGAAGTTGATGAGCCAGATGGCGGCCAGCATCAGCACGATCAGCACCGAGCAGTACGCGATGGCGACGCCGTAGTCGCCGTTGACGACGCGGTTGATGATGTACGTCGTCGCCATTTCGTACTCGGCGGAGACGAGGAAGATCACCGCCGATACCGTTGTAACGGCGCGCACGAAACTGTAGATGAGCGCAGCGACGATCGCGGGCTTCAGCAGCGGCAGGATCACCCGCCGCAGCGTCGTGAATCCGCGCGCGCCCAGCGTCGTCGAGGCTTCGTCGAGGCTCCTGTCGATCTGCGTCATCGCTGCCATCCCGGCCCGCACCCCGACGGGCATGTTTCGGAAGATGAAGCACAGGATCAGCACCATCGCCGTGCCTGTGACCTCGATCGGCGGAACGTTGAAGGCGAGGATGTACGACACGCCGATCACCGTGCCGGGAATCGCGAACGACAGCATGGTGCCGAATTCGAAAGCGCCCTGGCCGACAAACTTCTGCCGTGTGAGGAGGTACGCCGACAGGATGCCCAGCGCGGCGGTGAGCGGCGCCGCGAGCGCGGCGAGCTTGATCGTGGTCCAGAACGAGTTCCAGGCGGCACCGGCCCAGATGAGGCCGTTGGGCGTGGATTCGACCGCGAATGCCTTGATGTAGTGCCTGAGCGTCGGCGTGTAGTCGCGGCCCCAGGTCTCGACGAAGCCGCCGACGACCGCCATTGCATAGATGACGACGGTGAGCGTAGCCCAGGGAATGGCGATGCCGTAGCACAGGCGGCGCACGCCGTCGGGCAACAGCGTGGGGAGCCCCGAGTCGCCCTTGCCTGCAAGCGACGTGTAGACCTTCTTCCCCAGCACGCGGCGCTGCGCGAAGAATGCCGCCAGCGCGAATCCCAGCAGCAGGATGCCCAGCGTCGCGGCCCGGCCCTGGTCGAGCTGGGCGCCGACGACCGAGAAGAAGATCTCCGTCGACAGCACCCCGAAGTTGCCGCCCAGCAGGATCGGATTGCCGAAGTCGGCGATCGATTCGATGAAGCTGATCAGGAAGGCGTTGGCGAGGCCCGGGCGCATCAGCGGGAGTGAAATGTCGGCGAAGGTTCGCCAGCGGTTCGCGCGCAGCGTCTGCGCCGCTTCCTCCATGCTGGGCGACACGCCTTCGACGACGCCGATCAGCACCAGGAAGGCGATGGGAGTGAACGCGAACACCTGCGCCAGCAGGACGCCCTGCATGCCGTAGATCCAGCGGCCGGGCTGGAAGCCGAACACGAACTCGAGCAGCTGGTTGATGACGCCGGAGCGTCCGAAGATGAGGATCAGCCCCAGTCCGATGACGAACGGCGGCGTGATGATCGGCAGCACGGTGAGAACGCGCAGGATCTTCTTGTGACGGAACCCCGTGCGGGTGACGATCAGCGCGAATGCAAGTCCGAGCGACGTGCAGCAGGTCGCGCAGAGAAGCGCGAGCGCGAGGGTGTTCCACGCCACGCCGCAACGCGTGTGGCTCGCGATGCAGCCCAGACCCCAGATCTTCTCGGTGGTGAGCCGGTTGTAGAACGCCGTCGCCGAGAAGAGGCCGTTGGCGTCCTCGACGGCGGAGACCAGGATGCGGAACACCGGGAAGAACGTGAACACGACGACCAGCGACGCGACCGCGACGACGCTGCCGGCGACGAAGGCGTCGCCCTTGAAGAACCCGCGGCCGGCGAGGCCGATCGAGAACAGCATCGCAAACGCCGTGACCACCAGCGCGGCGCCGAGTCCCATGCCGTACTGGCCGCCGGCGAGTGCCGGAAATGTCCGGACCAGCGCCTCGAGATACCAGCCGGTCGGGCCAATGGCGAAGCCCTGGACGAAGAAGTACAGGAAGCCTGCGGCGCCGATGCCGATCAGCGCATCGGCGCGCAGTCGTCGAGCGACGCCTGGCAGCAACAGCAGCGCGCCTGCGCCCAGCAGCGCGCCCAGCGGCAGCAGCCAGCCGCGACCGTGCCGCAGCACCTGCAACCAGGCCGGCGCGGCCTCCTTGCTGCCGAAGTGCGCGAGCCAGGAGAGGCCGAAAACGCTGTCCTGCAGCGAGTACCAAGGCACCAGCAGGAATCCGGCGCCGCCGACAGCGAGCCAGAAGGCGATGGCGCGGCGCGGATCGGTCATGGTGGCACCTTGCGGGCAGCAGTCTGCGAAACGGCGGCGCGCAGGGTATGCCCGGCCCGGTTCAGCGCGCGCGCGGGGAGGTCCCGTGCAAGGGGCGCGGCAATCACTTCACCGACGCGTTGATTTCCTTCTCCCAGCGCTCGAGCAGGCGCTTGCGCGTTTCGCTCGACCCGTAGCGCGCGAAATCGTAATTGATCACCTTGATGTCTGTGAGATTGGGCACCATGGGCGGGAGGCGAACGCTTCGGTTGGTGGGTATCGCGTATTCCTTGACGTCGAGGCCGATCTGCTGCGCCTCGGCGGTGAGCGCCCAGTCGTAGAAACGCCTGGCGGCATCGAGGTTGCGGGCCCCCTTGATGATCGCCATCGACCCGATCTCGTAGCCGACGCCTTCGCAGGGCAGCACAGGTTTGACCGGGAAGCCGGCGACGATCTCGTTGATGACGCCGTGCAGCACCGAGCTGCCGACGTAGATCTCGCCGCGCTTGACGGCAGTCATCGGGCCGATGCCCGAACGCGCATAGGAACTCACGTTGGCGTTGAGCGCCTTCATGAACTTGAATGCTTCGTCCTCGCCGAACACCTGCACCAGCGAGGCGAGCATCAGGTAGGCGGTGCCGGACGAATTGGGGTTGCCGAGCATCACCTCGGACTTCAGCGCCGGGTCGAGCAGATCCTTCCAGCACTTCGGCACCGGAAGCTTCCTCTTCTCCTGGATCTCGGTGTTGTAGCCGAGCGACAGGATGCCGCCGTATACGCCGGCGACGCGGTTGCCCGACACCTCGGTGATCCTCTGCGCCCAGTCGTGCAGTTGCGCGACGTTGGGTGACGCGTAGGTTTCGAGCAGGCCTTCCTCGGCGGCCTGCAGGTACGAGTCGCCGGGGCCGGCCCACCAGATGTCGCCCTTCGGATTGGCGCGCTCGGCTTTCACCTGCGCCAGCATCTCGCCGGTCGCCTTCTGAATCACCGAAACCTTGGTGCCGGAAGCCTTTTCGAAGCCTACCGCCATGCCTTGGCACCAGGCGGTGTTCGGCGAGCTGCAATAGAGATTGAGCTGCGCCCACGCCGGCGGGGCGACAAGGGCGGCGGCGAAGGGAAGCAGGGCGACTAGATGGCGGAAACGCATCGGCGTGACTCCGGAAGAAACACCCCGCCGGCGCCGGCGGGGAGGGGTGGAATTGATCTTCAGCGCGCGATCGAGCCGACTTCCTTGTCCCAGCGTTCGAGCAGGCGCTTGCGCTCGGCCGAAGCGCCGTATTTCGCGAAGTCGTACTTGATGAGCTTGATGTCGGCGGTCCTGGGCGACAGCGGCGACAACGGCGTACCGACGTTCGACGGCAGCTGGAACTGCTTGTTGTCCTGGCCGAGCTTCTGCGCCTTCGGGGTCAGCGCCCAGTCGACGAATTTCTTGGCCGCGTCCATGTTGCGTGCGCCCTTGACGATCGACAGCGAGCCGATCTCGTAGCCGGTGCCCTCGCAGGGCGCGGCACTCTTGACCGGGAAGTTCGCCTGCGCCTCGGTGACGACGTCGTGGATGAAGCTCACGCTGGTCAGCGTCTCGCCGCGCGCCACCGCCTTGACCGGCGCCACGCCGGAACGCGGGTAGTTGTTGATGTTCTTGTGCAGCGCCTTGAGATACTGGAAGGCTTCATCCTCGCCGAAGACCTGCACCAGCGTCGCGATTGCCGTGTATGCGGTGCCGGACGCGTTCGGGTTCGCCATCTGCACTTCGCCGAGGAACTCGGGCTTGATGAGGTCCTTCCAGCAGGCGGGTGCCACGAGCTTCTTCTTCGCCAGCAGCTCGGTGTTGTAGCCGATGCCCAGCACGCCAAGGTAGATGCCGACGGTGCGATATTTGGACTGCTCGGCCTGCTGCTGCGCCCAGGGCTGCAGCTGCGACAGCAGCGGCGACTTGTATTCCTCGGTCAGGCCCTGTTCGGCCGCCTGCAGGTGCGGGTCGCCGGTGCCTCCGAACCACACGTCGAGCTTGGGGTTGGCCTTTTCCGCGCCCAGCTGCGCGATCGCCTCCCCGGAGCCCTTCGGCGTGATCGCGACCTTGATGCCGGTCTCGCGCTGGAACTCGGTGGCGATCGCGTTGCACCACTCTCCCTGCGCGCTGCAGATGACGTTGAGCTGCTGCTGGGCGACGGCCGGAGCCGCGACGGCGCAGCCAAGCGCAAACAGCGCCGCGGGAATTGCGCGCTTCGTATAGCGGATCATCTTGGGTTTCTCCTGTGTGGACGAGGCCGCCTCGCAGCCTCCGTGCAGTGACCGCGATTATGACGCTTTTTTGACGGCAACACGAAGGGCGCGCCTGCGGCGCTGCCGTCGGCGATCAGTCGGCATCGCCAATCGCCGCCGCCCCGTCCGGGATGACGCCAGGAGCCCGGTTGCGCAGCGCGAGGTCGCGGCGCGCCGCGGCGCCGACGGGCGTGTCCCACAGCGCGCTCGCGTCGAGGGCGACCTTGCGCCGCCAGTTCGGCCGCTCGCGATCGGTGCCGGGGAGGTTGACCGCGTCGATCTCGCCGGCGAGATCGTCGGCCTGCAGCAACACCAGCGCCGCCGGGGTTTCGGCGATGAAACGGTGGGCGGCGATGGCGACCGCCTCTGCATCGGGCGCCCTCTCGCGGTCGGCCGAAGTGGTCGGCGCGGGCAGCGACAGGGCCGCGCACAGCGCGCCCCGCTCGCGGTCGCGCTCGTCTTCCGCGTGCGCCGCGGCAGCGGCGTCGAGGTGCCCGAGCCGGTGCTTCTCGGCGATGTCGGCGCCGGCCCACCACCCGCGCACGGTCGGCAGGTCGTGCGTCGACGCGCATGCCGCAGACTGCGCCGGATACCGCGCTGCGGCCGTGAAGCCCGCGGCGTCGCGCTCGAACCAGAGCACGCGATAGGAAAGGACGCCCGCGGCATCCATGCGCTCGCGGAAGCCTTCCGGGACGGTGCCCAGATCCTCGCCGACGACGAAACAGCGCGCGCGCGCGCTTTCCAGCGCCAGCACGCCGAGCAACTCGTCGACCGGGTAGTGGACATAGGCGCCGTCCGCCGGCGCGGCGCCATCGGGCACCCAGAACAGGCGCGCCAGTCCCATCGCGTGATCGATGCGCAGGCCCCCGGCGTGGCGCATGTTGGCTTTGAAGAGCGTCGCGAGGCTGGAATACGCATCCGCCCGGAGCGCGTGCGGCGAAGGCGGGGGAATGCCCCAATTCTGGCCCGCCTGCGAAAACGGATCCGGCGGCGCGCCCACGCTTGCACCGCGGGCGCAGAGATCCTGCTGCGACCAGGCTTCAGCGCCGTCGGGCGCGGCGCCGACGGCGAGATCGCGATAGAACCCGAGCACGAGACCGGCAGCGCGCGCGCTCGCGGCGGCGGCGCCGAGTTGACGATCGGCGAGCCACTGGAGGTAGAGGCGAAAACGCAGCTCGCGGGCATGGTCGCGGCTCATCGCGCGGGCCGCGGCCGTGTCGGGACGCGCCAGCGCGGCGGGCCAACGCTGCCACGGGAGCCCGTTGTGGACTCGGGCGAGGGTCTCGAACAGCGCGAAGTCGGCCAGCGGCTGCCCGCCGGCCGCGACGAATGCGCCGAACTCGCGCACCAGCGGATCGGCAGCGGCGCGCCTTTCGAACGCGTCGTAGGCCGCTGCCAGGATCCGGTCCTTGAGCGCGCCGACGCCGGCATAGTCGACCAGCGGCTGCGCCGAGAGCGCCGCGATCGTCGCCGCGTGCCGCGCGAGGAGCCTGCGCGCGGACGCATCGCTCGCGAGATCGGGTACGGCATCGAGGTCGATCGCCAGCGGATCGAGAAACCGCCGGTCGCAGGGCTGATAGGGGCTCGCCCGTTCGCGGTCGGTGGCGAACAGCGCGTGCAATGGATTGAGCCCGATCGTCGCGGCACCGGCACGGGCGCAGTGGACGGCAAAATCGCCGAGCGTCGTGTAGTCGCCGATGCCGGCATCGCCGCCGCGCCGCAGCGCGTACAGCTGTGCCGCGACGCCGAAACGGCGGTTGCCCGACGCCAGCGCGTCCGGGCGATGGCAGCGGGCGGGCGCGGCGATCAGCGTGCAGCCCGGATCCGGGGTTCCGGCAGCGTGCAGCCGGTGTCGGCCGGGCGGCAGCGCCGGCAGCGCAAGCAATCGGTGCAGAACGCGGCGCTCGTCCGCGCCGACGATTTCTCGGGTCGGACCGTCGAGGGTCGAGGCCGGCAGCGTCAGGACGCGACCGTCCTCGCAGGTGACCTGCAACGGCTGGCGCAGGCGTCCCGTGCTCGCGTCGACCGGAAGCGGTACGAACGCGGGGGAATCGGCGCCGACGATGCGGACGCGGGGCCACTGCTGCGCGGCACGCGCGAACCCGGCGAGGTGCGCCCGGGCGTCGTCGGTGCTGTCGACGGCGAGTCCCATCGCCGCCAGCAGCGCCCGCTGGGTGGCGGTGGTGACGGCGTGGCGCCGACCGTCGACGCCCCACCAGTCGGGAGCGATGCCGGCGGCGCGGGCCAGCCGTTCCAGCACCGTGGCGTCGATCCGCTGCCGTCGCCGGGCCTCCGGCGCAGCGGGGACTTCGACCAGGACGACGACGGAGGCGGGCGCGATCGCGAGCGTGCCGTCGCCCAGGGCGGATGCGTCGTCCGGCACCAGATGCTCGCGGCTGGTGTCGAGCCGCAGCCGCCATTGCGAAGCTTCGCGCGGTGCCGGGAGCGCGATGACGATCGCTTCGGCGCCTGCGTGCAGCGCGACGAGCACGCGGTCGGCGGCACGGCCCGCCTCCGGCGGCGCGTACAACGCTGCGATCAGCGTGCGCCGCTCGCCCTCGGACCAGTGACCGGGCGTCATGACGCTGCCGTCCGGGTGGTGCCATTCGACGTCTGGGATGCCGCTTGCGTCCACCGGCGCGCCGGTGAGCCAGGCGTCGCGCCGCACCGCTGCGTGGTCGCGCCGCAGGCCGATGACGACACGCGTGAATCGCAGCAGCGCCTCGTCGCGCTGCTCCCAGGCGAGCCAGGTCAGCGCGCTGTCCAGCGCGTAGGCGTTGTTGTTGCCGCGCTGCGAGCGCCCGGACTCGTCGCCCATCGTGAGCATCGGCGTGCCGCGTGCGACGAATAGCGTGGCGAGCAGGTTGCGGATGTCGCGCCGGCGGCGCGCGATGATTGCCGGGTCGGCGGTCGGCCCCTCGACGCCATGGTTCCACGAATGGTTGGCGCCGGTCCCGTCGCGGTTGTCCTCGCCGTTCGCCTCGTTGTGCTTGTGCTCGAAGGCGACGACGTCGGCCAGCGTGAACCCATCGTGCGCAGCGACGAAGTTGAGCGAACGCGACGGCGGCTTGCGCGCGTGGCGGAAAAGGTCGCCCGACCCGGCGATGCGTGTGGCAAGCTCGGCCGTGAAGCCCGGATCGCCGCGCCAGAAGCGCCGCGCGGTGTCGCGGAAGCGGTCGTTCCATTCGGCCCAGGGGGCCGGAAACTCGCCCAGCCGGTAACCTCCGGGTCCGATGTCCCAGGGCTCGGCGATGAGCTTCAGCTCGCGCAACACCGGATCCTGGGCGATGGCCTGCATCAGCGGCGCCGCGGGATCGAAGCCATCGGCGCGCCGGAACAGCGTCGTCGCGAGATCGAAGCGGAATCCGTCGACGCCGGCCGCGAGCGCGTAATGGCGCAGCGCATCCATCGCCAGCCGCAACACCGGGGGCCGGTCCAGCGCCAGCGTGTTGCCGCAGCCGGTGTCGTCGACATAGCGTCCGTCGGTGTCGGAGTGCAGGCGGTAGTAGAGCGCGTTGTCGAGCCCGGCGAGCGACAGCAGTGGCCCGTGGACATCGCCCTCGCCGGTGTGATTGAAGACGACGTCGAGGATGACTTCGATGCCGGCCGCCTGCAGCGCCGCGACCGCGCTGCGCAGCTCGGTCATGCCACCGGGCGCGAGGCGGGGGTCGGGAACGAACAGTGCGACCGGGTTGTAGCCCCAGTAGTTGGTGAGGCCACGAGCGTGCAGATGCGCCTCGTCGATCGCCGCCGCAATCGGCATCAGCTCGACCGTCGTGATGCCCAGGCGCACGAGGTGATCGACAGCCGCGGGGTGCGCAAGCGCCGCGCAGGTGCCGCGCAATCCGGTCGGCAGGTCGGGATGCGCTCGCGTGTAGCCGCGCACGTGAAGCTCGTAGACGATGGCGTCGGACCACGGCACCCGCGGGTGCGCGACGACCGGCGCGTCGAAGGCCGGAACCGCGATGGCCTTGGGCACCGTCTGCGCGCTGTCGCGGTCGTCGCGATTGCCGTCGGCGTCGATCGCCCGCTGCACCGGATCGAAGCCAAAGGCCCGGTCCAGCACGCGGGCGTAAGGATCGACGAGCAGCTTAGCCGGATTGAAGCGGTGGCCGTGCGCGGGGGCCCAGGGCCCGCTGGCGCGCAGTCCGTAGCGCGTGCCCGGCGCCAGGCCCGCGATGCGGCCGTGAAACACGTCGCCGGTGCGCTCCGGAAGCCGGATGCGCGCGGTTTCGGCAGCGCCCGCTGCATCGAACAGGCACAGTTCGATGGCGGTGGCGTGGACGGAAACGACGGCGACGTTGGCGCCCCCCTCGACCAGCGTGAGCCCGAGCGGCTCCGGGCTGCCCGCACCCACGCGCAACATCAGTCGACGCGGCTTGCCGCGAGCTCGCGATAAAGTGCGGCGTAACGCTTCGCCGGCCGCGCCCAGCCCACGTCGGTGGCCATCGCGCGCGTCTGTATGCGTCGCCAGGTCGTCGGACTGCGCCACAGCGCGGCGGTGCGATCGACGGCGATCGACAGCGTGTCGCGGGACACCGGCGAGAATACGATACCGGTGCCGGCACTCGCCGCCAGCGCCATTTCGTTGGCGTCGACGACCGTGTCGGCGAGACCGCCGACGCGGGCGACGACGGGCAGTGCGCCGTAACGCAACGCGCAGAGCTGCGTCAGGCCGCAGGGCTCGAACCGCGACGGAACGAGCAGCGCGTCGCTGCCGGCCTGCACCTGGTGCGCGAGCCCCTCGTCGTAGCCGATGACGGCGACCATGCGTCCCTTGCGCGCGTAGGCGGCAGCCGCGGATGCATGTTCGAGCAGGCGGTCGCCGGCGCCCAGTATGACGAGCTGCGCGCCGGCCCGATCGATCGCGGGCAGGGCTTCCAGCAGGAGGTCCATGCCTTTCTGCCAGGTGAGCCGGGAGATCACGCCGAAGAGCAGGGCGCCCGGATTGGCCTCGAGTCCCAACCGTTGCTGCAGCGCAGCCTTGTTCTGCGCGCGCGCGCCGGGGTGTCGCGCATCGAAGCGGGCGGCCAGGTGGGCATCGGTCGCGGGATTCCAGAACGCGTCATCGATGCCGTTGAGGATGCCCGACAGCACCGACGCCCGCTCGCGCAGCAGGCCGTCGAGTCCCATTCCGCCTTCGGGGGTGCGGATCTCGCCGGCATAGCTGGGCGACACCGTCGTGATCCGGTCGGCGAGCGCCAGACCCGCCTTGAGGAAGCCGATGCTGCCGTAGTACTCGACGCCGTCGAGCGCGAACGCATGAGGCGGCAATCCGAGCGCGGACAGCAATTCGCTCGGGAACTGTCCCTGGAATGCGAGGTTGTGCACGGTCATCACCGACCCCGCCCGCCGACCGCCGCCATAGTGCATGTACGCCGGCGCGAGTCCCGCTTGCCAGTCGTGCGCGTGGACGATGTCGGGCGCGACGGCCGGCGCGCTGCCGCGTCCGAGTTCGGCGGCGGCCCAGGCCAACGCCGCAAAACGGAAGGCGTTATCGGGCCACTCGCGGCCATCGGGACCCAGGTAAGGGTTGCCGCCCCGCATGTACAGGTGCGGCGCATCCAGCACGAGGAGGTCGATACCGCCGGCGCGGCCGGCGAGGATGCGCGCGTCGCCGCCGAAGAGATTGGCGAAGGTGACCACGGCCTCGGCATCGGGGACGGCCTTCATCACCGCCGGATACCCGGGCACCAGCGAGCGGACGTGGATGCCCTCGCCGGCGAGCGCGCCCGGCAGCGCACCGACGACGTCGGCCAGTCCGCCGGTCTTGACCCACGGAAATATCTCCGACGCGACCGACAGCACCTGCAGCGACTTCATCGCGCGTGGGCCTCGAGGCCGAGCTTGTCGATCATTTCCTGCGTGATGAGGCAGATGCCTTTCGACGTGCGCCGGAAGCGCGCGGCGTCGACTTCCGGATCCTCGCCGACGACGAGCCCGTCCGGTACGCGGACGCCGCGATCGATGACCACGTTGGTCAGCCGCACGTGCCGGCCGACGTCGACGTAGGGCAGAATCACCGCATTCGCCACTTCCGAATAGGAGTGGATGCGCACGCCGGTGAACAGCAGCGAATGCCGCAACGAGGCGCCGGAGACGATGCAGCCGCCCGAGACCAGCGACGAGACCCCGATGCCGCGTCGCCCGTCGACGTCGTGCACGAATTTCGCCGGCGGCGTTATCTCGGCGTAGGTCCAGATCGGCCAGTCGTGCTGGAAGAGATCGAGTTCGGGGACGACGTCGGTCAGGTCGATGTTCGCTTCCCAGTACGCGTCGATGGTGCCGACGTCGCGCCAGTAGCTCTCGGACTCCTCGTGCGAGCGCACGCAGGACTGGGTGAACCGGTGCGCGACGGCTTTGCCGTTCTTCACCAGCCAGGGAATGATGTCCTTGCCGAAATCGCGGCTGGACGTCGGGTCGGCGGCGTCGCGGCGCAGCTGCTCGTTGAGAAATTCGCGCCGGAACACGTAGATGCCCATGCTGGCGAAGGCGTAGCCGGGGCGGTCGGGCATCTCGGGCGGGACCGCCGGCTTCTCGATGAACGACACGATGCGGTCATCTCCATCGACGTGAACGACGCCGAAACCCGACGCCTCGGCCACCGGCACCTCGATGCAGGCGACGGTGACGTCGGCGCCCTGGTTGACGTGCTGGATCAGCATCCGCTCATAGTCCATCTTGTAGATGTGATCGCCGGCGAGGATGACGAGGTACTCGGGGGCATAGCTGTCGATGATGTCGATGTTCTGGTACACGGCGTCGGCGGTGCCGGCGTACCACTGCTCTTCGGAAATCCGCTGGCTCGCGGGCAGGATGTCGAAGCTCTCGTTGCGCACCGGCTGCAGGAAGTTCCAGCCGCGCTGCAGGTGCCGGATCAGGCTGTGCGCCTTGTATTGCGTCGCCACCGCGATGCGCCGGATGCCCGAATTGAGCGCGTTGGACAGCGCGAAATCGATGATCCGCGACTTGCCGCCGAAATAGACGGCGGGCTTGGCCCGCGTATTGGTGAGCTCCATCAGGCGACTGCCGCGGCCGCCGGCCAGTACGTAGGCCATCGTTGAACGCGATAGCGGGGTCGAGTAGGTTACCTTGTCCATTGCCACCTCTCGTCACGGCGGGATGCCGGGTTTGCTTTGACGTTGCACTCTTTTTCCATTGCCGTCATTGACCGCCGTCATGAACCAGCCACAGCACGCCGAGCGGCGGCAACATGACGTCGGCGCTGCACGGGAACCCGTGCCACGCGTGCGCACCGGCGATCACGCCGCCGGCATTGCCGCAGTCGCTGCCGCCATAGAGCGCGGCGTCGGTGTTGAGGAGTTCGCGCCACCGTCCCGGCAGCGGCAGGCCGATGCGATACCCGGGACGCGGCACCGGCGTGAAGTTGGCGATCATCGCGATCGGACGCCCGCCGTCGCCGCTCCCGCGCACCCAGGCGAAGACCGAATTGTCGCGGTCATCGACGACGATCCAGCGGAAATCCTCGCCTTCGCAGTCGCGGGCGTGCAGCGCGGGCTCGGCCCGATAGAGCGCATTGCAGTCGCGCACCAGCGACTGCGTGCCGCGGTGCCAGCCGATGTCGAGCAGATGCCAGTCGAGCGACTGCGCGAAGTTCCACTCCTGCCCCTGGCCGAATTCCATCCCCATGAACAGGAGCTTCTTGCCCGGGTAGGCCCACATCAGCGCGAGCGCGGCGCGCAGCGTGGCGAATTGCTGCCAGGCGTCGCCCGGCATCCGGCCCAGCAGCGAGTGCTTGCCGTGCACGACCTCGTCGTGCGACAGCGGCAGCACGAAATTCTCGGAGAATGCGTAGACCAGTCCGAACGTGATCCGGTCGTGGTGCCAGCGCCGGTGCACGGGCTCGTAGCTGAGGTAGTCGAGCGTGTCGTTCATCCAGCCCATGTTCCACTTGAAGCCGAAGCCGAGTCCGCCGGCGTGCACCGGCTGCGACACCGCCGGCCACGCGGTGGATTCCTCGGCGATGGTGACGACGCCCGGATGGCGCGCGTAGACCGCGGTGTTGAGCTGGCGCAGGAACGCGATGGCGTCGAGGTTCTCCCTGCCGCCGTAGCGGTTCGCGATCCACTGCCCTTCCTTGCGCGAGTAGTCGAGGTAGAGCATCGACGCGACCGCGTCGACGCGCAGTCCGTCGATGTGATAGCGGTCGAGCCAGAACAGCGCGCTGGCAAGCAGATAGTTGGCGACCTCGTGCCGCCCGTAGTTGAACACCGCGGTGTTCCAGTCCGGGTGATACCCGAGCCGCGGATCCTCGTGCTCGTACAGCGCCGTACCGTCGAAGTGGGCAAGCCCGTGCGGATCGGTGGGGAAGTGCGCCGGAACCCAGTCGAGGATCACGCCGAGCCCGGCACGGTGCGCGCGATCGACGAAGCGCGCGAAGGCCGCGGGCTCGCCGTAGCGCCGCGTGGGGGCGAACATGCCGATCGGCTGATAGCCCCAGGACTCGTCGAGCGGGTGCTCGTTGACGGGCATCAGTTCGAGATGCGTGAAGCCCATCTCCACCGCGTAGGGGATCAGCGAATCGGCCAGCTCGTCGTAGCTGAGCCAGCGATTGGCCTCGCCGCGGCGCCACGAGCCCAGGTGCACCTCGTAGATCGACATCGGCGTGCGCCGCGGATCGCGCTGCGCGCGCGCAGTCATCCATTCGCTGTCGGTCCATGCGAACGTGGCGGTGTCGCAGACGACCGAGGCCGTCGACGGCCGCAGCTCCGAGGCGAAGCCCAGCGGGTCGGCCTTGAGCGGCAGCAGTTCGCGCTGCGGCCCCAGCACCTCGTACTTGTACAGCGTGCCGACGGCGACTTCCGGGATGAAGATCTCCCAGACACCGGTGCCGACGCGTTTTCGCATCGTGTGGCGGCGGCCGTCCCAGCCGTTGAAATCGCCGACCACCGACACCCGCGAGGCGTTGGGCGCCCACACGGCGAAATGCACGCCCTGCGTGCCTTCGTGCGTCAGCGGGTGCGCGCCGAGGCGGTCGTAGAGATTGACCTGCGTTCCTTCTCCGAGCAGCCAGTCGTCGACCTCGCCCAGCACCGGCCCGTACGCATAGGGATCGTCGATGATCCAGCTGTCGCGCTCGTTGCGGGCCCGCAGCAGATACGGCATGCGGCTTGCGAGGCGTCCCTCGAAGAACCCGGCGTCGTCGCGCCGAACGAGCGGCGTAACCGCCACACCGTCGCGCGTGACGAGCTCCACGTCGCGCGCGCCGGGCACGAAGGCGCGGACGACGATTCCGCCGGGCGCGTCGTGCGGACCCAACACCGAGAACGGGTCGCCGTGCTGTCCGGAGAGGATCGACGCTATGGTGTCGCGCGAGAGTGTGGGTTTCATGTTGCTCCCTGGGCGGCGCGGTCTAGGCCCGCCAGATTTCGCCGGCGTATTCGCGAATGGTCCGGTCCGACGAGAACCAGGCCATCCTTGCGGTGTTCAGCACCGATCGCTTCCACCACTGGCCGCGATCCTTCCACATCCGCCCCAACTCGCGCTGGGCGATCCGGTACGCGTCGAAGTCGGCGCAGACCATGAAGAAGTCGTGATGGCGCAGGCCGGTGACGAGGTCGCGGTAGCGCTTGCGATCGTCCGGCGAGAAGACGCCGGCGTGGAGCGCGTCCAGCACTTCGGCGAGCGCGGGCGACGCGGCGATCGTGGCCGCGGCATCGATGCCGGCCGCGCGCCGCTCGGCGACCTGCTCGGCGGTGAGCCCGAAGATGAAGATGTTGTCGGCGCCGACGTGCTCCAGCATCTCGACGTTGGCGCCGTCCAGCGTGCCGATGGTGAGCGCGCCGTTCAACGCGAGTTTCATGTTGCCGGTGCCCGAGGCCTCCATGCCGGCGGTGGAGATCTGCTCGGAAATGTCCGACGCCGGGATGATCATCTCGGCGAGGCTCACGTTGTAGTTGGGCAGGAACGCGACCTTGAGAAAGCCGCGCACGGACGGATCGTTGTTGACGATCCGGGCGACGTCGTTGGCCAGCTTGATGATGAGTTTCGCCTGGTAATAGCCCGCAGCCGCCTTGCCCGAGAAGATCTTTACCCGCGGCACCCAGTTCTTCGTCGGCTGCGCGCGCATCGCGTTGTAGAGCGCGATGGTGTCGAGGATGTTGAGCAGCTGGCGCTTGTACTCGTGGATGCGCTTGATGTGCACATCGAACAGCGCGTCGGGATCGAGGATGACGCCCAGTCGCTCGGCGACCAGTCGCGCCAGTGCGATCTTGTTCAGGCGCCGTTCGGCCGCGAAGCGCTCGCGGAACGCAGCGTCGTCGGCCAGCGGGACGAGCTCGGCGAGCCTTGTTGTGTCGTCCAGCACGCGGGGTCCGATCGCGTCGACGATGAGCGCGGTGAGACCCGGATTGGCCTGGAACAGCCAGCGGCGGAAGGTGACGCCGTTGGTCTTGTTGACGATGCGGTCGGGGTAGAGTCTCGCCAGGTCCCTGAATACCGTCTTGCGCATCAGGTCGGTGTGCAGAGCCGACACGCCGTTCACGCGCCGCGATCCGAGGAAGGCGAGGTGCCCCATCCGCACGTGGCGGCTGTCGTTCTCCTCGATCAGCGAGATCGATGACAGCAGCGCGTTGTCCTCGTGGCCGGCAGCCCGCTGCACATCGAGGTGCAGCGCGTTGATGAGATAGATGATCTGCATGTGCCGGGGCAGCAATCCCTCCATCAGCGGGACGGACCAGCGCTCGAGCGCCTCCGGCAGCAGCGTGTGGTTGGTGTAGTTGAACACCGACGTGCAGATGTGCCAGGCCTGCGCCCAGGGCATGCCCTCTTCATCGATCAGCAGTCGCATCAGTTCGGGAATCGCGATTGCCGGATGGGTGTCGTTCAACTGGATCGCGACGTTGTCGGGCAGCGTGGCGAGATCCCCGTGCTGCTGCTTGTGCCGCCGGAGGAGGTCCTGCAGCGATGCGGACGCGAAGAAGATCTCCTGCCGCAGCCGCAGTTCGTGGCCGGCGGGGGTGGCGTCCGACGGATAGAGCACGCGGGAAACGGCTTCCAGGCGGACGCGGTCGGCGAGCGCGCCGACGTGGTCGCCGCGATTGAAATCCTCGAGCGACAGGGGGTCGACCGCCCGGGCGGACCACAGGCGCAGCGTGTTGACGTGCTCGCCGCGCCACCCGGCGATGGGTGTGTCATAGGCAACCGCCTTGACGCGGTCCGCGGGGTGCCATCTCGACCGCGATGTGCCGTCCGCACTGGTGACGGTGTCGACGGTGCCGCCGAATCCGATCGTGTAGGCGACCTCGGGCCGCGCGAACTCCCACGGGTTGCCGGAGGACAGCCAGTCCTCGGGCAGCTCCAGCTGCCAGCCGTCCTGCAATGCCTGGCGGAAGATCCCGTGGTCGTAGCGTATGCCGTAGCCGTGCGTGGGGATGCCCAGCGTCGACATGCTCTCCATGAAGCAGGCGGCGAGTCGCCCCAGGCCGCCGTTGCCCAGCGCAGCGTCGGGTTCGAGGCGGCGCAACTCGTCGAGATCGACGTCGAGTTCGGCCAGCGCCGCACGGGCCGTTGCCGTGAGTCCCAGATTGCCGAGCGCGTCGAACAGCAGGCGCCCGATCAGGAATTCGAACGAGAAGTAATAGACGCGCTTGCGTCCGTCGCGGTAGGTCTTGCGCGTCGCCTCCATCCAGCGCTCGACGATGCGGTCGCGCACGGCCAGCGCGGTGGCGATCAGCCAATCGTGGTCGAGCGCGTGGTGCACGTCCTTGCCGACGGCGTAGACCAGCTTGTGCTCCACCGCGGCGCGGAATGTCGCGACCGCGGCAGCCTCGGCAGCGGCGCCGCCCTCGCTGCCGCCGGGTTTGGAATCGGGTGTCATGTGGGTATCCATCAAAGGGCGAGCCTGCACGGCCGCGAAAGGGGAGCGGTAGCGACGCGGGGCGCGACAGGCGCGACCGGAAAAACGCAGAGTCCAATCGATTCGGCGTCCCCGGCGTGGCAAAACGCCGCGCATCGACAAGACGAGTACAAGCATCAGTTTACCCGTTCCGCAACGGCGTCGCACTCCGGCACAGGCGCTGAGTCGCTATGGGCGGGGCATGGGTTCCGGCGACCCCGCATTGGGACGGAATGTCGCGCGGCGTCCGCGATGCGCGCGCCGTTTGCCAACTGGCGGCGAAGCGTGGGAAAGTGGCGGCCGGGCATCATGCCGCGGCACTTGCGCCACGGCGGGTCCCGGCGGTCGGTGCATGGTTGGAACGCGATCAGGCGATGGGTTCGGTCATGGTTCGTCTCGGCATCGATCTCGGAGGTACGAAGATCGAAGCGGTGGCACTCGGCGATACCGGCGCGATCGCCTGGCGCCGGCGCGTGTCCACGCCGCAGGGCGACTACGGGCAGACGATCGCCGCCATCGTGGGACTAGTCGCCGCGGCGGAACAGGATCTCGGCGCCGTCGGAAGCGTCGGCATCGGTACGCCGGGGTCGATTTCCCGCGCCACGGGGCGGCTGCGCGGGTCGAATTCGGTCTGTCTCAACGGGCGAGCGTTTCGGCAGGATCTTGCCGCGGCGCTGGGCCGCGAGATCCGCATCAGCAACGATGCCAACTGCTTTGCGCTGTCGGAGGCAGTCGATGGCGCCGGCGCGGGCGCGGCCGTGGTGTTCGGCGTCATCCTCGGCACGGGCGTGGGGGCCGGGATCGTCGTTCGCGGCGAGGTGCTCGACGGGCCCAACGGGATCGCCGGCGAATGGGGTCACAATCCTCTGCCCTGGCCGCGCGACGAAGAGCGGCCGGGGCCGGTGTGCTACTGCGGCAAGACGGGGTGCATCGAAACCTGGTTGTCCGGACCGGGGCTTGCGCGCGATCACCGGCACGCGACGGGCGCCACGCTGCGCTCGCACGCGATCGCCGAGCGGGCCGGCGGCGGCGACGACGCCTGCGAAGCGACGCTGCGGCGCTACGAAGACCGGCTGGCGCGCTCGCTCGCCCACGTGATCAACGTGCTGGATCCCGACGTGATCGTGCTGGGCGGCGGAATGTCGAATCTCGAGCGGCTCTATGCGCGCGTGCCGCAGCTGTGGGCCGCGTGGGTGTTTTCGGATCGCGTCGACACGCGCCTGGTTCGCAACCGCTTCGGGGATTCGTCGGGCGTGCGCGGCGCCGCCTGGCTGTGGGGAACGGAACGGAACGGCTGACCCGGAGATCCGGGCCGCCGGGCACGCGAACCCGAATCGCGCCCGGCCGTCCGGCTGCTACATCCCGGGATACGCGGGTCCGCCGCCGCCTTCCGGGGGCACCCAGTGGATGTTCTGCGTCGGGTCCTTGATGTCGCAGGTCTTGCAGTGGACGCAGTTCTGCGCGTTGATCTGCAGGCGCGGCGTCCCGTCCTCGCCGTCGACGAACTCGTAGACGCCGGCCGGGCAGTAGCGCTGCTCGGGCCCGTCGTAGCGGGCGAGGTTGACGCGGACCGGCACGCCTGCGTCGCGCAGCTGCAGGTGAACCGGCTGGTCTTCCTCGTGGCTGGTGTTCGACAGGTATACCGACGAGAGCTTGTCGAAGCTGAGCACGCCGTCGGGCTTGGGGTAGGCGATCGGCGTCGACTCGGCGGCCGGTCGCAGCGACTGGTGGTCGGGACGGTCGTGGCGCAGCGTCCAGGGAACCAGCGCACCGAGGCCGAGGTCGTTGAGCCACATGTGGATGCCGCCGTGCAGCATGCCCGCCCACAGGCCCCAGCCGAGGCCGGGCTTGACGTTGCGAACCTTGTAGAGGTCCTCGTAGACCCAGGACTTGCGAAAGTCATCGCCGAGCGTCGCGAGTTCGTCGCGCGCGCGGCCCGCCGCAACGGCGGCGTAGGCGGCTTCGGCGCCGAGCATGCCGGTCTTCGTCGCGTTGTGCGAGCCCTTGATGCGCGGCAGGTTGACGAAACCGGCGGCGCAGCCGATCAGCGCGCCGCCGGGGAAGGCGAGTTTCGGCACCGATTGCAGGCCGCCCTCGTTGATCGCGCGGGCGCCGTAGGCGAGCCGCTTGCCCCCGGCGAAGGTGTCCCGGATCGCAGGATGGGTCTTGAAGCGCTGGAACTCGTCGAAGGGCGAGAGGTGCGGGTTCGCGTAGTTGAGGTGGACGACGAAGCCCACCGAGACGAGATTGTCGCCGTAGTGATAGAGAAACGAACCGCCGCCGGTGTCGTCGGGCAGCGGCCAGCCCTGGCTGTGGATCACGCGGCCGCGATGGTGGCGGTCGGGGGCGACCTGCCACACTTCCTTGATGCCGATCCCGTATTTCTGCGGGTCCACGCCGTCGCGCAGATTGAAGCGCGTCATCAGGCCCTGCGCCAGCGAGCCGCGGCAGCCCTCCGCAAACAGCGTGTACTTGGCGTGGAGTTCCATGCCCGGCTGGTAGTCGCTCTTGTGCGAACCGTCACGGGCGATGCCCACGTCGCCGGTCGCCACGCCGCGCACGGCGCCCGCCTCGTCGTACAGGACTTCGGCCGCGGCGAAGCCCGGATAGATTTCGACGCCCAGCCCCTCGGCCACGGTGCCCAACCAGCGGCAGACCTGGCCGAGGCTCGCGATGAACATGCCGTGGTTGGACATGAGGCGCGGCAGCAGCAGGTCGGGGATGCGCCAAGACCGTTCCGTGGTCAGGACCAGAAAGTGATCCTCGGTGACTTCGGTGTCGAGCGGCGCGCCCTGCGCCTTCCAGTCCGGGAGCAGCTCGTTCAGCGCCCGCGGATCCATCACGGCGCCGGACAGGATGTGGGCGCCGATCTCCGCGCCCTTCTCTAGCAGGCACACTGCGATCTCGCGCCCGTCGCGCTGCGCCAGCTGCTTCAAGCGGATCGCCGCTGCGAGCCCCGAGGGGCCGCCGCCGACGATGACGACATCGTATTCCATCGCTTCGCGCTGCACGTGACGCCTCTCGCAGGTGCGGCCGGGGCGCAATCGGGCGCCGGGCGGCAGCAGAGTTGGAAAGCGCTGATTGTATAATCGTCAGGCTCGACTCTGGTCACCCGTTGCCCAAATCCAGCCACACCGCGCCATGAGCCCTGTCGGGATCACGCTTCTGTTGCTCGTCGCCCTTGCCGGCTTCGCGGCGTTGTGCTGGCGCAAGCTTTCGATCGTCGTCGCGTTGCAGCCGGACCACCGCTGGGACCGGCCGGGTGCCCGGCTCGGGACGGTGTTCGCCAACGGCTTCCTGCAGCAGCGGATGATCGCGCGGGACCGCCGGCCCGGAATCATGCACACCGTGCTGTTCCTGGGCTTCCTGATCCTGCTCGCGCGCAAGATCCAGCTGCTCGCCATCGGCTACTACGAGCCCTTCGTCTATCCGGGGCTTGCGGGCGGACTGTTCGCCGCGCTCAAGGACCTCGTCGAGCTGGCGGTGCTCGGCGCCGTCGGCTACGGCTTCTGGCGCCGGTTCGTCCGTCCGCCGGCGCGGCTCGAGCCCAACCGCGAAGCGCTGGTCGTGCTGTCGCTGATCACGGCGATCATGGTCACCGATTTCCTGTTCGACGGCTTTCGCTTCGCCCTGTTCGCCGCAACCGATCCGGGTATTGCGCACGAGCGCAGTTTTGCATTCGGCGGCAACGCGGTCGCCACCGCGCTTGCGGGGCTGTCGGACGCCGTGCTGCGCACCGGCTATCACGTCACCTACTGGCTGCAGCTCGCGACCGTGCTCTCGTTTCTGGTCATCCTGCCGACCGGCGAGCACTTCCACATCGTGACCGCGCTGCCGGCGCTGTATTTTCGCCGCGGGTCGCCGGCCAACGTCGTGCCCGCGGTGGACATCGAGAAGATCATGGGCGAGGGCGGCGATGGCGACGACATGAAGGTCGGCGTGCGCACGGCCCGCGATCTCACGTGGAAGGACGGTCTCGATGTCTTCACCTGCACCGAGTGCGGACGCTGCAAGGACGCGTGCCCGACCTTTCTCACCGGCAAGCCGCTGTCGCAGAAGTGGGTCAACGACGCACTGAAGCACCATCTGCTGGAACAGCGCAGTGCGCTCATCAAAGGGCCTGTCGACCCCGATCCGGTGCCTGCGCTGGTCGGCGACGTCGTCTCCGAGGACGCGCTGTGGGCATGCACGACCTGCGGCTATTGCGAGTCGGCGTGTCCCATCGAGCTCGAGCACCTGCCGCGATTCTTCAGGCTGCGCCAGCATCGGGTCATGATGGACGGCGAGTTCCCGCACGAACTCAAGGCCGTCTTCGATGCCTACGAATCGCAGAGCAACCCCTGGGGGCTCCCGGCCGAGACGCGCGGCGACTGGGCGCGCGGCCTCGACGTCGCGGTCGTCGACAGCGCGGAAGCGATGCGCGACTTCGAGTACCTCTTCTACGTGGGGTCGGCGCAGTCTTTCGATCCGCGGGGACAGCGCATCGCCCGCGCCTTCGTCCGCGTCCTGAAGCACGCCGGCGTGCGCTTTGCCATCCTCGGCGCCGCCGAGACTTCCACCGGCGAGTGCGTCCGTCGGACCGGCAACGAGATGCTGTTCCAGGCGCTGGCGACCGGCCTTGCCGCGACCTTGAACGGCCTCGGCGTCACCAGGATCGTCACCTGCGATCCGCACGCGTTCAATTCGCTGGCCAACGAGTTCCCGGCCTTCGGCGGTCGCTACGAGGTCGTGCACCACACGCAGCTCATCGCACAGCTGATCGCGAGCGGGCGGCTCTCGCTCGCGCCTTCGTTCGAGCGCGTCGTCTATCACGAGCCCTGTTATCTGGGCCGCCACAACGGCGAGTACGAGGCGCCGCGCGCGGTGCTGCGCCATCTGGTGCGCGACACGCCGCTCGAGTTCGAACTGCAGCGCGAGAAGGCGATGTGCTGCGGCGCCGGCGGCGGGCGCATGTGGATGGAGGAAACGATCGGCAAGCGGATCAACGTCCTGCGCGTCGAGCAGGCGGAGGCGTGCAAGCCCAGGGTCATCGCCACCGCCTGCCCCTACTGCGCGGTCATGATCGGCGACGGACTGAAGGCGCTGGGCCGCGATGGAGAGGTGCAAAGCCGCGACATCGCCGAACTCGTCGCCGAGGCGTTGACGGCAGACGCCGGCGGCAAGGACAGAGTTGTCGCGCCGGCGCGCGCGTGAAGGAGAGGTTGTTTTGTGACCCACAAGCCGCGATTGCTCGTGCACACCTCGCGCCAGTCCCTGCGCTGGGGCGATATGGATGCGCTGGGCCATGTCAACAACACCGTCTACTTCCGCTACCTCGAGCAGGCGCGGATCGAGTGGCTGTTCGCGCTCGCGCCGGAGCGCAGCGCGTTCGAAGGAACGGGGCCGGTGATCGTCAATGCGAGCTGCACGTTCCTCGAGCCGCTCGTCTACCCCGGCGAGATCGAGGTGCGGATGTACCTGGGCGATCTTGGGCGCAGCAGCGTGGGGAGCAGCTACGAGATCCTGATGAACGGCCGCAAGTACGCGGAGGGTGCCGCCAAGATCGTGTGGATCGACATGGCGACGGGGCGCAGCGTGCCGCTGCCGGAAGCGATCGCGGGGCCGGTCCGGGCAGCGGCCGGCGACCACGCGGGCAGCGGCGCAGCGTAGCGCCTCGCGATGACGACGACTGCTCCCCTGTGGCAACCCTCGGCGGAACGCGTCGCACGCGCCAACCTCACCGCGTTCGCGACCCGGGTCGCGGCTGACACGGGGCGGGAATTTCCCGACTACGCGTCGCTCTGGCGCTGGTCGGTGGAGCACAAGGAAGCGTTCTGGCGCGCGCTCTGGGACTTCGCGGGCGTCACGGGCGATCGCGGCGCACGCGGCATCGTCGACGCGCATCTGATGCCGGGCGCCCGGTTCTTTCCCGATGCGTCGCTCAACTTCGCCGAAAACCTGCTCGCTGCTTCCGCCGCACGGGTCGGCAGGGGAGAGGACAGCGACGCCCTGGTGTTTCGCGGCGAGGACAAGCTGCGGCGGCGCATCTCCGACGCGGAACTGCTGGCGCTGGTGTCGCGCGTTCAACAGGCGTTCGCCGGGTTCGGGCTCGGCGCCGGTGACCGGGTGGCGGCGTACGTGCCGAACCTGCCCGAGGCAGTGATCGCAATGCTCGGTGCCACGTCGCTGGGGGCGGTATGGACATCGTGCTCGCCCGATTTCGGCGTGCAGGGCGTCGTCGATCGCTTCGGCCAGATCGGCCCGCGCGTGCTGGTGACCACCGACGGGTACTGGTACGGCGGCAAGGCCGTGCCGATCGCCGACAAGGTCGCCGCGCTGCTGTCGAAGCTGCCGTCGATCGAGCGGGTGATCGTCATTCCGTATCTGCAGCAGACGCCCGGCGCGAGCGACGACCTCTCGGGGCTCTCCGGCGCCGTCGGCTGGGATGCGTTTCTCGCGCCCTTCGCCGCGCAGGCGCCGGTGTACGCGCGGCTGCCTTTCGACCACCCGCTGTTCGTCCTCTACTCGTCCGGAACCACCGGCGCGCCCAAATGCATCGTGCATGGCGCCGGGGGCACGCTGCTCCAGCACCTCAAGGAACACATCCTTCACGGCGACCTCAAGGCCGGCGACCGGTTGTTCTACTTCACCACCTGCGGCTGGGTGATGTGGAACTGGATGGTGTCCGGACTTGCGGCCGGGGCGACGCTTGCCCTGTACGACGGCTCCCCGTTCGTCGATCGCGGCAGGGTGCTGTGGGACCTGGCCGCGGCCGAGGGCGTCACCCACTTCGGAACCTCGGCCAGATACATCGATGCGATCAGGAAGATCGCCCTGGTGCCGCGCAAGGACTTCGAATTCCCGTCGCTGCGCGCGATCTACTCGACCGGCAGCCTTCTGTCGCCGGAGAGCTTCGACTACATCTACCAGTGCGTGAAGGAGGATGTCTGCCTGTCTTCGATCTCGGGCGGGACCGACATCGTGTCCTGTTTTGCGCTGGGCGCGCCGACGCTGCCGGTCTGGCGCGGAGAGTTGCAGTGCCGGGGGCTCGGAATGGATGTCGATGTGTTCGACGACAACGGCAAGCCGACCGGCGGCGCCAAGGGGGAGCTGGTGTGCAAGGGCCCCTTTCCGTCGCTGCCGCTGGGCTTCTGGAACGACCCCCAGGAGGAAAGGTACCGGGCGACCTATTTCGACCGCTTCCCCAACGTCTGGTGCCATGGCGACTATGTCGAGATCACCGGGCGCGGCGGCATGATCATCCATGGCCGGTCCGATGCGACGCTCAATCCGGGCGGCGTGCGCATCGGTACCGCCGAGATCTACCGCCAGGTCGAGCAATTGCCGGAGGTCGTCGAAAGCGTCGCCATCGGGCAGGACTGGCCGCCGGGCGAGGTTGGCGACATCCGCGTGGTGCTCTTTGTCCGGCTGCGCGAAGGCCTCACGCTCGACGAGGCGCTGACCGAGCGCATCCGGCAGCACATTCGGGTCAACACCACGCCGCGGCATGTGCCCGCCAAGGTGGTACAGGTCACCGACATCCCGCGCACCAGGACCAACAAGATCGCCGAGCTCGCCGTGCGAAACGTCGTTCACGATCGCGAGGTGGCCAACGTCGGGGCTCTGGCGAATCCCGAGGCGCTGGATCAGTACCGCGATCGCAGCGAGTTGAAGACCTGACGCGTCCACGACCGGATTCGCCTTTCCCGAGGAACCTTCCATGCTGCTCGACGCCCACCGCTCGACCCTGCTCGTCATCGACGTGCAGCAGAAACTGCTGCCGGCGATTCACGACCAGGAATCCGTCGTTGCCCGCATCGCCTGGCTGATTCGCGCGGCGCAGAAGCTCGGCGTCCCGGTGGCCGCCACGCTGCAATACCCGAAGGGATTGGGTCCGCTGGCCGCGGAGATCGCCGAACTGCTGCCCGAGGGCGCGACGGGAACCAAGAACCACTTCTCCTGTGTGGCTGCCGGATGCCTGCCCGGATTGCCGGGGGGTGATCGCGCGCAGGTGGTGATCGTCGGCGTCGAGGCGCATGTGTGCGTGTTGCAGACAGCGCTGGACCTGATCGAGGACGGGCGCGAGGTCTACGTCGTGGCGGAAGGTGTGGGCTCGCGCCGGCCCGCCGACTGCGAGGTCGCGCTGGCGCGGATACGACAGGAGGGAGGGCGCATCATCACGCGGGAAATGGCGGCATTCGAGTGGCTGAAGGAGGCCGGAACGCCGCTGTTCAAGGACGTGAGCAAGACCCTGTTGCGCGACGGCTGACGGCATGAATTTCCTCGCCATTCTCGCGGTGCTCGGCCTGGAGCAATGGCGGACCTTCCGCTGGCGTGCCGCCGTGGAGCGCGCGTTCGTGCTCTGGGCGCGCGGCATCGAGCGCCGCTTCAACGGCGGCACGCGCGAGCAGGGCATCCTGGGAATGGTGCTCGCGCTGTTGCCGGTGACGCTCGCTGCCGCGGGGCTGTTCTGGCTGTTTTCGACGCTGCACCCGGCGCTGGGGCTGGCGTGGAACGTCCTCATGCTGTATCTGCTGCTGGGCTTCCGCCGTTTCAGCCACGCGTACGCCCGCGTGGCGGCGGCGCTCCGCGCGGACGACATCGACGGCGCGCGGCGTGCGCTGTCCGCGTGGCGCGGCGGAGTCACCCGCGAATTGTCGAGCGAGGAAGTCGCGCGCCTCGCCATCGAGCGCGGCTTGCTCGATTCGTACCGCCAGGTATTCGCGACGCTGTTCTGGTTCACCGTGCTGCCCGGGCCGGCCGGCGCGGTGCTCTACCGTGCGGCTGCGCTCCTCGCCGACGAATGGCGCGCGGACATTCGCGGCGACGACACGACGCCGATTGCGCGCGCGCGAAACGTCTTCGGCGCCCCGGCGCGGCGCGTGCTGTGGCTGCTGGACTGGATCCCGGTGCGCCTGACGGCGCTGTCGTTTGCCGTGGTTGGCGACTTCGAGGACGCGGCCTGGTGCTGGCGGACGCAGGCGCCCGCGTGGTCGGACGAGGACGGAGGCGAGCATGCGGGCGTGATCCTCGCCACCGGTGCCGGCGCGCTCGGGGTCACCCTTGGCGGTACGCTGCCGGGCCTGACCGGCGAACCGGAGTTTCGTCCCGGGCTCGGGATGGGCGAGCCCCCCGATGCCGATCTGATGCCAAGCGCCGTGGGCCTCGTCTGGCGCGCGCTGGTGCTCTGGCTGTTGCTGATCCTGCTGCTGACGCTCGCCAACTGGGCGCCCTGACCTCGCCCCGCTGCGCCGGCCCGCTTCAGCGACCGGGGCGCCTTGCCTGCTCGCTTTCGTCAACCAGCGCGCGCAGCAGCGACAGCCGGTAGGGCGCCGCGCGGCCTTCGGCGACGGCTGCGCGAAACGCGCAATCGGGTTCGCGGTCGTGCCGGCAATCGCGGAACCGGCAGCGGTCGCGGCAGGGCTCGAATTCGGCGAACGCGGCGACGATCGCGTCGGGCGCGAGATGCGCGAGCCCGAAGGCCTTCATTCCCGGCGAGTCGACCACCCAGCCATCGCCTTCCTGTGCACCGAGCGGGTAGAGCGTCGAATGCGTGGTCGTGTGCCGTCCCGTGTGCAGCGCATTGGACACTGCCGCGGTCTTCGCCAATGCCAGCGGCGCGATCGCGTTGAGGATCGTCGACTTCCCCATTCCGGATTGCCCGATCAGCACCGAGCGCCGGCCCGCGAACCAGGGCCGCAGCGGCGCGATGTCGCGCTGCGCCGACGCTTCGACCACGGTGTAGCCCAGTGCGACGAAGGGAGCCAGCCGCGCCACCAGCGTGGCGAACGCGGGCTGGTCGGACTTGTTGGCGGCGACCACGAACCGGCAGCCTTCGGCCGAGGCCGCAACCGCCCAGCGGTTGACCAGTTCGAGGTCGAGCGAGATATCCGGCGCGACGACGCCGACGATCTGGTCGACGTTGGCGGCGATGAGCTTTTCCTTGTAGGCGTCCGAGCGGAAGAGAAGGGAGTTGCGCGGCAGCACCTCCTCGATGGCGCCGCCGCCGGCAACCCGCGCGACGCGGACACGGTCCCCGCAGGCGAGCGTGGCGCTGCGTCCCTTGAGCACGCAGGAAAGCGTCTCGCCGGCGTCGAGCGCGACGACGAAGTGGCGACGATGCGCCGATACCACGCAGCCCTCGATCGGGATCATGGCACTACGCGGCGGTCGCGCCTGCCCCGGTCGGCAGCAGCGCCTGCAGCCGCGCGATGCGAACGCTGGCCGGCGGATGGGAATCGTGGAACGCGGAGTGCAAGGGGTCAGGCGTCAGTGTCGCGGCGTTGTCCTCGTACAGCTTGACCAGCGCATGCACGAGCGCGTCGCCGGACGCGTTGCGGGTGGCGAAGGCGTCGGCTTCGAACTCGTGCTTGCGCGAGTAAAGCGCCGACAGCGGCGTGAGCGCGAACGTGAAGACGGGCAGCACGAGGAAGAACAGCACCAGCGCGACCCCGGGGCGGTCGCCGCTCGCCGCCGGCACGCCGAGTCCCTCGTAGAACCACGGCGAGGTTGACAGCCAGGCGAGTAGCGCCAGGAAGGCGAGCGAGGCCACCGCCATCCACGCCATCCGCTTGAACACGTGCTTCAGCCTGAAGTGACCGAGTTCATGCGCGAGGACGGCCTCGAGCTCGTCGGGGGCGAGACGCGAAAGCAGGGTGTCGAAGAACACGATGCGCTTGGCGCGGCCGAAGCCGGTGAAGAACGCGTTGCCGTGCGACGAGCGACGCGATCCGTCGATGACGAACAGGCCCCGATTTTCGAAGCCGCAGCGCGCGAGCAGGCGCTCGATGGCGTCGCGCGCGGCACCGGCCGGGAGCGGAGAGAACTTGTTGAACAGCGGTGCGATGACCGTCGGATAGAGGGCAAGGACCAGCACCTGGAACGCGATCCACGCACCCCAGGCCCAAAGCCACCATGCGGGCCCCGCCGCGCGCATCAGCCAAAGGATCAGTGCGACCAGCGGCAGCCCGAGCGTCGCCGCGACGAGGATTCCCTTGGCGAGATCGGCAAACCAGAGCCGCGGCGTCGTGCGGTTGAAGCCGAACCGCGCTTCGATGCCGAAGGTGCGCCGCCACGAGAACGGCAGGCCGATGACGCCGGTGACTGCGGCCAGCGCGACGATGAGGGCGAGGTCGCGGACGAGGTCGCCGCCGGGAAGCGGTTCCGTCAGCGCGACCAGCGCCGCCAATCCGCCGCCGAGCGTGAGTGCCACGAGGACGGCCGCGTCGACCAGCATCTCGACGCTGCCGAAGCGCGTGCGCGCGACGGTGTAATCGGCGGCTTTCTGGTGGGCTTCGAGACGGATGTGGTCGCGAAAGGCCTCCGGCACCGATTCGCGATGCGCGATTACGTGCCGCTCATGGCGCCGCGCGAGCCACAGCTGCAGCGCCAGCGACACCAGCAGCGCGACGACGAACAACAGCGTGAACAGGGCGGGCGGCAAGGCGTCGATTCCGGTGAGCGCCGCCGGGCGGCGGCGACGCAGTGTGGGACAATGTGCGGCCGATTCTACGCGAAATCAACATGCCCCAAGACGCCGACCGCCTGATCTGGATCGACCTCGAGATGACCGGATTGAAGCCCGACAGCGACCGCATCATCGAAGTGGCGCTGGTCATCACCGACAACGAACTCAACACCGTTGCCGAGGCGCCGGTGTGGGCGGTCCACCAGAGCGACGAAGTGCTCGAGGCCATGGACGCGTGGAACAAGGGAACGCACGGCAAGTCCGGCCTGATCGACCGGGTCAAGGCGGCGGTAGTCGGCGATGCCGACGTCGAACAGGCGGCGCTGGCCTTCCTGCGCGAGCACGTGCCGGCCAAGGCGTCGCCGATGTGCGGCAACTCGATCTGCCAGGACCGGCGCTTCCTCGCCCGCTGCATGCCGGCGTTCGAGGACTGGTTCCACTACCGCAACCTCGACGTCTCGACGCTGAAGGAGCTTTGCCGCCGCTGGAAGCCCGAGTTGATGAAGGGGGTTCCGAAGGAAGGCAAGCACGAAGCACTCGCGGACGTGTACGAGTCGATCATGGAACTCAAGTACTACCGCGAGCACTTCATTCGGTGCTGACATCCCTCAACGCATCGAGATCGACGCTCCGCGGGCACGGTAGTTGAGCTGCGCGAGCTGCACGAAGTCGTCGACGGCGCGGCGGTAGTCGGCCATGCCGGTGCCGGCGAAATTGCTGTGGCTCCCGCCTTCGATCAGCAGCAGGCGCTTCGGCGACGGCGCCGCCGCATAGAGCCGCTCGCTCATCGATGCCGGCACGATCGCGTCGGCGGTGCCGTGGATGAACATTGCGGGAATGCGCAGCGTCTTCACTCGCTCCAGCGCATCGAAACGCTGCGTCAGCAGCGCGCCGACCGGCAGATTCCGGTCCGCCGCCATATCGGGGAGGGACGTGAAGCCCGCTTCGGCGATGACGCCCGCGGCGCCGTCCTCGGTGGCCGCGAGTTCGAGCGCGACCGCGGCGCCCAGCGAGTGGCCGTAGAGGAAGCGGCGGTCGGCGCGCGGCTCCCGGCGCCGCACCTCGACCCAGGCCGCGCGCGCGTCGGCGTAGATCTCGCGTTCGGACGGCAATGCGCCGTCGCTGCGACCGAAGCCGCGATAGTCGATCGCCAGCACGTTGAATCCCAGCGCTTGCCAGCGCGCGATGCGGAACAGGTTGTTGCCGAGACTCCAGCGCACGCCGTGCAGATACAGGATCGTCGGCGCTTCGGCGCGTGCCGACGGCAGCCACCACGCGTGGATGCGCTCTTCACCGGGCCCGTCGGCGCGGGGAACAGCGAGCCAGACTTCCTCGTGGGAGAGCCCCAGGTCCGCGGGCGTGCGCACGTAGTCGCGGACCGGCCGATAGACGATCTCCCGCTCCCTTGTCTCGAGGTAGACGCAACCGGCGGCGCCCGCCGCGATCACGGCGGTCAGGAGCGCGAGGGCGAAACGCAGGCGGCGGCGGAGTGGAGTCACGATGTTGGCGTCCTGGTCGAAGCAATGCGGCATTGCCGGCCCGGAGCCCGCTGTCCCGCGTCACGGCAGGGATGGACAGTAGCAGGGTGCGGGTAGTTCCGCACGCTGCGCGAAATGAATCGGGACGAAGCTGCAGGGCCGGATCATTGTTGCGGACGCGCCTCGCCTGCATAATCCGCGGATGAATTTCTGCAGCCACTGCGGCAGCGACCGCATCGCCTTGCGCGTACCCGATGGCGACAACATGCCGCGACACACCTGCGATGCCTGCGGCGCGATCCATTACCAGAATCCCAAGATCGTCGTCGGTTGCCTGCCCGAGTGGGACGGGCAGGTCCTGCTGTGCCGGCGCGCGATCGAGCCGCGCCACGGACTGTGGACGCTGCCCGCCGGCTTTCTCGAGAACGGCGAGTCGGTCGTCGCCGGGGCGATGCGCGAAACCGACGAAGAGGCGGGGGCGCGGGTCGAGATCGGCGAACTCTACACGCTGATCAGCTTGTCGCAGATCGGGCAGGTGTTCATGATGTTCCGGGCGCGCCTCACCGATCTCGACTTCGCGCCGGGGCCCGAAAGCCTCGAGGTGCGGTTGTTCAGCGAGGAGGACATTCCCTGGGAGGAACTCGCGTTCCGCACCATCGCGCGGACGCTGCGCCGGTATTTCCTGGACCGCAAGGAGGGGCGCTTTCCGTTGCGCGTCAGCGTGCTGGAACGCAAACCCTCAAAGCGTTGAGCGCCCGCGCCGCCGTCACAGCGCGTTCATCACCCTGACGAGCCGCGCGCGGACTTCGTTGGCGAGGGGCTCGACAGTCGCCTTGCCCACCAGACGAAACATCGGCAGCGGGTCCATGAACTCGACGTGAACCCGCTTCGCCGCGTCCTCGCGCACCACGACATTGCAGGGCATGAGCAAGCCTATCGACGGCTCGGCGTCCAGCGCCTGCGCGGCGAATGGGGGGTTGCAGGCGCCGAGGATGCGATAGGGCGGCATGTCCCTGTCGAGCTTCTTCTTCATCGTGGCCGCGACGTCGATGTCGCTCAGCACGCCGAAGCCCTCGCTGGCAAGCGCCTGCGTCACGCGGGCTACGGCCGCGTCGAATCCAAGCGTCACTTCCTTGCCGAAGCCGTAAGCGTTTTGCATTGTCCTGCCCCAGTGGTCGAAGATGAAGATCGTCGCCGAAATCGTGCTCGGCTGTCTGTGACTTCGATCACCGTGGGTCGATGAAGCTGCGGTGGAGGCGTAAAATGCACCGCTGACGCCCTGGCAACGCCATGACCAATATCGCCGATCTGCGCAAGAGCTATGAACGGGCGGAACTCGACGAGGCCGAGGCTGCGAGCGTGCCGCTGGCACAGTTCGAACTGTGGCTGCGGCAGGCGATCGAGGCCAGGCTGCCCGAACCCACGGCGATGACGCTCGCCACCGTCGATGCCGATGGACGTCCGTCGACGCGGGTCGTCCTGCTCAAGGGTTGCGACGAGCGGGGGCTCGTCTGGTACACGAGTTACGCGAGCCGCAAGGGACGCGAACTCGCCGGCAATCCCCATGCGGCGCTGCAGTTCCACTGGGTCGAGATGGAGCGCGTCGTGCGCGTCGAAGGTGTCGTCGGCAAGGTGAGCGCCGAGCAATCGGACGCGTATTACGCCACCCGCCCGCTGGATTCGCGCATCGGCGCGTGGGCGTCGCCGCAAAGCGAAGTGATCGCCAATCGAGGTGTGCTGGTGGCGAGCGCCGCGCGCTACGGCGCCCGGTTCCTGCTGCATCCGCCGCGCCCGCCGCATTGGGGCGGATACCGGCTGGTGCCCGATCGCTTCGAGTTCTGGCAGGGACGCCGGAGCCGGTTGCACGACCGTCTTCGCTACGTGCGCGAGACCTCCGGGGAGTGGAAAAAGGAGCGGCTGGCACCTTAATGCGGTGCGGGTGCACTATACCCGACCACCGCCAGGCCGGCCGCTGCCAGCGCCGCGTGGAGCGCGGCGACGTGATCGTGGCCGGTGGTCTCGGCAACGCAGACGATGCGCACGGCCGACAGGTCGGGGCCCGAGAATGCGCGATCGTGGACGATCTCCTTGATCGAGGCGCCGGTGGTGGCGATCACTTCGGCCAGCCGTGCCAGCGCGCCCGGACGGTCGCTGATCGAGACCGTGAACCGGCACAGACGCCCGTCGGCGACCAGCCCCACCTCTATCACGCGCCCGAGCATCGTCGAATCGATATTGCCGCCGCACAGCGTCAGCACGACGTTCTTTCCGGCGAGGTCGCGGAGCTTGCCGGCGAGAAAGCCCGCCAGCGGCGCGGCGCCGGCGCCTTCGACGACGCTCTTCTCCAGTTCTGCGAGCCGGAGGATGGCGAGCGCGATCGATGCCTCGTCGACGGTGATCGCGCGATCCACGACGCGCGACGCGATGCTCCACGGCAGGTTGCCCAGCCGCGACACCGCGAGGCCGTCGGCCAGCGTCGGAGCGAGAGCGACCGTAGTCGGCTCACGTTGCGCCAGCGCGGCCGCGAGGCAGGCGGCACGCTCGGGCTCGACGCCGATCACCTCGATGCCGGGCGCTTTTGCCTTGACGACGGTGCCGATGCCCGAGATGAGGCCGCCGCCGCCGACCGGCACCACGATCGCGTCGATGTCCGCCGTCTGCTCGAGGATCTCCAGCGCCATCGTGCCCTGGCCTTCGATGACGTCGCGGTTGTCGAACGGGTGGATGAAGGTGAGGCCGTCGCGCGCGGCCAGCGCTTCGGCGATGGCGCGGCATTCGACGACGTCGGCGCCGTCGAGGACGACCGTGGCGCCGAACGCGCGGCAGTTGGTCACCTTGATCAGCGCGGCGAACTTCGGCATCACGACGGTCACCGGAATGCCCAACAGGGCGCCGTGATAGGCGATGCCCTGCGCGTGATTGCCGGCGGACGCGGCGACGACGCCGCGGCGTCGCTGTTCGGCGGAAAGCTTCAACAGCGCGTTGCGTGCGCCGCGCTCCTTGAAGCTGCCGGTGCGCTGCAGGTAGTCGAGCTTGCAGAAGACGTGCGCGCCGGTGAGCTGCGACAGCGGAATCGACTCGACGCAGGGCGACAGGTAGACGCCGCCGGCGATCCGGGCGCGCGCTCCCTCGATGTCGGCAAGCGTCAGCATGGTCAGAACGGCAGCACGATGCCGGGCTTGGCCGCCCGCAGCACGCGCCGGAACTCGCCCTTGATGCGCTCCAGCGCAGCGTCGTCGTCGGCCTCGAAGCGCAGCACGATGACGGGCGTCGTGTTGGATCCGCGCGCGAGCCCGAATCCGTCCGCGTATTCGACCCGCAGCCCGTCGATGCGGATGATGTCCGTCGCCCCGGGGAACTCGGCGGTTTCGCCGAGCCGCGCGATGAGCGCGTGATGCTCGCCTTCGGCACAGGCGACATTGAGCTCCGGCGTCGACACCGCGTCGGGCAGCGCGTCGAGCGCCGCCGACGGGTCGGCGTGGCGCGACAGGATCTCGAGGAGGCGTGCGCCCGCGTAGAGGCCGTCGTCGAAGCCGTACCAGCGCTCCTTGAAGAACATGTGGCCGCTCATTTCGCCGGCGAGTGCCGCGCCGACCTCCTGCATCTTGGCCTTGATCAGCGAGTGCCCGGTCTTCCACAGCAGCGGGACGCCGCCGCGCTGCGCGATCCACGGTTGCAGGTTGCGGGTGGACTTGACGTCGTAGATGATCGTCGCGCCGGGCTCGCGTGACAGCACGTCGGCGGCGAACAGCATCAGCTGCCGATCGGGGTAGATCACGTGGCCGTCGCGGGTCACCACGCCTAGGCGGTCGCCATCGCCGTCGAAGGCGAGGCCGAGTTCGTGCTGCCCCTCTCTCAGCAGCGCGATCAGGTCCCTGAGGTTCTTGGGCTGCGACGGGTCCGGGTGGTGGTTGGGGAAGTTGCCGTCGACGTCGCAGAACATCTCGGTCACCTCGCAGCCCAGCCGGCGGTAGAGCGCGGGTGCGTAAGCGCCGGCAACGCCGTTGCCGCAGTCGATCGCTATCCTCATTGGCCGCGCGAGCTCGATGTGATCCAGGATGCGCGCGAGATATGCGGGTCCGATGTCGTGGGTGCGGTAGCCGCCGGAGCCGGCGCTCAGGGCGCCGGATTCGATGCGGACCTTGAGCGCGTGGATGTCCGCGCCGGACAGCGTACCGCCGTCGATCACCATCTTGAGGCCGTTGTAGTCGGGCGGATTGTGGCTGCCGGTCACCATCACGCTGCACCCGGTGTCGAGATGCAGGGCCGCGAAGTAGGTCATCGGCGTGGCGACCATGCCGACGTCGACGACGTCGGCGCCCGCCGCACGGATGCCATCGGACAGCGCCTGCGCAAGCGCTGGTCCGGAGAGTCTGCCGTCACGGCCGATTACCAATGCGCGGCGCCCGCGCTCCAGCGCGAGCGAGCCGAGCGCGTGACCGATCGCCTGCACGATCGGCGGGGTAAGGGTCTTGCCGACGACGCCTCGGATGTCGTAGGCCTTGAAGATTTCCGGAGGAAGCACGGGTGGCATCATGTGGGGAGCCCCTGCGGGCCGGATTGGGCGTTGACGAGGTGAGAACGGGGAAGGGCGGCGGACGTTCAGTCGCCGTGGCGGAAGAAGTGTATCAAGCGGCGCGGCAGCCAATCCAGACGTCCCGGAAACGGCCCGGCCATGAACCCCACGTGGCCGCCGTGCGTGGGCTGCAGAACGATCACTTTGCGCCGCAGCGCGTCCGGCGCGGACAACGAGGATTCGGGAACGAACGGATCGTTGCGGGCGTTGAGCACCAGCGTCGGGACTTCGATTGCCGCCAGCCAGCGCTTGCTCGACGCGCGGCGCCAGTAATCGAGGGCGCCGGCAAATCCGTGCAACGGCGCGGTGACGGCGTCGTCGAAGTCGCGCATCGATCGGATGCGCGCGAGCTTCGCGTCGTCGAGCAGCCCCGGAAAGCGTCGCGCCATCGCACGGCTCTTGGGTCGCAGCGTCGCCAGGAAGTGCCGGGCGTAGATGCGATTCATTCCCTGATCGATGGCCGTACCCGCGGCGACGAGGTCGAGCGGGGCCGACACCGCAGCGGCGGCCGCCACCCGTGCGCTCGCCTGCGCGCCGGCACGCCCCAGCCAGTTCAACAGCGCGCTGCCGCCCAGCGAAATGCCCACCGCAAACACGGGCGTGGCCGGGGCGATGCGCGACGCGATGGCGTCGAGCATCGCGCCCACTTCCTCGTGATCGCCCGAGTGATAGGCGCGCGGACGCAGGTTCAGCTCGCCGCCGCAGCCGCGAAAGTGCGGAATAACGCCGTTGAGGCCCGCCGCTCGCGCTTCCGCCATCAGCGCTCGCGCGTAATGCGAGCCCGATCCGCCCTCGAGACCATGGAACAGGACGATCAGCGGCGCGGCTTCGTCACCCGGCGCATCGACCCAGTCGAAATCCCAGAAGTCGCCGTCGGGCGTGGCAACGCGCTCGCGCCGGTAGGCGACGGCGGCGCGGCGCAGAAAATACGGGTAGATCGTCTGTGCGTGGCCGCCGCGTAGCCAGGACGGTGCAATGTAGGCGTCGCGCGAGGATTGATGGCCGAGTTCGGCCGATGCCGGCATGTGGGGTGCTTGCTCGGGGGGATTCAGCTGCGGTGCCAGAACGGCTCCGCCTTGCGGTAGCGCCTGGTGGCGGCGGCGAGAGTGGCCTCGAGCATCTCGCGCCGCGCTGCAACCCAGGCATGGACGGCGCCCGCGCCGACCGCCAGCGCGGCGGCGTCGCCGGCCAGTTCGCCGGCGAGTCGCGTTGCCGCAGCGGCATCGTTGATCTCCCCCAAAGCGTCCTGCACGCCCGCCAGCGCGTCGATGAACGCCCGGGCGCGCTTGTTCGGCGCAAGCGCGCCGGCGAAGAACTCGGCAACGTAACGCGTCTTCTTGGTCGCGATCCGCACGGCGTGCCACTCGTCGCCGCCGCCGCCCTTGAGCTTCCGCATGCGCCGCAGGAGCCGGGCGTGGCGCTTGCGCATCAGGCCGGCCGCATAGTGGCCGGCGGGCTCTCCCAGCGTGTCGGCGGGGCCGGTCGCCGCGGACACGCCGAAGCGGGGGACGGCGGCGAGTGCGCTGGCGGCAAGCACCAGACGCGTGAAGCGAGCGGACGCCACGGCCCGCCGGGCATCGTCGCGGCGGCGCTGCTGCGCGTCCCGCGTGGCGGCACGCAGGCGTGCCAACGCGGGTGTCGCGAAGACGTCGTCGTTCAGCGCCTGTGCGAGCGTTTGCAGGATCCCCTCGGCGAACACATCGAGGTCGCGGATCGCCCCGAGCGTACCCGCCAGCCAGCGGACTTCGGCGACGAGCGACTCGACACCGGGCGCCGGAAGCAGCGGCGCGACGAGCCCGAGGCAGGCGCGCAGGCGCCGCGTGCCGATGCGCATCTGATGCACCCACTCCGGATTGGCATCCGCCAGCAATCCGGGGGCGTTGGCCGCCAACTGGCGAACGCATTCGCGCAGGATCGCGGACAGCGCGTCCGCGGCGCTGGCACCCGGCGGGTGTGAGACCGCCTCGGCCCTCACAGGCACGTCCCAGCCGTCGGGCTTGCCCTGCACCAGCGCGATGCCGCGTGCCGCCTTGCCGGCGAGCGCGATCGACAGCGGCAGGTTTGCCGCGAGCGTGGCGGCGAACACGAAGAGATCGACCGGATCGCCATCGACGATCTCGATTTCGAGCTCCGAGATGTCGCGCTCGCGCAGGCCGTCGGCGGTGCGGATCACGCCGCGGTCGATGCACAGCAGCGCGCGGGTTGCCGCGCCCAGCCGCAGGGGTATCGTCCGCCGCTCGAAGTCGGTGACGAAGCGGGGTCCGAATCCATTCTCGGCAACGATGCGGGCGAGGAGGGCGGACCAGGGTGTCGCTCCGAGCAGCGCGGCATCGAAGTGTCCGTCGCGCAGCGCGCCATTCGTGCTCGTCGCGAGCAACGAGCACGCCGGCGCTCGACGGCAGCGGCGGGCCCTTCACCGTCTGCACCCAGCGGGATCCGTCGCGTCGCAACCGCAGCGCCACGCCGTGACCGGCAAGCGCAAACGCCGGCGTGTCGTGATAGGTGCTGACGAGTCGGGCGCACCTGGCACGACCGGCCTTCGCCGCGCGCAGCGCGGGATGGCAGAGCAGGGCGCCGATGGCACCCGGCTCGAGGGTCAGCTTCAGTTCGGTCTCGGTCGGCATGGCAAAGCGCGTTTCGACGGGCTCGCAAGCGACGCCAGCGCGGTCAGCTCGCTTCGGCGAGCCGCACTCGCCGCCGCCGCACGGCCTCCGCCAGTTCGCGCAGCGTGGTGTCGGTCGCTTCCCAGCCGATGCAGGCGTCGGTGATCGAAACCCCGTACGCCAGCGGCTTGCCCGGCACCAGATCCTGCCGGCCGGGATTGATGTGGCTCTCGATCATGCAACCGAAGATCCGGTCGTCGCCGGCAGCGATCTGGGCGCCGATATCGCGCGCGACCTCGATCTGCCGCTCATGACTCTTCTGGCTGTTGGCGTGCGAGCAGTCGATCATCAGCCGCGCGGCCTGTCCCGACGACGCGAGCTCCCTGCACGTTGCCTCGACGCTCGCGGCGTCGTAGTTGGTCGCCCTCCCGCCGCGCAGGATGATGTGGCAGTCCTCGTTGCCGGCGGTGTGAACGATCGCCGAATGCCCGCCCTTGGTCACTGACAGGAAATGGTGCGGTGCCGACGCCGCCTTGATCGCGTCGACGGCGATGCGGACGTCGCCATTGGTGCCGTTCTTGAACCCCACAGGGCAGGACAGACCCGACGCCAGCTGGCGGTGGACCTGGCTTTCGGTGGTGCGTGCACCGATCGCGCCCCAGGCGATCAGGTCGGCGATGTACTGCGGGGTGATCATGTCGAGGTACTCGGTGCCCGCGGGAAGCTCGAGCTCGTTGATCTCGAGCAGGATCCGGCGCGCCAGCCGCAGGCCTTCGTTGATGCGGAAGCTGTCGTCGAGCCGCGGATCGTTGATGAGCCCCTTCCAGCCGACCGTCGTCCGGGGCTTCTCGAAATACACGCGCATCACGACGATGAGATCCGCCGCGAGATCGCGCCCGATTGCGGCCAGCCGCGTCGCGTAGTCGATCGCCGCATCGTAGTCGTGGATCGAGCACGGACCGACGACGACCACCAGCCGGTCGTCCGCGCCGTGCAGCACGCGGTGTATCGCCTGGCGGGCGGAAAACGCGGTGGCGGCGGCCACCCCGGAAGCGGGAAACTCGCGCAGCAGATGCGACGGCGGCGCGAGTTCCATGATCTCCCGGATCCGGGTGTCATCGATGGGCAAGGCGGCGGCCGGCGGAATCGGCGCAGGCATCCGGCGTTGCTTGGCGGTCGGCTGGGTCAAAGTGGGGCTCCGGACACGTTTTTATAGAAAAAACAGCATATTACTGCGCAATCGTCGCCCCCGCCAACGTTCACCGCGGACGTTTGTTGCGGCGCATGATCCGAAATTGCGACAGTGGGCGCGGCGATCGTTGCGAAATCGTTGCGGTCGGCGATGCGGCTGTCGTAGACTCATCCGCAACGGCGGATTCCGCGCCGCAGCAGAAACGAGGTTGGGTGACCTCCTGTCCACCCGACCGAGGCTGACAAGGCCGCACCGGGCAACCGGCTGCGGCCTTGTTTTTTGGCGCGCCCGGACTTCCGGCGCGAACGGACCTGCGCCGGGGGGCGCGTCTCCTTCGCTCGAGCGCGCTGCGGCAGGCGCCGCAGGGCGCGGCACCGGCCGATATCGTGCGCGCCTACTTCTTCGGCGCCGCTGCGGGTGCCGCCGTCGCGTCCTTCACGCACTTCTTCACGAAGCTGTCCTTGGCGGCACCGGCCAGTTTCTTTTCGGCCGCCTGGCTCGTGCAGGCCGTCGTGGCAGCCGCGGAGCTGTCCTTCATGCACTTTTTCACGAAGCTCGTCTTGGCCGCACCCGCGAGTTTCTTCTCGGTGGCCTGCGCTTCGCAGGACGGGTCGGCGGCGAACGCGGCGGTGCTGGCGAACAGCGCGATCAAAGCAACAGCGGTGAAACCCTTCATGAGATGTCCTTTCCAGTTTACGAAGGAGCCGACCACAGCCTCGACCGGCCCAAACGAACATGTTACACCGCCGGGAGCGACAGTCACGCAGCCTTGCGGATCAGCAGACCCTTGAGGTAGTCGCCTTCCGGAAAGGCGAGCGCGCTCGGGTGATCGGCCGAGGCGCAGAAGTGCCCGACGACCACGGCGTCGGCGCGCGCATCGAGCGCGGCGCCGGCGACGATCTTGCGGAACAGCGCCTCGTCCACACCGCCGGAGCATGAAAACGTGGCGAGCAATCCCGCCGGGCGCAGCAGCTTCAGCGCCAGGAGGTTGATGTCCTTGTACGCGCGCGCCGCTTTCTCGGCGTGCTGCGCGGTGGGCGCGAGCTTGGGCGGATCGACGACGATGAGATCGAAGCTCGCGGCCGAGTCGCGCAGCCGGCGCAATTCCGCGAAAGCGTCCGCGTCGCGCCACTGCGCGGCGGAAGCGGCGAGTTGGGGGTTGCGGGCGAGATTGTGCCGGGCGGCCGCCAGCGCCTCGGCGGAACTGTCGATCGACAGCGTGGAGGAAGCACCTCCTGCCAGCGCGGCCAGCGTGAAGCCGCCGGTGTAGCAGAAGACGTTGAGCGTGTCGCGGCCGCGGGCGAGACGGCGCACGCAGGCGCGGCTGTCGCGCTGATCCAGGTAGAAGCCTGTCTTCTGGCCGTTCACCACGTCGACGCGGTAGGCGAGTCCGCCCTCGATCAATTCGAGTTCGTCCCGCAACGCGCCTCGAATCACGCCGCTCTTCGGCGCAAGACCCTCGAGCGCGCGCACGTCGGCGTCGGAGCGCTCAAAGACGCAGGCGATGCCCGGCACCGCGGCGAGCGCGTCGGCGATCGCCTCGCGCCAGCGCTCCGCCCCGGCCGAGCTCAGCTGGACGACCACGGTGTCGCCATAACGGTCGGCGATCACGCCGGGCAGGCCGTCCGACTCGCCGTGAACCAGCCGCGCGCCGGTGTGCGCGGCGTCGAACAGCGCGCTGCGGGCCTGCGTTGCCCGGCCGATCATCGCCGCGAAGAACGCCTCGTCGATCGAAGTGCGCGGATCGAAAGTCCAGACGCGCGCTCGAATCTGCGATTCCGGCGAATAGGCCGCGCGCGCCAGCCACTGGCCGTCCGCGTCGAGCAGGTCCACCGTATCCCCGGCGACCGGATCGCCTTCGATGCGATCGATGGCGCCAGAGAACACCCACGGATGCCGCTGCCGCAGCGACCGCTCGCGTCCCGGCTTCAGCCGTAGTCGGGGTCCGGAGGGGAGCTTAGCCAAGTGTCACACCGGCGAGCTTGCCGATGGCGAAGGTGACGGCGCCGGCGAGGGCGCCCAGCGCCAGCATGCGCGCGCCTGAAAAGACGGCATTGCGTCCGGTGAACAGCGACATCACGGCGCCGACCGAGAACAGCGCGACCGCGGTGACGCCGACGGCCACCGGCAATGCCCGCGGTCCCGGCGCCAAGGCGAACGGCAGCAGAGGCAACAGCGCGCCGGCGGCGAAGGCAAAGAAAGACGACACCGCGGCACCCCAGGGCGAGCCCAGCTCGTCGGGATTGAGGCCCAGTTCTTCGCGCGCCAGCGTGTCGAGCGCGTGCTCCGGATCGGCAACGAGCTTGGTCGCCAGCCGGTGGGCCTCCTTCGCGGGCAGCCCCTTGGCGGCATAGATCAGCGCCAGTTCCTGCGCCTCTGCCTCGGGATACTGGGCGAGTTCCTCGCGCTCTAGCCCGATCTGATACTCGAACAGCTCGCGCTGCGAACGCACCGAGACATACTCGCCCGATGCCATCGCGAACGCGCCAGCGCACATGCCGGCCACGCCGGTCAGCAGCACGATCCTCGGGTCCGCACTCGCGCCCGCGACGCCGAGAATCAGGCTCGCATTCGAGACCAGGCCGTCGTTGACGCCGAACACCGCCGCGCGAAGATTGCCGCCGCTGCCCAGGCCGCGATGGCGATGCTCGACGCCGGCACCGGCACGAGGCCCCGAATGACCGGACTCGATCGGCGCGGCGCTCGAGTAGACGGCCATGCCACGGACCTTCATCGCCGCCAGAATGCCGCGCAACGGGCGCGGTCCGATCGCGCGTACCAGCGCGGCGACCATGCGCGTGCGCAGGTTGGGTTCGAACGGCGGCGGCGCGGCATGACCGCGCGCGGTGAGCTGCGCGCGCCAGATCGCTGCCTGGGCTTCGGCCTCGCCCGCCAGGCGCGCGAAGAGCTCGGCGCGCACGGATGCGCGCTCTGCGGTGGCGCAGACGCGATAGAGGAACGCGGAGCGCTGCTCCTCCTGCCAGCTTTCGAGCGGATTCATCGGCGGGCGGTGGGTTTCATCGCCCGGCCAGCACAGCGTCGATCCGCGCCAGCACTTCGGACGTCAACTTGGCCACGACGTCCAGCGCTTTCATGTTCTCGGTCACCTGCGCCGGACGGCTCGCCCCGGTGATCACCGTCGAGACATGGGGATTCTTGAGACACCACGCCAGCGCCATCTGCGCCATCGTGCATCCGAGATCGGCCGCAATGGGTGCCAGCCGGCGCGCGATTGCGAGCTTGGCGGGATCGGTCAGTCGCTCCGCCAGCCACTCGTAGCCCTTGACCGTGGCGCGCGAATCGGCGGGGACGCCGGCGTTGTACTTGCCGGAGAGCAGCCCGGAGGCCAGCGGGCTCCAGACCGTCGTCCCCAGTCCGATGTCGCGGTAGAGCCGCGCGTACTCCTGCTCGACGCGCTCCCGGTGCAGCAGGTTGTACTGCGGCTGCTCCATCACCGGCTTGTGCAGGTGATGCCGGTCGGCGATCTGCCACGCGGCCATGATCTCGGCGGCGCTCCACTCCGACGTGCCCCAGTACAGCGCCTTCCCGGCGCTGACCATGTCGTGCATCGCGCGGACGGTCTCCTCGACCGGCGTCTCCGGGTCCGGCCGATGGCAGAACACCAGGTCGACGTAGTCGAGCTTGAGCCGTGACAGCGAGCCGTCGATGGCCTGCAGCAGGTACTTGCGGTTCAGCGTGTTCTTTTCGTTGGGGCCATCGTGCAGGCCCCAGAAGAGCTTGGTCGACACGACATAGGACGCGCGGCGCCACCCCATCTTCTTCAGCACCTCGCCCATGATGATCTCGGCCTGCCCGTTGGCGTAGATCTCGGCGTTGTCGAAGAAATTGACGCCGGCATCGAAGGCGGCGGCCATGCACTCGCGGGCGACATCGGTGGACAGCTGGTTGCCGTAGGTGACCCACGAGCCCAGCGAGAGCTCGCTGACCTTGAGTCCGGAGTTGCCGAGGCGGCGATAGTTCATGGCGGTCATGGGGGGCTCGATCGCGCTACACGGCTGTGAGCGGCGGGCCGCTGACTTTCTTTTCGAAGGCAGCCTGGCAGTTGACGCAACGCGTTGCCGTCGGATAGGCGAGCAACCGGGCGACGGCGATGCCCTTGCCGCAGTCGGGGCATTCGCCGTATTCGCCGGTGCGCATCCGCGCCAGCGCAGCGTCGACTTCGGTCAATTCCTTGAGCACGTGCGTGGCGCCGGCGATGTCGAGCTCGGCCAGCGCGTCGGCGACCGCCCAGTCGTCGCTCTCGTTCAGCCGGTTCGACAGCCCCACGACCCGGTCGTCGCCGCTGCCTTTCATCTGGGCTTTGACCTCGATGCGCAGCGCAGTGCGGCGCAGCTCGAGATCGGATTTGAGGCGGGCTAGATCGTCGCGAGTAAGGGCAGGAGCGGACATGGTCGTCTACTTTCCAGAATGAACCCGGGGCCAGCTTCGCCCCGGACCTTCATCGTCCACGAAGCGGGGTCGCGCCGGGTTGATCGTCGTCAACGTTCGCGTCATCGACGCCGGCTATTGAAAGCCCGCGGCGCAACCCCAGATTACATCACGAGGCGGGCCGCTGCGCCGGGCCGGAAGCGGAAAACCGGCGGCCAACCCCGCCTATCCCGCAACGTTTGTCACAGGAGATTCACGATGAACCAGATCACCCGCTACGACCCGTTTGCAGACGCCGGGTTCGACGACCTCTTCCGTGGCTTCTTCAAGCCCGTTCGCGTGGCCAGTGCGCCGAACGCGATGACGATCAGGATGGACGTCACCGAGAACGACAAGGCGTACGTCGTGCATGCCGAGATTCCGGGCGTCAGCAAGGACGAAATCCACGTGGCCATCGAAGGCAATCACGTGACCATCGGCGCCGAGACGAAGAAGGAAGCCGAGCAGAAGGAGGGCGAACGCGTGCTGCGCAGCGAGCGGTATTTCGGCAGCGTCTATCGGAGTTTCACCGTACCGATCGAGCTCGACGAATCGGCCAGCGCCGCCAAGTACGACAACGGCGTGCTGGAGTTGACGCTGGCCAAGAAAGCGCCGGTCGCCGGTCGCAAGCTGACGGTCCAGTAACGGCCATCGGCCGGCAGCGGCGTGGGGCGCGGCCGTGGCGGCTGTCGCCCCCCGCCGCGCGTCGCGCACCGCCTTTGCGCCAGCGCGGTCAGCGGACTCGCTTCACCGCGTACTCCTCCTCGATATTGTCGCGGAAGAAGCTCCAGGGTGACGACGCGGTGGCGAGGCGGCGCCAGGTGTCCGCGGAAACGCCGCTGTATTCCCAGGTGCCCGACGTGAGTTCGACGACGAGCGCGCGTCGCGGGGCATCGTAGCCGGCGGCGCGCAAGCTGCCGCCGGTCATTCGTTTCATTTCCATCGTTTTGGCCTTCCGCGTGGCGCCCGGGCGTTCGGCGCCGCGTCGTCCGTATGATGGGGCCAGTATCGGGCCACACCGCGCCGGCGGTCAACGGTCGTCGATCCGACGCCCGTCCACGGCACCAAGCGCGTTGTCCGCGGTCCATCCGACTATACTTGCGCGAACCGAGAACGGGGGTGCCGGGTGGAAACGCTGCGCCGAATCGTTTATCTGGTGTTTCGCCCGAGCGCCGAATGGGATGCCATCGCCGCCGAGGATGTTTCGGTCGATGGTCTGCTGCGGCGGATCATCCTGCCGCTGTCGCTGCTGGCGCCGATTTCGACTGTCGTGGGCATGAATACTTTCGATGCCGCCTGGGATCCGCTCCACGGTTACCTCGTTCCGCGCGACCAGATCTTCGCGGCCGGAGCGACGACTTTCTTTTCCATCATCGGGTCGATCTTCGGCCTGGCAGCGATCTTTGTCCTGCTGGCGCCGATGTTCGGTTCGTCGCGCGACTATCGCGCCGCGCTCAAGGTGGCGGCCTACGGTGCGATCCCGGTGCTGCTCGCCGGCGCGACGCTCGTGCTGCCGGCGATGATCGCGGTCGGCGTCGTCGGGCTTTGCCACACGCTGTACCTCTATTGGGTGGGCGCGCGCCGGGTGCTCGACGTCGGTGCGGACAGCCAGTCGGAATTCATCGGGATTTCGATGCTGCTGTTGGCGGCCAGTTCGGTGATGGTCGGGGCTGCCGCCAGCAGCATCGGCTTGATCTGAAACGGCGCTACTTCGGCGCAGTTCCCCAAAGTTCGGCGAGGCGCCGATCGCGTCCGCATCCCGTCCGGTAGTAGCTGTACCGCAGCGGATTCTTGACGTAGTAATCCTGGTGGTATTCCTCTGCCGGCCAGAAATCGCCGGCGGTTTCGATCGGCGTGACGATCGCCTGCTTGAACGGCCTGGTGCGGTCGAGCGCCGAGCGCGAGGCTTCGGCGGCGCGTCGCTGGACGTCGTCGTGGACGAAGATGGCCGCGCGGTACTGGCTGCCGACGTCGCAGAACTGGCGGTCCTTCACGGTGGGATCGACATTGCGCCAGAACACCTCGAGCAACCGATCGTAGGAGATCCGGGTGGGGTCGTAGCGCACCTGCACGGCCTCGGTGTGTCCGGTACTCCCGGCCGAGACCTCCTCGTAGGTCGGATTGCGCTTCCTGCCTCCGGTGTAGCCGGACGTGGTTTCCAGCACCCCGGGGAGCTTGTCGAACGGCGGCTCCATGCACCAGAAGCAGCCGCCGGCGAAGGTGGCGACGGCGTTGCCCCGGACAACGGCCGACGGCGGCGCGGCCTGACCGACGGCCCCCGGTGGGAACGGCAGCACGGCGACGACGAACGCGGCCAAGCGCAGCAGCCCGCGAGCGTGGAGCGAGAACAAGGTCATGGCGGTCTCCGTTCGAATCGCGCGGAACGTCGCGCGATGCCGCAAACTTCGGATGCTACGATTATAGGCAACAGGAACTCGGACAACGAAAAAACCAATGCCGATGCGATCGACGGGGCAGGGCGGCGGCGCAGGCCGCGGGTGGCGGGGCCGCGCCGCCTGGGTCTGGGTCGTCGCGGTCGCGCTGCTGGCCGGTGCCGCCGTGCCGGTGCCTGCCGCCGATCCCGGCAAGGTGCTGCGCGTGGTCTTCGCGATCGCCGAGACGAGCTTCGATCCGCAGTTCGCGTCGGACGCCGCTTCCGACGGCATCATCGACAACATCTTCGATGCGATGCTCGACTACGACTATCTGGCTCGGCCGCTGCAGCTGGTCCCGCGCACGCTCGAGGCCATGCCCGAAGTGCTCGACAACGGCGCCACCTACATCTGCCGCGTCCGCAAGGGCATCGCCTTCGCGTCGGATCCGGCGTTCGGCGGCAAGCCGAGAGAGCTGACGGCCGCCGATCACGCCTATGGCCTCAAGCGTCTGCTCGACCCGGCGGTGAAAAGCCCATGGGCGTGGCTGGTCGAGAGCAGGATTGTCGGGGCGAGCGAAGCGCGCGAGCAGGCGACGCGCAGCGGCCGCTTCGATTACGACGCGCCGCTGCCGGGCATCGAGGTGGTCGATCGCTACACACTGCGGATACGGTTGCGCGAGCCGGATCTGAGGTTTCCCTACGTGCTGGCGATCCCCAACACCGCGGCGGTCGCGCGCGAGGTCGTCGCCGCCTACGGCGCCGACATCGGGGCGCATCCGGTGGGAACCGGGCCCTATGTGCTCGCGGAATACAAGCGTTCGAGCCGTATCGTGCTCGAGGCCAACCCGGGCTATCGGGCGACGACCTACGCGCCGGCAGGGCCGGTGCCGCCGGAGCTGCAGCCGACAGCGTCGGCGCTGAGGGGCCGGGCGCTGCCGCTGCCGAGGCGGATCGAGATCAGCATCATCGAGGAGCCGCAGTCGCGCTGGCTGGCGTTCCTCAACGGCGAGGTCGACGTCCTCGAAAATGTCCCGGCCGAATTCACCGACGAAGCGCTGGCCAACGGCCGCCTGAAGCCGCCGCTCGCCGCGAGGGGAATACGCCACGAGCCGCTACTGCGTCCCAACGTCTATTTTACCTACTTCAATATGGAGGATCCGGTGCTGGGCGGCTACGCGCCGGAGCGCATCGCGCTGCGCCGCGCGATCGCCCTCGGCTACGACGTCGACGAGGCCATACGCGTGCTTCAGAAGGGCCGCGCCATTGCCGCGCAAGGACCGATTCCCCCCGGCATCGCGGGCTTCGATCCCGCGCGGCGCAGCGATGCGCAGAAGCACGATCCCGCGACCGCACGCGCCCTACTCGACCGCTTCGGTTATCGCGATCGCGACGGTGACGGATTTCGCGAATTGCCGGACGGCAAGCCCCTCGTGCTCGAGCGCTGGTCGACCCCGGCGTCTTCGCAGCGGCAGGCCGACGAGCTGTGGAAGAAGAACATGGACGCCATCGGCATCAGGCTGGTGGTGAAGAAGGACAAGCTGCCCGAGCTGCGCAAGATGGCGCGTGCCGGCAAGATCGCGTTTCGCGCCGATGGCTGGAACGCCGACTATCCGGACGCGGAGAATTTCATGCAGCTGCTCTACGGCCCCAACGCCGGCCAGGAAAATGCGGCGCGTTTCCGTCTGCCCGAGTTCGATCGGCTGTTCGACGAAACGCGGCGCCTGCCCGATTCGCCGCAGCGAACGCAGCGCTTCAACCGGATGTCGGACCTCGTCGTCGCCTATGCGCCGTGGCGGCTCACCTACCACGTCATCGAGGACCACCTCGCCCAGCCCTGGGTGGCGAACTTCAAGCCGCACCCGATCCGCTCGCAGACCTGGCGATTCACCGACATCGACGCGACGAAACGGGCGCGCTGAGGCGACACGCGCCCGCGTGCGCCGGGCGAATCGTCGGCGGCTACCGGGATTCCTTGGGCGCCAGGTAGGGCTGGCAGTCGCCGAGCTTGGTCGCGGCGCCGTCGCGTATGAGCTGAAGTTCCATGCCCTTGCCCCGCAATTCCATGTAGCCGTTGGAATAGCGCACGCCGGAGGCCGCTGCGATCTGGTAGAGGTAGATGCGCTCGCCTCCGGGCATGAGCAGTCGCACTTCGCCGGTATCGAACCGGATGACCAGCCGCTCGCCGTCGAGCTGGCAGGCAAACGTGTTCTTCATCGCTTCCTCGTCTTCCTTCCTCTTCTGCTCCGCGCAGCCTGCGACGAGGAAGGCGGCGATCAAGGCGGCAGCGAGGGGGCGGGCGATGCAGGTAGGCACGATCATGGACGCGGCGCGAGGTGAACGGCGATCAGAATAGCACGCAGCGCGACCGGTCCTCGAACGGCTTCCGGGTCGCATCGGTGACCGGCAGCGCGGACGACGTCAGGCTGCATGCGCAGCCGGCGCGAGGCGCACCGCATCGGCGTAGGACAGCACTTCGACGGGGTGCCCGGACCGGATGCTCTGCTGCACACGCTGCCACCAGCCGGCGTCGAGGAGGTCGGCGTGGCATTCGAGGAAGCACTCGCGCGTCCTGGGATCGGTGAGCAGGAATGTCGCGAACTCCTCCGGGAAGACGTCCAACGGACCGACCGGGTACCAGACGTCGTTGGACATGTCGTCGAAACCCGGTGGCATCGGCGGAATCCTGCGGAAGTTGACGTCGGTCATGTATTCGATCTCGTCGTAGTCGTAGAACACGACGCGGCCGAAGCGGGTGACGCCGAAATTCTTGAACAGCAGGTCGCCCGCAAAGATGTTGACCGCGGCGAGCTCCCTGATCGCGTTGCCATACTCGCGGATGGCGTGCGCGCGCTGCGCCTCGTCGGCGTGCTCGAGGAAGAGGTTGAGCGGCGTCATCCGCCGCTCGATGTAGAGGTGCCGCACGATGACCCGGTCGCCGTCGAACTCGATCAGCGACGGCGCCACTTCGAGCAGTTCGGCCAGCAGCGCATCGGAAAAGCGGTCGCGCGGAAACGCCACGTCCGAGTATTCGAGAATGTCGGTCATGCGCCCGACGCGATCGTGATGCTTGACCAGCGTGTATTTCTGCTTGACCCGGGCCCGGTCGGTGTCCTTGGAGGCGGCGATCTTGTCCTTGATGACCTTGAACACGTACGGGTACGACGGCAGCGTGAAGACGCTCATCACCAGGCCCTTGATGCCGGGGGCGATGATGAACCTGTCGCGCGAGTGCTTGAGGTGATGCAGGAAGTCGCGGTAGAAGAGCGTCTTGCCGGCTTTTTGCAGTCCGACCATCGTGTACAGCTCGGAGGCCGTCTTGTCGGGCATGATCGCGCGCAGGAAGGCGACGTAGGCCGACGGCACCTCCATGTCGACCAGGAAGTACGCGCGATTGGCCGAGAACAGAACCGCGAGATCTGCCTCGTCCATCAGCAAGGCGTCGAGATAGAGGCGTCTGTCGGCGTCGTGCTTGACCGCAAGCACGAACGGGTGGCTGTAGACGCCGTTGACGACGCGGCCGGCGACGTAGGCGGTCTGATTGCGGAAGAACGGGTTGGACAGCACCTGGATCTGGTGATTGGCCTCGAGCTTGAACGGACGCGGGAAACGGCGGCGGAACGTCGCCAGCACGCGTCGCAGGTCACGGCGAAAATCGGCGAAGCGCCGCTGGAACCCGAGATCGAGCACGAGGTCGATCAGCGCGTGGCGCAGCCCCTGCTGCAACGGGTAATAGCTCGTGTACGACGGGCGATCGGCATCGATGTGCTCGGTGGATATGACCGGTCGCACGAAGATGAACTGGTTGTGGAAATACGCCCGATGCAGGATCTTGACCGAGACCGAGTTGAAAAAGGTCTCGGCGCACTCCGGTTGCCGATGATCGATCAGGAGGCCGATGTAGCGGAGCTTGACCTGCGCCCAGAGCGCGTCGGCATTCGCGCCCTCGAGTCCGGCGCTGCGGAATTCATGCGCGATCCGGTCGGCGGTTTCCTGGACGCGCCGGTCGTAGTAGTCGATGCGGTCGCGGGCCACGTGCTGGATGGCGAGCCAGTTGCCGGCGTCGAAGTGGCGTCGTGCGGCACGAGCGCAGTCGCGGAACAGCGAATAGTGCTTGTTGAATCCCACGAGCAGCGCGCGTGCAATCGCCAGCGCCTGGCCGGAGGGTTGCGCATGCTGTGCACTGGCGATGGTCATTTCCCGGATTCCTGCGGGCGTCCCGACCGGCGGCCGCGCGCCGTCACCGGCAGTTCGAGGTCCATCAGGGGGTCGGGACAGCCAGGCCGCGGGGCAGGCGCCCCGGTCAGTTCACGCCCGCCTTGTCCTGCTGCTCTTTCAGATCCTTGACCGAATTGTTGTACTCCTCGATGGCCGCGTTGCCGGCCTCGATGTGCACCTTCGCTCCCTCCTGGTAGGGCTTGGCGGCGGCCTGCTGCTCGGTGATGAACTTCTTCAGGCACTCGAGGTAGGCGTTGGCGGATCGCGTCCAGGAGCGGACCTGATTGTCCGTGGCAAGGCGACCCGGGTGCTCGGCGGGCTTGACGCAGGCGTGCTTCTGGGGCGCGGGCGCCGCGACGGGCGTCTGCGCAAATGCCGCTGGCGGCGAGGAGGAGGCGACGACGACGATGGCAGCGGCGGCAAGAAAGTGGCGGCACAGCAAAGACATGGCGGATGTCCGGTCAGGGTGAGCGAGTTCCAAGTTTACTTGGTCTCGCGGTTGGCGGACAGCGGGCGGCAGCCTGCACAGCGAGACGACGCCGACAAGCCAGTGGGCAGCGGATCGCGACGCCGCGTGGGCAAGCCGCTGTTTCGCGCTGCGCACGAGCGCGACGCACATCCGGCTGTGCTCTGCACTCGCGTGTTAGGATTTTGGAGGCGACGAGGGACCTGCGGCGGCAGACGGCCGCGGCGTTGCCGGCACCTCGGAGTTCATCTTCTTGATGAACATGCGCGCGAACCAGATGCCCATGCCCAGCGTAATCAGGATGGCGGCCAGGCTGAACAGGCCGACATCGGTACCGAAGAGTTCCGTCCACGCCATGATGCTCCGCCTCCCCGAAAAGCCAGAGATCAGTCTAGGCAGATTCCGCCGGTTCGCCTTGACCGGTGTCAATGGTTTGGCGGGTGCGCTTGTCGCGGCCGCCGCATTGTTGCTGGCCGCTTGCCAGTCGATCTCCCAGGCGGCGTCGCCGACCGCGCCGGCGCCGGTGGCGGCGGCCGCCCCGCCGGTGCTCGCGAGTCAGGCGAAGGATTCCCGCTCGCCGCCCAAGGCGGTTCCGTTGCCGTCGATGGATCTGCCCCCCGGTCCGATCTACTTCTGCGATGTCGCGGGCGTGCGCAGCGCGCTGGCGCTGCCCGAAGGCATCGAGGCGCTGTGTCGCCGGCATCCGGAGATGGGGCCGTGCAAGTACGAACGCGAGTCCTGTCGCCAGCGCGGCGGCAGGGTGTTCACGTCGAAGGGCGAGGAGATTACGCGGGCGGTCGAGGATGCCTACGACCAGCGCGTCCGGCGCGTTCGAATCTAGGGCTGAACCCCGGCCGCGCGGCGAACGGTCAGAGTTGTCGCGCAGCGAAGGTGTTGCAGTTGCGCATGTCGCCGGTTTCCAGGCCGACCTTGAACCAGCGCTGACGCTGCGCGGCCGAGCCGTGCGTGAACGCGTCGGAAACGACGTAGCCCTGAGTCTTCTTCTGGATCATGTCGTCGCCGACGGCAGCCGCTGCCCGGAACCCTTCCTCGATGTCGCCGGTCTCGAGGAGATTGCGGCGTTGCGCGAAATGTCCCCAAACGCCGGCAAAGCAATCGGCCTGCAACTCCAGGCGCACCGACAGCGCGTTGCGCGCGCGGGCATCGCCACGGCTCGCCTGCGCGTCGAACTGGCGCATGATCCCGGTGACGTTCTGCACGTGATGGCCGATCTCGTGGGCGATGACGTAGGCCTGCGCGAAATCGCCTGGCGCGCCGAAGCGCCGTGCCAGTTCGCCAAAGAATGCCGTGTCGAGGTAGACGTCGCGATCGGCCGGGCAATAGAACGGGCCGGCGGACGCGCCGGCGCGGCCGCAGGCGGATCGGACCGTGCCGCTGAAGAGGACGAGCTTCGGCGGGTCGTAACGTGACCCCATCGTCTTGAAGACCGCAGACCAGACATCCTCGGTGTCGCCCAGAACGTGGGCGACGAATTCCCGGGTCGGATCCTGCGGTCGCTGCGGCTGCGCGACCGGCCCACCCGGCGCCGAGCGCTGAGGACCGTACCCCGGCGCCGGTTGCGGGGGCATGGGAACGGGAGCGCCATCCCCGCCGCCCAGCATGTCCATCGGGTTGACACCGAACAGCAGGCTCACGATCACCACCAGCACCATCGCGCCGCCGCCCAGTTTCATCCCGCCGCCTGAAAATCCGCCGCCGGAAGGCCTGCCTCCGGGGCCGGAATCGCCGGTGCGGTCCTCGACGTTGTCGCTCCTGCGGAAATCACCCCAGCGCATGAATGGCCCCCTCTTCTGAATCGATCGTGATCAGCATGCGCACAACCGGCGGTCGCATTTCAAAGAATGACGGCGACGATCCTGCCCGCGAGATCGACTCATGGCTTCAACGCGCGGTAGAGGAAGGGCAGGCTGGTGTTCATGCGGTAATCGATGTCGGAATGCGTGTCATCGAATTCCTCGTAAGTGTGGCGGATGCCGGCATCCGCCAGGCGCTGCGACAGGATGCGGTTGCCGTAGTGGATGTGATACTGGTCGCGCCATCCGCAATCGATGTAGATGCCGCGCAGCGTGGCGAGATTCGACCGGTAGCGCGCGACGAGATTGATCGGGTCATGCCGCAGCCAGTTCCTCCAGCGCGCGGGAATGAGTTCCCCGGTCTCGAGATTGAAGGGCAGGCGGAACCCGAGCGGCGCATCGGCGTCCGGATCGTACGACGCCGCCATGCAGACGTTCATGATCGTGTGCCCTTCGCCGAGGGACAGCTTTTCCTTGTTCCATACCGCGTCGAGAAAGCGCGCGACGCGTCCGTCGTCGAGGCCCTCGGCAAGTCGCTTGCTCGCCGGCATCCCGCGGCGCGCGCGCCAGGGGCCATCGCGGCGCTTGGGCTCGCAATAGCGCGCGAGCTCGTCGAGCGTGTTGGGCCAGTCGCAGCGGTAGACGAAGTCGAAACCCGCGTCACCCGAATGATCGGCGACCGCTCCCCAGTGGCGCGCGTACTTCATGCCGTGGATGATCGCGCCGTAGCCGCCGGATGACTTGCCGAAACAGCCGCGGTGCTCGCGCGAGGCGAGGGTGCGGAACTCGCGGTCGACGAAGGGAATGATCTCCTGCGTCAGATAATCGGCGTAGCGGCCGATCGCCGACGAATTGATGTACTGGTTGCCGCCCAGCGCGGTGAAGCAGTCGGGGAATACGACGATCGCTGCGCCCATCTTCCGCCCATGGACGAGCCGCGCCACGCGCTCCGGCACGTTGTCGCTGAAGGGCTTCCAGTTGGTGTGTGCGGGGCCCGATCCGGTGAATCCGACCAGATCGTAGAGCACCGGAAACCGCCGCCCGCGGCCGCGCGCGGCGCCCTCGTCATACTGCGGCGGCAGCCACACGGCGAGCTTGCGCACGTGAGGATCCGCCAGCGGGTTGTCGGCGAGCAGCTTCGAGGTGTGCTCGAGCACGACCAGCGTGCCGGCGTCCTTGAGCGGGCGTTTACGCGCCATCGACGGTCCTCCGCAGCATTCGTCCGATTTGGCGGCGCGGCCGCGCCGGCGCAATGCGTGGCATCAGGTCTTCCCCTTCGAGGCTTTCTTCTTCCCCTTCTTTTTCAGCAGCATCGTGCCGCGGCATCGCTCCGCACCGCAGCGGCACTCGAACGCCGCGCGGACCTTGCGCGTGACCCGGCCGTCGTAGGAGAGCCGGTAGTCGTAGGTCAGCTCCTCGCCGCTGCGAATCTTGCGCAGCGCCTCGATGAACACGCGCCCGTCGTCATCCTCGGACGTCAGGCAGTTGGGATCGCAGGAGTGGTTGATCCAGCGCGCGGCGTTGCCCTTGACGCCGGCATCGATGACGCGGCCGTCCGACAGTTCGAAGATGAACGTGTGGTACGGATTGTCGGGATCGCTGTCCGGGCGCAGCGAGGCGATGTCCCAGGTCGTCAGATCGCCCTTGTACTCGATGACGGTCTTGCCCTTGCGGATCTTGCGGGCGGCGAACACGCCGCGGCCGTGAATGGCGGAATTGCGAACTGCGTAGGCGCGCTTCTTGGATTCGGACATGGGGAGCGTACACGGGGTGCGTTGGGGTGGAGGATCGGGAGTGGTCTTCGGCGGCGCTTGCCGCGGAGCGATTCCGCTGCCGAAGGCCGTGGTCACAGCAGCGGCGCCCCGACGGGCTCGCCGCGCTCGCCGCGTTCGTAGACCACATTGGCGCGGCCGACGATCAGCGCGTCCAGCGGTCCGATGCGATCGATGTCCTTCCGGGCATACGGCAGCTTGTGCAGCAGATAGCGCAGCGCGTTCAGGCGCGCCCGCTTCTTGCAGTCGGACTTGATGACCGTCCACGGAGCGTCGGCGGTGTCGGTGTAGAAGAACATCGCTTCCTTGGCCTTCGTGTATTCGTCCCATTTGTCGAGCGACGCCACGTCGATCGGCGACAGCTTCCACTGCTTCAGCGGGTGCACTTTGCGCTCCTTGAAGCGCCGCCGCTGCTCGCCGCGGCTCACCGAGAACCAGAACTTGACGAGGTGCGTGTTGTTGTGGACGAGCATCCGCTCGAACTCGGGCGCCTGGCGCATGAACTCGAGGTACTCCTGCGGATCGCAGAAACCCATGACACGCTCGACGCCGGCGCGGTTGTACCAGGAGCGGTCGAACAGCACGATCTCGCCCGCGGTCGGCAGATGCTCGGTGTAGCGCTGGAAGTACCACTGGCCGCGCTCCTGCTCGGTGGGCTTTTCCAGCGCCACGACGCGCGCACCGCGTGGATTCAGGTGCTCCATGACGCGCTTGATCGTGCCCCCCTTGCCGGCGGCATCGCGACCTTCGAACAACACGACCAGCTTTTGCCCGGTCTCCTTGACCCAGGCCTGCAACTTGAGCAACTCGACCTGCAGCCGGTACTTCTGCTGTTCGTAGTTCTTGCGCGACATCAGGTTCTTGTACGGATAGGCGCCGGTACGCCAGTCGTCGGCGAGTTCGTCATCGGGACTCGTCGGCAGCTTTTGCGCCAGATCCTGCTGCTCGCGCAGCATCTGCCGCATCAGCGCGACGGCGTCCTCCGGCGAGCGTCCCGCCAGGATGTCCTCGAAGGCCTGCAATTGCGCGATGTTGGCGGAGACCACGTTCTCGCCGACAGCATGGCGCTCGATCGCCTCCGCTCCGGTCGTGGGGCCGATGTCGCCGGAGGTCACCTTGCGCGGGCGGGGCGCCCGGGGCGTATTCGGCGGCGCCTTCGCGGGCTTCTCTGCTGCGCTCGCAGTTCGCGGAGGTCGCGCGCCCTTTGAGGCGCGCCTGCCGGTGCTGCGTCGGGCGGGGGCGGGGGAGGTCATGGTGGACAGTGTTCCAATGGAGGTATCCGCGACGGACGCGGGTGCGCGCCCGGCGCGTCGCAGGGAAAGGCGGCCCGGGCGGCGCGCTGTAACCGCGAGCCCTGACGATCGGGGGTCCGTCCCGTTCGCGGGCGGTCAACGCCCCTTGGCGCTCGCCTTGGTGCGCACAGCCACGCGGGGTACGACCGCGGGCGGGCGCGGGTGCGCGGGCGTGTTGCCGGCAGGGGCCCCGGTCCTGCCTTTCGGTCCGGGGAACGGCGTGTTGCCTTTGCCTTTGGTCATGGCGTGCTCCTATGCGAATGTGGCCGGGTGACGCTGCAAGGGCGATTGTCGGGCAGCGGCATCGTTTGCGCAATCGTGGAGCGGCATCGTGGAGCGGCAGCGCGGCGCGTCAGCCCTTGAGGCGACGCAACTCGACGGCGACCGACGTCGCGCCATCGGTGAGCCAGATGTGGCCCTCCTGGATCGTGCACTGAAGCCGCATACTCCGGTCGACCAATCGCGCCATCGCCGCGGTCGCCTCCCTGGGCACGTCGACGACCGTCAGCCGGTCGACGGTCGCCAGCTTTTCCCCGGCGCGGCTCCACCAGACGTCGACGGCGCGGCCACCGTAGGCGTAGATGACGACTGCGTCGGCGCGCCCCGCGGCGCGGCGGACATCCCGTTCGTCCGGGAGGCCGACATCGATCCAAAGCGCGACGGCACCGGTGAGGTCGCGCTGCCAGAGATCGGGTTCGTCCGCGGCGGACAGCCCGCGTCCGAACGCGAGCGCCTCGCCCGCGTGCAGGGCAAACGCAAGCAGTCGCACCATCAGCCGCTCGTCGGTCTCCGAAGGATGCCGTGCGAGCGTCAGCGCATGGTCGCGGTAGTAGCCGCGATCCATGTCGGCGATCGACAGGTCGACCTTGAAGATCGTCGCCTTCAGCGCCATGGGGCGGCATCGCTCACGGTGCGGCGGCACCGAGCAGCGTCAGCACCAGCGGTGTCGACAACGCGGCCAGCGCCGTCGACAGCACGAGGCTGGCGGCGACGGGGCCGCCCAGCGTGTCGAACTGCCGGCTCATCAGGTAGACGTTGGCGCCCACCGGCAACGCGGCCATCAGCACGACCGCCTGCGTTTCGCGCACGGACAGTTCCAGGAGGCGTGACAGCGCGAAGACGGTGAGGGGGAACACCACGAGCTTGATCGCGGTGATGACGACGCTCTGCCGCCAGCCGTCCCTGATGCCGTATTCGGCCAGGCCCATGCCCAGCGCGATCAGCGACAACGGCACCGCGGCCTGGCCGATCAGCGTCATCATGACGTCGACCGGGCCGGGCAGATCCGCGCCGCCGTAGCTCCACGCAATCCCCGCGAAGACGCCGATCACGATGGGATTGGCTGCGACCTCCTTCAGCGTCTTGCCGATGCCGGCAGGTGAGAGGTCGCCGTGCCGCGCCCACTCGACCGAGACGCTGACCAGCGTCCACAGGAGCAGCGCGTTGAAGACCAGCACCAGCGAAAACGCGGGCATCGCCGCTTCGCCCAACGTGAGCTTTGCGAGCGGAATCCCGAGCAGCACGTTGTTGGAGAAGATGCCGCCCAGCGCGAATACCGATTGCGCTGCGCCGTCCAGGCGAAAGATCCACAGGGCCGCGAGCCGGCCGACGACGAAGACGACGACGCAGCCGCCGAAGAAAGCGATCAGGATCGCCGGGTCGACCGGGGGCAGGCGCGAGAACCCGCTCATCAGCTTGAAGAGCAGGACCGGAATTGCGATCGAGAACACGAAGCGCGTGAGCGCGTCGGCGGCGGAGGCAGGCCAGCGTCCCCACGCCGCGAGCGCGTAGCCCAGCGCGACCAGCGCGAACAGCGGGCCGGTCAGGGTGACGAAATGCGTGAATGCCTGCATGGGATCGGCATCGATGCCGTGGGCGGAGATCGTCGGCGAGAGTGCGCGCGTCCTGGTGCGTGCGTCAGCGGCCGCGATTGACCGGACGGTGCTGCGAGGCAAGCCGCGAGCGCGGGGCGGTGGTCGCGGTTGGAATCACCGCTGCGGACCCGGTCTTCGGGGACGTCATCTTTGCCGACGGGACGTTGCCGGCGGCCGGCGGGCGCGCGGCACCCCGCGGCGGCGCCGTACCCGCCTGCCGGTGCTTGCCCCCTTCCGGAGCGCGCGACTGTGGCGCCTTGCCCGCCGGCCGCTTGTGGTGGGCCGTCGATGCGCTCCGCGGCTGCGGCGTCCGGCCCTGGGGGTTGCCGCGCCCCTGGCGCTGCAGGATCGGTTGCGGCCTGGCGTGCGGGTCGGGCTCGAAGCCGGCGATGGTGTCCCGCGGGATCGGGCGCTTGAGCAGCTTCTCGATGTCGCGCAGGAACTCGTGCTCGTCGACGCAGACGAGCGAGATCGCCTCGCCGCTCGCCCCAGCGCGCCCGGTGCGTCCGATCCGATGCACGTAGTCCTCGGGAACGTTGGGCAGATCGTAGTTGACGACGTGGGGGAGCTGGTCGATGTCAATGCCCCGCGCCGCGATGTCGGTAGCGACAAGGACCTGCAGGCTGCCTTCCTTGAACTCGGCAAGCGCGCGGGTGCGCGCGCCCTGGCTCTTGTTGCCGTGAATGGCCAGTGCGGTGATCCCATCCTTGTCGAGCTGTTCGGCGAGCTTGTTGGCGCCGTGCTTGGTGCGGGTGAACACCAGCACCTGGTGCCAGTTGTTGCTCCCGATCAGGTGCGTCAGCAGCTCGCGCTTGCGCTCCCGATCCACCGGATGTACACGCTGCGCGATGATCTCGACCGTCGAGTTGCGCGGTGTGACCTCGATCATCGCCGGCGCGTTCAGGAGGCTGTCGGCGAGGTCCTTGATCTCGTCGGAGAACGTGGCCGAGAAGAGCAGGTTCTGCCGCTTCCTCGGCAGCACCGCGAGGATGCGCTTGATGTCGCGGATGAATCCCATGTCGAGCATCCGGTCCGCTTCGTCGAGGACGAGGATCTCGACGTGCGAGAGGTCGAGCGTGCCTTGGCCCTGGTGATCGAGCAGCCGTCCCGGGGTGGCGACGAGGATGTCGACACCGCGTCTCAATTGCGCGATCTGCGGATTGATGCCGACGCCGCCGAATACCACCATCGACGTCAACGGCAGGTACTTGCCGTAGACACGCACGCTTTCCTCGACCTGGGCGGCGAGTTCCCGCGTGGGGGTCAGGATCAGCGTGCGTATGTGCTTTTTCGCGGGGAGCCGATTCGCGTGCGGCGCGGTCTGCAGCGACAGCCGCTGCAGCAGCGGGAGGACGAAGCCGGCGGTCTTGCCGGTTCCGGTCTGCGCGCCTGCCAGGAGGTCCCCTCCGGCGAGCACGGCGGGAATCGCCTGTTTCTGGATCGGGGTGGGTTGGGTGTAACCCTGTTCGGCGACCGCGCGTAACAGCGCGTCGGACAGGCCGAGCGTGGAAAATGACATGACAACTTTCAAAGGAGATCGGCCTGTCGCCGCATCACGGGCGCCAGTCGCAGGCAATCGGGGGAAAAACGGAGGTCGGAATCGACAGCGGCAGCGGGACTGTCCATATAGCCGCGTGACGGTATTATATCAGGTTGAGCGGCGGCACGCGTCGATCAGTGCCCTTCCGCAGGGAGCGCGGCGAGCGGCCGCACGCGCACGCGGTGGACGGTGACGATCTGCCCCGCGCGGATCTTGCAGGTCTTGCGGGTCTCGACCTTGCCGTCGACCCGGACCACGCCCGAGGCGACCAGCGCCTTGCCGCCGCCGCCGCTGTCGGCGAGGCCGGCGACCTTCACGAGATCGCACAACGCGATGAACTCGCCGGTCAGTCGAACTTCGATCTCGGTCATCTGCGCCTTCCACTGCGGACAAATGCAGCTTGCATTATCGGCTAGAATGCGCCGCAAGCGGGGACGAGAATCGGCGGCACTACGACGCTGATCAGCATCGTCATCGGTCACGCCTGTATCGTGTGGCGGTTCCTGCGAGGCGGGGAAAAATCGCGGGCACGTTGAATGGGAGTATGGCCATGCGCAACCTCCATCGCGCGGCATCAATGGCGCTGTCCGCGGCATTGATGCTCGCGGTACCCGGGGTCGATGCAGAGGAGATCGGCTCGGTCGACACCGAGTTCGTCCTGCTCGGCCCCGATCACAAGGTCGTGGTCGAGGTCTTCGACGACCCGTCGGTCAAAGGTGTCGCGTGTTACATCTCGCGCGCCAGGACCGGCGGCATGAAGGGCGCCGTGGGCCTCGCCAAGGATCCGTCGCGATTTTCGGTGGCCTGCCGCCAGGTGGGGCCGCTCGGTTTTGCGAGGCCGCTGCCCGTGCAGGAGGAAGTGTTCCGCGAAGGGGCGTCGTTCATCTTCAAGCACGTGCGCGTGGTGCGCATGGTCGACGTCAAGCGCAACGCGCTCGTCTATCTCACCTATTCGGACCGCGTCATCGACGGCTTCCCCGACAATGCGGTGACCGCAGTCGCCGTGTCCGAGCCCAGGATTCCCGTCAAGTGACCGGGTTCCGCAGCGCCGTGGTCACGGGGCGGCGGACTTGCGGGCCTCGAGTTCTTCCCAGCGCGCGTACGCGGCCCCGATCTCCGTGCCGAGGCGCGCTTCGTCGTCCATGAGCGCGCGTGCCGCGTCGCCGCCGTCGCGGTAGAGCGACGGTGCCGCAAGCTGGACGTGCAGCGTTGCCAACTGCGTTTCGAGCGCCTCGATCGACTCCGGCAGTGCGGCGAGTTCCCTTTCCTCGCTGAACGACAGCGACCGGGCGCGCGGACGCACCGGGACCGCGGCGGGCGGCGCCTTCTGTTCGCGCGCAGGTGCTGCCTTGACACGAGGATCCTCCGCTTCCCGGGCCGCGCGCGCGCCCGCGAGCGCGACCCAGTCGGTATAGCCACCGGGATACTCGACGAGCTTGCCATCGCCTTCGAAGACGATGGTCTGTGTCACGACGTTGTCCAGGAACGCGCGATCGTGACTGACGAGGAAGATCGTTCCGGTGTAGTCCTGAAGCAGCGACTCCAGCAGTTCGAGGGTGTCGATGTCGAGGTCGTTGGTCGGCTCGTCCAGCACCAGGACATTGGCCGGTTGCGAGAACAGGCGTGCCAGAAAGAGCCGGTTGCGCTCGCCGCCGGAGAGCGAGCGGACGGGCGAGCGCGCCCGCTCGGGCGGAAACAGAAAGTCGCCGAGGTAGGTGATGACGTGGCGGCGAACGCCGCCGATGTCGATGAAATCGGCGCCGGGGCTGATTGCTTCCTCAAGCGTCCAGTCGGGGTTGAGCGCCTCGCGCATCTGGTCGTAGTAGGCGACCTCGAGGTTGCTGCCCTGGCGCACCGTGCCTTCGTCGGGCAGGATCGCGCCCAGGATCAGCTTCAGCAGCGTCGTCTTGCCGGCGCCGTTGGGGCCGATGAGGCCGATGCGGTCGCCGCGCAGGATCCGCGTGGTGAAGCGATCGATGATCCTGCGCCCGCCGTAGATCTTGGTCGCGCTTTCGAGTTCGGCCACCATCCTGCCGCCGCGCTCACCCGCGTCGACCTTGAGGCCGACCTGGCCCAGCCGCTCCCGACGCTCGGCGCGATCGCGGCGCAGCGCTTCCAGGCGGCGCACGCGGCCTTCATTGCGGGTCCGCCGCGCCTCGATCCCCTTGCGTATCCAGACTTCCTCCTGCGCCAGCACCTTGTCCGATTTCGCATTGACGACCGCTTCGTCGGCGAGTTCGCGCGCCTTGCGCTCCTGGTAGGTCGAGAAACTGCCGGGATAGCTGCGCAGCCGGCCGCGATCGAGTTCGACGATGCGTGTTGCGACGACATCGAGGAAGCGCCGGTCATGGGTGACGAACAGGACCGCGCCCGGAAACCCGCGCAGCAACTCTTCCAGCCAGCCGATGGCGGTGAAGTCGAGGTGGTTGGTCGGCTCGTCGAGCAGCAGCACGTCGGGGTCCGCCGCCAGCGCCTGGGCGAGCGAGACGCGCTTCTGCCAGCCGCCGGACAGGCTGCCCACCGCAGCATCGGGCGACAAATCGAGACGGGAAAGCACCGTGTCGACGCGATGGCCGAGCGTCCACCCGTCCGAGGCGTCGAGCAGCGACGACAGCGTGTCGATGCGCGACAGCGCGACCGCGTCGTCGGCGCGCTCGGCAACGCGCGCGGTCACGTGGTGATAGTCGGCGAGCAGGCGGCCGGCATCGCCCAGTCCGAGCGCGACGGTATCGAAGACGCTGAGCGCGGGGTCGTGAACCGGCTCCTGGGCAACGTAGGCGACGCGGATGCCGGGAGCGCGCCAGGCGATGCCGTCGTCGAGCGCCGCCAGACCCGCCACGACCTTCAGCAGTGACGATTTGCCGGTGCCGTTGCGGCCGATCAGTCCGACCCGCTCTCTTGCGTCGACGGCAAAGTCCGTGTCGTCGAGCAGCGGTCGATGGCCGAACGCAAGCCGCGCGCGGGTGAGGGTGGCTAGAGGCATCGGAAGGCGAAATTCGGAATCATCGGCAGCGCGCGGGTGCGGAGGGAGGCCCCGACGCAGAACATGCCGCGCGCGTCAGCCGCGACCGACGTACGGCATCTTGGTCGCCATGACGGTCATGAACTGGACGTTGGCTTCGAGCGGCAGGTTCGCAATGTAGAGGATCGCATCGGCGACGTGCCTCAAGTCCATCAGCGGCTCGACCGCGACGTTGCCGCTCGCCTGAAGGATGCCGGCGGCCATGCGGGACGCGAAGTCGGTCGCCGCATTGCCGATGTCGATCTGGCTGCAGGCAATATCGTGGCTGCGGCCGTCGAGCGACGTCGCCTTGGTCAGGCCGGTGATCGCGTGCTTGGACGCGGTGTACGGAGCCGAGTGGGGACGCGGAGCGTGCGCGGAGATCGAGCCGTTGTTGATGATCCGCCCGCCCCGCGGGGCCTGGCTCTTCATCAGGATGAACGCCTGCTGCGTGCATAGGAATGCCCCGGTCAGGTTGATGTCGACGACCGCCTGCCATTGGGCGAGCGTGACGTCCTCGATGTTGACCGCCGGCGCATTGACGCCGGCATTGTTGAACAGCAGGTCGAGTCGCCCGAAGGCCGTCTTTATCCGTGCGAACAGCGCTTCGACCGAAGCCGGGTCGCTGACGTCGGCGGCGATCGCGAGTGCACGGTCGCCATCGCTGCCGGCCTCCGCGATGGCGCGTTCGAGCGCGTCGATCCGCCGCCCGGCAAAGACCACCCGAAAGCCGTTGCGCAGCAGCGCCAGCGCGGCCGTCTTGCCGATGCCGGACCCGGCACCGGTGACCAATGCAACCCGGACAGGGGCGTTCATGTGCTCGTCACTCCTCGCAGAAGATCGCGGTGGGCCGACGCAGCCAAACGGGGGCAGGCCGCGCGATGCATTGGCGCATTTTCGCTTGCGATCGGCAGCCTGCGCAATCGCGCATGGCGCGGGCGTGGGGCACTCGTATAGACTGCCGTCTGTTGCACCTTGCCCGCCGGCGCCCGCCGGTCGCTTTCGATCACGCCATGCACCTCGCATTGCGCGCGCTCGCCGCGCTGCCACTGTCGGTCCTGTATCTCTTCTCCGCGACGCTGGCATTCGTCATCGACGACATCCTGCGCTGGCGGCGGGAGCAGGTCGATCGTGATCTGGCGCTGGCGTTTCCGGAGCGGGCGCCCGCGGAGCGCCGCAGGATCAGGCACGACTCCTACCGCCGCGTTGCCGATCTTTTCGTCGAGATGATCTGGGGGAGCCGCGCCACCGCCGACGAGCTTCGGCAGCGGGTGGTGTTCGACAACCCCGAGGTCATACAGCGCAACGCCGCCGCGGGCCATTCGTGTGTGCTGCTGGCTCCGCATTTCTGCAACTGGGAGTGGCTGCTGTTGTCCGGCGGTATCACGTTCGGCTTTCCCATCGATGCCGTGTACAAGCCGCAGCGATTGTCGGGGCTCGATCGCTTCCTGCGCGAGACGCGCGCGCGCTTCGGCGGCAAGCCGATTCCGCAGGGCGAGTTCGTTTTCGAAATCATGAACCGGGCGGGGCAGCTGCGCGGCTACGCGCTGATCGCCGACCAGACGCCGCGACCGGGCGATCGAAAGTACTGGACGTGTTTCCTCAACCGCGACACCGCGTTCTTTGTCGGCGCCGAGAAAGTGGCCCGCTTCCTCGATGCGCCGATCTTCTATGTCGGCGTGCGCCGCCTCGCGCGCGGCCACTACGCGGTGCACTTCACCGCGCTGGCCGAACCGCCCTTTGAGCGCACCGACGCGCCGCCGGTCATGGAGGGCTTCGCACGCCACCTCGAGGCAGCGGTGAGCGAAGCCCCGGCCGACTGGTTGTGGCTGCAGAAGCGCTGGAAATATCCGCGGCCCGCCGGCGAGTAGCGACACCCGGCGGGTACCGGCGTCACTTGCCGCGCAGCAGCGCCCACAGTGCGAGTGCGCCGAACGTCGCGGTGCCGATGCCGCCCAGCGTGAAACTGCCGAGCTTCAGCGTGAAGTCGCCGGCACCCAGCACCAGCGTCACCGCGGCGACGATCAGGTTGCGGTTCTCGCTGAAGTCGACCTTGTTCTCGACCCAGATCCGCGCGCCCGCGACGGCGATGAGCCCGAAGACGACGATCGAAACCCCGCCCAGCACCGGACCGGGAATGGTCTGGATCAGCGCGCCGAATTTCGGCGAGAATCCCAGCGCGATCGCGATCAGCGCGGCGATGACGAACACCACCGTCGAGTAGATCTTCGTCACCGCCATGACGCCGATGTTCTCGGCGTAGGTGGTGACCCCGGTGCCGCCGACGCTTCCCGCCAGCATCGTGGCCACGCCGTCGCCCACGAATGCGCGTCCCATGTAGCGATCGAGGTCGCGATGCGTCATCGCGCTCACCGCCTTGATGTGCCCGAGATTCTCGGCGACCAGAATGATCGCGACCGGCGCAATCAGCGCCATCGCCTCGGCCTTCCAGATCGGGGCCGCGAATTTCGGCAGGCCAAACCAGGCGGCGTTGGCGACGCCGGCGAACGCGATCGGCTTGCCCAGGTCGAGACCGTTGGTGAGGATCATGTAGATCGCGTACGCGGCGAGGAGCCCGACCAGGATCAGCAGCCGCTGCAGCATGCCGCGGGTGAACACGGCGACCCCGCCCACGCACAGGATCGTCACCAGCGCCATCCAGGCATCGAAGCTGGTGCCGCCGACGCTCTTCACGGCGATCGGCGCGAGGTTCAAGCCGATGACGGCGACCACCGCCCCGGTGACTACCGGCGGCATCAACCGCTCGATCCAGCCGGTGCCGACGGCCATCACCGCGAGGCCGATCGCCGTGTAGAGGAGACCGGCGGCGATGATGCCGCCGAGCGCCACGCCAATGTTGGCGTTGGCACCCTGTCCGGCGTAGCCTGTGGCCGCGATGACCACGCCGATGAAGGCGAAGCTCGATCCGAGATAACTCGGCACCCGCCCGCCGACGAGCACGAAGAAGAGCAGGGTACCGAACCCCGACATCAGGATCGCGACGTTGGGGTCGAAGCCCATCAGCAGCGGTGCGAGCACGGTGGCGCCGAACATCGCGACGACGTGCTGGAGGCCCATCGCCAGCGTCTGCGGCCAGGGCAGGCGCTCGTCAGGGGCGATGACGCCTTCGGTGCGGACCTGCCAGGTGGGGAAATACGAATCGCTCATCAGTGATCTCCGTCTATGCTCATGTCGACAAGGGTTGGCGACGCGGGTCGAATGCAGGCGCCAGTGTAGATGCCCGAGGCTCTTCCGGCGCTACGGGCAAAATAAAAGCGAGCCGCAGCTCGCTTGCTGAGTGAATCCGCAGGTGCCGCTCGGACCCTGCGTGAGCGGGCGCCGACGCCCGGACCGGCAGCAAACTCGACCGCCGGCACCGACGCCGTGGCGCTCGCGCCGCTCAATCGTTTCCTTCGTGCGGCCCGTGGCGGCGGGCAAACCAGCGCGACGGCGGCCGCCAGGCTTCGAACGCATCGAACGAGAATCCGGCCAGAACCACCAGCCCCGCCAGCGTGCCCAGAACCAGCAACACCGGCAACATGTTTTCCGGTCGGATGACCGCCATCAACGTCATTCCCAAAAGTACCGCTTTCATTGCAGGATCTCCATGGTCGCGACGCGATCGGATCTGCAATAAAAGCAACCGCAACACACGCGCATACCCGAAACCGTCAGCTGAGGCTACATTTTCCGTCAGCAGCCAGGACAAGACGCTGCGCTGCATCAAGAATTTGTCGAAAAGTTTTATTTTCGTTGTATCTGCGCACTGAAGGACTGCGTCACAATGACGCACTCAGCGGGCATTTGCGGCAAAAACAGCCGGCAAATGCAGAATCATGTCGTTTGCCGAGAATGCCGCGGCCGTCGGATGGCGCCGACAAGTGCGTGACCGCGCAGGAATACCGGGCTATTCTGACGGCCGTTTCCCTGGTGATCCCGTATCCAATCCGATTCCCGTCGGCAACTGCCATGTCTTCCTCGCCATCGCTACCCGCTCACCAGAAGGCGCGCATCCTCGCCGAGGCGCTGCCGTTCATTCGTGCCTACCACGCCACGACGCTGGTCATCCGGCTCGGCGGAGGCGCCATGGCGGACCCGGTGCTGAAGGCGGGGTTCGCGCGCGACGTGGCGCTGCTGCGGCTCGTCGGCATGAACCCGATCGTCGTGCACGGCGGTGGGTGGCGCATCGATCAGCTGTCCGAGCAGATGGGCTTGCCGATCCGGCGGCACAATGATCTGCGGATCACCGACGAGGCGACGATGAACGTCGTCGAAATGGTGCTCGACGAACTCAATCAGGAGTTGGTCGGTCTCGTCAACAGGCATGGCGGCCGGGCGATCGGACTCAACGGACAAGACGGTCGCTTCATCCATGCACGGAAGATGGCACTGGCCCCCGCCGCTGCGGGGGAAGCACCAGTCGATCTCGGTTTGGTGGGTGACGTGGATCGTATCGACGTCGATCTCGTCGGCCTGCTGCTGTCGCGCGGGTTCACCCCGGTGATCATGCCGATCGGCGTCGGCGACGACGGGACCGCTTACCACATCAATTCCGACATCGTTGCCGGACAGCTTGCACGCGCGCTCCATGCCGAGAAGCTGGTCCTGATGACCAACGTCCCGGGCGTGAAGGGGCGCGACGGCAAGCTTGCGTATGTGCTCACGGCGAGCGACGCCGAGTCGCTGCTCGCCGACGGCACGGTAACGGGAGACATGCGGCCGCGCCTCAATGCCGCGCTGCAAGCCGTGCGGGACGGGGTACGTTCCGTCCACATCATCGACGGTGGGGTGGAGAGCGCGCTGCTGCTCGAAGTGCTGACCGCGGACGGCGTGGGAACCGCCGTTCGCTCGGACGCCGGTCCGCATTTCCTGGCCGACAGCCGGAGTTATTTCGCGACGGGCGCCTGACGCGGCTGAAGGCGCCCTGGAGGGCGCCTCAGCGATCCGACATCACCGGCTGCCCGGGGTATCGTCGATCCAGAAGACGGGGGCTCCTGGCGCCGGGTGATCCTGCCACCACTGCGCCGCGGGACCTGGGGCATCCGGATCGGCCGTCGTGCCGGAAGCCGGTACCGACTCTCGCGGCACGTCGTTCTTGACGTCCGCCACCTGTGGCGCCGCCGCCCGGCTTTGCGAGGGCATCAGTCCCTCGGCGAGGTGGGTGAGAAAACCCAGCACGCCTTGGTCGCCAAAGGAAAAACTCGCTGCTTTCATATCGATTCCCAACGGTGGCCGGTGTTCACGCGCGACGGTTTGTGCATTGCACAATTGAATATACGGGCATATGGACAGAAAATCCAATCAGCGTTTCTGATCAATGCCATTATTTTTCGCAATGCGTGCGCATCAGGTTGGTGCGTTGCACAAGTTTGACGTATTATCGCTGCCGGGAGGATAGGGAGTCCAAAAACAGATGGAACTCTATCAGCTGCGAACCTTCGTGGTGGTAGCAGAAACCGGTCACTCAACACGGGCGTCGGAAAGGCTGCATCTCAGCCAGCCGGCGGTGAGCGCGCAGGTCAAGGCGCTCGAAGAAGAGCTGGACGTCGCACTTTTCGAGCGATCGTCGAACGGCATGGCGCTGACTGCGGCCGGTCGCCGACTCTTGCCGGAGGCCGAGCGCGTGATCGGCGCGGCTCAGGCGCTGAAGAGCGCTGCACGCGCGCTCAAGGGCGAAATCGTCGGCAAGCTTCGGGTGGGGACCACCGCCGACCCCGAATTCATTCGCGTCGCCGATTTTCTCGCCCTCGCCATGCGGCGTTTTCCGCGCCTCGACATCGAATTGCAGCAGGAGGTGTCGGGCGCCGCGTTCGAAAAGGTGGTCGAGGGCGTGCTCGATGCGGGGTTCTATTACGGCGACCTGTCGCATCCGATGGTCGGATCCAGGGTATTGCGCGAGATCGCCTACCGAATCGCCGCGCCCGCCGCCTGGCGCGTCGGGATCGAAGCCGCGGACTGGCGGGACATCGCGTCGTTGCCCTGGATCATGGCGCCGCCCATCAGCACCAACCATGTGCTCGCGACCGAGTGGTTCCGGGCTCGCGGTCTGGTACCGGCCAAACGTGTCGAGGCGGACAACCCGCAGGTCATCAGCTCGCTGGTGGTCGGCGGACTCGGCGTGGCGCTGCTGCGCGAAGACCTTGCCGTCGCCGCGGCGGCCGCCGGCGAAATATGCCTGTGGCGCGACGAGCGGCTTGCCACGCGCCTGAAGTTCATCTACCGCGTCGAGCGCGAGGGCGACCCGATGCTGAAGGGCGTGCTGGACGTGCTGGCGGAGATCTGGCCGGCGTCGCTGCCGGAGTCCGCGCTGGCCATCTGCGTTGGCGGCTCGATGCCTATCTGGCGTCGCGGCGGCGACTGGCCTGCGCCGACAGCCGGTTGATCGTCAGCGCCGCAACTGAGGCGGCCAACGCGGCGATCGTGGCCGTGTCGCGCGCCAGCGCGTCGACCAGCTGACCCAGCAACTGAGGATTGCTCTGCTGCACGTAGCGGACGAGTTCGTGCACGTGCGCGGACGTCGCCCGCGCGGCGTCATCGAACGACACGGGAATCTCGGGCCAGCGCGCCTGTGCCGCGTACTTCGCGAAGACGCCGCCACCGACGATGGTCAGTGCAAGGGGCCCCACCGATGCCAGCAGGCGACCGAGCATCCGCGCGCGCAACCGGATGTTGATGCGCTCGAATGCGCCGGCAACGATTGCCGGCATCGAGGCCGAGTTGCCGCAGTCGACCGCCGTGGCATCGATGGTTTCGGTGCGGGCCGGGTGGGCAGTCGGGTGACGCCGCGCGTTCTTTTTCAACGTAATCCTCCTCGCTCCGGGTCGCGGGTGGCGTCGACAGGTGATCGCGGCTCGTCGGCCCCGCGAACTGTCGCACGTCCATCCGCCGGGGTGTTGCCCCGTGTTCGAAATGTCGCCGGCAATCGTAACGCCGACATGGGATCCGAAAGTAACGCTGAGAGTTCCCGGGCAAGCAAGCTTCGGGCCATCCGCGCTCTGTCACCCCCTGCATCCGGTGCAAATGCTCCCGTGACGTCGAAAGGCCCTGACCGGGACGCTGCGATTGCCGGCGTGAATATTCGACCGTGACCGGCACGAAAATGCCCACCCCGGGGCGAGAGCAAGCGCCGTAGTCTGCAACGGTCGCCGATCTGCTGCGAACCTCGCGGCAACCGATCGCGTCGACGCAACAGGCGCAGGCTCACCGGAGCGCCGGGCGTTGCGTTCAACGGAGGGGATCGAACATGTTGCAGGCGAATGGCTCCGCGCAAACCTGGTCCGAAGCGCCTCTCAGCCTGGCGAGCGTCGTCCCGGCGCCGCTCGGCGTCGGGATGCTGTTCACGCCGTCGCTGCGGCGAACGATCCAGCGCCGTCTGCCGGTGCTCGACTTCGTCAGCATCGTGCCCGAGTCCCTTTGGGCCGATACCGATCCGGTGAGCATCGAACGGGCGACATCGATCGGCGCGGCCGTCCGCGCGCTCGATGCGATCGCCGCCGAACTTCCGCTCGTCGCCCATGGCACGGGCCGGATGATGGGCGGTCGCGGACCGCTCGATCATCGGCATCTCTCACGGCTTGCCGAGTGGCACGCGCGCTACGGGTTCCGCTGGTACAGCGACCATCTCTCGTTCGCGCCGCACGGCGGATTGAAGTCGGGCGCAAGCGCGTGCCTGCCCGTCCCCTACGACCGACAGGCGTTGAAACAGTCGATCGATCGGGTGCGCGAAGTCCAGGAGTTCCTGCCGCTGCACTTCCTGCTGGAGAACAACGCCTGCATGGCCGGCGTTCCGCCGCAGGAGATGAGCGAGCCGATGTTCCTCAACCGGCTCTGCGCGGCAACCGGATGCGGGCTGCTGCTCGACGTGCACACGCTGTGCGCCAATGCGGTCAGCTGCGGCATCGACCCGCTGTCGTATCTGGACCGCGTGGATCTGTCGCGGGTGGTCGAAGTGCACGTTTCGAGCGAATCGCCGATGCTTCCGGCCTGCGACTACCTTGCGGCGTCGCTGTGCCCGCCCACGGTCCTGGAGGTGCTCGAGGCAGCCATGTGGCGCGCGCCCGGATTGCGTGCCGTGACCATCGAGGTCCATGCGTCCGGCGCCGAGGGCGTCGACGAAGCCGAGATCGAACGCGCGATAGATGCGACGCGACGCATCTGGACGCTTTATCATTGACTTCCCACCACCAGCGGCCCGTCAGCGCGGGCCCGATCGCGCACCATGACGACATCCTCTTCGACGTGGCCCACCGGCGTCACCCGCGTTGCGGGTGCCGGCGGGCTCGAGACAATTCGTATCGAGACCCCCGCCTGCAGCGGCGAAATCCTGACTCACGGCGCGCACGTCTGCGCCTGGCGGCCGCAGGGCGCGGCGCCGGTCATCTGGATGAGCCGCCGCAGCTGGCACGAATCCGGCAAGCCCGTGCGCGGAGGAATCCCGATCTGCTTTCCGTGGTTCGGGCCCCATGCGAGCGATCCCGCCGCGCCGCCGCACGGGTTCGCGCGGCTGCGCACCTGGGGGGTCGACGCTGTCGAAAGCGTCGCCGACGGCGCGATTGCCGTCGCGCTGTCGCTGCATTCGGATGCGGCGACGCTGCAGGTTTGGCCGCACGAGTTCCAGCTGCGGTATCGCGTGGTGTTCGGGCGCACGCTGAACATCGAGCTTGCAGTCCGCAACACGGGCGCGGCGCCGTTCACCGTGCAGGAAGCCCTGCACACCTATTTTGCCGTGGGCGACATACGCGATGTCGCCATAGAAGGCCTTGCCGGCGTGCGCTATGTCGACAAGCTGCGGGGCGGCGAGCGCTGCGTCCAGGGCAGCGATCCCGTTCGCTTTTCCGGCGAGACCGATCGACCCTATCTCGACACCGAGGCAACCGTCACCATCGTCGACTCCCGGCTCGGTCGACGCATCGTCGTCGCCAAGCGCGGTTCGCGCACGACGGTGGTCTGGAACCCGTGGATCGCCAAGGCGAAGGCGATGCCCGATTTCGACGACGACGAGTGGCCGTCGATGGTATGCGTCGAGACCGCAAACGCCCTCGACAATGCGATCACGCTGCCGCCGGGGAGCGAGCACACGATGGCGGCCGCGATCCGGGTCGAGTGACGGCGTCGTCGTACGCCTTCCCGGGGTTGTCGGCCGGCCGGATTCAGAGTGCGCCGAACGCCGCCCCCGCGACGAACGTGCGGATGTTCTGCGTCAGCGCCTGCGCGACGAACGCGCGCAGCACGTCGTCGAGCTGCGCCGCATCGACGTACGCGATGGTGATGTGATTGCTCTGATGCCCGGCCATCAGCTGGTCGCGCGAGACGCCGTCGAGCACGCAGTTCAGCAGTGGCCATTCCCATGACGTCGCGCGGCGCCGGCGCTCGAACTCGGCGGCCGGCAATTCCACGGCGTGCCCCGTCCCGACGTGCATGACCACCTGCGTGCCCTCGTAGTGCGCGCGTGCCCAGACGAAGCGTCCGGCCTTGCCCTGCCCGGTGATCGTCGACCCGCCTTTGGGGAAATACATCGGCGACTGCCGGTAGCCGGTGGCACCCCGGATACCGCCCTTGAGGTGCGCGAAGGGAACAGCACCGGAGATCTCGAGATCCCAGTAGAACGTGCCTTCGAACTCGCTGCCCCAGCGGATGTCGTGCAACGTCGTCTCCGAAGGCAGGCCGAGCGAATCGAGCAGCCGCCACAGCATCGTCTGGGGAATGGCCGTGCCCATGTCGACTTCGTTGATGCAGGGGATCGCCTTGCCCGGGCGCACGATGCGGCCATCGACGGTGGGAATCGGGAAGCGCTCGGCGTTGCCGATGGCGCCTTCGGCAAAGTCGGACGCCGCACAGCAGCGGGCCAGTCCCTGCTGGTACTGGACACCGATGGCGGAAAGTCCGAAGCGGTCGACGAAACGTCCCATCGCGATCAGCATCGCGCACTGCTCCAGCACCTGTCCGCGCGTGAGTTCGGTGGCCGGATCGGTGCCGAACTTGAAGGTCATTCCCTTCGCCTCGTACCACGCCAGGCATTGTTCTCGCAGCGCGTCGGGCACCAGCGTCATCTCGGCCAGCAGGTCGGACTGCGACAGCCCCTCGAGCGGCATGCCGATGTCGGCCAGCGCCTTTTGCGGGAAGACGCCGTTGATCATCCCCATGCAGAAGGTGTCGAACAGGCCGATGATCTCCTTGTGGCGCAGGACGTACCGACCGACGTCGACGCCGAGACTGCCGGCGGCAGAGGCCAGCACCGGGTGGTTGGCGTCCACCGCGTGCAGGTAACTGGTGTCGTGCGCGATCGTCCCGGTCTTGAGCCAGGTCTCGAGGCCGCGAATGAAGTACGCGTCGTCGAATCCGACCGACCACAACCGCGAATACGATTTGCCGAGGCTGGTCAGCGTACCGGCGAGGCACAGCATGCCGACCAGGCCCGGCCAGGTGCCTTCGAAATTGGCCAGCAGCAGGATCGGGCCCCGGTGGTGGACCAGCGACGGCGCCAGATGGTGCGAGTACTGCCAGGCGGTCAGCAGCACGATCAGCGGCGCGTCCGGATCGAGGCTGGCGAAGACGTCGCTGCCTTCGCGCTGGGTGCTGATGAAACCGTGGCCCTTGTCGGCCTTGACCGGATGCGCGCGCCGCATGCGCTTGCCGAAGCGGGTGATCAGCACCTCCTGCAGCTTGGCCTCGAACTGCTGCTGCACCGGCCAGCAATTGGTGTTCGCGGATTCGCGCAGGTCGGCGTTGGTGACCAGCAGCACCTCGTCGGTGGCGGCGCGAACCGGGGTGCGCACTTCGGGAAGCGTCAGTGTCAGCATGGAATCTCCTTGTCAGACAGGCATTGCGGTCAGCGCGCCATGGCCGCGAGGCAGCGCTGCTGATCGTCGTAGAGTTGCAGGAACACCCGATACTTGGCGTCGTGAAACGCCCGCTGCGGCGCGCGCGCGGCGATCGTCGCACCGGGCCGCACCATCGCCGCCGCGGCCGCGGGCAGGTCGGCGAAGGCGCCGCTTGACGTTGCCGCGAGCAGCGCGGCACCCAGTGCGACGGCGTCTTCCTCGTCGACCAGGTGCAGGTCGCTGCCGAGCGCATCGGCATGTTCCTGCAGCAGCAGCGGGTTCCTGGTGCCGCCGCCGCACATGACGATGCGGTCGATCCTGTGGCCGGCCGCGTTCATGGCGTCGATGATGTGCCGCGTGCCGTAGGCGAGCGCCTGCACGGTGGCAAGGTAGAGCCGGGCCAGCGCGTCCGGCCCGCCTTCGAGCGTCAACCCCGTGATGGCGCCGCGGGCGTGCGGATTGGCCCGGGGGGAGCGGTTGCCGTGATGGTCGGGCAGCACGTGGAGGTTGCGGGTAGGATGTGATTCGCGCGACGCGAGATCGGCGACCCAGTCGTTGAGCACGGCGTAGACGTTGCGGCCGTCGCGCGCGGCGGTTTCCTGCGCCAGCGGCCAGGCCTCGCTCTGGCGCACGGTCCAGTCGAGGAGCGCCCCGGCGGCGCTCTGGCCGCCCTCGTTCAGCCAGAGGCCGGGCAGCATCGCGCCGAAGTAGGGGCCCCAGACACCGGGCACCATCGTCGCGCCCTTGCTCACCGCCATGTGGCAGTTCGACGTGCCGCCGATCAGCGCGAGGCTGCCTTCGGGCCGCGTGCCGACCAGCGCCAGACCGCCGGCGTGAGCGTCGATGATCCCGGTGGCCACGACGACGCCGGTCGTCAAGCCGAGTTCCTTCGCGGCGATGCCGGTCAGGGTTCCGGGCGACGACCCGAGCGGCAGGATCGTCTGCGGGACCTTGGCGGCGAGATCGTCGAGGCCTACGGCGCGCAGCATCGCGCCCGGGAAGCGACCTTCGTGCGCGAGGTAGTTCCACTTGCAGGTCAGCGTGCAGACGCTGGCCGTGTCGGCGCCGCAGCTTCTCCAGACCAGGTAGTCGGCCAGATCGAAAAACCGCGTGACGGCGGCGTAGCGGTCCGGGAAGTGCCGGCGCAGCCAGAGCACCTTCGGCAATTCCATCTCGATGCTGACTTCGCCGCCGACGTAGGCGAGCGCCGGATCGCGCGTCGCATTGATCGCCGCCGCCTCGTCGGCTGCGCGGTGATCCATCCACATGATGATGTCGTGCTCGGGCTCGCCGCCCTCGGCCACCGAGACCGGCTCGCCGTTCGCGCCTGAGGCGACCAGCGAGCAGGTGGCATCGAAACCGATGGCCGCGACGGTTGCCGGGGATACGCGGGCCCGAGCCACGGCCTCGCGGACCGCCGCACAGGTTTCGCGCCAGATGTCGGACGACGACTGCTCGACGAAATTGGCGCGCGGGTGGAACTGCTGGATGGGGCGGACCGCGAACGCGAGGCGGCGGCCTGCCGCATCGAACACGCCCGCCCGCACGCTGGCCGAGCCCACGTCGACGCCGAGAAAGACTTGCAGCTTGCTCATGGATCTCTCGAGACGGGAAAACGAAGCGCCGGACCGACATTGTGTTGCAGTCGCCGCGGCGCCGACAACCGGCGTGCCTCGCGATGAAGCTTGTCTATCCGGCGGGCACCCACTAACATGTTACCCGGTTATCGTCGCCGTTGTACCCCTTCGCTGAATGATCCCCATGAACAAATCCATGCCCATCCCTGCAACGCCTCAGATGCGCCCGCGCGAGCAACGCTTCGGCCTGGGCTGCGCGCTCATCACCCCGTTTGCCGCGGACGGAACGGTCGACCATGCGCGGCTCGTCGCGCACGCCCGGCACTGTCTCGCCGAGGGTTGTTCGTCGTTCACGCTGTTCGGCACCACCGGCGAAGGCGCGTCGCTCGGGATGCGCGAGCGCGCGGCGATGCTCGACGCGGTCGTCGGTGCCGGATTCGACATGTCGCGGCAGGTGCTGGCAGGCATCGCGGCGTCTTCCGTCGAGGACGCAGCTGCGCAGGCCAATCAGCTGCTGGATGCCGGTGGTCGCGGCATCCTGCTCGCGCCGCCGTTCTATTTCAAGGCGCCGGCAGACGAAGGGCTCTACCGCTGGTTCTCGTCGGTTCTGGAGCGCTGCCATTCGCCGCGCGAGGTGGTCCTCTATCACCTCCCGTCGGTGACGCAGGTGCCGCTTTCGTCGACACTGATCGGCCGCATCGACCGGGCTTTCCCCGGCGTGGTGATGGGGATCAAGGACTCGAGCGGCGACTGGGCGACGACCGAGCGCTATCTGGCCGATCATCCGCATCTCCACATCCTGGTCGGCGACGAACGCCACCTCGCGCGCGCCGTGCGCCACGGGGGGAGCGGGGCGATCAACGGCTTTTCGAATTTCTGCGCGCGCCTGCTGCTGCCCATGGTCGACGATGGGCAGGAAGTGCCGGGGATCACGGCACTGGTCGATCTGCTGCTGCGTTTCCCGGTGACGCCGGCCGTCAAGGCACTGGTGGCGCATCGGTACGGCGACGCCGCGTACCTCAACACCGCGCCACCGCTGGAGCCGGCGGATGCGTCGGCGCGGGTGCAGCTTGCGTCGGCGTTCGATGCGCTGCTCGCGCAATACACGGCCTGACTGCCGGACACTGCGATCGTGGCCGCGATGACGCTCCGCGTAGAGGCGTACCAGCGCTTCACGCGCGGGCTGCTTGCGCGCGAGATCCGCGCCGGGCAATTCGTTTCGCAGCGCCAGCTGTCGGAGATCACCGGCATGTCGCTGGGCGCGATCCGCGAGATGGTGCCGCGGCTCGAGGCCGACGGTCTCATCCGCACGGTGCCGAAGCGGGGCATGCAGGTCGCAGAGGTCGACGTCAACCTGATCCGCAATGCGTTTCAGTTCCGGCTGATCATCGAGCGGGAGGCGGTGGCGTCGTTCGCGCAGCGGGCGCCGGAGGCGGAACTCGACCGGCTGCAGCAGGCGCACGCGACGGTGCTTGCCGCGGCGGCCAGGGCCGTCACGCCGGCGCTGATCGGGCGGGCGCAAGCAGCCGACGACGGCATGCACGCAAGCATCGTCGACGCGCTCGGCAACGACATCATCAGCAACCACTTCCGCGTCAACTCGCTCAAGATCCGGCTGATACGGCAGGCGCAGACGCGGATCGACGCAGCATTGGTCGCGCCGGTGATGGCGGAGCACCTGACGGTGATCGCTGCGCTGCGGACCCGCGACCCGGTCTTAGCCGCTGCGGCGATGGCCGAGCACATCGTTCGCGCCCGCAACCGCGCGCTGGGGGTGGCGAGCGAAGCGCATTGACGCAGGGCAGCTGTTGGATCGAAGTCACGCCCGCACATCGGCGTGGCGAACGCAGAGACTCCGGGGCGCTACGCCCCGCTCACAGTGGACGGGAGGCAGCAATGAAACGTACGTGGATGGGTTTGGCGGTGGCGGCGCTGATCGCGCTTCCGGCGGCAGCGCAGCAGGTGACGATTCGCTGGGGCGATGTCGTTGGCGGCACGCATCCGTCGGTGCAGATGATCGACCGCATCGCGGCCGAGGCGAAGGAGAAATCCGGCGGACGGATCGTGATCCAGTCGTTTGCCGGCGGACAGCTCGGCAGTTCGCGCGACATGATCGACGCGGTCGCCAATGGCGTCCAGCAGATCGTGACCGAAGGCGCGGCGAACTTCGGCGCCTGGGTGCCGTCGATCTCGGTCGTCGAGGCGCCCTACATCTGGCGCGACGCGGCGCACCTCGACAAGGCGATGAACGGTGCCATCGGCGAGCAGTTCAACGACACGCTGGTGAAAGCGCGCGGCATGCGCATCCTCGGGACGACGTATTACGGCACGCGGCACATCACGACGACGGCGAAGGCCGTGCGCACCCCTGCCGACATGGCGGGTCTCAAGCTGCGCGTGCCCGAGAACGACGTGTTCAAGGCGATGGCCGAAGCCTGGGGGGCGAAGCCCACGCCGATGAATTTCGGCGAGCTCTACCTCGCGCTCAAGCAGGGCGTCGTCGACGGCCAGGAAAACCCGCTGCCGACGATCAAGTCGGGCAAGTTCGACGAAGTGCAGAAATTCCTGGTGCTGTCCGCACACATCATCACGCCGCGGCTGGTGGTCGTCAACGAGGCGTTCTGGCAGGGGCTTTCCGCCGGCGATCGCAAGATCATCGCCGATGCCGTCAGGAACGGCATCGCGTGGCAGAACGCCGAGTTGATCAGGCAGGAGAACACGCTGGTAGACACCTTCAAGGCGGCCGGCATGACGGTGATCACGCCCGACGTCAACGCCTTCAAGGCGCCGGTCATCGCGAAGGTGCCGAAGATGTTCGAGTCGAAGTGGGGCGCCGGCACCTACGACAGGATCCAGGCGATTCGCTGAGCGCGCAAAGCCCGATCAATTGCCCGCACGCACCCGGCGCCCGTTCGGCGCCGGGCGCAGTCCGGACTTCCATGCTCCTGCGACGCTTCGCCGAACGGGCCGTCGATTGGCTCGCGATCGTCACCTTCAGCGGGATGTTCCTGTGCGTGTTCGCGGGAGTCCTGTTCCGCTATTTCCTGAACAGCCCGCTGACCTGGAGCGACGAACTCGGGCGTTACCTTTTCGTCTGGTGCGCGATGCTGGGGTGGGTGATCGCGGCGCGGCGCCGCAGCCACCTCGCGATCCGATCGGTGCAGGACCGGACGCCGCCGCGCTTGCGTGCCGTGTTGAAACTCCTTGCCGCGCTGGCGGCGGTGGCATTCGCCACGATCCTCTGCTACTACGGAGTGGCGATCACGGCCCGCAATGTCGATGTCGAGACGCCGTCGCTGTTCTTCACCATCGGCGTGGTCTACGCGATCGTCCCGGTCGCCGCGCTGGCCGTCGGACTGCACGCGATCGGCGATGCGCTTTCTGCGATGGGTGACTTGGGCGCCCCGAGGAGCGCGGAACGATGATCACGCTGATGCTCGCGATTCTCGCCGCGTGGTTCGTCGCGCTGTTCGCCGGCCCCGCGATCTACGCGGCGATGGGCCTGGCCGGATTCGCCTTTCTGTTCCTCACCGGCATCCCCGGGATCGTCATCCCGCAGAAGGTGGCGATGGCGGCGAACTCGTTTCCGCTCCTCGCGGCGCCGCTGTTCATCCTGATGGGCAACCTGATGAACTCCGCGGGCATCTCGTACCGGATCTTCGAATTCGCCAAGGCGCTGGTAGGCTGGATGCACGGCGGGCTCGCCCAGGCGAACATCCTCGGCTCGGTGATCTTCGCGGGGATGAGCGGTTCCGCGGTCGCCGACGCGGCAGGGCTCGGCACCGTCGAGATCGAGGCGATGAAGAAGGAAGGTTACGACGGGGCGACGGCGGGCGCGGTGACCGCTGCGTCGGCGACCATCGGCCCGATCATCCCGCCGTCATTGCCGATGATTGTCTACGGCGTCGCTGCCGAGACGTCGATCGGTGCGCTCTTCCTCGCGGGCTTCGTGCCCGGATTCCTGATGGCCGGTGCGCTGATGCTGATGGTCCGGCACGTTGCCATCCGCCGCGGCTTTCCGAACCATCCGTTCGAGGGCAGCCACGCGCTCTGGGTCGCCTTCCGCCGCGCGTTCTGGGCACTGATGGCGCCGGTGGTGCTGTTCGGCGGCCTGCTCTCGGGAATCTTCACGCCGACCGAGGCAGCCGCGGTCGCCGTCACCTACGCGCTGATCCTGGGACTGGTGGTCTATCGGGAGTTCCGGCTCGCCGACCTGCCGCGCCTGATCCTCGACACCGTGGAGACCACCGGCGTGGTGATGGCGCTGGTGATGACGGCGTCGCTGCTGGGCTACTGCATCTCGGTGTCGCGGCTGCCGCAGGAATTCGGCGCCGTGATCACCTCGCTCACCCGCAATCCGCTGGTCTACCTGCTGATCGTCAATATCCTGCTGCTGGTCGTCGGCTGCTTCATGGAAGCGCTGGCGGCGATGCTGGTGCTGATCCCGATCCTGGTCCCGCCGGCGCTGGCGCTGGGCATCGACCCGGTGCAGTTCGGGCTGATCTTCGTGCTCAACCTGATGATCGGGACGATCACGCCGCCGGTCGGCGTCGTGCTCTACGTCACGGCGAAGGTCGCGAACGTGTCGTTCGAGGCGATCGTCCGGGCGACGTTGCCGTACCTCGTGCCGCTGTTCGCGGTGCTGGCGTTGACCACGCTATGGCCGCCGCTGACGACCTGGCTGCCGAAGCTGCTGCTCGGGCATTGAGTACGGGGGGGGCCACCTGCGCCGGGGCGCGTGTTCAGCGCGCCACATCCGGGCTGCCGCGCGGCGGTACCGGTGCGAGACCGTTCCGTATCGATTCGATGAATTCGATCGCCGATACCCGTATCCGCTGCTCGGCGGCGATCCGCTGTTCGCGTCCCGGGCCGCCCAAGTCGCAGATCGCGCGGCACAGACCGTCCGGCGGCCACTCGAAATCGCAATGCGTGGCAATGTCGATCGGGACGGTCGTGACCTGCGGCATGCGGTCGAGCGCGTGACGGAAGTTGCGCCGCAGGTTGCAGGCGCCCGGCGTGGCCAGAAGCGCGATGCCGGGGACGCGAACGCGGGCGGCCGCGTCGCGGCCCAGGTCGGCGAAATCCACCGGATCGAGCAGCACCATCCCGCGGGCCGCCAGGTCGTCGTTGGCGGCCAGCATCGCCGCCAGACCCCCTGCCGAATGACCGACGTAGACGACATGGGTGGCGCCCAGCGCCTCGCGCAGCGCGACCATGTCGCGCGCGTTCTCCGCGTGACGTCCGTCGAAGGCCGTCGGGCTGCAGAAGTCCATGGTCGTGATGACAAACCCGCGCTGCGCCAGTTCGATGGCCCAGCCGCGCATGCGGTCCTGATCGCGCATGAAGCCGGGAACGATCATCACCAGTGGGGTCATCGGGGCCCCGCGCGGACGATAGACGGCGTAGTGGTTGTCGCAGCCGCTCACCGACTCGAGACGCGCGCGCAGGACCTCGATGCCGGCATCGTCGGCGGAGGGCGGCTCGGACTCGCCGGCGACGGCCGCGGTCATGACCGTGACCACGACGGCGGCGCAGAAAAGGGCGGGGCGGACTCGCGTACGCCGGGGCGCTTTCGAGCGTTTGGTCACGATGCGTAGAGCCTACCCCAAATTCGAAGGCGTAGACGCGCGAGCCGTCACCTGGATCAAATGGGCGGCTGACGCACAATTTGCCGCTACGCGATGGCCTACACGTGATGTCGGTCAAAGACCGTGCTTGTTGCGCCGACGACAGGCTTACGTGCGGTCCCGGGCATGTCTATACTTGCCCGGTTTCTCGGAGAATGCGGCGATGACAGAAAAGAAGATCGGCGGGCATTTGGCAGTCCTGCGCGCGATGCGCGAACAGGCATTGCTGGGCGGCGGGGCCAAACGCATCGAGCAGCAGCATGCGCGAGGCAAACTGACGGCGCGCGAGCGGCTGGCGTTGTTGCTGGACGCGGGCTCGTTCCAGGAGTTCGGCGCGCTGGCAACGCACAACGTGGCGGAGTTCGGCCTCGAAAAGCAGCGCTTCCCGGGCGACGGCATCGTCGCCGGTTTCGGCAAGATCAACGGCCGGCGCGTGGCCGTATTCGCGCAGGATTTCACCGTGCTCGGCGGATCCTTTTCGGAGGTCCAGTCGAACAAGATCTGCCGCATCCAGGATCTCGCGCTGGAAGCCGGAATCCCCTGCATCGGCCTCAATGACTCCGGCGGCGCGCGCATACAGGAAGGCGTGCGCAGCCTGGCGGCCTACGGCGAGGTGTTCGTGCGCAACGTGATGGCCTCCGGCGTCATTCCGCAGATCTCGGTCATCCTGGGACCCTGCGCGGGTGGCGCGGTCTATTCGCCGGCGCTGACGGATTTCGTCATCATGTCCAGCGGCAGCTCGATGTTCCTCACCGGCCCGGATGTCATCAAGGCGGTGACGCGCGAAGATGTGTCCGCGCAGACGCTGGGCGGCCCGGAAGTGCACACCCATCGCAGCGGGGTTGCGCACCTGGCCGTCGACGGCGAGGGACCGGCGCTGGAAATGGTCAAGCGGCTGATGGGCTACCTGCCGCAGAACAACAACGAGGACCCGCCGCAGGTGGCGCCCTACGATCCCACTGACCGCGCCGACGAAGCGCTGAATACGCTGATTCCCGAGGACGAGAACCAGCCCTACGACATGCGCGACGCGATCACCCGCGTCTTCGATCGCGACAGCTTCCTCGAGATGCACCCGGATTTCGCGCCGAATGCCGTCGTCGGCTTCGTGCGTCTGGACGGTTACTCGGTCGGCGTCGTCGGCAACCAGCCGGCCTACATGTCGGGCGCGCTCAACATCGACGCCAGCGACAAGATCTCGCGCTTCATCCGCATCTGCGACGCCTACAACGTTCCGGTGGTCACGTTCGTCGACTGCCCCGGCTTCCTTCCGGGCGTCGACCAGGAATATGGCGGCGTGATCCGCCATGGCGCGAAGATCATCTATGCCTATTGCGAGGCGACGGTACCGAAGATATCGATCGTGACCCGCAAGGCGATGGGTGGCGCGTACGTCGCGATGAGCTCGAAGCAGATGCGCACCGACCTGGCGTTCGCGTGGCCGACCGCGCAGATCGCGGTGATGGGCGCCGAAGCCGCTGCGAAGGTCCTCTACCGCGAGCAGGTCAAGAACGCAGCCGATCCGGCGGAGAAGGAGCGTGAGCTGATCGGACACTATCGCGAGAGATTCTTCAATCCGTATCGTGCCGCCGACGTGGGGCAGATCGACGAAGTGATCGAGCCCAGCGAGACGCGTCCGCGCCTGGTCCGCGCGCTGGAAGTGTTGCGGACCAAGGTGCAGCAGAATCCCGCCAAGAAACACGGGCTCGTTCCGACCTGATCGCCTGCCTGCCGCCGTTGCCCCGCCGGCGAATGCCGGCACGCGCAAGGGTGCCGCCTGCTTTTCGCAAGGAAGAAGAAGACACATGGACAATCTAGGCTGGGGTCTGCAGATGACGGTGCTCGGCATGGGCATCGTTTTCGGCCTGCTCGCGCTGCTCTGGGGGTTGCTCACCATCGTGCTCCGGCTCGATCAGTCGCCGCAGGTGGCCGCGCCCGCCGACGTGGTGGCCGACGATGTTCCGGAGGTGGCGCCGGCGGCGGACGCCCCGGGTGCAACCGCGGCAATGGCGATGCCCAGGGTGCAGGGGATGGACGCCGACCTCGTGGCGGCCATCATGGTGGCCGTGCTGACGCACGAGGGGGTGCGCCGCCACGAGGCCGCGCCGGTGATGCGCAGCTATTGGCCGGGGAGTCTCCTGTACGCGTCGCGCTGGGTCGCGACGGGACGTTCGCGGCAGAACCACGTCTGGCAGCGGCGCAGCAAATGAGATCACGCGGGCGGGTCTGGTACCCGGTCGCCGGTGGAGTACCCATTACTCTGGAACACGGCACGCCGTTCGGCGGAGTCGGGCAAAGGCGAGACCATGCGACGCTACACATTGCAGATTGGTGAACGGGAGTTCGTGATCGAGGTGCAGGAGACCGCTGCCGACCAGTTCGACGTGGTGGTCGGCGGCGAATCGTACGCGGTGACGCTCGCCGGCGACGAGGACATCACGCGTGCGTCGATCACCCCCGCCATCTCCTCGGCGCCCACCGCGGGCGCGGCGCCGGCCGCGCCGGTCGCGGCATCGCCGGCTTCGCCGCGCGCCGCGGTACCGCCGCCGGCCGCGACGCCGGCCGCACCCGCGCCGCCGAGACGCGCGGGCGGCGCCGCTGTTGCCGGCACGCTGAATTCACCGATGCCGGGCGTGATCCTGGAGGTCAACGTAAAGGTCGGCGACGTCGTCGAGCGCGGCCACATCGTCGCGGTGCTCGAAGCGATGAAGATGAACAACGCCATCAAGGCGCCACGTGCCGGAACGATCGCCGAGGTGTTCGTCAGCCCCGGACAGGCCGTCGGCCACGGCGAGCCGCTGATTCGCTTCCAGGAGGGTTGAGGCGATGATCAGCGGGGACACGCTCAGCCTGCTGGCGCAGGGGATCGCCAACGTATCGGTGGCGTCGGTGGTGATGATCCTGGTCGCCTTCGTGCTCATGTACCTGGGTATCGTCAAGGACTACGAACCGCTGCTGCTGGTGCCGATCGGCGCGGGTTGCATGCTCGCCAACCTGCCGCTTTCGCCGCTGATCGCCGACGAGGGCATGCTGAAGATCCTGTATCACGCCGGGATCGGCAACGAACTTTTTCCGCTGCTGATCTTCATCGGCATCGGCGCGCTGACCGATTTCGGACCTCTGCTCGAAAATCCCAAGATGGTGCTGCTGGGGGCCGCGGGTCAGTTCGGCATCTTCCTCACGCTGATCCTTGCGCTGGTTTTCGGGTTCAGCCGCCCGGAAGCGGCGTCGATCGGGATCATCGGCGCCATCGACGGCCCTACATCGATCTACGTCAGCGGCATCCTGGCACCGCATCTGCTCGGACCGATCACCGTCGCCGCGTACAGCTACATGTCGCTGGTGCCGATCATCATGCCGCCGATCATGTACCTGCTGACGACGAAGAAGGAGCGTGCCATCCGCATGGAGTACAGCAAGCGGACGATCAGCCGGCGCACGCGCATCCTGTTCCCCATCGTCGTCACCGTCGTCGTCGGCACGCTGGTGCCCTTCGCCACGCCGCTGATCGGCATGCTGATGCTGGGCAACCTGATGAAGGAGTCCGGTGCGGTCGAACGCCTGACCAAGGCCTCGTCGCAGGAAATCGCCAACATGGTGACGCTGTTCCTGGGGCTTGCCATCGGATCGACGATGGTCGGCGCCGAGTTCCTGAAGCTGTCGACGCTGGCGATCCTCGTGCTGGGCATCCTCGCGTTCGCGGTCGATACCGCGGCGGGGATCATGTTCGCGAAGCTGCTGAACCTGATTTCGGGCGGCAAGTTCAATCCGCTGATCGGTGCTGCGGGGATCAGCGCGTTCCCGATGGCCGCGCGCGTGGTCCAGCGTGTCGCGCAGGAGGAGGATTTCGAGAACTTCCTGCTGATGCACGCGATGGGCGCGAATGCGGCCGGGCAGGTGGCGAGCGTCGTCGCCGGCGGCGTGCTGCTTGCGCTGATGGGCGCGAAGTAGGATCCGGCAGCACGCGGATTCGCTGTAAAATGCGCGCTTCGTGCGAGCGATGCGCGTCGCCAATCCTGCGGCATGTCTGCTCGCGCCCCTTCGCTGCGGGGGGTGGGCATTGCCCAATCCCGCGACGTTGAAACCCAATTTTTTCGACTCCGGACTCGACAGATGAGGCAAGGCCCCAGGTTCGCGCTGTTTGGTCTCGTGCTCATGCTGCTGCTGGGCGCGCTCGCGCTGTGGCCACACGAGGTGGCAGCGCAGTTTCCCGACCGTCCGATTCGTCTGGTCGTCCCGTTTCCGGCGGGCGGCGGCGCCGACGCGCTGGCGCGAACGATCATGCCGCACGTCGCCCACGAGCTCGGCACGCCGATCATCATCGACAACCGCCCCGGTGCCGGGGGGAACGTGGGCGCCGAGTTCGTGGCGCGGGCAGCGCCCGACGGCTACACGCTCCTGTATGGCACCAATGGGACGCATGCGATCAACCAGAGCCTCTACGGCAACCTGCGCTTCGATCCGGTGCGCGATTTCCTTCCCGTTTCACGGATGACGCTTATCGCCGCGATGCTGGTCGTCAACCCGGAGTTTCCGGCGCGCTCGGTGGCCGAATTGATCCGCGAGGCCAAGGCGCACCCGGGCAAGTACAACTTCGCCTCCGCCGGCAACGGCACCACGTCGCACCTGGCCGGCGAACTCTTCGCGACGATGGCCGGAATCGACATCGTTCACGTACCGTATCGCGGGGGCGCCGCGGCCGTCACCGATGTCGCTGGCGGGCAGGTGCCGATGATGATCGACGTGATGCCGAATGTCCTGCCATTCGCGAAGACCGGCAGGCTGCGTGGACTCGCGGTGTCGACCGCACGCCGGTCCCCGGCCGCGCCCGGGTACCCGACGATCGCCGAATCGGGCGTGATCGGGTTCGACGTCAGTGCCTGGGACGGTGTGCTGGCGCCGGCTGGCACGCCCGGCGCCACGGTCGAGCGCCTGAATGCGGCGATACGCGCGGCGCTGGACAATCCGAACCTGCGCGACGCGCTGATCGCCCGCGGTGCGCAGCCGGTCGCCGGGTCGCCGGCGGATTTCGCGCGCCACATCGCCAGCGAAACCGGGAAGTGGGCCAAGGTCGTGCGCAAGTCCGGCGCCAAGGTCGACTGACACGCGGCGGGCGTGGCGAGAGTACGGGAGACAACGATGAAGGCAGTTGACAGCGCAGCGGCCTTGCCCGAGTGGACGATCGTTCCCGGCTACCGGGACATCATCTACGCGAAGGCGGCCGAAGGCATCGCCAAGATCACCATCAACCGCCCCGAGGTCCGCAACGCGTTCCGTCCGGAGACCGTGCAGGAGATGCAGCGCGCCTTTGCCGACGCGCGCGACGATGCCGACATCGGCGTCGTCGTGCTGACCGGGCAGGGCAGGGAGGCGTTTTGTTCCGGCGGCGATCAGCGCGTCCGCGGCGAGGGCGGCTACGTCGGCGGCGATGGCGTCCCGCGGCTCAATGTCCTCGACCTGCAGCGCCAGATACGCACGCTGCCGAAGCCCGTCGTCGCGATGGTCGCGGGCTACGCGATCGGCGGTGGACACGTGTTGCATCTGATGTGCGACCTGACGATCGCCGCCGACAACGCCCGCTTCGGCCAGACGGGACCGCGCGTCGGCAGCTTCGACGGCGGCTACGGCGCCGCGTACATGGCGCGCATCGTCGGCCAGAAAAAGGCGCGCGAAATCTGGTTCCTCTGCCGGCAGTACGACGCGCAGCAGGCGCTTGCGATGGGACTCGTCAACCGCGTCGTTCCCTACGACGAACTCGAAGCCGAAACGGTCCAGTGGTGCCGCGAGATGCTGGCGAACAGTCCGATCGCGCTGCGCTGCCTCAAGGCGGCGCTCAACGCCGATTGCGATGGCCAGGCCGGGCTGCAGGAACTCGCCGGCAATGCGACGCTGCTCTATTACCTGTCCGAGGAGGGGCAAGAGGGCAGGAACGCGTACCTCGAGAAGCGCAAACCCGATTTCGGCAGGTTCAAGCGCTTCCCCTGATCGTGGGCAACGTCCCGCCCCGGAAACCCAGGGCGCGCGTCCGACGCATGAGCAGATGAGCGACGCGCTGTCGATCTTCGCGGCTGCGCGCGACGCCGCGGATGCGCCGGGCCTGCGCGTCGAGGGGCGCACCTGCACCTTCGCCGAACTGGCGGCGCTGACCGCTGCGCGGCTGCCCGCGCTCGAGCGGGCGCTCGTACCGGGCCGGCCGTTCCCGCTGGTCGCCGACAACGCGCTGGCGACCGTGATCACGCTCTACGCGCTGCTCGAAATGCGGGCGTCCGTGCTGCTGCTGCACCCCAAGCTCGTGCCGGGCGAGCGCGACGCGCTGGTGGCCGCGGCGGCGCGCGCGGTCGTGCCTGCCGACGCAGCAGTGATCATCTACACGTCGGGCACGACCGGCACGCCACGCGGTGCGGTGCTCACCCGTTCGGCAATCGTCGCCTCCGCCGACGCCAGTGCATCGAATCTGGGTTGGCAGGACGACGATTGCTGGCTGCTGTGCATGCCGATCGCGCGCGTCGGGGGTCTATCGATCGTCACCCGCTGCCTGCTGGCGCGGCGCTGCGTCGCGCTGCAGCCGGCCTTCGATGCCGAACGGCTGCCGGCCTGGATCGACGAGCAGCGGGTGACGCTCGCGTCGCTGGTCCCGACGATGCTGGTGCAGCTGCTCGATACCCATCCCGCGTGGGTGCCGCCGTCGCATCTGCGCACCGTGCTGGTCGGGGGTGCCGCTGCGCGCGAGACCCTGCTGCGGCGCGCGGCGGCGCGCGGCCTGGCCATCGTCCTCACCTACGGTCTCACCGAAACCTGCTCGCAGGTCGTGGCGACGCCGTACGCGGGCCGGTTTGCGCCCTGGGAGCACGGCGACGGTCGGGTGCTGGCGGGCGCGGAGCTGCGCATCGATGACGGCCACATCGAGGTACGTGGTCCGATGCGCATGGCCGGATACCTCGGCGAGCCAGCGTTGGGTCCCGCCGACTGGCTCGCGACCGGCGACCTGGGCGAAATCGACGCTCGCGGGCGCCTGCGCGTGCACGCCCGGCGCACCGATCTGATCGTCACCGGCGGCGAAAACGTCTACCCCGCCGAGGTCGAGCGCGTTCTGGAGTCGCTGCCGGGCATTGCCGAAGCGGGCGTATTCGGGCTTGCCGACGACACCTGGGGCGAGACGGTGGCTGCGGCGCTGGTCGCCGGCGCGCAGGCGCCCGGCGATGCCGAGCTGTCGGCGTTCGTGAACACGGCGCTGGCTCCGCACAAGCGTCCGCGGCGCATCTGCTACGTCGCGCGCCTTCCCCACACGCCTGCCGGAAAACTCGACCGCGCCGCGCTGCAGTCGCTGGCCGCGGCGTTGCGCCCGCTCGCGCGCTGATGCGATTGACTGCATCGCAGCGCCTGTTCCCCGGCTGAAGGGACCATTCGCTGTCCGGGCGGAGCTTCACCGTTCATGCTGCCGTTCTGTTTCGCGTCGCCGGTCGCGGCGGAACTCCTGAAGCTGTGGTTCCGCTTCCGGGCCGGCAGCATGGCGCAAGCGGGGCGAGCCTCCGGGGCTTGAGGACCGGTTCTACCCGAGGATTTTGCTGAGGAACGCGCGCGAGCGTTCGTGCCGCGCGTTGGCGAAGAACTCCTCCGGCGGTGCCTGCTCGACGATCTGGCCCTGGTCCATGAACACCACGCGGTCGGCAACCGACTTCGCGAACCCCATTTCGTGGGTGACGACCAGCATCGTCATGCCGCCTTCGGCCAGCTCGATCATCACGTCGAGCACCTCCTTGACCATCTCCGGGTCGAGCGCCGACGTGGGCTCGTCGAACAGCATGATCCGCGGCCGCATGCACATGGCGCGGGCGATCGCGACCCGCTGCTGCTGACCGCCGGAGATCTGCCCGGGATATTTGTGCGCCTGCTCGGCGATGTGCACGCGCGTGAGCTGCTGCAGCGCGCGATCCTCGGCTTCGGCACGCGGCAGCCCGAGCACCCAGTGCGGGGCCAGCAGCAGGTTCTCGAGCACGGTGAGGTGCGGGAACAGGTTGAACTGCTGGAACACCATGCCGACCTCGCGGCGGATCTTCTCGACTGCCTTGACGTCGTCGGTCAGCGTCACGCCGTCGACGACGATCGTGCCTTCTTGGTGCTCCTCCAGCCGGTTGATGCAGCGGATCAGCGTCGATTTGCCGGAGCCCGAGGGGCCGGCGATCACGATGCGCTCGCCGCGCGCCACGTCGAGATCGATGTCCTTCAGCACGTGGAAGTGGCCGAACCACTTGTTGACGCCGGAAACGCGGATGATGGGGTCGGATTCGGGCATGTCGGTTCCTCGCTAACGGCGCGTCCAGCGGCCCAGTCGATGCTCGAGCCAGTGGCTGTAGCGCGACATCGCGAAACAGAAGGCGAAGTAGATCAGCGCGACGAACAGGTAGCCTTCGAGGAAGAAACTGCGCCACTGCGCGTCGCCAAGCGCGAGCCGCAGCGCGCCGGTCAGGTCGTACATGCTGACGATGGTGACCAGCGATGTGTCCATGAACGTCGACAGCAGGCTGTTGACGAAACTCGGGATGACCAGCGTCAGCGCCTGCGGCAGGATCACCTTCTGCTGCGTCCGCCACCACGAAAGCCCCAGCGCGGCCGCCGCTTCGTATTGCCCCTTCGGCAGCGCCTGCAGGCCGCCGCGCACGACCTCGGCCATGTACGCGGCCTGGAACAGCACGATGCCGAGCGCGATGCGCGTGAGCACGTCGACGCGGATGCCCTGTGGCAGCAGCAGCGGAAACACGAACGACGCGGTGAATAGCACGGTGATCAGCGGGACGCCGCGCACCAGTTCGATGTAGAGCGTCGCCAGCGCGCGCAGCAGCGGCAACTCGGAGCGGCGCGCGAGTGCCAGCAGGATGCCGATCGGGATCGAGGCGCCCATGCCGACCAGCGTCAGCAGCACGGTGAGCGGCAGGCCGCCCCAGAGGCCGGTGTCGACCTTGGTCAGCCCCATGACGCCGCCGCCCATCAGCACGAAGAAAAGCGCGAGCGCCACGCCCCACAGCCAGACGAGGGACCGGCGCCAGAAAGCCGGAAATGCGGTGGCGACCAGCGCGGCAATCACGATCGATGTCGCCGCGAGCGGGCGCCACTGCTCCGCGTACGGATAGCGGCCGAACAGGATCAGCCGCCACTTCTCGGCGACGAAGCCCCAGCACGCGCCCGCGTGGTCGAGCGCGCGGCATGCCGCGTAGTCGGCGTGCCACACCGCGTTGCCGGCGAGCCAGCGCGCGGCGGGCGGAAGCGCGTAGGCGAGCAGGACGGCGATCGCAATCGTCGTGGCGGCATTGCCCGGACTGCCGAAGAGATGCGTCCGCAGCCAGGACACGACGCCGGCGGCGTTGCGCGGCGGTGCGCGCGCCGGCAGCGGTTCGAACGGGATCGGAGCGTCCATTCAGAGCCGAACAGGGAGAACGTGCGAGCACATGCTCAGCGCTCGACGATGGCGACCCGCCGGTTGTACCAGCCCATCGCCAGCGCAGTCGCGAGGTTGATCGCCAGGTACACCGTCATGATCATCAGCACGCACTCGAGCGCCTGGCCGTTCTGGTTGATCGTGGTGTTGGCGATCGACACGACGTCGGGATAGCCGATCGCGACGGCGAGCGACGAGTTCTTGGTGAGGTTCAGGTACTGGCTGGTCAGCGGCGGTACGATGACGCGCAATGCCTGCGGCAGCAGCACCAGCCGCAGCGTGAGTCCGCGCGACAGCCCGAGCGCCCCGGCCGCTTCCGTCTGGCCGCGCGGAACCGCGAGCACGCCCGAGCGCACGTTCTCGGCGATGTAGGCGGCGGTGAAGGTCGACAGGCCGATCAGCAGCGACAGGAATTCCGGCGTCGCGGCGGCGCCGCCGGTGATGTCGAAGGCGCCGATCTCCGGCACGTCGAAGCTCGCCGGCGCGCCGCCCGCGAGCCAGCCCAGCACCGGCATGCCCAGCACCAGCAGCAGCACCGGCCACAGCGCCGGCGGCGAGATGCCCGTGCGCAGGCGGCGCTGTCGCGCCCAGCGCCGGTAGCCGAACCCGGCGAGGACGCCGGCGGGTACGCCGGCGAGGGCGATGCTCCAGCCGGTCGACCACTCGGGGAACGGGAACTGCAAGCCGCTCTTCGACAGGAACATCTGCGTCCCGATGCGCACCGGTTCGGTCGCCGCGGGCAGCAGTTCGGTGATCACGAGGTACCACGCGAACAGCTGGATGATGAGCGGAATGTTGCGCATCGCCTCGACGTAGGCGGTGCACAGGCTCCGCAGCAGGACGTTGTTCGCGAGGCGGCCGATGCCGATCAGCGTCCCGAGCACTGTGGCCAGCACGATGCCGGCGAGCGCGACGCGCAGCGTGTTGGCGACCCCGACGGCGAACGCGCGCAGGTAGCTGTCGCGCGACGAGTACGCGATCAGCGTCTCGCCGATGTCGAAACCGGACGTCTGGGTGAGAAAGCCGAAGCCCGACCGGATCTGGCGAGCCGCAAGATTTTCGGCGGTGTTGTGCCAGAGAAACCATCCGGCACCGACCAGCGCGCAGAACGCCAGCGCCTGGTAGATGAACGCGCGCCCGTGGCGAGTCCGCAGGAGGTGCCGGGCCGAGGCGGGCGCGGGCTTGGACATCGGTACGGATGCGGACGCGGTGACCCCGAAACACGAGGACCCGAGCCGAGGCCAGGCGCCTCGTGCGAGGGGATCGAGTCGCTGTGCCAGGCGATCAGCGCACCGGCGGCGCATACATGAGGCCGCCGCGGTTCCAGAGCTTGTTGACGCCGCGTGGCAGGCCGAGGGCAGACTTGGGTCCCATGTTGCGTTCGAAGCTGTCGCCATAGTTGCCGACCTGCTTGACGATCCTGTAGGCCCATTCCTTGTCGAGGCCCAGCAGCTTGCCGGTGTCGTCGCCGGCGCCGAGCAGGCGCTGGATCGCCGGATCCTTGCTTTCGGCCTTCATCTTGTCGACGTTGGCCTGCGTGAGGCCGGCTTCCTCGGCTTCGAGCATGGCATTGAGCGTCCAGCGGGTGATCTGGAACCAGTCGTCGTCGCCTCGGCGCACCGCCGGTCCCAGCGGCTCCTTCGAGATGACGTCGGGCAGGATCGTATAGTCGTCGGGCTTGTTCGTCTGCGTGCGCGCGCCGGCGAGGTCGGACATGTCGGTGGTGTAGACCTGGCAGCGGCCGGCGAAGAACGCCGACTGGATGGCCTCGGCGGTGTCGAACACGACCGACTTGTACTTCATGTTGTTGGTCAGGAAGTACTCGGCGACGTTCCTCTCGCTGGTGGTGCCGGCCTGAACGCAGACGGTCGCGCCGTTCAGCTTCTTCGCGCTGTCGACCTTGAGCTTCTTCGGCACCATGAAACCCTGGCCGTCGAAGTAGTTGATGCCGGCGAAGACGATGCCGAGCGAGGCGTCGCGCGTCAGCGTCCAGGTGGTGTTGCGCGAGAGGATGTCGATCTCGCCCGACTGCAGTGCGGCGAAGCGCTGCTGCGAGTTGAGCGGGACGAACTTGACCTTCTCGCCGCTGCCCAGCACCGCGGCGGCGACGGCGCGGCACATGTCGACGTCGAGGCCCTGCCAGCGGCCCTTGCTGTCGGTCGACGAAAATCCCGGCGCGGATGTGTTGACGCCGCAGATCACCTCGCCGCGCGCTTTCACGGCGTCGAGCGTCTTGCCGGCGAAGGCGGTTGGCGCGAGGCCGAGCAGGAGCGCGGAGGCGGCTGCGAACGGGACGAGGGTGCGGCGTGCTGCGGACATGGAGGCTCCTTCGAGGGGTGGTGAGGCGCGGCCGTATTCCGGCAAGTGTGAGGGTCCGGCAGGCGCCATCGAACGGCACTCAATGTCGCACGCGCGGGATCGAAAGATCGAGATCTTAACGCACCCGGGGGCCGAAGTTTCGATGCCCGGCGCCGGATGCCTCGGCATTTCAGCGTTGCAGCGCGGCGCCCATGGTCATTTCATGCTGTCCCTGAGTTCCACCAGCGCCTGGTCGAACGCATCGACCCGGATCAGGCCCAGGCGCGGATACTCGATCTCGATGATGACGTACACGGCGCCCGCCATGATCGCCGCGAATCCGATCATGTGAATCCAGCTGCGCGATTTGCCGCCGGCCATGCCGTAACCGGCCAGCAGCGCGCCGGCCAGCGCCAGCCCGAACAGCATCGCGAAGATGACCAGCGGCGGGTGCGCCTGCGCGGCCATCGTGCGGGTGGTGGTGATGTCGATCATCTGGTTCAGCGCCGGCAGGAGCAGCATAGTGGCAGCCGGTGGAGCCCCTTCCATCCGGCCCGCGGCGACTGCGTGACGCCAGATCTCGCCCTGCAACCGGGTCGAACGAGCCAGCTCGGCCTTGGCGGCCTCGACATCCGGCAGTTTCCGGTACACCTCCAGGCGGGAGTCCACGTAGCGCCGGAACAGGTCTCGCAGCGCTGGCTGCGCGCCCGCCGGCAGCAGGTCGACGCGCAGGTACGCGGTGCCGATGTCGTTGGCTTCCTGAACGATCAGGCTTCTGCGCTCGTCGAACCGCGAGGCCGCGCCCGAGAAGGTGAAGGCGACGAGCAGGCCCAGCAGGGCGAACACCGCACCGTCGACCGCGCCGGTGCCCGCCTGCGCGCCGTCGGGATCATCGGCGAGCCGGCGAACCCCGGCCCGTCGACCCACTTCGAGGAGCAGCAGCATGCCGACGAACAACGCGAGCGTTGTCAGCGAAACGATCGAGTCGTAATTCATGGCCTTTTCCCGCTGTGCTGTAAATGGTTGCCGAATCCGCCATTGCCTCGACGCAACGGCTACGGCGGCGACTCGAAACGGCCTCCCCGCGCAAGATGCGGATCAGCGCGCCTGCCGAGCCGCACGGATTGTACCCGGAGCAGCGCGATCTGCGCCGAGGACGTCGCGGCGAATGGCGGCGTCATGATCGGCGGCGGGTAGAATGCGTGCTTGCTGTCGTCCATCCTTCGCCACTTCAAGGAATTCCAGTGAACATCTCCATGTACCAGGCGAGCGTCCCGCGCTTCGTCAACATCCTCGGCAACCTGTCGAACATCCTCGACAAGGCGCAGGCCCATGCCGACGCCAAGAAGCTCCACCCCTCCGCGCTGACGAGCTTTCGGCTGTTCCCGGACATGCTGCCCATGACCGCGCAAGTGCAGATTGCCTGCGACACCGCCAAAGGCGCGGTGGCGCGCCTGGCCGGAGTGGAGATCCCGGTGCACGAGGACAACGAGGAGACGCTGGCCGACCTGAAGGCGCGCATTGCCAAGACCATCGCGTTCATCCAGGCGGTGCCGCCGGCGCAGCTGGACGGCACCGAAGACCGGGAAATCGTGATCAAGCGCGGCGACCAGGAGACTCGCTACACCGGCATGCAATTCCTGCTTGGCCGCGCGCTGCCGAATTTCTATTTCCACGTCACGACCGCCTACAACATCCTGCGCCACAACGGCGTCGGGATCGGCAAGCGCGACTATCTGGGCAATCCCTAGCCTAACAGGGGAGACGCACGCCGTGCAGCCGTTTTCAAGGTGACGGGGTGGCGCGCGGAAGGTCATCGCGGGCCGCTTCACGCAGCAGTCCGGCAAGGGTGCGCAGACCGCGCTCCGCGTCGCGCTCGCTGGCGTGGCTGAAGTTGAGCCGCAGCCTCCCCGTCACCGGGGTCGCGCCGGGGAAGAACGGCTCGCCCGGCATGAACGCGACGTCGCGCTCGATCGCGCGCGGCAGCAGCGTGCGCGTGTCCAGCGGCTGCGCGAGGGTGAGCCAGAAGAAGAGGCCGCCGGGCGGGATCGCCCACGTCGCGAGGTCGCCCATATGGAGCGTGAGAAGTCCGGCGAAGGCGTCGCGCCGGGCGCGGTAGTCGCGCGCCAGGCCCGTGAGACGCGCCGCACGCTGCGGATGTTCGAGTTGCCGCAGCACCAGCCACTGGCTCACGCGGCTGCTGTGCAGGTCCGCGGCCTGCTTGAGCCGCGTGAGCGGCACGAGGAGGTCGGGCGACGCGGCGAGAAAGCCCAGCCGCAACCCCGGCGCGAGGCTCTTCGAGAACGAGCCCTGGTAGATCCACGACGAGCGCTTGACGCGCGCACAGACCGGCATGCGCTCGCAAGCGTCATAGGCGAGGTCGCGGTACGGGTCGTCCTCGAACAGCACCACGCCCGTCTCGTCGCAGGCGCGGGCGAGCGCCGCGCGCTCCTGCGCGTCGTAGCAGCGCCCGGTCGGGTTCTGGAACGTCGGGATCGCGTAGACGAAGGCCGGTGGCGTCCCGGGGGCGCGCAGCGCGTCCGGTCGCGCCGGGTCGAAGGCGACGAAGCGCGCACCGAAGAAGCGGAAGACCTGCAGCGCGGCGAGGTAGGTCGGCGACTCGACGGCGACAGGCGTCCCCGCGTCGACGAAGAGCTTGGCGACCAGATCGATGCCCTGCTGCGAGCCGGAGAGCACCAGCACCTGCTCGGGCGCGCAGGCGAGGCCGAGCGCCGCAAGCTCGCCGGCGATGCGCTGCCGCAGCGCGGGCTCACCCTCCGACGGGCCGTACTGCAGCCAGGCCGACGGAACCGCGCCCGGGTCGAGTGCCGGAAACGTCTGCGGCGCGGGCAGGCCGCCGGCGAAGGAGACCATGCCCGGGCGGTCGATGACGGCCAGGATCTCCCGGATCGGCGAGGCAACGAGATCGTCCACCCGCCGCGAAAGGCGGTCGCTTGCTGCCATCGGCACCTCGATGTAGGTCAATATATTTGACGTATATGCACAGTAGCGCCGACCGTCTAATATGTCAACATGATTGACCAAAAACGCCAGGCCGCTCTGCGCGAGGCAATCGAGCTCTTCTTCTTCGGCTACCGTGCGTTCACCGCCCACCCCGACAGCATCCTCAAGCGGCGCGGGCTCTCCCGCGTGCACCACCGCATTCTCTACTTCGTCGGTCGCGAGCCCGGCCTCGGGATCGACGCGCTGCTCGACACGCTCGGGGTGTCGAAGCAGGCCCTCAACGCGCCGCTGCGGCGCCTCATCGAGTTGAAGCTCGTCGCGGTGCGCACCGCGGCGGGCGATGGGCGCCGTCGCGAGCTGCGCCTCACCGCCGAAGGCGAGCGGCTGGAGAACCAGCTCACCGGCACGCAGGTGGAGCAACTCGCCGCTGTCTTCGGTGCCTCGGGCAGGACGGCCGAAGCCGGGTGGCGCGCCGTGATGGCGCGATTGCCGCGTAGGGACTGAGCACCGATCGACGGCCACTGAGCGACACATTCCCTTGGCATTCCGCGTCACTTTCCGTGACATTTCCCGGCGAAAGCGACACATCATGTGTCATCTTTTTTCGAAGGTAATTGTTAGCGCCGAAATTGAGCCGGGGAAGGCCCCGCCGTACGCTCGGGTGCCGGCAATGGCCGGTTCCGAGCGCGTTGGCGCCTACATTGGACGGGCGCTTGCGGCCACACGGTTGCAGACGGTCGCCCATCCGCCAAGGCAGTCATCTGAACGACTGCTTGGCTCAAAAATCCTCGTCACGGCAACGCGCAACCCCTCGAGAAACATTTCAGACCGTCGCTGCACACGATCGGCCACCCTGGGCTGCCGCGAGCTACTCCGAGTAAGGGGCTGCGCCGGACACCGGCGCGGCGTCGGCCAGGATGAAGAGCAGCACGTTGCCGGGCTCCGACGTGGCGTCGCTGCGTAGGCTACCGATAAGGCCGTTGACCGGGCTGGTGTACTCGGCCACCACTTCGCCGAAAGTGTTGCGCTGGATGGCCACCTTTTGTCCTGGCGTGACCTTGGCATTCAGTTTGACCAACAATTCGATGAATCCACCGTGGGTGGTCAGCACGGGAACCGCATTCTTCCCGATGTAGACGTTGGCATCGACTGCGGTGCGTCCGATCGCCCCGGGAACGATGCCGTAGTGCTTGAAGACGTTCATCGTGCCTTCGACGAAGATCGGAATCATGTCGAGATCAAGCCGCCGCGCCACACCCACCTCAGGCGTAAAACAGGGAATGCCCGCATCGATGTAGGCGTTGTGCAGCACACCAGGATAGGCCGGGTTGTCCCAGATCGCCGGAACGGGGTAGAGCATCATCATGGTCTTCACGTCCGGGATACGCATGTCACCGATGTGAAAGGCGGCTGCGTCCAGGCCGGTGGTCCCGGTATGGAAGTCCATGGCCAGGTCGGTGTTGGGCCTGAGCAGCCGGTTGAACACCAGTCCGGCCTGGCGGCTGACGGCACCGAGGCCGTTTTCATTGCCGGGCCATTCGCGGTTCATGTCGGTCAATTCGAAACCGCGATTGGTGCTCGGCCAGCGACGCTGCATGCTCTCCATTGCAGGTCGTGCAATGTCCAACACCGCCATGACGGTGCCCGACATTTCCGCCGGGTTCAACTGGCCCATAACCGTTTGTACGGTGTGCACCGAACTCATCTCGTCACCGTGTACACCGCTGGTCAGGGTAATGCGCTTGCCGGGCCTGGCCCCCTTGGCCACGATGACCGACACGTACCAGTGCTGTCCCGTGGACATCTGCACACCCTGGAAGTACAGCAGGTGTTTCTTGCCCGGTTCTAGGTTTGCGGTGTTCAGCGAACTGACCACTTTCTTGTCGTTGATCACATCCCCGGTGTAGACGGTGCTGATCTTGGCAGTGGTTGCAGCAGCGCTTGTTTGCGCTTGCGCCATGCCGATACCGCTTAGTGCGAACACGGTGATCAGCAGCGACTGCATGAAACGGCGCCTACGGCTACCCAGAGGCTCGTTCAACATGATCCGCTCCCAGCTAAGTACGTGAAATTCCAAGAACCCGATGGGTCACATTCGCGGATTATATCGGTCTACTGGGAGCGGCTCTTTGTGCGGTTCTTTGCGATGGATCGATTTGCAAAGGGCCTAGGGCTGCCGGGCACGACCGTACCCGCGTGAGGCAGCAGCGGGGACCAGCACAAGAACCTGCCGAATGGCCACAATTCGCGGGTCGCGGCGCTGGCTCGAAAGGTCGAGCCGCGCAATGTCGCGCTGTGCCCCGGGATGCGTTCGGGTTCCCCGGCGTTACCGTCAATCACTCCGGAGCACGTCCATGAATCGAATTCCCCTCGTCCAAGGCGCAATGGCGGCTGCCGTGCTCGCGCTCACCCTCATCACAACACCGGCCGACGCCCAATCGCGGGTGCAGTACGGGCGCATCACCAGCGTCGTCCCGACCACGGTGACCAACGCCAGCGCCCAGACCGTCGGCACGCTTGTGGGCGGGGGGCATCGGACTGGCCAGCGGCGGCGGGCAGTCGGGCAGCAACCGTGCGTTGCGTACGATTGGCGGCGCAGCGGCCGGTCGCGGCGTCACCAACCTTGCCACGCGTTCGCAGGCGTTCGAGTACACGGTCCTCATCGACGGCACGACCACCACCCGCATCGTCTCCGACCAGGCCGGCAAGCGGATCGGCGACTGCGTGGCGGTCGAGCAAGGGCAGTTCAGCAACATCCGGCTGGTGTCCGATGCCCGCTGCAATCCGGCGCCGCGCCCCGCAGCGCCGGCACCCGCACCGACCCCGGCCCCGGCGGCCGAAGTGGAAGCCGCGAACGCGTGCGAACAGGCCAACCTGCAGGTGCTCGCCGCCGAGACGGACGATGCCTTCACGCTCGCCGAGCCTCGTATGCGCCTGCTGTGCGGCGAGTGACGCTGCCGGCGTCGGAGAATTGAGGCAACCCTCGGCTGCGCGGCCGGGTTCGACGCCCGCCGCCACGGCGCCCGGGCGCAATCCTCGCGCTCTCCTGCAGGTGCCCAATCGGACGTGATCGGCGTGCCCCGTTGCCGCGACTTGAACGACGGCTTCGTTCGATCCCTGCGACCGGTTCGGAGGACCCTGGACGGCGGCTGCACGCCCTGAGGTGCTCAGTCAAGCATTTTGCAGAGCGGCGGCCATGGCGGCGATCAGTGGCGAGCCGCTGCGCTTGAGAGCATGGCACCGGCCATTCGACTACGAAACCGCCACCGGCCGGATTGGGTCGAAGGCGCCAGTTGGCAGATGTCTGGTTTGTGCGTTACCCGTGGGGCGCGCAATTTTCGGGCGATTGCTCACAGCGACCGATTGCGGGACTCGAGGATCGTTGCGGTGGCCAGGGTTTTGCGGTTATCCGATTGGTGCCGGGGGCCTGCAGAAGTGCGCAGGCCCCGTGCGCGACGTCGAACACCGTAAGTCGCATGTGTCCTGTGCGCGCCTGCTGCAAATGGCTAGGGGCCGGCATGGCCAGACGCAGTCCCGAGGCGGTGCGCTGGGCGACACGCGCTGCCTCACTCCCAGTTCAGCGTGCCGCCGGTCTGGTACTCGGTCACCCGCGTCTCGAAGAAGTTCTTCTCCTTCTTGATGTCGATCATCTCGGCCATCCACGGGAACGGGTTGTCGGCGCGATCGAACACTGCGTCGACGCCTATCTGCTGGCAGCGGCGGTTGGCGATGAAGCGCAGGTATTCCTTGAACATCGTCGCGTTCAGCCCCAGCACGCCGCGCGGCATCGTGTCCTCGGCGTAGGCGTACTCGAGGTCGACGCCCTTCTTCATCAGCGTGCGGATCTCCTCGCGGAACTCGGGCGTCCAGAGCTGCGGATTCTCGAGCTTGATGGTGTTGATGAGGTCGATGCCGAAATTGCAGTGCATCGACTCGTCGCGCAGGATGTACTGATACTGCTCGGAGCTGCCGGTCATCTTGTTCTGTCGGCCCAGCGCCAGGATCTGCACGAAGCCGACGTAGAAGAAGAGTCCCTCCATGATGCAGGCGAAGACGATCAGGCTCTTCAGGAGCTGCTGATCGGCTTGCGGCGTTCCCGTCTTGAACATCGGGTTGGTCAGCACGTCGATGAACGGGATCAGGAACTCGTCCTTGTCGCGGATCGACTTGATCTCGTGGTAGGCATTGAAGATCTCGGCTTCGTCGAGGCCCAGGCTCTCGACGATGTACTGGTACGCGTGGGTGTGGATCGCTTCCTCGAACGCCTGCCGCAGCAGGTACTGCCGGCATTCGGGTGCGGTGATGTGGCGATAGGTGCCGAGCACGATGTTGTTGGCGGCCAGCGAATCGGCGGTGACGAAGAAGCCCAGGTTGCGCTTCACGATCAGCCGCTCGTCGTCGGTGAGGCCGTTGGGGTTCTTCCAGGTCTCGATGTCGCGCTGCATGTTTACTTCCTGCGGCATCCAGTGGTTGGCGCAGCCGGCGAGGTACTTGTCCCAGGCCCAACGGTACTTGAACGGCACGAGCTGGTTGACGTCGGACTCGCCGTTGATCACGCGCTTGTCCTCGACGCGCACGCGGCGCAGGTCGCCCTCCGGCGTCTGCCGGTCAGTGTCGGCATCGCTTGCGTGCTCGCGCGCGAGAATCCCGCCCCCGATACTGCCGGAGGTCTGGACGCGCAGCGTGGCCGGCGAGGCCGGTTGCAGGCGCGGCGGCGTTGCCGGTGCGATGTCGTCGTCGAAGTTCAGCATGGGCGTTTTCTCCGGTACGGCAGTTTCTGATGAGGGTGTCGGGCCGGCAGGGCGGGGCAGGGAGCCTGCGTTGCCGTCCTTCCGGCGCGCTTGGGACCGCGGTCAATCAATGCATGGCACTCAGGCGGTCGTACAGATAATCGGGGGCGAAATCGACACCGTGGTGCCAGGCGATCGTCGCGAGACCGTGATCGAGGTAGAAATCGGCAAAGCGCGCCTTGTCGCGCAGCGTCTCGAAAGTTTCGCCGTATAGGTCGTCGGAGAGGTCGATCACGCCTTTCTTGCCGTCATTGAATTCGAGCCAGATCTGGTAGTCCCCGAGATACCGCGCTTCGATCACGTGTCTTGCCACCTGTTCGTAACGTGCCAACGGGCACCTCCTGTCGGTAGATCGACGAACGGCCGGAGCCGGGCGCGGGCCCGACGCCGGTTCCGGAATTCCCGACGGCTAACGGCCGCGCACGCGCAGCGGCAACAGCAGCAGATCCTGCTGCCGCTGAAGCGTTCCGCGCGGGAGCGCCTGCGGGCCGTTGCCTGTCCGCGCGCTCGTCTGCGGCGCTGCCGGCCAACGCCAATGGCGCCGGCCGGCGTCGTCCACATAGAACTCCCACCTCTTCGATTCCGCGTTCATCGCTTCCCTTCCTGTCCGGGGTCACGGGGTTGCAACAACGGGCATGGGCGCCTCTACTGGCACGCTTCGCATGTCGGGTCATCGATGGCACAGAACTTCGGCGCGCCGGCCTCCGTCGCGGCAGGACCTGCGGCATTCATGCCGCCATTGGCCGGGACCGCGTTGAGCTCGCCACCGCGGCCCGTGGACTTCTCGGCACCGGTTGCGGCGAGCGTGCGCAGGTAGTAGGTGGTCTTCAGCCCGCGCATCCACGCGAGCTTGTAGGTCTCGTCGAGCTTCTTTCCGGAGGCGCCGGCCATGTAGATGTTGAGGCTCTGCGCCTGGTCGATCCACTTCTGCCGCCGCGATCCGGCCTCGACGATCCACTTGGGCTCGACCTCGAACGCGGTCGCGTAGAGATTGCGCAGGTCGGCCGGAATGCGGTCGATGCGGGCAAGCGAGCCGTCGAAGTATTTGAGGTCGGCGACCATCACCTCGTCCCAGAGGTTGCGCTTCTTGAGTTCGTCGACGAGATGCTCGTTGACGACGGTGAACTCGCCGGAGAGGTTCGATTTGACGTACAGGTTCTGGTATTCGGGCTCGATCGATGCCGCGACGCCGATGATGTTGGAAATGGTGGCGGTGGGCGCGATGGCGACGCAATTCGAGTTGCGCATGCCGAACTCGCGAATGCGTGCGCGCAACGGCGCCCAGTCCATCGCCGACGACTCGTCGCAGTCGATGTAGCCGCCGCGCTCGTCGCGCAGCAGTTGCAGCGAATCCTGCGGCAGGATGCCCCGATCCCACAGGCTGCCCTTGTACGACGAGTAGCGGCCGCGTTCCTCGGCAAGCTCGGTCGACGCCCAGTAGGCGTAGTAGCAGACGGCCTCCATCGACCGGTCGGCGAACTGCATCGCCGGTTCCGACGCGTACGGGGTGCGCAGGAGGTGCAGGCAATCCTGGAAGCCCATGATGCCCAGGCCCACCGGCCGGTGCTTGAGGTTGGAATTGCGCGCCTTGGCGACGGCGTAGTAGTTGATGTCGATGACGTTGTCCAGCATGCGCATCGCCGTGTGGATCGTGCGCTGCAGCTTGGCCTGATCGAGCGCGTAACCGTCGGCGGTGGGCACCATGTGGTTCAGGAGGTTGACCGAGCCCAGGTTGCAGACCGCGATTTCGGTGTCGCTGGTATTGAGCGTGATCTCCGTGCACAGATTGGAACTGTGGACGGTGCCGAGATGCTGCTGCGGCGAGCGGACGTTGCAGGCGTCCTTGAACGTGATCCACGGATGCCCGGTCTCGAACAGCATCGACAGCATCTTGCGCCACAGCTGGAGCGCGGGAATCCTCTTGTGCAGCTTCAGTTCGCCGCGCGCGGCGCGTTCCTCGTGGCGGGTGTAGGACTCCTCGAATGCGCGGCCCCACTTGTCGTGCAGGTCGGGGACGTCGGACGGCGAGAACAGCGTCCAGTCGCCGCCTTCCATCACCCGCTTCATGAACAGGTCCGGAATCCAGTTCGCGGTGTTCATGTCGTGCGTGCGGCGGCGATCGTCGCCGGTATTCTTGCGCAGCTCGAGAAACTCCTCGATGTCGAGGTGCCAGGTCTCGAGGTAGGTGCAGACGGCGCCCTTGCGCTTGCCGCCCTGGTTCACCGCAACGGCGGTGTCGTTGACGACCTTGAGGAAGGGGACGACACCCTGGCTCTTGCCGTTGGTGCCCTTGATGTGCGAGCCCATGGCGCGCACGTTGGTCCAGTCGTTGCCGAGGCCCCCGGCGAACTTGGACAGCAGCGCGTTTTCCTTGATCGCTTCGTAGATGCCGTCGAGATCGTCGGCAACCGTGGTGAGGTAGCACGACGAAAGCTGCGACCGTTGCGTGCCCGAATTGAACAGCGTCGGCGTCGAACTCATGAAGTCGAAGGTCGACAGCACGTCGTAGAACTCGACGGCGCGTGCTTCACGGTCGACTTCATTCAGAGCGAGGCCCATCGCGACGCGCATGAAGAAGCACTGCGGCAGCTCGAAACGGCGGCCCGCGTTGGCGTGCGTCGCGTACTGGTCGACGAGGAAATACCGGTCGTAGAGCGTCTGCAGGCCGAGGTAGCCGAACTGAAGGTCGCGTTCGGGCTTCAATGCGGCACCGAGCTTGGTCATGTCGTACTGCAGCAGCGCCTCGTTCAGCAGGCCGATCTTGACGCCGTGCTTCACGAACCGGGGAAAGTACTCGGCGTAGCGCGCGGCCATCTCGGACTGCGTCGCGTCTTCGCCCAGCGCTTCGTGCCGGATCGAATCGAGCAGCAGGCGCGCGGCGACGAGGCTGTAGGCGGGATCCTTCTCGATCAGCGTGCGCGCCGCCAGCACCACGCCCTTGCGCACCTCGTCCATGGGCACGCCGTCGTAGAGATCCTTGAGCGTTGCCCTGAGGATGCGCTCGGCATCGACGTCCGCAAGTCCGGCGCAGGACTCGGCGATGGCGATACGCAGCCGCGCCATGTCGAGCGGGCGCGAGATGCCGTTGTCCAGCACGGTGATCGTCGTCGTCTCGGGACGCGGGCTCTTCTGCGCCTTGTCGTGCGCACGCTCCTGCGAGCGCCGCTCGCGATACAGCACGTAGGCGCGCGCCACTTCGTGCTCGCCGCCGCGCATCAGCGCCAGTTCGACCTGGTCCTGGATTTCCTCGATGTGAATCGCGCCACCCTCGGGCTTGCGCTTCATCAGGGCGCTGACGACGGCATCGGTGAGCTTGGCGACTTCGTCGCGGATTCGGGCGGATGCGGCGCCCTGGCCGCCGTTGATCGCGAGGAAGGCCTTGGTCATCGCGATCGTGATCTTGTCGGGCTCGAAGCCGACCACCGACCCGTTGCGGCGGATCACCTTGTACTGGGTCAGGCGGACGTCGCCGCTGCCCGGCGTCAGCACGCCGTCGGCCGTCGGCGCGTGGCTTTCGTGGGGCGTGGCGGGCGCGGCAGCGGCGGTGGCGCTCGAAAGTTGCATGGGTTCCTCTCCTGTCCTCAGGTCTTGTCGTTGTGATTGCCGTTCGCGCGGTCGCCACCGGCAGCCGGGAGCGCCAAGACGGCTGGCAGCAGCGGGTTACCGTGGCGACGCGCGGAGAACTCGCGGGCGCTTCCCCCGACACGCGCTGCTCGATGGTGTCGAGCGCCCGCGCGATCGCTCGACTTCGCGCCGGACCGCAAATCTACTACATCTTGTGCTGCCGCGGCTATCGACCACCAAGAATAGTGGGCTGAGCGCGCGATGGCAAGCGCTTTTTGATGCGCAGGGGCGGATGCGAAAAACGGGAATCAAAACAGCCCCCTGCGGAAGCGGGGCGGCATAATGCACGTTCGCCCCACCGGCTGTCCACAGGTTTTTCCACCGCGTTGGCCGTCGATCGCGTACGGATTGCGTTGCCGGATCCACGCGTGCAGACTCGTCGCTGAATTCTGGGAGGTCGGATGCTACGCTTTTCCGCGAATCTGTCGTTCCTGTTCACCGAGGTTCCATTTCTCGATCGTTTCGCCGAGGCGGCGCAGGCGGGCTTCCGTGCCGTCGAGTGCGGGTTTCCCTACGAGGCGCAGGCGTACGAGATCGCCGAGCGGTTGCAGGAGCACAAGCTCCGGCAGGTGATGTTCAACGCGCCGCCGGGCGAATGGGCGGCGGGCGATCGCGGCACCGCCTCGCTGCCGGGGCGCGAGCACGAGTTCCAGGCGAGCTTCGTCACGGCATTGCGCTACGCCCGTGCGTTGCAATGCCGCCTGATTCACGTGATGGCGGGTGTCGTGCCCGCGGAGGCCGACGCCGAACACCGCGCGCGCCAGCAGGCGACGTACGTTCGCAATCTACGCTTTGCATGCGCCGAGGCCGCGGCGCAGGGCGTGACGGTGCTGATCGAGCCGATCAACCCCCGCGACATGCCGAACTATCTGCTCTCCCGGCAGGCCGACGCCCACGCAATTCGGGAAGCGGTCGGGGCGCCCAATCTCAAGGTGCAGATGGATCTCTACCACGCGCAGGTCGTCGAAGGCGATCTTACCGAGAAGATCCGGCGCTGGCTGCCGCATATCGGCCACATCCAGATCGCGGGCGTGCCCGGACGGCACGAACCCGATTCCGGCGAGGTCAACTACGGCTGGATCTTCCGCGTCCTCGACGAACTGAAGTACGACGGCTGTATCGGCTGCGAGTACCGGCCCGCGCAGGACACCGCGGCCGGGCTCGCCTGGCTCTACAAGCTGCTCGACCGCCGTCGCCAAGGCGCGGCTGGCGACGACGATTGAATCAGGCGCCGCGCAGGCGTCCTATGGCGTGATGAGCGGGCATGATTGAAAGACTCTCAGCCTCTCAGAGGGCGATGCTCATTCCGCCGTCGATGGTGACGAGCTGCCCGGTCATGTAGTCGGCCGCGCGGGACGCGAGGAATACCGCGAGTCCGGCGATTTCCTCGGGGTCCCCCCAGCGACCGGCGGGGGTGCGTTTGCACACCCAGGCGTTGAATTCGGGGTTGTCGATCAGCGCGCGGTTCATTTCCGTGGCAAAGTACCCCGGCGCGATGGCGTTGACCTGAATGTTGTGCCCGGCAAGCTCGACGGCCATGGCGCGCGTCAGCTGTCGCACGCCGCCCTTGGCTGCCGTATACGCGACGATCGTGGGGCGGGCAACGTCGCTCATCAGCGACGCGATGTTGATGATCTTGCCGCTCTTGCGCGGGATCATTCCCCGCACGACCCTTTGCCCCAGGAGGAACGGCGCGGTGAGATTGGTGGCGATGACGTCGTCCCAATCGGCGCGCTTGAAGTCGACGAAGGCCTGGCGTCGCTGTATGCCGGCGTTGTTGACCAGAATATCGACGCTGCCGTGCGTGGCCTCGATGGCATCGACGGCCGCGCCGATGGCGTCCGCGTCGCCGACGTCGAAAATCGACGAGGCGGCGGCAATGCCCTCGTTGGCGAGCTTGTCGACCGCGATGGCCACATGCTCGGAATTCCGGCCATTGAGGACGATGGTGGCGCCTGCCTGTGCCATTCCGCGGGCGATGGCGAAGCCCAGGCCGCGATACGCGCCGGTGATCAGCGCGACCTTGCCGGCGAGGGAAAAGGATTGGGGGATGGACATTCAGATCTCCGTGTCGGATGGAAAGGTCAATGCGCCATCGTAGCCGGGCTACCCGGCCTTGACGGCATGCGTTGCCTTCTTTGACCGCAACAGGCGATTCACCAGCGGCCACAGCAGCAGCAGGAGGGCAAGCGTGGTGATCGTGCCGACCAGCGGGTTCGAGTAGAAGACGCTCATCGAACCTTTCGACATGAGCATCGATTGACGGAACGCGTCCTCTGTCTTGTCGCCGAGGATCATCGCCAGCACCATCGGCGCAATCGGGTAATCGAGCTTCTTCAGCAGATAGCCGACGACTCCGAACAGGAGCGCGAACCAGAGATCGAGCCGAGCGCCGCTGACCGTGTAGGCGCCAATGAAGCAGACGACGACGATCATCGGACCGATGATCGAGAACGGTATGCGCAGAATGGCCGCGAACATCGGCACCGTGGCGAGGACCAGTATCACCGCGATCACGTTGCCCAGATACATGCTGGCGATGGTGCTCCAGACGAAATCGGGGCGTTCGATGAACAGCATCGGGCCGGGAGTGAGGCCCCAGATCATCAGGCCGCCCATCATAACCGCGGCGGTCGCGGAGCCGGGAATGCCCAGCGCCAGCATCGGCAGGATCGCGCAGGTGCCCGCCGCATGATCGGCCGTTTCGGGCGCGACGACGCCGTCGGGTTCGCCGTTGCCGAAGCCTGCTTTCCGTCGCGAGAACCGCTTGGCGAGGCCGTAGCTCATGAACGAAGCCGCGGTGGGGCCGCCCGGCGTGATCCCCATCCAGCAGCCGACCAGCGCGCTGCGCAGCAGCGTGACCCAGTGTCGCGGCAGCGTGAGCGCCGTCTTGAACACCTCGCGCAGGCTGATCCGGGCGTGGATGCCTTCGAAGCGCAGGCCCTCTTCCATGGTCTGCAGCAATTCGCCCAGACCGAAGAGTCCGATGACGGCGACCAGGAAACTGATGCCCTTGACGAGGTCCGGAATGTCGAAGGTGAGTCGCACGTTGCCGGAGATCGTGTCGACGCCGATGGTGGCGATGGCGAAACCGAGCATCATCGAGACCACGGTCTTGAACGGCGACGTGTTGCCCATGCCGACGAAGCTCGCGAACACGAGCAGGTAGACGGCAAAGTACTCGGGCGAACTGAACTTGAGCGCGAACTGCGTCACCCAGCCCGACAGGCCGGTGATGACGACGACGCCGAACAGCGCGCCGGTTCCCGCCGACAGGAACGCGAGCGTCAGTGCGTGCGTGGCGCGTCCGTCCCGGGCCATCGGGTAACCGTCGAAGGTGGTCGCCACCGACGACGGTTCCCCAGGTATGTTGAACAGGATGGAGGTCGTCGAGCCGCCGAACAACGCCCCCCAGTACATGCTGGTGAGCAGGATGATCGCGGACACCGGATCCATCGTGAAGGTCAGCGGCAGCAGCAGCGAGACGCCGTTCGGCGCACCGAGTCCGGGCAGCACGCCGACGAGGATGCCAAGCAGCACGCCCGCGACCATGATCGCGACGTGGTACCCGGAGGCCGCGATGCGGAACCCGTCCATGAGATTGCCGAAATTTTCCAAAACGGAGATCCTCAGAGTCAGGCTTGCACCGGGCCGCTCGCAGGCGGCATCGCGTCAATGAATCCTCAGCAAGGCCTCGAGCGGACCCTTGAGCAGCGGCACCCTGAACCAGACTTCGAATATCAGGTAGAAGGTGATCGCGCTGCCGAAGCTGACCACGAGCGCGCGCCACAGCCGGTAGCGGCCATGGACGACCATCGTCGCCGTCAGATAGACGATGAGCGCGACGTACAGACCCAGCACCGCGGCGAGCACGACGAACCCGGCCATCGGGCCGAAGAAGGCGAGGATGCGCATCGCTTGTTCACGCCGCAGGAACGCGGCCGCGCGATGCTGCTCCCGATTGACGATTGCCTCGACCAGCGCTCCGCTGCTTGCCAGCATGACGATGAGGCCGATGTAGAACGGAAAATAGCCGGGCTGCGGGCCGGCGTCGCCCCAGCCGTTGCCGAATTCCAGCGCGCCGATGGTGACGACGGCGCCGAGCGCCGCGGTCACCAGCGCGAGCGCCACCTCGGCGGCGAAGCGGCTGACGAGCACGGCCGATGGATTCTGCATCGCGCGCTACTCCCCGGCGGTCGGCGTTGCCGGGGCGGAACCACCCGCCCCGGTCGTGCTGCAAATCAAGACTATTGCACGAGCCACTTCTCGGCCTTGAATACCTCGAGCGCCTTCGCCTGATCCTGCGTGGTGTAGGACTTGAGGGCATCACCGGTCATGAAGGTGTCCGTCTGCGACGTGCGCTCGATGTAGGCCTTCCATTCCGGCGTCTCGCGGACCTTGGCGAGAACGCTGGCGTAATAGGCGGCAGCATCGGCCGGTGCGCCGGCGGGCAGCCAGACCGTCCGCGGCATCTGGTAGGTGCTGATCGGAATTCCCGATTCCTTGCAGGTCGGGATGTCGGACCAGCCCATGTCCTTGGTGACTTTCGCTCCCGCCGCCATCCGCTCGTTGCTGAAGATGCACAGCGGACGGACCATCGACGCCTTCCACTGACCGAGGTTCTCGTTCGGGTTGTTGACGTTGGCGTCGATGTGGCCGCCGGCGAGCTGGACTGCGGCCTCGCCGCCACTCTTGAACGGGATGTAGGTGAATTTGGCACCGGTCGCCGTGCTGATCATGCTGGCGAGCGTCTGGTCGGTGTCCTTCGACTGCGAGCCGCCCATCTTCAGCCCGTCGGGCTTCTTCGCCGCTTCAATGAACGCCTTGGCGTCCTTGTAAGGGGACTTGTCGTTGACCCAGATCAGGAACTCGTCGAGCGCCATGGCGGCGATCGGCTGCAGGCTGTTGGCCGTATAGCCCATCTTTGCCACCAGTGGCAGCAGGTATTCGTTGTTGGTGCCGAACGTCACCTTGTACGGGTCGCCGGCGCTGCTCGAACCGTAGATGAAGCCCTCGGACCCGCTGCCGCCGCCCTTGTTGAGGACGACGATCGGCGCATCCATCAGCTTGTATTTGACGATGATCGACTGGACGGTGCGCGCGAAGATGTCGGTGCCGCCGCCGGGACCGGAGGCGACGATGAACTCGACCGGCTTGTCCGGCGCCCAGGCGGCCTGGGCGGATCCCACGCATACGGCACTCGCCAATAGTGCAACTGTCAGTGTGGCCTTCTTCATGTGCTGCTCTCCTCTCGGTTATTCGAAACGACCTACCGGTGCCGCATTCAGGCGGCAGTTGAACAAGCAAGGGTGGCGGACCGGGCGGCGACTTGCTGTTTCGCCATCCGCACCGCCAGCAGGAATGCCTGTCTGCTGGCGCCGATGTTGGCGATGCCTTTCCCGACGATGTCGTAGGCGGTGCCATGGGCCGGCGTGCAGATGGGGAAGGGGAAGCCGCCGAGCAGCGTGACGCCGCGCTCGAATCCGATCAGCTTCATCGCGATCTGGCCCTGATCGTGGTACATGGTGAGTACCGCGTCGAAGGCGCCCTTCTGCGCGCGCACGAACACGGTGTCGGCCGGGTAGGGTCCCGATACGTTGAAACCGCGCTGGACGCCGGCCTTTACGGCGGGCGCGATGATTTCGATTTCCTCGCGGCCACAGTTGCCGCCATCGCCGGCGTGCGGGTTCAGGCCCGCAACCGCAATGCGCGGCTGCGCGAAGCCTGCGCTGCGCAGGCATTGATCGGCCAGCGCGAGTTCAGCGAGGATCCGCTCGGTCGTTATCGTGTCGGCGACCCGGGCGAGCGGAATGTGCGACGTCACGCGGGCATTCCAGAGACCCTCGAGGATGTTGAATTCCCGCGCCGCGCCGTGAAAGCCGATGAAATCCGAGACGAACCGGATCTCGTCGTCATAGCCGGCGTAGACCATGCGCATGGCCTGCTTGTTGAACGGCGTGAAGCACACCGCATCGGCCTGCCCGGACTGCGCCACCGCCAGCGCGCTGCGGAAATTCTCGACGGCGAACGCACCCCCCTCGGGGGTCGCCTCGCCGACCCGGACCGCGGACGGCGCCAGGTTTCCGAGGTCGACGAGCACCGGGCGTGTCTCCGGGCGGGGCGTCGAACCACGCGGGACGATGTCGATGTCGAGTGCGACCCCGGCGACTTTCGCGCCGCCGTCCAGTATGCGGCGATCGCCGAAAACGACGATCCGGGCAGACTTCCGGACCTCGTCGTCGGCGAGCAGGCGTGCGGTCAATTCCGGGCTGATGCCGGCGGGGTCACCCATTGCGAGCGCGATGGTCGGCCGATCGAGACCGGGCGCGGCGGGGTTGGGGGTCACGTTGAACTCCTCGTTTTTTGGGGTCTTCGCGCATCCCGGCGGCCGTGGTTCCGACCGCCGTTCCTGTGTCTTCCAGGCGGTGCCGCCCGGTGCCGGCCGCTTTTTGCATTCGCGGTGCGTCGGCAAATGGGCAACGACGAGGAGTGTGCGGGTCGGCTGGGATGTTTGTCAAGGATGCAACATGTAGTATTCTATAATTCTGAATGCAGGGGGAATTGCTCTCCACGGGTCGCTGGAAGCGTGCTCGCGAGATCGGGCCATGTCCCCGCGCCGATTCGATATGAGGCCCAACACGTTGAATACCGAAGCGAACGTCGTCAATCACGTCGAATCCGTTCCGCCCGCCGACGCCGAAGTCACGCGCATCGAACGGCCGACGCTGCACAGCGCGGTGGTCACCCGGCTGCGGGACATGATTACCGAAGGGCAGCTGGCGCCGGGCACGCGCATTCACGAAGGGCAGCTCGGCGAGCAGCTGGGTGTATCGCGCACGCCACTGCGCGAGGCGCTCAAGGTGCTGGCCTCGGAGGGGTTGGTCGATCTGGTGCCGAGCCGTGGCGCGCAGGTGCGCAGCCTGACGCCCAGGAATGTGAAGGACATGCTGACGGTGCTGGCGGCGCTGGAGGAACTCGCCGGTCGGCTTGCATGCCAGAATGCCACTGACGCGGGGATCGCCGAGGTCCGCCGCCTCCACGACGAGATGCTGGCGTTCTACCGCGCCCGCGATCTCCTCGGATATTTCAAGCACAACCAGCAGATCCACTCGTCGATCATCGCGCTTTCCGGCAACGAGTCGCTGGTGCTGATGCAGGGGATGCTGCAGGCGCAGATGAAGCGGATACGCTTTCTCGGGAACCGGTCGGACGAGTCGTGGGCCGGTGCCGTCGCCGATCACGAGGAGATGATCAACGCGCTGGAGGCGCGCGCCGAGGCGCGTCTTGCGCGAGCGCTGGCCGACCACCTCTCGCGCACCTGGGATCGCGTGCAAGATGCTCTCTGACATCAACCGTGATGCGGTGCGCGTTCGTGCCGTCCTACACAGGGGCCAGGCCCCGGAAAGTGAGGCGAAGTGAAGATTGCCATCGCCGGCGACAGCGCCGGCATTTCGTTGGTGGAACAACTCGCGCCCTACCTCGCGCAGCGCGCCGGTACCACGATCACTGACCTGAGCCGCTCGCCGGCCGGTGCGGCCGAGTATTACGCCAGCATCGCCGAGCGTGTCGCCGCCGCGATCCTGCGCCAGGAATTCGACCGCGGAATCCTCTGCTGCGGGACCGGAATCGGTGTCTGCATGTCGGCCAACAAGGTGCCCGGAATTCGCGCTGCGCACACGCACGATGTCTATTCGGCCGTGCGCGCGGCGAAGAGCAACAACGCGCACATCATCACGATGGGCGCGCGGGTGATCGGTGTCGAGCACGCGAAGGCGATCGCCGATGCCTGGCTCGATTCGGCGTTCGATCCGCAAGGGCCGTCCGCCGCCAACGTCGCCGCCATCGATGCGCTGGACGCGAAGTACCGCAAGTGACTCGACGGTTGATGGCCGGCACCGGCTGGAAGATGAACCTCCGCGCCACGGAGGTACCGGGTTACGCCGCCCGGTTGCTGGAACGGATGCGCGCCACGGACACGTCCGCCGTCGACGTGTTCGTGCTGCCGCCGTTCACGTCGCTCGACGTCGCCGCGACCGCATTTCGCGGCACGCGGGTGGCGATCGGCGGGCAGAACATGCACTGGGACGAACAGGGTGCCTGGACTGGCGAGATCTCGGCACCGATGCTGGTCGACGCCGGATGCCGTTACGTCGAGCTGGCGCATTCGGAACGGCTGCAGCACTTCGGAGAGACCTACGAACGGGTGCGCAGCAAGGTCGACCGGGCCATCGCCAGCGGACTCACGCCCATCGTCTGCCTCGGGGAGACCGCGCAGGATAGACGCGAGGGCCGCAGCGACGAGGTCCTCGCAGCGCAGACGGCGACCGCACTCGCCGGGCAGCCGGCGCAACGCGTTGCCGACGTCGTGCTCGCCTACGAGCCGCGCTGGGCCATCGGCAGCAGCGAGGCAGCGTCTCCCGACTACGTCGCCGAACGGCATACGAAGCTGCGTGCGCTGCTCGCAGATCGCTTCGGCGCCGAGGCCGCGCGCCGCACGCGCATTCTCTACGGCGGATCGGTCACGCCCGACAACGGCCCCGAGTTGGTGGTCCTCGACGATGTCGACGGCCTGTTCGTCGGGCGCGCCGCATGGAATCCCGACGGATTCGCGCGCATCGTCGCGCAGGTCGCCGCCGCGGCGCGCGAGAAATCAGGCCGGATCGCGTCATGATGCGGACGCCTGGAGGTCGCGCGCAGCGAATTCCCGGCGCGTTCCGTGGTGGAGATGCGCATTGGCTTCGATCGCCGTACCGGCAGGAACCCGACGAAAGGAAGACGAGATGACCGGCAGCAGCACGACGACGTTCACCCGCAGCAACTGGCCCATCGCAGCGGCGATGATCCCGTTTCCCCCCACGCTTCCGGACGGCACGTCGGTTCAGGACCAGAGCGTCGAGGGGTGGGCCGCGACGCTGCAGGAGGTCGTGGACGCGGGCTTCACCGAACTCGACCCCACCGACAGCTGGCTGCGGGTGGCCGATCTCGCGCCTGCCCGCCAGGACGAGTTCTTTGCCCTCGCGAAGGCGATGCATCTGACCATTCCGGCGATCTCCACGTCGCGCCGCAGCGTCATCGACCCCGTGCACGGCGACGAGTACCTGCGCTACAGCCACCGCGTCATCGATGCCGCGGCGAGCTGCGGCGCCAAGGTCGTTTCGTTCGGATTCTTCGGACCGTTCACGCCGGCGCAGAAGGCGGTGCTCTGGTTCTGGACTGCCGACGGGGTGCGCAATCCCGACGATCCCGCCGAGCGCGCCAAGGCGGTGGCGCGCATCCGCGAGCTCGGCCGGCACGCGGCGGAGGCGGGCATCGACGTCGTGCTCGAAATGTACGAGGACACCTACGTCGGCACAGCCGACGACGCGGTGCGGTTCGTCACCGACGTCGACCTTTCCAACGTCGGGCTCAATCCCGACATCGGCAACCTGATCCGGCTGCACCGCCCGGTTGAAAATTGGCTCAGCATGATCGAGAAGACGGTGCCGTACACCAAGTACTGGCATGTGAAGAACTACTACCGGATGGAAGACCCGGCGTCGAAGACGATCATGACCTGCCCGGCGCCGATGGCGCTGGGGCTCATCAACTACCGGGTGGCGGTGAAGCGGGCGATCGACTGCGGGTTCCGCGGCGCGTTCCTGCTCGAGCACTACGGCGGCGACGGACTCACCGTCTGCGCGATGAACCGCGAATACCTGCGAACCATACTGCCACGTTAAGGGGGAAGCACATCATGACGCAGATCCACGACCAGCCCGAGGCCTTCGCAACCACGGCTTTGGCCGGGTTCTGTTCCGCCAACGCGCGCACGGTCCGGCTGGTGAGGGGAGGCGTACTGCGCGCGACCGCGACGCCGGAGGGCAAGGTTGCGCTCGTGGTCGGCGGCGGCTCGGGCCATTACCCGGCGTTCGCGGGTTTTGTCGGGCCGGGGCTCGCCGATGCCGCGGTCGCCGGCGACGTGTTCGCGTCGCCGTCGGCGCAGGCCGCGGCCCACGTCATGCGACTCGCGCATCGCGGCGGCGGCGTCGTGCTCGGGTTCGGCAACTACGCCGGCGACGTGATGAATTTCGGCCTCGCCGCCGAGCGCCTCGAGTCCGAAGGCATCGCCGTGCGGATCCTGGCGGTGACCGACGACGTGGCCAGCGCGCCCGCCGAAAAGGCGAGTCTGCGCCGCGGCGTCGCCGGGGATCTGGTCGTATTCAAGATCGTCGGTGCCGCCGCCGAGGCGGGGTTGGATCTCGATGCCGTCGAGCGGGTCGGCAGGTCGGCCAATACGCGCACGATGTCGTTCGGCGTTGCCTTCACCGGCTGCACGCTGCCGGGCGCCGCCGAGCCGCTGTTCTCGGTGCCGAGAGGGCGCATGGGCGTGGGGCTCGGGATTCACGGCGAGCCGGGCATCAGCGAAGAGCGGATCCTGCCGGCGGCCGAACTCGGCACCTTCCTGGTCGCGCGGCTGGTGGCCGAGCGCCCCGCCGGCGCGAGCGGGCGCGTGGCCGTGGTGCTCAACGGCCTGGGCTGCACCAAGTACGAGGAGCTCTTCGTCCTCTGGACCGGCGTCGAGGCGGCGCTGCTCGAGGCGGGGCTGACGGTCGTCGCGCCCGAGGTCGGAGAGTATGTGACGAGCCTCGACATGGCCGGCGTCTCGTTGACGCTGACCTGGCTCGACGACGAGCTGGAGCGGTTCTGGCTCGCGCCATCCGACGTACCGGTATTGCGGCGCGGCAGCATCATCGCGACCGTCCCCGCCCCGCCGATCGTCGAGGACCAGCACCAGCCCGTCGCCTTCGGGCCCGCGTCGACGCGCTCGCGCGACGACGCGCGGTGCATCGCCGGAGTGCTCGCGAGGATCGCTCTCGCGCTTCGCGACGCCGAGGAAGAGTTCGGCCGCATCGATGCGATCGCCGGCGACGGCGACCACGGCCAGGGCATGACGCGCGGCTCGGCCGCGGCATCGGCGGCTGCGGAAAGCGCAGTCACGGCAGGGGCCGGCGCCGCGAGCGCGCTTGCCGCTGCCGGCGATGCGTGGGCCGACCGCGCGGGGGGCACTTCCGGCGCACTATGGGGGCTCGCGTTGCGCTCCTGGAGCGGCGCCTTCAGCGACGACGCGGCGATGACGCCGGCGTCGGTGGCCGACGGCGCGCAGGCCGCGCTGGACGCGATCAAGCGGCTGGGACGAGCACGGCTGGGCGACAAGACGCTGGTCGATGCGTTCGAACCGTTCGTGGCGGCGCTACGCGACGGGGTGCGGCAGGGTCAATCGTTGGCAGTCGCATGGAGTGCGGCTGCGGTCGCCGCGACCCAGGCGGCGGAGGCGACCGCGCAACTCACGCCGAAGCTGGGCCGCGCCCGCCCGCATGCGGCGCGCAGCCTGGGTCACCCCGACGCCGGAGCCGCGTCACTTGCGCTGTGCTCTCGCGTCGCCGCGAAAATCATCGCGGCGTAGCGCCGCTGTTCCGCCGCATGCAGGCGAGATTGCGGGCATTCCACTCGTTCTCGAGGCGGCTGGTCTCCTCGTACGTCTCGCGCCACGTCAGCCAATGCTCGACCGGCGTCAACCACCGGCCGCGACAACCGGGATACGCTCGACGATGCTCGGCGCCTGCGGGCGCGCGGTGCGGAACGCAGCGAGCAATCGCGCTTCCTTTTCCTTCGCCGCGGAGAGGTGGCGTTCCTTGACGTGGCCGTAGCCGCGTATCGCGTCGGGGATCGTCGCAATGTCCACGGCCAGCGCGTGATTGTGCAGCGCCAGCGCGCCGAGGATCTCGTCCACCACCGCCTCGTATTCCCCGACCAGCGCGCGTTCGCGGCGGCGCTCCGCGCTGCGGTTGAAAACGTCCAGCATCGTGCCGCGGTAATGGCGCAGGCGTGCGAGGACGGCGAAGGCACGCATCATCCACGGTCCGTAACTTCGCTTGCGCACGATGCCGGTCGTGGAATCGGGGCGGGAGATCAGCGGCGGTGCGAGGTGGAAGCGGAGCGTGTAATCGCCCTCGAAGCGCGCGGCGATGCGGGCCCGGAAATCCCCGTCCGCATAGAGGCGCGCGACCTCGTATTCGTCCTTGATGGCGAGCAGCTTGAAGTAATGCCGCGCGACCGCTTCGGTGAGCGCGGTTTCGCCTGGCGCGGTCGCGGCCTCGATCGCGCGCACGCGGGCGACGAGATCGGTGTAGCGCTGCGCGTAGGCCGCATCCTGGTAGTCGGTCAGCTGCGCGCTGCGGCGGGCGATGACCTCGTCCAGCGACGACGAGAGTCGCTGCGAGTCGGGCAGGGTGTCGATGGTGCTCGCCGCTGCCGCGACCCGGTCGGGATACACGGCCGCCCGACGGCCCCAGGTATAGGCCTCCTTGTTGGCCTCGACGGCCGCCCCGTTGATCTCGATCGCCCGCAGCAGCGCGGCCTCGCCGACGGGGATCAGGCCGCGCTGCCAGGCGAAGCCGACCATGAACAGGTTGGTCGCGATCGTGTCGCCGAGAAGGCCGGTCGCCAGCCGGGTCGCATCGAGGAACTCGGCGTCGCCGGCGCCCACCGCGTCGACGATGTCGCGTTCCATCGACTCGAGCGGGAACGCGAGATCGGGATTCGCGGCGAAGTGCGCCGGCATCACGCGGGCGGTATTCACCAGCGCGCGGGTGACGCCTTTCTGCATCTTGGCGAGTGCTTCGTACCCCACGCCGGTGACGATGTCGCAGGCAAGGACGAGCCTGGCGTCGCCGGCCGCGATCCGCGTGGCGTGCAGCTGCTCCGGCACGTCGGCGATGCGAACGTGCGAGACGACTGCGCCGTTCTTCTGCGCGAGCCCTGCCATGTCGAGCACGCTGCAGCCCTTGCCTTCGAGGTGCGCGGCCATGCCCAGCAGCGCGCCGATCGTGACCACGCCGGTGCCGCCGATGCCGGTTACCAGGATGCCATACGGCTGCGCGGTCGACGGCAGAACCGGCTCGGGCAGCGGCGGAAAGTCAATGTCACCTGCCGTCGACGGTCTCTTCAGTCGACCGCCTTCGACGGTGACAAAGCTCGGACAGAAGCCCTCGATGCACGAGTAGTCCTTGTTGCAGGCGCTCTGGTCGATCGCCCGCTTGCGGCCGAATTCGGTCTCGACGGGCACCACCGCGACGCAATTCGACGTGATGCCGCAATCGCCGCAGCCCTCGCAGACGCGTTCGTTGATGAACACGCGTTGCGCCGGATCGGGGAGCTTGCCGCGCTTGCGCCGGCGCCGTTTCTCGGCGGCACAGGTCTGGTCGTAGAGCAGCACCGTGCAGCCGGGGATCTCCCGCAGCGTCTTCTGGACGAAATCGAGTTCGCCGCGTCCATGGACTGCGACGTCCGACGGGAAATAGCCGCGCGGGTATTTGCCAGGCTCGTCGCTGACGACGATGACGCGCTTCACACCTTCGGCACGAACCTGGCGGACGATGTCGGCCGGTGACAGCGGGCCGTCGACCGGCTGGCCGCCGGTCATCGCCACCGCGTCGTTGTAGAGGATCTTGTAGGTGAGGTTGACCCCGCTGGCGACGACTGCCCGGATGGCCAGCACGCCGCTGTGGTAGTAGGTGCCGTCGCCGATGTTGGCGAAGACGTGTTTCTCGGTGGTGAACGGCGCCTGCCCGATCCAGGTGGCGCCTTCGCCGCCCATGTGCGTGAACGTCGACGTGCTGCGATCCATCCACATCGCCATCACGTGGCAACCGATGCCCGCGGTGGCGCGGCTGCCGTCGGGGACGTGGGTCGAGGTGTTGTGCGGGCAGCCGGCGCAGAACCATGGCCTGCGCTCCAGGGTGATCCGCGGTCGATCGAGTACCGCTTCCTTCTGGTTGATCCAGTCGACGCGCGCGCGCAGTTTTTCGATGGCGCGCGGATTGAGCTGCAGCCGCTCGATGCGCTGTGCGATGGCGCGGGCGATCATCGCCGGCGTGAGTTCGGACACCGCCGGCAGCAGCCAGTCGCCGTGCGGGTGCCGCCACTCGCCCTTCTCGTCGAACTTGCCGACGACGCGGGGACGAACGTCGTCGCGCCAGTTGTAGAGCTGCTCCTTCAGCTGGTACTCGACGACCTGCCGCTTTTCCTCGACGACGAGGATCTCTTCGAGCCCTTCCGCGAACTGCCGCACGCCCTCGGGTTCCAGCGGCCAGGGCATCGCCACCTTGTAGACCCGCAGGCCGATTTCGGCGGCGTCGGCTTCGGTGATGCCGAGGTCTTCCAGCGCCTGCCGGACGTCGAGGTAGCTCTTGCCGCTGGTGATGATGCCAAGGCGCGGTCGGGGCGAATCGATGACGATGCGGTTCAGGCGGTTGGCGCGGGCGTAGTGCAGCACCGCGTAGATCTTGCTGTCGTGCATCCGGGCTTCGGTAGCCAGGAACGGATCGGGCCAGCGCAGCGACACGCCGTCCCTGGGAAACGGAAAGTCGCCGGGGATGACGACTTCCGTGCGCGCCGGATCGACCTCCACCGATGCGGTGCTCTCTACGGTGTCGGCGACGCATTTGAAGCCGACCCAGCACCCCGAGTAGCGGCTCATCGCCCAGCCGTGGAGGCCGAGGTCGAGGATCTCCTGCACCGACGACGGGTAGAGCACCGGGATCATCGCCGCGGCGAGCATGTGGTCCGACTGGTGCGGCAGCGTCGACGACTTCGCGCCGTGGTCGTCGCCGGCCAGCACCAGCACGCCGCCGTGCTTCGACGTGCCGGCGTGGTTGGCGTGCTTGAACACGTCGCCGCAGCGGTCCACGCCCGGCCCCTTGCCGTACCACATCGCGAACACGCCGTCGTAGCGCGCGCCTTCGTAGAGGGTGACCTGCTGCGTGCCCCAGATCGACGTCGCGGCGAGGTCTTCGTTGAGCCCGGGCTGGAACCTGATGTGCGCGGCGTCGAGGAACTTCCGCGCGCTCCACAGCGACTGGTCGAGGGCGCCCAGCGGAGAGCCGCGATAGCCCGACACGAAGCCCGCGGTGTCGAGTCCCGCCAGGACGTCGCGCTGCCGTTGCAGCAGCAGCAGGCGAACCAGCGCCTGCGTGCCGTTCAGGAAGACGCGGCCCGATCCGATGGCGTATTTGTCATCGAGTGCAAGCTCGCGCAGGGGAGGAGCGGCAGCAGACATCGACGTTTCACTCCGCTAAAGGTCGAGGTCCCGGATGGGGCAGCCTCCGGCCGGGATCCGCGTGCCGCGACGAGAAGCGTGATTGACTCGCCGCGCCTACTTGTAGTTCATCGTGCCGGGCAGCCACAGCGCGATCGACGGGACGAACAGCACCAGTGCGATACCGCCGAGAAGCAGAAGCACATAGGGGGTGACGCCGGCGATGATCTCGCGGATCGGCGCGCGGGTGATCGCCTTGATCGCGAAGAGGTTCATCCCCACCGGCGGCGTGATCAACGCGAGTTCGAGATTGATGGTGAGCAGGATGCCGTACCAGATCGGGTCGATCTTCAGCGCCGCCAGCACCGGCAGCACGACGGGGGTGGTGATCAGGATGATCGAAATCGTCTCCAGGAACATGCCGAGCACGAGGACGAGCAGCATCACGGCGAGCAGGAAACCGATCTGAGTCACGCCGTGCTGCGCTACCAGATCGACCATCTGGTTGGGGATGCGCAACTTGGTCAACGCGTTGCCGAGCAGCGCCGCGGCGGCGAGGATCAGGAACAGCATCGCCGAATTGCGCGCAGCGTCGATCGCCGAGTGCCAGAGGTCGGCGAGCGTGAAGTTGCGGTAGACGAACATCGCGATCAGCAGCGCGCCCAGCGCGCCGGCGGCAGCGGCTTCGGTCGCAGTGAATACGCCGAAATACATGCCGCCCAGCACCAGCGTGGGAAGCGTGAGCGACCAGAACGAACGGCGTAGCGCAGCCAGCACCTCGGGCATCGTGGCGCGCGGCTCGGTCGCGACGGGATTCTTCGCGAGCTTCGCCGACGTCATGCAATAGGCGGCAAAGAGCACCGCCAGCATGAGGCCGGGGACGACGCCGGCCATGAACAGCGCGCCGATCGAAGTGTCCGACACGACGCCGAACAGCACCATCGGTCCCGACGGCGGGATCAGGATCCCCAGCGTGCCGCCGGCGCCGACGACGCCGTAGGCGACGCGCGGGCTGTAGCCGTAACGGATCATCAGCGGAATCGCCGCCGAGCCGATGGTCAGCGCGGTGGCCACGCTCGAGCCGGAGATCGCGGCGAACACCGTGCAGGCAGCGACGGTGGCCACGCCCATGCCGCCTGGCAGGTGCCGCAGCAGCGTGTGCGCGGCGCCGAAGAGATCGTCGACGACCTTGCCGCGGATCATGAAATGGGCCATCAGCGTGAACAGCGGAATCGCCACCAGCAGGTAGGTGTTGAGCTTGCCGAACACGAGGTCGCCGATGCCGCCGAGCTTGCCTTCGGCGAGGTAGACGATGGCAGTGGCGAACAGCGTCAGCCCGGCGAAGACCGGGATGCCGGTGACGAGCACCAGCACCAGCCCCAGCAGGATCAGCGCGAACAGCATTACTCGATGACCTTCGGCGGTTTCGTTCCGTGCGATCGCACCACCGGCGCCTTGCCGCGGGCAATCTCGATAAAGCCCACGATCGCGGCAATGCCCATCAGTCCCGCGCCGATCGGCACGACGACCTGGGGAATCCACATCGGCACCGCGAGATGGCCGTTCGACAGCAGGCCCACCATGCGCGAGAACGCGACCATGTCGACGCCCTCGACGGTCAGCAACGCTGCCGCCAGCGCCACCGCGACGAAGCCCGCAAGTGCCGTGACGCGCCGGCCGGAGAGGCTCAGGCGCTCGGTGAGGATGTCGACGGCGATGTGCTCGCCCTGGCGCAGGGCATCTGCGGCCGCGAGCATGACGCTCGCGACCAGCAGGTAGCCCACCAACTCGTCGACCCAGGTGACGGGCGCATTGAGAAAGTAACGCATGACCACCGAGTAGGCGATCAGGAACATCGACGCGATCAGCGCGATCGCCGCCAGAACGACCCCGAGCGTGGCCAGGGCGGCGACGATGCGATCGACGAACTTCACGACGAGGCTTCCGTCACCGGCCGATCCGGCGCATCAGATCTTCTTCAGCAGGTCGACGATCTTCGCGCCGCCTTCCGGCGCGCTCTTGAGGAACGCATCCAGCACCGGCTTTTCCATCGCCGCGCGCCAGGTGGCCTGCTCCTGCGCCGACTGGACGTGGATCGTCATGCCCTTGGTCTGAAGATCCTTGAGCGCAGCCGCGGCGGTGGCTTCGGTCACGCCGATCGCCTCCTGCTCGGCCTTGGCGGCGGCCGCCTCGATCGCCTGGCGGTGCGCGGGCGCGAGCTTCGCGTACCACGCGGGATTCACGTACATGTGGAAGTAGATGGTGAAGATCGGGCCCACGGTGCCGAACTTCTGCACTTCGTAGTATTTGCGGCTGTAGGCGGCGGAGAGGTCGGTCAGGCCGGCGTCGAGCACGCCCGACTGCAGCGCCTGGTAGACCTCGGAACCCGGCATCGCGGACGGCGCGGCGCCGACGGCGGTCAGCGCGTTGTCGGTCAATGTATTGAGGCCGCGGATCTTGACGCCCTTGAAGTCGTCCAGCGCGATGATGGGTCGCTTGCTCGAGGTGATGATCGTCTGGCGCGTGATGTAGAGCCAGGCCACGCTCTTGACGCCGCGCGCCGCGAGCTTGTCGTCGAGGAACTTGCGCGCGTCGGACGTCGGGAAGCGCTTGATCCGCTCCAGGTCACCCATCGCGTAGGGGATGAGCGTCGCGCTCATCTCGGGGATCGTCGTGCCCCACTGGAAGTTGACGGCCATCGCGGCTTCGATGTTGCCGCGGGCGACCTGAGGGAAATTCTCGGCAGCCTTGGCGAGCTGCTCGGAACCGAACAGCTGGACCTCGACCTGGCCGCTGGTGCGTGCCTTGACGTCGGCGGCGAAGCCCTCCAGCAGCTTGGTCATGTGGTGCGCCGGCGGCACCTGGTGGGAGATGCGCATCACCGTGGTCTGGGCGATGGCGACGCCGGCGGTGGCGACTGCGGCGATCGAAGCAGCTGCGACGAGCAGCCCGCGCATGTGGGAACGAAGGGACATCGATTTCTCCTCGGGGTTGGAAGGTGGTCAGCGGCGGTGGCGGGCGACGAGCGTGTCGGCGAATTCCTGCAGCGCAGCTTCGCGCGAGCGCTGTGCGGACAGTCCGACGAGGTCGTTGAATTCGTTGAATTCGAGCATCTGCGGCAGGAACGCCGCCGTGCTGCCGGTGGCGCGAATGGTGGCGAAGAGATTGCGCAGCGCATAGGCGACGGCGTAGGTCGCCGCCACCGGAAACACCACGGCAGCGTAGCCGATCGCCTGCAGCTCGGCTGCGGAAAGCAGCGGCGACAGCCCGGTCTCGACATTGTTGGCCAGACACGGTCCGGGCACTTCGGTACAGATGCGCCGCATGTCTTCGGCACGCGTCGGCGCCTCGACGAAAATCAGGTCGGCGCCCGCTTCCCGCGCCAATTGCGCGCGCTCGATCGCGTCGTCGATGCCATTGACGGCGATGGCGTCGGTGCGGGCCATGATGACGAGATCCGGGTCAACGCGCGCATCCAGCGCGGCCTTGATCTTGGCGATCCAGTCGGCGACGGGGATCACCGCCTTGCCGCTCATGTGCCCGCAGCGCTTGGGAAACACCTGATCCTCGATGAACAACCCGGCCACGCCCGCCTTCTCGTAGAGATTCACGACGCGGGCAACGTTGGTGACGTTGCCGAAACCTGTGTCGGCATCGGCCAGCAGCGGCAGTGGCGTCGCATCGCAGAAGCGCGAGTACATTTCCGAGAGTTCGGTCAGCGACAGCTGGGACGAGTCGGGCCGGCCAAGCAGCGTCGCGGTCGCGCCGTAGCCGCCGGCGGTGATCGCGGAGAAACCGGCCGCCTCGGCCAGGCGGCAGCCCAGCGCATCATGGACGCCCGGCATGACGAGGATTTCGGGTGCGGCGATCAGCGCCTTCAACCGCGTGGTTTTGCGCAACGGGTGTTCTCCTCGCAATGGTTCGAGTCCGAGCTTCGGCACCGGGACGGCGACCGCAGGCGGAAAAAACCGTTATTTTCCCACAAATGCGCCGTCACCACGGGCGGCGTCGCGGCTACGGCGCCGGCGCGGCCGGCTTCGCACGTCGGCCGGAGGCGAGGTCGTATCGGCTCGACCCCGTCCCGCGCCTAAGTACCCCGATTCGCAAATACGCCCACATGAAATCGCGCCTTTCGGGCCATGGCGGCGTTACAAATCCTCGCGATACCACGAGGTATCGCTGCGGTTTGCGCCTTGCCCTGACCCGAAATGCATCGATTTCATTAAGTGTGCGTACTTACGAATCGGTGTACTAAGTCATCTTGATCAGGCGCAATGCAATAGCCGGCGCCGGCGCAGTATCATCCGCGGCAACCGCGTCTGCATATCCTGGTCGCGCTGGCTGCCGGCACGCTGTTCACGATCCGCAAGCTCACGATGGGCAGCGCGGAGGACATGGGTCCCGGGTACGTGCCCCGCGCCGTCGCTTTCGGCCTGCTCGCCTTCGGTGTCGTGTTCACGGTCCGGGGATTCATCGTCGCGGGGGAAGCGATCGAGGCGCCGACCTGGCGTCCGCTGGTGATCATTCCGGCGGCGGTGGCCGTGTTCGCACTGTTCACGATGACGATGGGCCTCGCGCTGGCGTCCTTCGGGACGATGACGGTGGCGGCGCTGGCCAGCCGCGAGACCCGCTTCGTGGAAATCCTTGTCTTCGCCGTCGCGCTGTCGACGGGGGCGGTGCTGCTGTTCGTGCAACTCCTTTCGCTGCCCGTGCCGATGTTTCCGTGGTAGCCATGGAACTCTTCGACAATCTCGCTCTCGGCTTCGCGACCGCGCTGCAGCTCAACAATCTGTTCTTCTGTCTGATCGGCGTCCTCATCGGCACACTGATCGGCGTGCTGCCGGGCATCGGGCCGATCCCGACGATCGCGCTGCTGTTGCCGTTCACGTTCGGCATGGCACCGGCCACCGCGTTCATCATGCTGGCAGGCATCTTCTACGGTGCGCAGTACGGCGGGTCGACGACGGCGATCCTGGTCAATCTGCCGGGGGAGACATCGTCGGTGGTCACCTGCCTCGACGGGCACCAGATGGCCAAGCAGGGGCGCGCAGGGCCGGCGCTGGCGATTGCGGCGATATCGTCATTCTTCGCGGGAACGGTCGCCACGATCGTGATGGCATTGCTCAGCCTGCCCTTGGCGAAGCTCGCGCTCAAGTTCACGGCCACCGAGTTCTTCAGCCTGCTGGTGCTGGGGTTGATCGCCGCGGTGGTGATGGCTCACGGCTCGGTGGCGAAATCGCTGGCGATGGTACTGATCGGCCTGCTGCTGGGACTGGTGGGCATCGACGTCAATTCGGGCGCTGCGCGGATGACATTCAACATCCCGGAATTCTTCGACGGCATCGGCTTCGTCTCGGTGGCGATGGGGTTCTTCGGCCTGGGCGAAATCATGGCCAACCTCGAAAAGCCGCAGGAACGCCGGGTGATGAGCCAGTCGCTGCGTGATCTCTTTCCGCGCCTTGCGGACCTGAAGGCTGCGTTCGGTGCGATGGCCAGGGGCACGGCACTGGGATCGATACTCGGCGTGCTGCCCGGCGGCGGTGCGGCGCTGCCGTCGTTTGCCGCGTACGCGATCGAGAAGAAGATCGCGCGCGACCCGTCGCGCTTCGGCAAGGGCGCGATCGAAGGCGTCGCGGCACCCGAGGCCGCCAACAACGCCGGTGCACAGACGAGCTTCATCCCGCTGCTGACGATGGGCATTCCCTCGAATGCGCTGATGGCGCTGATGCTGGGGGCGCTGCTGATGCAGGGAATCCAGCCGGGTCCGCAGGTGATGCGCGAGCAGCCGGAATTGGTCTGGGGGCTGATCGCCAGCATGTGGACAGGGAATCTGATGCTGCTGATCATCAACCTGCCGCTCGTGGGTGTCTGGGTCACGATGCTGAAGGTGCCCTACCGGATGCTGTTTCCGGCGATCGTGCTGTTCTGTTGCGTCGGCGCCTTCGCGATCAACAACAGCGTGGTCGAAGTGTGGGTGATGCTGGTCTGCGGCGTGCTGGGCTACTTCTTCATCAAGGTGGGCGTGGAGACCGCGCCGCTGCTGCTCGGCATGGTGCTGGGGCCGCAGCTCGAGGAGAACCTGCGCCGGGCGATGCTCATCTCCGGCGGGGATTTCTCGGTGTTCGTCACCCGGCCGATCAGTGCCGTCCTGCTGGGCGTCGCCGCAGCGCTGATCCTCATTCTCGTCTCGCCTGCCGTGCTGCGCATGCGCAAGGAAGGGTTGTAGCGGGCCGACACAGCGCCGTCGATGCCGTGACGCGCGCTTGCTGCCCGCGCAGGACCGCGACGCGCACGCGGAGCGTCAGGTTTTCGGCTCGAAGCGCAGCGCAGCCGAGTTGAGGCAATAGCGTAACCCGGCAGGCGCCGGCCCGTCGTCGAACACGTGCCCGAGATGTGCATCGCAGGCGGCACAGGTCACTTCGGTTCGGTGCATGAACCAGCTGCTGTCGGTTTCCTCGCGCACCGCCTCGCCCGTCAGCGGCGCCCGGAAGCTCGGCCATCCGGTGCCGGAGTCGAATTTGGCGGCGCCGTCGAACAGCGCGGTTCCGCAGCACACGCAGCGATAGATGCCGGGGTCGTGCTGATCCCAATATGCGCCGGAGAAGGCGCGCTCGGTGCCTTTCTTGCGTGCGACCTTGAACTGCTCGGGGGTGAGCAGCGCGCGCCACTCGTCGTCGGTCTTGCGGATCTTGTCCATGAGGCTCGTGTCTCCTGTTGCGCAAGGTAGGGCGCCGGGCGACGGCAGCGGCTGAAGTATAGTGGAGACCGTTTCCGCCGCCTTCTCCGCCCGTTTCCCTTGGATACCACCTGTCCGGACTCGTTCCACCGCGACGCGCGCCTGATTGGCGTGGTGAGCGTCGCCCACCTGCTGTCGCACTTCTTCCAGCTCGCCTTGCCGCCGCTGTTTCCATTGTTGCGGGCGGAGTTCGACACCTCGTACGCCGAACTCGGCACGCTGATGGGCGCGTTCTACGTCGCCAGCGGCGTCGCGCAGGTCAGCGCGGGTTTCATCGTCGACCGTCTGGGAGCCCGACCGGTGCTGCTGACGGGCATCGGGCTGATGGCCTCGGGCGCCGTGCTCGCGAGCCTTGCCCCGGGAGTGATGTGGCTGGGTGCGGTGGCATTGACGATGGGCATCGGCAACGGCGTCTTTCATCCTGCCAATTTCGCGATCCTCAACGCGAATGTGGCGCCGCACCGGCTGGGCTATGCCTACAGCACGCACGGCATCGGGGGCAATCTGGGTTACGCGGCCGCGCCGCTGGTGAGCTTTGCGCTCGGCAGCGCACTCGGGTGGCGCGAAGCGATGGCGGTGATGGGCGGTGCCGGTCTGGTCGCGTGGGCGGGGATCGTCGCGCAACGCCATGTCCTCACTTCGCGGCGCACGGTGGCCGGTGCGCACCACACATTGCGCGGCAGCCTCGATCTCTTTCGCCAGCCATCGATCCTGCTGTGTTTCGTCTTCTTCTGCGTCCTCACCATTGCCACGGTCAGCCTGCAGACATTCCTGCCCACCGCGCTCCACACGGCGTTCGACCTGCCGCTGGCGTGGGCGACGTCGGCATTGACGGTGTATCTGCTTGGCAGCACTGCCGGCATTGTCCTGGGCGGCATTCTCGCGACCCGTTTCGCCAGGCACGACCTCGTGGCCGGCTACGGCCTGGGACTGGCCGCGTTGATCGTCGCGCTGATCCCGGCCTGGGTGCCACCACCGGGGTTGTTGCTGCCGCTGCTCGCAGCGGTCGGGATCGCGCTGGGCAGCACCGGGCCGTCGCGCGACCTAATCGTGCGCGAGGCGACGCCCGCCGGCGCATCCGGACGGGTGTACGGTTTCGTCTACTCGGGGCTCGACCTCGGTGCGACGATGGGGCCGGTGCTGATCGGCTTCATGCTGGACCGGGGTGCGGCACGGGGGGTCTTCGTGGCCGTCGCGGTGCTGCTGGTGGCATCGATCGGAACGGTGCTGGGGGCGAGGCGGGCCGTCACGCCCGCGTAACAGGGGAAGCCTGATGGATCTGGGGATCGCCGGACGTCGCGCGCTGGTCTGCGCGGCCAGCAAGGGTCTGGGGCGCGGCTGTGCGCAGGCGCTGTCGGACGCGGGTTGCGCGGTGACGATCGTCGCGCGCACCGCCGACACGCTGCGCCAGACTGCGTCGGAAATCGAGGCACGAAGCGGCCACCCGGTGCAGTGGGTCGCCTGCGACATCACGACGGCGGCGGGGCGTGCGGCCGCACTGGCCGCCTGTCCGCACCCCGACATCCTGGTCAACAACGCGGGCGGTCCGCCGCCGGGGGACTTTCGCGACTGGGACCGCGACGCGTGGATCCGCGCGCTCGACGCCAACATGCTGACTCCAATCGAACTCATCAAGGCGACTATCGATGCGATGGCCGAGCGCCGTTTCGGGCGCATCGTCAACATCACGTCGGCAGCGGTCAAGGCGCCGATTGACATCCTCGGCCTGTCCAACGGCGCACGCTCGGGCCTCACCGGCTTCGTTGCCGGCGTCGCGCGGCAGGTCGCGCGGCACGGTGTGACCGTCAACAACCTGCTTCCCGGGCCGTTCGACACCGACCGCTTGCGTGCCACTGCGGCGGGACAGGCGATGACGGCCGGAACTTCGGTCGACGAGTTTCTTGCGGCGCGGCGCGCCGCCAATCCCACGGGCCGCTTCGGCAACATCGACGAGTTCGGGGCGATGTGCGCGTTTCTGTGCAGCGTTCACGCCGGCTTCATCGTGGGACAGAACGTGCTGCTCGATGGCGGTGCCTATCCGGGTACGTTCTGATGTTCCGCCTCCATTCGACAACGCATCATCGGGATCACCTTTCGCCATGATCGATCTCTACTACTGGACGACCGCCAACGGCCACAAGATCACGATCTTTCTCGAGGAGACCGGACTGCCGTATGCGGTGAAGCCGATCAACATTTCGAAGGGGGAGCAGTTCTCCCCTGCGTTTCTCGCCATCTCGCCCAACAATCGCATACCCGCGATCGTCGATCACACGCCGGTGGGGGGCGGGGCGCCGATCGCGATGTTCGAGTCGGGGGCCATCCTGCTCTACCTCGCGGAAAAGACCGGGCGTTTTCTTGCCGCCGACCCGCGACGACGCTACGACTGCCTTCAGTGGCTGTTCTGGCAGATGGCAGGCCTGGGGCCGATGGCGGGGCAGAACCATCACTTCGCGCACTATGCGCCGGAGAAGATCCCTTACGCGATCGATCGGTACGTCAGGGAAACGGGTCGGCTGTACGGGGTGCTGAACAAGCGGCTCGCCGACCGCGAATTCATCGCGGGCGAATACTCGATCGCCGACATGGCGTGCTATCCCTGGGTGATTCCGAATCGCCAGGGGCAGGACATGGCCGACTTTCCGCACCTGGCGCGCTGGAAGGCCGAGCTCGCCGAGCGTCCCGCGGTCCAGCGTGCGTATGCGCTCGCCCGGACGATCAACGTCACTCCTTCCGTCAGCGACGACAAGGCGCGGCAGGTGTTGTTCGGCCAGAGCAAGGACTCGGTGCGCTGAGTGCGCGCTGCGCTACCCGGCCACGGGGCGCAACGGGAAGTGTGCGGCGAGGGTCGCCGCGAAGGCGGCTTCGGCAGCGCGCTCGATGCCGGAATCGACATCGAATCCGATGTCGCCATCGGGCGCCGCGACGCCCGTCGCCCGCACGGCGTCGAAATCGAACAGCGCGCGATCCATCAGATGCGAAGGCACCACCTTCGCCAGCGCGTTGTAGATCGAATCGGTGCGTCCGGGATGCTTTTTCTCCCAGTCGCGCAGCATGGCGGTCACCTGCTTCCGCTGCAGGTGCTCCTGCGATCCGCAGAGGTTGCAGGGAATGATCGGGAACTGCAGGAGATCCGCGTAGCGCGCGAGGTCGCGCTCCCGCACATAGGCGAGCGGCCGGATCACCAGGTGGCGGCCGTCGTCGGAGACAAGCTTGGGCGGCATCGTCTTCAGCTTGCCGCCGAAGAAGAGGTTCAGGAAGAACGTCGCCATGATGTCGTCGCGATGGTGCCCGAGCGCGATCTTGGTCGCGCCGATCTCGCCCGCCACGCGGTACAGCACGCCCCGACGCAGCCGCGAGCACAGCGAACACATGGTGGCGCCGTCCGGGATCACGCGCTTCACGACGCTGTAGGTGTCCTGTTCCACGATCCGGAACGGCACGCCGCGATCGGCGAGGTAGCGGGGCAGCACGTCGGCCGGAAAGTCGGGCTGCTTCTGGTCGAGATTGACGGCGATGATCTCGAATCCGAAGGGCGCGCGATCCTTGAGCGAGAGCAGGATGTCGAGCAGGCCGAAACTGTCCTTGCCGCCGGAGACGCAGACCATCACGCGATCGCCGGGCGCGATCAAGCCGAAGTGACCGATCGCCTCGCCGACCTGCCGCCGCAAGCGCTTCCTGAGCTTGTTGGCTTCGTATTCGGCGCGGCGCGGGTCGCGCCGCGGCGCGGGACCGACGTCCGGTGCTGCGGGCGCAATGGCGGCGGTCGATGCTGGATCCATGACGCAGACTGCGGGTGACAAACAGGCGCGGATGGTAGCACGCAGCCTGCGCTGCCGCAGCTGCGCTAACATGGGCGACCGCAATCGTTTCGAGGGTATCGACCGCATGCAGACCTTACTTGTCGCCAATCCCAAGGGGGGCAGTGGCAAGACCACGCTCGCGACCAACATCGCCGGTTGGCTCGCCGGCAAGCGTCAGCGCGTCGTACTCGCCGACCTCGACCCGCAGCAGTCGTCGGCGCAGTGGCTCGCGCGCCGGCCGCGGCTGTTTCCTTCGATCGCCGCGCTGGACGGCGGTCACGCGGGCGGGCTGCGCACCTTCGACCCGCAGTGGCAGGTTATCGACAGCCCGGCGGGCCTGCGTGGCGACGACCTCAAGCAGATGCTGAAGCGCGCCGACGTGCTGCTGGTGCCGGTATCGGCGTCCGCGTTCGACATGGCAGCGACGCAGCGTTTCCTGGACAGCGTCGCCGACGCGAAGGCGGTCAGGAAGGGCAGGCTTGCGATCGGCGTGGTCGCCATGCGGATCGACGCGCGAACCCGGAGCGCTGCGGAGCTCGATGTGTTTCTGGGGGGCTGCCCATTCCCGCGGGTTGCGCACCTGCGCGACACGCAGATCTACGTCTACTGCGCGCGCGATGGCGCGACGGTGTTCGACCTTCCGCGCTCGCGTGCCGAGCAGGATTGGGAACAGTGGCGGCCGCTGACGCGGTGGATTGCGCGGCAGGTTCCGCGCGACGACCGTTCCGCGTAGCGCACCGCAAATGAAAAACGCCGGCACGGAGCCGGCGTTTCGCGGTGCGGACTGTAACGCGGTTACTTCTTGGCCGGTTCGGCGGGCTTCGCGGCGTCCTTGGCGGCTTCGACGGCCTTGCCGGCGGCGTCCTTGGACGCGTCGGCGGTAGCCTTGGCGGCATCGGTCGTGGCGGCTGCGGCCTTGTCGGCAGCTTCCTTGGCGGCGGCTGCCGTCTTGTCGGCGGCTTCCTTGGCGGCGGCTGCGGTCTTGGCGGCGGCTTCCTTGGCGGCGGCCTCGGCCTTCTGGGCGGCTTCCTTGCCACCATCGCCGCAAGCGGCGAGGCTGAGTGCGAGAACGGCGGCGGACAACAGGGCGATCAGCGACTTCATGGGTATTTCTCCTAAAGATAAAGTGAACGACTCGGTGAGGGCGGTTACTCTGCGCGGCCGCCTTCTGATGATGCAAAATTGGGCAACCGACAATCCACAAGTATAGCCAAGTCTTTGCCGCACTGCATCATTCGCCTCGGTTTTTCGTCATCCGGCGTTGTTTTTTCACACTTTTCGCCGATTTCGGGAGTGCAGTACGGAGGCGGCCGCCGAGGGCGTGCTACGAGGCCAGCGGCGGCAGTCTGGCCACGCCCCAGTGTGCGGCGACGAACACGATCAGGCTGCAACCGGCGATCGCAAACACCATCGGAAACACGGTGCCGTTGAACGAAGCCCCGATCACCGCGCCCAGCAGCGCCGCAAAAGCCATCATCAGGAAGCCGAACAGACCTGCTGCCGCACCGGCCAGACGCGCGAAGGGCGCGGTACTGCCCGCCTGCGCGCAGGGGAAACTGACGCCGTGCGCGGCGAAGGCGACGATCATCGGCAGCAGGACGGCGGCCCAGTGATACACGCCGACAGCGGCCAGTGTCGCCATCACCGCGCCGGCGGCGAGCGACAACGCGGAGGAACGCTGCATCGCGCCGGTGGTGCCATGACGCGCAAGCAGCCTGCGACACACGACGGTGCCGACGAGGTAACCGGCGACACAGACGGAAAAACAGAGGCCGAACCACGCGGTGGGGACACCCAGCACGCTGATGAGCACGAACGACGAGCCCGAGATGAACGCGAACAGCGTGCCGTAGGAGGCGGCGCCGACCAGTGCGTGCGCGCGGAAGTGCGGCGAGCGCAGGACTTCGGCGTAGCTCGCCAGAAGCGCCCGCGGCCGCAGCGCATGCGGATCGGGCGAGCGGTTCGTCTCCGCCATGCGCAGCCACGTTGCGGTCAGTATCGCGGCGGAGAGCACGACCATGACGACGAACACGCCGCGAAACCCGTAACGGACTTCCAGAAAGCTGCCGATCACCGGACCGATGAGCGGGCCCATTCCAAGTATCGTGGACGCCTGCGCCAGCGCGTGCGCGCCCTCCGTCGGGCTGTAGACGTCGCGAATGATCGCGCGTGCGGCGACGACCGCGGCGCAGCAGCCGACGCCCTGCAGGGCACGCGCGAAGATCAGCGCGTCGATCGACGGAGCGAGCGCGGCCATGGTGCTGGACAACGTGTACAGCGCCAGCCCGCCGACCAGCACCGGATAGCGCCCGACGCGGTCGGAGAGCGGCCCCAGGACGAGCTGCATCGCTCCGAAGACCAGCACGAACACCGACAGCGTGAGCTGCACGGTTGCCGCAGACGCTGCAAACGTGCGGGCGAGCCCGGGCAGCGAAGCGAGGTAGATGTCGGTGGATACGCCCTGCAGCATCAGGTAGAAGCCGATGAGGACGATCAGCGTTCGATCGGACGGCTTGTGGCGCAGGTGCGCGGACCGTGACTCGCCGGGGCGCATTCGCGAATTCTACTCGAACGTCATCATGCGCGTGGACGCGCGCGAACGCCGCGCGCCGGCACGCGTGGCCGGTCGCAGCTGCGCGACGCCGGCTGCCACAGCCCGGGTTCGCGCCGCGTCAGCGCCGGCTCCAGCGGTATTGCTCGTGCGCGGCCAGCGCGATGCCGCTGCCGACGATGATCGCCATCCCGAGGAGGGAGAATGCATCCGGCAGCTGGCCGAACAGCAGGTAGCCATAGCTGGTCGCCCAGATCATCTGCAGGTAGGAAAACGGCGTCATCATCGCTGCCGGCGCGCGGTTGAGCGCGTTGATGAGGCAGAAGTGACCGAGGCCCGCGAGCAGGCCGAGCAACAGGAACAGTCCGACGACATGCAGCGGCGGCCAGGCGGCGGGCAGGGCGAAGGGCAGGAACAGCGACAGCCCGACGGTGCCCAACAACGCGCTGTAGAAGAGCGACGTGTGCGGATTCTCGTCGGCGAGCTTGCGCGTGTAGAGGTTGTAGAGCGCATTGCACAGCGCCATGCCGATCATCAGCAGCGCAGCGGGGTGAAATACCGCCGACCCCGGACGCAGCACGACGAGAACCCCGACGAATCCCGTGATCGCCGTGATCCAGCGCCAGCGACTCGGATGTTCGTGCAGGATCGATCCTGACAGCAGCACGACGAATACCGGCGCGAGAAACGTGATCGCCGATGCCTCGGCGAGCGGCAGGTAGGCGAGTCCTCCAAAGAAACAGAACGTCGCGCCTAGGAGGAGCGCGGAGCGCATCAGCTGCAGCTGCAGCCGCGACGTGCGCCAGAACCCGGGACCGGCTGCCGCGCGGGCGAACGGCGTCACCACCAGCATCTGGCCGAAATAGCGCGCCCACACTACGATGAGCAGTCCGTGATCGCGCAGCAGCCACTTCGCCGTGGCGTCGAGCGAACTCAGGCACAACCCGGCCAGTAGGAACAGCGGCAGCGCGTGGCGCAGGGGGTGGGCAGCGTCGGAGTTCGGCATTGACAGGTTTGTGGCAGCGATCGACGGCACCGGTGCCGAGACGCGCACCCGGTGTGCACGCCGGAAATGAGACGGGCCAACGTCGCCGCCGGCCCGTCGGGGAACTCGAATTGTACGCTGTCGCCCGAGCGCGCACCGCCGGGGCGGACCCGGGCGCGCGCGGTTCAGGACGGCATCTTCACTCGCGGCGGTTCGCGTTCAGGACGCTGCGGCGTCCGCCACGTTACGATATTCGTCGATCTGGTTGAAGTTGAGGTAGCGGTAGACCTTGCTGCCGTCGGCGTTGATTGCCGCCATGTCGGCCTGGTATTCGGCGACGGTGGGAATGCGGCCCAGCTTCGACGCGATCGCCGCCAGTTCGGCCGAGGCGAGGTAGACGTTGGCGTTCTTGCCCAGTCGGTTGGGGAAGTTGCGGGTCGACGTCGACACGACGGTGGCGCCTTCGCGCACCTGCGCCTGGTTGCCCATGCACAGGCTGCAACCGGGCATCTCGGTCCTGGCGCCGGCCGTTCCGAACACGCCGTAGTGACCTTCCTTGGTCAACTCGGCGGCATCCATGCGGGTCGGCGGTGCGACCCACAGCTTGACCGGAATGTCGCGCTTGCCTTCGAGCAGCTTGCTCGCCGCCCGGAAGTGGCCGATGTTCGTCATGCAGGATCCGATGAACACCTCGTCGATCTTGACGCCCTGCACGGCGGACAGCAGCTTCGCATCGTCGGGATCGTTCGGGCAGCACAGCACCGGCTCCTTGAGGTCGGCGAGGTCGATCTCGATCACCGCCGCGTATTCGGCATCGGCGTCGGGCTGGAGAAGTTGCGGATTGGCAAGCCACGCCTCGACCGCCCTGATGCGTCGCTCGAGCGTCCGCGCGTCCTGATAGCCGCTGGCGATCATGCTCTGCATCAGCACGACGTTGGACGTGAGGTATTCGATGATCGGCGCCTTGTCGAGGTGCACGGTGCAGCCGGCGGCGCTGCGCTCGGCCGAGGCGTCGGACAGCTCGAAGGCCTGCTCGACCTTCAGGTTCGGCAGTCCCTCGATCTCGAGGATGCGGCCCGAGAACACGTTCTTCTTGCCCTGCTTGGCGACGGTCAGCAGGCCCTGCCTGATCGCGTAGTAGGGAATGGCGTGGACGAGATCGCGCAGCGTGATGCCGGGCTGCATCGTTCCCTTGAAGCGCACCAGAACCGATTCCGGCATGTCGAGCGGCATCACGCCGGTCGCGGCGCCGAAAGCGACGAGGCCGGATCCCGCGGGGAAGCTGATGCCGATGGGGAAACGGGTGTGCGAGTCACCGCCGGTGCCCACGGTGTCGGGCAGCAACAGGCGATTCAGCCAGCTGTGGATCACGCCGTCGCCCGGCCGCAGCGAGACGCCGCCGCGGCTGCTGATGAAAGCGGGCAACTCGCGGTGCATCTTGACGTCGACCGGTTTCGGATACGCGGCGGTGTGGCAGAACGACTGCATCACGAGGTCGGCCGAGAAGCCGAGGCAGGCGAGATCCTTGAGTTCGTCGCGCGTCATCGGCCCCGTGGTGTCCTGGCTGCCGACGGTGGTCATCCTCGGCTCGCAGTAGGTTCCCGGCCGGATGCCCTGGCCCTCGGGCAGCCCGCAGGCGCGGCCGACCATCTTCTGTGCCAGCGTGAAACCGCGCGTGCTCGCGGCCGGCACCGTCGGCAGCCGGAATGTCGTGCTCGCGGCCAGGCCCAGGAACTCGCGCGCCTTGGCGGTAAGCGACCGGCCGATGATCAGGTTGATCCGGCCCCCGGCACGCACCTCGTCGAACAGCACGTCGCTCTTCAGCTTGAATTCGGCGACGACCTGACCGTTCTTCACGATCTTGCCGGCATACGGATGGATGTCGACCACGTCGCTCATGTCGAGCTTCGCGACATCGACCTCGATCGGCAGCGCGCCCGAATCCTCCTGCGTGTTGAAGAAGATCGGCGCGATCTTGCCGCCGAGGGTGACGCCGCCGAAGCGCTTGTTCGGCACGAAGGGGATGTCCTCGCCGGTCGCCCAGATCACGCTGTTGGTCGCGCTCTTCCGGGACGATCCGGTGCCGACCACGTCGCCGACGTAGGCGACGAGGTTGCCTTTCTTCTTCAGGTCCTCGATGAACTTGATCGGCCCGCGCTTGCCGTCCTCTTCCGGGGTGATGCCGGGACGGGCGTTCTTCAGCATCGCGAGGTAGTGCAGCGGGATGTCGGGGCGGCTCCACGCGTCCGGCGCCGGAGAGAGATCGTCGGTGTTGGTCTCGCCGCCGACCTTGAACACCGTCACGGTGATCTTCTGCGGCACCTCGGGGCGCGACGTGAACCACTCGGCATCCGCCCAGCTTCGCACGACCGCCTGGGCGTGGGCGTTGCCCGCCTTTGCCTTGGCCGCGACGTCGTGGAAGAAGTCGAACATCAGCAGTGTCTTCTTCAGGGCGGTGGCCGCCACGGGCGCCACGTCGGTGTCGTCGAGGAGGTCGATCAGCGGCTTCACGTTGTAGCCGCCGACCATCGTGCCCAGGAGTTCGGTCGCCTTGGACCTCGAGATCAGCCCGACGCCGACGTCGCCGTGGGCGACGGCCGCCAGGAACGAAGCCTTGACCTTGGCGGCATCGTCGACGCCCGGCGGCACGCGGTGCGTCAAGAGATCGAGCAGCAGCGTCTCCTCGCCCGCCGGCGGCGCCTTGATCAGCTCGATCAGCTCCGCGGTCTGCGCCGCGGTCAGCGGCAGCGGCGGAATCCCCAGTGCGGCGCGTTCGGCGGTGTGCTGGCGGTAGGCTTGCAACATGAGAACTCCTCGGAAGAATGATTGGCTTGACGGATTATTTTCCGCGCGCAGCGCGTTCCTGCTGCAGCTGCCGGATGTTGAGCTTCTGCCCGGCGTCGGTCACGATGTCGCCGGGCACGAGGCCGTCCCTGCAGGCGCCGACGAACTTCGCTTCGACGACCGTCTTCGATTGGCGGATGTCGTTCATCAGCGGCGGATCGTAGGTCGCCGAAGCCTCGGTGCGATACGACGAGTCGCCCTTCATCGTCATCACCGCGTGCGCTTTCACGACCGAGTTGCCGAGCTTGCACTCGGTGTCGGTGATGTACTGCGTGCCGACACGCTTCATGTCGCTCTTGCTGCACATCTCGCGGCGCATGCCGTTGCCCATCTCGACCATGTCCTTCTGCAGCGCGGCATCGAAGCAGATCGTCGACGTGTGCGGCTTCGCGCCGGCGCGATCGGTCGTCGTCGTCATCTCCCACTGTCCCGGCTTCAACGTCGGATATTCGTCCGCGGACGCGACCAGAGGTGTCCAGCAGAGAACGGCGGCGATCGCGGGAGGGATGAGTCGGCGGTACATGGCGGTGCCTCGGGTGCGTTGGGTGGGGGGAACATCAGGCTGTCGTGGCGGCCGGCGCGAAGTAGGGTGCCGCTGTCGCGGGCAGCGCAAGGCCGGCGGCCTGCGCGCGTTGCAGAACATCCCAGCAGTAGCGGTACGAGCCGCGATCGTGAAGCTTGCCACCCACCGCAAGCGGCGCCCAGTCGGCGGTCTGGGCGGCGGCGAGGACGGCGGCAGCCTCGGTCACCTCGGCCGCCGACGGCTGCATGGCGCGCACGATCGGCTCGATCTGCGACGGGTGGATGCTCCACATGCGCAGGAATCCGAATTCGGACCGCGCACGACGCGCGTCGGCGTACACCGCTTCGGGGTCGTCAAGTGCGCGGGTCACGCCATGGGCGGGCACCACCGCATGCGCGAGTGCGGCCGAAGCGGTCTCGCACTTCGCCCGCGCGACGAGCGGATGGTCGAACTGCCCGGGGCTCTCCATCGCCGCCGCCGGGATTGCGCCATGGTGCGCGCTGACAAAGTCGAGCGTGCCGAAATCGAGGCTCACGACGCCGGGAATCGCGGCGATCTGCCAGGCGTCATGCACCGCGCCGTGGGTTTCGATCATCACGGACAGCGGAATCTCGCGCCCCAATCCGACCCGGGCGACCGCCAGCGCGACGGCGTCGGCGAAGCGCTCGACGTCGGCGACGGACTCCGCCTTGGGCAAGGTCAGGAAAGCGAGACGGTGTCCGCACTCCCCGGTCAGCACGGCAAGGTCATCCTGCCAAGCCGGATGCGCGAGGCCGTGGATCCGGGCGCCGACGCGGCCGTGCCGGTTGTCCGGACCCGCGATGAGGGACGCGATCATCCGCGCATGGGCGCGCTCTCCCCCCACCGGCGCGCCGTCCTCGCAGTCGGCTGCAACGTCGAAGACGGGGCACCGGGCGGCCTGAAGCGCGAGCGCCTTGCCGATGAACCGCTCGCTGCCCGCGTAGTGAACGCAAGGGGGCAGCGGCGGCAGCGACCGATTGTTGCCGTAGAGCGCGGATTGCGGCGAAACCCGGATGGGCATGGGGTACGCGCAATGGCGGGCGTCAGCCGAGGAGGCTGGCAACCGCTGCGCGTTCCTCCTCGAGTTCCTTCAACGTGAGGTTCATCTTCTCGCGCGAGAACGCATCGATTTCCAATCCCTGCACGCGAGCATATTCGCCATTGGCGCAGGTGACCGGGCAGCCGTACATCACATCCTCGGGGATGCCATAGCTGCCGTCCGAAGGCACGCCCATCGTCGCCCACCTGCCGTTGGTTCCGAGCACCCAGTCCCGGATGTGGTCGATGGCGGCGTTCGCCGCGGAGGCCGCCGACGACAGGCCGCGCGCCTCGATGATCGCCGCGCCGCGCTTGCCGACGGTGGGCAGGAACACGCTGCGGTTCCACTCCTCGTCGTTGATCAGCGCCTTGACCGACTGGCCGTCGACGGTGGCAAACCGGTAGTCGGCGTACATCGTCGGCGAGTGGTTGCCCCAGACGGTGAGCTTTTCGATCGAACCGACCGGCTTGCCGGTGCGGGCGGCGATCTGCGACAGCGCGCGGTTGTGGTCGAGGCGCAGCATGGCCGTGAAGTTCTTCTTCGGCAGCGTCGGCGCCGACTTCATGGCGATGTATGCATTGGTGTTGGCGGGGTTGCCGACGACCAGAACGCGTACATTCCGGCTCGCGACGGCGTCCAGCGCCTTGCCCTGGACGGTGAAGATCTTGGCGTTCTCGAGCAGCAGATCCTTGCGTTCCATGCCAGGCCCGCGGGGACGCGCTCCGACCAGCAGTGCGATCTCCGCATCCTTGAACGCCGCCATCGGGTCGGACGTGCCGACCATGCCGGCGACCAGCGGGAAAGCGCAATCCTCGATCTCCATCATCACGCCCTTGAGGGCGGCCTGCGCCTTGTCGACCGGCAATTCGAGCATCTGCAGGATCACGGGCTGGTCACGGCCTAGCATCTCCCCGGACGCTATGCGGAACAGCAGGCTGTATCCGATCTGGCCGGCTGCACCGGTGACGGCAACGCGAACGGGCTTCTTCATGTCGTGCTCCTTGGCAAGCGTACGGTGGGGCGGGTAAGGGACGGGGTTGGGTCTGACGTAATGCGGTGTCGAGGGGCGGGGTGGGTGCGGCGCGACAAAAAGGGTCCGAAACCGAGCGCTGCGCCGCATGCGCGTGGGCGGGAATTGTAGGCTTCGCGCTTGCGGAGTGTCAATTTGCTCTTGTACCTTATAAAAGCTCCGTTTTCGTCGATCGGCAACCCCTGCCGGAACGGCGAATCACGCTATACTTTGTCGCTGCGCACAGCAATCGGTCGTCCTGCGCTTGCCGACGATGCCGCCATCCTCAACCCGTGACGAGTGAGTACATGTCCGCCACCGAGCGTCCCGTGGTAAAGCCTCGACCGGTCTACCTTGACCTGCCCAGGATCCGTCTGCCGCTGCCCGGCGTCGTTTCGATCCTGCACCGGATCAGCGGGGCCGTGCTCTTCCTGTTCGGCATTCCGCTGCTGCTCGCGGGTGCGGGCATGAGCCTCGCGTCGCCGGAGTCGTTCGCGGCGATGACGGCCTGGACCGCGAACCCGCTGATCAAGCTCGTTCTGCTGGGCTTTGCCTGGGCATGGCTGCATCACTTCTGCGCCGGCATCCGGTATCTGCTGCTCGACCTGCACCTGGGCATCGAACTGCCCGCCGCGCGCCAGTCCAGCGTCGTCGTTCTGGTCGCGAGCATCGCGCTGACGCTGATCGTGGGAGTGCGGCTATGGTGACGCGACGGCAGGCGGTGGGGGCCCACTACGGACTGAAGGACTGGCTGCTGCAGCGTCTGACGGCCGTGCTGATGGCGCTGTACACGGGGCTGCTGCTCGCCATCGCGCTGTGGAACGGCGGGTTCGATTATCCGCTGTGGAAGTCGCTGTTTGCGCACGGGGCGTTCAAGCTCGCGACCTTCCTGTTCATGGTAGCGCTGCTCTATCACGCGTGGATCGGCGTCCGCGACATCTTCATGGACTACGTCAAGCCGGTTGGGCTGCGGCTCGCCCTGCAGGCGGCGGCGGTTTCGTTGCTGGTCCTGTATCTCGGCTGGACCATTCAATTGCTGTGGGGCGTCAAGGTATGAGCCAGCTTCCCGTTCGCAAATTCGATGCGCTGGTGGTCGGAGCCGGCGGGTCCGGCATGCGCGCGTCGCTGCAGCTCGCCGAGGCCGGATTGTCGGTTGCCGTACTGTCCAAGGTCTTCCCGACCCGGTCGCACACTGTGGCGGCCCAGGGTGGCATCGGCGCATCGCTCGGGAACATGGGCGAGGACAACTGGCTGTGGCACATGTACGACACGATCAAGGGCTCCGATTGGCTGGGAGACCAGGACGCGATCGAGTACATGTGCAAGGCCGCAGCCGAGGTCGTCTACGAACTCGAGCACTTCGGCATGCCGTTCGACCGCAACGTCGACGGCACGATCTATCAGCGTCCGTTCGGCGGCCACATGGCGAATTTCGGCGAAAAGCCGGTGCAGCGCGCCTGCGCCGCCGCCGACCGCACCGGCCACGCGCTGCTGCACACCCTCTACCAGCGCAACGTCCGGGCGCGCACGCAGTTCTTCGTCGAATGGATGGCGCTCGACCTGATCCGCGACGCCGAGGGCGACGTGCTGGGCGTCGTCGCGCTGGAGATGGAAACCGGCGACGTGATGATCCTGCAGGCCAAGGCGACCTTGCTCGCGACCGGCGGCGCAGGGCGGATCTTCGCCGCATCGACCAACGCATTCATCAACACCGGCGACGGCCTCGGCATGGCCGCGCGCGCGGGCCTCCCGCTGCAGGACCTCGAGTTCTGGCAGTTCCACCCGACGGGCGTCGCCGGTGCCGGCGTGCTGATCACCGAGGGCGTCCGCGGCGAGGGCGGCATCCTGCTGAACTGCAACGGCGAGCGGTTCATGGAGCGCTACGCGCCCAACGCCAAGGACCTCGCGTCGCGCGATGTCGTCTCGCGGTCGATGGACCAGGAAATCAAGGAAGGCCGCGGTTGCGGTCCCGAAAAGGATCACGTCCTGCTGAAGCTCGACCACCTCGGCCCCGAAGTCATTCTGAAGCGCCTGCCGTCGATCCGCGAGATCGCGCTGAAGTTCGCCAACGTCGACTGCATCCGGGAGCCGATTCCGGTGGTGCCGACGATCCACTACCAGATGGGCGGCATCCCCACGAACATCCAGGGCCAGGTGGTGGCCCCCAAGGGCGACGACTACCGCGCCGTCGTCAACGGCCTCTACGCGGTTGGCGAGTGCGCGTGCGTCTCGGTCCACGGCGCCAACCGCCTGGGCACCAATTCGCTGCTGGACCTCGTGGTCTTCGGCCGCGCTGCCGGCGATTTCATCGTCGCGCAGGGATTGAAGGGCAGGGCGCACAAGCCGCTGCCCGCATCGGCGGGGGACGGCGCGCGCGCGCGCCTCGCACGCCTCGACGGCGCGACGGCCGGCGAGTCGGTGCCCGAGGTGGGCAATGCGCTGCGCAAGGCGATGCAGGCGCACTGCGGCGTGTTCCGCAACCAGGAGCTCCTCGCCTCCGGCGTCGCCAAGGTGCTGGAAATCGAGGAGCGCGTGGGTCGCACGGCGATCAAGGACAAGAGCCGAACGTTCAACACCGCCCGCGTCGAGGCGCTCGAGCTCGACAACCTGATCGAGACCGCGAAGGCGACGATCGTTTCCGCCGCGGCGCGCCAGGAATCGCGCGGCGCGCAGGCGAGAAGCGACTATCCCGATCGCGACGACCCGAACTGGATGAAGCACACGCTGTGGTACCGCGAAGGCAATCGTCTCGCCTACAAGCCCGTCAACATGAAGCCGCTGTCGGTCGACGCGTTCCCGCCCAAGGCGCGGAACTACTGAGACCGAGCGCAGGCCACCACGAACCGTTCCGGAGCCACGGATGAAATTTCGCGTTTACCGCTACGATCCCGAAGCCGACGCCGCGCCGCGCCTGCAGGAGTTCGACGTCGCGCTGGAGTCCACCGACCGGATGCTTCTCGACGCGCTGATGCGGCTGAAGGAACACGACGACACGCTGGCGTTCCGGCGCAGTTGCCGCGAAGGCGTCTGCGGCTCGGACGCGATGAACATCAACGGCAAGAATGGTCTCGCCTGCATCACCAACCTCAACGAACTCTCCGAGCCGGTCGAATTGCGGCCGCTGCCGGGGTTGCCGGTGATCCGCGACCTGATCGTGGACATGAGCCAGTTCTTCAAGCAATATCATTCCATCAAGCCTTACCTCGTCAACGAGACGCCGCCGCCGGAGAAAGAGCGGTTGCAGGCGCCCGAGGACAGGGAGGAACTCGACGGCCTCTACGAGTGCATTCTGTGCGCCTGCTGTTCGACCGCCTGCCCTTCGTTCTGGTGGAATCCCGACAAGTTCGTCGGTCCCGCGGGTTTGCTGGCCGCGTACCGCTTCATCGCCGACACGCGCGACCAGGCTACCAACGAGCGCCTGGACAACCTCGAAGATCCCTATCGGCTCTTCCGCTGCCACACGATCATGAACTGCGTCGACGTCTGTCCGAAGGCTCTCAATCCGACCAAGGCGATCGGCAAGATCAAGGACATCATGGTCAAGCGCGCGGTCTGATCGCCGGAGCCGCCTTGGACGCGACGCAACTGAACCGCCTGCGCTGGCGCTGCCGGCGCGGCATGCTGGAGAACGATCTGATCCTCGCGCGCTGGCTCGGGGCTCGCGGAACGGGGATGTCGGATGCGGATGTCGCGGCGCTCGATCGGCTGCTCGACCTCTCCGACATCGAGCTGTGGGACTTGCTGTCCGGACGCAGTGACACGGTTGACGAAGCATTGCGCCCGCTGCTGGATTCGCTGCGCAGCGCCTGACGGCGAGGGTTGACGAAGCAATGAAGTCGAGACAGGAAGGAAACACGCTGTAAACAACGCATAGAGACGTGCATCGAGGCCAGCATGGCCCGCCGGAAACCACTGCGCATGGAGATTCAATGAAGACCGATCGTACCGCCACGCTGTCCTTCTCCGATGGTTCGCCCTCCGTCGAGTTTCCCATCCTCGCCGGCACTGTCGGTCCTGAGGTTGTCGACATTCGCACGCTCTACGGCAAGACCGGGAGGTTCACCTACGATCCCGGGTTCCTGTCGACGGCGGCCTGCGATTCCGCAATCACGTACATCGACGGCGACAAGGGCGAGCTGCTCTACCGCGGTTACTCGATCGACGACCTCGCGGTGAACTGCAACTTCCTCGAGACCTGTTACCTGCTGCTGCGAGGCGAGCTGCCCAACGTCAAGGAGAAGGCCGACTTCGAGCGCCTGGTGGTGACGCACACGATGGTGCACGAGCAGATGCAGTTCTTCTTCCGCGGCTTCCGCCGCGACTCGCACCCGATGGCGGTGCTGGTGGGCGTGGTGGGCGCGCTGTCGTCGTTCTACCACGATGCGCTGGACATCAGCGACCAGCATCATCGCGACGTGTCTGCCATCCGTCTCATCGCCAAGCTGCCGACGCTGGTGGCGATGACCTACAAGTATTCGATCGGCCAGCCGTTCGTCTACCCGCGCAACGATCTGTCCTACACGGCCAACTTCATGCGCATGATGTTCGCCACGCCGGCCGAGGACTACAAGGTCAACGAGGTGCTGGTGCGGGCGCTCGACCGCATCCTGATCCTGCACGCCGACCACGAGCAGAATGCGTCGACGTCGACGGTCCGGCTGGCGGGGTCGTCGGGCGCCAATCCGTTTGCCTGCATCGCCGCCGGCATCGCCTGCCTGTGGGGCCCGGCGCACGGCGGTGCCAACGAGGCAGCGCTCAACATGCTGTTCAGGATCCAGCGGGAGGGTGGGGTGGCGAAGATCGGCGAGTTCATCGCCAAGGTCAAGGACAAGAACTCCACCGTAAAGCTGATGGGCTTCGGCCACCGCGTGTACAAGAACTACGACCCGCGCGCGAAACTCATGCGCGAAACCTGCTACGAAGTGCTGAACGAACTCGGCCTCCACGACGACCCGCTGTTCAAGCTCGCGATGGCATTGGAAAAGATCGCGCTCGAAGACGATTATTTCGTGTCGCGCAAGCTCTACCCCAACGTCGACTTCTACTCGGGCATCGTCCAGCGCGCGCTGGGCATCCCGGTGTCGCTGTTCACCGGCATCTTCGCGCTGGCGCGCACCGTCGGCTGGATCGCGCAGTGGAACGAGATGATCTCCGATCCCGACCAGAAGATCGGCCGTCCGCGGCAATTGTTCGTGGGCGCCACGCGGCGTCCGGTGAAGCCGCTGCCGCAGCGCTGACATCCGCTTCGGGCGGCAGACGGGGCGGTCGCTGACCGCCCCTTTCATATCGGCAGTACCCGCCGGCCCTGCAACCGGCCTGCGGGAGAGTCACGCGACAGGCAGCGAGGTGAGACGATGAGCATCATGAAGGCCCTCGAATCGACGAGCACGCTGTTCGGCGGCAACGTGCCGTTCATCGAAGAGCAATACGAGAGCTATCTGGCGGACCCGGCGTCGGTGGCGCCGGATTGGCGCGCCTACTTCGACACGCTGCGCGGCGGCGCCGCCGACGTCGCGCACGGGCCGGTGATCGAGTCGTTCATCCAGCTGGGCAGGAGCCGCAAGGTCGCCGGCGCGATGGTCGATGCTTCCACCATGCACAGGCAGGTGCTGGTGCTGCAGATGATCGGCAAATTCCGGACCCTCGGGATGTTTCACGCGGACCTCGACCCGTTGCAGCGCGCCGAGAAGCCCTACATCGCCGACCTCGATCTGGCGACCTACGGATTCACCGAGGCGGATCTCGACACCGAGTTCGACGTCGGATCGTTCAAGGCCGCCGGCGAGCGGATGCGACTGCGCGACCTGGTGCAGGCGCTGCGCGACACGTATTGCCGTACCGTGGGTGCCGAGTACATGTACATCCACGACACCGCGACCAAGCGCTTCATCCAGCAGCGGCTGGAGCCGATACGCTCCAAGCCGACGTTCACCGCCGAGCAGAGGCGGCACATCCTCGAGCGGCTGACGGCCGCGGAGACGCTCGAGCGCTATCTGCACACGCGCTATGTCGGCCAGAAGCGGTTCTCCGGCGAAGGCGGCGACACGATGACGCCGATGCTCGATCGCCTGATCGAGAAAGCCGGCGCTGCGGGCATCCAGGAAACGGTCATCGGCATGGCGCACCGCGGACGCCTCAACGTCCTGGTGAACACGCTGGGCAAGATGCCCGCCGACCTCTTTTCCGAGTTCGAGGGCAAGTACAGCAAGAAGCTCTCCGCCGGCGACGTCAAGTACCACCAGGGCTTCTCGTCGTACGTCATCACACCGGGTGGCCCGATGGGGCTGACCCTCGCGTTCAATCCGTCGCACCTCGAGGCGGTGAACCCGGTCGTCGAGGGATCGGTGCGCGCGCGGCAGCACCGGCGCGGCGACGCCAAGGGCGACCAGGTGCTGCCGGTCCTCATCCACGGCGATGCCGCGGTCGCGGGGCAGGGCGTCCTGCAGGAAGTCCTCAACATGGCGCAGACCCGCGGCTACTACACGGGCGGCACCATCCACATCGTCGTCAACAACCAGATCGGATTCACGACCTCCGATCCGCGCGACACGCGCGGCACGCTGTACTGCACCGACATCGCGAAGATGGTCGAGGCGCCGATCCTGCACGTCAACGGTGACGATCCGGAAGCCTGCCTGCTGGCCATCGACATCGCGATGGAATACCGTCAACAGTTCCACAAGGACGTCTTCATCGACCTCGTCTGCTTCCGGCGCCTCGGCCACAACGAGGCGGACGAGCCGATGGTCACGCAGCCGCTGATGTACAAGAAGATCAGCCAGCATCCGGGCACGCGCAAGCTCTACGCCGACAGGCTGATCGCCGAGGGCGTCGTCCGGGCCGACGAACCCGACGCGATGATCGCCAGCTACCGCGCGGCGATGGACAAGGGCACCCACACAAACAAGACGGTCCTTTCCAACTACAAGGCGCCGTTTTCCGCCGACTGGTCACCTTACACCAAGGGTCTCAAGTGGACCGAGCCCGCCGACACCCGGGTGCCGCTGAAGCTCCTGAAGGCGCTCGCGACGAAGGTCTGCGAGATCCCGGACGGCTTGAAGCTGCATCCGCGCGTCGAAAAGGTGATCGCGGATCGCAAGGCGATGGCCGAGGGCAAGCTGCCGCTGGACTGGGGGATGGGCGAGACGCTTGCCTACGCCACGCTGCTGGCGGACGGCTTCGGCGTCCGCCTGTCCGGCGAGGACGTCGGTCGTGGCACCTTCGTCCACCGTCACGCCGTCTTGCACGACCAGAACCGCGAGAAATGGGACGCGGGAACCTGGGTTCCGCTCGAGCACGTGAAGGAAGGGCAGCCGACCATCGAGATCATCGACTCGGTGCTGACCGAGCTGGGCGTACTGGGCTTCGAGTACGGCTACGCTACATCGGACCCCAAGCGGCTCGTGATCTGGGAGGCGCAGTTCGGCGACTTCGCCAACGGCGGGCAGGTCGTCATCGACCAGTTCATCAGTTCCGGCGAGGCGAAGTGGGGACGTCTCTGCGGACTGGTGCTGCTGTTGCCGCACGGCTACGAGGGCCAGGGTCCGGAGCACTCCTCCGCGCGGCCCGAGCGGTTCCTGCAGCTGTGCGCTGAACACAACATGCAGGTCTGCGTCCCCTCGACGCCGGCCCAGATCTATCACCTGCTGCGCCGGCAGATGATCCGCCCGTTCCGCACGCCTCTGGTGGTGATGAGCCCCAAGAGCCTGCTGCGGCACAAGGCGGCGGTCTCGTCGCTGCAGGAGTTGGCCGAGGGGAGTTTCCGGACGGTGATCGGCGAAACCGAGAAGATCGCCGCCAAGAAGGTGAAGCGCGTCATTCTCTGCAGCGGCAAGGTGTACTACGAGCTGGCCGCGCATCGTCGCGAGCACGGGATCGGGGACGTCGCGATCATACGTTTCGAACAGCTCTACCCGTTCCCGCACGCCGACTTCAAGGCGGAGCTGGCGAAGTTCCCGCACGCGACGGAAATCGTCTGGTGCCAGGAAGAGCCGCAGAACCAGGGCGCGTGGTACCGGTTGCGCGCCTATTTCCGCGCCGATGCGCGGCCGGCGCAGGTCGTCTCCTACGCGGGACGGCCGGTATCGGCGTCGCCGGCGGTGGGCTACATGTCCAAGCATCTCGCCCAGCAGAAGCAGTTGATCGAGGATGCTTTCGCGCCCAAGCTGTCCGAAGGCGAGATGCTCGTCGGAACCTGACAGGAAAGCCATCATGCGAGTCGAAGTCAAAGTGCCCCAGTTGCCCGAGTCGGTGGCCGAAGCCACGCTCGTGAGCTGGCACAAGAAGCCCGGCGACGCCGTCAGGCGCGACGAAAACCTGATCGACGTCGAAACCGACAAGGTCGTGCTCGAACTCCCGGCGCCGGAATCCGGTGTCCTCGTCGAGATCGTCGCGCCCAACGGCGCGACGGTGAAGAGCCTCGATCTGATCGCGGTCATCGATACCGACGGCAAAGCGACCGCACCTTCCGCCGCCGCTGAGGCGCCCGCGCCGGCACCTGCCTCGGCACCGGCACCGGCGGTGGCGACGGCACTTCCCGCGGCGCGCAAGATGCTCGCCGAGCAGGGCGTGAATGCGGCGGTGGTCGAAGGCACCGGTCGCGGCGGGCGCATCACCAAGGGCGACGTCGTCGCGGCGACGACCACCCGGCTGGCGCCGCCCGCTGCGGGAGCGCCTGCACCGGCTCCCGCACCGGCGGTGGCGTTGCCGGCCGCATACGGCAACCGTCCCGAACAGCGGGTCCCGATGTCGCGGCTGCGTCAGCGCGTGGCCGAGCGTCTCGTGCAGTCGCAGTCGACGGCAGCGATCCTGACGACATTCAACGAAGTCAACATGCAGCCGGTCATCGACCTGCGCAACCGGTACAAGGATCGTTTCGAGAAGGAGCACGGGGTCAAGCTCGGGTTCATGGGCTTCTTCGTGAAGGCGGTCGTGCACGCGCTCAAGAAGTACCCGGCGGTGAATGCGTCGATCGACGGCACCGACATCGTCTACCACGGCTACTTCGACATCGGCATCGCCGTGGGCAGCCCGCGCGGACTGGTGGTCCCGATCCTTCGCGATGCCGATCAGCTGTCGATCGCGGAGATCGAGGCGAAGATCGCCGATTTCGGCAAACGCGCCGGCGAAGGCAAGCTGACGGTCGAGGAGTTGACCGGCGGCACCTACACGATCAGCAACGGCGGCGTTTTCGGCTCGATGCTCTCGACGCCGATCATCAACCCGCCGCAGTCGGCGATCCTCGGCGTGCACGCGACCAGGGAGCGCCCGGTGGTCGAGAACGGCCAGGTCGTCGTGCGGCCGATCAACTATCTCGCCCAGTCCTACGATCACCGGATCATCGATGGCCGCGAGGCGGTGCTGTCGCTGGTGGCCATCAAGGAAGCGCTGGAGGATCCGGCGCGGCTGTTGCTGGATCTCTGAAGCGCAACCGAGCGAGGAAATTCGTCATGGCTGATGAGTTCGACGTCGCCGTCATCGGCGGCGGTCCCGGCGGCTACATCGCCGCCCTGCGCGCGGCGCAACTCGGCATGAGGGTCGCCTGCATCGACGACTGGACGCGCGCCGACGGCAAGCCGGCATTGGGAGGGACCTGCACCAATGTCGGCTGCATTCCGTCCAAGGCGCTGCTGCAGTCATCCGAGCACTTCGAGCACGCGGGCCACGGTTTCGCCGCCCACGGCATCGACGTCAAGGGGCTCTCGGTGGACGTCGGCCGCATGCTCGCGCGCAAGGAACGGATCGTGGCGCAGAACAACGACGGCATCGCGTTCCTGTTCAGGAAGAACAAGGTCGCGTTCTTCCACGGCCGGGGGTCGTTCGTCGGGGGCAGCGCGACCGCGGGCTGGCGGCTCATGATCGAGGGGCCGAATGCCGGCGAGATCGTCGCCAGGCATGTGATCGTCGCCACCGGCTCGAAGCCGCGCGCATTGCCGGGCACGCCCTTCGACGACAGACTCGTGCTCGACAACGCCGGTGCGCTGGCGATCGGCGAGGTGCCCAGGCGGCTGGGGGTGGTGGGGGCAGGCGTCATCGGACTCGAAATGGGCAGTGTGTGGCGCCGGCTGGGGGCCGAGGTCACGGTGCTCGAGGCGCTGCCCGTGTTCCTGGGCGCTGCCGACGATGCGGTGGCGAACGAGGCGGCGAAGGTCTTCGCCCGGCAGGGTCTGGCCATACACACCAGCGCCGCCATCACGGCGGTGAAGGTCGGCAGGAAGGACGTCGCCGTGACCTGGAACGACGGCGAGGGCAAGGCGCAGCGGGCGACCTTTGACCGGCTGATCGTCTCGATCGGCAGGCTGCCGCACACGGCGGGACTCAACGGCGATGCGGTCGGGTTGAAGCTGGACGAGCGCGGGTTCGTTGCCGTCGATGGGGACTGTCGCACCAACCTGCCGCAGGTGTGGGCGGTCGGCGATGTCGTCCGCGGGCCGATGCTGGCGCACAAGGCCGAAGACGAGGGCGTGGCGGTGGCCGAGCGCATCGCGGGGCAGCACGGTCACGTCGACTTCAACACGGTTCCCTGGGTGATCTACACGTCGCCCGAGATCGCGTGGGTAGGCAAGACCGAGCAGCAGTTGAAGGCCGACGGCGTCACCTATCGGGCCGGGTCGTTCCCGTTTGCCGCCAACGGTCGTGCGCGCGCCCTCGGCGACACGACGGGATTCGTCAAGCTCCTCGCCGATGCTGCGACCGACCGGATCCTGGGCATGCACGTGATCGGACCGCAGGCTTCGGAGTTGATCGCCGAAGGCGTGATGGCGATGGAGTTCGGCGCCTCCAGCGAGGACATCGCCCGGATCTGCCACGCGCATCCGTCGCTGTCCGAGGTGACCAGGGAGGCGGCGCTGGCCGTCGACAGACGGGCGCTGAACGCTTGAGGCTGTCCGCCGGGAGCGAGCGGATGCGGGCCGCATGGCTCGCGCCCGGGCCGGCCGATGGAGCGGCGCTCGGTGGCGGCGCGGGTCGTGTTGCCGGTATCATGTGTCCCGTGGCTTCCAATGCGGTCCAGTGGCGGGCAACGACCGGCGCGTTCGCGTCGGAGGGTGGCGAGTGGCGTCACCGGTGACCTCGGTGGCCGCCCGCGTGGCGGCGGGCACAGCGCGCACTCCGGTCGCGACTTCGGTGCGCGAATCCCTTGCGGCACGCGGCATCGCGCTCGATCCTGCGCAGTGCGCAGCAGCCCTGCGGCTCGATAGGCTGGCGGCCGAACTCTCGGTCTTCCGGGCGGCCCGGCAGTCGACCCTCAAGCGCCTTTTCTCGCGTCCCGAGGTGCCCCGCGGGTTGTATTGCTGGGGAGGCGTCGGACGCGGCAAGAGCCTGCTGATGGACGCGTTCTTCGCGACGGTGCCCATCCGTCGCAAGACGCGGGTGCACTTCCACGCGTTCATGCGCGACATTCACGCGGAACTGGCGACGCTGAAGCGCGAGGTCGATCCGCTGGCCGCGGTCGCCGCCCGGGTCGCGCGCAAGTGGCGCCTCGTCTGCTTCGACGAGTTCCACGTCTCCGACATCGCCGACGCGATGATCCTCGGCCGCCTGCTGACGGCGCTGTTCGCGCACGGCGTGGTGTTCGTGCTCACCTCGAACTATCCGCCCGACGCGCTCTATCCGAACGGCCTGCAGCGGCAGAATTTCGTGCCGACGATACGCCTGATCGAGCGCGAGCTCGATCTCGTCGAGATCGACGGCGGTACCGATTACCGGCTGCGCGCGTTGGAGCGGGTGGCGAGCTATCACGTGCCGGCCGGCCCGGCAGCCGACGCCGCGCTGCTGCGCGCCTTCGAGAAGCTGTGTTCCGGCCACGATGAGAGCAACAGGATCGTCATCGAGGGCCGGGTGCTGTCGGCGCGCAGGCGAGCGGCCGACGCGATCTGGTTCGACTTCGCCGAACTCTGCGACGGCCCGCGCTCGCAGCGCGACTATCTGGAACTCGCCCGTCAATTCGCGGTCCTGCTGCTCTCGGGCGTTCCCCGCATGACGTCCGAGATGGGCGATCGCGCCCGGCGCTTCACCTGGCTTGTCGACATCCTGTACGATCATCGCGTGAAACTCATCGTCTCGGCCGCCGTGCCCCCCGCGGAACTGTACGTCGAAGGCCCCCACAGCCGCGAGTTCCCCCGCACCGTCAGCCGTCTCATCGAAATGCAATCGCGCGACTACATGGCACTTCCGCACGTGGCCGCGGCGGAGCCCGCTTGAAACAAGCGATGCGGCACTTGCCTTCGTCGCCGACCTGATTGACCAACCTGCCCCAAGGAGAGTCCCATGCACAAATTCAAGGCCTACCGGACGTTCGAGGAGAACAAGATCGTGTCGAGCCGGTTCGTCGACATGACGCTGTCCGAACTCGATCCCGGCGACGTTGTCATCAAGACCAAATATTCGACGATCAACTACAAGGATGCGCTGTCGCACAACGGGGCCGGGCGCATCATGCGCAAATACCCGACCAACGCCGGCATCGACATGGCAGGGACCGTCGAAACCAGCTCCGATCCGCGCTGGAGGCACGGCGACAAGGTCGTCGTCCACGGCTACGACATGGGCGTCGCGCACGACGGCGGCTACAGCGAGTTCGTGCGCGTTCCGGGGGACTGGGTGGTGCGCCGGCCCGAGAGCATGACCGCGTTCGACGCGATGACGCTCGGGACGGCCGGATTCACCGCGGCGCTGGCGGTCATGCTGATGGAACACAACGGACTCAAGCCCGCGAACGGTCCGGTGGCAGTGACGGGCGCGACCGGCGGGGTCGGATCGGTGGCGATCGAGATCCTGGCCAAGAGCGGCTACGACGTCACCGCGATCACCGGCAAGGAGGACGAGGCCGACTATCTGCGCGACATCGGGGCGAAGGAAGTGCTGAACCGACGCGCGATCGATCTGACGAAGATCCGGCCGCTCGACAAGGCGACCTGGGCGGGCGCGGTGGACAATCTCGGCGGCGACCTCCTGGCCTGGCTGCTGTCGACGATGAAGGTCGGCGGCACCGTCGGCGCCGTGGGACTGGCCGCCGACGCGAAGCTCAACACCACCGTGCTGCCGTTCATCCTGCGCGGCGTTCACCTGCTGGGCGCGGACAGCGCGAATTGCCCGATGGCGCTGCGGCAGAAGGTCTGGAACAAGCTGGCGGTCGAGTGGCGGCCGGACCGCGTCCACGATCAGGTGCGCACCATCGACTTCGACGAGTTGCCGACACACTTCGATGCCTATTTGAAGGGAATGATCCGCGGGCGGACCGTCGTGCGGATCGCCTCCGACAGCCATCCCTGATCGGCACCGGCGCCGTACCCCTTCCGCAACGCCTATGTCTTATATAAGATGGCGCACCCGGCGGCGCGTGGCGCCACGGGTGCCGCGCGCCGCGGTGACCTGACCGCTGTCGGCGCAGTCCGCTTGGGCGAGTCGCAGCGACGAGGAGTAGGGCCATGCCGACGTACAAGGAGTTCCACCGCCGCTCGCTCGATGAACGCGACGCGTTCTGGACCGAGCAGGCGGCGCTGATCGACTGGCAGACGCCTTTCACGTCGGTCCTCGACTACTCGAACCCCCCGTTCGCCAAATGGTTCGTCGGCGGCCGCACCAACATCTGCCACAACGCAGTCGACCGCCATCTTGCAGCGCGAGGCGATTCTCCCGCACTGGTCTACCTCTCGACCGAAACCGATCAGAAGGGCGTGTACACGTTCCGCGAGCTGCACCGCGAGGTGAACCGCTTCGCGGCGGCGCTGAAGGCACAGGGCGTCGGCCGCGGCGACCGGGTTCTGATCTACATGCCGATGATCGCCGAGGCGGCGTTCGCGATGCTTGCCTGTGCGCGCATCGGCGCGATCCACTCGGTGGTGTTCGGCGGCTTTGCCGCCGCCAGCCTGGCCACCCGCATCGACGACGCGAAACCCAAGGTGATGGTGACGTCGGATGCAGGCATGCGGGGCGGGAAGGCCGTTCCCTACAAGCATCTGGTCGACGAGGCGATCCGGCTGTCGCAGCAACCGCCGCAGAAAGTGATCATCGTCAACCGCGGGCTGGATCCGGCGATGGCCGTGGTCCCCGGCCGCGACCTCGACTATGCGGGCTTGCGCGCGCAGCACATGGACGCCGACGTTCCCTGCGAGTGGCTGGAGTCGTCCGAGCCCTCGTACATCCTGTATACGTCCGGCACCACCGGCAAGCCGAAGGGCGTGCAGCGCGACACCGGCGGCTACGCTGTCGCGCTCACCGCCTCGATGCGGCACATCTTCTGCCTCGGACCGGGCGACACGATGTTCACCACCAGCGACATCGGCTGGGTGGTCGGCCACTCGTACATCGTGTACGGCCCGTTGCTCAACGGCACGACGACGATCATGTACGAAGGACTGCCGATACGTCCCGATCCGGGCATCTGGTGGAAGATCGTTTCCGACTACAGGGTCAAGACGATGTTCAGTTCGCCCACCGCGATCCGGGTGCTCAAGAAGCAGGATCCGTCGTTCATGAAGGCGCACGACATCTCGATGCTGAAGTACCTGTTCCTGGCGGGCGAGCCGCTGGACGAGCCCACGGCGCGCTGGGCTTCCGACTCGCTGGGCGTCGCGATCATCGACAACTACTGGCAGACCGAGAGCGGCTGGCCGATCCTGTCGGCGCAGCTCGGCGTCGAGGAGACGCCGCGCAAGTTCGGCAGCCCGTCGTTCCCGGTCTTCGGCTACGACGTGCAGCTGCTGTCCGAGGCGACGGCGGAGCCCGTGGGCCCCGACGAAAAGGGCGTGCTGACCATCGTGCCGCCGCTGCCGCCGGGCTGCATGACCACGGTGTGGGGTGACGACGAGCGCTTCGTCCGCACCTACTTCTCGACCTTCCGCAATCGCATGGTCTATTCGACGTTCGATTGGGCGACCGCGGATGCGGATGGCTACTACTTCGTGCTCGGCCGCACCGACGACGTCATCAACGTCGCGGGCCATCGCCTCGGCACCCGCGAGATCGAGGAGGCCGTGCAGGCCCACTCGGGCATCGCCGAAGTGGCGGTCGTGGGCGTCGCCGATCCGCTGAAGGGCCAGATTCCCGTTGCCTTCGCCGTGGTCAAGGATCCGGCCCGGGTTGCCACGCCCGAAGGCGTTGCCAGGATGCGCAAGGAGGTGATGGACACCGTCGATCGGGAGCTGGGTGCGATCGCCCGCCCGGGTGCCGTTCATTTCGTCACCGTGCTGCCCAAGACGCGGTCAGGCAAATTGCTGCGACGCTCGATTCAGGCGCTGGCCGAGGGCCGTGATCCGGGCGACCTCACCACCATCGAAGACCCGGCCGCACTGGAGCAGATCAGGCATGCGCTTGCAGGCGGTTGACCGGACAGACCCGTAACGGGCGCCGGTTTCCCCGACACTAGGAGGGGGGAGCGACGGCAGGGTGGGGACACCCTGCCGTTCGCTTTTTCCGGCTTGCCCTCGATGGATCCGGTCGTGGCGCGACGTTACGAGCGATAATACGCGGCCAGCGCCCGACACCCATTCGATGACCGACGAACCGTCCGTTTCCGCCGCGACGCTTGCCGCAGCTGCCGGTCCGCACCCGCTGCACGTGCCCCTGGCTGCCGCGACCCGTGGTGCCATGATCGATGCCGTCCATTACGGCAGCGTCGCCGTCTGCGATCGCGACGGCCGGATACTTCATTCTGCCGGCAATCCGCGGTTCGTCGCGCCGACGCGAAGCGCGCTGAAGCCCTTCCAGGCGATCCCGCTGGTCGCCGCCGGCGGTGTGGAGCGATTCGGCTTCACGCCCGCCGAGGTCGCGCTCATGTGCGCCAGTCATTCCGGCGAAACACGGCACGTGGACGCCGCCGGCAGCGTGCTCGCGAAGGCTGGCCACGCGGTGTCGGATCTCCAGTGCGGCACCCACGTGCCCGGGCACTACGAAATTTCCGGCAGCTACCCGCCGCCGCCCCCGTACTCGCCGCTGGCGCACAACTGTTCGGGCAAGCATTCGGGGATGCTTGCGTGGTGCGCGCTTTGCGGGGCGCCCCGGGAGACCTATCTCGCCTTCGAGCACCCGTTGCAGGCCGAGATCCGGCGCTCGGTCGCGCATTTCACCGGCATCGACACGGCGGACCTCGTCTGGGGCGTCGACGGCTGCTCGGCGCCCAACTACGCCGTACCGCTGTCGGGACTCGCCACAGCGTTCGCCCGCCTCGCCGCCTCCGACGACGATGCGCAGTACGGGGGCGCGGCCCGCGTGCTGGCCGACGCCATGACGGCGCATCCTGAGATGGTCTCCGGAAGCGGGCGCAACGACCTCGCGTACATGCAGGCGGGCCGCGGCGATTGGGTGACCAAGATCGGCGCCGAGGGCATTCAGGCCGTTGGCGTGCGCAGTCGCGGCATCGGCATCGTCGTCAAGGTCGCCGATGGCGGCAAGCGGGGTCTGCACCCGGCGACGGTTGCGGTGCTCGACCAGTTGGGTTTGCTCGATGGCGCGCAGCGCGATGCACTCGCGGCCTGGCGCGAGCCGTCGGTGCGGAACTACCGGGGAATCGTGACCGGAAGGATCAAGCCCCTGGTTGTACTGGACAAGGGTGCACCCGCGCCCCTATCGAAGCCCGCTGGCGAGGCGGCCTCCGGCCGCGAGACGTGAACTTACCGCGCTTCCGGTGGTCTGTCCGTGCAAGCGTAAGCCTGCCCGCGCAGGACAAGCCGATCGGACTCTGCGGCGAAGTCCGCAGCGGCTTCCTGCGAGGCGCCGGCCGCCGCACCCGCCGTTCGACGGGGATAACAATGAATGTGAATCAGGGACAACCCTTAAATGGGTGATCGCGAAGTCGATCAGCAACTCGTTCTTCGCGCGCAACGGGGTGACAAGCGCGCATTCGAGTTGCTGGTCATGAAGTACCAGCGCAAGTTGGGGCGGCTCTTGTCGCGGTTCGTCCGCGACCCCGCCGAGGTCGAGGACGTGACGCAGGAGGCATTCATCAAGGCGTATCGTGCGTTGCCGGCGTTCAGGGGCGACAGCGCTTTCTACACCTGGCTTTACCGGATCGCCATCAACACCGCGAAGAACTACCTGGTCGCGATGGGTCGCCGTGCGCCGACGTCTACCGGCGTCGACATCGACGACGCCGAGAATTTCGAGGATGCAGACCAGTTGCGCGACACGAGCACGCCGGAATCGGAGCTGGAAGGCAAGGAAATCGCGGCCACTGTCAACAAGGCAGTGGACGCACTCCCCGAGGACCTTCGCACGGCGATCACGCTGCGCGAGATCGAGGGATTGAGTTACGAAGAGATAGCCAACGTGATGAATTGTCCGATTGGCACGGTGCGCTCCCGGATCTTCCGGGCGCGGGAAGCGATCGCAACGGAATTGCGGCCGTTGCTGGGGACCGACGAGAACCGGAGATGGTGATGGGCGAGGATATTTCGAGGCTGATGGATGGTGAGCTCGATGACGAGCAACTCGATGTCGTATGGGCACAGTTGAAGCGCCCCGAAGGGATGGCCACGTGGGCGGGCTATCACGTGATCGGCGACACGCTGCGCGGAACGCAACGGCTGTCGCCCGGATTTTCGGAGCGTTTCGCGGCGCGGCTCGCCGCCGAGCCGACGGTCCTCGCGCCCAAGGCGAGACCCAACCGCACGTTGTCGCTCGCCTGGAACGTCGCGGCGACGGTGGCGGCGGTCGCGGTCGTCGGCTGGGCCGCCATGAGCACGCTGGATCCGCAGGCGAACACCATCGCCAGGGCGCGCGAGGCCGCGGTCGCGCGGGCGACGCAGATCAAGCCGCGAAGCGTGCCCGCCGATTATCTGCTCGCCCACCAGGAAAGCTCCCCGACCATCCAGATCCAGGGCGTCGGGCCCTACCTGCGGCCGGCGACGGCGACGGCCGTCGAGGCGCGTCCGTGATGGCTTCGCCGGGGAAGCACGGAAAGTCGTCGGGGTGACGCGATGACGGTGGGGACAGCAATCGCAATTCCGGTGGGCCGCTGTATCCGCGTGGCGGCACTCGTGGCTGCCGTGGTATCCGCGCCGATGGCACGGGCCGAGGACGCGGCGGCGTGGCTCAGTCGTGCCGCCGCCGCGGCGCGCCAGCACAATTACGTCGGCACGATCGTCTATCAGCATGGCGGACGCGTGGAGACGTCGCGCCTCGTGCACCTGAACGACAGTGGTGCCGAGTTCGAGAAGCTCGTCAATCTCGACGGCCCGGCGCGCGAGGTCATTCGCAGCCAGGGCGAGGTGCGCTGTTACTACCCCGACGCCAAGGTCGTGCGCATCGAGCCACGGACGTTTCGCAACGCCTTTCCCTCGCTCTCGCCGCAGCAGCAGAAGTCGCTGACCGACCACTACGAGTTCCGCCGGGCCGAGCCCGGCCGAGTCGCCGGATTGGCGGCGCAGGCGTTCGTGTTCGCGCCCAAGGACGGCTTGCGCTACGGGCACAAGTTCTGGGCCGATGCCGAGACCGGGCTGCTCCTCAAGGCGCGCATTCTCGACGAGCAGGGAGACGCGGTCGAGCAGTTCGCCTTCATCGACCTCGCCATCGGCGGCAAGATCGACCGCGAGATGGTCAAGCCGTCGTGGCCGACGACCCCGCCGGAGTGGATGGTGCGGGCCGCGGGTCCGGGCGACGTGGAACTTCGGGACACCGGCTGGGTCGTAGGCAAGCTGCCGGCCGGGTTCGCCAGGATCGTCGAGGGGTTCCGCTCCCTGCGCGGCAAGCGGCATCCGGTGGCGCACCTCGTGTACTCCGACGGACTGGTCGCGGTGTCGGTGTTCATCGAGAACGTAGGCTCCGCGCCGCATCCGACCGGTTTGTCGCAGCACGGCGGCACCAATGTCTTCGTGCGCCAGTTCGACGATTTTCTCGTCACCGTGCTGGGCGAGGTGCCGGCGGTGACCGTGCGCCAGATTGCGTCGTCGGTCGCGCGGCGCTGACGCGCGGCATCGCTGCTGCCGATCCTTTCATCCGTTACTTTCGCCGTTACCGAAGAAGGCATTCCATGATCGTTCGCCGTCGCAGTGTCATTCTCGCTGGCGCATTCGCAGCGCTGCTTGCCGCGTTCGCCGCCGTGGCGCCTTCCGCCGTCGCTCAGACGCGCGGCGGCTCCCTGCCGGATTTCACCGAGCTCTACGACCGGAACGGACCGGCTGTCGTCAGCATCGACGTCACGCAGAAGGCACGCTCGCCGCGCGCGATGCCCGAGCTCTCCGAGGACGATCCGTTCTACGAGTTCTTCCGCCGCTTCGGGCAGATTCCGCGCCCGCGCAACATGCCTGAGCGCGACGCGCAGTCGGTCGGCTCGGGTTTCATCATCTCCAGCGACGGCTACCTCATCACCAACGCGCACGTCGTCGACGGCGCCGACGAGGTCAAGGTCAACCTGTCGGACAAGCGCGAGTTCAAGGCCAAGGTGATCGGCACCGACAAGCGGACCGACGTCGCATTGTTGAAGATCGAGGCCAAGGACCTGCCCAGGGTGACGATCGGCGATCCCGACAAGCTCAAGGTGGGCGAGTGGGTCGTCGCCATCGGCAAGCCCTTCGGACTCGACAACACGATGACCGCAGGCATCGTCAGCGCCAAGGGGCGCGACCTGCCTCAGGAAAACCTCGTCCCGTACATTCAGACCGACGCCGCGATCAACCCGGGCAATTCCGGCGGTCCGCTGTTCAACCTGAAAGGCGAGGTCGTCGGCATCAATTCGCTGATCTTCTCGCGATCCGGCGGGTTCATGGGGCTTGCCTTTGCGATCCCGATCGACATCGCGATGAACGCCGCCAATCAGATCAAGGACAAAGGCCGCGTCACGCGCGGCCGCATCGGCGTCCAGATCCAGGAAGTGAGCAAGGAGACGGCCGAGGCGTTCGGCTTGCCGAAGCCGTCGGGTGCGCTCGTCAACTCGGTCGAGAAGGGCGGGCCGGCCGACAAGGCCGGCGTCGAAGCCGGCGACATCATCGTCAAGGTCGATGGTCGCGACGTCAAGACTTCCGCCGAACTGCCGCGGATCATCACTGTCGTCCGCCCCGGAACCAAGGTGACGCTGACCGTCTGGCGCAAGGGCGCCTCGCGCGAGATCGCGGTCACCGTGGCCGAGATGAAGGAAGAAGCGCCGGGGGCGCAACCGCGGCGCGGCGCCGTGCCCAAGGAGAAGGCCAAGCCCAACCGCATGGGGCTCGTGCTCTCCGACCTCACCGACGAACAGAAGAAGGAACTCGAGATCAAGAGCGGCGTGCTGGTCGACGACGTGACGCCGGGGGTGCGCGGCAACGTGCAGCCGGGCGACGTGATCCTCGCCGTCATCAACCGGGGACAGAGCACCGAGGCGCGTTCCGCCGAGCAGCTCAACGGCGTGCTGGCCAAGCTCGAAAAGGGGGCATCGGTGACGCTGCGCCTCAAGCGCGGCGAGCAGGAGTTCTTCTCCACCTTGCGCCTCAACAACGGTGACTGACCGCTGTCCGGCGCCAGGGGACGAGGGCCGCCGGCCGCCGGCGGTGGTACTGACGCTCCTCTACCGGGCCTACTGCCATCTCTGCGACGAGATGCTCGACGCGCTGCGTCCGCTGGTCCGCACCTATGCGGCCTCGATCGAGGTCGTCGACGTCGACCGCCCCGAGCATGCGGCGCTGGAGCGGGAATGGGGCGAGCGCGTGCCGGTGCTGTTTCGCGGCGCGCCGGTGGCGACGAACGAACTTTGCCACTACCGCCTCGATGCCCCACGCGTCGAGGCGGCGCTGGCGGTCGCGAGCCAACCCGAACTCGCGTCGCCGGGGAAAATCCGCTAAAATTCAACGTTCTTTCCCGCACGAAAGGGCACGGTAGGTGCCCTTTTCCTTTGATCGGCCCCATGCATCGCATTCGCAACTTCTCCATCATCGCCCACATCGACCACGGCAAGTCGACGCTCGCCGACCGATTCATCCATCGTTGCGGCGGCCTCTCCGATCGCGAGATGGAAGAGCAGGTGCTCGATTCCATGGATCTCGAGCGCGAACGGGGGATCACCATCAAGGCGCAGACGGCGGCGCTTTCCTACAAGGCCCGCGACGGCGAGACCTATCAGCTGAACCTCATCGACACCCCCGGGCACGTGGACTTCGCGTACGAGGTTTCGCGCTCGCTCGCCGCCTGCGAAGGCGCGCTGCTGGTCGTCGACGCATCGCAGGGCGTCGAGGCGCAGACGGTCGCGAACTGCTACACGGCCATCGAGCAGGGCGTCACGGTGGTGCCGGTGCTGAACAAGATCGATCTCCCCTCCGCCGAGCCCGAACGCGTGATCGAGGAGATCGAGGACATCATCGGCATCGACGCCCAGGATGCCGTGCATGCCAGCGCCAAGATGGGGCTCGGGATCGACGACATACTCGAAGCCGTGATCGCCCGCGTGCCTGCGCCGAAGGGGGACCCGGAAGCGCCGCTGGCGGCGCTGATCATCGATTCCTGGTTCGACAACTATGTCGGGGTGGTGATGCTGGTGCGCGTCGTGCAAGGGCGGTTGAAGCCTCGCGACAAGATCCAGCTGATGTCCACGGGCGCCACCTACGGCTGCGAGCAGGTGGGCGTGTTCACGCCCAAGGCGGTGAGCCGCGACGTGCTCTCCGCCGGCGGCGTCGGGTTCATCATCGCCGGCATCAAGGAGATCGACGCCGCGAAGGTCGGCGACACGGTGACGCTTGCCAGCCGGCCCGCGCCCTCGCCGCTGCCCGGCTTCAAGGACGTCAAGCCGCAGGTGTTCGCGGGCCTCTATCCGGTCGAGTCGAACCAGTACGAGGCACTGCGCGACGCGCTCGGCAAGCTCAAGCTCAACGACGCGTCGCTGCACTACGAGCCCGAGGTCTCGCCTGCGCTGGGCTTCGGCTTCCGCTGCGGTTTCCTGGGCCTGCTGCACATGGACATCGTCCAGGAGCGGCTCGAGCGCGAATACGACATGGACCTCATCACGACGGCGCCGACCGTCGTCTACCAGGTCCTGCTGCGCGACGGGACGGTGCTCGAGATCGAGAACCCGTCGAAGCTGCCGGACCTCTCCCGCGTCGAGGAGATCCGCGAGCCGATCATCACGGCGACGATCCTGATGCCGCAGGAATACGTTGGTCCGGTGCTCACGCTGTGCACCGAGAAGCGTGGCACGCAGAAGAACATGCTTTATCTGGGCCGCCAGGTGATGCTCACCTACGAACTGCCGATGGCCGAGGTGGTGATGGATTTCTTCGACCGCCTGAAATCGGTTTCGCGCGGCTACGCGTCGCTCGACTACGAGTTCAAGGAGTTCCGTGTCGCCGACGTCGTGAAGCTGGACATCCTGATCAACAGCGAACGCGTGGACGTGCTGTCGATCATGGTCCACCGCTCGGTCGCGATCCATCGCGGGCGCGAGGTCGCGTCCAAGATGCGCTCGCTGATACCGCGACAGATGTTCGACGTCGCGGTGCAGGCGTCGATCGGCGCCCAGATCATCGCCCGCGAGACGATCAAGGCCATGCGCAAGAACGTCCTCGCCAAGTGCTATGGCGGCGACATCTCGCGCAAGAAGAAGCTGCTGGAGAAGCAGAAGGCCGGCAAGAAGCGGATGAAATCCGTCGGCAGCGTCGAGATTCCGCAGGAGGCGTTTCTGGCCATCCTGCAGGTGGGGGACAAGTGATTCGCGCGCTTCGCCGCTGCTGTGACGGGATGCCGTTTCAGGGGGCCGGATCGCGGCCGGCGGGCGCTGGCACCGCACTCCCGGATGCGACAATGTCACCGGCCGCGCAATCCCCGCACCGCCCCGTCCGACCCGAGACTCTACGACAATGAACTTTGCGCTGATCCTCTTCCTTGCCACGCTCGTCACCGGGATCATGGTGCTGGCGGACCGCCTCGTCCTGGCCCGGCGGCGTGCGGTCGGCGCACCCGAGCCGTGGTGGATCGAGTACCCGAAGAGCTTCTTTCCGGTGCTGCTGATCGTGTTCCTGCTGCGCTCCTTTCTCGCCGAGCCGTTCAAGATCCCCTCGTCGTCGATGCGGCCGACGCTCGAGGTGGGCGACTTCATCCTGGTCAACAAGTTCACCTACGGGATCAGGCTGCCGATCATCGAGCGCAAGATCATTCCCGTCGGCAACCCGCAGCGGGGCGATGTCGTCGTCTTCCGCTACCCGGTGAACCCGTCGCAGGATTTCATCAAGCGGGTCATCGGCGTCGGCGGCGACGAGATTGTCTACCGCGACAAGCAGCTTACCGTCAACGGCAAGCCCTGGAGCCAGGCGCCCGACGGCTCGTACAGCTACCTCGAGGGCCTGCGCTTCGAGACCACCGAGCGCTATCGCGAAGCGCCGGTCGGCGCGGATGCGCTGCCCGCGCACACGATCGCGCGCACCCCGCAGGCGCAGCCGGTATACCAGCAGAACGTGCGTCCGTTTCCGGGTCGGGAGAACTGCGACTACAATGACCGCGGGTTCGTCTGCCGCGTTCCGCAGGATCACTACTTCATGATGGGCGACAACCGGGACAACAGCGACGACAGCCGCTACTGGGGATTCGTGCCCGACGATCACATTCGCGGACGCGCCTTCTTCGTGTGGTTCAACTGGGACGACATCAGCAGTCTCGCTTTCAAGCGAGTCGGATCGGGCATACGCTAACGGGGGCAGCATCAATGGCGACGAAACGCAGGCAGCACGGCCTTTCCATCATCGGTTTCCTGTTCGTTGCCGGTGTGCTCGCCGCGGCCGCGATGCTTGGCTTCCGGATCGCGCCTGCGGTCATCGAATACTATTCCGTAAGGCAGGCATTGTCGGATTCGCTGCAGGAGATTCGCGACCCGGGCAGTTCGATTTCGGAGGTGCGCCGCGCCTTCCAGAAGAAAGCCGATGCGGGCTACATCGAGTCGGTGCGCGCGAGCGACATCGAGATCGTGCGCGACAAGAATGCAATTCTCGCAACCGTGTCCTGGACGCGAAAACTGCACCTCGTCGCCAACGCGAGCCTGTTGCTCGAATTCGAGGCGACGGCGACGCGCTGAGGCGCTTGCTCCGCCCGCAAGGATGCCTTCATCAACGTGGCGTGACCGCCTGGGTTACGCCTTCTCCGATCCCGCGCTGCTCGCCCAGGCGCTCACGCACCGGAGTCACGGGGCGCGGCACAACGAGCGACTCGAATTCGTCGGCGACGCGGTGCTGAACTGTGTGGTGGCCGCTGCTCTGTACACGCGCTTTCCGGACCTGCCCGAGGGCGACCTGTCCCGGGTCCGCGCCAATCTCGTCAACCGCGACACGCTCGCCGGGCTCGCGCGCGAGCTCGGCCTCGGCGACGACATTCGCGTTGGCGAGGGCGAGAAGAAGGGGGGCGGAGGCGAGCGGCCGTCGATTCTGGCCGACGCGCTCGAGGCGATATTCGGCGCCGTTTTCACGGACCGCGGGTTCGATGCGGCGCGCGGCGTGATCGAGCACGTCTACGCGGACACGCTGGCACGGGCGGATCCCGGCGTGCTCGGCAAGGACCCCAAGACGCGCTTGCAGGAATGGCTGCAGGCGCGTCGCCTGGCGGTTCCGGAATACGTGGTCGGCGGCGTCGCCGGCGAGGCGCACGCGCAGACCTTCACCGTGCTGTGCCGGATCGCCGCGCTCGGCGTGGAGACCGCGGGGCGAGGCGCGAGCCGGCGCGCGGCGGAGCAGGCCGCGGCGGAAGACGCGCTGACACGGGTCGGCAGCGGCGCGGAGAACGCCGGTGGCTGATCCGCGCGTGCCGGCCAAGGCGTTCCGATGCGGCCACGTCGCCATCGTCGGGCGGCCCAACGTGGGCAAATCGACGCTGCTCAACCATCTGGTCGGAAGCAAGGTCAGCATCACATCCAAGAAGGCGCAGACGACGCGCCACCGCGTCACCGGCATCCTGACGCTGCCGGACGCGCAGCTCATATTCGTCGACACACCCGGCTTCCAGACCCGGCATCGCTCGCGCCTCAACGACCGGCTGAACCGCGTCGTGACGCAGAGCTTCGCCGGCATCGACGCCGTCGTCGTCGTCGTCGAAGCGGGGCGCACGACAGAGGCCGATCGTGCCGTCATACGGCTGCTGCCGCGCGGCGCGCGTGCGATCGCGGCGCAGAACAAGATCGATGCCCTCGCCGACAAGAATGCGCTGCTGCCGCAGATGGCAGAGCTTGCCGCGCTCTATCCGTTTGCAGCCATCGTTCCCGTGAGCGCGGAAAAGGACCGCGCGCTGGACCAGCTGCAGGCGGCGCTTGCGGCAATGCTGCCCGAGGCGCCGCCGCTCTTCGACGAGGACGAGATCACCGATCGCGACGAGCGCTTCCTCGCCGCGGAATTCATCCGCGAGAAGATCTTCCGTCTCCTCGGCGACGAAGTCCCCTATGCGACGACGGTGGGCATCGACTCGTTCAAGCTCGAAGATGGCGTGCGGCGGATACTCGCCACCGTCTATGTCGATCGCGACAACCAGCGCGCCATTCTCGTGGGCGCGGGCGGGCAGCAGATGAAGGCGATCGCGACGCGCGCCCGGTCCGACATGGAGCGGATGTTCGGCGGACCGGTCTTTCTCGAGGTCTGGGTCCGTGTCAAGCGCGGCTGGGCCGACGACGACGCGCAGTTGCAGCGTTTCGGCTACTGATCTCCCGGGGAGAGGCATGGCCCCGAGAGCCCATTCCCAGCGCCGCGACGACCAGCCTGCGTTCGTGCTCCACACCTGGCCCTATCGCGAGACCAGCGCCATCGTCGAGGCGTTCACGCCTGATTTCGGCCGTGTCGCGATGGTCGCGCGTGGCGCCCGGCGTCCTCGGTCCGAGATGCGCGGGTTGCTGCAGGCATTCCAGCCGCTGCTGTTGTCCTGGTCCGGTCAGGCGGAACTGAAGACATTGATTCGTGCCGAGTGGCGCGGTGGCCTGCCGCTCGTGCACGGATCGGCGCTGCTGTGCGGTTTCTACCTCAACGAGCTGCTGCTGAAGCTGCTCGCACGCGAGGATTCGCACCCGCAGCTCTACGCCGCCTACGAGGCCGCGCTGGCCGAGCTTGCGGCCGGAGGCGAGCAGGCGGCGCTGTTGCGGCGGTTCGAGCTGGGTCTGCTCGCCGAGCTGGGCTATGCGCCGCCTCTCGTGCGCGACGCCGACACCGGCATGCCGCTCGATCCCGCGCAGCGCTACCATTACGTCTTCGATCGCGGACCGCGTCGGATCGCGGAGTCCGGCGGCGCGTCGGGTCCGGTCGTGCGCGGCTCGACGTTGCTGGCACTGGCCGGCGGCCGCTATCCAGACGCCGAGACGGCGGCCGAGGCCAAGCGCCTGATGCGCGAGGTCCTCGACCATCATCTCGAACAGCGCGGCATCGAGAGCCGCCGCGTGGTTCAGGACCTGCAGGCTCTCGACGATGAGCGGGACCAGCGATGACCGAACTTGGCGTCAACATCGATCACGTCGCGACTCTGCGGCAGGCGCGGCGCACCTACGAACCCGATCCCGTGTGGGCGGCGGTCGAGGCGCATCTGGGGGGCGCCGACGGCATCACCGTGCATCTGCGCGAGGACCGCCGCCACATCCAGGACGAGGACGTGCGCCGGTTGCGCGATCTCGTCCACATCAAGCTCAACCTCGAAATGGCCGCCACGCCGGAAATGGTGGGAATCGCGTGCGCCCTGAAGCCCGAAATGGCGATGCTGGTGCCCGAGGGTCGGCACGAGATCACGACCGAAGGCGGACTCGATGTGGTCGGGCAGGAGGCCAAGCTCTCCCGAGTGGTCGCCGAACTGGCCGCTGCCGGCATCATGACCAGCGTGTTCATCGATGCGGAGTTGCCGCAGGTCGAGGCCTCGGCGCGCATCGGCGCCCGCGTGTGCGAGATTCATACCGGTCCCTATGCGCACGCCTTCCACGCCCGCGGTCGCGACCCGGAGAGCCCGGCGGTCGTCGCCGAGCTGGCGAAGATACGCGCGGCCGGCGCGGCGGTCCGTGCGGCCGGCATGCGCTTCAATGCGGGGCATGCGCTCAATTATTTCAACGTGCAGCCAGTGGCCGCGCTGCCAGGCATTCGCGAACTGCACATCGGCCACGCGATCGTCGCGCGTTCGGTCTTCACCGGCCTGCGGGAGGCTGTGCGCCAGATGAAGGCGCTGATCCGCGAGACGGCGAGGTGAAGCAGCGCATGCTTCCGCGCGGGCCGGTGATGCTCGGCATCGACGGCCTCGAACTCGGTGTCGCGGACCGCGAGCGCCTCGGGCACCCGCTGGTCGGCGGCGTCATCCTGTTCGCGCGCAACTACGCCAATCCCGGCCAGCTCGCGGCGCTCACTGCGGACATCGCGGCGATGCGCACGCCGCGGCTGCTGATCGCCGTCGATCACGAAGGCGGACGCGTCCAGCGCTTCCGCGAGGGCTTCACGCCGGTTCCGGCGATGCGGGCGCTGGGCGAGGTGTGGGACCGCGACGTGGCGGCCGGGGCGCACGAGGCGACGCGCCTGGGCTGGACCATCGCCTCGGAGCTTCGCGCGCAGGGCGTGGACTTCAGTTTCACTCCGGTGCTGGACCTCGATTACGGAGCCAGCACCGTCATCGGCGATCGCGCGTTCCACCGCAATCCGAATGCCGCGGCGCACCTCGCTGCAGCGCTGCACGACGGGCTGCGTGCCGGCGGCATGTCGGCCGTGGGCAAGCACTTTCCCGGCCACGGCCACGTATCCGCCGACTCGCATGCCGATCTGCCGGTGGACTCGCGAAGCTTCGCAGAGATCCTTGCCGACGATCTCGTCCCCTTTGCAGTGCTGTGCCGGCAGGGACTCGAGGGCATGATGCCGGCGCACGTCGTCTACCCGAATATCGACGCGCAGCCGGCCGGCTATTCGCGGCACTGGCTGCAGGACATCCTGCGCGGACGCCTGGGCTTCGACGGCATCATCTTTTCCGACGATCTCGGCATGGTGGGCGCCGCGGGCGCCGGCGATATGGTCGAGCGCGCCGGGGCTTCGCTGGCCGCAGGCTGCGACATGGTGCTGACGTGCAACGATGGCGCTGCCGCCGACCTGCTGCTTTCGCGCTGGCAGCCGCAGGTGTCGGTCGATCTCGCGCGAAGAACGGTGGCGATGGAGGGCCGGACGCCGGGTCCATGCCCGGTCGCGTCCTCGAGCCGCTTTGATGCGATGCTGAACGACGCGGCGCTCCGGCCGTTGACGGCCGCGGGCGGTGCCGACCGCAGCGGGGATACGGGCCGCGGATAGCGGGCGCGGGCGCAGCTGACCCAGGCGCGCCCTAGTGCGGATGCGGCCAGCGCCCGCCGAGCTTGCGGGTGATTTCCTCGGCGATGCGGGCGACGAGAGGGCCGAGTTGGCGAATGCGCTCGTCCGGCAGCCGGGCCGATGGGCCGGCCACCGAGATGGCGCCGAGGGGTTCCTCGTGCTCGTCGTAGATCGGCGCCGCGACACAGCGGGTGCCGGGCAGGTGCTCCTCGTCGTCGAACGAAAAACCGCGCTGTCGGATGACACGCAGCGATGCCCGCATCGTTTCCGGCGCGGTGATCGTGTGCTCGGTGATCCGCGGCAAGCCCTTGACCTTGAGGATGGTCTCGATCTCGTCGTCCGACAGCGTGGCGAAGATCGCCTTGCCGACGCCCGAGGCGTGCAGCGGCACGCGGCTGCCCAGCCGGACGATGGTGCGCATGGTTTCGCGGCACTGCACCTGGTCGATGAACACCGCCTCGCTTCCGTCGAGGATCGCGAGATTCGCGGTTTCGCCCGCCTGCTCCATCAGCCGCCGCATGTACGGGTGGCTCTGGGCGACGAAATCGCGATTGGCGAGAAACGCGGAGCCAACGGTGAAGGCCTGCAACCCGACGTACCAGAGCCCCAGGTCGCCGGCCTGATAGACGTAGCCAGTCTTCTCCAGTGTCGCCAGCAGCCGATGCGTCGTCGACGCGGGAAGTCCGACGCGCTGGGTCACGTCGGTGAGCGTAAGGCCGCCCTCGGCCCTGGCGAGCACTTCGAGTATCGACAGGCCGCGGGTCAGGCTCTGCACCTGGCCGGTCGTCGTGCCGCCCGGGCTGTGTGGCGTGCGGCCGCGGCGCGGCGGCGTCGTGAAGCGGTGCGGCATGGGCGCGGGAAGGTGGCGGATGGAGGGAAGCGCAGGGCATCTAACCACAGCCGGCTGATTCGGGGAAGGGGCGCCCGTTGGCGACGGCGCGTCAGAGCTTCAGCGCGGCCACCCCCAGCACCACGCTGGCCGCGCCGGCGAGACGGGTGACGCCGAAACCCTCCTTCAGCCAGAACGCGCCGATCACCGCGGCGAACAGTACCGAGGTCTCGCGCAACGCGGCGATCGCTGCCACCGGCGCCCGCGTCATCGCCCACAGCACGATCCCATAGGCGATCACGCTGCCCGCGCCGCCGATCAGTCCGCGCCGCCAGCCCCGGCGCAGGTACCCGCCCGCGGCGCGGCCGCGCCGCAGCATGATCCAGGCCAGGAACGGCAGCCCTTCGAGAAACACGAGCCAGCCCACGTACGAGACCGCGTGACCCGACGCCCGCGCGCCAGCGCCGTCGATCAGCGTGTAGGCGGCGATGATGACCGCATTGGCCAGCGCCCAGCCGGTGGCGGCCGGCGGGTGGGGATTGCGTCGCGCGAACGCGATGCCGACGATGCCGGCGCAGATCAACCCGATGCCGATCGCGATCTGCGGTGTCGGCCATTCGCGCAGAAAGACGATTCCGAGCAGCGTGACCAGAAGCGGCGCGGTGCCGCGCATCAGCGGATAGGCAAAGGAGAGGTCGCCGGTGCGATAGGCGTGGGCGAGCGTCACGTAATAGGCGAAATGCAACAGTGCCGACGCTGCCGCGAATTTCCACGCGGCAGGATCGGGAAGGGGGACAAACGGCACGATCAGCAGGCCGCACACCGAGGAACCGGCCACGATCGACGCCGTGTCGAGCAGGGGGTCGCCACCGGGTGCCGATTTGAGGAGTGCGTTCCATCCCGCGTGCAGGAATCCGGCGGCAAGAACCGCCAGCGTGATGCCAAGGGAGAGTTCAGCGGCGGGCATCGCGTGATCCCGGGAAATCGACGGCCGAACGGCGCCCGTCCCCGACACCTACCACGGCAGCGAATACGTCTTGACGTTGGTGAAGCTCTTCATGGCTTCCTGGACGCCTTCCTTGTGGCCCAGGCCGGAATCCCTGATGCCGCCGAAGGGCGTGAGTTCGAGCCGGTAGCCGGGAACCTCGCGCACGTTGACGCTGCCGACGACGAGTTCGGAAACGAAGCGCGTGATGTAGTCGAGGCGATTGGTGCACACGGCGGACGACAGCGCATAGTCGGTGCCGTTGGAGATCAGGATGGCCTCGTCGATGTCGCGGAAGCGGATGATCGGCGACACCGGGCCGAAGGTCTCGTATTTCACCAGCGGCATGTCCGGCGTGACGCGATCGACCAGTGTCGGCGAGTACAGCGCGCCGCGGCGCAGGTTGCCGTGCAGCAGCCGCGCGCCGCGCGCGACGGCATCGTTGACGCGCGCCTCGAAGTTCTTCGCGGCAGCCTCGTCGATCACCGTGCCCATGTCGACTTCGCGATCCATCGGGTCGCCGTAGGTCCAGGCCTTCGTCAGTTCGAGCAGGCGCTCGACGAAGTGGTCGGCCACGGCTTGATGGATGAGCATCCGCTTTACCGCGGTGCAGCGCTGTCCCGAGTTCCTGTACGACCCCGCGGCGGCGAGCGCCGCAGCCTCGTCCAGGTCGGCGTCCTCCATCACGATGATGGGATCGTTTCCGCCCAGTTCCAGCACCTGTCGCTTGTAGACGGCCCTGGCCGCGATGTGCTTGCCGACCGGAACGCCACCGGTGAACGTGACGAGATCGACGTCGGGATGGGAGAGCATCTCGTCGCCGATCTCGGCGGGGTCGCCGGTGACGACCGAGAACATCTCCGGCGGCAACCCGGCTTCGTAGAGGATGTCGGCCAGCAGCAGCGCGGAGAGCGGCGTCTTCTCGGCGGGTTTCAGCACCATCCGGTTGTTGGTGGCGATCGACGGTGCGATCTTGTGCGCCACCTGGTTCAACGGGTGGTTGAACGGCGTGATCGCGCTGATCGCGCCCTGCAGCGGCTCGCGCAAGGTGTAGACCTTGCGCTTCCTGCCGTGGGGCGTGACGTCGCAGGAAAAGATCTGACCGTCGTCCTGCAGCGCGGCGTTGCCCGCGAAGCCGAGGACGTCGCAGGCGCGGCCGACCTCGTGGAGCGTGTCCCTCTTGCACAGGCCCGATTCGGCGGTGATGAGATCGGAAATCGAATCCGCCTGCCCGCGCAACAATTCCGCCGCGCGCTGCAGGATCCGGCTGCGGTCGTGACGCGTGAGCGTCGGCCGGAACGCCCTGGCGATCGCGAAGGCGCGCCGGACGTCGTCGACGCTCGCCCTGGGAACGGTTCCCACGAGCTTGCCGCTGTACGGATTGCGCACCTCGATGACGCGGCCGCCGCCCACCGTCTCGCCGGCAATTCGCATTCTTTCCCGCAGCACGACGCCGTGGCGGACGCCGTTGATGTCATGGAGGAGGCTCATGTTCGTCGCGCCACGCTATTGGAGGTAATTGAGCGCCAGATCGAACGCGTCGAAGTTGCGCCAGCGACGTCCGGCCGGCAGCGCCGACGCCGGTGCGCGATTGGCGATCAGCGGCACCTGCTGCTCCGACAGTCCGCCGTGCGAGCGCAGCGGGACGTCGAGTCCCGACAGGTCGTGCCGGCTGCGGCTGCTGCCGAGAACGCAAAGGCGTCCCGACAGCACAACGAGGTCGCCGATCCGATCTGGCGGCAGCTCGAAGCGCAGCGCCGCCTGCGCCCGGGTCAATATCAGCTCGACGCCCGGCAGGGCGGCGAGTCGGGCCGCCGTCGCGGCAAGGTCGCCGGGGCGCGCGACATAGACGGTGGCGAAGGAGCCGAGCGCCCCATGATGCACCACGTAGGGGTCGGTGATCGGAAGGACGACCCGCGTCGTCCCGCTGCCGAACGCCCGGTCCAGTTCGTCCTGCAGGTAGACCACGTTCGGCCGCCCGAAAGCGTCGGTCTTGGCGTTCATCCCGTGGTCGGCGGTGATGACCAGCGTCGCGCCGAGCGCATCGAGCTGCGCGAAATGTCGGTCCATCATCGCGTAGTGGTCGTTGGCCGCCGCGGTGCCGGGCGCGGCCTTGTGCTGGACGTAATCGGTCGTCGACAGGTACATGATGTCGGGCCGCTCGCGCTCGAGCAGGCTCACGCCGGCGGCGAACACGAAGGAGGACAGCTCGGCGCTGTAGACCGACGGCAGCGGCAATCCCAGGCGCGGCAGGACGCCCTCGATTCCGTTGTCGGCCAGCGTCGCCCGATCGGCCTTTTCCGACGAGAAGCAGATGCCGGAAAGGCGATGGCCCAGGAGGCCGCGCAGCTTGTCCTTGGCGGTGACGACTGCGACCTTGGCACCCGCATCGGCAAACGCCGCGAGCAGCGTGCCGGTGCGCAGATACCGCGGGTCGTTCATCATCACTTCGGCACCGGCCTCGGGATCCCAGAAGTAGTTGCCGCAGATGCCGTGCACGGCGGGGGGAACGCCGGTGACGATCGACAGGTTGTTCGGGTTGGTGAACGAGGGCACGACGCAATCGGCGGTCAGGCAGGTGCCGCGGTCGCGCCGCGCCGCGAGGAACGGCATCCTCTGCCCGGCGATTGCCTGGCCGAGGTAGTCGGGTTCGCAACCGTCGATGCAGACGAGTACCAGAGGATTTTTCGGCGCGCGATAATCGCGGCCATTGACGCTGAGGACAAGATCGGGATTCAAGGCGTCTTTCTCCGCACAGGACGAGGGGGCTGCCGGGCCGGGTCGAACGCACGACGCAAGCGTTCGAGCCACCCCATCACGTAACCCGGTCCGGCGTAGATTGTCAACAATCGGCAAAATGCGGTCGCCGCCGACTGCCGCGAGACCGGCGGCGACATCGGGGTGCGGGCGATTGCCGGAGCGAACGCGGCAGCGTAGGATGGCCCGCTGCTTCGGGCACGGCGGCGGCAGGCCTCGGAAGCCGGTGGTTGGCGGCCTCTTCTTCTTTCATCCATTTCGAGCGAGGAATGAACACATGAAACCGATTCGAGGCGCGGGCTGGCAGTCGTTCATCGTGGTCCTGGCGGCAGCCATCGGCGGACTGGCCAGCGGTCTGGCGGCGGCGCAGAAGGCGCAGATTCTCGTCTACACGGCGCTCGAGACCGACCAGTTGAAGGCCTATCAGGAAGGGTTCAACAAGGTCCATCCCGACGTCGAAATCAAGTGGGTGCGCGATTCCACCGGCGTGATCACCGCGAAGCTGCTGGCCGAAAAGGCGAACCCGCAGGCGGACGTCGTCATGGGCGTGGCGGCGTCGAGCCTGGTGCTTCTCGATCAGGAGGGCATGCTGCACGCGTACGCACCGGCCAATCTCGCCGCCATCGCCGCCCAGTACAAGGATACGAAGAGTCCGCCGGCGTGGTTCGGGATGGACGTGTGGGGAACCGCGATCTGCTTCAACACCGTCGAGGCGCAGAAGCAGGGCTTGCCCAGGCCCGAGACCTGGAAGGACCTCCTCAAGCCGGTCTACAAGGGCAGGATCACGATGCCGCATCCGGCGTCGTCGGGAACGGGATTCTTCGACGTGACCGCCTGGCTGCAGATGTGGGGCGAGAGCGATGGCTGGAAGTACATGGATGGCCTTCACGAGAACATCGCGCAGTACACGCACTCCGGCTCGAAACCCTGCCGGCAGGCGGGAGCGGGTGAATTTCCGATCGGCATCTCGTTCGAGTATCGCGCCAACACGACCAAGGCGTCGGGCGCGCCGGTGGACATCGTGTTCCCCACCGAAGGCCTGGGCTGGGATCTCGAGGCGGTCGGCATCGTCAAGGGGACGAAGAAGCTCGACGCAGCCCGGAAATTCGCCGACTGGGCGTCGTCGAAGGATGCGATGGAACTCTATGCGAAGAACTTCGCGATTGTCGCGATTCCCGGAATTGCCAAGCCGCTGCCCAACGTGCCGGCCGACTACGAGAAGCGCCTGGTGAAAAACGACTTTGCCTGGGCGGCAAAAAACCGCGATCGCATCCTGACCGAGTGGAACAAGCGTTACAACGCCAAGGCCGAGCCCAAGTGACGGCCGCCGCGCTCCGCACGGTCTTCCGCGGGGCGCGGCGATTGCTGCTCCGCCCCTGACCGGGCGGCAAACGACTGACGGGAGGATCGCGGCGGTGCAGGCGACGGCAGGCGCGACCGGCGAGATCTATCTGCTGCTCGCCGGCATCACCAAGAGTTTCGGCCGGTTCCGGGCGCTGCACGGTGTCGATCTGTCCATCGCCCGCGGCGAACTGGTCACCTTTCTCGGGCCCTCGGGATGCGGCAAGACCACGTTGCTGCGCATCATCGCCGGGCTGGAGACGCAGGACGCAGGGAGCATCGTGCAGGGCGGGCGCGACATCTCGCGCCTGCCGGCGATCAAGCGCGATTACGGCATCGTGTTCCAGTCGTACGCGTTGTTCCCCAACCTGACGGTCTACGCCAACGTCGCGTATGGACTCGTCAACCGGCGGCGTGCGAAGAGCGAGATCGCGGACCGCGTGGCGGAGCTGCTGAAGCTCGTAGGGTTGCCGGATGCGGGGCCGAAATATCCGGGACAGCTTTCCGGCGGCCAGCAGCAGCGCATCGCGCTCGCGCGTGCGCTGGCATCATCGCCCGGCCTGCTGCTGCTCGACGAGCCCCTGTCGGCGCTGGATGCTCTGGAGCGCGTGCGGTTGCGTGGCGAGATCCGCGCGCTGCAACAGCGTCTGGGCGTCACCACGATACTGGTGACGCACGACCAGGAAGAGGCGCTGTCGATGGCGGATCGCATCGTCGTGATGAACGCGGGGCGTATCGAGCAGGTCGGCACGCCGCGGGCGGTCTACGAAACGCCGGCCACGCCGTTCGCGGCCGACTTCGTCGGCAAGGTCAATGTCCTCTCCGCGGTGGTCGAAGCGGAGGGTAGGGCGAGCGTCGGCGCCCTCGGTCTCGCCGTCGCCCACCATCACCTGCCCGTGGGCAGCACCGCGAACCTCTACCTGCGACCCGAGGACATCGTCGTGCATCGCGACCCGTCGCTTGCCGCCAGCCTTCCCAACACGCTCGTGGCGCGGGTGTCCAAGGTCGAGTTCCTGGGGCCGTTCTGCCTGCTGGGGCTTGCCGCCGAGGGATCCGGCATGCCGCCCCTGGTGGCGAACGTTTCGCGCCATGCGGTCGACGCCGGCGGCCTGGAGCCCGGTGCGCGGATTGCGGTGACGTTTCCGGCCGCGTCGCTGCGGATCCTGGGCTGACCGCGGGCGATGGCGACACCCGCCGCCGCACTGCCTTCACCGCCGCCCGTTCCCGGCGGCCGCGCGCTGAAGGCGGCCTTCCACTGGCAGGAGCGCCTGGCGCTGGTGCTGCTGGCGGGCTGCTGCGCAGCGCTCGCTTTCTTCCTGCTGGGGCCCCTGTTCATGATCCTGGTGAAGAGCGTCCAGGACAAGGACGGCGCGTTCGTCGGCCTGCAGCAGTTTCGCGACTTCCTGGGCACCCCTGCGCTGCAGCAGTCGATCGTCAATACGCTGTGGGTGGCGCTGGTCGTCACCGCGACGACGATACCGCTGGCGTTCACGTTCGCCTACGCGTTGACGCGCAGCGCGATCCCCGGCAAGACCGTTTTCCGACTCATCGGATTGACGCCGATCCTGGCGCCGTCGTTGCTGTCCGCGATTTCGTTTATCCAGTGGTTCGGCAACCAGGGCGTGCTCAAGTCGTTGCTGGGGGGCGCCTCCGTCTACGGATCGGTGGGGATCGTCATCAGCTCGATCTACGCGACGTTCCCGCACGCGCTGATGATCATCCTCACGGCGCTGTTGCTCGCCGATGGCCGGCTCTACGAAGCAGCGGAGTCGCTGGGCACCCGGACCTGGCGCAAGTTCTTCACCATCACGCTGCCGGCCGCAAAGTACGGACTGGTCAGCGCGGCGATGGTCGTGTTCTCGTACACGGTCAGCGATTTCGGGATTCCCAAGGTCATCGGCGGCAATTACAACGTACTGGCGGTGGACATCTACAAGCAGGTCATCGGGCAGCAGAACTTCAACAAGGGCGCGGTGGTGAGCCTGATCCTGCTGGTCCCGGTGCTCGTGGCGTTCCTCGTCGATTGGCGGATGCAAGGCCGCCTGCAGGCGCAGTTCTCGGCACGCGCGGTTCCCTACGTGGCGCGACGCCGTCCGTGGTTCGACGGCGCGATGTTCGTCTATTGCCTCGTCGTTGCGCTGCTGCTGCTCGCCGTGCTGGGCATGGCGGTCTACACGTCGTTCATCAAGCTGTGGCCCTACGACCTGTCGTTCAGCCTTCGCCACTACAGCTTCGGCCTCGTGGACGGCGGGGTCATCGACTCGTTTTTCAACAGCCTGAAGATGGCGCAGGCCACCGCGATCTTCGGCACGATCTTCATCTTCGGCGCTGCGTACCTGCTGGAAAAGACGCGCGGCATGCCGGGAACGCGGGCGCTGATCCGCCTGCTGGCATCGATCCCGATGGGGGTGCCGGGGATGGTGCTGGGGCTGGGCTACATTCTCTTCTTCAACCATCCGGACAACCCGTTCAACGTCCTCTATCACACGCTGGCGATCCTGATCATTTCCACGGTCGTCCACTACTACACGTCGAGTCACCTCACGGCGGTCACGGCGCTGAAGGCACTGGATGCCGAGTTCGAGTCGGTGTCGGCGTCGTTGCAGGTGCCGTTCTACAAGACGTTCCATCGCGTCACGGTGCCGGTGTGCCTGCCCGCGATCCTCGACATCGCTCGCTATCTCTTCGTCAATGCGATGGTGACGATCTCGGCGGTGGTGTTCCTGTATTCACCGGACACCCAGCTGGCCGCGGTCGCCGTCCTCAACCTGGACGAGGCGGGCGAGATCGGTCCGGCGGCCGCGATGGCCACGCTGATCGTCGCCGCGTCGTCGCTCGTCTGCCTGCTCTACGCGCTGGTGACGCGGGTGCTGCTGACGCGCACTCAGGCGTGGCGCGTGCCCGTCACGGGTGCTTGAGCCTCTTGCGGCCAAAGGAAGCCACGATGACCCTCTACTCGCGCGACCCCATCCTGCTGACGCCGGGACCGCTGACGACTTCGCTCGCCACCAAGACCGCGATGCTGCGCGACTGGGGGTCGTGGGATTCGGCGTTCAACCGCGTCACGGCCGACGTCAGGCGCAAGCTGCTGGCGCTGGTCCACGGCGAAGGCACGCACACGGTCGTGCCGATGCAGGGCAGCGGCACCTTCTCGGTCGAGGCGGCGGTGAACACGCTGGTGCCGCGCGACGGTCACCTGCTGGTGCTGATCAATGGCGCCTACGGCACGCGGATGGCAAGGCTCGCCGCGATGATGGGCCGCCGCGTGTCGACGTTCGAAGTCGCCGACGATTGTGCGATCGCGGCGCAGGATGTCGACCGGCGGCTGGCTGCCGATCGGTCGATCACCCAGGTCGGCCTCATCCACTGCGAGACGTCCACTGGCATTCTGAACCCGCTGCCCGAGATCGCGGCGGTCGTTGCGCGCCACGGACGCAGCCTCATCGTCGACGCGATGAGTTCCTTCGCGGCGCTGCCGATCGACGCGGGCTCGGTGCCGTTCGACGCGCTGATCGCCGCATCCGGCAAGTGCGTCGAGGGGCCGCCGGGCATGGGCTTCGTCATCGCCCGGACGGCAGCGCTTGCGCGATCGGCCGGCCATTCGACGTCGCTGGCGCTGGACCTGCACGACCAGTGGCAGTACATGGAGAAGACGACGCAGTGGCGCTACACGCCGCCGACGCACGTCGTCGTGGCGTTCGACGCCGCCATCGACCAGTTGCTTGCGGAGGGGGGCAGCCGGCCCGCCTCGCCCGGTATGCCGCGAACTGCCGGACGCTGCTCAACGGCATGGCCGGCCTCGGGTTTCGAGCCTTTCTGCCGCCTGCGATCCAGGCGCCGATCATCGTCACCTTCCACGCCCCGGTCGATCCCGCGTACCGCTTCCAGGCGTTCTACGAATGCGTACGCGACAAGGGATTCGTCCTCTACCCGGGCAAGCTCACGCAGGTCGAGACCTTCCGCGTCGGGTGCATCGGCGCGATCGGCCCCGACGAAATGCGCCATGCGGTCAACGCCGTTCGCGATGCGCTGGCCGATCTGCACATCTCGCAGGTGGCGCCGGACGGCACGGCCTGAAGCGCCGCAACTCGACGTGACGCGATCGACGACGTCAGGGCAGGGTTGGATGTCGCAATGCAGCGAGCGCCAGGAACGCATCGGCATCCGGCGCGATCGCGCCATGCCGCAGCAGGCAATCGACGATGACCAGACTCGCATCGGCGGTCACGACATCCGGTCCGTCCGCCTGCGCGATCAATTCCGCCGCGCGGGTGAGGTCGGCGAGGCGATGTTCGACGACCTCGCCGTCCTGCGCCTGCGGGACGAAATCCGCCGGCAGCCACAGGTCGTGGACGTAGAGGGTCTCGCGCTGCAGGCCATCGGGCTGATCGCGACAGACGTGCACCGGACCCGTCGACGTTGCGCGGCGGGCGAGGGGGGCCGGAATGCCCGCTTCCTCCCAGGCTTCCTTGATCACCGTTGAGGCGACGGTGTGCCCGGCCGCGATGCCCCCGCCGACCAGGTTGTCGAGCAGGTTGGGATCGATCGACTTGGTGAGGGATCGACGGGCAAACCACAGTGCCATTCCGTCGTCGCGGCGCACGAGTCCGTTGACGTGCGCGGCGAAGGTGTGGATTCCGAAATACCGGGCAGCCGCGCGTTCGAGCAGGAACCAGGGCGGCGCGCCGCGGGCGGGGGCCACGGCGTAGTGCTCGTCCCGCCAGGCCGACAACGCGCCCTCGCGGGCCAGCGTCCGGGCGACAAGGTCGAGGGCCGAGGTTCGCTGCTCGGCGGTCGCCAGCCGCGGGTGGATCGCGAGCCCGTGGGAGGCGTGCACGAAAATCCCGTCGAAACGCGCAAGGCGTGCCGCGCGGCGGCTGTCGACCCAGCCCGCGGTGCAGGCGCCCACACGCAGCGGCAAGCGGGGCTCGCACGGGGACTGCAGCAACGAGGTGAGCCGATCGCGAATCGACGGTAGAATACGGTCGTGGAGCATCCGGGAATTCTATCCCGATCACCGCATTCGGAATTGAGCCGTGGCCGCCGACGTTCTTGCGCTGTTCGATCTTGACCACACGCTGCTGCCGCACGACAGCGACCAGCAGTGGGTGGCGTTCCTCGTCGACGAAGGGTTCCTCGACGGCGCGCGTTATCGATCCGCGAACGAGGAACTGATCGAGCGCTACAACCGCGGCGAGGCCGCAGGCCGCGAATTCACCGAGTTCTACCTGTCGTCGCTGGTGCCCTTCGACGAAACACAGCTGCTGGAGCTGCGCAATCGCTTCGTCGGCGAGCTGATCAGGCCCCGGATCAGCGATCGCGCGCAGGCCATGGTGGACCTGCACCGGGAGGCCGGCGACGTCGTCGTCATCACCACCGCGGTCATCGCGTTTCTGGCGGTGGCCATCGGTGCCGAGTTCGGCGTCGCCGACGTGATCGCCACCGAAGGTGAGCAGGTCGACGGACGTTATACGGGACGGATCACGGGTGTCGCCAACACGCGCGAAGGCAAGGTCGAACGCCTGCACGCCTGGCTTGCGGCGCGTGGGCAGAAGCTCGCCGATTTTCGCGAGACCTGGGCCTACTGCGATTCGCTCAACGACCTGCCGCTGCTCTCGCAGGTGACGCATCCGGTCGCCGTCAACGCGGATCCGGTGCTGGCCGCCCATGCGCGGCACAAGGGCTGGCCGATCGTGCAGTTCGCCTGAAGCGCGACTCGGGGAATCGGACCATATGACCGCGCGTCTCATCGACGGCAAGGCACGCGCCGAACGGCTGACCGACGAGGTGCGCGCGTCGGTCTCGGCCCGTGTGGCGGCGGGCCGTGCCCCGCCCGGGCTTGCCGTGGTGCTCGTCGGCGACAACGCCGCTTCGCAGGTCTACGTGCGCAACAAGCGGCGGACCACCGAGGCGGTCGGCATGCGCTCGTTTGCCCACGATCTGCCCGCGACGACGTCGCAGGAGGCGCTGCTGACGCTCGTCGATCGACTCAATGCAGACGCCGCGGTGACGGGCATCCTGGTGCAGCTGCCGTTGCCCAGGCACATCGACGAGGAAGCCGTCACCGAGCGCATCGATCCCCTCAAGGACGTGGACGGCTTTCATCCGTACAACATCGGGCGGCTGGTGTTGAAGCGGCCGACTTTGCGCCCCTGCACGCCGTATGGCTGCATGACCCTGCTGCGCGACACTGGCGAGGACCTGGTCGGCAAGCACGCGGTGATCATCGGCCAGTCCAACATCGTCGGCCGGCCGATGGCGCTCGAACTTCTCATGGCGCGCTGCACCGTGACCATCTGCCACTCCGCCACGCGCGATCTTCCGGGCCTCGTCCGACAGGCGGACATCGTCGTCGCCGGCGTCGGCAAGGCCCGATTCGTCAAGGGCGACTGGATCAAGCCCGGGGCAATGGTGATCGACGTCGGCATCAACCGCGATGCGTACGGCAAGCTCGTCGGCGACGTCGATTTCGCCGCCGCGAACGAGGTCGCGGGCTGGATCACGCCGGTGCCGGGCGGCGTGGGGCCGATGACCATCGCGACGCTGCTCGCGAACACGCTGCGTGCGGCGGAACTGCAGGACCGCGCCTCCGAGCCGGCCGCAACGGGTTCGAAATCCGAACGCCTTTAGGAGCGGCTTCAGCCGCGAAGCGCCTTCGCGACGAAAGTCCATTCGGGCCTGAAGGCCCTCCTACAGGGCCGTGCCACGCAAGCTCGCCGGAGCAGCTTCAGGCGCCGCGCAGGTGCCAGGCCTTGGGGCGCGTGAAGGTCTGGATGCCGTACGTCGACAGCGTGAGGCCGATGCCGGAGTGACCCACGCCCGACCAGGGCAGCCGGGGGCTCACGCGATCGCAGCAGTTCCAGTAGACGCTGCCGGCAGAGACCTCGGCCAGAATGGCGCGCGCGCGGCCGGCCGCCTGCGTGTAGACGCCGGCCGTGAGACCGTAATCGGAGTCGTTCATCAGCGCGATGGCCTCGGCGTCGCCACCGACTTTCTGGATGCCGATGACGGGGCCGAAAGTCTCGTCGCGCATCACCGCCATGCTGTGATCGACGCCGACGAGCACCGTCGGCTCGAACCAGTTGCCCTTGCCCTTGATCACGTGTCCGCCGCACAGCAGCGTGGCACCCCGTCGGCGCGCATCGGCGACCTGCGCCTTCAGGACACCGAGCTGCGGGCGGCGCGTGACGGCGCCGATGTACGTGGCTTCATCCATAGGGTCGCCGATGCGATAGCCCTTCACTTCCGCGACAAAGGCGTCGACGAAGGCATCGAAGATCGCCGCGTGCACGTAGATGCGCTCGACCGCGCAGCACGATTGTCCGTTGTTGTAGAAGGCGCCGTCGGCGATGCCCGCTGCCGCGGCGCCCACGTCGACATCCTCGCAGACATAGACGGGATCCTTGCCGCCCAGTTCGAGCTGCGTCTTGATCATGCGCCTGCCGGTCGCCGCGGCAATCCGCGCGCCGGTGGCATAGGATCCGGTGAAGAAGACGCCGTCGATGGGTTGCCGCAACAGCGCTGCACCGGTCGCGCCGTCGCCGATCACCGGCACGAAGACATCGTCGGGCACGCCTGCCTCGGCCAGCATCTCGGCAATGTGGAGTCCCGTGAGCGTCGCGTACTCGGACGGCTTGTACAGCACGCCGTTGCCGGCGAGAAGCGCCGGGACGAAGACGTTGCTGCCGACGAAGTAAGGGTAGTTCCACGCCGAGATGTTGGCGATCACTCCCAGGGGCTCGTGCGTGATCCGCTCGTCGAGCTTCTGCGCGGCATCCGTGAACACGCGCTCGCCGCGCAGCGCCTTCGGCGCCTCCGCGAGGAAGAAGTCGATCCGCAACAGGAGGCCGTTCAACTCATTACGCGACTGGCGGATCGGCTTGCCGACTTCGTGGGTGAGCGTTCGGGCGAGCGTCTCGTGCATCGCCACGATGCGCTCGCGAAAGCGCGCGATGACCGCGTGCCTTTTCGCGTAGGGCAGCCGTGCCCACGCGCGCTGGCCGGTGCGCGCCTGCTGGTACTTGCGACGCACCGCCGCGGCGGAGTCCACGGCGACATCGGCCAGGGGGGTGCCATCGGCAGGATTGCGGACTTTCATCGGGACTCCCGGTTCAAAGCGCGTAGGCTGCGGCCTTGTGCTGCGTCGCGGCACGGAGAAAATCGTCGAGGATCGGCGTGTCGTCGAGGAACGTCGGGTCCTCGGGGTCGTGGAATTCCGGGTGCCACTGCACGCCGAAGAGGTACGACGGACCATTCCAGCGGAGCGCTTCGACGATGCGATCCGGCTCGGACCAGGCCTCGACGACCAGATCGGCGCCCAGGCGCCGGACCGCCTGATGGTGAATCGAGTTGGTCTTGGCGACGCTCACGCCGGGGTAGATCCGGGCGAGTCCGGTCCCCGCCACGAATGACGTGGCGTGGCAGTTGTCCTCGTAGATCGCCCAATTGCGATGGTTGAGCGCGAACGGCGCTTGCGTCCCCAGATCCTGATAGAGCGTGCCGCCCAGGGCGACGTTGATGACCTGCGCGCCGCGGCAGACGCCAAGCACGGGCTTGCGCTGGTTCACGAAGGCGTGCAGGAGCGCGATCTCATAGTCGTCGCGGACCCGGTCGCCGTTCCATTCGGGCCGCAGCGGCGCCTCGCCGTAGGCCGCAGGGCAGACGTCGGATCCCCCCATGAGCACGAGTCCGTCGAGTTCGGTCGCATAGGCATCGACGGTCGCCCGGCTTCCGGGCCTACGCGTGCTTCCCTCGGGAGAGGGCACCATCAGTGCCAGCACGTCCCGCTGCATCAGCCAGTGGGCGACGTTCTGCTCGATGTATTGCAGCGTCATGCCCTTGAAAATCGGGCGCCCGGGATCGGCGTGGAAGAAGCAGGCGGAAATTCCGATCTTCAACATGCGGCGGCGGGACTCGGGCGCGCGGACGTTCGCACGCGCCATTGTAGGCGAGGACGGCGGCCGGCGTGACCGGCGCCGCTACATTGCCGCATCGAAAACGAGCTCGAAATCGGCGCGCCCGCACTTGCGCGGGTTGGTCTGGTGGCAGATGTCGTCGATGGCGACGTCGACCAGCGCGGGTATGTCGGCGTGCGAAAGGCGGCGCGGGATGTCCAGTGCCGACAACGTTGCCGCGATGCCGAGATCCCGCTTCATGCGCGCCAGCCAGTCGACAAACGCAAGCGCGGCCGCGTCGGCGGAGACGGCCCCGGCGCCGGGCACGCCGGCCACGCGCGCAAGCTCCGCCATCTTCGCCGTTGCCGCGGGCAGGTTGAACCGCATCACGTGATCGATCATCACGCCATTCGCGAGTCCATGATGCAGATCGGCGACGGTCGACAGCGCATGTGCGCACGAATGCACTGCCCCGAGGTCTTTCTGGAATGCGACTGCGCCCATCATCGAGCTCATCAGCATGTCGCTGCGCGCCTGGAGATCGGAGCCGTCCGCAAACGCACGCGGCAGCGCCCGCGCCGCGATGCGCACGCCTTCGAGCGCGATGCCGTCGCACAGCGGGTGGTACGCCGGCGACAGGTACGACTCGACATTGTGGGTGAGGGCGTCCATGCCGGTCGCAGCGGTAATCGCCGGCGGCAGGGCGAGCGTCAGCTCGGGGTCGGCGAACACGGCCTTCGCAAGCAGCCTGGGCGAGAAGATGATGCGCTTGACGTGCGTGACATCATCCGAAACCACGGCCGAGCGCCCCACTTCCGAACCGGTGCCGGCGGTCGTCGGCAACGCGATCAGGTGAGGCAGGGGTTCGGTGATCGATCGCAGCTGCGGATGGTCCCACGCGTACTCGAGAATGTGGCCCGGATGCTGCGCCATCAGCGCGATCGCCTTGGCGACGTCGAGCGCGGCGCCGCCGCCCAGACCGATGACGGCATCGGCGCCGTGTTCGCGGTACGCGGCGGCGCCGGCCATGACCTGCCTTGCCACCGGGTTGCCGCGGATTTCGGAGAAGACACCCACGGCGAGTCCGGGCAGGTCGGCGATGAACGCCGGAAGCAGGGGCAGTGCGGCGATGCCGGCATCGGTGACGATCAGCGGACGTGCGATGTCGTGCTCGCGCAGGTGGCCGGCGACGAGCTTGCGCGCGCCGGCGCCGAAATGAATGGTCGTGGGGAACGAAAAACGGTCGATGCTCATGGCGTTGTCCGCGTCAGATGATTTCGAAGTAGCGCTTCATTTCCCAGTCGGTGACGGCATCCTGCCATTGCCGCCACTCCCACTCGCGGGTGGCGGCGAAGTGATCGACGAACTCGCTGCCGAACCAGTCGCGCGCCAGCGCCGATTCGCGGAAGATGCGCGTCGTCTCGATCAGCGTTCGTGGCGCGCGCGGGACGTTCTCGGCGCCCTGGTTGGTGCCATGGATCGGTTTGGCGGTGAGCTTCATCTTGCGCTCGACCCCGTCGAGCCCCGCGGCCAGCACCGCGGCCATCGCGAGGTAGGGGTTGACGTCGGCACCAGGGCAGCGGGTTTCGAGGCGCGTCGATTTCGGCGTACCGGGGATCACGCGAAAGCTCGCCGTTCGGTTGTCGACTCCCCACGTGGGCTTCACCGGTGCCCAGAAGCCGTCGACCAGGCGCTTGTAGCTGTTGATCGTCGGCCAGAACATCGGCGCCATCGCCATCAACGCATCTACCTGCCCGGCGAGATAGCTCTCGAACAGCCGGCTCATTCCGTGCCTGCCCTTGGCATCGAAAAAGAGGTTCTTCCTGCCGTCGGACAGCGACTGGTGGATGTGCCCGGAGCAGCCGGGAAGCTGCTGGTTCCACTTGGCCATGAAGCTCGGCATGATGCCGAAGCGCGCGCCGATTTCCTTGGCGCCGGTCTTGAACAGGATCGCGCGATCGGCCGCCTCCAGCGCTTCCGAGTACAGGATCGCCGCCTCGTAGACGCCGGGGCCGGTCTCGGTGTGAAGGGCCTCGAGCGGCACCCCGAAGGCGCCGAGATCGTTCATCAGCGCGGCGCAGAACTCGCGGTTCTCGTTCGCCCTCAGCAGCGAGTAGCCGAACATCCCCGGCGTGATCGGCGTGGGCGCGACGCCCTTCTTGTCGGCCCAGGACTGCGACGTCTCGCGAAAGTTGAACCACTCGAACTCCATCCCGCACATGGGCACGACGCCGAGCTTTTCGGCCCGCTGCAGCACGCGTTTCAGCACCTGTCGCGGGCAGATCGGAAGCGGAACCTCGCGCCCCTCGCGCTGCTCGACGAAATCGCCGAGAAAGAACGGCACGCTGTTGTCCCAGGGCACGGTACGGAAGCTGCCGAGGTCGAGTCTTGCCAGCGTGTCCGGAAAGCCCTTGTGCCAGCCGGTAAGCGTCGTGTTGTCGTAGGTGACGTCCATCATGTCCCAGCCGAACACGACGTCGCAGAAGCCGAATCCGCTCTCGATGGCGGAGAAGAACTTGTCCTTGTGCAGGTACTTGCCGCGCAGCACGCCGTCGATGTCCGAAACCGCAACCTTGACGCGGTTGCCGGGGGCGCTGCGGACGGCGGCACTGACCTTGCTTGCGGGTATCGAAAGCGGCATCGAGCGTCTCCTGGGGGCACCGAGCGGGAAGTCTGTGCAGCCACCGGTCGGTCGGCTGCCGCTGCGGGATTCTATGGCTTTGGCACGCTCCGGTGTCAATGCGGATGCGAAACCTCGTCGTCCTTGCGGTCCCCCAGTCCGCCGCGCTCCGGGCTATGCCCATCGCGCGGCGGGGTATACGATGCAAAGGCGTCGGGTGGCGATCCGCGCGCCCGTCGCCGCCGCGCATCGACTTTTGGCCCAACCGGGAGGAACAACGAACATGGCGAACAGTGCAACGAGTTCGGTCGGCAGGTCCGCGCGCCCATCCACCGGGACGCCGACCCGCTACCTGGTGGTGGGTGCCGGCGCTGCCGGCGTGATCGCGGCCGAGACGCTGCGCCGCACCGATCCCGCCGGCGACGTCGTCCTCGTCAACGGCGAGAACGAACAGCCGTACGCGCGGATGGCCATCCCCTACATGCTGACCGGCAAGATCGCGGCCGAAGGGACGCACCTTCGGCAGGCGCCCGGGCACTACGAGCGGCTCGGTATCCGCGTGGTCGACTCGCCTGCCGCGGCGCTCGACACCGGCGCCCGGTCGGTTCGATTGCGGGACGGGACCGAACTGCCCTTCGACCGGCTGCTGATCGCAACGGGGTCGCGGCCGTCGAAGGAAGCCATTCCCGGCATCGAGCTTCCCGGCGTGCATACCTGCTGGACGCTCGCCGACGCCCGCGCGATCCTGGCGACGATCAAGCCCGGGACCCGCGTCGTGCAGATGGGCGCCGGCTTCATCGGCTGCATCATCATGGAGGGACTGGTCAAACGCGGCGCAACGCTGACGGTGCTGGTCCGCAGCGGGCTGATGGTTTCACGCATGATCAATCCGGTTGCCGGCGACATGATCCGGCGCTGGTGCGAGGCGAAGGGGGTTCGCATCATGCCGAAGACGCAGACTGCGCGCATCGAGCGTGCCGCCGGCGCACTGGCGGTGACGCTGACGACGGGAGAGCAGTTGCCCGCCGACCTCTACCTCAGCGCCGTGGGCGTCAAGCCCGACATCGGCTGGCTGGCGGGAAGCGAAGTGGCGATCGGCAACGGCGTGGTGGTGAACGCGCACATGGAGACCAACGTGGCGGGAATCTTCGCCGCCGGCGACGTCGCGGACGCCGTCGACTGCGTAACCGGGCAGCGCCAGGTCAACGCCATTCAGCCCAACGCCGTCGAGCAGGGGCGCATCGCTGCGCTCAACATGGCCGGCACGAAGGCGTCGTCGTGCGGCAGCTTCGCGTTCAACGTCCTCGACACCCTCGGCCTGGTCTCGTCGTCGTTCGGTGCCTGGCATGGCGTCCCCGGCGGCGACGCGACGGAATTCGTGGACCCTGCCCACTGGCGGTACATCCGTCTCGAGTTCGATGGCGACCGCCTCGTAGGCGCGAACGTCGTCGGCTTCACCGACCACCTGGGCGCGCTGCGCGGCCTCATCGAGCGCCGTGTGCGCCTCGGCAAGTGGAAGCAGCGGCTGGTCGAAAGCCCCAACCAGATCATGGCCGCCTACCTCGCGACCGTGCAGGCGGCGGCATGAGCGCGACGGGCCGCCCCGAGCGCGAATACCTTCGCTCCCAGCACGGAGGTAGTCCAGTGAATGGCGTCCCGGTCAGCGCCCGATGACGCGGGCGTGGCGAAACGAAGCAGGCGCGTGCGAAACGATCGCCGACCAGACGACCACGCCCCAGAACAGCGCGAGCGCGTAGTCGGGCGCGACCGCCATCGTTGCGATCAGCGCCAGCTTGATCAGCATGGCCACGCCGGCCCGCTCCCGCAGATGGCCCGGGTGGTGCCAGAGGTCGACGGCGAACATCGCGGCGCCGGTCGCGAACACCCAGAGATGGGCAACGCGCGTGGACGCGGCAAATGGCTCCCCCATCAGGCAAGCCCCCAGCCAGATCACGACCACGAGATGCATGCTGCGCAGGACGACCGTCAGCCAGCGACGTCCGCGGAACTCAGGTTGCCGGTCTTCAGGCTGCATGGGGCAGCGTCGGCGACGCGGCGATCGATGCGCGCAGCACCGAAATTTGATCCAACCCGGTGGTCAAGCGGCCGGGGCAGGAATAGTATGGTGGAAGTGCGCGAGGCGCCTGCAGACGGGATACCCGGCGCGTGCCGCGCTGTGGGTCGCGCGGCGGACCGAAGCCAGCGCGCGCATCGGGGCTGCGGCGGACAGCAGCGCGGAAGAATGAGGCGACGGAGGGAAGTTCCATGATGAAATCGCTGTATCTCGACCCGCAGAAGTGCACGGGGTGCCTGCAATGCGAAATGGCGTGCGCGTACACGCACACCGGCGCGTTCAATCCGGCGCAGTCAAGAATCAAGATCTTCAACTTCGAGCACGAAGGGCGCATGGTGCCCTACACCTGCACGCAGTGCGCGGAGGCATGGTGTCTCAATGCGTGTCCGGTCGAGGCGATCACCATGGATGCGGTCACAGGCGCGAAGGTGGTGCACGATGGCACGTGCGTCGGCTGCAAGGTCTGCACGATTGCATGCCCGTTCGGCACCGTCAACTACGTGGCCGAGACCGGCAAGGTCCAGAAGTGCGACCTCTGCGACGGCGATCCGGCATGCGTGAAGGCGTGCCCGACCGGTGCAATCACCTACGTGGATGCCGACTGGACAGGCCTCGACAGAATGCGGGCCTGGGCCGGACGCGCCAATTCCGCAGTGCTCTGAGGAGGACGATCATGGGCTGGACCAGACAGATATTGCGCGTCAACCTCACCACGGGAACCTGTGTCGCCGAACCGCTGAACATGGCGTGGGCGCAGGAGTATCTCGGCTGCCGTGGCCTCGCCACGAAGTACTTCACGACCGAAGTCGATCCCGAGGTCGACCCGCTGTCGCCCGCGAACAAGATGCTGATGGTCACCGGTCCGCTGACCGGGACGATGGCGTCCACCGGCGGCCGCTACTCGGTGGTCACCAAGGGCCCGTTGACGGGCGCCATCGCGTGCTCGAATTCCGGCGGGTATTTCGGCGCCGAGATGAAGTTCGCCGGCTGGGACATGATCATTTTCGAGGGCAAGTCGCCAAAGCCCGTCTATCTCTACGTCGAAAACGATCGGGCCGAACTCCTCGATGCTTCCAGCCTGTGGGGCAAGACCTGCTGGGACACCGAGGAGAAGATCAAGGCGGCGCACCAGGATCCGCAGATCCGGGTCTGCTCCATCGGGCGGGCCGGAGAGAACCAGGTCCTGTTCGCGTGCGTCATCAATGACCTGCATCGGGCGGCGGGACGCTCCGGCGTCGGTGCGGTGATGGGCTCGAAGAACCTGAAGGCGGTCGCCCTCCGCGGCACCAAGGGATTCGCCGCCATCCGCGATTTCCCCGCGTTCCTCGAAGTCACCAACCAGAAGAAGAAGATCCTCGCCGACAACGCGGTCACCGGCCAGGGCCTGCCGAAGTACGGTACGCAGGTGCTCATGAACGTGATCAACGAGATGGGCGCGCTGCCCACGCGCAATCACCGCGATGTGGCCTTCGAGCAGGCGGCGAAGATCGGCGGCGAGGCGATGCACGAAAAGCGCGCCAGCGACGGCAAGGCGCAGCTCGTCACCAACGCCGCGTGCTTCGCCTGCACGATTGCCTGCGGCCGCATCTCCCAGATCGACAAGACGCATTTCAGCGTCGTGAACAACCCGAAATACTGGGGAGCCACGGGAGGCCTGGAGTACGAGGCGGCGTGGGCGCTCGGCGCCGCGAACGGCGTGGGCGACCTCGAAGCGCTGCATTACGCCAACATGATCTGCAACGAGGACGGGATGGACCCGATCACCTTCGGCGCGACCGTCGGCGCGGCGATGGAACTCTATGAGCTGGGCCTGCTGACGAAGGAACAGATCGGCGAGGAAGCGCCGTTCGGTTCGACCAAGGCCATGGTGCATTTCGCCGAGATCACGGCGCGCGGCGAAGGCTTCGGCAAGGAACTCGGCCAGGGGTCGAAACGGCTCTGTGCCAAGTATGGTCGTCCCGATCTGTCGATGAGCGTGAAGGGCCAGGAATTCCCGGCCTACGACGGCCGCGCGATCCAGGGCATGGGGCTCGCCTATGCGACATCGAACCGTGGTGCCTGCCATTTGCGCGGCTACACGGTGGCCTCGGAAGTTCTCGGCATCCCCGTCAAGACCGATCCGCACGTCACCGAAGGCAAGGCCGAACTCGTGAAGGCCTTCCAGGACGCGACGGCGGTCTTCGACTCCGCCGGCATCTGCATCTTCACGAGCTTCGCGTGGGGGCTGGCCGACGTGCAGCCGCAGATCCAGGCCGCCTGCGAAGGCGACTGGTCGATGGAAAAGCTGGCGGTGGTGGGCGAGCGCATCTGGAACATGGAAAAGCAGTTCAACCTCGCGGCCGGGCTCACCAGGAAGGATGATGACCTGCCGCCGCGCCTCAAGACCGAGCCCTGCAAGACGGGGCCGGCGAAGGGCTTGGTCAGCGGCCTCGACAAGATGCTGCCCGAGTACTACAAGATCCGCGGGTGGAACGAGGAAGGCGTGCCGAACCGCGAAACCGTGGAGCGCCTCGGACTCTGAGTCGTTGCTCCGTCGTCTCGTTTCAAGGGGCCGCGCGGCTTGGCGGCCCTTGTTTCGACGGGCAGTTCCGGACGCGGTCGGGTGCCGGGGGTCCGCCGCCCGAGCGAACATCGACCCGCGCCCTCGCCGGCGCATTGCGCGTCCCGAAAGCGAATGAAGGTAATCCTCAAGCTCCACGCCAGCCTGATGGACCGGTTGCCGCCCGGGACGCAGGGCCATGCGGTGACGCTGGAGGTCGGCGACGGCACCTGCGTCGGCGAAGTACTCGAGCAATACCGGCTGTCGCCGGCCCACGCGAAAATCGTGCTGGTCAACGGTCACTACATCGCGCCGGACGCGCGCGCCTCGTGCCGGCTGAACGAGGGCGATCATCTCGCCGTCTGGCCGCCGGTCGCCGGGGGCTGAAGAGTGCCGGAACCTAAGATGAAACAGCCCCCATGCTCGCTGCCCCCCAAGGGGGCGCAGTCAGCACCCTTCGGACGGCCGGGCGGGTACTGACATGCCGCCGTCGCGCGTCATCGCGCGTGAGGTGACAGCATCGCCGGGCGAGTACGGCCAAGGCTTGCACATGGCGTTTCCCGGCGCGGTGCAAGGGGGACCGGAACGCTTCCAGGCGACCTACCGGGGCACCCTCATGGAAATCGAACTGACACCCCGAGCGCCGCGCATCATCGGTCAGCTCTCGCTGCCGGTCCTCGAGGTCAGGATCAGCTTCCCCACCGCCGGCGCCGAAGAGCGCGCCGCGATGCTGGCGCGGCTGGATCTGGCGACGCACCGCGGCGGGGGCTAGTGCCGAAAGCCACAAATTTCGCCATGCTCGCGCCGCCGTCGAAGCCTGTCGCGCCCGTTCTTCGCTCATGAATCGCGCCGCCTCGTGGGTGGCGTTGCACGTGGCGGTCCTGCTGTTCGGTTTTGCGGGGCTCTTCGGCAAATGGCTCGCGCTGTCGCCGCTCCTCATCGTCTTCGCGCGCACGGCCATCGCCGCGGCCGCACTGGGCGCCCTGCGGTTCTCGCGGCACGCCGGGCGTACGCCGTTCGAGTGGCAGCTCGTCGGCAACGGGGCCGTACTGGCCGTGCACTGGGCAAGCTTCTTCATGGCGATCCAGTTGTCCGACGTCGCAACCGGCCTCCTCGGCTACGCGACGTTTCCGCTGTTCACGCTGCTGCTCGCGCGCGCATTCGATCGATCGCCGGTGACGCGGCGGAACTGGGCGATGGCGGGGCTGGTGGTCGCGGGACTCGCGCTGATGGTGCCGGAGTTCTCGTTCGCCCATCGCGCGGTGGCCGGACTGTTCTGGGGGCTCGTCTCGGGCGCCACCTTCGCGCTGCTCGCGGTGCTGAACCGGCGACAGGCCGCGCGACGCTCGGCCGGTGATGTCGCATTCTGGCAAAACCTGTGCGCGGCAGTCACGCTGTTGCCGTTGGCCTGGGCGGCGGTGGCAGTGTCGCCGGCAGGCGCGGCGGCGGTCGGAATGCGCGAAGTCGCGCTGCTGCTGGCGCTGGGGCTGCTGTGCACGGCGCTCGCGCACACGCTGTTCATCGCCAGTCTGCAGCAAGTCGGCACGCACCTCGCCAGCGTCGTCGCGGCGCTGGAACCGGTCTACGGGATCGTCCTGGCATTCGTGCTGCTGGGGGAAACGCCGGCGCCGCGCGTGCTCGCCGGCGGTGCGCTGATCATCGCAGCGGCCATCGTGGCAACAGGGCGCGGTGGCGCCCGCGCGTGACTTCGTCGCTCGATGCGGGTTGGCGCACGCTGCGCGATTGGGTAGGATCGATGTCTGTTCCCGACCAAGGCGCATCAACGCAGGTCGGGTTGAACGGTTTCGGCGGACGGTGGCAGCGTGCCGCCCTGGAGATGAAATGATCGTCGTATTGATGGGCGTCTGCGGCTGCGGCAAGACGAGGGTGGGCGAGGCGCTGGCGGCGGAACTCGGGTGGCGCTTCTTCGACGCCGATGACTTTCACCCGCCGGCGAACGTTGCGAAGATGGCGGCCGGTCATCCGCTCGACGACGACGATCGCTGGCCCTGGCTCGACCGGATGGCAGACGAGATGGGCGCAATCAACGCCCGCGGCGAATCCGCCGTTCTGGCCTGCTCCGCGCTGAAGGCGCGCTACCGCGACCGCCTGCGCCGTGCCGGCGAGGTCCGCTTCGTCCATCTCGAAGGCGATCGCGCGACCATTGCCGAACGGATCGGCGGCCGCGCGCACCGGTACATGCCGGCCTCGCTGCTCGACAGCCAGTTCGAGGCGCTCGAAGTGCCGACCGACGCGATGACAGTCGACATCCGCCTCCCGGTCGCCGACGAGGTGGCGCTGATTCGCGGCGCGTTGGCGCAGGCCGCGCCATGAGCGATGCCGGCGGCATGAAGCCCTTTACCCTCGCCAGTCACCTGGGCCGCGATCCGCAGCGTTTTCTCGGCGCGGTGAATACGCCGGTGTTTCGTGCCTCGACGATCCTGTTTCCCACGGTCGCCGATCTTGAGCGCGCGGCGCGCGGCGAGCACCACGGCCCGAGCTACGGCCTGCACGGCCTGCCCACGGTGACCGACCTGCAGTCGGCGGTGGCGCAGATCGAAGGCGCGCACGCGGCGTTCGCCGTGCCATCGGGGTTGACGGCGACGACGCTGCCGTTGCTGGCACTGGCGAAAGCCGGCGACCACGTGCTCGTGACCGACTCGGTCTACGGGCCCACGCGGCGGTTCTGCGATCTGCACCTGACGCGCCTCGGAATCGACGTGAGCTATTACGACCCGCTGGCCGGCAGCGCGATCGAGTCCGAATTCCGCGCCAACACGCGCATCGTCTTCACCGAGTCGCCGGGCTCGCTGACCTTCGAAGTGCAGGACATCCCGGCCATCGCCGAGGTCGCGCATCGCCGCGGTGCGTGGGTCGTGATGGACAATACTTGGGCGACGCCGTTCTTCTTTCCGGCGTTCGCGCGCGGCGTCGACGTCTCCGTGCACGCGGCGACCAAGTACATCGGCGGGCACTCCGACGTTCTGCTGGGGCTCATCCTGACCAACGAGCGGGCACGCGGCCCGCTGCACCGGTTGTGGACCGACATGGGTGTCACCGCATCCAGCGACGACTGCTTCCTCGGATTGCGCGGCTTGCGGACGCTGCCGACGCGGCTGGCGCGACACGAGGCGAGCACGCTGGAGATCGCGCAGTGGCTGGCGACGCGCCCCGAGGTCAGGGAAGTGATCTATCCCGCGTTGCCGGGCGCGCGCGGACACGATCTTTGGCGGCGCGATTTCACCGGCGCGACGGGACTCTTCGCGCTCGTGCTGCAACCGGTGGCGAAGGCGCGCGTGGATGCGTTGCTCGACGGGTTGCGCCTGTTCAGGATGGGCTGGAGCTGGGGGGGGTTCGAGAGCCTGGCGATTCCGATCGCACCGGAGGGCGCGCGCACGGCGACGCGCTGGAATCCGGGCGGTCCCTGCCTGCGCCTGCACGTGGGGCTCGAGGATCCGGCCGACCTCATCAAGGATCTCGCGGACGGACTCGCGCGCCTCGAAGGCTGACGCGCCGCCGGCGCGATGACGGCGTTGCGGGCGACGGCAGCGGATCAGATCGTCTCGTCCTCTCCGAGATAGACGGCCTTCACGCGGGCATCCGTGCGGATGGCATCGGGCGTGCCGGTGGCGATGACGCGGCCGCGATCGAGGACGATGATGCGATCGGCATGGCCGAACACGACGTCCATGTCGTGCTCGGTGAACAGCACCGCCAGCGACTTCCGGCGCGCGAGATCGGCGGCGAGTTGCATCAGCCGGTTGCGCGAATTGGGCGACATCCCGGCCGTGGGTTCATCCATCAGCAGCAGGCGCGGCGCGTTGGCCAGCGCGAGGGCCAGTTCGACCCGCTTGGCGTCGCCGTAGGCAAGCGTGGCGCAGCCCTGGTCGGCGAACGACGTCATGCGCACCTGCGCGAGCAGCGCGTCGGCGTCGGCGCGGAACGCCGCAGTCGCGCGCACCCGCAGGCTTCCATGCGCCCCGGCGTGCGCGAGAAGCGCGACCTGCACGTTTTCGCGGACCGTCATCGATGCGAAAGTGGCGGCAACCTGGAAAGTGCGGCCGACGCCGAGGCGGGCGATGGCGCGCGGGGGAAGCCCCTCGATCGGCGTTCCGCCGAGGCGGATGCTGCCGCCGTCGGGCCGCAGCTGTCCATTGACAAGGTTGAAACAGGTGCTCTTGCCGGCGCCGTTGGGACCGATCAGTGCCACGAGTTCGCCTGCCCGCACCGAAAAGGACATGTCGCTGACCGCTGCGATCCCGCCGAAGGACTTGCAGAGACCCGCGACGTCGAGCACGGCGCCGGTCATCGCTTCCACCTGGCGTAGAGCGCCTGCAGCGAACCGCCTATGCCCATCGGGGCGACGAGCACGATCAGCAGGATGGCGGAGCCCAGCACCGCACGCCAGTACTCGGTCAGCCGCGCGAGCGTGTCCTGCAGGTACGTGAATGCCGCCGCGCCGAGCAGCGGTCCGGCGGGCGCATTGAGCCCGCCCAGCAGCACCATCACCAGCGCATCGACGGAGCGGGGAATCGCGAGCGTCTCGGGCGACAGGCTGCCTTTCGAAAACACGTACAGGCCACCGGCAAGTCCGGCGAAGCCCCCGGCCATCGCGAACGCCACCCACTGCGTGCGCCGGACGTCGATCCCGAGCGCTTCGGCGCGCAGCGGTGAATCGCGTGCCGCGCGCAGCGCAAAACCGAGCGGTGCCTGGGCGATCCAGGCGATGCCCGACAGCGCTGCGGATGACACGGCCAGAACGAACCAGAAGTACGCGCGCCTGTCGGCCAGCAGGTCGACGGGCCACAGGCCCACGAGGCCGTTCGAACCCCCGGTCACGGCGTCCCACTGGAAAGCGATCGACCACATGATCTGCGCGAAGGCCAGCGTCAGCATCGCGAGATAGACGCCCGACAGGCGCACGCAGAACCAGCCGAAGACGAGCGCTCCCGCCATGGCCGCCATCGGCGCCGCCGCCAGCGCGAATGCCATCGATCCGCCGCTCTTGAACACCAGCGCGGCACCGTAGGCGCCAAGCCCGAAATACGCCGCATGGCCGAACGAGGCCATGCCACCGGTGCCCATCAGGAACTGAAGGCTGGCGGCAAAGACGGCGAGCACCAGGATGTCCGTCGCGAGCACCAGACGGTACTCGTCGCCGGTGAAGGGCAACAGCACGCCGACCGCAAGGACGGCGAGCGCCGCGAATACGCTGCCGCGCCCGTACGGACGCACCAGCGCACGGAACTCGGCGATGGGCGTGGTCGGCGGCGCGGCCGGTGCCGCGCCCAGCAGTCCGTAGGGCTTGGTGGCGAGGACGATCGCCATCACGACGAACTCGGCCACCAGCGTGAGCTTCGGGAAGGCGAGCGCGAATCCGGCGACCTCCACCGTGCCCAGCACGACGCAAAGTCCCTTGACCAGGCCGATCAGCAGCGCGGCGAGGAATGCGCCGGGAATCGAGCCCAATCCGCCGACGACGGTGACGACGAAGGCCTCGGCGATGATCGACAGGTCCATGCCCAGGTTGGCGGGCTCGCGCGGCAGCTGCAACGCGCCGGCGAGTCCGGCGAGGCCCGCACCCAGCGCAAAGACCGCGGTGAAGAGTCGCGCCTCGTCGATGCCCAGCGCGCCGGCGAGCGCCCGGTTTTCGGTCGCGGCGCGGATCACCACGCCGAAACGTGTGCGCGTGAGCAGCCCCCACAGTCCGAGCAGCACCAGGGGTCCGACGGCGATCAACAGCAGGTCGTAGCTGGGGACCGCCCGGCCGAAGACGTCGATCACGCCGGAGAATCCCGGAGCGCGGGGTCCCAGCAGGTCTTCCGCACCCCAGATCGCCAGCGCTGCATCGCGAACGATCAGCACCACACCGAAGGTCGCGGCAAGTTGCAGCAGCTCCGGCGCGGCGTAGATCCAGCGCAGAAGCAGCCGCTCGATCAGCGCGCCGAGAATGCCGACGGCGATTACCGCGAACAGCACGCCGCCCCAGAATCCCAAGGGTCCCCGGCCCAGCCAATCGACCACGGTCCAGGCGAGATACGCACCCAGCATGTACAGCGAACCGTGCGCGAAGTTGACGACCCTGCTGACGCCGAAGATCAGGGTCAGGCCGGCGGCGACCAGGAAGAGCGCCGACGCGCTGGCGAGGCTGTTGAGCAGTTGGGCAAGGAGCGAGGCGAGCGACATGCGGCGGAAAGGCGGGCACGCCCGCGCCCGGTAGGCGGCAGAGGCGCGGCCTCGATTCTAGCCTACCGCCGACGAACCCCGGTGCATGCCGGAGGGCGCTACTTGCCGCGTCGCATCGCCTTGACCGCGTCGTCGGAGGGCAGATGGTCCTTGCCATCGGCATAGCGCCAATCGACCATCACGCCCTTGCCGTCGCGGATCGCGGTGCGCCCGACGTAGGCGCCCATCGTCGACTGATGGTCCTGGGTGCGGAAGTTCACCTTCCCGAACGGCGTGTCGAACGCCAGCCCGCTCATTGCCGTCACCAGCTTCTCGGTGTCGGTCGAGCCTGCGCGCCGCAGCGCCGCAGCCGCGGCCTTGACCGTGCTGTAGCCGACGACCGAGCCCAGGCGCGGGTAGTCCTTGTACCGGGCCTGGTACGCGTCGACGAATCGCCTGTGTTCGGGGGTGTCGATCGCGTACCACGGGTAACCGGTGACCCACCAGCCGACCGGCGCCTCGTCCTTCAGCGGGTCGAGGTACTCGGGTTCGCCGCCCAGCAGGTTGAACACCGGGCGGTCGCGGAACAGTCCGCGCAACTGTCCCTCGCGTACGAACCGGGCGAGATCGGGACCGAACAGCGACGAAAAGATGGCGTCGGGCTTGGCGTCGGCCAAGGCCTGCGCGACCGAGCCGGCGTCGATCTTGCCCAGCGGAACCGCCAGTTCGACGAACTCGATGCCGCCCTGCTGCAACGCCATCATCTGCTTCTTGAACGCTGCCGTGGCCGATTGACCGTACTCGTAATTGGGGTAGACGATCGCCCAGCGCTTTTTTCCCAGCTTCGCTGCCTCGGGTGCCAGCATCGCGGTCTGCATGTACGTCGACGCGCGCAGGCGGAACGTGTAGCGGTTGCCGGACTCCCAGACAATCTTGTCGGTCAGCGGCTCGGCGGCGAGGAACAGGACCTTGCGCTGCTGCGCGAGGTCGGCGACCGCGAGGCCCACGTTGGAAGGGAAGGTGCCCATCAGCATGACCACCTTCTCCCGCGTGAGGAGTTCCTCGGCCACGCGGACGGCGTCGCCGGGGTTGCCGTTGTCGTCCCGCGACACGATCGCGAGCGGGCGCCCCAGCACCCCGCCCGCCGCGTTGATCTCCTCGAGCGCGAGGTCCATCCCCTTCTTGTACGGCTCGAGGAACGCCGGGAAGGTCTTGTAGCTGTTGAGCTCGCCCAGCTTGATCGGCTGGGCGATGGCGAGGCACGGCAGCGCCGAGGCGGCGATGGCAATCGCGGCGAATCGGGCCAGGTTCTGCAGGCGGTTCATGCAATCTCCGGTGACTTTGGGGCATGCACATTCGATTGTACGCATTCGACCGGCAGCCGCGGGCGCGGGACGCGCTTGCGCATGCGAACTCCATGGAACAAGTGTGGAACAAGTATGCAACGCACGCTTTCGAACGCAACCGCGACGCAACCGCGCGACCCCGCGTAAAATGCGCGTCTTTGCCGGAACCGTTCCGGTTTGCACAGCGGGACGACCATCGCGTTGGGCGTCACCCCGGTTGTCCTTCCGCCTCTCATCGCCATCATGCCGACTACATCTCCGCCCGCGCTCGAGCTTGCCCACGGCCTCGCCTACGCCGAGCTCTATTCCGTCGCGGGCGCCTCCCGGATCGACAAGCTGTTCCTGGCGCACCTGGAAGGCGCCGACGCCGACCTCGCGCGGCGGCTCGAGGTTGCCCGCGCCGATCCGTCGTCCTGCGCCGTCAAGGACGAGTCGACACTGCTGATCGCCGTCGCCCCGCATCTCGAGGATTTTCTGGCCGGGCTCTTCGGCATCATGGCCGAGGTCCGCGCACTCGAAGCGACGCATCATGCGCTGGCGCCGCTGTACGCGGTGAAGCGGCTCTTCGTCCAGCGCAAGGCGATGAACACGCACAAGGCCGATGTCGCGGCGACGTTCGACGGCGCGGCGCTCGGCCGCGAACTCGAAGCCGCCATCGGCACAGCGGTGACCGGTGCAGGCGGTGAACTCGCGTTTGCACGGGCGGTGACGTCGTGGCAGCAGGATGAAGCGGCGAACGCCGGCAGGCTGGACGCCGCCCTGCGCTACGCAGCATGGGCCGCACACACGCCGGCGGGTCGCGCGGTGCACAAGTCGGGCGTGCTCTTCCGCGCGCCGCGCAGGCTCGACTACATGAAGCTGGTGCCGCTGGAAGCGACCGAAGTGCACGGCGTGCCGGCGTGGAAGCTCGCCGGCGATCATCTTCGGCGGCGCGAGGGCTTCGCGCTCACCGATCGGGGGATGGACCTCACCGCCGGCCTCGACCAGTCGCACTACTGCATCTGGTGTCACGAGCAGGGCAAGGACTCGTGTTCGCATGGGCTGCTCGAAAAGAAGCCGGCCGATGGCAGCGTGCCCGACAACCCGTTCAAGAAGAGCCCGTTCGGCGTGACCCTCGCCGGTTGCCCGCTGGAGGAGAAGATCTCGGAGTTCCACAAGCTGCGCGCCGAAGGCTGGCCATTGGGTGCGCTAGCCGTGATCTGTGTCGACAACCCGCTGGTGGCCGCCACCGGCCACCGGATCTGCAACGACTGCATGAAGTCGTGCATCTACCAGAAGACCGACCCCGTCGACATTCCGCAGGCCGAGACGCGAATTCTCAAGGATGTGCTGGCACTTCCCTGGGGTTTCGAGATCTACGCGCTGCTGACGCGCTGGAATCCGCTGAACCTGCGGCAGCCGCTGCCCCTGCCGCCGACGGGCAAGCGGACGCTGGTCGTCGGAATGGGACCGGCCGGATTCACGCTGTCGCATTTCCTGCTCAACGACGGCCACACCGTCGTCGGCGTCGACGGCTTGAAGATCGAGCCGCTGCCGCCGCAAGTGTCGGGGATCACGATGTCCGGCGAGCGCGTGCCCTTCGAGCCGGTTCGCGATGCGTCGACGCTCGCCGAACCACTGGACGATCGCGTGATGGCGGGATTCGGCGGCGTCGCCGAGTACGGCATCACCGTGCGCTGGGACAAGAACTTCCTCAAGGTGATTCGCCTGCTGCTGGAGCGTCGAGACCGCTTTGCCCTCTACGGTGGCGTGCGCTTCGGCGGTACCCTCGACGCCGAGGGCGCCTTCGCCATGGGTTTCGACCACGTCGCGATCGCCGCGGGGGCGGGGCGGCCGACGGTGCTCGACCTTCCCAACGGACTCGTGCATGGTGTGCGCACGGCGTCGGATTTCCTGATGGGCCTGCAGCTGACCGGTGCGGCGAAGCGCGACTCGATCACCAACCTGCAGGTGCGCCTCCCGGTCGTGGTCATCGGCGGCGGTCTCACTGCGATCGACACCGCCACGGAGTCGCTTGCGTATTACCCGATCCAGGTCGAGAAGTTCCTTGCGCGCTACGAGGCGCTGTCGGCGCGCAAGGGTGCCGCGGCGGTCGAGGCAGCCTGGACGCCGCCCGAGCGCGAGATCGCGCGGGAGTTTCTCGCCCACGCGCGCGCGATCCGTGCCGAGCGCGAGGTCGCCGCGGCCGAGGGTCGCGCCGCGCGGATCGTCGAACTGCTGCACGCATGGGGCGGGGCGACGATCGCTTATCGGCGGCGCCTGATCGACAGTCCGTCGTACACGCTCAACCACGAGGAGATCGAGAAGGCGCTGGAGGAGGGCATCCGTTTCGCCGAAGGACTGACGCCGCTTGCCGTCGCGACGGACGCGCACGGCCATGCCTGCGCGCTCGACGTGTCGCTGCAGCGCGTCGGCGACGACGGCAAGTGGGCGGACGTGGCACGGGAATCGCTGCCGGCACGGACGATCCTCGTCGCGGCGGGCACTTCGCCCAACACCGTTCTGGGTCGCGAGGATCCGGCGCACTTTCACCTCGACGGCAAGTATTTCCGTCTGCTCGACGAGGACGGAACTCCCGTGGTGCCGGTCAAGGGTCTCGCCAAGCCGGCCCGGCCGGCGGTGCTCACCGACATCCGCGACGACGGGCGGGCGACGAGCTTCTTCGGTGACCTCCACCCGTCGTTCTTCGGCAACGTCGTGAAGGCGATGGGCAGCGCGAAGCTCGGCTACCCGATTGTTTCCCGGATGCTGGCGAACGTCGCGCCGGCATCGGCGCAAAGCGATGCGGAGTTCTTCGCCGGCCTCGACCGCGAATTGCGCGCAACCGTCGTCCGCGTCGATCGCCTGACGCCGACGATCATCGAAGTGATCGTGCGCGCGCCCGCGGCGGCGCGGCGCTTCGAGCCCGGGCAGTTCTACCGCCTGCAGAACTTCGAGACGCTGGCCGCGAAGGCAGCGAACACGCGGTTCACGATGGAAGGCCTGGCGCTGACCGGAGCCTGGGTGGATCGCGAGCAGGGCCTGGTCTCGATGATCGTGCTGGAAATGGGTGGATCATCGGACTTGTGTGCGGCACTGAAGCCCGGCGAGCCGGTGGTCCTGATGGGGCCGACGGGCTCGCCGACCGAGATCGAGCCGGGTGAGACGGTCGTTCTCGTCGGCGGCGGGCTCGGCAACGCGGTGCTGTTCTCCATCGGTCAGGCATTCCGCCGTGCGGGGTCGAAGGTGCTCTATTTCGCCGGCTACAAAAAGGTGATCGACCGGTACAAGATCGGCGAGATAGAGGCGGCCGCAGACACCGTCGTCTGGTGTTGCGACGAAGATCCCGGTTTCGAGGCGCAACGGGCGCAGGACCGGAGCTTCGTCGGCAACATCGTGCAGGCGATGCGCGCCTATGCGGCGGGCGAACTCGGCGCGCAGTCGATACCGTTCGGCGCCTGCGATCGCATCATCGCCATCGGGTCCGACCGAATGATGGCGGCGGTGGGCGCCGCACGGCACTCGGTGCTGGCGCCGTACCTCAAGCCGACGCATCGGGCGCTGGGATCGATCAACTCGCCGATGCAGTGCATGATGAAGGAAATCTGCGCGCAGTGCCTGCAGCCGCACAGGGATCCGGTGACCGGCAAGCTGTCGTACGTGTTCTCCTGCTTCAACCAGGATCAACCGCTAGACCGGGTGGATTTCCCGGGACTCGACGCGCGGCTCAGGCAGAATGCCGTGCAGGAAAAGCTGACCGCGCAGTGGATCGCCGAGGCGCGACGCGGGTGAGCGGGACGACGGATCGATGTCGTGCGCGCGTCACACGCTCATCTGGGTGATGGTGACGTCGGAATAGGGAACGATGCGCTTTTCCTCGTGGCGCGCGGCGCGGTCCTGGTCGCGGGCCATCGAGAACAGCGCAAAGACGAATATCGAGCCCAGCCCCCACAGGACCAGTCCCAGCAGGATCCATCCCAAGCTCAGTTCCATTGTCGTAGGCGCTCCATTCGATGCCGCTATGGTCGACATTAGGGATCTCGAACCGAACCAAGTCAACAAAATGACGCTGCCGGCAGCCGCAATTCGCAGGATTGACGCATCTTCCGCAACACTTCGCGTGGCCAAAGGTCCCACGTCGGAATCTGGCGCGCCCTACCGATCCATCGCCGATGGATCGTTCCGGTAGTGCAGATTGCCTTCCCAGCCGCAGTGGGACCACCGGCACCGGTACCGGCGCACCGGCCAGACGAGGCTCAGTGCCCGATCGACGAGGCGACGCTGGATCCGGCGCAGCGGCTGGCCGCAACGCGGGCACGGGCGATCGGCTTCAGCGGGAGCGAGAGACATGGAAACCCGTGTCGAACGCGCGGCAGGTGGCGATCGATGGCGCTGCCGCAGCGGCGACGTCGGCGACAGCCAGCGGCGAACACCCGTGCTGCCCCGACACGATGCGCTGACGACGCGTTCGCCTTGCGGGGATCGGGCAAACCCTCCAAAATTGATCCACTGGCTTCCTCCTCTTCTCCATCCTCCTGGGAGACCGCTGCATGAACCGGTCGACCTGGTCGCGAGCCTTCACGAGGCAGAAGGCGAACGTTCCCTCAATCATACTCATGCCGAGCCGATGCACATACTCGACGCCGCTTGGATCGGTAGCCCCCGTCGAGCCCGCGCGGATGCCGCCGCGATGATCGAGGTTCGGACCCCGCGGCGATGATCCTGATTCCGGCGACTGAAGTTGCCTGGTCCGCAATCCGCGCGCAAGGCGCCGGTGGACAGAATGTCAACAAGGTCTCGACCGCGCTTCACCTTCGATACGACATCCATGCTTCGTCGCTTCCCGAAGCGATCAAGGCCCGGCTGCTCGCGCGCAACGACCAGCGGATCACGACTGAAGGCGTCATCGTCATCAAGGCGCAACGCTATCGGAGCCAGGACAAGAACCGTGCCGACGCCCTCCTGCGGCTGCAGGAACTCGTCGCGGAAGCCGCTGCCGTGGAAATTCCGCGCAAGCCGACGAAGCCTTCCAGGAGCGCGAAGCACCGGCGCGTCGACAGCAAGACCAGGCGCGGGCAACTCAAGGCGACACGCGGCAGAATCGTCGAGTAACGGCTCCGCAGGTCCGCCGCGTGCACATCGCCGCAACGATCCGGGACGCGGCCAATCGCGCAGCGTGCGCGCTCGTGTGATGTCCCATCCTACTTCTGAATCATCTCGTTACTCTGTGGAGCCCTGCCATGGGTCTGATACTGTCGATCGATGTTGGAACCACCAACGTCAAGGCCGCGCTCGTCGACGAGCAGGCGCGAATTGTCGGCGAAGCGAAGAGCATAAACATCAGGATCGAAGGCGATGCCAGCGGTCGAGCCGAGCATGATCCGGAGAGACTGCGGGCGGCAATGCTGGAGGTCTGCAGGCTCGCGCTTGGCGACAGAGGGCGGGAGGTGGAGCGTTTCGCCCTGACGTCCTACCAGTTCGGCCTGGTGCTGGTGGACGACAGCGACCATCCGCTCACCAATGTATCCACGTTCGTGGACACCACGGCGCAAGCACATCACACCCGATTCCTCGAGGCCATTGGCGATGTCGATGCGATGTACTCGCGGACCGGCTGTCCGCCGATCTTCCAGTATCCGGTCAACCGGCTGCACTATCTGACGTCCCGGGATCCCCGGCTGTGCGCGCAGGTCGCCCGGGTGCTGGACTCGAAGGCGTTCCTCATGCACGCGCTGACCGGCGAATACGTCACCGACTACAGCACCGCCAACTCGCTGGGCTGCCTGGACATCTCCGGGAGTTGGGACGAGGCCATCATCGAGGCCGTGGGGTTCCGCGTCGGGCAATTTCCGCGCGTGCTGAACGGCTTCGTCGATGAAGTGCCGTTGCGGCCGTCACTGTGCGCCGAACTGGGCTTGAACCCGGGCACAGCCGTTGCCGCCGGACTTTACGATGGCGCGGCACTGGCTGCCGCGCTGACCGGCTTCGAATCGCGGGTCGCTGTCGGCAATTTCGGCACGTCCGGCATGTTCCGGGTGCCGACCGACGGCCCCATCGAGGATCTCGAAGGCGGATTGATCCAGAGCTGCCTGCTGAAGCCGGGGACGTTCTTCACCGGCTCGGGAATCAACAACTGCACGATCGCCACCAATCTGCTGCTGAACGTGTTGGGTCTCGAGCTCGATTACCTGCGCGGAAGGGATCTGTCGACTCCGGGGTCCAACAACGTCATGACCTTTCCGTACTTCACAGGCGAGCGCGACAAGCTCATCGGAAACATCGGCACCGGCATGGTCTTCGGCCTCGGCGTCGCGACGACGCGCGACGATCTCGCCCGGTCGTTCCTCGAAGGCGTCGCGTTCTCGTTCCTGCTGGTCAAGCAACGGCTGGATCCCGATGAACAGATCCGCGAACTCCGATTGGGCGGGGGAGGGACCGCAAATCGTCCATGGATGCAGATCATGGCCGATACGCTCGACCTGCCGATTCGCCTGACCCAGAATCCGGAAATGGGAATCATCGGCGCGGCGTGCCTTGCCCGATACGGCGAGGGCCGGGACCTGCTGGAAAACTCGCACCGGATCATGCGCGATGCGCAGGTGATCGAGCCGATCGCCGCCCACGTCGCCGTCTATCGGGATGTCGCCGGACGGTACTTCGATGTTCGTCAGTCCCTGCGCCTGCCATTGCTGGCCCGCCAGGGCCTGTCGCCGCTGCGGGGCCCCGCAGCGAAGCCGGTGGCGAGGGCGCTGCCGCTGGTGAGAGAAACACCGCCGGAAATCCGATAACCGAAGCCAACCTGAACGGGACACAAGTGATGAGAAACGGAAAGCTGCTGATCGCGATCGTCAATTCGAGCTCCTTTGGCGTTTCCTTTCCCGAGCACCTGCGGGAACTGGAGACCTTCGCCGATCTCGTGCGGGTCGAGATCCCCAGGGGCGCCGGCGCCGCGGTCTTTCATGCCCGGCTCGCGGGCGTCGACGGGATCATCGCGAGTGTCACTCCGGCCTACACCCGCGAGGTCCTGCTCGGGCTGCCGGAACTGCAGCTGCTGGCACGGCACGGCGTCGGTTGCGACAACGTCGACCTCGCGACCTGCACGGAGCTGGGTATCGTGGTTTCGCGCGTCGGTCCCCGTGTCGAGCGCGAGTCGGTGGCGCAGATGACGCTGGGATTGATGAACGCGGCGGCCCGGCAAATCGTCGCCGGCTGTGCGATGGTAAGGGCGGGCGAGTGGAGCAAGCGCGCGACGCTGCCGCTAGGCGTCGATTTCCACGGCGCGACCATCGGCCTCGTCGGCATCGGCGCGATCGGCAAGACGGTGGCGAGGATTCTGGCGCAGGGCTACGGTGCCAGGGTGATTGCCTACGATCCCTATGTCGACGCCGACGTCGTCGCCGCAAATCACGCAGAGAAAGTCAATTTCGACGCGCTGCTCGCGCGAAGCGCCGTCATCTCGCTGCATTGCCCGCTGACCAGCGAAACCCATCGGATGTTCTCGGCCCGGCAACTGGCCGCGATGAACGACGGGGTTTTTCTGGTCAACACCTGCCGGGGGGAGATCTTCAACCAGGGCGACCTGATCGCCGCGCTGGCATCGGGGAAGGTGGGCGGCTACGCGACCGACGTGGTCGAGGGCGAACCCATCGCGGCCGACCACGTGCTGCTGTCGACACCGAACGTGTTGATCACGCCGCACCTGGGCGGCTACTCGGTCGTTTCCCTTCGCGGCATGGGCAGCACGATGGTCGACGACATGCGCAAGGTCTTCGCCGCGAGCGAGTTTCCGGAGTTCATCGCCAATCCGCAGGTCGATCTGCAGCACTCGAGGATCGCCCGGCGAAGGGCGCGCTCCGCCTGACCCGGGCGGCATCGCCGCCGCCCTTGCGCAGTCAGACCGTGTAGGCGGAGGACGACGTCGTCCCGCCCTTGCCGGTCCAGTTGGTGTGGAAGAACTGGCCGCGAGGGCGGTCGATGCGTTCGTAGGTGTGCGCACCGAAATAGTCGCGCTGCGCCTGCAACAGGTTGGCGGGCAGCACGGCGCTGCGATATTGGTCGTAGAACGCCAGCGCGGTGCTGAAGGCGGGCGCCGGAATGCCCCGCTTGGCGGCGGTGGCCACGACGTTGCGCCAGCCCTTTTGCGCCTTCTTGATCGCGCTGTGGAAGTAGTCGTCGAGCATCAGGTTCGAGAGCTCGGGATTGGTGTCGTAGGCTTCCTTGATCTTGCCGAGGAAGCGCGAACGGATGATGCAGCCGCCGCGCCACATCAGTGCAATGCCGCCGTAGTTGAGTTTCCACTTGTAATCCCGGGCGGCGGCGCGCATCAGCATGTAGCCCTGAGCGTAGCTGACGATCTTGGACGCGTAGAGCGCGTCCTTGATGTCCGCGATGAAAGCACTCCGCTTCGCCGGGTTTGCGGCGATGCCTGCGAGTGCCGGGCGCGGGCCTTTCAGCTTGCGCGCGGCCTTCACCCGCTCATCCTTCAGCGCCGACACGCAGCGGGCGTAGACCGCTTCCGCCATGAGCGTGATCGGGATGCCGAGTTCCTGGGAGTTGATGACCGTCCACTTGCCCGTGCCCTTCTGCCCGGCGGTGTCGAGAATCCTGTCGACGAGCGGCGCGCCGTCTTCGTCCTTCTTGGCGAGAATGTCGCGGGAGATCTCGATGAGGTAGCTGTCGAGGTCGCCCTTGTTCCATTCCTTGAGGACTTCGTGCATCTCGTCGGCGCTCATGCCGAGGCCGTTCTTCATGATGCTGTACGCTTCGCAGATCAGCTGCATGTCGCCGTATTCGATGCCGTTGTGGACCATCTTCACGTAATGGCCGGCGCCCATCTCGCCGACCCAGTCGCAGCACGGGACGCCGCCTTCCACCTTGGCGGAAACCGCCTGGAAGATGTCTTTCACGTGCGGCCATGCGGCGGGCGAACCGCCGGGCATGATGCTGGGGCCGCGGCGCGCGCCCTCTTCGCCGCCGCTGACGCCGGTTCCGACGTACAGGAGGCCCTTGCTCTCGACGTATTTCTGGCGTCGGTTGGTGTCTTCGAAGAGCGAGTTGCCGCCGTCGATGATGATGTCGCCGGGTTCGAGGTGCGGGAGCAGCTGCTCGATGAACTCGTCCACGGGCTTGCCGGCTTTGACGAGCATCATCACGCGCCGTGGGCGCTTGAGTCTTGACACCATTTCCTCGATGGAATGCGCGCCGAGGACTTTGGTACCCTTGGCTTCGTTCGCGAGGAAGTGATCCACCTTGTCGGTGCTGCGGTTGTACGCGACGACGGTAAAGCCGTGGTCGTCCATGTTCAGGATGAGGTTCTGGCCCATCACGGCCAGCCCGATCAGTGCGATGTCAGCTTTGGGTTTCATGGTCTTCCTTCGATAGTCGGCCCGGCGTCCGACGCGCTGTGATCGTCGCCGTCGGAAAGCTCGATCATGGTTCAGGATCCGGTGGCGCGTGTTGATCCGACGCAAAGCGTGTCCGATCGTGTCGGCGGTCGGCATTCGGGTCGGGGGGCGGTGCAATGCCGGCCGGGTTGGCGGCACGGCGACGCGCGATGGCCGCCTGCGCCGCAAGTCGGACGCGGCGTGGCCGGGCGGGCGGAGGAACGGGCGGGGGCGCGCAGAGGCGAGGATGGAATGGTGCCCCAAGACGGAGTCGAACCGCCGACCTTCGCATTACGAATGCGCTGCTCTACCAACTGAGCTACTGGGGCACAACAGCCGAATATTATAACAGGACGGGCAAAGAGCGGCTCAACACTCCACTCTTTGCTCGCGCGGCATCGTCCGTTCAGCGCTGGGACAGCGCCGGGATCGTCGCGAGCAGCGCGTTGGCACCGTTCCAGAAGATCTGCACGCCAATGCACAACAGGATGAAAGCCGAGAGCTTCAGCACGACGCTGGTGCCGGTGTCGCCGAGGCCGCGCATGATGCGCTCCGAGTAGCGAAAGCACAGGAAAATCGTCGCGACGGTGAGCGTAACGCCGGCCAGGTTGCCGAAGCTGGTGACCAGAAGCGACCGCATGCTGTGCGGATGATTGGCGCCGATCGTGATGGCGACGGAGATCGATCCGGGACCCACGGTCAGCGGCAGCGTCAGCGGATAGAAGGCGCGACTGGCCATTTCGCGTGCCGAGGGGGGAAGCGATGGCGCGGCCGCCGCGCTCTCCTGCTGACGCAGGAGGTCCCATCCGGCGGCGCAGACGACGATGCCGCCCGCAACCTGGACGATGGGCACCGAGAGCCCGAAGAACTCGAGCACGAAGTTGCCGATGAACAGCGATCCGAACAGCAGTGCAAAGGCATTGAACGCGATCCGCTTGGCCAGCGAGGCCCGCAATGCGGGCGTGCAGTCGGCGGTCATCGCGAGGAACACCGGCGCTCCGCCGAGCGGGTTGACGATGGGCAGGAGGGCGGCGACTACGAACACCGCAGTTTCGACGATCTGGCGGAAATCCTGGCCCATGAGTGGCGACAACGAGGCGGGTTTGGAGGCAATCAAGTTACCACGGCTCGGCGTCATCGATGCCGGCGGGGCGCCGATCGATGCCGCGGTGGATGCCGCCTGGCGAACCGGGGGCTGTTGCATGGCAGTGCTTGATCGTTGAAAGAAAAGGAAAAACAGCTTGCATTTGGATCGGAATAGTGGAAATATTTCCCACCGCCAGAACACGCTCACGCGGGGCGACAATGGCGTTCTCCATGGCCGAACCACACTCCTTCATTGGCAACACCCCTCGACCCGCTGATCTCCCGGGAGCGCCCCGACCTTCGGTGCTGCTCGCACTGCGGCGCGTGCTGCGGCCGGTGGTGCGCCTGCTGCTGCACCAGGGGATCACTTACCCGGCGCTGCTGGACATCCTGAAGTCGATCTACGTCGAAACCGCGACCAAGGAATTCGCGCTTGGATTGCAGCCTCCCACCGACAGCCGGTTGACGATCCTCACCGGCGTCCATCGCAAGGACATCCGGCGCCTGACGCGCGAGGCGGCGCCGGATCCGCCGCGCCCTCCTTCGCTGACGCTCGGTACGCAGATCGTCGCGCGTTGGCTGGGGGACCCCGCGTATCACGATGCCGACGGGCGGCCGCATGCGTTGCCGCGCACGCCGGCGAAGGGCGGTCCGCAGTCATTTGCCGCATTGGTCGAAGCGGTGAGCAAGAACGTTCGGCCGCGCTCGGTGCTCGACGAACTCCGGCGGTTGGGCGTGGTGGAGGTCGATGCCGACGACCGGGTCCGCCTGGTGACCAGCGGGTTCGTGCCCGGCAGCCAGATCGATGCCAAGGCGCAATATTTCGGCGAGGCGCTTTACGACCACCTGGCGGCGGGCGTCCACAACCTCACCGGTGGGCAGCCGCCGTGGCTGGAGCGCAGCGTCTATTACGACGAGTTGTCGCCATCGTCGGTCGCGCGCCTTGCCGCGCGGGCCGGACAACTGTCGATGCAGATGCTGCAGGACATCAACCGCGAGGGCATGGCCGCCGAGTCCGGTGATCCCCCCGCCCCGGGGGAACGCATGCGCATGCGCCTCGGGGTCTACTTCTACGCGGAGCCGGTTCCCGAGGAGGTTGGCACCCCGGCGCCGTCCGCCGCGATCAGGCGAGGAGCTCCAACATGAAATACCTATTGGCCCGCCTGCGCGCCGCAAGGAATTCGCTTCTGCTCCTGGTCGTCCCGTTGACGCTGGCTGCCTGCGGCGGTGGAGGCGGGACGCAGTGGGTGAGCGGAGGGATCGTCGGCACCGGAGACTCCGCACTCGTGTCTTCGGGCGCTATCACGGGACTGGGGGCGGCAAGCATCACGGTCAACGCGGTTCAGTTCGGGACCGCCAACGCAGTCGTGACGCTCAACGGGCACACCGCCGCCGCCGGCGCGCTCAGGCTCGGCATGGTGGTGACGGTGCAGGGCCTCGCCAACGCCGACGGAACGGCAACGGCGGCGCGAATCGGCTACCAGGCCGATGTGCAGGGCGTGGTCAGTGGCGTCGACAACGCCGCGCGCAGTTTTGTGGTCCTCGGGCAGAATGTGCAGACCAACTCCGTCACGGTATTCGATGGCGGCAGTTTCGCGACGCTCGTCAATCAATACGTCGAAGTCAGCGGGTTCCGCTCGACGCCCGGGGAACTTCTGGCGACGCGCGTCGAGGTGCGTCCGCAGGCGGTGAGCGGCGCCTCCCTGGAAGTAACCGGCGTCATTGCCGGGCTCGATCGCGCGACACAGACCTTCGCCATCGGGACGCAGATCGTCGATTACTCGCAGATCGCACCCGCGTTCCTGCCTTCCGGACTCGCCAACGGCGTCACAGTGCGCGCGCGCGGTGATGCCACAAGCCCCGATGGGCGATTGGTGGCCACCGACGTGGCCATGGTCGCCGTTGCGCTGCCCGGCGCCGACTCGACCAAGGTCGAACTGGAAGGGATTGTCGCCAATCGCACGGGGCTCGCGAGTTTCACCGTCAATGGCCAGTCGGTCGACGCGCGAAACGCGGTGTTCTCCGGAGGAACAGCAGTGGATCTCGTCGACGGCGCCCGGGTCGAAGTAGAGGGGCGCATCGTCGGGGGAGTGGTCGTCGCGACCGCGGTCGAGTTCGAGTCCGGCGTTACCGCGACCTTCGATGGCGCGGTGCAGATGATCGATGCCGGCGCCGGGGCCTTCGCTGTCGCGGGGCAGACGATCATCGTGAACGCGACGACGCAGTTCGAGGACAGGAGTGCTGCGGCGCTGACCCCGTTCGCGCTGGCGTCGCTGCACGTCGGCGATCGCGTCGTCGTAAAGGCGGCCAGGACCGCGACGTCGTACCGGGCCGTGCGCATCGAGCGCGTGGACCTTGCCGCGCCGCCCGAAGCCGCGCCCACTGCGAAGACCGAGGGAACGATCGCGAACTTCGTTTCGGTTGCCCGCTTCGACGTCGGCGCGCGAGGCGTGAATGCCAGTTCGGCCCGCATCGTAAACGGCACTTTGGCGGATCTTGCCAATGGCCGTCGCGTGGAGGTGGAAGGCGTGCTTTCCGGCGCCACGCTGCTCGCGAGTCGCGTTACGTTCGTGATCGAAGCGACGGTGCCGCCGGCCGCGGTCTCCATCGAGGGCACGATCGCCAACTTCGTGTCGCGGGCGAGTTTCAGCGTCGCGGGACAAACAGTCGATGCGTCCGGGGCGACTTTCGAAAATGGCGGCCCGGCCGACCTCGCCAACGGTCGGGTGGTCGAGGTCAAGGGCCTCGCCGGCGGTGCGACGGTCATCGCGAGCAAGGTGAGTTTCAAGTCTGCGCCCGCCGAGGCGACGCTGGAACTCGAGGGCAGGATCACCGACTTCGTGAGCGGGGCCAATTTCAAGGTGAGCGGTCAGTCCATCGACGCGTCGGGCGCGCAGTTCAAGAACGGCAGCATCTCCGACCTTGCCAACGGCCGCAAGGTTCACGTCAGGGGCACGCTGGCTCGCGCGGTGCTGAAGGCGACGACGATCGAGTTCGACGACTCGACCACGTCGGAAGATGCGAGCGCCAAGGGCCAGGTCACCGATTTCGTTTCGGTGGCGAACTTCAAGGTCGCCGGCCGAAGCGTCGATGCGTCCGCCGCCAGGTTCGAAGGCGGGTCCGCGGCCGACTTGCGCAACGGCAAGGAAGTGGAAGTCGAAGGGACCCTTGTCGCTGCGGTCCTGAAGGCCGCCAAAGTGGAGTTCGATTAGAGAACCCGTTGACGCTACGGGAGGATTCGCGCTGCGCGCCCCGCTGACAGCCGCTCGGCGCCGGTGAGTTAAACTGCGGGGCCTCATCCCGGGTTTGGTATCCACGAGTCCTGCCAGCCTTGTCTTCGACCCGCTCCCTGCACGGCTTTCACGCGGTCACCGCGCGACTGCGTCACCATCCCGAGTCCGTCCGGGCCGTGTACTTTGCCGCCTCGCGCGACGACGGGCGTGCGCGCGATCTCCTGGCGCGCGCCGAGGCGGCGCGGGTGACGCTCCATGCTGCCAATGACGCACGGTTGACACAGCTCGCCGGAACGCCGCTCCATCAGGGCGTGGTCGCGATTGTCGACACCGCGCTGCCGCACGTAACACTCGATGACGTGCTCGACGGCCTGACCGAGCCCGCGCTGTTGCTGGTCCTCGACGGTGTGACGGACCCGCACAATCTGGGCGCCTGCCTGCGCAATGCCGATGCCTTCGGCGCCGGGGCCGTGATCGTGCCCAAGGATCGCGCTGTCGGAGTCAACGCGACCGTGGCCAAGGCGGCGAGCGGCGCCGCCGACACGGTGCCGGTGGTCACGGTGACCAACCTTGCCCGTGCGCTGGGCGAAATCAAGGAACACGGAATCTGGGTGTTGGGCGCCGACGCGGGAGGCGAGAGCCTGTACGAGGCCGACGTGACCGGGCCGATAGCCTGGGTGCTGGGCGCCGAAGGGTCCGGGTTGCGGCGCCTGACGCGCGAGCGCTGCGACCGCATCGTGGGCATTCCGCTCTCCGGCAGCGTCGAGAGTCTCAACGTGGCTGTCGCCAGCGGCATTTGCCTGTTTGCGACGCGCGCTGTCCGCCAACCGCGATCCTAGTACCACCGACACGCTTTTCCTTCCCATGCCAGCTTTCCCCACTCCCGTTGACCACATCAGCCGCTGGCTGGACGAATACACGGCGCTGCGCCGCGATCTGCATCGCCACCCGGAACTCGGCTTCGAGGAGCACCGTACGGCAAAGGTCGTCTGCGAGCGTCTCGCTGCGCTTGGCATCGAGCACCACCCCGGGATAGGCCGCACCGGGGTTGTCGCGATCGTGCATGGCCGCGAAACCGGAAGCGGCCGCACGGTCGGGCTGCGGGCCGACATGGACGCGCTTCCGATGCAGGAAGAAAACGAGGTCGCGCATCGGTCCCGCTACGACGGTCGCATGCACGGCTGCGGGCACGATGGACATACGACGATGCTGCTCGCCGCCGCCCGGTACCTGCACGAGACCCGTCGATTCGACGGCACCGTGTACCTCATCTTCCAGCCTGGCGAGGAAGGCCACGCCGGCGCCAAGGCGATGATCGACGACGGACTGTTCGAGCGTTTTCCGGCCGACGCGGTCTATGCGCTGCACAACTGGCCGGCATTGGCGCCGGGGCGGATCGGGATCACGCCCGGACCCGCGATGGCCGCTGCCGACCGGATCGAGATCACGATCGACGGCCGGGGCGGACACGGAGCGCATCCGCATGTGGCAATCGATCCGGTGCTGGTCGCAGGACACATGATCACCGCCGCCCAGTCGATCGTGAGCCGCAACGTGAGTCCGATCGACACCGCGGTCATCAGCATCTGCGCCATGCAGGCCGGCAATCCCGGTGCGATGAGCGTGATACCGTCGCACGCTGTGCTCGTAGGCACCGTCCGTACGTTTCGTGCGTCCACGCAGGACTTGATCGAGCGACGGCTGAACGATCTGGTGACGTCGATCGCGGCCGCATTCGGCGCGAAGGCGACGCTCAAGTACGAGCGCGTCTATCCGGCGACGGTCAATCATGATGTGCAGACGCGTTTCGCCGCCGCCGTTGCCGAGGATCTGGTTGGTGCGGACAATGTTGTTCGTAATCTCGAGCCTTCGATGGGGTCCGAGGACTTCTCGTTCATGCTGCAAGCGAAGCCGGGCGCCTTCGCACGCCTGGGGCAGGGTGGGTCTGATACCGGGTGCTTCCTGCACAACAGCCGCTACGATTTCAACGATGCCGTGATTCCCCTCGGCGCGGGTTATCTCGCCGCGCTGGCCGAACGCGCGATGCCGTTGGCCCCCGACGAGACAAAGGAGCCGAATCGTGAATGAGCGCCACAACATGCACAGTCGACTCGCGCTCGCGCTTGCCGCTTCTCTCCTCGTTTCCGCCTGCCAGACCTGGGGGCCGACGTGGAGCGAGATTTCCGGCGAGCGCGTTTCCCGCGCTGTTGCCAATCGTCGCCCGGCCATCATCGAGCGCATCGACGATCAGGGCGCTTTTGCGGGGTATCCGATCCGCGTCGAGCCCGGCATGCGGCGCGTCCGCGTGCAGGGTCCCGACTTCAGGCGGCCCGGCGGCGGCACATTGCTGGAGTTCGATCTCGCGGTAGAGCCGTGCAAGCGCTACTTCATCAACGCCCAGTTCGACAATCCGATCGAACCGTCGTGGAAGCCGGTCGTCGATCATGTCGAGCCCATCGCGGGGTGTCTGGTGCCGGCTCCGGCCAAGTGATCGATTGAAGAACGGCTATAATCGCGCGTTCATCGCAGGCGCCTGCCGCCGGGCAGAACCCGGCCCCCCGGCCGCCGCGCTTCCTGCAACCCACCGTCCCGAATACCTGTGCGCCTTACCCAGATCAAACTTGCGGGGTTCAAGTCGTTTGTCGACCCCACCACGATCGCCACTCCCGGCCAATTGGTCGGGATCGTCGGTCCGAACGGCTGCGGCAAGTCCAATGTCATCGACGCCGTGCGCTGGGTTCTTGGCGAGTCGAAAGCCTCGGCACTGCGCGGCGAGTCGATGCAGGACGTCATCTTCAACGGCGCGGGCGAGCGCAAGCCCGTGGGCCGCGCATCGGTCGAGCTGAACTTCGACAACAGCGCCGGCCGCATCGGCGGCCAGTGGGGCAAGTACGTCGAGATCTCGATCAAGCGCGTCCTCACGCGCGACGGCGACTCGTCCTACTACATCAACAACATCGCGGTGCGCCGGCGCGACATTCACGATCTGTTCCTGGGCACGGGCCTCGGTCCCCGCGCGTACGCGATCATCGAGCAGGGGATGATCTCCCGCGTCATCGAGGCCAAGCCCGAGGAGTTGCGCGTCTTCCTCGAGGAGGCTGCGGGGGTCTCCAAGTACAAGGAGCGACGCAAGGAAACCGAGGGGCGCATCGGCGATACGCGGGAGAACCTCTCGCGGGTCGAGGACATCAGGATCGAACTCGCCGGCCAGCTGGAAAGGCTCGACGCGCAGGCCAAGGTCGCCACCGAGTACCGTGAACTCGAGGAGCGCTTGAAGCAGGCGCAGCAAATGCTCTGGTTTTCGCGCCAGCAGGACGCGTCCAGCGCACGCGAGCGCCATGCAACGTCGGTGGCCACGCTCACCGTCGCGCTGGAGGCGGTGCAGGCGGAGGTGCGTGCCGTCGAGGCCAAGCTCGAGGCGTTGCGTGCCGATCATTACGCCGCCGGCGACGCGTTGCACGAGAAGCAGGGCCGCTTCTACGAGACCAATTCCGAAGTGACACGGCTCGAGCAACAGCTCGCGTTCGCGCGCGAGAACCAGAGCCGGATGTCGGCGCAGGTTGCGCAGCTGACTGCCCAGCTCGGGGCCATTGCGGGGCAGGTCACCGCGCTTGCCGGCGAGCAAGCGGAGGTGGACGCCTCGATCGAGACGGCGGTGACGGCCAAGGAGGCGGCACAAGCCGAAGAGCGCGCCGCCGCCGAAGCGTTGCCGGCGTACGAGGAAGCGGTGCGCGAGTCCGCCGCCGCCGGGGCGGCGCTGCAACGGGAGATCGCGCTCGCCGAGCAGGCCATCCGCGTCATCGAGACCAAGCGCGAGAACGCAAGTCGCCTGCTCCGGCAGTTGGCGCAGCGCCGCGAGCGACTCGACGCGGAGCTGGCCGGCATTGCCGTTCCGGTCACCGATCCGGTGCAGGAAGTCGAGGAGCAGCTCGCGCAGGAGACCGCGGACCTCGAATCCCGGCAACAGGCGCAGGACGAGCTGCGAGCGACCGTCCAGCAGCTGCAGGAGCGGCAGCGCGAGGCCAGCGACGCGGCGCAGATGGCGGGGCGCCGCCTTGCCGATCTCGAGGCGCGCAGCGCGGCGTTGGCGGCCTTGCAGGCGAAGATCGGCCAGAGCAAGGATACGGGCGCCTGGCTGCAGCAGAAAGGCCTCGCCAACGCGCACCGGTTGTGGCAGTCGCTCGACATCGAGCCCGGCTGGGACGACGCGCTCGAGGCGGTGATGCGCGAGCGGCTCAACGCCATCGAACTCGCCCAGCTCGATTCGGTCCTCGATTGGGCCGCCGAGCGTCACGGCGAGCGCAGCGGCCCGCCCGGTCGGATTGCCGCCTTCGTCGGCGCGGCGGCGCGCCACGCGCCGGATGCGACATCCGACGCGCTGTTGGCCAAGGTGCGGTTGAAGCGGCCGGAAGTGGGCCGCCTGCTTGCCGACCACCTGCACGGGATTCGCTGCCGGGCCGATCTCGCGGCCGCGCTGGCGGAGCGGCATGCACTGGGCCTCGGCGAAATGTTCGTCACGCCCGCCGGGCACCTGGTCTCCGCCCAGGGGATTGCTTTTTTCGCCCCCGACAGCGAGCTGCATGGCGTGATCGCGCGCCAGCGGGAGATCGATGAACTCGCGGCGTTGATCGGCGTCGCGGGCGCAGCCGCGGCGGACGCGCGTTCGGCGCTGGCGACGCTGGAATCCGAGCTAGATGCCGCACAGAAATCCTGGCACGCCGACAGCCTGGCGTTCGCTTCGCAGCAGCGCCGCTGCCACGATCTCGAGCTCGAACTGCTCCAGTTGCGCCAGGCCGCCGAAGCAGCGGCGAAGCGGCGCGCGCAGGTCGCGCAGGAAATCGCCGAACTGGCGGCGCTGGAAGCAACCGAGCAGGGTGCGTCGACCGACCTCTCCGCCGAACTCGCGGATTCGCAGTCGCGGCTGCACGACCAGTTTTCCCTGCGCGATGCGGCGCGCCACGCGCGCAACGAGGCCGATGTCGCGCTGGCCAGGAGCCGCGAGCGACTGCGCGCGGCGGAGCGGGGGGCGCAGGAAGCGGCGTACGCCGAACGCAGTTGCCGCGACCGGCGCGCCGAACTCGATCGGCGCCACGAGGGACTCACCGCCCAGGCGGCGCAGCAGCAGGGGCTGCTGGCGCAGTTGTCCACCGAACAGGCGTCCATCGACTGGACGCCGGTCGAGGAGGCGCTGCAACGCGAACTGGCGGCGCGCGGCGAGGCCGAAGCCGCGCTGGCGGCAGCGCGGGACCGCCTCGAAGCGCTTGGCGCCGAATTGCGGTCCGCCGAAGAGGCGCGCCTGGAGGCGGAACAGAAGCTCGATCCGGCGCGCGGCAGGATCGAGGACATGCGGCTCAAGGAGCAGGCCGCTGCGCTGCAGGAACAGCAGTTCACCGAACAGCTCGCCGAAGCGCACGCCGATCTCGTCGGATTGCCGCAGCAGCTGAAGGCGTTCGGCAGCAAGTCGCAGTTGCCGGGCGAGATCGAGCGGCTGCAGGCGGCGATCGTCGGCCTGGGAGCCGTCAATCTCGCCGCGCTCGACGAGGTCGGCATCGCGCAGGAGCGCAAGGCGTATCTCGATGCGCAGGCCGCGGATCTCAACGAGGCGTTGTCGACGCTGGAGAACGCCATACGACAGATCGACAGGGAATCGCGGCAGCTGCTGCAGCAGACCTTCGATGCGGTCAACGAGAACTTTGCGAAGCTGTTTCCGGCACTGTTCGGCGGCGGGCAGGCGCGTCTTGTTCTCACCGGCGAAGAGATCCTCGACTCGGGTGTGCAGGTGATCGCGCAGCCGCCGGGAAAGCGCAACAGCTCGATTCATCTGCTGTCCGGAGGCGAGAAGGCGCTCACCGCGACATCGCTGGTGTTCGCGTTGTTCCAGTTGAACCCTGCGCCCTTCTGCCTGCTCGACGAGGTCGATGCGCCGCTCGACGATCCGAACACCGATCGCTTCTGCACGCTGGTGCGCGAGATGTCCGCCCAGACGCAGTTCCTGTTCATCTCGCACAACAAGATCACGATGGAGATGGCAAGCCAGCTGATCGGCATCACGATGCCGGAAGCCGGAATATCGCGGGTGGTGACCGTCGACATTGCCGATGCACTCGAGCTGGCGGCCGCCGGTTGATCGCGCGCATCGCGCCGATCGTTCGGCGTCGCCACGCTATAATCGTCCGCATCGCGATTCCGGCCGTCGGCTGATCCTCAATGCGTCCTGCCCATAAATGCGCATGACCTCGCTGCAAATCGTGCTCATCGTCGCCGGCGTCGTCCTCGTCGCCGGTGTCCTGGCCTACAACTGGTGGCAGGAGCGGCGCGTTCGCCAGCGCATCGACGCCGCGTTCACGGCGCGATCCCCCGGGGACGACGTGCTGCTCGGCCGGACGCGCGCCACGCCCGCGCCCGCCGGCGATCGCGTCGAACCGTCGCTGGGTGGCGCCGTCCCGCCATCGCGCGACGATGCGGCGGAACGCGAGCCTGCGCCGCCGTCGCCATCCGGTGCGGCGCTGATTGCCGAAGCCGACGGATTCGAGCCGCCGGTCGAAGTCATCCGTCGCGGCGTGGTGCCGCCGCTGGCAACGGCAACCGACGAACCATCGCCGGAAGAGCCACCGCTGCCGATGGCGCGCGCCGAAGTCCTGGCGGCGGCATCCGTCGGCCCGGTTCCCGACCCGGAAGTCGAAAGCATCGTCACGATTCAACCGGTGCGGCCGATCGGGGCCGGCGTGCTGGCCGCCGGGCTGAATGCGCGTTTGGGCAAGCCGCTGCGCTGGTTCGGGCGCCGCGGCGACGGGCAGCCCTGGCAGCTGCTCGGCGCCGACACGCGCGGCGAGTTCGCGGAGGTTGCGGCCTGCCTGCTGCTCGCCGATCGGACGGGGGCGGCGAGTGCGCCGCTGCTCGATGCCTTTGTCCGTCTGGCGGGCGAAGTCGCAGCATCGATACCGGCTGCCTTCATCGCGCCGTCGCCGGCTGCCGAGGCGAGCCGTGCCGAGGCCCTGGACCGCATCTGCGCCGATCTCGATGTCCAGATCGGACTCACGCTCATCAAGAACAGCCCGGCGACGATCTCGGGGACGCGCTTGCGGGGTGTTGCAGAGGCGTCGGGTTTCCGGCTCGCGGCCGGCGGGCGTTTCGAATGGGTGCAGGACGACACCGGGGCCGTCCTGTACGTGCTGCAGAACTACCGGTCCGATCCGTTCACTGCCGACACGCTGCGCATGATGTCGACGCCCGGTGCCGTGCTCCTGCTCGACGTCCCGCGCGTCGCGGACCCGGCGCGCGTCTTCGACCAGATGAAGCTGGCCGCGAAGCGGATGGCCCAGACCCTCGATGCGACGCTCGTCGACGACAACCGACGTCCGCTCGATGACGCCGCGCTCGCCGCGATTCGCCAACAGGTGCAGGCGACGGCCACCGCGATGCACGAGGTCCGCATCGAGCCGGGCAGCCCGCGTGCGCTGGCGCTGTTCGGCGGCTGATCGTTGGGCGCCTGTCGCTGCCACGGCCTGCTCTCACGATGGTGCCGGTCGTGACGGTCCCCGCCGAAGTCGTCGCCCGTGCCGCCGCGCTGCGGACCGAGATCGATGCCCATGACCACCGCTATTACGTGCTCGACGCACCGCTCGTCAGCGACGCCGAATACGATGCGCTGTACCGCGAACTGCAGGCGCTGGAAGCACGGTATCCCGAACTGGCGACGCGCGACTCTCCCACGCAGCGGGTCGGAGGCAAGGCGCGCACCGAGTTTGCGCCGGTGCGTCACGCGGTGCCGATGCTGTCGATTCGAACCGAGACGATCATCGGCCCTGCCGGCGCGAGGCAATTCGACGCCCGGATTCGCCGCGATCTGGGCCTTGCAGCTTCCGATCCGCCCGTCGAGTACATGGCGGAACTGAAGTTCGACGGCCTCGCGATCAGCTTGCGCTACGAAGACGGCGAGCTCGCCGTGGCGGGAACGCGCGGCGACGGCGAGGTGGGCGAGGATGTCACGCAGAATATCCTGACGATCCGTTCGATTCCGCGCCGGCTGCGCACCGCGTCGCCGCCCCCCGTGCTGGAGGTCCGCGGCGAGGTGTACATGACCCGAGGGGACTTCGAGAAGCTGAACGAACGGCAGCGTGCCGCAGGCCTGCGCGCCTATGTCAACCCGCGCAATACGGCCGCCGGAGCGGTAAGGCAACTCGACCCTGCAGTCACGGCGCAGCGGCGTCTGTACTTCTTCGCCTACGGGTTGGGCGCCACTCTGGGCTGGGACCTGCCGGCTACGCAGTCGGAGCTTCTGCGGGCCCTCTCCGCGCTGGGATTTCCGGTGAACCGCGACGGGCGTGTCGTCCGGGGACCCGAGGAATTGATCGCGTTCTACGAGGAAACCGAGGCGAACCGGGCACGCCTGCCCTTCGACATCGATGGTGTGGTCTACAAGGTCAACAGCCTCGAGCGGCAGCGTCAATTGGGCTTTGTCACGCGGGAGCCGCGCTGGGCCGTCGCCCACAAATACGCAGCCGAAGAAATGCCGACCGAGGTGGTTGCGATCGAAGTGCAGGTGGGCCGCACCGGCGCGGTCACCCCGGTGGCCCGGCTCGCCCCGGTGTTCGTCGGTGGCGTGACCGTGACCAATGCGACGCTGCACAACGAAGACGAGATTCGGCGCAAGGATGTCCGCGTCGGCGACACCGTCATCGTGCGGCGGGCAGGGGACGTGATTCCCGAGGTCGTGCGCGTGATCGCCGAGAAGCGACCCGCCGACGCGCGCGAGTTCGTGATGCCGGCCGCGTGCCCCGAATGCGGATCGGCCGTCCTGCGCCTGCCCGGCGAAGCGGCGGCACGCTGCACTGGCGGCCTCGTTTGTCCGGCGCAGCGCAAGCAGTCGCTGCTGCACTTCGCCAGCCGCCGGGCGCTGGACATCGAGGGCCTGGGCGACCGGCTGGTCGATCAACTGGTGGACGCCGGGCTCGTGCAAACACCGGTCGATCTGTATCGGCTCGACGTGCCCGCGCTCAGCGCGCTGGACCGGATGGCCGAGAAATCGGCGGCCAACGTCATCGACGCCATTGCCGCAAGTCGTTCCACCACATTGGCCCGGTTCATCTTCGGACTTGGAATCAGGCAGGTCGGCGAGGCGACCGCGCGCGACCTCGCGGCGCACTTCGGCAGCCTGGACGCCCTGATCGCCGCCGACGAGAGCCGGTTGCTGCAAGTGCGCGACGTCGGACCGGTGGTGGCACGGAGCATCGCACGATTTTTCGCCGAGCCGCACAACCGCGAGGTGATCGGCAGGCTTCGTGCTGCAGGTCTGGCCTGGGAGGAAGGGCCGCCGCGCAGCGCGGATGGGGGAACCCTCGCCGGCCTGACGCTGGTGCTGACGGGAACACTGCCCACGCTTTCTCGTGACGCTGCCAAGGCGATGATCGAAGGCGCGGGCGGCAAGGTCGCGAGCAGCGTTTCGGCACGCACGGATTTCGTGGTTGGGGGTGCGGACGCGGGCAGCAAGCTCGCGCGGGCGATCGAGCTTGGCATCCGCGTGCTGGACGAAGAAGGCCTGCGACGCCTCGTCGAAACAGGGGCGGGCTGAGGCAGGGCACGACATCAACGGGGGAGGCAGACTCACTATGCGCAGAATCACCAAAGCGGTATTCCCGGTGGCGGGCCTCGGCTCCCGCTTCCTGCCGGCCACCAAGGCGAGCCCGAAGGAAATGCTGCCGGTCGTCGACAAGCCGCTGATCCAGTATGCGGTGGAAGAGGCCGCCGCGGCAGGGATCACCGACATGATCTTCATCACCGGCCGCAACAAGCGGGCGATCGAGGATCACTTCGACAAGGCGTACGAACTCGAGACCGAACTCGAGATGCGCAACAAGACCGAACTGCTCGCGACCTTGCAGGCGGCAACGCCGCCGGGCATCAACTGCATCTACATCCGGCAAACCGAGGCCTTGGGCCTGGGTCACGCCGTGCTGTGCGCGGCACCGGTGGTCGGCGACGAGCCGTTTGCCGTGCTCCTTGCCGACGATCTGATCGACGCCGAGGTTCCGGTGATGCGACAGATGACCGAGCTTGCCGCGCGCGAGGATTGTGCGGTGATCGGCGTGATGAACGTCGCCGCAGCCGAGACCCGGAACTACGGCATCGTCGAGACGGGCGCTCTGGAGGGACGCGCCGCGCCGATCACGCGGATGGTCGAGAAGCCCAAACCGGGGACGACGCCATCGACGCTCGCCGTCGTCGGTCGCTATGTCCTCACCCCGCGGCTGTTCCACCACCTGCGGTCGATGCCCGCGGGCGCTGGCGGCGAGATCCAGCTCACCGACGGCATATCGCGGCTGCTGGCCGAGGAGCAGGTGCTTGCCTATGCGTTCGAGGGGCGCCGGTACGATTGCGGCGACAAGCTCGGCTATCTCGAGGCGACCGTCGATTTCGGGCTGAAGCATCCGGAACTGGCCGACGGATTTGCCGCATTCCTGCGTCGCCGGGCCCCATGACACTGAACGAACTCCGGTACATCGTCGCGGTGGCGCAGGAGCGCAACTTCGGCCGGGCGGCACAGCGCTGCTTCGTCTCTCAGCCGGCGCTGTCGGTGGCAATTGCGAAGCTCGAGGACGAACTCGGGACGCGCCTCTTCGAGCGCGGCAAGAGCGAGATCGGCATCACGCTGGTCGGCGGGCGGATCGTCGAGCAGGCGCAACGGGTGCTGGAGGAATCCGGGCGCATCAAGGAGATCGCGCAGGCAGGGCGCAATCCGCTGGCGGGTTCGCTGAAGCTGGGTGTCATCTACACGGTCGCGCCGTATCTGTTGCCCGACCTCATACCCAGCCTGCACGAACTCGCGCCGCAGATGCCGTTAGACATCGAGGAGAACCTGACCGAGAACCTCGAAACCGCGCTCAAGAGCGGACGCATCGACGCCGCGATCGTCGCGCTGCCGTTCACGCCGGCGGGGGTGATCACCGAGTTTCTGTACGAAGAGCCGTTCCAGGTCGTCGTCCCGCGTGGGCACAAGTGGACGAAGCGGAAATCCATTCGCCCCGACGAGCTTGCGGCCGAACATACGATCCTGCTTGCGGTGGGCAATTGCTTTCGCGATCAGGTGCTCGATGCCTGCCCCGAGCTCAATCGGGCCGACTCTCACATCGCGCGGACGAGTTCGCTCGAGACGGTGCGCAACATGGTGGCCTCCGGGCTTGGCGTGTCGGTGCTGCCGCGCGATGCGCTCACGCCCAAATACCACAGCAGCATGGTGGTGCCGATTCCGTTCACGCGGCCCATGCCCACCCGACGCGTCGCGATCGCCTTCCGGAAGAGCTTTCCGCGCCCGGAGGCGATCGCCGCGATTCGTGGCGCGGTCGCCGGCTGCCGTCCGCAGCGGTCGCGCGCTTCGTCGTGAGCGGGTGATCGCCGCGTTGACCGATCGCTTGCCCGGCACGCGGTGCACCGGCGGGCGCGGCGCTTCGTCCGGCGCGTCGGCACATCAAAAAAAAGGGGCTACGCTTGCACGCAGCCCCGCGGTTCATGTGGTGGGCGATACTGGTTTCGAACCAGCGACCCCTGCCGTGTGAAGGCAGTGCTCTACCGCTGAGCTAACCGCCCCGCGAACCCAGACAGGAGCGCCGATTTAACCATAGCGGCGAGACCAGGGTCAAACTGCCTGCAACATGTTGTTTAACTACGTCCAGGACACACAAGCACTATCACGGTGCGTTAAGTGCACCAAATAGAGGCGTTTTGCATGTCGGTAACAGTTCGCGAGCGCTAAGCTGCGACTAGGGCAGGTGTTTTGCAGGTGGCCTGACTATTGCTTGAATGCCAGTCAGAAATCCTGGTCGCCCTTTGAAATTTCCTGTGTCCGCCCCCGCCTACAACGAGATGCTTGCGCCCGACGACGGGTGCAGGGCCCATTATCGGGCTTTTGCCGACTGGCTGGAGCGGACCCCGCCGGTGCGCATCGCCCAGAAGCGCGATGAGGCAGAGCGTGCCTTCCACCGTGTCGGCATCACGTTTACCGTCTACGGCGAGGACGCCGGCACCGAACGCCTGATCCCGTTCGACATCGTCCCGCGGATCATTCCTGCCGACGAGTGGAAGTTGCTCGATCGCGGCCTGCGCCAGCGGGTTCAGGCGCTGAATCTTTTCCTGCACGACATCTATCACGATCAGGCCATCCTGGCGGCGGGGCTGATCCCGGCCGAGCGCGTGCATGGCAACGCGCAGTTCCGGCCTGAAATGCGCGGGATGAATTTGCCGGGGGGCATCTACGCCCATATCGCAGGGGTCGACGTGGTACGGGCGGGTGCCGGCGAATACTACGTGCTCGAGGACAACCTGCGGGTCCCCTCCGGCGTGTCGTACATGCTCGAAAACCGCAAGATGATGATGCGTTTGTTCCCGGAGCTCTTCGCCACGCAATCGATACGCCCGGTTCAGCACTACCCGGACTTGCTGCTCGAGAACCTGCGCACGGTCGCCCCCGCCGGCGAGGAAATGCCGACGGTCGCCGTGCTGACTCCGGGTGCCTACAACTCCGCCTACTACGAGCACGCATTCCTGGCGCAACAGATGGGCGTCGAACTGGTCGAGGGGCAGGACCTCTTCGTCCAGAACGAGACCGTGTACATGCGCACGACGCGCGGCCCCCGGCGCGTGCACGTGCTCTACCGGCGCGTGGACGACGACTTCCTGGACCCGCAGGCGTTTCGTTCGGATACGATGATCGGCGTGCCGGGGCTCTTCGCCGCCTACCGCGCCGGGCGCGTCACCCTCGCCAATGCGATTGGCACCGGGGTCGCCGACGACAAGTCGATCTATCCGTATGTCGGCGACATGATCCGCTTTTATCTTGCCGAAGAGCCGGTGCTGAACAACGTTCCGACGTGGCTGTGCTATCGCGCCGAGGACCGCGCCTACGTGCTCGACCATCTGGCCGAGCTGGTGGTCAAGGAAACGCACGGCGCCGGCGGCTATGGGATGCTGATCGGTCCGGCCAGCACCGCCGCCGAGCGCGAGTCTTTTCGCGCCCGGATCCTCGCCAATCCCGGCCAGTACATCGCGCAGCCGACGCTCGCGCTGTCCACTTGTCCGACGTTCACCGAATCGGGTCTGGCGCCCCGGCACATCGACCTGCGCCCTTACGTGCTGTCAGGAAAGGACGTGACCCTCGTCCCCGGGGGACTCACCCGCGTGGCGCTGCGCGAGGGCTCGCTGGTCGTCAACTCGTCGCAGGGCGGCGGCACCAAGGACACCTGGGTGCTGGCGGGATAGGGGGCCGAAATGCTTTGCCGCACCGCCAACGAGTTGTTCTGGATGGCGCGCCACATCGAGCGCGCCGAGAACGTGGCGCGCATGCTCGACGTCACGCACAGGATGTCGCTGCTGCCGTACGAAGCCGTGGAGCCGGGCCTGGCCTGGGCCGAGCCCTGGGCGGTTCCGCTGGTGACGTCGGGCCTTGCCACCACCTACTACGAACGCTTCCGCGAACTGTCGGCGCCCAAGGTGCTGCAGTTCATGATCCTCGATGCCGAAAACCCGACATCGATCTACTGTTGCCTGCGCGCCGCCAGGGAATCCGCGCGCTCCGTGCGCGGCGCGATCACGTCCGAGATGTACGAGGATCTGAACTCGGCGTGGCTCGAGATGCGCCAGGTCGACTATGCGCGGCTGGATGCCGACGGCGTGTCCGAGTTCCTCGAATGGGTGAAGATGCGCTCGCACCTCTTCCGCGGAGTGACCGTCGGAACCATGCTGCGCGACGAGGCCTACCACTTCATCCGCCTGGGCACGCATCTCGAGCGCGCCGACAATACGGCGCGGATCCTGGACGTGAAGTACCACACGCTGCTGGCGAGCGCCGCGGACGTCGGCGGCGCCGTCGACTACTACCAGTGGGGTGCGCTGCTGCGGTCGGTGTCCGGTTTCGAGTCGTATCGCAAGATCTACAGCGACGTGATCACGCCGCGGCGTGTCGCGGAACTGCTGATCCTGCGCGACGACATGCCGCGGTCTCTGCACGCGTGCATGAACCACATCCACGAGACGCTGGAGCGGATCGGCGACGTGTCGAGCCGGGAGATCGAGCGCTCGTCCGGCGAGTTGCACGCCAAGCTTCACTTTGGCAAGACCGACGACATCATCCGCTTCGGGCTGCACGAATACCTGATCGAGTTCCTGGCGCGCATCTCGGTGCTGGGCAACGAAATAAGCCGGCATTTCCTGGTGCCGTCTTATTGACCGGGTGGCAGGTTAGAATCCAAGCTTTTTTCGGCGCCCGACCATGACCTATTGTGTGGCGATGTCGCTCGACGCGGGCATGATCTTCGCGTCCGATTCCCGAACCAATGCGGGCGTCGACCAGGTGTCGCGCTTCTGCAAGATGAAGAGCTTCGTCCGCGACGGCGATCGGGTGATCGTCATGCTGTCCTCGGGCAACCTTTCCATCACGCAAAACGCGATCAACACGCTCGAACAGCATGCCAGGGCCGGGGACAACGCGCTCAACATCTGGAACGCCGCGTCGCTGTTCGACGTGGCCCGCCTGCTCGGCGATGCATTGCGCGAAGTGAAGACCCGCGACGGCCCGTACCTGATGCAGAACAACATCGACTCCACGGCGAATTTCCTGGTCGGCGGACAGATCTGCGGCGAGCCGCCGCGGCTCTTCAACGTCTACAGCGAAGGAAACTTCATCGAGGCGACGGCGGAGACCTGCTATTTCCAGAGCGGCGAAACCAAGTACGGCAAGCCGATCATCGACCGCCTGGTCAAGCGCGGCACCTCCCTCATCGACGCCATCAAGTGCACGATGGTGTCGTTCGACTCGACGATGCGCTCCAACATCTCGGTCGGTCTCCCCGTCGACTTTCTCGTCTACCACACCGACGCGTTGCGCGTCGGGATGCGGCGGAGCGTCGAGGAAACGGATCCCTATTACCTGATGGTGCACAGCCAGTGGGGCGAGGGATTGCGCCGGGTGTTCGCCGGCATCTCCAATCCGGACTGGATCTGACGGGCACCTGATGGCGATCCGCGTCGCGCTGCACCATCGCACTACCTACCGGTTCGACCGGTCGGTCAACGTGTCGCCGCACGAGATCCGCCTGCGCCCGGCGCCCCATTGCCGCACGCCGGTGCTGGGTTATTCGCTCACTGTGCTGCCGAGCCGCCACTTCCTCAACTGGCAGCAGGATCCTTACGGCAATTGGGTCGGGCGCCTGGTTTTCCCGGAGGCGACGGAGCGGCTGGAGATCGTCGTCGATCTGACGGCCGACATGACGGTGATCAACCCGTTCGATTTCTTCGTCGAGCCCTACGCCGAGGTCTATCCGTTCCAGTACGCCCCGGCGCTGGCAAAGGAACTGCTTCCGTTTCTCGAGACCGCGCCGCTGGGTCCGCGCCTCGCCGCTTGGCTTGCCGATTTTCGGAAGACGATCCATCCCGGCGACAACACGGTGACCATGCTGGTGCGCCTGAACCAGCAACTGCAGCGGGAGATCAAATATCTGGTCCGCATGGAGCCCGGCGTCCAGACGCCGGAAGAGACACTGGAGCGGGCCTGCGGTTCCTGCCGCGATACCGGTTGGCTGCTGGTGCAGATCATGCGGCATCTGGGCCTTGCCAGCCGGTTTGCCTCCGGCTACCTGATCCAGCTGGTCGCGGACGTCAAGCCGCTCGACGGGCCCGCAGGCACCGATCGCGATTTCACCGACCTGCACGCCTGGGCCGAGGTATTCATGCCGGGCGCAGGCTGGATCGGCTTCGATCCGACGTCCGGGCTGCTGGCCGGCGAGGGCCACCTTCCGCTCGCGTGTACGGCGGATCCCGGCAATGCGGCGCCGGTGATCGGCTTCACCGACCCCTGCCGGGCGCAGTTCGATGTCGCGATGACCGTGACGCGCGTGCACGAGGATCCGCGCGTTACCAAACCCTACACCGAAGCTCAGTGGGCCGCGATCCAGGCGCTCGGCCGTCACGTCGACGCGGATCTCGCGGCGCAGGACGTGCGCCTGACCCAGGGCGGTGAACCGACGTTCGTCTCGATCGACGACATGGACGGCCCCGAATGGAACTACGCGGCGCTGTCGCCCAAAAAGCGCGAGCTCGCGGAGATCCTGCGGCACAGGCTCGCCGAGCGGTTCGCCGGCGACGGCTTCCTGCACACGGGTCAGGGCAAATGGTATCCGGGCGAACCGCTGCCGCGGTGGGCGCTCGGCATCTACTGGCGCGCCGACGGCATGGCGCTTTGGAACGACCCTTCGCTCCTGGCCGATACGCGCGCGAGCGGAGACCATGACATCGGTGATGCGGGCCGTTTCGCCGCGGCACTCGCCGGACAACTGGGGCTCGATCCCGCCTTTGTCATCACTGCGCACGAGGACGTCCAGGCGCTGCTGAACATCGAGGCAGCGCTTCCCTACAACCTCGATCCGTTGCAGGCCGACCTCTCGAACCCTGACGAGCGCGCGCGGCTCGCGCGTCTGCTGCAGCAGGGACTTGCCCGGCCTGCGGGCTATGTGCTGCCTTTGCGCGCCGGCGAGCAAGCCGATGCGGGCATCGATTGGCACAGCAGTCCGTGGCCGTTGCGGCGCGAGCGGCTTGTACGCGCTCCCGGGCGACTCGCCGCTGGGATTGCGGCTGCCGCTCGCGTCGCTGCCGGATGTGCCGCCCGAAGATCTCGACGCGGAGCACCCGGTCGACCCGTTCGCGCTGCGGGGCGAACTGGCGCCCATCGCCACCCGAAGCGGACGGGCGCGGAAGTCCAGGCCGCGTGAGGTCGCTGCCCGCGATGTCATCAGGACCGCACTGTGCGTCGAAGCACGCGAGGGTCACGTCCACGTGTTCATGCCGCCATTGCCGCGGCTCGACGAGTATGTCGACCTGCTGGCGGCCGTCGAGGCCAGCGCCGGAGCCTGTCGTACGCCGGTCGTCATCGAGGGCTACACACCGCCGCGCGATCCGCGCCTGCGCGTCCTCAACGTCACGCCCGACCCGGGCGTCATCGAGGTCAACATCCATCCGGCGTCGTCGTGGGACGAACTCATCGCGACCACCGAGACGCTGTACGAGGAGGCCCGGCAATCGCGGCTGGGCACCGAGAAGTTCATGCTCGACGGGCGTCACACCGGCACCGGCGGCGGCAACCATGTGACGCTCGGCGGCGCGACGCCTGCGGACAGTCCGCTGCTCCGGCGTCCCGACTTGCTGCAGAGCCTGATCACTTTCTGGCAGAACCACCCGGCGCTGTCCTACCTGTTCTCCGGCACATTCATCGGCCCCACGAGCCAGGCGCCGCGCGTCGACGAGGCGCGGGACGACCGCCTGTACGAGCTCGAGATCGCGTTTCAGCAGATGAGCCGGAAGCAAAAGGCGGGAGAAGAGTCGCCGACGCCGTGGCTCGTCGACCGCCTGTTGCGCCACCTGCTGACCGACCTCACCGGCAACACCCATCGGGCGGAGTTCTCGGTCGACAAGCTCTATTCCCCCGACGGTCCGACCGGTCGGCTGGGTCTGCTCGAATTCCGCGCCTTCGAGATGCCACCCCACCCGCGGATGAGCGCGGTGCAGATATTGCTGCTGCGGGCACTCGTCGCCCGATTCTGGCAGCAGCCGTACCGCGGTGCGCTGCTGCGCTGGGGCACGTCGCTGCACGATCGCTGGCTGTTGCCGCATTTCGTCGAGGCCGACATCCGTGACGTGGCGGCGGAGCTCACCGCTGCCGGCTACCCGTTTTCACATGGCTGGTTCGCACCGTTCGTCGAATTCCGTTTCCCTCGGTACGGCACGGTCACCTACGACGGCGTGACCATCGAACTGCGGCAGGCGATCGAACCCTGGCACGTCCTGGGCGAGGAGATGAGCGGCAGCAGCACCGCCCGCTACGTCGACTCGTCGGTCGAACGCCTCCAGGTCAAGGTTACGGGGATGATCGGCGACCGGCACTGCGTCGCCTGCAACGGACGCGCGCTGCCGCTGGCGGCGACCGGCGTCCCCGGAGAGTACGTCGCAGGCGTGCGGTTCCGGGCATGGAGTCCGCCCTCGGCGCTGCACCCCACGATCGGCGTCCAGGCACCCCTGGTGTTCGATCTTGTCGATACCTGGGCGGGCAGGGCATTGGGAGGCTGCACCTATCACGTCTCCCATCCGGGCGGTCGCAACTACGATACGTTTCCGGTCAACGCCAATGAAGCCGAAGCTCGACGGCACGCCCGTTTCTGGCCGCATGGCCACACGCCGGGCGCGATGGAAATTGCGGTCGAGCGCGCCAACCCCGCGACACCGACGACGCTGGACCTGCGCTGGCAGCCGGCAGGAGACTGACGGGCGGCGTCCCTTCGACGCGGCGCGGCGACGACGACCGAACGATTCGCAAGGGAGATCCGCGCGGTATCGCCGCGTCCGGTAAAATCCCTGCTTTCCGACGAGCCTCCCTACCGTGACCGCCGTCCGTACCCGTTTCGCCCCCAGCCCCACCGGATTCATCCACCTCGGCAACATCCGGTCGGCGCTGTTTCCCTGGGCCTTCGCGCGCAAGAACCGCGGGGTTTTCATCCTGCGCATCGAGGATACCGACACCGATCGCTCGACGCCCGAAGCCGTCAAGGCCATTCTCGATGCCATGGACTGGCTGGGCCTCGACTACGACGAAGGACCTTTCTATCAGATGGAGCGCATGGACCGTTATCGTTCGGTCCTTGCCGACATGCTGGATCGTGGCCTCGCCTATCGCTGTTACATGTCGGCGCAGGAACTCGACCAGCTGCGCGCCGAGCAGATGATCCGCGGCGAGAAGCCCCGGTATGACGGCCGCTGGCGGCCCGAAAACGCCGTGGATCTCACGCCGCCGGAAGGCGTTCAACCGGTGATCCGCTTCAAGAACCCGTTGGCGGGCAGCGTGGTCTGGGAGGATGCGGTCAAGGGGAGGATCGAGATCGCCAATGCCGAGCTCGACGATCTCGTGCTGGCGCGTCCCGACGGCACGCCGACCTACAACTTCTGCGTCGTCGTCGACGATCACGACATGGGCATCACGCACGTGATACGCGGCGACGATCACGTCAACAACACGCCGCGGCAGATCAACATCCTCGAAGCGCTGGGCGGGACGCCGCCGGTTTTCGCCCATCTGCCGACGGTCCTGACCCCCGAAGGCGAGAAGCTCTCGAAACGCCACGGTGCGAAGAGCGTGCTGCAATACCGTGACGACGGCTACCTGCCGGAAGCCGTCATCAATTACCTCGCCCGCCTGGGGTGGGCGCACGGCGACGACGAGATCTTCAGCCGCGAACAGTTTCTCGCCTGGTTCGACCTCGGCGGGCTGTCGTCTTCGCCCGGACGCTTCGACCCCGACAAGCTCCGGTGGGTCAACGAAGAGCAGATGAAGCGGCTGGATGCGGAAGAACTCGGTGCGCGCCTCGTTCCCTACCTCGTCGCGGCCGGCCTCGATCCGGCTGCCGGTCCCGCTCCCGGGGACGTCGCGGCGCTGCTTCGCGACCGGGTTTCCACGCTCACGGAAATGGCTGACGCCGCGCATTATTTTTACGTCATGCTGCATCCCGCGCCTGAGCGCATCGCCGAGCACGTCAACGACGACAATCGCCCGGCGCTGAACGAGTTGCTGGCTGAGTTCGAGACGCTGGAGTGGACGCGAAGCGCGATCGGCGCCGCGCTCAAGACGGCCGCTGCGCGCCACGGGCTCAAGGTGCCGCAGGTGATGATGCCGATGCGCATGCTGGTGGCGGGAACCGCGCAGACGCCGGCGATCGACGCGGTGCTCGCACTGCTCGCGCGCGACACCGTGCGCGCGCGCCTTGCGGCAGGGCTCGCCTGCTGAGACCGGGGGATCGGTCGAGCGGTCGAGCGGCGCTGGGGCGTGGCCGGATTGCCGCGCCATCGGAAGGCTGTGGCGCCCGGCGCGGCGCCCGGCGCGGTTTGTCGGTAGGGCCCGCTTCGGATAAAATGCGGATTTCCGGAACCTGTCGCCCATGACAAAGTTCGTATTCGTTACCGGCGGCGTCGTTTCCTCGCTGGGGAAGGGCATCGCCGCCGCGTCGCTCGCCGCCATCCTCGCCACCCGCGGCGTCCGCGTCACCAACCTCAAGCTCGACCCCTACATCAACGTCGATCCTGGAACGATGAGCCCGTTCCAGCACGGCGAGGTTTTCGTTACCGAGGACGGCGCGGAGACCGATCTCGACCTCGGCCACTACGAGCGCTTCGTCGACGTGAAGATGGCCAGGCGCAACAACTTCACGACGGGGCAGATCTACGAAAACGTGATCCGCAAGGAGCGCCGCGGCGACTATCTGGGCGGCACCGTGCAGGTGATTCCGCACATCACCGACGAGATCAAGGCGTGGATCGTCGACGGCGCGGGCGACGCCGATGTCGCCGTCGTCGAAGTCGGCGGCACCGTCGGCGACATCGAGTCGTTGCCGTTCCTCGAGGCGATCCGGCAGATGGGGATTCAGCGCGGACGCGACAACGTCTGTTACATCCACCTCACGCTGGTCCCGTACATCGCTGCCGCCGGCGAGATGAAGACCAAGCCGACACAGCACTCGGTCAAGGAGTTGCGCGAGATCGGCATCCAGCCCGACGTCGTTCTCTGTCGCGTCGACCGGCCGCTGGCAGAAGGCGATCGGCGCAAGATCGCGCTGTTCACGAACGTTCCGTTCGAAGCGGTGATACCCGCGGCGGACGCCGATTCCATCTACAAGATCCCCGCTGCACTGCATGCGGAAGGCCTGGACGAGATCGTCTGCCGCAAGCTCGAACTGACGGTGCGGCCGGCGGATCTCTCCAACTGGCACCGCATCGTCGACGCGCTCGAGCATCCCGAACATGCGGTCCACATCGCGATGGTCGGCAAGTACGTCGATCTCACCGAGTCGTACAAGTCGCTGTCCGAAGCGCTGATACATGCGGGCATCCACACGCGCAGCAAGGTGCACATCCACTATGTCGACTCGGAGGCGATCGAGCGCGATGGCGTCGATTGCCTGGCCGGCATGGACGGCGTCCTCGTTCCGGGCGGCTTCGGCAAGCGCGGCGTCGAAGGCAAGATCCGCGCGATCCGCTTTGCGCGCGAGAACCACGTTCCCTACCTGGGGATCTGCCTCGGCATGCAGCTCGCCGTCATCGAATGCGCGCGGCACCTGGCGCAATTGCCCAATGCGAACAGCACCGAGTTCGATCCCGATACGCCGCATCCGGTGGTCGCACTGATCACCGAATGGCAGAACCGCGACGGCTCGGTCGAGAAGCGCTCGCACAGTTCCGATCTCGGCGGCACCATGCGGCTGGGCGCGCAGCCCTGCGAAGTGGTGCCGGGTTCGCTCGCGCATCGCATCTATGGCAGCACGACGGTCGCCGAGCGGCACCGGCACCGCTACGAAGTGAACAACCATTATCTGTCGCGGATCGAGCAGGCCGGGCTGGTCGTCGGTGCGCGCGCGAAGAGCGACATGGCGGGCGATCTGTGCGAGATGGTCGAATACCCGTCGCATCCGTGGTTCTTCGGCTGCCAGTTTCATCCCGAGTTCACCTCCAATCCCCGGCGCGGGCATCCGCTGTTCATCGGCTTTGTTCTCGCCGCGCTCGAATACCAGCGCCGCGCCCGCGATGCCGGGGCGGGGTTCACAACCGCGGAACTCATCTCTTCGCTGTGACTCCATGAAACTCTGCGGTTTCGATGTCGGGTTGGATCGGCCGTTCTTCCTCATAGCCGGCCCCTGCGTCGTCGAATCGTTGCAGCTCCAGATCGATGTTGCCGGCGAGCTGCGCGACATCACGGCGGCACTGCGCATCCCTTTCATCTTCAAGTCGTCCTACGACAAGGCCAATCGCAGCTCCGGCGCGTCATTTCGCGGCCCCGGCATGGAGGAAGGCCTGCGCGTGCTCGCGGAAGTCAAACGCCAGCTTGGCGTGCCGGTGCTGACCGACGTGCATACGGAAGGCGAAGTGCAAGCGGCAGCGGCCGTGGTCGACGTCCTGCAGACGCCCGCATTCCTGTGCCGCCAGACGGACTACATACAGGCGGTCGCGCGAGCCGGCCTGCCGGTGAACATCAAGAAAGGCCAGTTCCTGGCCCCCGAGGACATGCTGCAGGTCGTTGCCAAGGCGCGCAGCGCCAGCGGTGCCGACAACATCATGGTGTGCGAGCGCGGCACCACGTTCGGCTATCACAACCTCGTGTCCGACATGCGCTCGCTCGCCATCATGCGCGCGACGGGCTGCCCGGTGGTTTTCGACGCCACGCATTCGGTGCAGCTGCCCGGCGGCATGGGAACGTCCAGCGGCGGCCAGCGGGAGTTCGTGCCGGTGCTTGCGCGGGCTGCGGTCGCGGCCGGCGTGGCGGGTCTGTTCATGGAAACGCATCCCGATCCGGCGCGTGCGCTGTCGGACGGGCCGAATTCCTGGCCGCTCGCCCGCATGCGCGAGCTGCTCCTGCTGTTGCTGGAACTCGACGCCGCCGTCAAGCGCCGGGGATTCATCGAAAGCGATCTTGCCGCAGAGGGGGCCGACTGAGCCGTTGCACCGCGGCGCAGCGTCTCCCGCAGGCAGGATTCCGATGTAAGGTCTCTTCATTCACTTCACCAAGGAAAGAACCATGAGTGCCATAGTCGATGTCATCGCCCGCGAGATTCTCGATTCGCGCGGCAACCCTACCATCGAAGCCGACGTCGTTCTCGAGTCCGGCGTTTCGGGCCGTGCCGCCGTTCCATCGGGCGCATCGACGGGCTCGAGGGAGGCGATCGAATTGCGCGACGGCGACAAGGCCCGCTACCTTGGCAAAGGCGTGCTCAAGGCCGTCGAAAACGTCAACACCGAGATTTGCGAAGCCATCATCGGTCTCGATGGCACCGAGCAGGCGTTCATCGACAAGACGATGATCGATCTCGACGGCACCGACAACAAGGCGCGTCTTGGCGCCAACGCGATGCTTGCGGTGTCCTGCGCCGTGGCCAAGGCGGCCGCGGAGGAGTCGTCGCTGCCGCTGTACCGCTACCTGGGCGGCGCCGGCGAAATGCAGCTGCCCGTCCCGATGATGAACGTCATCAACGGCGGCGCGCATGCCAACAACAAGATCGACCTGCAGGAGTTCATGGTGGTGCCGCTTGGGGCGCCGACGTTTCGCGAGGCGCTGCGCTACGGTGCCGAGGTCTTCCACACGCTGAAGAAGATCATCGACGGAAGAGGCATGCCGACGACCGTCGGCGACGAAGGCGGCTTCGCGCCCAACCTGCCGTCCAACGAAGCCGCGTTGCAGCTGCTGGTCGAGGCGATCGACAAGGCGGGCTTCGTTCCCGGCAAGGACATCGCGCTCGCGCTCGACTGCGCGGCGAGCGAATTCTTCAAGGACGGCAAGTATCAGCTCGAATCGGAAGGCGTTGCGCTCACGTCGCAGCAGTTCGTCGACGTCATGGCGACGTGGTGCGACAAGTATCCGATCATCTCGATCGAGGACGGGATGTCCGAACACGACTGGGACGGCTGGAAGCTCCTCACCGATCGTCTCGGCAAGAAGGTGCAGATCGTCGGCGACGACGTCTTCGTCACCAACACCAGGATCCTGAAGCAGGGCATCCAGAAGGGCGTGGCCAACTCGATCCTGATCAAGATCAACCAGATCGGCACCCTGTCGGAGACCTTCGGTGCGATCACCATGGCTACGCGGGCCGGTTACACGTCGGTGATCTCGCATCGCTCCGGCGAGACCGAAGACAGCATGATCGCCGACATCGCCGTGGGCACCAACGCGGGTCAGATCAAGACCGGCTCGCTGTCGCGCTCCGACCGCATCGCGAAATACAACCAGCTGCTGCGGATCGAAGAGGATCTGGGCGAAGCGGCGAGCTATCCGGGTCGTGCTGCGTTCTTCCAGCTCAAGTAGCGGCATATCCTGCCCGCCGTGCGCATCCTTGCCGTCGTCTTTGTCGTGCTGATCGCCGCGCTGCAGTACCCGATGTGGCTCGGCAGGGGCGGCTGGCTGCAGGTGCGGGAATTCGATCGCCAGATCCAGGCACAGCGCGACGTCAATGCGACGCTGAAGGCGCGCAACGAGGGCCTGGATGCGGAAGTGCGGGATCTGAAGACCGGGTACGAGGCGATCGAGGAGCGCGCGCGTTCGGAGCTGGGCATGATCCGCCAGGACGAGGTGTTCTTCCAGCTGCAGGAACCGGCACCCGGAGAAGCCTCCGGCGTGGTTGCGCGGCCCGTCGCGCCGGTGCCGCGCGCCAGTCCCGGACCCTAAGTACACCGATTCGCAAATACGCACACATGAAATCGCGTCTTTCGGGCCATGGCGGCGTTGCAAATCCTCGCGATACCACGGGGTATCGCTGCGGTTTGCGCCTTGCCCTGACCCGAAACGCATCGATTTCATTGCGTGTGCGTACTTACGAATCGGTGTACTGAGTCACGTGCATCGGATCACGTCGCGCCGGAATCCCCGGCTCCGCGAGGTCGCGCGCCTGCTTGCTTCGGCGCGCGATCGACGCAGGGCGGGGAAGTGCGTCCTGGAAGGCGAGCACCTGATCGGCGTTCATGCCGATCGGGGCGGCACGCCCGAGGCGCTCGTCATCGCCGAGGATTGCCTGGCGCGACCAGGAATCCAGTCGTTGGCGTCGCGTTTCGACGCCCGCGCGGTGCTGCTGCCGCCGGCGCTCTTCGCCGATCTGGCGACGCTGCCCGCGGGGGTTGGCATCCTGGGGCTTATCGATGTGCCGCAACCCGGCACCCGCCCTCCCGACGATTTTTGCCTGCTGCTCGAGGATGTGCAGGACCCCGGCAACGTGGGCTCGATGCTGCGCTCGGCCGCGGCCGCGGGCGTCACGCAAGCCTACCTCTCCCGTCATTGTGCGTTTGCGTGGTCGCCCAAAGTGCTGCGGGCGGGACAGGGCGCGCAGTTCCATCTCGACATCCGCGAGGACGTCGATCTGCCTGCGTGGGCGGAGGCCTACACGGCGTCGGGCGGTGCCGTGGTGGCTGCGGTCGCCCATGGCGGATCGAGCCTCTTCGCCACGGCACTGGACGGTCGCGTCGCGCTGGCGGTCGGCAACGAGGGCTCGGGGCTGTCGCCGGCCCTCTGCGCGGCGGCGACGCACCGTGTCACGATTCCGATGCCGGGGGGCATCGAGTCGCTCAACGCGGCGGCGGCGGCGGCCGTGTGTCTGTTCGAATGCGTGCGTCAGCGCGCTCGCGGCTGACGCGGCCTCAATCGATCACGGAAGCGACGATCGACGCCTCGACCTGGGTCGCGAGAGCAGCGATTGCCCCGGCACCGGGCAGGGATGGCTGCGCGCCGCTGCGCTGGCAGGCGAGCGCTCCCGACGCGATACCCTCGGCGAGCGAGCGCGGCCACGATGCGCCGCGATCCTGCGCCGCCGCGAGCGCGCCGCAGAAAGCGTCGCCGGCGCCGGTGGAATCGACGACCTGCACTTGCGGCGCGGGAGCGGCGTAAAGGCGGCCGTCGACGGCGGCGAACGCACCTTCACCGCCCAGCGTGACGATGGTCGCGCAGGCGTAGCGCCGCCAGATCCCGGTTGCGAAGTCGTCGGGTGTCGCTGCAACGCCCAGAGGCTGCGCCAGGGTTGCCGCTTCGTGCTCGTTGACGATGAGCACGTCGAGCGTGTCGAGCAGCGCACCGGGCAGTGGCTGCGCGGGCGCCGCGTTGAGCATCACCCGCGCGCCCCGGGCGCGCGCCCTTGCGGCGAGCGCATAGACGGCTTCCGTCGGCACCTCGAGCTGCATCAGGAGAACTACCCCGGGGTGCAGCGACGCATCGGGAACCAGCGCCGGATCGGCGGCCGCATTGGCACCCCGGACGACGGTGATGGCATTCTCGCCCCGCGCGTCGACGTGGATCAGCGCCACCCCGGTCGGCGCGTCCACGCGCCGCACGCCTTCGAGAACGACGCCCGCCTCCGCGAGATGGGCGAGCGCGGGGTCGGCGAAAGCGTCGCGCCCGACGGCGGCGTGGAGTCTCACGTCGGCGCCCGCCCGGCGCGCGGCCAGCGCCTGATTGGCGCCCTTGCCGCCCGGCAACATCGAGAACGCTTCGCCGGCCAGTGTCTCGCCCGGTTTCGGCAGGCGCGCCACGCGGGCGACGAGATCGAGATTGACGGATCCGAAAACGATGATCACGGCGTTTCGTCCCCCGATTCGCATTCGTCCGAAGAAAGTACACCCTTCACGAGAAGGATGTTCCCGTACGGGCGCAACTCGCCGGTGAGCACGACGGCAAAGGCTTCGCGCGCGCGCTGATAGAACGCGTCGCGGGGAAGCTGCCCGATCTCGACCTCGGCGAGATCGTGCCGTGTGAAGACGGAAGCGAACCCGGCGACCGCAGCGGGCACATCGTCCGGCGCGCCGACCACCTCCATCGTGATTGCGGCGGGCACCGCGAACGTGTCGAGCGGAAACACAGCGAGCACGGCGTCCAGCACCGCGGGCGCATTCGCCCCGCCGACCTGCAACAGGCGCTGCGCAGTGCTCGCTGCCGGGAAGTTGGCGTCGACGATGGCGATCGTGTCGCCGTGACCCATGGCGGCCAGCGCGTGCAGGAGATCGGCATTCAACAACGAAGGTATGCCCTTCAGCATCAGCGGTTTCCTCGGTCTCTGCGTGCGGGCCGCGTCGGACGCACGCGTTCAGTAGATGTGCCGCTGCACCTTGGTCCGGTGCAGGATCGTGGCTGCGATTTCCTCGATCGACATCTGGGTCGTGTCGAGCATCGGAATGCGCTCGCGGTCCATCAGGTGTTCGGCCTCGCGGACCTCGTAGCGGCAGTTTTCGTGCGACGCATACTTGCTCGCCGGCCGCCGTTCCTCGCGAATCCGCTGCAGGCGGTCCGGATTGATCGTGAGCCCGAACAGCCGTTCGCGGTGCGGAAGCACCGACGCCGGGAGGCGGCGGTCGGCGAAATCGTCGGGGGTCAGCGGAAAATTGGCGGCGCGCACGCCGAACTGCAGCGCGAGGTAGAGCGACGTGGGCGTCTTGCCGCAGCGCGAGACGCCCACCAGGATCACCTGCGCCCTGGCAAGGTCCCGCGTCGCGGCGCCGTCGTCGTGCGCCTGCGAAAAATTGATGGCCTCCATCCGCGCGAAATAATCCTGGCTGTTGGCGATGCCGTGGGTGCGTCCCGCGGCGTGCGAGCTGCGCGCGTCGAGTTCCGTTTCCAGCGGCGCGATGAAGGCCTGGAACAGGTCCAGCGTCAGCGCGTTGGCATGGGCATGGATGTGCCGGCTGGCGGCTTCGTCGACGACCGACGCGAACACGATCGGCCGCCTGCCTTCGCGGGCTGCATTTGCGTTGACCTGCTGGATCGCGGCTTCGACCTTGTCCGGAGCATCGATGAAGGGAATCGTCTGCCGTTCGAATGCGACGTCCTCGAACTGGGAAAGCAGGCTGTTGCCGAGCATTTCCGCCGTGATGCCGGTGCGATCCGAAAGGAAGAAGACGGTTCGACGCTCAGGCATGGCGGAGCGCAGGACGGGAAATCGGACGTCGGCGGCCGGGCATCATGGGAGAGTCACCACCGCGACCAGACGGGCGCAGGACCTGCAGGCAGCTCGGGGAGGGCACCGAGATCGAGCCAGCTCTCTCCGGGGCCGTGGAAGTCGGACCCGGTCGAGGCGAGCAAGCCGAACCGCTCCGCATACGCAGCATATTCGGCGGCCTGCGCCGGCGTGTGCGATGCCGACAGCACTTCCACCGCGGCGCCGCCCTGATCGCGGAATTCTCCCAGCAGCCGGCGCATTGCCGTCGGGCTCAGCGGATAGCGCCCCGGGTGCGCAAGCACCGCCTGACCGCCCGCCGTGTTGATCCACGACAGCGCGTCGGAGAGGCTCGCCCATTGGTGCGGAACATAGCCTGGCTTGCCGCGGACGAGATAGCGCTTGAAGACGTCTTTTACCTCCGCCACGTAGCCGGCCTCGACCAGGTAGCGCGCGAAGTGCGTGCGCGACACGAGCCGGTCGCTGGTCACGTACTTCATCGCGCCCTCCCAGGCACCACGGATGCCGACGGCGGCCAGCGCATCGGCCATCTTCCGGGCGCGCAGCGTCCGGCCGGCACGAATCGACGCCAATCCTGCCTGCAGCGCGGCAGCGTTTGGGTCGATCGCGAGACCGACGACGTGAATGGTGTGGCTTCCCCAGGAAACCGACAGCTCGGCGCCATCGATGAGCGTGATGCCGGCTTCGATGGCCGCAGCCCGCGCTTCGGCCAGCCCGCCGGTCTCGTCGTGGTCGGTGAGCGCGAGCACGTTGACGCCGCGTGCCGCGGCTCTGGCCACGATGGCCGCCGGGGCGAGCAGACCATCCGACCATGTCGAATGGCAGTGCAGATCGTAGCGTGTCGCGAACATCGGGGGTATTGAGGTAAGTGCTTGATTCTAGCAGAATGAGAAGTTTTCCTGCGCGCTCGCACCGCACCGCGGATGCGTTCCGCCCGCAGCCCCCTCAGGAAGCCTGCATCCCCGTGCTCACCGCCGCCAACGTCACCATCCAGTTCGGGGCCAAGCCCCTGTTCGAAAACATCTCGGTCAAGTTCGGAGAGGGCAATCGCTACGGACTGATCGGCGCCAACGGTTGCGGCAAGTCGACGCTGATGAAGATACTCGGCGGCGATCTCGAGCCTTCCGCGGGCAACGTGGCGCTCGACCGCTTCGAGCGGCTGGGCAAGCTCATGCAGGATCAGTTCGGCTACGAGGACGTGCGCGTGCTCGATGTCGTGCTGATGGGCCACACCGAGATGTGGCAGGTGAAGGAAGAGAAGGACGCGATCTACGCGAATCCCGACGCCACCGAGGACGACTACGTCCACGCCGCGGAGCTGGAATCGAAGTTCGCCGAGTACGACGGCTACACGGCCGAGGCCCGCGCCGGTGAGTTGCTGCTGGGCATCGGCATTGCGATCGACCTCCACGACGGCCCGATGAGCGCCGTCGCGCCCGGCTGGAAATTGCGGGTGCTGCTTGCACAGGCGCTGTTTGCCGATCCGGACGTCCTGCTGCTCGACGAGCCGACGAACAATCTCGACATCAATTCGATCCGCTGGCTGGAGGACGTTCTCAACGAGCGCTCGAGCACGATGGTGATCATTTCGCATGACCGGCATTTCCTGAACAGCGTGTGCACGCACATGGCCGACCTCGACTACGGCACGCTCTCGGTCTACCCCGGCAACTACGACGACTACATGATTGCTTCGACGCAGGCGCGGGCCCGGGTGCTTTCGGCGAACGCCAAGGCGAAGGACCGGATCGCCGAGCTGCAGGAGTTCGTGCGCCGGTTCTCGGCCAACAAGTCGAAGGCGCGGCAGGCGACGTCCCGCGCGCGGCAGATCGAGAAGATACGCGTCGACGACATCAAACCCTCGTCGAGGCAGAATCCCTACCTTCGTTTCGATCTGGACCCGAAGCAGAAGCTCCACCGTCACGCCCTCCAGGTCGAGTCGCTGGCCAAGGGCTGGCCGGGGCAGGCGCGCGAACTCCTTGCCGGCCTGAGTTTCAACCTCGAGGCCGGCGGCCGGCTGGCGATCATCGGCCCGAACGGCGCCGGCAAGACCACGCTGTTGCGCACGCTGATCGGCGAACTGGCGCCGGATTCGGGGCGCGTGCGGTGGGCGGAAAAGGCGAACATCGGCTATTTCATGCAGGACCAGACCGCCGCGTTCGATTCGGATCTCACCGTGGCCGAATGGATGCGGCAATGGGCGCAGGCCGGCGACGACGAGCAGATCGTGCGGGCGACGCTCGGACGGCTGCTGTTCACCGGCGACGACGGAGCCAAACCTGTCCGCGTGCTGTCGGGGGGCGAGAAGGGGCGGATGCTCTATGGCAAGCTCATGCTGCAGCGGGTCAATGTGCTGGTGATGGACGAACCCACCAACCACATGGACATGGAGTCCATCGAGTCGCTCCAGCTTGCCCTCGAACTCTATGCCGGAACGCTGCTCTTCGTCTCCCACGACCGGCAGTTCGTCTCCTCGCTGGCGACCGAGGTGATCGAACTCGGGGGGGCTGGGCCGGTGCACTACACAGGCAATTACGAGGACTATCTCGCCACCACGGGTGTTGTATCGTGACCTCGGTCCCGGGGCCGCGGACCAGAAATACCGGTCGCGCGCTTGCGTTGCATCGGCGCGGCACAATATTATGCCAACGGTATAGCCGCGCCGCGGCTGTCCATCCCGATCGCCAAAACCCTCGTGAAGATCTTCGATCGCGTTCTCAATCCCCGTGAAATCCGGCGCCGGCTGGGACTCAACCAGGAGCAGTTCTGGACCCAGATCGGCGTCACGCAGAGCGGCGGCTCGCGCTACGAGAGCGGGCGCGACATGCCCAAGCCGGTGCGCGAGCTCCTGCGCCTCGTGCATGTCGAGCAGGTCGACCTGTCACAGGTCAAGCGTGTCGACTTCGAGATCATCAGTTATCTCAAGGAAACGCATCCCGATCTGTACCGCAACCTGCGGCGAGCGGTCCGCAGCCGCTCGCGCACGCCGCTCTCTGGCGACGACGTCGATTTCTCGGACGAACCGACGGCAACGGCGTCTGCCACCGAGCCGCGACCGATCGACCTGCCGCTGCCGAGCGGCTCGACCTGACCCGAAGCGACGCGCCGCAATGCAGGCGCTGCCTTCGCATCGTCCGCACTGTCATTGAACCCGCGGCGGCGGGTTCGTCGTCTTGCACCTCGCGTGCTGCCCGACCCCCCGCACATCGCGGGGGTAAAATGGCCGCGTAGCTGATACGGTCTCGCGCGGCGCCGCGGTCCGGCGCAGCACCCGGAGCGCCATAACAGGGAGAACGAGCGGATGAACGCCGAAGCACGGGTGATTTCCTTCGACCGTCTGCGGATGGTCGACATCGAGCGCGTGGGTGGCAAGAACGCGTCGTTGGGCGAGATGATCGGCGAGCTGGCGGGTGCCGGGATCCGCGTGCCGGGAGGATTTGCCACCACCGCGCTGGCGTTCCGGGAGTTTCTCGCGCACGAGAACCTCGAGCGCCGGATTGCGGAGCGGCTGGCCACGCTCGACATCGACGACGTCGTCGAACTGGCAAAGGCGGGGGCAGAGATTCGCGCCTGGATCGCTGCCGCACCGCTGCCGCCGTCGCTCGACGCGGCGATCGCGGACGCCTATGCCGCCCTCACCCGCGATGCACCGGACGCGTCATGGGCGGTCCGTTCGAGTGCGACCGCGGAGGATCTGCCGGACGCGTCGTTCGCGGGACAGCAGGAGACATTTCTTAATATCAAAGGCTTGCAAAATATTCTTCATGCGGTTAGGGAGGTTTTTGCGAGCCTTTACAACGATCGGGCGATCGCGTATCGCGTTCATCACGGCTTCACCCACGAGCAGGTTGCGCTGTCGGCCGGGGTGCAGCGGATGGTGCGCAGCGATACCGGTGCCTCGGGCGTGATGTTCACGCTGGACACCGAATCCGGATTCGATCAGGTCGTGTTCATCACGTCGTCCTACGGTCTGGGCGAGACCATCGTCCAGGGCGCGGTCAACCCCGACGAGTTCTATGTCTACAAACCGAATCTCGTCGCCGGACGACCGGCGATCCTGCGCAAGAGTCTCGGCGGCAAGGCGATCCGGATGGTGTTTGGCGACGGCCACGCCGCGGGCAGGTCGACCGTCACCGTGGAGGTCCCCGACGAGTGGCGGCACCGTTTTTCGATCAGCGACGCCGAAGCTGAAGAGCTGGCGCGCTACGCCGTTCTCATCGAGCGTCATTACCGGCGTCCGATGGACATCGAGTGGGGGCGCGACGGGGGCGACGGCAAGATCTACATTCTGCAGGCGCGGCCCGAGACCGTGAAGTCCCGGGAAAGCGGCGAAACCCTGCGCCGGTTCCGGTTGACGTCGAGGTCGGCGGTTCTAGCGACCGGCCGTGCCATCGGCCAGCGCATCGGACAGGGCAGGGTGCGCGTCGTGCGTTCGGCGTCCGAAATGGACCGCGTGCGCGCGGGCGACGTGTTGGTGGCCGAAATGACCGATCCCGATTGGGAACCGGTGATGAAGCGCGCTGCGGCAATCGTGACCAATCGCGGCGGACGCACCTGCCATGCGGCGATCATCGCCCGCGAGCTCGGCATTCCCGCGGTCGTGGGCTGCGGCGACGCCACGCGGGTGCTGCACGAAGACGCCGAAGTGACCGTCTGCTGCGCCGAGGGCGACACCGGTCACGTCTACGAAGGCCTGCTCGACGTCGAGGTCGTCGAAGTGGCGCTCGACCGCATGCCGCCTTCGCCCACGAAGGTCATGATGAACGTCGGCAATCCCGAACTCGCGTTCTCGTTCCGCAGCCTGCCCAACGAAGGCGTGGGCCTCGCGCGACTCGAGTTCATCATCAACCGCAACGTCGGCATTCACCCCAAGGCGCTGCTGGAACTCGATCGCCAGCCGCCCGATCTGCAGCGCGAGATCCGCAGCCGGATCGGCGGCTACGCGTCGCCGACGGAGTTCTACGTGAGCAAGATCGTCGAGGGCGTGGCGACGATCGCGGCGGCGTTCCATCCCAAGAAGGTGATCGTGCGGCTGTCCGACTTCAAGTCCAACGAGTACTCGAACCTCGTCGGCGGGCAGTGCTACGAACCGCAGGAAGAGAACCCGATGCTCGGCTTCCGCGGGGCATCCCGCTACATCGCCCGCGAGTTCCACGACTGCTTTGCGCTCGAGTGCACGGCGATGAAGCGCGTGCGCGACGTCATGGGGTTCACCAACGTCGAGCTGATGATTCCATTCGTCCGGACGCTGACCGAGGCCGAGCAGGTGGTCGCCCTGCTGAAGGAGCAGGGCCTGGAGCGCGGCAGGAATGGGCTGCGCCTCATCATGATGTGCGAGATTCCGTCGAATGCGCTTCTCGCCGACCGCTTCCTCGAGCATTTCGACGGGTTCTCGATCGGTTCCAACGACATGACGCAGTTGACGCTGGCGATAGATCGGGATTCCGGGGGGCCGATCGCGGCGACTTTCGACGAGCGCAACGACGCCGTGAAGGCCATGCTGTCGATGGCCATCGTCGCCTGTCGCAAGGCCGGCAAGTACATCGGCATTTGCGGCCAGGGGCCGTCCGACCATCCCGATCTCGCGCAATGGCTGGTGGAGCAGGGTATCGAGAGCATCTCGCTCAATCCCGACACGGTGGTCGCGACGTGGCTGTTGCTGGCGGGCAAGTCGCAACCCCCCGCGGCCGCATAGTCCGAACGTCCAATCGACGGCCGCGGGTGCGCGTGGCCTGATCGGTGGCGTGACACCACCTCCGCGCCTGCGCCTCGAGCCCCGTAAGTCCCGCCAGGCGAGCCTCGGCATCGGCGCGGGCGCGCTCGCAACCGCCGCGCTGATCGCGGTCATGCCGCTATCCTGGGCGTGGGCGGCGTGCCTTTGGGTCGCTGTCGCGCTGCTCGCCGTCCGCGCGCTGCGCCGGCAATGCGGGCGCGGCTTGCCGGCGCTCGTTCACCTGGGCGTCGATGGCCGCGTGACCGTCACGGGGCAGGACGGCCGTTCACGCAACGGGTCGGTGTGCATGGCGTCGTTCGTGCATCATCGGTTCACGACGCTGGTCTGGGCTGCCGACGCTCCCGCGGGCCGCCGGCGCTGGAAGCGGTCCGAGGCGATTCTGTTCCTGCCCGACATGCTGCCGGCCGATGTATTCCGCCAGCTTCGGGTGAGGCTGCGGCACGGTCATGCGTTGCGCGAGCCCACCAGCGCCGACACCGCCTCGCGGCCGGCGAGCCAGGCGGCCGCGTCGAAACACGACCCGCTCTCCGGCTTGCCCTGCCCGCCGAGGAGGTAGAGGTAGAGCGGCACCAGCGATTCGGGCAACGGATTGGCGAGCTTGTCCTCGCCGGGATGGGTCAACGTGCGCATTGGCGATCGGATCGGTCCCGGCACGACGGCGTTGACGCGCAGGTTCGGCTGCTGTTCGCTCTCGTCGGCGAGCGTGGCAGCCAGCGCGGCGAGGCCCGCCTTGCTCGCGCCGTAGGCGCCCCAGTACGCTCGGGGATCGAAGGCACGTGTGTCCAGCGTGAAGACGATCGCCGCGTCCCCTGCCTCGACCAGCAGCGGCCGCAGCGATCGCGTCAGCGCCATCGCGGCGGCAAGATTGATGCGCAGCACCGTCTGCCAGGTCTCGAACGACTGGTGTTCGATCGGGCCGAGTGAGCCCAGCGTCGCTGCGGTGTGAACCAGGCCATCGAGCCTTCCGAGTTGCGCGCGCAATGCGCCGGCCACCTGGCCGAAATCATCGGCCGTCGCCGTACCGAAATCGAGTGGCAGGATCGTCGGCTCGGGGTGCCCGGCGGCGACGATAGCGTCGTACAGCGCCTCTAGTTTGCGCACGACGCGCCCGTGCAGGACCACGGTGGCGCCACGCGCGGCACAGGCCAGCGACAGCACGCGGCCCAAGCCCCCTGACGCCCCTGTGACGAGAATGGCGCGACCCGTCAGATCGACAGGCGGAGCGTGACCGGAGTCAGGCAGCTTCATCGCGGATATCGGGGCAGACGATCGGCGCAGGCGGACGGAACCCCCGTCCGCCGGTCGGGCAGCGGATCGGGGCAGCGTCAATGATAGCCGATCGACGGCCACGGCCGCGCGGTTTGCCTGCGCATCGAGATGCGCTGCCGGCCGCACCGTCCGCGGGATGGCCGGCGGATGCTCCGGCCGGAACGCGACGGGCCGCGTTTGCTGCAGCCACCGGTGCTGCCGCTTGCCGCTGGGTTCCCGTTGGCCGATAATCGCGGCTCGCGCGTCAAGCGCGACCGATCATCGGCGGGTCGCCCCGCATTGCAACGTCGTGAATCTGGTCAGGTCCGGAAGGAAGCAGCCACAGCGACTCAGTGCAAGTGCCGGGGGAACGGCTCGCCACCCCATGTGACGCCTTGTCGGGCGCAACGGTATCGCGGAGGCACTCCGCGCCGTGTTGCCGACAGGGCGAGAGCCAACCGGATGCGCCTTGCTGTGGTCGCCACTGCTTCGATGAGTTATCAGGTCCTGGCCCGCAAGTGGCGCCCCAAGGTGTTCTCGGAACTCTCGGGGCAGGAGCACGTCGTCCAGGCGCTCACGCACGCGCTGACCCGCGGCCGGCTGCACCACGCGTATCTGCTCACCGGCACGCGCGGTGTCGGCAAGACGACGATTGCCCGCATCCTGGCCAAGAGTCTCAACTGCGCAACGGGAGTGACCGCCACGCCCTGCGGCGTGTGCCCGGCGTGCATCGACATCGATGCCGGCCGCTTCGTCGATCTTCTCGAACTCGACGCAGCGTCGAATACCGGCATCGACAACATGCGCGAGATTCTCGACAACGCGCGCTATGCGCCGACGGTCGGGCGTTACAAGGTCTACCTGATCGACGAAGTGCACATGCTGTCGAAGGCGGCGTTCAATTCGATGCTGAAGACGCTCGAAGAACCGCCGGAACACGTCAAGTTCGTGCTCGCGACGACAGATCCGCAGAAGATTCCGATCACGGTGCTGTCACGCTGCCTGCAGTTCAACCTCAAGCAGCTGCCCGTGGGCCTGATCGCGGACCGGCTGGCAGCGATACTCGCTGCCGAAGCCATCGCTCACGACGCCGACGCATTGGCATTGATCGCCAAGGCGGCGCAGGGCTCGATGCGCGATGCGTTGTCGTTGCTCGATCAGGCCATCGCCTACGGCGGGGGCGGCGTCGATGCCGCGGTGGTGCGCGCGATGCTGGGCACCGTCGATACGGCGTACGCGCGGCGGATCGTCGAAGCGCTGTTGACGGGCGACGGCCCGGCGCTGCTCGCCGAAGCCGACGCGATGACCGAACGCAGCATCGATCCCGCGTCTGCGCTGGAGGAGCTCGCGTCGCTGCTGCATCGGCTGGCCGTCGCCCAGATTGTGCCGGCGGCAGCGTCGGCGTTTGGCGACGCGGATCTGGTCGCCGACCTTGCGTCGCGGATGACGCCCGAGGCCGTCCAGCTCGCCTACCAGATTGTCGTGCAGGGTCGTGCGGACCTCGCGCTCGCGCCCGACGAGGCGATGGGCTTTTCGATGACGCTGCTGCGCCTGCTGGCGTTCCAGCCGGCAGGCCCGGAGTCCCCCGCGCCGCCTTCCGGAGCCGCGGCACGCAAGGCACCGGCTCCCGCGAGCTCCGCTGCGCGGAGGCAGGTGCCCGCGCCGGCACCCTCGAGAGGCGCGCGCGAGAACGCGGCGCCTGCGCCAGTGGCCGACAGTTCCCCGGTCGACGGGGGTGTGCGCCGACCGCTGCCCGACGATCCGCAGGCCTGGCCGTCGTTCGTGGCGAGCCTCGAACTCACCGGCGTGGCCGCCCAGCTGGCTGCGCAGACCGAGCTCAAGGGTGTCGCCGGGCATGTGTTGACGCTTGCGCTGCCGACCTCGCACAAGCACCTCGCCGATCGCAGTTATGCCGACAAGTTCAAGGCCGGGCTCGAGGCGGTGACCGGGCGGAAGCTGCTGCTGGCGTTCGAGGTGGGCACCGCAGCCGAGGCGTCGCTGGCGGCCCGGGACCGCCGCGAGCGCGCCGAGCGGAAGCTGCACGACGAAGCGCAATTCAGGGACGAGCCGTTCGTTCGTGACGTGCTCGAGCGTTTCGACGCGAAGATCCGCCCCGATTCGATCAAACCCGTTTCGTGAACCTGCCGCGCGGGGCCTTCCCGCCCGCGCGGTCCGATCCCGCAGGAGTGCTTTCCGATGATGAAGAACCAGCTCGCTGGACTCATGAAGCAGGCGCAACAGATGCAGGAGAGCCTGAAAAAGGCGCAGGACGAACTCGCGCAGACCGAGGTCGAGGGGCAGTCCGGCGCCGGACTGGTTCGGGTCGTGATGACCTGCCGGCACGACGTCAAGCGCGTCGGCATCGATCAGAGCCTGCTCGGCGAGGACAAGGACATGCTCGAGGATCTCGTCGCAGCGGCTGTCAACGACGCCGTGCGCCGCGTGGAGGTGACGACCCAGGAAAAGATGGGCGGCCTCACTTCGGGCATGGCAATGCCGCCGGGATTCAAGCTGCCTTTCTGATCAGTGCCGCCCGCGCTTCGCGATGGAACGCCGCCCACCCGAGCTTCGACCCGTTCCCGCCGGCGAGCCGGTTTCGCACCTCGACGAACTCGCGCGCAGCTTGCGCTGCCTGCCGGGCGTCGGTCCGAAGGCGGCGCAGCGAATGGCGCTGCATCTGCTGCAGCACGACCGCGAAGGCGCACGCCGGCTCGCCGAGGCGTTGCAGCAGGCAAGCCGGCTCGTCCGGCATTGCGAGCGTTGCAACACGTTTACCGAGGAATCCATCTGCGCGCTTTGCCGCTCGCCTCGGCGCGATCCTGCGTTGCTCTGCGTCGTGGAGACGCCCGCCGATCTGCTGATGATGGAGCAGACGCTGGCCTATGCCGGGCTGTACTTTGTGCTCATGGGCCGGTTGTCGCCGCTCGACGGCATCGGCCCCAAGGAAATCCGCCTCGAGCGCTTGTTGAAGCGCGCGACCGACGGCGTCGTGCGCGAAGTCGTGCTGGCCACCAACTTCACCAACGAAGGCGAGGCGACCGCCCATTACATCGGCGAGCTGCTCACCGCCCGCGGACTCGCGGTGAGCCGGCTCGCGCGCGGCGTTCCGGTCGGCGGGGAGCTCGAGTACGTGGACAGCGGGACGCTGGCGCAGGCGGTCCGCGAGCGGCGTACGATCACCCGCTGATGCCGGGCTGAAATTGCGCGCGCGCGCAATGCGGGAGTACTCTCGCCGGCGAAGGCTGGCCTCCATCGAGGGAGACGAACATGCGGGTGAGTGAAATCCTTCGCATCAAGGGCACGGTGCTGTATACGACACGGCCGGATACCTCGGTCCTGGAAGCCGTCAAGGTCATGGCGGAGCACGACGTCGGCTCGCTGGTCGTGATGGATCAGGGGCGGATGGCGGGTCTGGTCACGTTTGCCGAGGTCCTGAAGGCGCTGGTTGCGCACAACGGTGCGCTGGGCGGCCTCGCGGTCGGCGCCGTGTACGACCCGAAGCCGCTGACCGCCGAGCCGAATCTCGACGTCACGGATCTTCGCCGCGCAATGCTCCAGCGCCATGCCCGTTACGTTCCGGTGATGGACGGCGCCACCTTGTCCGGGGTCGTGTCCTTCCACGATGTCGCCAAGGCGGTCTACGAAGAGCAGAGCTTCGAGAACCGCATGCTCAAGAACTACATCAAGGATTGGCCGGACGAGGGCCCCGGCGCGTAGGTTGTTCGCCCTGGCCCGACAGCGCGGTTTCAGCCCGCCTGCAGGATGAAGATCGCAGGCCGGCGCGCATAGCGGCTGGCATCGCGGTGCCGCCATTCGAGCACCGTGTGCGTAGCAATGGACTCGGCAGGCGCCGTGAGGTCGGCGGCGATGCAGACACGCGTCTCCGGATGGCAGCTCGCCAGGATCGCGGCCAGCATCGACTCGTTGCGATAGGGCGTCTCGATGAACATCTGCGCGTGGCCTGAGCGCAGCGATTGCGCCTCCAGGCGCCGCAGAGCCTCGGCCCGCGGTTCCTGTTTCACCGGCAGGTAGCCATGGAACGCGAATCCCTGGCCGTTCATCCCCGATGCCATCAACGCCAGCAGCAGCGACGATGGCCCCACCAGCGGGACGACGGTGACGCCTTCGCGGTGGGCGGCGGCGACCAGCAGCGCCCCGGGGTCCGCGATTCCCGGACAGCCGGCGTCGGACATCAAGCCGAGTTCGTGACCGGCGCGCACCGGCGCCAGCAGTTCGCTGCATCGGGCAGGCGAGGGCTGGTCGCCCAGTTCCACGATCGCGAGGGATTGCAGCGGCCCGGGATGACTCGCCGCCTTGAGAAAGGCGCGCGCAGGCTTGGCGTTCTCGACGACGAAGTGCGTGATGCGGCGTGCCGCGACGAGCGTCCCTTCCGGCAGCACGCATGACGCGTCGACATCGGCGAGCAAGGCGGGCAACAGGACGAGGCGCCCGGCGGACGCGGATGAGGGCGTCAGGGAGCGGGGCGGCTGAGTTGGGGGTCTAGACATTCGAAACTCGCGGGCGTCGGGTTGCGCGCGGCGCAGCCCCTACCGAAGGACGGGCATGCCGGCAGCGAGCAGCATCGACGTCAGACGTATCAGCGGCAGGCCGATGAGGGCGGTGGGGTCGTCGCTCTCGATGGACTCGAACAGCGCGATGCCGAGCGCCTCGGACTTGACCGATCCGGCGCAATCGTACGGCCGCTCTTGCGTGAGATAGGCGTCGATCGCGGACATCGAGAGGGCACGGAACCGGCTGACGACATCGACCAGCGCCGTCGCGCAGAGCCCCGACTTCGCGTCGAGCAGAGCCAGGCCGGTGTGGAATACGATGGTCCTGCCGGAAAGCCGCGCGAGCTGGTCACGCGCGGCGGCGTGCGTTCCGGGCTTGCTGACCGCCACACCCTCCAGGTCGGCTACCTGATCGGAGCCGATGATGAGGGCATCGGGCCACGCGCCGGTGATGCTGCGTGCCTTGGCCTCGGCCAGGCGCAGCGCCGTCGCGGCGGGTGCCTCGCCGCTTCGTGGCGTCTCATCGGCTTCGGGCGAGGCCGTGGCGAAGGGCAGGCGCAGGCGCGCCAGCAGTTCGCGCCGATAGCGCGATGTCGATGCCAATACCAGCGGGCGGGCCGCCTGGGCCTCGGCCGTCGGGGTGGCATTGGGGCTCACTGTTGTTTTTCCTGACGTTTTTGACATTGAGGTGCTGGGTTGGTATTATCCAATGTTTTCGTTGAACGATCCAAATCGCCGTCGGCCGTTGCCACGCGGGAGCGTCCGAAAGCCGCATTTGGGGATTCGGGGTGCTTGCCGGGCCACGCCGGCGATGATCGGAAGACGATGTCGGGGCGGCACGAAAGGCCGGAAGGCAGTGACGGGTTCGATGCTTTCGCGCTCGCCGAGCGACGTCTCGAGCTCGCGGGGACGATCGACCTGAAATCGCTGCCGCGGGTTGCCGAGCGCCTTGCGGATGCCGAGCAGGCGCCGCTTGCGTGGCGGATCGCCGGAGTGGCCGACGCCATGGGGCGCCCGGCGCTCGCGCTGAGCCTCGAAGGTCGGGTGCCGCTGACGTGCCAGCGCTGCCTCAAGGTCTTTTCGTCGCCGGTGGCGCAGCGCACGGTCGTGCTGCTGGCGCGCAACGAGCAGGAACTCGCGCGGCTCGACGATGATGACGAGCACGAGGTCGTTCTCGCGGCGGCGCCGCTGCAAGTGCAGGATGTGGTCGAGGAAGAAGTGCTCTTGGCGTTGCCCTTCGTGCCGCGTTGCAGCGACCTGCAATGTGCAGCTGGGGCGAGCAGGGTGGAAATCGCCCCAGCCCCGGTGCAGTCGGCCTTCGCAGCGTTGGCGGCCCTGAGACCGGAGCCGGGCAAGGGTGTCCGCAGCAAACACAGGAAGTGACGCCGTCGACCGGCGTCGCGCAGTAGTCAACTCTGGAGACAGAAAATGGCCGTTCAGCAAAACAAGAAATCGCCGTCGAAACGTGGCATGCACCGCGCCCACGACTTCCTCGCCAGCCCGTCGCTGGCAGTGGAACCGGTTACGGGAGAGGCGCATCTGCGCCACCACATCAGCCCGAGCGGGTACTATCGCGGCAAGAAGGTTGTCAAGACCAAGGCCGACGAGTAACCGTCATCGTCGCGACCGCCCGCAAGCGACGCGCGTCGCCCGATGCAAGGGTGCGCGGTCGCTTCGGTCCTGGCAGGCCGTCGCGCGAGACGGGGGCCGACACGGCGCCCAAGTCACCGGAGTTGGCGTCGCCGATGGCGGCAGGTCCTGACGCCTTCACTTCCAGGAACACGCCGACATGCCGGTCACCGTAGCGGTCGATGCGATGGGCGGGGACCACGGTCCGGCCGTCACGCTGCCCGCGGCAATCGAATTCCTCGAGGCCAACCCCGACGCGCAGGTGATCGCGGTCGGACTCGCCGAGCCGCTGGCCGCCGCGTTGGCGAAAATCCGTTCGCCCGCGAAATCGCGCCTGACGGTGCAGCCGGCGACCGAAGTCGTCGAAATGCACGAGCCTCCTGCCGACGCGTTGCGTCGGAAGAAGGATTCGTCGATGCGCGTCGCGATCAACCTGGTCAAGGACGATCGCGCGCACGCCTGCGTGTCCGCCGGCAACACCGGTGCGCTGATGGCGATTTCCCGCTTCGTCCTGAAAATGCTGCCTGGCGTCGACCGGCCCGCGATCGCGTCGCAGTTGCCGACGCGGACGGGGATCACCACGGTCCTCGACCTTGGTGCCAATGTGAATTGCACGCCGGAGCAGTTGCTGCAGTTCGCGGTGATGGGCACGGCGCTGGTTTCCGCCGTCTACCACATCGAGCGTCCGACGGTCGGCCTGCTCAACATCGGCGAAGAAGACATCAAGGGCAACGACGTCGTCAAGGAAACCGCCGAGTTGCTCAAGCTGTCGGGACTCAACTTCTACGGCAACGTCGAAGGCGACGACATCTACAAGGGAACGACCGACGTCGTGGTGACCGATGGGTTCGTCGGCAACGTGGCACTGAAGACTTCCGAGGGCCTCGCCGGCATGCTGTATGCGTTCCTCAAGGCCGAATTCACCCGAAACTGGCTGACCAAGCTCGCCGCCGCGATCGCCTACCCGGTGCTGAAATCCTTCGGCCGGCGCATCGATCCCCGCCGCTACAACGGCGCGACGCTGATCGGCCTCAAGGGCGTGGTGGTCAAGAGCCATGGCGGCGCAGATGCGATGGCGTTCAGGAGCGCGCTGGAGAAGGCGTACACCGAAGCGTCCGAAGGCGTGCTCGAGCGGATTGCCTCGCGGATGGCGCAGATGCCGGGGCACGGGCCCGCGACGACGGCAACGGCGAACACCGACGACCATGCATAGCCGGATCGCGGGCACCGGGAGCTACCTGCCGGCGCACGTCCTCACCAACCACGATCTCGCCCGCCGCGTCGATACGAGCGACGCATGGATACGCGCCCGTACGGGCATCCGCGAGCGCCGGATCGCCGCGCCCGCCGAGGCCACCAGCGACCTCGCGCTGCACGCTGCCCGGTCCGCGCTGCAGTCGGCGGCGCTGTCGGCTGCCGATCTCGATCTCATCATCGTCGCGACCACCACGCCGGACATGGTGTTTCCCTCGACTGCGTGCATCCTGCAGGCAAAGCTGGGCGCGCGCCGTGGCCCGGCGTTCGACGTCCAGGCGGTCTGCAGCGGCTTCGTCTATGCGCTGGCGATCGCGGACAGGATGGTGGCGACGGGCATGGCCCGCAACGCGCTGGTGGTCGGCGCCGAAATCTATTCCCGCATCCTCGACTGGACCGATCGCGGGACCTGCGTATTGTTCGGTGACGGTGCCGGCGCGGTCGTCGTGTTGCCTTCCGCGACACCCGGCATCATGACGGCGCATCTGCACGCCGATGGCAACTACGCCGACGTCCTGTGCGTGCCGGGGTCGGTGTCGGAAGGCGTGGTCGCGGGCTCACCGTTCGTGCGCATGGACGGCGGCGCCGTGTTCAAGTTCGCCGTCACCGTGCTGGCGGAGGTCGCCATTGAAGCGCTGGCTGCCGCCGGCCTCGCGGCCGACGATCTCGACTGGCTGATTCCGCATCAGGCCAACCTGCGCATCATCGAGGCGACGGCCAAGCGGCTCGGCGTGCCGATGGAGCGCGTGGTCGCCACGGTGGAGCGCCACGCCAACACGTCGGCCGCGTCGATTCCGCTGGCACTCGATGAAGCAGCACGCGATGGGCGCATCCAATCGGGGAATCGCGTGCTGCTGGCCGGTGTGGGCGGAGGCTTCACCTGGGGTTCCATACTCTTGCGGTGGTGATCATGAATCTCGCATTCGTATTTCCGGGGCAGGGCTCGCAGGCGGTCGGCATGATGGCGGGGTACGCGCACCATCCTGTGGTGCGCGAAACTTTCGCCGAAGCCTCGGAGGTGCTGGGACAGGACCTGTGGGCGCTGGTGACTGCCGACAGCGATGGTGCGCTCGACCGCACGGTCAACACCCAGCCGGTGATGCTTACCGCCGGCATCGCCGTCTGGCGCGCGTGGCAGGCAGCGGGCGGACCGCGGCCGGATGTCGTCGCCGGCCACAGCCTGGGCGAGTACTCGGCGCTGGTGGCCGCTGGCGCACTCGCGTTTCGCGATGCCGTGCCGCTCGTGCGCTTCCGCGCCCAGGCGATGCAGGATGCCGTGCCCGCCGGTGTGGGAGCGATGGCTGCGGTGATGGGAATCGACGAGGCCGGCATCGCCGCCGCTTGCGCCGAGGCGGCGCAGGGCCAGGTGGTCGAGGCGGTGAACTTCAATGCGCCTGGCCAGATCGTGATCGCCGGCCACGCCGAGGCCGTCGAGCGCGCGATTGCAGCGGCCAAGGCGCGCGGTGCCAAGCGCGGAGTCCTCCTGCCGGTGTCGGCGCCGTTCCACAGTTCGCTGATGAAGCCGGCCGCCCTGCGCCTTGCCGAGCGTCTGGCCGATGTTGCGATCGCCGCGCCTTCGATCCCGGTCCTGCACAATGCCGACGTGATGACGCACAGCGAGCCCGATGCGATTCGCACTGCGTTGTCGCGGCAGGCCGCGAGCGCGGTGCGCTGGGTCGAGACCGTGCGTGCGTTCGCGTCGCGCGGCGTCGCGCGGTCGATCGAGTGCGGGCCCGGACGCGTGTTGACGGGCCTCGGCAAGCGGATCGCGCCGGAGATCCAGGGGTTTGCGCTGGACGACGGCGACGGCATCGAAGCGGCACTGGCAGGCTGACCGGGACCGGGGAGCGAGCATGACGGAACACGGACTTGCGGGTCAGGTCGCGTTGGTCACCGGAGCCACCCGGGGCATCGGGCGCGCGATCGCGCTCGAGCTCGCGGCAAACGGCGCCACCGTCGTCGGCACGGCAACCAGCGACGACGGCGCCGCATCGATCGGCGCCTACCTCAAGGATGCGGGACGTGCCGGTGAAGGAATTCGGCTCGACGTCACCGATGCCGCGGCCGTCGGCGCCGCGCTGGCCGCGATCGAGTCGCACCACGGACCGGTGCTGATCCTCGTCAACAACGCCGGCATCACGCGCGACAATCTCCTCATGCGGATGAAGGACGACGAGTGGGACGCCATCATGGAGACCAATCTGAAGTCGGTTTTCCGCCTTTCGAAGGCCGTGCTGCGCGGCATGATGAAGGCCCGCCACGGCCGCATCATCCAGGTCGGCTCGGTGGTCGGCAGCAGCGGCAACGCGGGGCAGGCCAATTACGCGGCGGCCAAGGCGGCGTTGCTGGGATTCACCAAGTCGCTGGCGCAGGAGATCGGCAGCCGCAACATCACCGTCAACTGCGTGGCCCCCGGGTTCATCGACACCGACATGACCCGGGCGCTGCCCGAGGCGCAACGCGAAAAGCTTCTGGAACGCATTCCGCTCGGACGTCTCGGCTCGCCCGAGGACATCGGGCACGCGGTCGCCTATCTCGCGTCGCGCGAGGCAGGCTACATCACCGGCGCTACACTGCACGTCAACGGCGGAATGCTGATGGTCTGAATGACGACCCGGGCCGCGTGAAACGGTCGGGGTTTTCGGGATTGGTTGCGACGGCGGCCGATCTGGTAAAATCGCACGGTTTACTCAAGACATTCCCGCAAGGGGGGAGAAGCATGGACAACATTGAGCAGCGAGTGAAGAAGATTGTCGCCGAGCAACTGGGCGTGAACGAGGCAGAGATCAAGAACGAGTCTTCGTTCGTGGACGACCTGGGTGCGGATTCGCTCGACACGGTCGAACTCGTGATGGCGCTCGAGGAGGAATTCGAAACCGAGATTCCCGACGAGGAAGCGGAGAAGATCACCACGGTCCAGCAGGCGATCGACTACATCAGTTCCCACCTCAAGAAGTGAGTCCTCCGGGGGTCGTGGCCGATCCGGCGACGGCTCTCGCGCGTTCCCGCGGTCCGGCAACACGGTATCGCGGCGTGTCATCTCATCCGACCGTATTTCACCAACCCCAACCGATCAGCGAGAGTTCGCCATGAGCCGCCGCCGCGTCGTCGTTACCGGGCTGGGCATCATTTCACCCGTGGGTGTCGGTGTCGCAGACGCCTGGGATTCGATTCTCGGCGCCCGTTCCGGAATTGCTCGCGTCACGCGCTTCGACGCGACCGCGTTTCCGGCTCGGATTGCCGGTGAAGTGAAGAACTTCGATGTGACGCAGTATCTCTCCGGCAAGGAGGCGCGGCGCTACGACACCTTCGTCCATTACGGGCTCGTGGCGACGATGGAAGCCCTGCGTGACGCAGGGCTCGACGGCTATGCCGGCGACAGGGAGCGGGTGGGCGTCTGCATCGGTTCCGGCATCGGCGGCTTGCCGCTGATCGAAGAAACCCAGCAGGCATTCGCGGAAGGCGGGCCGCGCAAGATCTCGCCCTTCTTCGTTCCCGGCTCCATCATCAACATGATCGCGGGACTGGTTTCCATCCAGTATGGCTACCAGGGACCCAACCTCGCCATGGTGTCGGCTTGCTCGACAGCCAACCACAGCATCGGCGAGGCGGGGCGCATCATCGAATATGGCGATGCAGACATCATGGTCGCCGGCGGCGCGGAAGCCACGGTGAGTCCGCTCGGCATGGGCGGATTCTGCTCGGCGCGTGCGCTGTCGACCCGCAATGACGATCCGCAGTCTGCGTCGCGCCCGTGGGACATCGATCGCGACGGCTTCGTGCTGGGCGAGGGCGCCGGCGTGCTGGTGCTGGAAGAGTACGAGCACGCGAAGGCGCGCGGTGCGCGCATCTACTGCGAGCTTGCAGGCTACGGAATGAGCGCCGACGCATTCCACGTGACGGCGCCGCCGGATGATGGCCACGGTGCGGCGCGCAGCATGACCAACGCGATGCGCAACAGCGGTCTCAACATCGCCGACATCGATTACATCAATGCCCACGGCACCTCGACGCCGCTCGGCGACATCGCCGAGTGCACGGCGGTCAAGCGTGCCTTCGGCGAACACGCGAAAAGGCTCGCCGTCAGTTCGACCAAGTCGATGACCGGGCACTTGCTCGGCGCAGCCGGCGGGATCGAAGCCGTGTTCACGGTGCTGGCGCTGCGCGATCAGGTCGCGCCGCCGACGGCGAATCTCGTCAACCTGGATCCGCAGTGCGATCTCGATTTCGTGCCCCTCACCGCACGCAGGATGAAGATCGGCGCAGCGCTCTCCAACTCTTTCGGCTTCGGTGGCACCAACGCCACCTTGGCCTTCCGTTCCCTCTAACCATCTGCCCAACTCGATCGCCTTCATGCATCGCCGCGGCAAACAAACGCAATGGCCCTGATCGTTCAAAAGTACGGCGGTACCTCGGTCGGCACGACAGACCGCATCAAGAATGTCGCAAGGCGCGTAGCCCGCTACCGTCGCGACGGGCACCAGCTGGTGGTCGTCGTGTCGGCGATGAGCGGCGAGACCAATCGGCTGCTGGCGCTGGCCAAGGAGCTCTCCGACAGCCCCAATCCGCGCGAGCTCGATGTCGTCGCCGCGACGGGCGAGCAGGTGACGATCGGCCTGCTCGCAATCGCGCTGGAGGCGTTGGGTGTGAAGGCGAAGAGCTATACCGGCGGCCAGGTCAAGGTCCTCACCGACAGCGCATTCACCAAGGCCCGCATCCAGTCGATCGACGACGCGGCGATGCGCGCGGATCTGGCGGAGGGTACGGTGGTCATCGTCGCCGGTTTCCAGGGCGTGGACGAGGAAGGCAACATCACCACGCTCGGACGCGGCGGTTCCGACACTTCCGGCGTGGCGCTGGCTGCGGCGCTGAAGGCCGACGAGTGCCAGATCTACACCGACGTCGATGGCGTCTACACGACCGACCCGCGCATCGTACCCGAGGCCCGGCGTCTGGACACGGTCACGTTCGAGGAAATGCTCGAGATGGCGAGCCTGGGCTCCAAGGTGCTGCAGATCCGCTCGGTCGAGTTCGCTGGCAAGTACAACGTCAAGCTGCGCGTGCTATCTTCGTTCGAGGATCCGGAGTCCACGTCGCACGGAACGCTCATCACGTACGAGGAAGACAGGAAAATGGAAAGAGAGATCATTTCCGGCATCGCGTTCACGCGCGACGAGGCCAAGATTTCGGTGATGGGCGTGGAGGATCGCCCCGGTATTGCATACAGCATCCTCGGGCCGATTGCCGATTCGAACATCGACGTCGACATGATCGTGCAGAACATCGGCGCTTCGGGCCACACCGATTTTTCGTTCACCGTTAATCGTGGCGAGTACCAGAAGGCCATCGACGTGCTGTCGCGTGAGCGCACCAAGAATTTCAAGGCGCGCGATATCATCGGCGACAACAAGATCTGCAAGGTCAGCGTAGTGGGCATCGGCATGCGCTCGCACACCGGCATCGCCAGCAAGATGTTCAAGGCGCTGGCTGCCGAAGGGATCAACATCCAGATGATTTCGACCTCCGAGATCAAGATTTCGGTCGTTATCGACGAGAAGTACCTGGAGCTCGCAGTGCGAGTGCTGCATCAGGTGTTCGAACTCGACCGCGCGCCGGTCAGCGGTTAGACGCCGGTTTTCGTGCGCACGAGCGTCTCCGTTTGTTTGACGCTTGAGCGCGCCGACGCGTACAATCCGACGCTCTTCCGGAGACGTGGCCGAGTGGTCGAAGGCACTCCCCTGCTAAGGGAGCATACGGGCCAAAACCTGTATCCAGGGTTCGAATCCCTGCGTCTCCGCCACCTGCAATCGCCGGGCCTTCCGTCCGGCGTTTTGTGTTGCGGACTCCAATCGCGAGACCTCCCAGGCGGATGGTGGACATCGTCACAGGCGGGTCCGCTGCGTAACCCATCGGCCGCGTAACCGACGGCCATGCAGGCCGGTCGCATCGACGACGCCGATCCCGTTTCCGCCTTTGCGGCGGCAGCTGACGCGCCGCAACTGGCGCTCGCGGAGCGCGCGTTTGCGCGGGCAAGCGGCGCCGAGCCCATAGCGGGCAACGCCACGCGATTGCTGCTAGACGCGCGCGAAAACTTCCCGGCGTGGCTGGCGGCGATCGAGACGGCCTCGGACTTCGTGCTGTTCGAGAGCTATATCATCGACGATGACGCGGTCGGTCGCCGGTTTGCCGATGCGCTCGCCGCACGAGCCCGAGAGGGCGTGGCGGTCTATGTGGTCTACGATTGGCTCGGCTCGCGTGGCAGTGCCGCGCTTTGGGCGATGCTCCGTGCGGCCGGCGCGAAGGTGCGCGGCTTCAATGCACCGCGGGTTGCAAGCCCGCTGGGCTGGCTTGCCCGTGATCATCGCAAGACCATCGTAGTCGATGGACGAGTGGGATTCGTCAGCGGGCTCTGCGTGAGCGTCAAGTGGCAAGGCGATCCATCGCGCCAGCTTGAACCATGGCGCGACACCGGGATTGAACTGCGTGGTCCGGCCGTCGCCGAGCTGTCGCGGGCGTTTGCCGACGTCTGGAGTGCGTGCGATGGTCCGCAACTGCCGCGCGAATTCCTGGTTCCTCGCGCCGAGCCCGCGGGTGATGTCCGCGTGCGCGTGGTCGCGGGAGCGCCCAACGCGGCCGGCACCTATCGGCTGGATCTCGTGATCGCCAGCCTTGCACGTCGTCATCTCTGGTTGACCGATGCCTATTTCGTCGGCACCGCTGTCTACGTACAGGCACTGGCCGCAGCTGCGCACGATGGCGTTGATGTGCGTCTGCTGGTGCCCGGGTCGAGCGACATCCCGATCCTGTCGGCAGTCTCCCGTGCAGGCTACCGGCCGTTGCTGGAGGCCGGTGTACGCGTGTACGAGTGGCGCGGCACGATGCTGCATGCAAAGACTGCGGTGGCTGACGGTCTCTGGGCGCGAGTGGGCTCGACCAATCTCAATCTCGCGAGCTGGATGGGCAATTACGAGCTCGATGTGGCTGTCGAGAACGCTGCATTCGCGGAGCAGATGGCGCGGCAGTACGAGGCGGATCTCGAGCGTGCAACCGAGATCGTCCTGACGCCACGGAATCGTGTGCGGCGCGCCGAGGGGGGGCGCGCACCGGAGGCAAGGCACGCGTTGTCCGGGAGCGCCGGGCGCGCAGCCGCTGGCGCGGTGAGCGTCGGCAGCACGCTCGGCGCGGCGCTGACCAATCGTCGGGTGTTGGGCCCCGCGGAAGCCGGCCTCCTTGCACGAGTCGGAGTGTTCGTCGCCGCGCTTGCGGTCATCGCCGTCGTCTGGCCGCGCGCGGTCGCGTGGCCGCTGGCGGTCGTCGGCGCCTGGCTCGGTCTCGCCTGGATCGGACAGGCGATGGCGCTTCGACGCGGCCGTGTCGTGCGTCGGATGCGCAGACCGCGGCCGCGAGCCGCGTCCTCCCGGGACGTTGGCAGGAAAGAAGGTTGATCTGGTATACTTAAAGTTTAGCGCCCGTAGCTCAGTTGGATTAGAGTACCTGGCTACGAACCAGGGGGTCGTGGGTTCAAATCCTGCCGGGCGCGCCAATATTCAACGACTTGGCCTTGAAAACCAGGTCTTCCCAAGCGCTGTGGGACCGCTGTGGAAGCAGTTATCCACCGGTCCCGAGCGACGTGTCGCGAATCATCGACTTGGCGCGCAATACCAGGTCCTCCTGCTTCCTGTCGTGGAACGCACGTCGCGGTCTGCGTGCGCCCGCGGCAACTGTCGGCGACGCGCAGTAAGGTCTGGGTCCCGCCGCGGCTGAGAATCAGATTCGCCTGTTCGAGCAGGCGGCCCACATCGGCACTCGCGTAGTGCCCCGCCATCGAATGGTTGGCGTGGCCGAGCAGAACTTCACGATCTTCGGCCGAAACCCCGGCGGCACGCAGACGGCACGCGAAGGAGTGACGAAGATCGTGGACGCGAACCAAGGGCAGTCCGGCGTCGCGCCGTGCCTGCTGCCAACCGGTGTTGTTCATGGTGCCGATGCGCCTACCGCGATAGGGGAAGATCCAGACGGGGTGTTTCCCTCGCTGTGATTCGATGATCGACCACGCGACATCGTTCAAGACCACAACGTGCGGTCGCTTCGTCTTGAAGGCTTCCGGCGGGATCACGAACACGCTGCGGCCGACCTCTGGTACGCGGACCTCCCACTGCCACTCCAAGCCGCATACGTTGCTGTCGCGCAGTCCGGTGTTGACGCCGAAGAGCGCCATGCGCCCGAGATGCGCGGGTAGCCGGCGGAAGAGGGCACCTTGCTCCGTCCACGTGATGGGATAGGGCAATCGCGGATTCTCCGACAACATCGTGATCAGTGGCGGCGTTCCTTCGAGGTACGGTCGTCCATCCCGGTCGCGATAGGAGCGGCCGGCACGGTTCAGGATGGTGCGCACGACTTCGAGGCTGCGATTGATGGTCGTTGGACCCGCGCCAGCAGCCAGCCGGGACTTGATGAATGGTTCGAGTGTCTGGTCGTGGACCTGCTGCGGTTCGAGATGGCCGACGTGCGGCTGGAGCAGCGCAACGTGCCATCTGATGATACCGATGCTGCGCTTTGCGCGGGACTGCTCGATATAGCGCCCGGCGCAATGGCCGAAGGTCGGGCGCGCGTGCGCCTTGCGGGCGAGGTCCGACTCGACCCGTGCGATTTCCGTGAGGAGGCGCTCCTCGGCGTGCTCCTGAGTCACGGCGCCGACGCGTAGTCCGATCCGGACCCCGAGATGGCGCTTGTCGATGAATCGTCGGCCGTCGGCGAGGACGGCGATGCCCGGCGTGCGTGTGGCGGTCATGTGCTCCTCCTGTAGGGAGGGGTATTTTCGACAGGGGCCGGCGACTGGGCAACCTGCGAGCCAAACAAGAGGCTTCTCCGACCGACTGGTTCGGAGGCCAGCGTGGGGCAGACTTGCGGACGAGGCTGATCGTCGACCAGCAGGTGTACCCCGACGCCGCCTGGCCATCGGTTTCAGACTGTAAGGAGCCCGTCGCCGACGCCGCGGCGAAGAGTCCTTCGAACTTCTGGGAAGCCGACGTTCGTTTGTCGTCGCTTCTTGGCTAGTCGCCGCCTTGCATCGCTCCTGATTTCAAACGGCAAACACCCGGCGATGCCGCAAGCACTTCCGCAAACATCGCCGCCGCGACACTTCGCGCGCTGATCGGTCGTACTCCCCTCGGCACGATCAATCTCACCGGGCCAAGGAAGCGGGTCGCCAAGTCTTCGGCACGGCGCGCCGGCTGCCCCAATGCGCCGCGGTCGCCCAGCAGCAACGATGGCTGCGCGATGACGACGGTTTCGTAGCCGAGCTGCGCGACAGCGGCTTCCATCTCGCCTTTGACGCGGTTGTAGAAGACGCGGGATCTCGGATCAGCGCCCATCGCTGACACAACCGCAAGGCGCTTCGCTCCTACGGCCAACGCGCCCCGGGCAATGTTTACCACGTAATCGAAGTCGACTTGCCGGAATGCGTCCTCCGATCCAGCAACCTTGATTGTGGTGCCCAGTGCGATGAACACGTCGTCCGCCGCCGGGAGCGCGGGATTCAGCAGTTGGGCGAAATCAACTTTTTGAACCTTCAGCTTGGCGCTGCGCGGTAGGTTCGATGTCACCCGGCGCACGACCAGATGCACCTTGCGGTATCGGTCGCTTGCGAGCAGCAGCGATAGAAGCGCACGACCGACGAGTCCGGTGCCCCCCACTAGCAGGGCAGTGCGTAGAGGTGGCCCCACGTAGCTGGACAGTTTTTCAGGTTGGTTAAGTGGACGCTCTGCGGGTTATGCCGCCAATCGTAGCGGCGGCAAATTGAAGTACACGTCATCAGGGGTTCGCCGGTCAAGGCTGGAGTGCGGCCGGCGGCGGTTGTAGAAGTCGAGGTAGACGGCCAGCTTGGTCCGGGCCTCGGACGTGGTCTCGTAGGCGTGGAGGTAAACATGCTCGTACTTGACCGACTTCCACAGCCGCTCCACGAACACGTTGTCGCGCCAACTGCCCTTGCCGTCCATGCTGATGCGGATGTTGTGGCGGCGCAGGACGTCGATGAAGGCGCCGGCGGTGAATTGGCTGCCCTGGTCGGTATTCATGATCTCCGGCACACCGTGGCGCGCGATCGCCTCCTCCAGCGCCTCGACCGCGGCGTCGGCGGCCAAGCTGATCGACAGTCGCCATGCCAGGACGCGACGGCTGGCCCAGTCGAGGACGACCGTCAGATACACGAAGCCACGGCGCATCGGGATGTAGGTCGTGTCCATCGCCCAGACATGGTTCGGCCGGTCGATGGTGACGCCGCGCAGCAGATACGGGAAGACGGGGTGCTCGCGATGCCGGCCGCTGGTCCGCGGCCGCTGATAGAGCGCCTCGATGCCCATCCGCTGCATCAGCGTGGCCACATGCTTGCGCCCGACCGGGATGCCTTCCCGATTGAGCAGATCGCGCAACATCCGGCTGCCGGCGAACGGATGCTCCAAGTGCAACTCGTCGAGGCGGCGCATCAGCGCCAGATCGGCGCCCGAGGTCGGCTGCGGCTGGTAGTAGACCGTCGACCGCGCCAGATTCGGCAACTGCGCCTGGCGCACGATCGGCAACTCGTGTGTCGCGTCGATCATCGCTTTGCGCTCGCATCGCCGATGCGACCGAGCGCGCCGGCCAAAAAATCGTTCTCCAGTGCCAACTGGCCGATCTTGGCGTGCAGGATCTTGAGGTCCGGGCCGGCGTCCCGCTTCTCGGCCGCGGTGGTGAATACCTCGGCGGCGCGCTCCAGCAACTCCAGCCGCCACTGCCCGATCTGGTTGGGATGAACCTGGTACTGCTCGGCCAACTCGACCAGGGTCTTCTCGCCCCGGATCGCCGCCAAAGCCACTGTGGCCTTGAACTTTGCTGAGTGGTTCCTGCGCGGTCGTTTCATGGTCTGCTCCTCGGCGACAACGTCGCCCATTAGAGCAGAGCTTCCACTTACCCGGCTGTCCGACTATCCCGGGCCACCTCTGATCGCCGAATCGCTGGAGGAACCGGACCGATCATTGATCACATTGCTCCGGGCGCCGTTAGTGGCGATTGCGCCCCGCCGATACGCGGCCGGAGTGATGCCAAGCTCACGGTTGAAAACGGCGTACAAATACTGGAGCGTCGTGAATCCAGCGCGCTCCGCAATCGTTGCCGTAGGCGAGTCCGTGTCTCGTAGCAGTTGCAGGGCAACATCGAGTCGATGACGAAGCAATTCGGCGTGCACCGTCGAGTCAAGCTCGACTCGAAAATAGTGCTCCAGTGTCGAACGCGAAACGCCGACATACTCGGCCACCTGCTCGTTTTTTATGCCTTCGCAGCCGTACTGGCGGATGTAATAGCGGGCCTTCATCACGTACGCGCTGAATGGGCGGAGGTACTTGCTGGAAGCCTGTGCGTTCAGTCCGGCCGGCGGTACAACTACCGGCTTGCCCACCGTGCGCGCACCGTGCAGCATCCGGTGCAGCAATCGCGCGGCGGCAAACCCCATCTCATAAGTCCCTTGGCGCACGGAGGTCAGACCGATACGCGTCAGTGATTGCGTCAAAGGATCGTTATCGATGCCGACAATGGATACCTGTTCCGGCACGGGAATGCTGGCGATGGTGCATGCTTGCATCAGATGCCGGGCACGCGCATCGGTGATTGCGATGATGCCTACGGGCTTCTCCAGCGACGCGATCCATTCGGTCAGGTGTTCGATCGCCGTGTTCCACTCTACTACGCTCGCCTGCACGCCTCGGTAAACGTTACCTTTAGAGACAAGGCGGGCAAACGCTTTCTCGCGTTCCTGCGCCCAGCGGTTGCTTGGTGCTGCAGGAAGGCTGTACATCGCGAGCCGTGGAAGACCGGCTTCGACAAGGTGGTCGTGCGCGAGTTTGACCAGCTTGAAGTTGTCGGTGGCGACATAGGGAACGCCCTTCGGGTAGTCGGCGGGATCTTCGTAAGAGCCACCCACCGCCACCACGGGTAGCTGGGTACCCGCTAGCGCCTCGCTGACGCCAGGGTCGTCATAGTCGGCGATGATCCCATCACCATGCCATTGAGTCAGACTGGTTAGACGCGCGCGAAAGTCGTCCTCGATAAAGAGATCCCACTCGGCGCGCGTCGAGCGCAGGTAGGCACCGATCCCGGAAATAATTTCGCGGTCATAAACCTTGTTGGCGTTGAACAGCAGCGCAACGTGGTGCGGAGTGTCGCGCGGCTTGCGCTGGGCCTTGCGGCGCCGGGCAGGGAGGGGTGGCAACTGGCTCTCCGATGTAGGTTGCGCCAGAAACGATACCCCAATCGGCGGATTTCGCAATCCTCACGGCCGTGGGCGAATGGCAGGATGAGAAACCTTGCTGAGGTGGCTGTAGACGCCCGCCCGCGGCTCTGCCAACAAGCATCCCGCCGCTTTCACGCAGTGGGGTCCTGCTGAGGAGACACCTGCCATGACCGTGTTCGATTTTGTCGATCGCGTCCGCTACGAAGGCCCCGAGAGTCGCTCGACCTTCGCCTTCCGCTACTACGACGCCGATCGCAAATTGCTTGGCAAGAGCATGGCCGAGCACCTGCGTCTGACAGTTTGCTATTGGCATACCTTCTGCTCGCCGGGTGCCGACATGTTCGGCTCCGGTGTGTTCGAACGTCCCTGGTTTGAAGGTGCCGAGTCGCTGGTACAGGCCAAGCGCAAGGCGGAGGCAGCGTTCGAGTTCTTCCAGAAGCTCGGCGTACCCTATTACGCCTTCCACGACACTGACGCTGCGCCCGATGGCGCCACGTTGCGAGAATACCGCAGTAATCTCGATGCAATGGTCGAGGTGATGGGCACGCACCAGGAGCGCACCGGCGTAAAGCTATTGTGGGGCACGGCTAACCTCTTTAGCCATCCGCGTTACGCCGCTGGCGGGGCCACCAACCCAGACCCCGAAGTGTTCGCGTGTGCAGCAACCCAGGTATTCAGCGCGATGAACGCGACGCAGAAGCTGGGTGGCGCAAACTATGTGCTGTGGGGTGGCCGTGAAGGCTACGACACGCTTCTCAACACCGACCTCGCGCGCGAACGCCAGCAGCTCGGGCGGTTCATGCAAATGGTGGTCGAGCACAAGCACCGCACCGGCTTCAAGGGCCAGTTGCTGATCGAGCCCAAGCCGCACGAGCCAACCAAATATCAGTATGACCGCGACGTTGCGACCGTGCATGGCTTCCTGCAGGAGTTTGGTCTGCAAGGCGAAATGAAAGTCAACGTTGAGGCTAACCACGCCACGTTGGCCGGTCACAGCTTCCATCACGAGGTGGCATCCGCGCTCGCGCTGGGCATATTCGGCAGCATCGACGCCAACCGCGGGGACCCGCAGAATGGCTGGGATACCGACCAGTTCCCGAACAGCGTCGAGGAACTGACGCTGGTGCTGTACGAAATCCTGAAGGGTGGCGGCATGGGCCAGGGTGGCTTCAATTTCGACGCCAAGGTTCGGCGCCAGAGCCTGGACCTGGAAGACCTGTTCCACGCCCACATCGGCGCGATGGACACGGTGGCGCTGGCGCTGGACCGGGCCGCCAAGCTGGTCGAACGTGACGTACTGGCGAGCTTCCGCAAGCAGCGCTACGCTGGCTGGGAAGGTGCGCTCGGACGCGCGATCCTCGGCGGCGAGCACACGCTGGCCACCCTGGCCAGCGCGGCAACAGAGCAAGGCCTGGCACCGCAGCCGGTAAGCGGCCGGCAGGAACTGCTCGAAGCTCGCGTCAATCAAGTCATTTTCGGCTGAGCGGGCAATGTTCCTTGGCATCGACCTTGGCACCTCCAGCCTGAAGGCGGTCCTGCTCGACCGGGAGCAGCAGGTGAGGGCAACCGCCTCCGCACCGCTCACGGTTGCGCAGCCGCGGCCGCTATGGCGCGAACAGCATCCGGCGGATTGGTGGCGGGCGTGCGAAGAGGCGCTCGCCGCCGTGCTGCACGCCGGTGAGGGGCAGGGCATCGCCTCGACGCAGGTCGAGGCCATCGGCCTGTCCGGCCAGATGCACGGCGCAACGCTGCTCGACGAACGAGACGAGGTGCTGCGACCGGCGATCCTGTGGAACGATGGACGCTCCCATGCCGAATGTGCCGAGCTGGAGCGGCGGGTGCCAACTTCGCGGCAGATCACCGGCAACATGATGATGCCGGGCTTCACTGCTCCGAAGCTGTTGTGGGTGGCGAGGCACGAGCCGCAGGTGTTCGACCGCGTGGCCAAGGTGCTGTTGCCCAAGGACTGGCTGCGCTTGCGTCTGACTGGTGATTACGCGACCGACATGTCGGACGCCGCAGGCATGCTGTGGCTGGATGTGGCTCGCCGCGACTGGAGCGATGAACTGCTGAGCGCCACCGGACTTTCGCGGCGCCAGATGCCGGGGTTGCACGAGGGCCCGGCGATCACCGGCGTCCTGCGCGACGAGGTTGCTGAGCGATTCGGATTGCGTCGAATTCCGGTTGTCGCCGGCGCTGGCGACAACGCGGCCGCCGCCATCGGCATGGGTATCGTCCACCCCAACCAGGGCATGTTGTCGCTAGGCACCTCGGGCGTCTTTTTTGTGGCCACTGATGGCTTTCTCGCCAACCCGGCGCAGGGTGTACACAGCTTCTGTCACGCGCTGCCGCACACTTGGCATTTGATGTCCGTGATGCTGTCTGCAGCGGCGTGCCTGGACCACACCCAGCGGCTGACCGGCATGGCCGATGTGCCCAGCCTGCTCGCCGCCGCCGAGCGGCGCGGCCTCACCGACCACTCGCCACACTACCTGCCTTACTTGAATGGCGAGCGAACACCGCACAACAATCCAGCGGCCAAGGCAGTGTTTTTTGGGCTCGACTCTGGCACCGAACCCGCCGACCTCGCGCACGCAGTGCTCGAGGGGGTAGGCCACGGCTTGGTCGATGGGATCGAAGCCGTCGAGGCCACCGGCACCCGCGCCGATGAGATCGTGCTCGTTGGCGGCGGCTCGCGCAGCGACTGCTGGGCGCAAATGCTCGCTGACATCTGCAATCGGCCACTGGTGCGGCGCGAGGGCGGTGATTTCGGGCCGGCGCTCGGCGCGGCACGCCTGGCCCGCCTGGGAATCGATCGCGGCGCCGTGGACGAGTCGTGTCCCGTGCCGCCGTCACTGGGCGAGTTCATGCCTGACCCGGAAAGACACGAGCGTTACGCCCGACGCCGGCAGATCTTCCACCGACTCTATCGGCAATTGGAACCCCTTTACTCTGCCGAGCAGTGAGCGAACCAATTCAGCCCCCGCGGAACGCCAGCACAGTCGTGTGCCGGTAGATTGCGCCGGGATGCAGCCAGCAATCGGGTTGCGGCCATTCGGGATGGTTGGGGCTGTCGGGCAGGAACTGGGTTTCCAGCGCCAAGCCCTGATGGGCCGCATAGCATTTCCCGTCGCGCGAGGGTGTACCTGCCAGGTGGTTCCCGGTGTAGAACTGCAACGCCGGTTTGGTCGTGTACAGATCCATGATCAGGCGACCATCTCCGGAAACCACTGAGGCCGCCGCACTCGCCATGTTGTGACATTCCGAATCGAGCAGATAGGCATGGTCATAACCATGAGCCAGCCGCTGCTGCTCATCAATCATGAAATCCTGACCAATCCGCTTGGCGCGGGTGAAATCAAAGCCAGTACCGTCCACCTTGGCCAGTTGCCCCAACGGAATGGCATCCTGATCAATCGGTAGATAGTGATGGCTGCTGATCTGCAAGGCATGCTGACGAATATCGGTCGCCCTGCCATCCAGATTGAAGTACGCATGATTGGTCAAGTTGACCGGGCACGGCGCATCGACCGTGGCGGTGAATTCCGTGCTGATCCGTGCGTCATCCTCCAGGCAGTAACACACGGTCGCCACGAGCGCGCCCGGAAATCCCTGATCTCCATCTGGCGATTCAAGGCCCAGGAGGACACGATCCGGGCGTCGCGTCAGAATGCGCCAGCGCCGTCGATCAAAGGCATCCGGGCCACCATGCAACTGGTGCGCCCCCTGATTGGGTACCAGTCGGAACACACGACCCCCGCGAAATAACTGCGCGTGACCGATCCGGTTGGCGTATCGCCCGACGGTTGCCCCGAGGTAAGCTTTCTGGTGAAAATAGTCGTCGATGTGCGCGCATCCCAGCAACACCTCCCGCTCGGTGCCTGCGGCTGGCACCCGGCATGAGAGCCAGGTCCCGCCCCAATCCATCAAGCTCAATCGGACGCCACATGGATGAGAAAGCTCGATCAGCTGCGCGGGCAATCCCTCCGGACATCGGGCCTCACCTTGGGTCATCAATCGATTCCCGGAAAACGCCTGCGAACTGGCTCACTCACGTCACTTTGCAGGACGGCTCTGATTGCTGGCCCGAAAGTCGTCTTCGATAAAGAGATCCCACTCGACGCGCGTCGAGCGCAGGCAGGCACCGATCCAGGATATGATTTCGCGGTCATAAACCTTGTTGGCGTTGAACGGCAGCGCGACGTGGTGCGGCGTGTCACGCGACTTGCGCTGGCTTTCACGTCGCCGGGCAGGGTGGGTTGGCAGCGGGCTCTCCGATGTAGGTTGCGCCAGAAACGATACCCTAATCGGCGGATTTCGCAATCCTCACGGCCACGGGCGAATGGCAGGATGAGAGACTTACTGATAGATGCCAAGGCAAAGATCAGTATTATTTGATTCGTTGAACGAACAACTAAAGGAGAAATCAATGAGATTCCTCGACTTTCGCGTGGTGCGGAGCACGCTTGTCGCCGGCCTGATGTTGATCGGGCTCGCGGCGCAGGCGGAGACGGTGCGCTGGCTGCACATCGAACAGAACGCGGACGTCGCGGCCTACTACGCCGACGTGGCCAAGCGTTTTGAGGCCGCCAACCCGGGCACCAAAGTTGAGATTCAGTTCCTCGAGAACGAGTCGTACAAGAAGAAGCTGACGACCCTGCTGCAATCGCCCGACAAGCCGCACATCATATACAGCTGGGCCGGCGGCGTGCTGCGGGAACAGGTCAAAGCCGGGGTGATCGAGGACATTACGGACGCGGTCAACGCCGGCTGGCGTGAGCGCTTCAACCCGGCCGCGCTGAACCTCTACGCCGTCAACGGCCGCCAGTACGGCATCCCGATGATCACGTCGCAGGTCGTCTTCTTCTACAACAAGGACCTGTTCGCCAAGGCCGGTGTCGACGGCAACGCCATCAAGACCTGGGACGACCTGCTGGCGGCCGTGAAGAAGCTGCAGGCAGCGGGCATTACGCCGATCGTCGCCGGCGGTGGCGACAAGTGGCCGCTGCACTTCTACTGGTCGCACCTGGCCATACGCCTCGGTGGCAAACCGGCGTTCGACGCGGCCATGAAGGGTGAGGGCGATGGTTTCGCCGGCGCAACCTTCGTGCGCTCTGGCGAACTGTTCAAGCAGTTGGTCGACCTCAAACCGTTCCAGCCGGGTTTTCAGGGCGCGACCTATCCGCAATCTGCTGGGCAATTCGGCGACGGCAAGGCCGCGATGATGCTAATGCTCAATGGTGTGCTCAACGTCATGAAGTCGAACTCGGCCGACAAGGTCGGCGTCCCCGACGACAAGCTGGGTTGGTTCGCGTTCCCGACGGTGCCGGGCGGCAAGGGCAACCCCGACGACACCCTGGGCGGCATGAACGGCTGGATCGTCACCAAGGGTGCGCCGAAGGAAGCGGTGAAGTTCCTCGAGTTCTTCAGCGACGCGCAGAACCAGCGCATCGCGGCAGAGAGGGGCTATTTCATTCCCGTCGTCAAGAGCGCCACCGAGTTCGTGCAGCGACCGATCCTCAAGCAACTGGCGGCCAATGTTGCGCGCTCGAACTATCACCAGCTGTTCTACGACCAGATGCTTGGCCCCTCGGTGGGTGCGGTCGTGAATGACATCTCGGCCGAACTGGCCGCCGGCCGGATCAAGCCGGTGGACGCTGCCAACAAGGTGCAGGCGGCCTGGAAGTTGGCCAATTGAGCTGGGACCCGAGCATCAACTGACGTTGTTGTAGGGGACCGGGCGCTCGCGGCCCGGCCCCGATTTCCGGCCGGGCTGTTCGGCCATCCCGATCGCCGATCGTCCAGCCGCAGATGTGTGCCGTCCATCTTCGCTCCTGCACCAGGGATCTCCCGTCACCCAACACGGCAGTGAACACATCGGCACAGAGATTCCACGGTCCCTCGGCCTGGTCCGCGCTGCGCGACCGGGTGCTTGGGCGCAACTCGCGCATCGGTGGCACCACCGCCGTGGTGCTGCTGTTCCTTCCGCCGGCACTGTTCCTGTTCACGCTGCTGGTGGCGTTGCCGATGGGCGAGGCCGCCTGGTACAGCGTGTTTCGCTGGAACGGCTTCGGCAGTCCCACCGAGTGGGTCGGCTTGCGCAACTTCAGGATTCTGTTCGAGACCCCGGCCTTTCACACCGCGCTGTTCAACAACCTGTTGATCATCGGCGTGTCCCTGCTGGTGCAACTGCCGCTGGCTCTGGGGCTGGCCGTGCTGCTGGCCGACCGAATGCGCGGCACCAATTCGTTCCGGCTGATCTTCTTCCTGCCGTACATCCTGGCGGAAATCGCGGCGGGCCTGATCTGGCGCTTCGTCTACGACGGCGACTACGGCCTGCTGGCCAAGATCTGGACCGTGTTCGGCGCCGTGCCGCCGCAGGTACTGGCCGAGCCCGAACTGGCGATGTACGCGATCCTGATGGTGGTGGTGTGGAAGTACTTCGGCTTCCATATGATCCTGTACATCGCCGGACTGCAGCAGATTGACAAGACGCTGTACGAAGCCGCCCGCATCGATGGCGCGCGCGCGTGGCATGTGTTCAGGTACGTCACGGTGCCGATGCTGGGATCGACGATCCGGCTGTCGGTGTTCTTCGCGATCCTCGGCTCGTTCCAACTGTTCGACCTGATCATGCCGCTGACCAAGGGCGGCCCGTCCGACAGCACGCAGACGATGGTGACCTTCCTGTACACCTACGGCGTCACGCGCATGGACATCGGCTTCGGCAGTGCCGTCGGCGTCGTGTTGTTCGCCATCTGCGTGACCTTCGCCTTCGGCTACAAGCGGGTGCTGATGCGCCATGACTGACCCCGAAACCTCTTCGACCGCCACCGTGACCATCAACCCGGCGCTGCGAATTGCGGTGCTGGTGGTGGTGGCCGCGATGGTGCTGACGCCGCTGGTGGCCACGGTGCTGGGCGGCTTCAAGACGCTGGGTGATCTGCGTGTCAATCCGTTCGGCTGGCCGGCCGAATGGCAATGGGTTAATTACTGGGGCATTCTGGTCGGCAGGCGCTACTGGCAGCTGATGGGCAATTCGCTGGTGATCGCCGTACTGACGGTCGTGCTGACCTTGGCCGTCTCGGCCATGGCCGCGTTCGTCTTCGCGCACGTCAAGTTCTTCGGCTCGGGCTTTCTATACAACTACCTGCTGCTGGGACTGATGTTCCCGGCCGCCACCGCAATCCTGCCGCTGTTCATCAAGATCCGCGATCTCGGCCTGCTCGACACCTATTGGGGCGTGGTGCTACCGCAGGTTGCCTTCGGCCTGGCCGCCAGCATCCTGCTGATCCGCAACTACTTCCGGCAGCTGCCGTCCGACCTGTTCGAGGCCGCGCTGATCGACGGTTGCGGCTACTTCCGTTTCTTCTGGTACATCGTGCTGCCGCTGTCGCGACCGATCCTGGCCACCGTCGCGGTGATCACCTTCGCCCACAGCTGGAACGCCTATCTGCTGCCGCTGGTGGTTCTGAACCGGGACGCGTTGTACCCGTGGCCGCTGGGCATCATGGCATTCCAGGGCGAGTATTCCACGGACTGGCATCTGGTGCTGGCGTTCATCGCGCTGACCATCCTGCCGATGGTAGTAATGTTTTTCGCCGCGCAGCGTCACATCATCGCCGGCCTGACGGCCGGCTCGGTGAAGGGTTGAGCATCAAACGACGAGGGTCGGCAACGGCTGCCAATCCCTCACCAGGTTCAGGGAGCAGCACGCATGGCTGAAGTTCGCATCCGCGACGTACACAAACGCTACGGCGACGTCCACGTCATTCGTGGCGTCAACGTCGACATCGCCGATGGCGAATTCGTCATCCTGGTCGGTCCCTCTGGCTGCGGCAAGTCTACGCTGTTGCGAATGGTGGCCGGGCTCGAGGAGATCAGCGATGGTCAGGTCAGCATCGGCGACCGCGTCGTCAACAATCTTCCGCCGATGGAACGCGACATCGCGATGGTGTTCCAGAACTACGCGCTGTACCCGCACATGACGGTGGCGCAGAATATGTCGTTCGCGTTGAGGCTGCAGCGTGCATCGAAAGCGGACATCGCCGCCAAGGTCGCGCGCGCCGCCGGCATCCTCGGCCTGGAGCCGCTACTGGACCGCCTGCCACAGCAGCTTTCCGGCGGACAGCGCCAGCGCGTAGCGATGGGGCGCGCGATCGTGCGCGATCCGCAGGTATTCCTGTTCGATGAACCGTTGTCGAATCTGGATGCCAAGTTGCGCGTGGCGATGCGCGCTGAGATCAAGGCCCTGCACCAGCGCCTGGCGGCCACCATCGTTTACGTAACTCACGATCAGGTCGAAGCCATGACGATGGCGGACAAGATCGTGGTCCTCAACGAAGGACTGGTACAGCAGGTTGGGGCGCCACTCTATCTGTACGACCGGCCATCCAACCTCTTCGTGGCGAGCTTCATCGGCAGCCCCGCGATGAATCTCATCCACGGGCGGCTTGATCGCGATGGTTTTGCAGTCGACGGCAGTGATCTCAAACTTCCAGTGATAGACGCGAACGTCGCACCACACGGGCAGCCGCTGGTCTACGGGATTCGGCCGGAGCACTTCTCGCTCGACGCTCGCGGAGTCCCAGCTACGGTGAAAGTTGTGGAGCCCACGGGAGCGGATACGCAAGTGGGCGCGGTAGTTGGGCCTCACGAGATTACCGCGGTGTTTCACGATCGCGTATCCACCCAACCGGGCGATGTTATCCACCTGCTGCCGCTGTCGAAAAGCGCACATCTGTTCGATGCGACGACCGGACAGCGCGTCAACTGAAGTAGAAGCCCGTAGAGGGCATTCATGCGCACGAATGGAAGCGTTGCTTCATGCTGTTGTTCGGGCGCGGGTACGTTTCGAGACGATCGGATTTGACTCTTGATCAGATGAGGATGAACTATGATTTACTACGTGTCAGCTGAAGCGGCCCGCGGGGGCGATGGATCGAAGGGCCGACCTTTCAAGGAAATCAACGATGCGGCGCAGGTCGCGCGTCCTGGCGATGAGGTGATCGTCGCTCCTGGGCTCTACCGGGAATACGTGAACCCGAAGAATGGCGGAACGGAGAGTGCGCCCATCGTCTATCGCTCCGAGAGGATCGGCAAGGCGATCATTTCAGGCGCCGAGAGCGTTAAGAACTGGGAGCCCTACAAAGGGACCACCTGGCTCGCGCGCATTCCCAACGGAGTTTTCGGCTCCTACAACCCGTACACGACCGTCATCAGCGGAGATTGGTACTACAGCGACGTTCCGCTCCATACCGGCGAGATCTACCTAAACGGAAGGTCCATGTATGAGACCGATTCCATCGAATCGGTGCTCAATCCAGCCGTGTACGGAGGGTCCTGGGACCCAGATTTCTCGGTCTACAAATGGTTCACGGCCCAGGAAGGGAATCAGACCCTCCTCTACGCCAATTTCCACGGAGCCGACCCAAACAAGGCAGATGTGGAAATCAACGTACGCCGAAATTGTTTCTATCCCGACAAGACCGGCGTGAATTACATCACCCTGTCCGGCTTCACGGTCAAGCAGGCGGCCACCACCTGGGCTCCGCCGACCGCGTACCAGGAGGGCATGGTCGGCCCCCACTGGAGCAAGGGCTGGATCATCGAGGGCTGCGAGATCAGCGACTCCAAGTGCTGCGGCATTTCTCTGGGCAAGTACCTTCAACCCAACAACGAGAACAACTGGGTCGTCAAGAGAGTGAAGCACGGCACGCAGACCGAGCGGGACTCGATCCTCCAGGCGCAGATCGAAGGGTGGACCAAGGAGAACATCGGCTCGCACATCGTCCGGCGGTGCCACATACATGACTGCGAGCAGACCGGCATCGTCGGACACCTGGGCGGAGTGTTTTCCATCATCGAAGACAACCATATCCACCACATCAACAACAAGCAGCAACTGGCGGGCGCCGAGATCGGCGGCATCAAGATGCACGCGGCGATCGACACGATCTTCCGGCGGAACCATATCCACCACTGCACACGCGGTCTGTGGCTGGATTGGCAGGCGCAGGGGACCCGCGTCACGCAGAACCTTTTCCACGACAATGTTGTGCCGCCCGGATCGAAAGCCATCACGCAAATCTCGATGGGCGAGGATCTGTTTATCGAGGTCAGCCATGGCCCAACGCTCGTGGACAACAACATTTTCCTTTCCGTGTACGCGGGAAAGATCGCGACACAGGGCGTGGCCTACGTGCACAACCTGATCTGCGGGTCGTTCACCAGCGTGGGAACCGGGACGGACAACGGCCTCGGCGGCGTCGGCATCAGCCAGAGGTATACGCCCTACCATGTGCCGCACCGGACGGAAGTTGCGGGCTTCATGACCTTCCTCCACGGGGACGACCGCTTCTACAACAACATCTTCGTTCAGCAGGACGTTCCGCAGCAGTATGAGGAGTACTGGAAGAGCAGGAATTTCCCGACGAACAAGGAGGCGGGGACCGCGCCCTTCGACGATTACCCGTTGGAAGCTGAGTATCTTGCGCTCTTCTTCAAGGAAGGCGACGCAGGCGGAAAGGAGGACCGGAACAAGTACTATTCGAGGCTTCCGGTCTATACGGGCGGGAACGTCTTCTTCAACGGGTCGAAGCCTTGCAAGAAGGAGTTGAACTACAAAGAGGTCAAAGACGCGTCCGTGTACGTCAAGCTGAGCGAAAAGGACGGGCAGTATTACCTCGACACGAATCTGTACGATCGCCTACCGGGCCTCCGCACGGATTTCATCTCCACCGAAGTCCTCGGAAAGGCATTCGAGCCCGAACAGAAATTTGAGAATCCCGACGGATCGCCGATCTTCTTCAACAGAGACTATCAGGATGAAAGGCGCGGCATAAATCCGCTGCCCGGACCCTTCGAAACTCCGGAAAGCGCAAAGCGCCCCCTCTAGCTGCGGATGACAACTGTCCGCCGACTACCGGACGGCCGCCATCGGTATCCGAATGACGGAAAAGGGTCGAACGACAACTGATGGCCCGATCTCGGTCGACGTCGTTTCCAGCAAGTAGGCCGTGACCTGTACCGTGAGGCGCCGGCGACTGCATTCGTTTTGTGGATCGACGTCCTGCAGAATCGGCTGATAGCGGTTGCTGTTAGCGCTGCGCGAGTTTTGAAACTTGGTGCGCGACTGTTGCGCGACTTTTCGCGGGAACGATGTGGAACGATAGGGACGAAAACTCGCGCGCCGGGCGTTCGCCACTAATTAAATCAAGTACTTAGATACCATAAATCGCACTACGAACCAGGGGGTCGTGGGTTCAAATCCTGCCGGGCGCGCCAGTAAATCAAGGGGTTACAGAGATGTAGCCCCTTTTTCTTTTCGTCGTTGCTATGCGGTTGCTATGGGCGTTCTATTCACTGCTGCCCGCGCGAGGAGCGTGCCGTGGTTTTAATGGCCATTCTGCGCGACGCCCCCGCAACCGCCAAGCCTCGGCCACTCCTAACCTGCCCCCACCTGACCAACCACGTCGCCGGATCGGGCAACCCTTCCGCAACTCACTGGCAGTACCCCCGATACCGCTACGGCCCGAACCGATCGCCTGGTCTTCTCTCGGGCGCGGCGTGATCTCCATCCGAAATCGAAAGCATTCTTTTTCCCGGGATGACCCCAAGGGGGAGAGAACGCAGGGGCGGGGGTAGTCACACCCCCATCGCCCGTACAGAATTTTCGTCGAGGTCTGGGAAACCACCAAGTCTCCAGCCGCGCAGACGGCGATCACCGAAATCGCCCGCCTGTACGCCATCGAGAGCGAGGTCAAGGATCTGGGCGTGGCGGAACGACAGCGTCAGCGGCAGGCGCGCGCCGGGCCGATCCTCGATGCGTTCCGGACGTGGTTGGAGGCGGTGCGGGCCAAGACGGCGCCGCGTTCGGCGCTGGCCAAGGCCCTCCAGTACACCCTCAATCGCTGGTCGGCGCTGGTGCGCTATGTCGACGACGGGCGCATCAACATCGACAACAATCCGGTCGAGAATGCCATCCGCGGCATCGCTTTGGGACGCAAGAACTACCTGTTCTGTGGCTCCGAAGGCGGCGGCCACCGCGCTGCGCTGATGTACAGCCTGATCGAATCGGCCAAGCTCAACGGCATCGATCCCAAGGCCTACTTGCTGGACGTACTGACCAAGATGCCGACGGCCAAGCGCGCTGACCTCGACGCGCTGATGCCGTGGAACTTCGTCAAGTAGTTTCGCCAGGGCGCGCTCACACGGCCAACCCTGCGTCAATGTGGGTTCGCCAGACGCTTACACGACGGCAGCATCGAGACCGACAACAACGCCGCGGAACGAGTGCTGCGCGCGGTCGCGCTCGGGCGCAAGAACTACCTGTTCTGTGGCTCCGACGCCGGCGGTGATCGTGCCGCGGCGATCTACAGCCTGATCGGCACCGCCAAGCTCAACGGTCTCGATCCCGAAGCCTACCTGCGCTACGTCCTCGACCGCATCGCCGATCACCCGATCAACCGGGTCGACGAACTGTTGCCCTGGACCATTGCCGCATCCCTCCCGCAAGGCCTACCGCTCGCCGCCTGATCAACCCGCCGTCGTCAAGACGGTGTCGGGCGGACGCTTACGCGCGAAGCCGTGCGCCTCGACCAGATCCTGGTAGATGCTCACCGCGTTGCAACCGAGCCCCACCTGCGTTTTGATCCACGCCCAGTGCGGTTCGCGGGCCGAGGGCGTCGTCGCGGCCACCAGCGCCGGTGGCCGGGGTGTGGGAGTTTGGTCCGGTTCGCCGTCCGAGCCGGTGGCCACCCCGGGAGAATTTGCCGCCTCCCGGCGCCGGATCGTCTTCCGATCCACCCCGGTGCGGCGCGCGATCTCGCGCTGCGGGGCGCCAGCGGCCAGCAGCGTCGCGATGGTGATGCGCAAATGCGGCTTCAAGACGTTCACTCCTTCTCCCTCACGATGGTGAGGGGGCAGCGTAACGTCCCGTCGTCGGGCGTCTCGGTTTACGGGCGTCTACCCTCGCTCAGGGTGGAGGAATTTGGGGTGGCCACAGGTGGAGGAGTTTGGGTGGCCGCCGGGGTGCAGGCGAGCGAAGCTGACGTTGAAGCGCTGGCCGACGCCACCACCATCGCCGTCAGCAACGCCGACCGGTCGGCATCGAACATGTGATCGAGCGCATGGAATGTAACCGACGAAGTGTGAATCAAGTTGGGCGTGCGCTTGCTTTGCTCTTGCCTCACACTCCGACAGCACTCCTGACGGTTTGCGCTCACCTCCTATGGAGCACCGGGCGACGCCTTTTGCCAGCTCGCGTCCGGGTCGTACCTCTTCATGCCCCGCGCCACCGCATCGGTACTCGGACCGAGGCTCTTCTGGTAAACGATCCCGTCCTGATTGACGATGAACGTCATGACACCGGTGTCGTTGAACTTTGCCGGCCACGCGACGAGCGCATAGCCTTCGGTCATCCGACCGTTCTTGAGGTAGCTCTTCGCACCGCCGGGCGCATTGGCCCCCTGTGCGGTGAGGATCTTGTACAGGTACCCGTGATACGGCTGGCCGACCTTGGCGTCCGCGAACTCCGCGCCGAGCGGGCTTTCCGGATCGCCGGGGAGCGATGCCCAGTAAAGTCCGTCGTGTTTGCCCGGCGTTGAAAGCCTGCGCATCGCGTACTCGAGGACGCCGTCGCCGTTCCAGTCCTTCTGGTGATATTCCTTTTGCGCGTCGGTGTACGCGAGCGCGACCTGAATGGCCGCCAGCTCGTTGCGACCGATGCGGCGGATGCGCATCTCCTCGGGCGCGCCTTTAGTGTCGAAACGCCAGCCCGCGGCGGTCTTCACAATCGGGACCGGCAGCGTCCAGCCATTGCTGCCCACGCCGAGAAACGCCTTATCGGTGCCCGCGGGAACGATCGCGTGCCCGCGCGCCCACGCCGCGAGGAAGTTGGTGATGTCCTCGGGATCGGACACGCTGCTGGGGAAATATTTCTGGTAATCGGACCCGGCCACCGTCTTGATCGCGTCGATGTCGTGCCGCGCGATGCCGTCGACAAGCGCCTCTGCGGCAGCCTCGGGCGTCGGATAGGCATTCTGCGCGAAGGCGGATGGCGCCAGCGCGAGCGATGCAGCCACGGCCGCGATCTGCAGGACTTGCTTGAAATTTGTCATCCTCGAGCGCTCCATCTCAACGTCCCCTTCCGCCACCGCCACCCCCACCCCCACCGGCACGGCCGCCGCCACCTCCGCCCGCGGGTCGGCCTCCGCCGCCTGCAGGGGGCCGCGCACTCCCCCCACCACCACCTCCCGCCTGCGGCCGCGCACCGCCGCCGCTGGGGCGCTGCGCCGCGGCCTGGCTGGCCCTGCCTCGATCCATCTGTGCGCCTGCCTGCGGGCTGTTGGCACCTCTTAGTGCGTTGTCGCGGCTCGCCGATTGGGCACGCTGGCGGGCCGCGTCGCGGTCCGCGTTTTGAGCTCTGTTCTGAGCGGCACTCCGATCGAGGTTCTGCGCTCGATTCTGCGCGGCGCTGCGATCCATGCTCTGCGCGCGATTCTGCACCGCGCCACGGTCGACGTTTTGCGCCCTGTCTTGCACTGCACCGCGGTCCGCGCCTTGCGCCCGGTTCTGCACCGCGCTGCGATCGACGTTCTGCGCACGCTCGCGCGCGGATCCGCTTCCGGCGTCGATGCCGCGGTTCTGCATCGCCTGGTTCGCGCGGTCGCGGCTCGCATCGCGGCTCGCATCGCGGCTCGCGTCCCGGCCGCGGTACTGCTCGCGGCTGCCCGACTGGTGCCGGTTCTGCAAGTCCCGGCGCGTCGAGTCGCCACCGCGGTACGGCGTGTTGCCGCGCCGGTCCGGATTGTGATTCCAGTTCGCGTTCCGGTTGTTGCTGTCGATCCGGCGGTTGACGTTGATGTTGTTGTAGCGGTTGACGTTGATGTTGACGCTATTGTGGCCCCAGCCGCCGCCCCAGCGGACGCCGCCCCACAGCGCGTTGGTGACGCCGATGCCGACACCCCAGGCGATGCCGGTCGCGATGGGCCGCGACCACCAGAAGCCGGGCGGTGGTGGATAGAAGAATGGCGGGTACGCCACCCACGGCCACGGCCCGTACACGACGGTCGGGTTGAACGACGGCACGAAGACTACCGAAGGCTGCGCCGGCTCGATGACGATCACCTGTGGCGGCGGCGCCGACTGCTGGACGATCACCGTCTGCGTGGCCGACGGAGGCGCGGGCTCGGGCGCCTGCATCGACACTTTGATCTGCTCGTTGGACTTCAGGTTGCCCGCGGTCTGCGCCTTCTGGCGGAGGCGCTGCACGGAGTTCATGACGTCGTCGGGCTGCGCCAGGAATGCGTCGCCGATGTTGCGCACCCAGTCGGGGCTCTGATTGAGCGTGATCAGCACTTCGGGGAATGCAACCAGCGACCCTACTGACGGATCCCATGGTTCGTTCTCCACCATTTTCACCGCATCGTCGCCCTTGGCGTCCGGATTCGCCTTGGACCACGCCGCGGCCGCAGCGAAGTCCTCCGGATAGGTGGTCGCCATCAACAGTTGGGCGAGCAACGAATCGGGATACAGCGCGATCTGCGCCGTCAACTGATCGAGCTGCTCGTTCGAGAATGGCTTGTCGCCGGATTGCGCGAGCGCATGCGCTGGCAGCGCCAGAACGAGCACAGCCACGAAGTACAACAGCGATTTGATAATGGGGGTTTGCACGATATTCCTCGAAGGCTGGAGTCGCTCTCTGCAATTCCTTGGTTTGTGAAGCGCGTTTCCCCGTCTTCTGCTTCTCCGCAGGTTGGAGGTCCGCTACTTTATCATCAGGATCTCGCGGGCGACCAAGGCCGGGCGGGAAAGGGCGCATTCGCTGTAGATCGAGTCCGCGCACACGTTTCAATCGGCGCGGTCGCTTCGAATGCGGGCGATTGCCACGCCCGGGAGCACGGCGAACTCTCTATAATCGCGGTTCGGCGCTCGCGAGGAAGACGAGGAACGATGCGCGCCCGCGAGCTTCGTCCATCCACAGAGCAAGTGCCACGCGGCGATCATGGCGCCCGGTGGCGCCCACAGCGACACGTCGCGGATTCTGGATGTTGCGCTCGATGGCAGACCGCAGGCGATCCCGGCATCCAGGAGTTGCTCCGCCGTGACAATATGGTGGTGATCGCAGCGCGACGAGCCGCCCCGAGCGCAGAGGAATCCAGGAATGATGCTGAAGACAGTCCACAAGTCGGCGAAGCTCGCCAACGTCTGCTACGACATCCGCGGTCCGGTGCTGGCCCGCGCGAAGCTGATGGAGGAGGAGGGCCACCGCATCATCAAGCTCAACATCGGCAACCTCGCGCCGTTCGGCTTCGACACGCCGGACGAGGTCCGCCACGACGTCATCGTCAACCTGCCGCAGGCGTCCGGCTACTCCGACTCGAAGGGGCTGTTCGCGGCGCGCAAGGCGATCATGCACTACACGCAGCAGAAGGGAATTGCCGGCGTGGGCCTCGACGACATCTTCGTCGGCAACGGGGCGTCGGAGCTGATCGTCATGGCGATGCAGGGGCTCCTCAACGACGGGGACGAGGTGCTGGTGCCTGCCCCGGATTACCCGCTGTGGACCGCGGCGGTGAGTCTCGCGGGCGGCAGGGCGCGGCACTACATCTGCGACGAGGGCGCGGGATGGCTGCCCGACATCAAAGACATCGCCGGCAAGATCTCCGAGCGCACGCGCGCGATCGTGCTCATCAACCCCAACAACCCGACCGGCGCGCTATATCCGCCGGACCTGCTGCGGGAGATCGTCGAGCTCGCCCGGCGCCACCAGCTGATCGTCTTCGCCGACGAGATCTACGACAAGATGCTCTACGACGGCGCCACGCACAGGTCGATTGCCGCGCTCGCGGACGACGTGCTGTTCGCGACGTTCAACGGGCTGTCGAAGAACTACCGTGCGTGCGGCTACCGCAGCGGGTGGATGGTCCTCTCGGGCGACAAGCGCCACGCGCAGGACTATATCGAGGGCCTCAACATCCTTGCCTCGATGCGCCTCTGCGCGAACGTCCCCGGCCAGTTCGCCATCCAGACGGCGCTGGGGGGCTACCAGAGCATCGACGACCTTGTGGCGCCGGGCGGCAGGCTCGCCCGCCAGCGCGACCTCGCATACGAACTCATCACCTCGATTCCGGGTGTGACCTGTGTCAAGCCGAAGGCTGCGCTCTACCTGTTCCCGCGGCTCGACCCGGTGCGCTACCCCATCGGCGACGACGAGAAATTCGTGCTCGACCTGCTCGAGGACGAACATGTGCTCGTCGTCCAAGGCTCAGGCTTCAACTGGCCCGCCCCGGATCACTTCCGCGTCGTGTTCCTGCCGAATACCGACGATCTTGCCGACGCGTTCGGTCGCATCGCCCATTTCCTCGACGCCTACTCGCGCCGCAGCTCCGCATGACGCCGGTTCCGCGGATTCCGGCGCGCTTTGCCGCCTGACCTCAACGCGGCAACGAGGCACCACCGCAAATCACGAGTTCCTGGCCGGTGATGGCAGCTGCGGCATCGGACAGCAGATAGGCGACGAGGGCCGCGACCTCGTCGGCACGAATCAGTCGACCCATCGGCGGCAGCTTCGGTTGCGCGGCGACGCGTGCAGGGTCGGCCAGCATCGCGGTATCGGTCGCGGCGGGCGAGACCACGTTGACGGTGACGCCGCGCCCCACCACTTCCGCCGCCCAGCTGCGTGCCAGGGAAACCATCGCGGCCTTGCTCGCGGCATACTGACTGCGGCCCGGCATGCCGCGCGAAACCCGGCTGCCGATCATCACGAAGCGTCCGCGGCCCGCGTCCGCCATGCGCGGCAACATCGCATCGGCAAGTAGAGCGGGAGTGCCGACGTGCAGCTGCCACATCAGGCGGGCATCATCGACCTTCAATCCACCCAGCGAACCGACGCGAAGAACTCCGGCGGCGTGCACGAGGGCATCCGGCGTCCCCAGGTCGGCCGCAAGACGCTCGACCGCATCGGGTTCGGCCAGGTCGGTTTGAATGCTCGCGAACAGTGGGTGGGCAATGCCGGCGTCCGTACGCTGGACGCCGGTCACTTGCCAGCCGTCAGCCAGCAGCCGCTCGGCCACGGCCCGGCCGATGCCGGAGCTCGTGCCCGTGACGACCGCTTGCCGGCGGTCATTCGACACGTATGTTGCCTTCGGTGATGATCTTCTGCGCCTTCGCCATCTCTTCGCGCTGGAACTTGACGAAGTCCTCGACCGATCCGCCCATGACCACCAGTCCTTGCCCCAGCAATTTGTCGCGCATGTCGCCGGCGAGGGCCTTGTTCACCTCGGTGTTCAGCTTGGCGACGATGTCATCCGGCAGATTGGCAGGGCCCCACAGGCCGTACCAGCTGAACGACTCGTAGCCCGGCAACGTCTCGGCCACCGTCGGTACGTCCGGCAGCGTCGGCACGCGGGTCTTGGACGTCACGGCGACGATCTTCAGCTTGCCGCTCTTGTGGAAGCTCATCGCGCCCAGCAACGGATCGATGAAACCCGAGATCTGGCCGCCGATCAGGTCCTGCATCGCCGGCGCCGTCCCCTTGTACGGAACGATCATGTACTCGATGCCGCTGGCCTTGCGCAGCGACTCGGTGGCCAGATTGCCGGCTGAACCGAAGGAGCCGATCGCGAAGGTCAGCTTGCCGGGATTGGCCTTGCCGTACGCGATGAGGCTCTTGACGTCGGTGATGGGCAGGTTGTTGGCGACGGAGACCGCCAGCGGCGCCTGCGCCACGGCTGCGATGGGCTTGAAGTCCTTCCACACGTCAAAGGGTGCTTCCTTTACCGTCATCGGACCGGTGGTGAAGGTCGAGGCGTTGAACAGCAGCGTGTAGCCATCGGCGGGCGCTTTGGCCACCGCCAAAGCGCCGATGAACCCATTGCCGCCCGGCCGGTTCTCGACGATAAAGCTCTGGCCCGTCTGGTCGGCCAGCTTCTGCGTCAACTGCCGGCCCACCGCGTCCAGCGTGCCACCGGGCGGGAACGGGATGATCACCCTGACCAGCTTGGTCGGATACGCCCCCTGCGCCAACGCCATCGGCGTGGCGCCGAGCGCGGCGATGCCGGCCAGAATGGCCATCTGCACGATGGCGCGCCGGCGTTGCGGGCGAGTGAAGGAATTTGCAGCTTTTTGCGTCATGGCAGTGGCCTCGAAGTGGGGAGGTTGAGTTGCTCGTCACGGCAGCGTCGGCTCCGTGATACAGAAGATCTTGCATGAAGCGCCAAAAGATGTCAATATAATCCACATAGCATCAGCCAGTCTGTTCATGTTCCAAGTCCGTAAAGACCGTTTCGATCACCCGATATCCCTATGGCTCCGTTCGAATTGATGAAGCGAACCGAAGACCTCGACGCCACGCCGCTGCTGCCCGCGCAGCGACGGCAACGCATCGTCGAGTTCCTCCGTCGTCACGGCGCCGTGACGCTGCAGCAACTTGAACAGGCGTTGCGTGTATCCATGTCGACGCTGCGCCGCGATCTCGATGCCCTCGCCGCTGAAGGCGAGGTCGATCGAACCCACGGGGGCGCACTTCTCCGCCATCAGGAGTACAGCACGTTCGAGCCCGATCACACTGCAGCGGCCGAACTCTCTCCGCTAGAGAAACAGGCTATCGGCAGGGCCGCGGCGGACGCGTTGTTGCCGCGCCAGAGCGTCATGTTCGACAGCGGCAGCACGGTGCTCGAAGCCGCCCGGGCCGCTGTGCATCGGAACATTCCATTGACGGCGGTGACCAACAATCTGGCCATTGCGCAGCTCTTGGGGAGCAGCACGCTGATTCAGGTGCATGTACTTGGTGGCTTGCTGCGCCAAGGCGGCAACACCCTGACCGGCGATGCATTGATTGACGGCGCGCGGGCGATAGGCGTCGACGTTCTGCTGATGGGAATTCACGCGGTGACGGAAGGCGAACTGACCGAAACCGCGCCCGAGGTCGCCGCAGTCAAGCGCGCGCTGCTGAAGGGAGCGGCGTCGAAGCGCCTGCTCGTCGACTCGTCGAAGTTCCGGCCACGCACCTTCATGCGCGTGGCATCTGCGACCGAGTTCGACGAAATCATCACCGACGAGGGCATTCCCAACGAAGAGATCGAGCGCATGCGGGCGCTGGGCGTAAAGCTCACACTGGTTCGAGTGCCCGCGTGACCGACGTGCACATCCTCGCCGACGACCTCACCGGCGCGCTGGACAGCGCAGCCGCCTTCGCCGGCGACGTGCCGGTGTATCTCGACTCGCCGGAGTCGGACGGCGCGCTTTCGTCGCCGGTTTCGGTGGTGGCCACCGCTACCCGCGACGTACCGATCGAATCCTTGCCGGGCCTCCTCGAGCCTTCGCTCCGTTGGCTTGGCGATGCGAAGGTCGCGTTCAAGAAGATCGACAGCCTGCTGCGCGGGAACACCTTCGCGGAATGCGCCTACATTGCGCGCGCAGGCGGATTCCGGAAGATCGCCTTCGTGCCGGCCTTTCCGCAACAGGGGCGCATCACGGTGGAAGGTCGACAGTGCGTCATTCCGCCCGGCGGGTCGTTTCCCGATCGACAGGAACTGGGTGCCGCGGCTCCGGCTGCGGCCTTCGCCGTTTTAGGGCTGGACGTCACATCGTCGGCCGACGCGTCGCCTGACCGATTGTCGGTGTGGATCCCCGAAGTTCGCTGCGACGACGATCTCGCTCGCGTCGCTGCCGTGCAGACGCGTGCCGAAGCGAGGCATTGGCTTTGGTGCGGCAGCGCCGGCCTGGCACATGCGACGGCACATTCGCTCGGATTGGCCGCGGACGGCCGGCAGACTGAATTCCCCGATGCGTCTCCGGGACCGGTGCTCCTCATCAGCGCGAGTCATCATCCCGTCGTGCAACGGCAGTGGGATGTCGTGAAAGCTGCGGAAAGTGGCGCGATCGTTGCGCTTCACGGCACTCGATCGACGCTGCGGTCGGCGCTGCGCTCCATGGGGCAGCCGCTCGACTTCGCGATGTTCAATCTGTCTCCGCATCGGGTCCTGTCGGCGCAGGACGCCGCGGCGCTGTTGGCGAAGCAGCTCGACCAGATCGTCCGCGAGTCTCCGCGGCCAGCCTCCCTGGTCGTCGTCGGCGGCGATACCTTGCGCGCGCTCTGTCGCGCCGCTCACGCCCGCACGCTCATGGCCGGCATCTCGCTACGCGCCGGTTGGGGCTGCGCGCGCCTCGTCGGTGGCACCTGGGACGGAATCCAGGTTCACTCCCGCTCGGGGGCCTTCGGCGATCCCGAGGACCTTTCAACGATGGTGCGCCTGGTCGTCCGGCGCGACACAACCCACAAGGAACAGTGACCATGACCCAGCCGATTCGACTTGCAGTCACCATGGGCGACCCTGCCGGGATCGGTCCCGAGATCATTGCCAAGGCGGTGCGGAAGATGCACGGCCTGGTCCTGAGCCGCAGGATCGAGTTCATCGTCCTCGGAAGTGCTGCTGAAATGGACAGGGCGGAGCGGCAGCTCGAGCCTTGGGCGGCGGATGAATGTCCGCTGTACAGGATGATCGACGTCGGTCCTGTAGATCAACCCGTCGTCGTCGGAACAATCTCGGTGACCGGCGGGGAGTGGGCATACCGGGCTGTTGTGCGCGCCGCGAAGTTGATACAGGACGGCGAAGCGGACGCCATCGTCACCGGCCCGCTGTCCAAGGAGGCACTGCATCTCGCCGGACATCTGTTCGAGGGTCATACCGAACTCCTCGCGCACCTCACCGGCATGCGCGATGCAGTCATGATGCTGGCGCACGGCCCCATGCGCGTCAGCCACGTCACCACCCACTGCGCGCTGGCCGACGTGCCGAAGCGGGTGACACCGGCGCGCCTGCGTCGGGTGTTCGATGTCACGCTCGATGCCCTCAAGGCATTGGGCATCGCCAGTCCGCGCATCGGTGTCGCCGCGCTCAATCCGCACGCCGGTGAAGGCGGAATTCTCGGCAAAGAGGACGACGAAGTCATCGTGCCGGTCATCGCCGAGTACAAGAAGCGCGGCGTCGCGATCTCCGGACCCTGGCCGGGCGACACCGTATTCATCAAACTTCGCGCCGAGCAATTCGATGCGGTGATCGCGATGTTCCATGATCAGGGTCACATCCCGGTCAAGCTGATGGGCTTCAACGTCAATCCCGCGACGGGCGCCTGGCAGGCGATCAGCGGCGTCAACATCACCCTCGGACTCCCGATCCTGCGCACCTCGGTCGATCACGGCACAGCGTTCGACATCGCGGGGAAGGGGATCGCGAATGCAGACAGCCTGGTCGACGCCGCAGAGTATGCGTTGCGACTTGTGGAAGGACGGCGAAACGCCATCCCCGAACCTGCGTCGGCTGCGTCTGTTGGCGCCGCGGGAACTGCCGGATCGCCCACACCGTAACGCCCCCTTGATTGCCATGTCCATGGACCCGTCCGCAATGAGCGACCCGACCCATCTCACCGGCACTGTGCACAGAGCCGACGCCGATCCCGACCGTCTCGAGGCCGATCTGCCCACCGACTGTGTCCAGAGCCACGCGGCGAATCTGATGCCGCTGCCCAATGGCGATATCGGTTGTGTGTGGTTTGGCGGCACGCAGGAGGGCGTCGCGGACATCTCGATCTACTTCGCGCGCCTGGCGAAGGGCGAGGCCCGCTGGTCGTTTCCGGTCAAGCTGTCCGAGGACGCGACAAGGTCCGAGCAGAACCCCATTCTGTTTGTCGCGCCGGACGGCAAGCTCTGGCTCCTGCACACCTCGCAGAAGTCCGGCAACCAGGACACCGCAGTCGTGAAATGCCGGGTGTCCGGGGACAATGGCCGGACGTGGGGTCCGAGTGAGGTTCTCTTCGACACTCCGGGGACTTTCGTGCGCCAGCCCCTCGTGGTGCTGCAGAACGCCGACTGGCTTGTCCCGGTGTTTCATTGCCTGACCGCGCCCGGAGAGAAATGGGTGGGAAACAACGACATCAGCGCGGTCCGAATCTCGACCGACCAGGGAGCGACGTGGAGCGAGTACTCGGTGCCCGACAGCACCGGATGCGTGCACATGAACGTAGTCAAGGCGGCGAATGGAGGATTGCTGGCCTTCTTCCGCAGCCGCTGGGCGGATCACGTCTACATCAGCCGCTCCACGGACAACGGCCGGCATTGGAGTGTGCCGCAGCCCACCGAGTTGCCCAACAACAACTCATCGATCCAGGTGACTCGGCTTTCCAACGGGCATCTCGCCATCGTCTACAACGACATGAGCGCCGCCCGGGCGAGCGAGCGCAGGGTCTCGCTCTACGACGAGATCGAGGACGAAGAAGCGGCGCCGTCCAGCACCGCTGCAGAACGTGCACCGTCACCGGATGGCAGGACCGCCTTCTGGGGCGCGCCGCGCGCGCCGATGACGATCGCCATCTCGGAAGACGACGGCAGGACGTGGCCGCGCAAGCGGAACCTGGAAACCGGCGACGGCTACTGCATGACGAACAATTCGGCGCAGCGGCTGAATCGCGAATACTCCTACCCGTCGATCCAGCAGACGTCCGACGGATCGATTCACATCGCCTATACGGTGTTCCGGCAGAAAATCCGCTACGTCCGCATAAGCGAAGACTGGGTTTCGCGCTGATTGGCTGTTACGCGTCATCGAACCGTGGAGGGAATCACCATGCATCCGGCGATCTGCACGCAATTGCATGCCGGGCGAGTCGTTGCCGGCCCCGGCAGCATCGAACGCCTGCCCGATCTGGTCAGCGATTTTGGTGGCCGCCGCGTGCTGATCGTCAGCGACAAAGGGGTGGCTCGGGCGGGTCTGGTCGACCGACCGCGAGCGCTGCTCGCAGCCGGGGGTGTGGCCGTCACCGTGCTCGACGACACGCCGCCGGAGCCGGAAGTCAAGCACGTCGAGACGCTGTTCGCCGCCGCGAAAGCCGCAGGAGGTGCAGACGTCGTGGTTGGCATCGGCGGCGGGAGCGCGATGGACGTCGCCAAGATACTTGCCGTGTTGCTCGCACAGCCGGTCACGCTTTCCGCGCTGCTTGCCAAGGAACCGATCCGCAGTCGCGGACTGCCGACCGTGATGGTTCCAACCACCGCAGGCACCGGGTCCGAGGCAACGCCCAATGCCATCGTTCTGGTCCCCGAGGACGAACTCAAGGTCGGGATCGTGAGCCCGAACCTCATGCCCGATGGCGTGATCCTCGATCCTCTGCTCACGCTGACCCTGCCGCCCGCGATCACCGCCGCCACCGGCATGGATGCGTTGACGCACGCGATCGAGTGTTACTGCTCAAAAAAAGGCAACCTGTTCAGCGACCTCTACGGACTCGAGGCGATCCGACTCATCGCCGGCAGCATCCGCCGCGCCTATCGGGACGGCAAGGACGTCGACGCACGCTTTGACATGCTGCTGGGCGCGTATTACGGCGGTGTTTGCATCGCCACATCGAGCACCACGGCAGTCCATGCGTTGGCCTATCCGCTGGGCGGCAGGTACCGCATTGCGCACGGACTGTCGAATGCGATGCTGCTGCCTTTCGTCATGGAGTTCAATCTCGAGGGCTCGGAGCAAAGATTTCAGGCGATGGCGGGGGCGATGGGGATTCCAGTCGACGGCCGGACTGCGCGAGAGGCCGGTGAGCGGATGATCGCCGCGCTTTACGAACTCAATGCCGACCTCGACATCGTTTCCAGTTTGCGTGACAAGGGGATCACCGACCGCGACCTCGACGGACTGGTCGACGGCGCCGCCAAGGTCACCCGACTGCTCGACAACAATCCTCGACCGATGTCCTGCGCCGACATGCGCGCGATCTATCAACGCCTGATGTGACCAACGGGATCACCACACCATGAACACATTGCCGCACAATTCCTTCAAGGAAGCCCTCGCCGGTGGCAGCCGCCAGATCGGCCTGTGGGTCAATTTTGCCAACCACGTCGTCGCCGAGGTCGTCGCGTGCTCGGGCTTCGATTGGCTGCTGTTCGACATGGAGCACACGCCCAACGATCTGCAGATCGTCGGTCAGCAACTGCTCGCGGTGCGCGGCACGCCCACGGCGGCAGTGGTTCGCGTACCGGTCCACGACATGGCGTGGATCAAGCGGGTGCTCGATGCAGGCGCACCGAACGTCATGGTCCCGAACATCCGTAATGTCGCCGAGGCGCGCGAAGCGGTAGCCTGGACACGATTCGCACCCGAGGGGTTGCGTGGCGTGGCGGGCAGCACGCGCGCCGGCAACTACACGCGCTACAAGGACTACATGGCCCGTGCCAATGACGAGATCGGATTGATCCTGCAGATCGAGTCGCGAGAGGCGCTCGACGACCTCGACGCCATCTGCCGCGTTCCGGGAGTCGACGCCGTGTTCATCGGCCCGTCCGATTTGGCCGCGAGTCTTGGTCATCGCGGGCAGCCAGGGCATCCCGAGGTTCAGGCGGCGATCAGCCATGCATTCAAGACCGCTCGAAATGCCGGCCGGGCCAGTGGTATCCTCGCCGCGGACGGCAAGGCCGAGCAGTATCTCGACCAGGGGGCAGCGATGGTGGGCGTCGGAACCGATCTGCACCTCCTCATCGCCGCGGCCGACGGCCTGGCAGCGCGCTTCAAAGTGGCGTCAACGTAAGAGCGGCATTGCGCGGCCGCGCTCCCGGGCGCTGATCTTTCCCGGGCACCTTGCGCGCGCCGACCCGGACCGACCTTGAGCGAGAGTTCCCACATGTCGTTCGCCATGCTTCGTACGCTCTTCCTGCTGCTGCTGGCCGCGCTGCCACTGGCGCCGGCAATCGCCGCGACCCCGAGCCCCGGCGCTGCTGCCGCCACCAAGCCGACGGAAGCGACGCTGGCGGTCGTCAATCGCGACATCACGGTGTTCCGCGCGACGCTCCTGGGGTACGACCCGGCGGCACGGGTGGAGCGCTCGCGCGAGCGCATCGGGGCGCTGGACGATGCCGATCTCGACCAGCCGGTCAAGGCGCTCGACGTGACGGTCGGCGACCTTTCCGGCGTCTCGATCTACGTCGGCGACAAACGCATGTTCTCGCTGGTGGCCGAGGATCTCGATCCCGAGGACAAGACGACGCTCGCCCTGGCGGCGGAGGACGCGCGAGCGCGGCTCGCCGACGCGCTCGCGGCGAGGCGCGACATGAGCCGGTGGCCGGTGCTGCTGAAAGGGTTGCTGCACGCGGCCGTCGCCACGGCGCTGTTCGTGGCGCTCGTCTGGACGCTCCGCCGCATCGGACGGGTGCTTCGCGCCTGGCTCACGCGGCGGCAGGACGCGCTGGCCGCAGCCACTTCGGCCGGCGCGCCGCAGTGGCTCGAGTACCTGTTCGGATTGCTGATCCAGATGCTGAGGCTGCTCCGCCTGGCGCTGATGCTGGTGCTGGGCTACGCGTGGCTCACCTATGCGTTCGAGAATTTTCCGCTGACCCAGCCGCTCGGTCACGAACTCGTCCGCTTCATCGGCACGCTTGGCAGCGGACTTGTTGGCAGCATCGTCGGCGCGGGCCCCGACATCGCGACCATCACGGTCATCCTGTACATGGCGCGCGCCGTTGTCGAGGTCATCGGGCGGTTCTTCGCCAGCGTGCAGAGCGGGCGCACCCGCGTGGACTTCATTCACCCCGAAACGGTGCCGGCGACGCGGCGCATCGTGACGTTCCTCGTGTGGGTGTTCGCGGTTGCCGTTGCCTATCCGTTCATTCCCGGCTCGAGCAGCGACGCGTTCAAGGGGCTGTCGGTGCTGATCGGCGTGATGGTATCGCTGGGGTCGACCGGGCTCATCAACCAGATGATGGGCGGGCTGGTGCTCGTGTACTCGCGGGCGCTGCGCCGGGGCGACTTCGTCGTCGTGGACGATGTCGAAGGCGTCGTCACGGAGGTCGGGGCGCTGGCGACGAAGGTCGTCACGATGCGCAACGAGGAAATCACTATCCCGAATTCGGTCCTCACCGCGACCCGGATCCGCAACTATTCGAAGCTCGCGGGCACGCACGGGACGATGCTGTCGACCAAGGTGACGATCGGCTACGACGCGCCGTGGCGGCAGGTCCACGCGATGCTCGCGCTCGCCGCCGAACGTACGCCGGGCCTGCGGCGGGAGCCCACGCCGATCGTCTACCAGCGCGCGCTGTCCGACTTCTACGTCGAGTACGAACTGCTTGCAAACACCGACCGGCCGGGCGAGCGGATTCCGATCCTGTCGGCGCTGCACCAGAACATCCAGGATGTGTTCAACGAGCACGGCGTGCAGATCCTGTCTCCGCACTTTGTCCTGCAACCGACTGGAGGCGCGGTCGTCGTCCCGCCGGACCAGTGGTACGCGGCGCCTGCCCGGAAGCCGGAGTCGTCCGACACCTGATGCCGGGGCCGCCCATGGGCACTTGCCGCGGGGCGTTTGCGCAGCAGCGGCGTCGTCACTCGCGCCAGAAGGCGGGGGTGAGGAGCACCAGGATCGAAAAAAGTTCGAGGCGCCCAAGCAGCATCGTGCAGGTCAGCACCCAGGTCTGGAAATCCGACAGCCCCTGGTAGTTCCCGGACGGTCCCACCTGCCCCAGTCCAGGGCCGGTATTGTTGATGCAAGCGACCGCCGCGCTCAATGCGCTGACGATGTCGAGTCCGGACGCGAGCAGCAGCATCGTCGCTCCGATCAGCACCGCGCCGTAGATCAGCATGAACGCGAGCACCGACAGCAGGACATCGGTGGAGACGACGTTGCTGCTCAGTTTCACCGGCGCCACGGCACGCGGATGGAGAATGCGCTTGAACTCGCGCCGCACCTGCTTCACCAACAGCAACAAGCGCACCATCTTCACTCCGCCGCCCGTCGATCCGGCACAGGTCGCGAACCCGCAGAGCAACAACATCAGGACCGGCACGAAGACGGGCCACTGCGCGTAGTCTACCGTCGCGAATCCGGTCGTCGTGGCGACCGAAACGACATTGAATGCGGCACGGCGCAACGCAGTCAGCATACCGGGATAGACGCCCCCTGCAAAGAGAATGATCGTCACCAATGCGACGCTTGCGATGATGACCGCGAAATAGGCGCGCGCCTCGATATCGCGGAAAAGCACGCGCAGGGAGCGCTGCTTCCAGACCAGGAAGTAGAGCGCGAAATTGACTCCGGCAAGCAGCATGAACAGGATCGCGACGGCCTCGATCGCCGGGGAGTTGAAGGCCGCGAAGCTCGCGTCGTAGGCCGCGAATCCGCCGAGCCCCATGGTCGAGCACATGTGCATGAAGGCATCGGCCCAGCCCATTCCGGCCCATCGATAGGCGAGCATGCAGGCCAGCGCGATGCTGAAGTACACGGCCCAAAGGCCCCGCGCGGTGCTGGAGATCCGGGGGGTCAGTTTTTCGTCCTTCATCGGACCGGGCGTCTCGGCCTTGAAGACCTGGCTGCCGCCGACGCCCAGCAGCGGGAGGATCGCCACCGCCAGCACCAGGATGCCCATGCCGCCGATCAGCACCATGAAGCAGCGCCAGACGTTGATCGACGTGGGCAGGTTGTCGAGGCCGGTGAGCACGGTGGCGCCGGTGGTTGTCAGTCCCGACACGGCCTCGAAATAGGCGTCGGTGAACGACAGGTCGGGCACGAAGAAGAGCAGCGGGAGTGCGCCGAACAACGGCAGCACCGTCCACACCAGGGTGACCAGCAGAAAGCCATCGCGCGGACGCAGCTCCCGCCGCTCGCGGCGGCAGGCAAAGAACAGGGCCGCGCCCGTGACCAGGGTGGCGACGATGGCTTCGTCGTAGGCGAACAGCGCGGCGTCGTGCCCGATCCAGGCGAAGCCGAGCGGCACCAGCATCGCCAACCCGAAGAGCACCAGCACGCCGCCCAGAACCGCGAATACGGGGAAGTAAAAGCGCATCTCTACGCGACGGTCAGAAGAACGTGGCGCTGACCTGGAACAGCTTTTCCACCTCGCGCAGCATGCGTTTGCGCGGGATGAAGACGATCACGTGGTCGAGCGACTCGATCACGAGGTCGTGGTGTGCCATGAGGATCCTGGGCTTCGCGTCCTCTCCGGCGGGCGTTCCGTCGGGCCGGTGCAGGCCGCGCACGACGGCGCCGATCTGCACGCCGGGCGGAAGCGTGACCTGGTCGATGCGCCGGCCCACCAGCCGGCTCGACTGGGTGTCGCCTCGGACGATTGCTTCGAGCGCCTCCGACGCGCCGCGCCGCAGGCTGTGCACCGCTTCGACGTCGCCGCGGCGCACGTGGGCGAGCAACTCGCCGATGACCGCCTGTGCCGGCGAGATGGCAATGTCGATCTGCGTGCCTTGCACGAGGTTGGCGTACGCCTTGCGGTTGATCAGCGCCAGCACCCTTCGCGCCCCCATGCGCTTGGCCAGCAGGCACGCCATGATGTTGTCTTCGTCGTCGTTGGTCAGGGCGAGGAAGAGGTCCGATTCGCGGACGTTCTCGTCCTCCAGCAGCGCCTCGTCGGTACAGTCTCCGTGCAGCACCAGCGTGGACGAGGAGAGCTGCGTTGCCATGTAATCGCAGCGCTGTCGATCGAAGTCGATGAGCTTGACCTGGTATTGACCCTCGATTTCCCGGGCCAGACGAAGGCCGACGTTGCCGCCGCCCGCGATCATGATGCGATGCACGGGGCGCTGGCCGGCGCGATGCAGGGCGGAGAGCAAGGTCCGGATCTGCTCGGTGGGTACCAGGACGAAGACCTCGTCGTTCGGCTCGATCCTCGTTTCGCCATGCAACTCCGCGAGCATCGCCTCCTGCCGGTAGATCGCGACGACGCGCATGTCCAGTTCCGGCGCGAGGTTCGGAATCTCGACCAGTCGACGCTGCGCGAGGATTCCGACCGGCATCACACGCACAACGATCAGGCTCAGCAGTCCGTGCGCGAACTCGAGCACCTGCAGCGCCTGCGGATAGTCGATCAGCTTGCGGATGGTGGCGGTCACCGAAGCCTCGGGGCAGATCACCTGCTCGACGGCGAATCCGCCCTTGTCCATCAGCGGCCCGCCGGTTTCGAATTCGGGAGAACGCAGCCGCGCGATCGTCGTCGCAACGCTGAAGAGGTCGTGGGCGATCTTGCAGGCGACCAGATTGGTCTCGTCGGCGGCTGCGCAGCCGATGAGCATGTCCGCATCGCGGATGCCTGCCTGCTCGAGCACCGACGGCTGGATGCCGTTACCGACGACGCCGCGCAGGTCCAGCCGGTCCTGCAGCAGTCGCAGACGCTGCGGATCGGTGTCGATGACCGTGATGTCGTTCTTTTCGGAGACGAGGCTTTCGGCCACGCTCTCGCCGACCCGACCGGCACCGAGAATGATGATGTTCATGTGGGTTGATGTTTCAGGCCGGCCCCCGCTCTGCGGCGGCCTTGGCGCACGCCGTCGCGAGAGTGAAAAGAGGGAATGCCTGTCGCGTCAACATCGTGGCAAAGCGCCAGTCTACGCTGCATCGGCGGCGGAGCACCATTGACCTCGCGCCGCGCATCCATTCGCACCGTGGAGGTGAAGATTGCCGCAATCGAGAAGGGGGTGGATTGGATCGAGTACGCGGCAATGTCGGGCGACGCGACTGCGCGATGGGTGGCCGGCTACTCCTGCGCGACCGCAGCTCCGGCGAAGGCGGTCGGCGCCAGGGCCGGGCGCGGAATGCGTTCAGTCCGGGAGGATTTTCGCATCGCGGATCAGCCTTTCGTAACGCGCTCGCTCGGCGGCGAGCAAGGCGGTGAGTCGATCGACAGGGCCGGGGAGAACCTCCCCGCCCGCTGCTGCCAGGCGTCCCTTGACGTCGTCGGACGCAAGCGCGCGCTGGATCTCCGCGTGCAGCCTCGTGACGATGGGAGCAGGCAGTCCCGCGGGGCCGATGAACCCGTACCAGACCGCTGCCTCGAAGCCGGGAAAACCCGATTCCGCGACGGTCGGCACGTCCGGGAAGATGCCCGAGCGCACCGGCGTCATCACCACCAGCACGCGCAACTTGCCGCTGCGCACGTGCGGCTGCACTTCCAGCGCATTGACCGCCACCGCCTGCACGTGCCCGCCCAGCACGTCGGTGACCGCCTGCGATCCGCCCTTGTACGGGAGGTGCGTCATGGAGATTCCGGCGGCGCGCGCGAACAGCTCGACTGCAAGATGCGGGGTCGAACCGTTGCCCGGTGACGCGTAGTTCACCGACCCGGGCTTGGCCCTGGCCGCAGCGATGAACTTCTCGATCGTCGCGTGTTCGGACTGTGCGCTGACGGCCAGCACGACCGGAACGCGGCCCACCAGCGCGATCGGCGTGATGTCACGTCCGAGGTCGTAGGGCGGCGGCTGGTAGAGCGACACGTTGGCTGCCACCGCGTTGGCCGTGAGCATCAGCGTATGGCCGTCGGGCGGGCTGTCGATCAGAGTCCGCAGCGCGATGTTGGTCCCGGCGCCCGGCTTGTTCTCCACGATGATCGGCTGGCCGAGGCTTGCCTGCAGCTGCTGGGAGACTGCGCGCGCGATGATGTCCACCGCGCCACCCGCCGTATAGCCGACGATCACGCGGATCGGTCTCGACGGGTAACTCTGGGCGCGGACTCCGGCGGCAGCTGCCACACCGGACAGCATCACCGCGATCGCCACTCTTCGTTTCATCTCGTGGACTCCTTCAGGTTTGTGAAAAATCTGTCGCGGTCCGGTTCGGCACCGGAGCAGGGTCGTCGGCTCGATCCGGCGACGCGGCAAGCGCATCGGCAAGCGCGCGCCAGGAAAACGCGCCGCGCGCCGGATACGCGATGCCCGAACTGGCCATCTGCTGCACGAGCGCATCGTGCCGCACGGCCGTCGCGGTCGCCATGATCGGCGGGATGCCGACCTCTTCGAGCGTGAGCGCGACTTCGCGCATCTCGGCGGCGCGCCGCCGACCGTGCTCGGCGACGCGGCTCACCAGGTAATCAGGCAGCGCCGCACCCCATCCCATGTGCGGGAAGGTCTTGTCGAGCGAAGCCAGCACCGCCTGTTCGGCGCCGAAGCGCCGCGCCGCGAACATCGACTCGACGACCAGCGCCTCGATGCCCTTGATCATGATGCTGCGGCACATCTTGATCGCCGAGGCGATCCCGATTTCGTCGGCGACCGCCGTGCCGTTCATGCCGAACGCTTTCAGTGTTGCGGCAAACTGCTGCGCCCGCCGGCCGCCGAGAAGCATCGGCACCGCGAGGCGCTGGGGCGGAACGGGCGCCATCACCGCGGCTTCGACGTAGTCGGCACCCGAAGCTTCGACCAGGCGCGCGTTGCCGCGCTTGGTTTCCGGGGAGACCGAATTGACGTCGAGAAAGACCTGGCCGGGACGGAGGCACGGAGCGATGTCGCGTGCGACGTCGCGCGCGGACGATGCGGTGACCGCCGAGATCACGAGGTCCGCGTCCTGCACCGCGTCGGCCAGCGTATCGTGCGGCACGACGGCAGCCGCATGCGCGCGCTCCACCATCGCCGGGCGGCTTGCCGGCGCGTCGAGCAGGATGTCGTACGTCGACACCTCGAGGCCCAACTGCACGAGATCGCGCCCGAAGATCGTGCCGACTTCGCCAAAGCCCACCAGGGTGATGCGCCGTATCGATTGCGGATCGCTCATCGCACATCTCCGTCGATTCGTGCTTCGCTTTTCGCCCGTGCATCGATCATGCCGCGCCTTCCGGACGCAGCCACCGCGAGCGGCCGATCGCCCGCTCGCGACGTCAACGCGGCGCTCCCGGCTCGGGCCCGACGCCGAGCGGCGGCGGCATGATTGCCACCAGATGGCGAAACAGCTCCCGGAACGCCTTGCTGGCGGGGACGCCGACCACCGGATCGTTGTTCGATGCGAACGCCTCGTCGATCGCTTGCCAGTCCTCCTGCAGCAGCGCTTCGGCGGCCAGCGGCAGCACGGCTTCCTCCTCCTTGCGCATGTGGAGCCAGTGGAAATGCGCGTAGCGGTCCACGCCCTCGGCGAACTGCGGCAGCGCCGCGGGGTCTGCGCGGCAGCGCTCCCACAGGGCCTTGAGTTCGGCGAAGCGCTCGCGGCCCATCGTGTGTTCACGGTGCAGGCCGTCGAGCAGCGGCGCGACGTCGGGCCGGCGCAGGCGCAGCCGCGCGAACAGGTACTCGTCCTCCTTCGGGTGGTGCAGGCGCTCGGGGAACTGCTCGATGTAGTGGAACAGCGCCGCCAGCAGCGTGTGGTCGGGGGCCATGCGCCCGGCTGCGATCCCGGCCACGACCTGCCGCAACCCTTCGACCACCGCCGTGATCGCGCGATGCTCGTCCTGGATGATGGCGATGGCTTTCATCTCGATGGCTTCCTCTCAGCGCCCGCCGGCCCGCGCCGGGGGCGCGCAGCGCCGCCTTGCGGCGAGGCGAACATGGTGAGCGTCGGGTGTGGACATTTCACGCCATCGCCACCAGCCGGTGCAGCGTCGCGGGATCCAGGCTCAGCGCCGCGCTGTTGGCGCGGTGGACGACGCGGCCGCGCTCGAGCACGATCGCATTCTGCGTGAGCGCGAGCGCGAGCTTCGCGTGCTGCTCGACGACGATGACCGCCATCCCGCTGTCGGCGACGAGATCGCGGATCACGCTCATCAGCTCCTGCACGATGATCGGCGCCAGGCCTTCCATCGGCTCGTCGAGCAGGAGCAGGCTCGGATTGACCATCAGCGCCCGGGCGATCGCGAGCATCTGCTGCTCGCCGCCCGACAGCTGGTTGCCGTAGTTCCTGCGCCGCTCCTCGAGGCGCGGGAAGATCCCGTAGACGCGGGCGACGTTCCAGTGTCCGGGCCGCGCGACGGCGGTGAGGTGCTCCTCCACGGTGAGCGACGGAAACATGAACCGCTCCTGCGGCACCCAGCCCAGCCCCGACTGGCTGCGCCGATGGGTCGGCAGCCGGGCGAGGTCGGTGTCGCGCCAGCGAAGGCTGCCGCGGCGGACGCGCGTCAATCCCATCAGCGTGACGAGCAGCGTCGTCTTGCCCATTCCGTTGCGGCCGAGGAGCGCCAGCGTGCCGCCCTCGTCGAGCGTCAGCGAGACGTCGTCGAGCACGACGCTGTCGCCGTAACCGGCGGTGAGCCCCTCGACGGCAAGCAGCTCAGCCATGCTGCGCCTCGCCGAGGTAGACCTCGCGCACGCGCGCATCGGCCGCGATCTCGTCCGGCGTGCCTTCGGTCAGGATCCTGCCGCCGACCAGCACCGTGATCCGCTCGGCGAAGCGGAACACGAGCTCCATGTCGTGCTCGATGAACAGGATGGTGACGTCCTTCGGCAGCGCGGCGATCGCGGCGAACAGCTCGGTGCTCTCGCCGGCCGGAATGCCCGCCGCGGGCTCGTCGAGCAGCAGGATGCGCGGTTTCGTGGCGAGCGCCAGCGCGATCTCGATCAGCCGCTGCTTGCCGTAGGGCAGATTGCGCGTCAGCGCGTTCGCCTCGGCGCCGAGGTGCAGCGACTGCAGCAGCGCCTGTGCCTCGTCGATCTCGTCGCGGCGCGTGGCGACGGTCCGGAACCAGACGCCGGCAGCGCCGTTGCGCTCGCAGATGGCGAGCACCACCGATTCCAGCACGGTGAGGCCGGCGAACAGAGTGTTGATCTGGAAGGTGCGCGTCATGCCGCGCTTGACGCGCTCGTGCTGCGGCAGCGCGGTGATCCGCTCGCCACCGAGGAACACGTCGCCGGAAGTCGGCGGCAGCGCGCCGGTGAGCAGGTTGATGAGCGTGGTCTTGCCCGCGCCGTTGGGGCCGATCAGCGCGTGCCGCGCGCCCTGCGGGAACGCGAGCGTGATGTCGCTGTTGGCCTTGAAGGCGCCGAACTGCCTGGACAGGGCGGTGGTGGCGAGCGCGGCGGTCATGTCCGCTCCCGGCGCAGTCGGTCCTTCAGCGTCGCCAGCGCGCCGAGGATGCCGCCGCGCGCGAACATCACGACGGTGACCAGCAGCAGCCCCAGCCAGAACTGCCAGTACACCGGATTGATGCCCGACAGATAGTGGTGCGCGATCATGAACACCGTGGCGCCGACGAGCCCGCCGTAGAGACGTCCGGTTCCGCCGAGCACCAGCATGATCATCAGGTCGGCCGAGCGCGGGAAGCCGAACACGTCGAGGCCGACGAACTGCGTGGTCTGCGCGAGCAGGCCGCCGGCGATGCCGGCCATCGCCGCGCTGATGGTGTAGATCGCGATCAGCCGGCGCGTCACCGGCGCGCCGATCGCCGGCATCCGCCGCACGTTCTCGCGCACGCCGCGCAGCGACAGCCCGAAGGGCGAGCTCACGACGCGGCGCGCCACGACGAACAGCAGGAACAGCACGCCCAGGCTGTAGGCGTAGCCGGTGCTGCCGGTCAGGTCGAACGGAAGCACGCCGAAGAGCTTCCACATCGTCACACCGGACAGGCCGTCGGCGCCGCCGGTGATCGAAGGGATCTGGTTCGCCACCTCGAACAGCATCAGTCCGATGCCGAGCGTCACCATCAGCCGGGCGAGATCCGATCCGCGCACGACCAGGAAACTGGTCGCGAAGCCGGCGACCGCACCGGCCGCGCCGGCGACGACGAGTCCGCTGACCGGCTCGCCCCAGCCGTGCACGGCGAGCAGCCCGGCGGCGTACGCACCCACGCCGAAGAACGCCGCGTGCCCGAGCGAGACGATGCCGGCGTAGCCCAGGATCAGGTCGAGCGTGACGGCGAACAGGCCGGTGATGAGGATCTGGCTGCCGAGCACGCGGTGGCTCGGAAACAGGAAGTATGCCGCGACCGCCGCGAGCCAGAACGCGATCTCGATCGCACGCCAGCGGTCGGTGGGGAGCTGCGGCGCGACGCCGGCCATGGTCAAGTCCGCCTCCCGTACAACCCCGCCGGGAACAGGATCATCAGCGCGACCATCAGGAAGTAGATGATGAAGGAGCCGACCTGCGGGACGTAATATTTGCCGGCGACGTCGCAGATGCCGAGGATCATCGCGGCAACCAGCCCGCCCTTGATCGTGCCCGCGCCGCCGATCGCGACCACGAGCAGGAAATAGACCATGTACTTGAGGGGAAACGTCGGGTCGAGACCCAGCACGTCGATGCCGAGCCCCCCGCCCAGGCCCGCGAGCCCCGAGCCGAGCGCGAAGGTCACGCCGAACACGCGATTGACGTTGATGCCGAGCCCGGCGGCGGCGACCGCGTTGTCGACCGAGGCCCGCACCTGCGCGCCGAAGCGGGTGCGCACCAGCAGCAGGTGCAGCGCGGTGGTGGCGACGATGACCGCGGCGATGAGGAAGAGGCGATAGGCGCCGAGGTCGAGGCCGAGCACGCGCACCTGCCCGCGCAGGAAATCGGGCAACCGGACCGGTTGCTGCGACGGGCCGAAGAACCAGGTGGCCGCCGCCACCGCCATGAACACGAGGCCGATCGAGAACATCACCTGGTCGAGGTGCGTGGCCTTGTACAGCCGGTGGTAGAGCGTGCGCTCCAGCACGATGCCTGCCACGGCGGAAACGACGAACGCGACCGGCAGCGTCGCCAGGAACGGCACGCCCGCGCGGCTCATCAGCAGCACGCAGGCGTACCCGCCGACCATCGCGAACGCGCCGTGCGCGAGGTTGACGAAGTTCATCAGGCCCATCGTCACCGACAGCCCGATGCTGATGATGAACAGCAGGCTCCCGTAGGCGATGCCGTCGAACAGCACGCCGGCGAAGTTACCGATCATGGCGCGTCCCGGCGTCCGTCCGTCGGGTCAGTTGCTCGGCGGGACGTTCTCGACCTTGTCGAACTCGATGTTCCAGGGCTTGCCGTTGACCATCTTCACCTCCCGCATGTACACGGTGTTGACGGCGTCGCGCCTGGCCGGGTCGATCGACATCGGCCCGCGCGGGCTCACCCACTTCATCCCCTTCATCGCTTCGACCAGCTGCTCGCCGGTGGCGGTGGGCCCCGCCTTCTTGACCGCCTCGTAGATGAGATGCATGCCGTCGTAGCCGCCGACCGAGTGGAAGTTCGGGCGCATGCCGTTGTTCGCCTTCATGAAGTCGCCGACGTAGGCCCTGTTCTCCGGCGAATCGTGCGCGGCCGAGTAGTGGAACGACGTGATGACGCCGACTGCCGGGGCGCCCATGCTTTCGAGCAGGTCGTCGTCGGTGACGTCGCCGGTGCCGATGAGGCGGATGCCGGCCTGCTTCAGGCCGCGCTCGTCGAACTGCTTCATCACCGCGAGGCCTTCGCCCGAGGGCACGAACACGAACAGCGCGTCGGGCTTCGCATCCTTGGCGCGCTGCAGGAACGGCGCGTAGTCCGGATTGCGCAGCGGCGTGCGGATCGACTCGGCGATCTCGCCGCCGGCGGCCTTGAAGCGCTCGACGAACGTCTTCTCGGCGTCGAGGCCGGGGCCGTAGTCGGTCACCATGGTGACGACGCGCTTGATCTTGTTCTTCGCCGCCCAGTCCGCGATGGGACCGGTCACCTGCGGCAGGGTGAAGCCCGTCCGCACGATCATCGGCGAGCGGGTCGGGATGATCGCCGTCGCCGCCGCCATCACCACCATCGGGACCTTCGCCTCGGTCGCGACCGGCGCCGCGGCGAGTGCCAACGGCGTCAATCCGAAGCCGGCGAGCACCGTGACCTTCTCCTGCACGACCAGCTCCTGCGCGATCCGTTTGGTCGTCTCGGGGGCGAGGCCGGTGTCGTCCTTGACGATGAGCTGGACCGGGCGGCCGGCCACCGTGGTCCCGTTCTTCGCCATGTAGAGCCGCGCTGCCGCCTCGATCTGCCTGCCGGTGGACGCGAAGGGTCCCGTCAGCGGCAGGATCAGGCCGATCTTCAGAGGATCGGCGGCGAGGGCGGCTCCGGGCAGCAGGCACAGGGTTGCAACGATCGCCGCAGCCCGCAGCGCGTGGCGGCGGATAATCCGGAAACGGGTCTTCATTGGTGCCTCCTTCGTGGTTGATGGATGGTTCGGATTGTCACGCGATCATGCCGCACGCGTCTGCGGCGCCGGCCGCGGCTGGTTCTCGAGCACCATCGACGCCGCCGCGGTGTTCGAGATCGGGACGTGGTAGCCCGAGTGGACCCGGGTGACCCGGCCCGTCAGCGCGCCGCGGGCGGCGAGCCAGGTCATCAGCACGGTGCCCTGCGCGCCCGCCTCGCGGACGAGATCGAGCGTCGAGTAGCGGGTAAGACTTTCCGGGTCGTCGACGATCGCCTCCATGCACATCGCGTCGAATGCATTGTTAAAGAAGCCGGCGCGCTGGCGGCCGAGTTGAACGAATAGCACATCCTGTTGAGCGCATAGCCCTTCCGGGCCATCTCGCCGTCGAAGATCGTGGTACCAGGAATGTCGACCTTGCGCGCGTGGCTGCCCATCACGATTCCTCCTGGTGTCTGCGGCGGTCCGGTTCAGGCCGGCTGTGCTGCGAGTTGCCGCTCGAGCCGGTCGAGCGTCCGGTAGCACGGGAGCACCTGCACCACGTCGGCGTTGGGTTCGCGGCCCTCGCGGATCGCGGCGAAGAACTCGCGGTCCTGCAGCTCGATGCCGTTCATCGACACGTCGACTTTCGACACGTCGATTTTCTCGTCCTTGCCGTTGAAGAGGTCGTCGTAGCGGGCGACGTACGTTCCCGTGTCGCCGATATAGCGGAAGAACGTGCCGAGCGGCCCGTCGTTGTTGAACGACAGCGACAGCGTGCAGATCGCGCCGGTGGAGGCCTTCAGCTGGATCGACATGTCCATCGCAATGCCGAGGGTCGGGTGGATCGGACCCTGCAGGGCGTTTGCCGCGACGATGTCCCCGCCCGTCTGGTAGGCAAACAGATCGACGGTGTGCGCCGCGTGATGCCAGAGCAGGTGGTCGGTCCACGAGCGCGGCTGGCCCAGCGCGTTCATGTTCGTGCGGCGGAAGAAGAACGTCTGCACGTCCATCTGCTGGACGAGGAGTTCGCCCGCGCGGATCTTGCTGTGCACCCACTGGTGGCTCGGGTTGAATCGCCGCGTGTGGCCGACCATCGCGACCTTGCCGGCCGCGTCCCGCGCGCGCAGCACCGCCTCCGCATCCTTCAGGCTGTCGGCGAGCGGAATCTCCACCTGCACGTGCTTGCCGGCTTCGAGGCACGCGATCGCCTGCGCGGCGTGCATCTGCGTCGGCGTGCACAGGATGACGGCGGCCACTTCCTTCAGCGCGAGACTCTCGGCAAGATCGGTGGCGACGTGGCCGACGCCGTATTTCGCCGCGACCGCCCGGGTCTTGTCGAGCTCCCGGCCGACGAGCGAGACCACCTCGACGCCGTCGATCAGCCTGATCGCGTCGAGATGCTTGATGCCGAAGGCGCCGGCGCCGGCCAGCGCGACCCTGATCGGCGTGCTCATATCCCGTTCTCCAGGATCAGGTGCCCGACGGCCGTGTTCGACGCCGGGACGTGATAGAAGCGGTGCACGACGCGCGGCGGACCGTCCGCCATCGCGCCGCGAGCGATCAGCCACATGACGAGCTCGATGCCTTCGGAGCCGGCCTCGCGAACGTATTCGACATGAGGCTTCGCCGCCAGCGCCTCGGGATCGGCGATGAGCTGGTCGAGGAAGGCGTTGTCCCAGGCCTTGTTGATCAGCCCGGCGCGCGGACCCTGCAGCTGGTGACTCATGCCGCCGGTGCCCCAGACCTGGACCTTCAGGGGTTCGTCATACGATTCGACGGCCTTGCGCAGGGCCCTGCCGAGCTGGTAGCAGCGCCGGCCCGACGGCACCGGATACTGCACGACGTTCACCGCGAACGGGATCACCGGACACGGCCACGCGGCCGGCTGTCCGCACATCAGCGACAGCGGCACCGTCAGGCCATGGTCGACGTCCATCCGGTTGACGATCGTGAGGTCGAAATCGTCGAGGATGACCGACTGCGCGATGTGCGCGGCCAGCTCGGGGTGTCCCTTCACGACCGGCACCGGCCGCGGTCCCCAGCCCTCGTCGGCAGGCTTGTACTCCGCAGCGCAACCGATCGCGAAGGTCGGGATCATGTCCAGGCTGAAGGCCGTGGCGTGATCGTTGTAGACGAGAAAGATGACGTCCGGCGTGTTGGCGCGCAGCCAGGCGCGGGAGGGCTCGTAGCCGGCGAACAGCGGCTGCCAGTACGGCTCGGCGGTCTTGCCGAGGTCGATTGCCGCGCCGATCGCCGGAACGTGCGACGTGTACACGCTCGCGGTGATGCGCGCCGCCCTGCCGGCACCCGGTGCACCCGCTGCGGCACTCATTGCTTTTCCCCGATGTAGCGGTTGCCTTCGATCGGGCGTCCGCCCCGGAGCATCATGACGCGGTACTCCTCCTCGGTCATACCGGTCATGCTGCCGGCCATCTGCTGGAAGCTCTTGCCGTCCGTCGCGCCGATCTTGGCGAGAAAGTAGATGTTGCCGCCGAGCGCGATGCAGCGATTGAGGTCGCGTGCGAGCACCGCCTGCTTCTGGTCCTCGGTCATCGGCCATTCGTCCAGGTAGGCGCGCTCGCCGGCCTTGAATCGCGCGCGGTTTTCGGCCTTCATCAGCGACATGCAGAACTGGTTCAGGTGATAGCCCTTGCGCGCCTGATCGGCGTCGAAGATCGTTGTGCCGGGGATGTCCCGGTACGGCTTGTCGAGTGCCATCGGTGTCTCCTCAGAGCGTCTCTTCGGGCCAGTAGAGCCGCATCGGATTGTCCACCAGCAGCTTGCGCTGCAGCTCCGGTGTGACCGCGACGTGCGGCACGAAGTCCACCAGCAGGCCGTCGTCGGGCATGTGGTCCTTCAGGTTCGGGTGCGGCCAGTCGGTGCCCCAGAGCACGCGATCCGGAAACGTCTCGACGATCCGCCGCGCGAACGGCACCACGTCGCGGTAGGCACGGCGCTCGCCATCGCGTGCCGGCGGTCCGGAAACCGAGAGACGCTCCGGGCAGCTCACCTTCGACCAGATGTTCGGGTGCTCGCGCAGCAGCCGCACGAACAGTTCGAACTCGGGCCCGTCGACCGGCCTGGTCACGTCCGGCCGGCCCATGTGATCGACGACCACGATGGTCGGCAGCGCGGTGAAGAAATCCCACAGCTCGGGCAGGTCGACGGCCTCGAAGTAGACCACGACGTGCCAGCCCAGCGGCGCGATGCGCTGCGCGATCTCCAGCAGCTCGTCCTTGGGCGTGAAGTCCACGAGGCGCCGGACGAAATTGAAGCGCGTGCCGCGCACGCCGGCGGCGTGCATCGCCGCGAGCTCGGCATCGGTGACACCGCGCTTCACGGTGGCCACGCCGCGCGCCTTGCCGGCGGAGTGCCGCAAGTGCGTCGACCAGCGCCCGATTGTCGCTGCCGTGGCAGGTGGCCTGGACGATCACGTTGCGCGAGACACCCAGACGGTCGCGCAGCGCGAAGAGCTGGTCCCTGGACGCGTCGCAGGGGGTGTATTTCCGCTCGGGCGCATAGGGATACGCCGCGCCCGGGCCGAACACGTGGCAATGCGCGTCCACCGCGCCCGGCGGCAGCCGGAAGAGCGGTGTCGACGGCGCGGGATGGAACGGCAGCCAGCCCGGGGTCATCTCGAATGCCATGGCGGTCAGTCGATGTACTTGAGGCCGGCCTTCGCCAGCGCCTCGCGCATGTTGTACATGTCGAGTCCCAGCACGCCGGCCGCCAGCTTCTTCCGCTTGTCGGCCTCGTTCGCCTCGCGCGCTTCGGCGGCATCGGCCACCTGCTGAGCGATCGCGGCGGGCACCACCACGACGCCGTCGTCGGCGGCGATGACCACATCGCCGGGATTCACCAGCGCCCCGGCGCAGACCACCGGAATGTTGACCGATCCTAGGGTGGCCTTGACGGTGCCCTTGGCGCTGATCGCGCGCGAGAACACCGGGAACTGCATGGCGGCGAGATCCTTGACGTCGCGCACGCCGCCGTCGATGACGAGGCCCTTCGCGCCCCCGGCGCGGAAGCTGGTCGCCAGCAGGTCGCCAAAGTAGCCGTCGTCGCTGTCGGTGGTGCAGGCGGCCACGACGACGTCGCCCTCCTGCAACTGCTCGGCCGCGACGTGCAGCATCCAGTTGTCGCCGGGCTGCAGCAGCACGGTGACCGCTGTGCCGCACAGCTGCGCGCCGGGGTAGATCGGCCGCAGGTAGGTCTTCATGAGGCCGACCCGCCCCATCGCCTCGTGGACGGTGGCGACGCCGAAGCGCGCCAGCTTGTCCACCGCCGCGCGGTCTGCGCGCACGATGTTCCGTCGGACGACGCCAAGATTGTTCAAGTGCATGGTCACTTCCCCCTGGCCTTGAGCGCGGCGTCGAGGCGTGGATAGACGCGCCGCGCGTTGCCTTCGTAGATCTTGCGGCGGTCCTCGGCGCTCAAGGCCGCGGCCTCGATGTAGCGCCGGGTGTCGTCGTAATTGAAGCCGGTCTCCGGGTCGATGCCGCGCACCGCGCCGATCATCTCCGACGCGAACAGCACGTTGTCCACCGGGATCACCTTGGTCAGCAGGTCGATGCCCGGCTGGTGGTACACGCAGGTGTCGAAGAAGATGTTGTTCAGCAGATGGTCCTTGAGCAGCGGCTTCTTCAACTCCTGCGCGAGACCTCTGAAGCGGCCCCAGTGGTAGGGCACCGCGCCGCCGCCATGCGGAATCACGAAGCGCAGCGTCGGAAAGTCCTGGAACAGGTCGGCTGTCAGGCACTGCATGAACGCCGTGGTGTCGGCATTGAGGTAGTGCGCCCCGGTCGTGTGGAAGCAGGCATTGCAGCTGGTGCTGACGTGGATCATCGCCGGAATGTCGTACTCGACCATCTTCTCGTAGATGGGGTACCAGTGCCGGTCGGACAGCGGCGGCTCCTTCCAATGGCCGCCGGAAGGATCGGGATTGAGATTGATCGCGACGAAGCCGTACTCGCGGACGCACTTCTCCAGTTCGGGAATGCAGGTTTTCGGGTCCACCCCCGGCGATTGCGGCAGCATCGCCGCGCCGATGAAGCTGTCGGGGAAGAGCCGGCTGACGCGGTGACACAGCTCGTTGCAGATCGCGGCCCAGGTGGAGCTGGTCTGGAAATCGCCGATGTGATGCGCCATGAAGCTCGCGCGCGGCGAGAAGACGGTGAGGTCGCTGCCGCGCTCCTTCATCTTGGCGAGCTGGTTGGTCTCGATGCTCGCCCGCAGGTCGTCGTCGCCGATCGCGAGCTCCGAGGCCTTCGGGGCAACCGTGGGGTCCTTGAGGCCGGCAATCTGGCGGCTGCGCCACTCCTCCAGTGCCTTGGGCGCGGTCGTGTAGTGGCCGTGGCAGTCGATGATCACGAGGGGTTTCCTTTCCATACCGACGCGGGAATCATGACCTCGCCGCGCATGATGAGCCGCGCGGTGCGCAGCAGCGCCGCGCGGGTGACGTTCTGCGGTTTGGCGGGATCGACATCGAGCAGGACGCTGAACTCGCCGGTGGGATGCTCGACCGAAACCTTCCTGGCGCGGCCTTGGGGAACCACAGCGACACCGTCGCACACCGAGCCGTCGAGGACGCAGGCGGTGCCCACCGTCACCGCAGCCAGGACGCCGATCGCGTCGTGGCAGACGTGCGGAATGAAGCTGCGCGTGCACAGGCTACCGCCGTCGCGCGGTGGCGCGATCAGCGTCATCTTCGGAAAGCTCTTCGCCGTCACGTCGCCGAGTCCCATCGCGTGGCCGCAGGCGATACGCAGGCGCTCGACGCGGGCCTTCAACTCGTCGTCGGCATTCATCTCGCCGACGCTCTCATAGCCGGTGCGGCCGACGTCGGCCGCGCGGAAGATCGCCAGCGGCATGCCGTTGTCGATGCAGGTGACGTCGACGCCGTCGATGGTGTCGCGCAGGTGACCGGTCGGCAGGAGGCCGGCGCAGACCGACCCGGCGGTGTCGAGGAAGCTGACGGTGATCGGCGCCGACGTCCCGGGCACGCCGTCGATGCGGGCGTCGCCCTCGTACTCGACACGGCCCCCGGGGGTTTGCACGGTGATGTCGCACTGCATGTCGGTGTTCCGCGTCAGCACGCGGAACGTGCTGGTGTCGCCCCGCGCCTCGACGATGCCGGTTTCCAGCGCGAACGGCACGACTGCCGCGAGCATGTTGCCGCAGTTGGGCGTGGTGTCCACCGTGTCCTTGTCCGGCTGCAGCTGGGCGAACAGGAAGTCGAGGTCCACGCCCGGCGCACTCCCGGGGCGCACGATGCCGACCTTGCTGGTGAGCGGATGCGCGCCGCCGAGGCCGTCGATCTGGCGCCTGTCCGGCGAACCGATCACCGCGAGCAGCACGCGATCGCGCGTCGCGACGTCGGCCGGCAGATCGGCAGCCCGAAAGAACGGGCCGCGCGAGGTGCCGCCGCGCATGAACAGGCAGGGAATCGGGGTTTGAATGGGAGTCTCCGCCGGTCGACCAAACGCCGACTCGAGACGGGATTCTGCGCCCGCGCCGGGATGTCGAACATCTTCATCGGTATACTAGCAGCTATGCCGAAGAGGCATGGGTCTTATAGAGCGATGCGGGAGCATCATGGATCTCAGGCAACTCGAATATTTCGTCAACGTCGTCGAACTGGGCGGCTTCAGCCGTGCCGCACGCTTTCTCGGCGTCGCCCAGCCGGCGATCAGCCGGCAGGTGCGCAGCCTCGAGGTGGAGCTGCGCCAGAACCTGCTGCTGCGCAACGGGCGCGGCGCCACGCCGACGGAGGCGGGGAAGCGGCTGCTCGAGCATGCGCGGGGCATCCTGCAGCAGGTGGACCGGGCGCGGCGCGACGTCGACGAGGCCAAGGGCGCGTCGGTCGGGAAGGTCGTGGTCGGGCTGCCGCCGACCCTCGCGCGGCTTCTCACGGTGCCGGTGGTGCGCGAGTTCCGGCAGGGCTACCCGCGGGCGTCGCTCAGCATCGTCGAGGGGCTCTCGGCCAACATCCAGGAATGGCTGACCGTCGGTCGCGTCGACGTCGGCCTCGTCTACAACCCGACCGCGTCGCCGGCGATCGAGATCCGGGTGCTGCTCGAGGAGGCGCTCTGTCTCATCGGTGCGCGGACGGAGGGCAGGGCGCCGCGGACGCTGCACCTCGCCGAGCTGCCGCGCTTCCCTCTGCTCATCCCCAGCCGGCCGAACGCGATCCGCATGCTGGTCGAGACACGCCTCGCCGGCCTGGGCCTGCGTCCCGACGTCGCGATGGAGATCGACGCCGTGCCGGCGATCCTCGAGCTCGTCGCCGACGGGCACGGTTTCGCGGTGCTCTCGCCGCGCGCGCTGCAGGGCAACGCGATGGCGCCAAGGTTGCACCCCCGGACCATCGTCGCTCCGCAGCTCAAGAGCGCACTGGCCATCGTGACCTCGGCGCAGCGGCCCTCGACGCCGCTGCAGAAGGCCACGATCGCGATGGTCGAGAGGCTGGCCGGGCCTGCACTCGCTCCCGCCTGACGTCAGCGCGGACGTTCGCCGGGACAACCGCGCGGCGATCTGGTTAAATCGGAGTGCGAGCTGGATCGCGACTCGCTTGATTCCCGAGGACGAACGCCATGAGCCAACGCACGACACCCCCGTTCCGCGCCGATCACGTCGGCAGCTTCCTGCGCCCGCGGTACCTGCTCGAAGCGCGCGAAAAGAAGGCGCGCGGCGAGATCGACGCTGCAGAGCTGCGCAGGATCGAGGACCGCGCGATCGCCGAGGTGGTGAAGATGCAGGAGGACGCAGGCCTGCAGTCGATCACCGACGGTGAGTTCCGCCGCGCGTATTTCCACATCGACTTCCTCGAGCAGCTGGGCGGCGTCAAGACCGACATTCCCGTCACCATCAGGAAGCCCGACGGCACCGAGGAGCTCGCGCCGCCGGTCATGCGCGTCGTCGACAAGGTCCGGCACGTGAAGGACATCCAGCGCGCCGACTTCCTCTACCTCAGGAGCCGGACGCAGCGCACGCCGAAGGTCACCATCCCGTCGCCGACGATGCTCCACTTCCGCGGCGGCCGCGCCGGCATCAGCAGCGAGCACTACCCGGATCTGGAGGCTTTCTACCAGGACACTGCCGACGCGTACGGCGCGGAGCTCGCGTCGCTGGCTGCGGCGGGGTGCACGTACGTGCAGATGGACGACACCAACCTCGCGTACCTCTGCGACCCGAAGATGCAGGAGGCGGCGCGCCAGCGCGGCGACGATCCGGCCGAGTTGCCCCACCGCTACGCGTCGTTCATCAATCGGGTGGTCGCGCAGAAGCCCGCCGGCATGACGCTGTGCACGCACCTCTGCCGCGGCAACTTCAAGAGCACCTGGGCGGCACAGGGAGGCTACGAGCCGGTCGCGGAGGCGCTGCTGTCCGAGATGAAGCTGGACGGCTACTTCCTCGAATACGACGACGAGCGCAGCGGCGATTTCCGGCCGCTGCGGTTCGTTCCGCCCGGAAAGATCGTCGTCCTGGGACTGGTGACCACCAAGGTCGGCACGATGGAATCGAAGGACGCACTCAAGCGCCGGATCGACGAGGCGAGCCGCTACGTGCCGCTGGAGCAGCTCGCGCTGTCGCCGCAGTGCGGGTTTTCCAGCACCGTCCACGGCAACGCGATTGCCATGGACGCGCAGGCCGCCAAGCTGCGGCTGATCGTCGAGGTTGCGCGCGAGGTCTGGGGCGAAGGCTAGGATGAAGCATGAAAATCGTCGACATCAGGACGTACGTTCTTTCGACGCCTCTCGACGAGCCCTTCGCATTCTCGATGGGATGGGTCAGGAGGCGCAGCACGATGATCGTCGAGGTCGTCACCGACGAGGGCATCTCCGGCTGGGGTGAGTCGCTCTGCCACGGCCTGCAACCGCCGGAGATCGCAGAGACCATCGTGCACGCCGCGTTGAAGCCGATCGTGGTCGGGCAGGATCCGTTCGACGTGGACGTGCTCTGGGAGCGCATGTACAACCTCACGCGCCCCTACGGCCAGAAGGGCGCGGTGATCAATGCCATCAGCGCCATCGACATCGCAATCTGGGATTGCCAGGGGCGCGCTCTGGGCAAGCCCGTACACAAGCTCCTCGGAGGCGCTTATCGCACGCAGATCCAGCCCTACGCGACCGGTTTCTACCGCGTGGAGGGCAGGTCGTATCCCGACGATGCCGTGCTGGAGGCCCGACGCCATGTGAAGAACGGTTTCACCGCCATGAAGCTCAAGACCGGTTTCGGCGTCGAGGTGGACATCGAGTATGTCCTCGCCGTGCGGGAGGGCATTGGCCCCGGCCCGAAGCTGATGATCGATGCCAACCACGCGTTCAATGTCGCTTCTGCGCGACGCATCCTCAGGGCGATCGAGCCGGCCGATATCCACTGGTTCGAGGAGCCGATCTCGCCGGAAGACATCGACGGTTACCGCGAGCTCAAGAATCTCACCGGCATCTACCTGGCGGCGGGGGAGAACGAGTTCACCAAGATCGGATTCCGCGAGTGGATCGCGCGCCGCGCCGTGGACATCCTGCAGCCCGATCTCTGCTCTGCCGGCGGCTTCACCGAGTGCCGCAAGATCTCCGCGCTCGCGCAGGCGTGGCACATGACGATCATTCCGCACGTGTGGGCATCGGGCATCGGCCTTGCGGCGTCGCTGCAGTTCGTGGCCACGCTTCCACCCGCACCACTGGCGTTGAATCCGATCGAGCCGATGCTGGAGTACGACCAGTCCTCGCATCCGTTTCGCCACGATCTCATATTCGGCGCGATCACGATGCAGGGCGGCATGGTGCAGATCCCGTCTGCGCCCGGGCTAGGCGTGGAGATCAATCGCGAGGTCATCGAGCGCTATCGACAGAAGCAATAGTGGCGTCGCAGGCACCGCTGGTATAGGATGTCATACATCCTACCTGTTGTCGCTGGAACGAAGGCCGCAGATGCTCTACGAGGGACTCGACTGCTGGACGCGCACGCCCGTGCGGGTTGCCGTCGAGCGTGGATTGGTCGCGGCAGTGGAGAACCTGCCGCCGGAGCCGGGAGAGGCGGGCACTTCGCGACTGCCTGATTGCCTGCCCTACATCTGCCCCGGATTCATCGACCTCCAGGTCAACGGCTACGCGGGCATCGATTATTCGGCGGCGGGGTTGGGCACCGTGCATGGAGGCGGGACGGGAATCACACCCGACGCGCCGGAAGGCGACGTCGAGACGGTGGTGCGGACGATCGCGGCATCCGGAACCACGCGGCACCTGGCGACGATCATCACCGGCCCCCGCGACCGGATCACGGCCAATTGCGCCGCCATCGCCACGGCGGTGCGGAACAGCACCCTGGTTCGGACGGCAGTGCCGGGTATTCACGTCGAAGGGCCTTTCATCTCGCCTGCGGACGGACCGCGCGGCGCGCACGACCCCAAACATGTGCGGAAGCCCGACTGGAGCGAGTTCAGCGCGTGGCAGGAGGCCGCCGAAGGCCTGATACGCATCGTGACGGTGGCACCGGAAACGGACGGCGCACTCGACTTCATCGAGAAGGTGTCGGCGACGGGCGTAATCGTCGCGATCGGACACACCGGCGCATCGCCGGAGCGGATCCGCGAGGCGATTGCCGCTGGGGCGCGGCTCTCGACCCATCTGGGCAACGGCAGCCACGCGGTGCTGCCGCGCCTGAAGAACTACCTCTGGGAACAACTGGGTGCCGACGCGTTGTGCGCGTCCATCATCGCCGACGGGTTCCATCTGCCCGATGCGGTGATGCGCAGCTTCGCGCGGGCAAAGGGCCTCGACCGCCTCGTCCTGGTCAGCGACGTCGCCTTCCTCGCCGGGAGCGCGCCCGGCATCAGACCCTGGGGCGACATCGCGGTCGAAGTCCACGCCGACGGGCACCTGAGCCTGGCGGGAACCGAGTTCCTCGCGGGAGCGGGGCATCTGCTCGACCACGACATTGCGCGCTTCATGACGGCGACCGGCGCGTCGCTGGGTGAGGCGACGGCGCTCTGCATCCGTCGACCCGCGCGCCTGCTCGGCCTGCCGCCGGGCGCCGCCGCGTTCGTGCCCGGTACGCCGGCCTGCATCACCCAGTTCCGACACCGACCGGGTGCTGCGCAACTCGATGTCGAAACCTGCGTGGTCGCAGGGGAGGAGTTGTACTGCCGTGAAACTTGAAAGTCTCAAGCAGGAGACCCTTTCCAGCCGGGTGAAGGAAAACCTGAAGCTCTACTTCATGAGGAACGGGCTGAAGGGCGGGGATTCCATTCCGTCCGAGCACGAACTGGCCAAAGGGCTCGACGTCAGCCGGACGGCGCTCAGGGAAGCGCTGAAGAGCCTGGAGTCGCTGGGCATCATCGAAGTCAGGCCGGGCACCGGCCGCTTCCTCAAGAGCTTCAACTTCGAAGCCATACTGGAAAATCTCTCCTATGGCATCGATGCCAATGTCGACGACTTCAGGGACATTCTCGATGTGCGGATCGCACTGGAAGGCGTGTTCCTGGAGCGATATGCCGGTCGGCACAGCCCGGCGCTGATCAGGGAGCTTCGCGACCTCCTGGACGCCATGCGCCGCCTCGCCGCGCAAGGCGGCAACGAGCCGTCGATGATCGAGCTGCACACGCTCTTCCATCTGGCACTGTATCGGGACCACGGGAACTGGCTGCTGCTCTCCCTCATCAGGATCTTCGCCACGATCCAGCGCACGCTGACCACGCTGGAGCGCTATCGAACCAGCGACGTGACCCAGTTCATCGCGCTGCACGAAGCGCTCGTCGACGCGATCGAGGCCGGGGACGCCGCGACCATCAGGGTGAAACTTCTCGAACACTTCGAGGAACCCCTGAAGTGGAGCAAGTCCGCTGTCGCTTCAACCGATCGCCGTCGCGGGACCGGATCCGATCAACTTTCAAAGGAGGCACCGAAATGAAGAAACTTGCAATGCTGGCAGTCGTCGCGCTGGTCGCGATGTCGAGCGCGCAGGCGCAGGACAAGATGACCCTCCGGATCGGGCACATCCGCGACACCAACCATCCCACGCAAGTGGCGGCGCTCAAGTTCAAGGACCTCGTCGAAGCGGCGTCCAAGGGCAGGATCGAGGTGAAGGTCTATCCGAACAGCCAGCTCGGCGATCCGAAGCAGATGTTCGCCCTCATGCAGACGGGCAACCTCGAAATGGTCTACGGCGGCATCAACACCTTCGCCTGGATCAAGGGTGGGGAAGCTTATGAAAGCACGGCGATTCCCTTCCTCTTCAAGGACTACGACCACATGCGCCGCAGCCTTCAGGCCGACTTCTTCAAGCCGATCCAGGAGAAGGCCGAGAAGGACACGGGAATCAAGATCGTCAACATCAACGGCGACACCGCACCGCGCGGCCTTTCGACCCGCGACAAGCCCGTCGTCAAAGCCGACGACTTCAAGGGTCTCAAGATCCGGACTGCCGCCAGCCCCACCGTGCTGCGCGCGATGCAGACCCTCGGCGCGATGCCGCAGCAGATCGCCTTCGCCGACCTCTACATGGCGCTGAAGACGGGGGTCGTCGACGCGCAGGAGAACGGCGCCATCGTGGTCGCGAGTGCCAGCCTGTTCGAAGTCCAGAAGTACTACACCAGGACCGACTACATCCGCGACATCGAGACGTTCTACATGGCCGCGGACAAGTGGAACAAGCTGAGTGCGGCCGACCGCGAACTCATTTTCAAGGCCAGCGAGGAAGCAGGCAACCTCGAAACCACGCTGACGCAGAAACAGCTCGGCGACGTGTACGCGACGCTGCGCACGAAGATGACGGTGCTCGACGCCGACCTGCCTTCGATCCAGGCCAAGCTCGACGGTATCTACAACGACTACGAAGGATCCAAGTGGCCCGCCGGACTCCTCGGCAAGATCAAGGCGATCCAGAACAAGTGACGCAGCCGGACGCCGGGTCCTCCTCCCGGCGCCTGCTCCCTGCCGGATAAGTGCCATGATCGTTGTACTTTTCGTGCTGCTGTTCCTGTTCTTCGGGCTGGGGTTCAGCATCTGGATCGCGATGGGCCTGAGCGGCGTGCTCTACATCCTGCTCCAGGGGCAGGTGTCGCTGACGGTGGTGGCGTCGTATCTGGTGCAGGGGGTCGATTCGCCCACGCTGATCGCCATCCCGTTCTTCATCCTGGCCGGCGAGCTGATGAACAAGAGCGGCATCACCCGGAAGCTGGCCGAGTTCGCGACCTATTTCGTCGGCGGCTTCCGCGGCGGCATGGGTTATGTGGCCATCGTCGTCAACTTCATCATGGGCGGCGTGTCCGGGTCGGCGGTGGCAGACGCCACGGCGGTTTCCTCCATCCTGCTGCCCACGATGGAGAAACAGGGCTACGACAAGCCTTTCGCCGCCTCCATCAATGCCGCCGCCGCGGTGATGGGGCCCATCATCCCACCCAGCATCCCGATGATCTTCATCGGCGTGATCAGCGGCATTTCGATCGGCAAGCTCTTCCTGGGCGGCATCGTGCCCGGCACCTTGATCGCGCTCTTCCTCGCTGCTGCCGTTTTCGTCGTGAGCCGCAAGCGCCGGTATCCTGTGGTGAAGGTCGAGCGATCCCTCGCCGCGTTTGCCGTGCTGCTCAGGGACACCGTCTTTGCGCTCATCACCCCGGTGATCATCGTCCTCGGCGTGGTCCTCGGCGTGGTGACGCTGGTCGAGGTCGCCGCGCTGGCGATCCTCTACATTCTGGTCATCTCGCTGTTCGTATACCGGAGCATCACCTTCAGGGAGATCTACTCGGCCTCCGCCAGGGCCGCGGTCTTCTCCGCCGCCATCATGATCATCTTCGCGGTGGTGGGTGTGTTCCAGTACATCACGGTTCAGGAACAGTTGGGCGACCAGCTGCAGCGCTTCATCGCGTCGATGCATTTCACGAAGATTTCGTTCCTTCTCGCCGTCGCCGTTTTCTACGTGCTGATGGGATGCATCATCGATGCCATTCCCATCATGCTGATCTTCTTTCCGGTCCTGCTCCCGGTCGCGGTCGGTTTGGGCGTCGATCCGACCCATTTCGGGGTCATCACCGTGTTCAACCTGATGATCGGCCTCCTCACCCCGCCGGTGGGCGCGCTGCTCTTCATCGAAGCGAAAATCGCGAACATACCGTTCGGCACGCTGGTGCGGGCGTCGACACCCTATACGCTGGTCCTGTTCCTGGTGCTGCTGCTGTGCATCCTCATCCCGGAGCTGGTGATGTTCATTCCCAACCTGCTGCTCTGAGGTGTCGACCATGCTCGACACGTTTGTCCGCAAATGCTGCGCGGTCCTGGAAGCCGTGGCCGGGGTCATCTTCCTGACCCTCTTCGGCCTCAACATCGTCCGCATCGCCATGCGCTATTTCGCCGGTGCCGCCTGGATCTGGCTGCCCGACTTTTCCCGACTGCTCTTCATCTGGGTCGTCTTCATCGGCGCGAGCGTTCTGGTTGCGCGTAACGAGCATCTGGTGATGGATTTCTTCGTCACCAAGCTGAAGCCTGTCGCCGCACGGCAACTCGGCATCATCATCCGGCTTTCGGAATTGGCGTTTTTCGTGGTGATGCTTGTCGGGGGCGTTCGCATCGTCGACGTGCGCATGCGCATCCCCTTCGACACATGGGACTTTCCCACCGGCTGGGCCTATCTCGCGGTGCCGGTAAGCGCGGTCTTCATGATCGTATTCTCGATCAACGCCATGATGCAGTCGCGGGTGACAACAAAGGGACAGCGATGAACAAGGAACTGGAACGTTACGGTGCCGCCATCACCGAGATCGTGGCTGGCATTCTCTCCGAGGAGGAGATCATCCGGGCGGCGGCAGCCGTGGCTGCAAAGTCGGTGGCCGAAGGGAAATTGATCCACGTCATCGGACCGGGTGGACACTCCAATATGTGCGCCGAGGAAGTGCTCTGGCGGGCCGGTGGCCTCGCACCCGTCAACGCGATCCTCGACGCCGGCACCAACCTCATCCACGGGGCGAAGCGCTCCAACTTCATCGAGCGGCTCCCCGGCTACGCGGCAAAGGTCTTCGACGCCTACAGGTTGGGTGCTACCCCCGGCGAAGTGATCGTCATCGCCAATGCCTACGGCATCAATTCCATGTGCGTCGATTCGGCCCTCGAGGCGAGGAAGCGGGGCATGATCAGCATTGGCATCACGAGCCGCGCCTTCGCCGACATGCTTGCTCCGGACCATCCGTCGCGACATCCGTCGTGCAGGAACCTCTACCAGGAAGTGGACTATTTCATCGACAACCACATTCCCTATGGCGACGCGGTGGTCGACGTGGAGGGGGTGGAGCAGCGAGTGGGACCCACCGCGACCATCTGCAACGTGGTGGCCATCAACTGCCTGATGATCGAAACCGTGAAGGCCCTCAAGGCGCTGGGTGTCGATCCGCCGATCTGGACCAGTGCCAATCTTCCTGGCGGCGACCAGAAGAACAAGCGCTACGAGGAGTTGTACATCCCGCTCGTCAAGCATCTTGGTTGAGTCCTGCTGTCGCCGCGACAGGCATCCGTCCGCAACCAACTCATGAACATGCATATCACTCAAGCGCGTCGTCCCGACGCTACCCGCGTCACGGTGGATCAGCTTCACGTCGTCATTTATCCCGACCGGAGCGCGATGGGCATCGCGGCTGCCGATGAGGCCGCGCAGGTGCTGCGCGAGGCGATCGAGCAGCGGGGCCAGGCGCGCATCATCGTGGCCAGCGCCCCTTCGCAGGACGAACTGATCGCCGGCCTTGCCGCCGCGCCGGGCATCGACTGGTCGCGGGTGACGATTTTCCACATGGACGAATATGTCGGGTTGCCGGCGAGCCACGCGGCCAGCTTCCGCCGCTACCAGCAGCAACACCTGCTCTCGGAGGTGCGCCCGGCGGCGTTTCACGGGATACGCGGCGAAGTCCACGATCTCGCGGCGGAGTGCGCGCGGTATGCGGCGCTGCTCGCCGAAGCGCCGATCGACATGGTGTGCATGGGCATCGGCGAGAACGGACACATCGCCTTCAACGATCCCGCGGTGGCAGATTTCGACGACCCGCAGGCCGTGAAGGTGGTGGAACTCGACGCAGCCTGCCGGCAGCAGCAGGTCAATGACGGCTGCTTTCCAAGCTTCGACACCGTGCCGCGCCAGGCGATCACCCTGACGTGCCCGACGCTGCTGTCCGGACGCGTGCTGGTGTGCGTCGTGCCGGGTTCGCGCAAGGCGGTAGCGGTCGGCAACACGCTGGGCGCGCCGATCGGCCCCGCCTGCCCGGCGACGATTCTGCGCCAGCACGGCAACGCCACGCTTTACCTGGATCGCGAATCGGCCAGCCTGTTCGTTCGGGAGCAGCGTCGATGATCGATCGGCTGTCGCTGTGCAACGAAGTGCTCGCGCCATGGGGCTTTGCCGAACAATGCGCCTACGCCGCCAAGCTCGGCTACAGGGGGCTGGAGATCGCGCCATACACGCTGGCCGACGACCCGATGACGATCACCGATGCGCAGGCGGCGCAATGGGCCGGCATCGCGTCCGATCATGGCCTGGCCATCAGCGGCCTGCACTGGCTGCTGGTGGCGCCGAAGGGCCTTTCCATCAGCAGCCCGGACGCCGCGGTTCAGGCGCGCACGCGCTCGGTCATGCGCCGGCTGGTCGAGCTGTGCGCGCAACTGGGCGGCCGCTACCTTGTGCACGGCTCACCGGGCCAGCGCAATCCGCATCCCGGCCAGAGCAGTGCTGACGCACTGGCGCGCGCCACCGAGGCCTGGGTGGCCGCCGGCGAACACGCGGGCCGCTTTGGCCTGCACTACTGCATCGAGCCGCTGTCGCGCACGCAGACGCCGGTGGTCAACACGTTGGCCGAGGCGATGGCCATCGTCGAGGCCGCCGCTTTGCCGGCGCTGAAGACCATGCTCGATACCAGTTCGGCCGGCGCCACCGAAACCGAGCCGCTGCCCGCACTGATCGACCGCTGCTGGCCCAGCGGCCACCTGGTCCACGTGCAGCTGAACGATCGCAACCGCCGCGGCCCGGGCCAGGGCGAGGACCGCTTCGCGCCGATCCTGGCGGCGCTGGCGCGGCAGAATTATGGCGGCTGGCTCGCGATGGAGCCCTTCGACTACGTTCCCGACGGCCGCGGCTGTGCGGCGTGGTCGATCGGCTACGTGCGCGGGTTGCTCGAGGCCCGCCTCAACGGAGGCTCGTTCACGGCATGAAAGATTGTGCAGGACGGTCGGGAGCCGCTTCGAGATCGAGCCGAACAGGGAGAAACGCATGAGCAAGGACATCGTACGCTTCGGGATCATTGGCGCAGGGACGATAGGCGCCTTCCACGCCCAGGCGATCCGCGCAGTCGACGGCGCCCAGCTCACGGCGGTCTTCGACTCCGTGGCAGAGCGTTCCCGCGAATTCGCCGCGAAGCACGACATCGCGAGTTTCGCCGACCTCACCGAATTTCTCGGCAAGGCTCCGATCGATGCCGTGACGGTGGCCACCCCCACGGGTCTCCACGCGAGCGTCGCGATTCCGGCAGCCCGGGCGGGCAAACACGTGCTCTGCGAGAAACCCCTAGACACGACAGCCGCGAAGGCGCAGTCGATCGTCGACGCCTGCAGGCAGTCGGGCGTCATCCTCTCGCCGGTATTCCAGAATCGCTTCGGCGCGGGAGCGACCGCGATGAAGGCAGCCATCGATGCGGGCCGTTTTGGGCGGCTGCTCTTCGTGAGCGGAAAGATCAGGTGGCTGCGGACCCAGGAATACTACGATTCGGGCGCCTGGCGTGGAACCTGGGAGCTCGACGGCGGCGGCTGCCTGATGAACCAGTCCATCCACACCCTCGACCTCATGCTGCATTTCGCCGGGGCACCCGCCGAAGTGTTCGGCTACACCGCCACGCGCACGCACGCGAGGCTGGAGGTCGAGGACAACGCCTGCGCCGTGGTTCGCTACGCGAGCGGTGCCATGGGCGTCATCGAGTCGAGCACTTCCTGCGCGCCCGGGTTTCCGCAGCAGATCGAGGTGTCGGGAGAGCGGGGGACGGCGGCAATCGAGGGCGACGCCATCGTCCGCTGGCAATTCGCGGATACCGATCCGCGCGACGCGTCGATACTGGCCGCGATGGGCGGCGTGAGCCTCGGCAGCGGGGCGAGCGATCCCAAGGCCATCGGCATCGAGGGGCACCGGCGGCAGATCGAGGACATGGTGGGCGCCATCCTGCGTGGAACCCGACCGGCAGTGGACGGCGCCGAGGCAAAGCTGCCGGTGGAACTCGTCTGCGGCATCTACGAATCGATGCGAACCGGAAGGCCTTACCGGTTCGGAAGCACTACGCCGTGATGCTCGCGGCTATCGCGACGGGCTTGCCGCTCTGCGCCGACTCGGTGATCGCCAGGCAGATCTCCATCGATTTGCACGCGTCCGCGACGTCGGAGCGAACCGGCGCGCCGGTCAGCAGAGCATCCACGAAGTCGTCGATCTCCTGCTTGAACGGATGGTGGGCCACGGACCCGGAATTGGGCGTGTCGCCGGGGATCAGCGAGAAATCCTTCTGCGCGGGAAAGAGTTCGTTGGAGAAGAGTCTGTTGTCGCGAATGGCACCCCGCGTTCCCAGGAGGTCGATGTTGAACTGATACGGGAAATACACTCCGTCCAGCGACGCCGAAAGACGGCCGAGCGTTCCGTCGCGGAACTTGACGGCAGCCGAAAACGTCGTCGGGTAGTCGAAATCGTCGCGGGCGCGCGTCGAGTAGGCCGACACCTCGGCGACCTCGCCCTTCAGGTACCGCGCGAGGTCGGCGGCGTGGCATCCGCCGGTGATCATCGCTCCCCCGGCGAATTCCTCGCGTCGAATCCACTCGTAGCTGGGGAAGCTCGGCTTGATCCCGTGCCAGTAGTCGAAGCCCGAAAAATACGGCTCGCCGACGACGCCGCGTTCGAGAAGTCCTTTGATCGTCGCGACGAGGGGGTGCCAGCGCAGGACGAAGCTGACCACGCTCCTCGTGCCCGCCCTTCGGCAGGCATCGGCGAGAAGGACGAGTTCATCCCGGTTGATGCCGGCGGGCTTTTCGAGGATCACGTGCTTGCCCGCGCCGAAGGCGGCGGCGGCCTCCGTCGCATGGAGGTGGTTGGGCATGCACTCCGACACGATGTCGACTTCCGCGGTGCCGAGCATGTCGGGGTAATGCCGGAACAGCCTTACGGGAGGCCCTTCCTTGGCGGCGTCCGCAAACTCGGTTGCGAGTCTCTCGGCACTCTCCTGGCTGCGCGAGCACACCGCCGCGAGCCTCAGATGCGGGTTCATTGCGATCGCCGCGGCGTGCTGGCGCGCCACCTGACCGGCGCCCCTTATGCCGACGCCGAAAATCCGGACCTCGTCGCCCATGTCCCGCCTCTTCAGCCGATCTCGAGGTGCTTGTATATCTCGAGCGCATAACGCCCGAACGCGGGATCGGTCCTGACCTCCTGCGATCGCGGCCGGGGAAGCTTGATGTCGAGGGAAGCCGCCATCCTGGACGGGCGCGCCGTGAGGACGATCACCCGGTCGGAGAGGAAGACCGCCTCGTTGATGCCGTGGGTGACGAAGAGAATGGTCTTCTTCGTCTCCTCCCAGATGTGGAGCAGCTCCATGTTGAGCCTCTCCCGCGTGATCGCGTCGAGCGCACCGAAGGGTTCGTCCATGAGGAGCAGCTTGGGGTCGTGGATCAACGCCCGCGCGATGGACACGCGCTGCTGCATGCCTCCCGAGAGTTCGTTCGGATAGCGGTCCTCGAAGCCATCGAGCCCGACCAGCGAGAGTAGCTCGCGCGCCCTGCCGACCATGCTCTTTCGGTTGATCTTCAGGATCTCGATGGGCAGCAGCACGTTGTCGAGTACCTTTCGCCAATGGAGGAGTAGGGGCTTCTGGAACACGAAACCCACCTCCCGTTCGATGTCGAAATTCTCGCTTTCGACGACGATCTCCCCGGAAGAACGGGGGAGCAGGCCGGCGAGAATCTTGAGCAGCGTGGTCTTGCCGCAGCCCGAGGGGCCGACGACGGAGACGAATTCTCCGGGGAAAACGTCGAAGCTGACGTCGCCGAGGGCTTCGAGTTCGGTGTCCCTCGTTCTGTACGTCTTCTTCACGTTCCGGAGGGAAATCAGGGCCTTCCTGTCGTCGCTCACGTCCTGTTCCGTCTCGTGGGAATCGTCGTCGACCGGCGGTCGGCGCCCCGCGAGGGGGCGCGACCGGCCGGGGGTTCAGAAGTTGAACTTGAAGGGCGGGCTGGGGAGGAAATCCGGATTGTAGAAGTCGCGGGGATCGCCCTTGATGTCGACGCCCTTTTCCCTGACGGTGTTGATCGTGTCCTGCATGCGCGCGGTGTCGATGTAGCCGATGCCGTAGTTCCTGTACCTGTCGGTCTTGAAGAATTCGCGCACCGCGGTGAGGTTGGCCACGAAGTCGTCGCGGTTGATGGGATGGTACTTGGAGAGGATGTCGATCGACTCGGGAATGTTGTTGAGCGTGAAGTCCCATGCCCTGTAGACGACCTTGAGGAACTTGCGCAATGCCTCGGGGTTGGACTTGATGAAGTCGTCGCTGGCGATGTAGCTGTGCGCATAGGCGTTGAAGCCGTAGTCGGCCCAGAGGAGCACACCGAGCTTGTCGGCCGGCACGGCCTTTTCCATGAAGGGCTTGCCCGTGTACAGCTCGAAGACGACATCGGCTTTCTTCGTCCCGAGCGCCGCCGGCTTGGCGGTCGGCTCGATGTTGACGAAATTCACGTCGGCCGGATTGAGGCCGATGAGTTTCGCGAAGGCAGGCCACATGACCTTGTGTCCGTCCGAGGCGGGTACGGCCACCGTCTTGCCTTTCAGATCCTGCGGCTTGGTGATGCCCGAATCTTTCCAGAAGAACATGGCGTTGGGATGCTTGTCGAAGATGATTCCGACGATCTTGACCTTCGCGCCCTTCGACCTGCCTTCGATCGGGACAGGGGCGTCAGAGATGCCGATCTGCGCCTTGCCGGCATCCACCATCTGAACTGTGAATCCCGAGCCCTGGCCGATCATGATATTGACGTCGAGTCCTTCCTGCTTGAACCATCCCTTCTCCATGGCCACGTAGTACGGCGCATGGTCGCCGGAGATCTTCCAGTTGAGCTGGAAGTCGATCTTCGCCGGGGCCTGGGCGAGCGCCCCTCCCGCCGTCAGAGCCGCTGCGAAAAATACGGCCGCACGTTTCAGTCCGTACATATGCATTTCTCCTTTCCAGAAAGAAAACCGCGCGCCCGCCACGCGGACACGTCGATTTCAGGTCACTTCACTTCGACTCTTCGTTGTGCCCAGGGCATGAAGAATCTCTCCGCCAGGCCGACCAAACCGAACAGAGACACCCCGAACAGCGAGACGAGCATGAGCCCCGCGTAGATGGGCGGGGAATCCATCGTGTACTGGGAATTGATGATGATATAGCCAAGGCCCCGGTCCGACGCGATGAACTCGCCGACGATGGCCCCGACGACGCACATTGTCGAGCAGATCTTGAGGCCCGTGAAGATATAGGGAAGCGAGTTGGGGATGCGCAGCTTGAGGAAGACCTGCAGCTTCGTGCCATGCAGGTATTTGACGAGATCCAGGAGTTCCTCCTCGATGGCGGCGAGTCCCGCGAGCGTGTTGATGACGACGGGAAAGAAGGACACGAGGAAAGCGATGAGGATGTTGGTCTTCAGGCCGTAGCCCGACCAGAGGACGAGGATGGGGGCGATGGCGATGATGGGCAACGAGTTCACGAACACGAAGAGGGGCATGCTCACCTTGCGGCTCGCCTCGCTCCATGCCAGGGCGATGGCAATCGAGATGCCGACAATCGAGGTGATGACGAAGGAGAGAACGATTTCCAGAAGCGTCGCCCTGATGTGGACGAGCCAGTTGTAGTTGGCATCCGGCTGAGGCAGGAAGAGATGCTCGAGCGCGGACATCGGCGTGGGAAGAATGAACTCGCGGATCTTGAACAGTTCCACGGAGACCTGCCATATCACCAGCAAGCCCAGGATGACGGCGGGCGTCTTGAGCTTCGGGCCGAGGGAAGCGAAGTTCATCGCGAACCGTCCTCTGCCGTGTTCCGGTTCCAGGGCATGAAGATCTTCTCCATCGCCGCGATGGACGCGAAGAGGCCAAGGCCGATGCACGAGATCAGGATGAGGCTCGCGAACATCGGAGGCGTGTTCATCATCGCCTGCGAGTCCTTGATCAGGAAGCCGAGCCCCTGACTCGAGGCGACGAACTCTCCGACGATGGCGCCGACCACCGTGAGCGTCGCGCTGATCTTGAGTCCCGAGACGACATAGGGTAGGGACATCGGGATCCGGATCTTGAGAAACACCTGGAGCTTGGACGCGTGCAGGTAACGCACGAGGTCGAGGAGATCCTCGTCCACGTCATCGAGTCCGGTCGTGGTGTTGAGGACGACCGGGAAGAAAGCCACGAGGATGGCGATGGTGACATTGGCGGCGAAGCCGTAGCCGAACCAGATGAGGAAGAGGGGGGCGAGCGCTATCTTGGGCAGGGAATTGAATACGGCGATCACCGGCATGGCGATGCCGCGCACGAGGTCCGACCACGTGATCAGCAGTGCGAGGACGAACCCGAAGAGCGCGGTGAAGGCGAAGGCTGCGAGTATCTCGCCCAGGGTCGTCCCGATGTGCGTCCACCACAGGTATTGGGAGGCCGTCTCGGGATCGAACAGGGCCTTGAAAACGGCAAGCGGCGACGGGACCAGGAATTCCTTGAGTTCCAGCAGGACGATCGCCGCCTGCCAGAGCGCGATCAGGATCGCTGCGTAGAGAAGTTTGGGCAACAGCCCCTTTGCCAGGCGGGCCGCAGTGTTCATTGGACTACCTTCGTGCTGGGAACGAAGGCATTCGCACTCGGGGCGGCCCTTCGGTATCTCATGCCCTGCTGCTCGTCATCGATGCGCCAGGCAGCGAACGGGCGATCTCCCCGACCCGGTAGCCCATGCCCTCGTTGCCCAGGGATTCGAGCGAGACCCTGCCATTTCTCCGCCTGAACATGCCGGGATGCACGGCCTCCTCGGGCGCCGAGGCCTCGGGATAGAACTGCATCGCGTTGGTTTCGACGCCCATGATCGTCCCCGCATGGGCGGCGAGAAGCAGGTGTGGAATCTGCGCCAGCATCGGATTGGTCAGGTCCTGGACCATCAGCGTCATCCCCGCGGTCCTGGCCCAGCACAGGCTCAAGAGGGCGCCGGTGAGCGTCTTGCAGGTCTTGAGCGCGACGCCCGTCCAGCCCAGCGTCCTGCCCAGGGCGACGTATTTCCAGTCGTGCGCGCTTTCGTCCATGAACAGGGGCTTGCGCGCGCTCACCGAATGGACGTCGATGCGGTTGTTCTCGAGATCGTAGGGGAAGGGCTGCTCGACATAGAGGATCATCGCGTAGGTGCGCGGTTCGGCCACGAGGAGGCGGTCGAGGATCTCGTTCACGTACGCCGGATCGAGGACCGTGCAGTTGAAATCGGCGGAGAGCCACAGCACCCCCTGCTCGGCGGCGATCCGACCGACGTCGCGCATGCGGTCGTAGTCCCATTCGGCGTCGGTTCCCGTGAGCTTCACCTTGAGGCACTCGAGACCGTCCCGCTCGATCCAGTCCGGAAGGAACACCGGGTATCCGTCGTCGGGCTCCGAACCCGTGGCTTCGGCGGGCAGGAGAAGATCCTTGCCGCCCACGAGGTGCCACGCCGGCAGGGATTTCGGCACGGGCCTGGCGAAAAACTCCTGCGGATAGCGTCCCGCAAAGCGCTCGGCGTATTCGGGGCTGTAGTACCACGACAGGTCCCGGTTCATGTAATCGCGGTTGTACGTCGCGAAACTCGGTACGCGATGGAGGATGCCGTAGGCATCGTGCGTCGCGATGTCGAAGGCAGAGGCGCAGACGAGGGCGGATAGCCAGGGCATCGGCGGCTCGCCGGCGGCGACGCGCGCGGCGTTGAAACCCCGAAACAGCGTGGGCAGACGCTCCTGGACGAAGCGATGCCCGATCTCCATCGGATGGCCCCATTCGCCGCTTTCGGCCCAGGCGGTCGCGACGATCGCGGTGAATTCCTGCATCGCCGCGAGCCTCGTCTCGTAGCCGAGCGTCGATGGCCACACCCATGCGACGCTGAGCGGAGTCTCGCCCCAGCCTTCCGCGACGGTTCCGCTTCGGCCCTCGACCCGGACGAGGGCGCGGGCGCAGGTCGTATGCGTGGTCGTCTCGGGGCCGAACTTGAGCGGCAGCCGAGTCTTGATAGGCAGGTAATAGAGGGTGACGTTCCGTACCCGGACGTCGTTACCATGAGCCATGAATTCACGATACCATGGTTCGGTGCCGTTGCAGTGAAAATTCCACCGGCACGACGCAGCGCAACTTGAGTTTCACGACGGCCGGGAACAGAATGCAAGCCGTCTTCCGCGTTCCGCGGACACCGACGTCCGGACCCTCACGATGCGCAATCCCACGCCTTTCGCCCCAGGCCGCCGCTTCGACGTTCTCTGCCTCGGCCGTTTCGCCGTCGACTTCTACGCGCAGCAGATCGGCGCGCGCCTCGAGGACGTGACGAGCTTCGCCAAGTACCTCGGCGGCTCGTCGGCGAACACCGCGTTCGGCTGCGCGCGGCTGGGCCTGAAGACCGGGCTCATCTCGCGGATCGGCGACGACGGCCTCGGCCGCTTCCTCGTCGAGACGATCGGCAAGGAAGGCTGCGACACGTCGCACGTCAGCGTCGACCCGGCCCGGCTCACCGGCGCGGTGGTGCTCGGCATCAAGGACAAGGACACGTTCCCGCTCATCTTCATGCGCGAGAACTGCGCCGACATGGCGATCACCGGCGACGATGTCGAGGAATCCTACATTGCGCAGAGCCGCGCGCTGCTGATCACCGGCACGCACTTCTCGACCGAGTACATCAACCGTATCAGCCACCTCGCGCTCGACCGCGCGCGTAAGAACAATGTCCGGACGATCCTCGACATCGACTACCGGCCGGTGCTGTGGGGGCTCACCAAGCGCGGCGATGGCGAGACCCGCTTCATCCCCTCCGACGGCGTCACCGCGCACCTGCAACGCATCCTGCCCAGGATCGACCTCGCGATCGGCACCATCGAGGAGTTCAACATTGCCGGCGGTAGCACCGACATCCTGGCCTCGCTCAGGCGGGTGCGCGAGCTGACCGCGGCGACGCTGGTCGTCAAGCGCGGCCCGATGGGCTGCGCGGTGATCGACGGGCCGATTCCCGCGTCGCTCGATGCCGCGTTCAACGGCAAGGGTGTCGAAGTCGCCGTGCTCAACGTGCTGGGTGCCGGCGACGCGTTCAACGCGGGCTTCCTGTCCGGCTGGGTGCGCGGCGAGGAATACGACGCCGCCTGCCGCTATGCCAACGCCTGCGGCGCGCTGGTCGTCTCGCGCCACGGCTGCGCGCCGGCGATGCCCACGCGCGTCGAGCTCGACTACTTCCTCGCCCATGCCGACACGATTCCGCGGCCCGACCAGGACGCGACACTCACGCGGCTGCACCGCGTCACCGCGCCGCGGGTGCCGCGTGACGAGTTGTTCGTCTTCGCTTTCGACCACCGCAATCCCTTCTTCGACCTCGCGCAGCGCGAAGGTGCCTCCGAGGCTCGGCTGCCGGCGCTGAAGAAGCTCTTCGTCACTGCGGTCGCGGAGACCGAACAGGCGCTGGGGCTCGCCGGCAAGGTGGGGCTGCTCTGCGACGACCGCTACGGCCAGGAGGCGCTCAACGCCGCGACCGGGCGCGGCTGGTGGATCGGGCGCCCGGTCGAACTGCCGGGTTCCAATCCACTCGAATTCGATCGCGGTCGTTCGGTCGGCACGACGCTGATCAACTGGCCCGGCGAGCAGGTCGTCAAGTGTCTGGTGCAGTTCCATCCCGACGACCCCGTCGACCACCGGCTCGAGCAGGAGGCGCAGATCCGCAGCCTCTACGACGCCGTGCAAGCCAGCGGCCACGAGTTGCTGCTGGAAATCATCCCGCCCGCCGGCAAGGGGCCGGGCGACGATGCGGTCTACCGCGCGCTGAAGCGGCTCTACAACCTCGGCATCTACCCGGAGTGGTGGAAGCTCGCGCCGCTGCCCGCCGCGCAGTGGACGGCCATCGACGCGCTGATCGGCGAGCGCGATCCGCATTGCCGCGGCGTCGTCGTGCTCGGCCTCAATGCGCCGGTCGAGGAACTCGTCGCGGGCTTCCGCGATGCGCGGGCCGCGAAGCGTTGCCGCGGCTTCGCCGTCGGCCGCACGATCTTCCACGAGCCGGCCCGACAATGGCTCGCCGGGACGATCGACGACCGGGCGCTCATCGATGCGGTGCGCGCGACCTACGAAGCGCTGATCCACGCCTGGCGCGCGGCGCGCGGCGGGGTCACCCCCCCATGAGCGCCACCCTTCGCCTGACAATGGCGCAGGCGCTGGTCCGCTATCTCGCGGCGGTCCGCGCCGACACCGGCAACGGCATCGAGCCGCTGTTTGCCGGGGTGTTCGCGATCTTCGGCCATGGCAACGTCGCCGGCCTGGGCGAGGCCTTGTACGCGCATCGCGATGCGCTGCCGACCTACCGCGCGCACAACGAGCAGGCGATGGCGCACGCGGCGATCGCCTATGCCAAGGCGAAGATGCGGCGGCGGATGATGATCTGCACGACGTCGATCGGTCCGGGTGCCACCAACCTGGTGACGGCCGCCGCGCTCGCCCACGTCAACCGGTTGCCGGTGCTGCTGCTGCCCGGCGATGTGTACGCGTCGCGCGCCCCCGATCCGGTGCTCCAGCAGGTCGAGGACTTCCAAGACGGCTGCGTGTCCGCCAATGATTGCTTCAAGCCGGTATCACGCTACTTCGACCGTATCCTGCGGCCCGAGCAGCTGCTGACCGCGCTGCCGCGCGCGATCCACGTGCTGACCGACCCCGCATTGTGCGGTCCGGTGACCCTCGCGCTGCCGCAGGACGTGCAGACGATGGCCTTCGACTTTCCGGAGGCGTTCTTCGCGCCGCCGATGGTCAGCTTTCGCGCCCAGCCGCCCGACGACGCAGAACTCGCGCGCGCTGTCGCGCTGCTCTCCGCCGCCCGGCGCCCGCTGCTGGTCGCGGGCGGCGGCGTCCTCTACAGCGACGCCTGCGCCGAGCTCCTGCGGTTCGCCGAGGCGCATGGTGTGCCGGTCGCCGAAACGCAGGCGGGCAAGAGCGCGCTGCCGTGGAACCACCCGCTGCAGCAGGGCGCGATCGGCGTCACCGGCGCGCCGGCGGCGAACGCGCTGGCGCAGTCCGCCGACCTCGTGCTCGCCGTCGGGACGCGACTGTCCGACTTCACCACCGGATCGCACTCGATGTTCGGCAACGCGCGGCTCGTGTCGATCAACGTCAACGGCTTCGATGCGCTGAAGTGGCACGGTGCCGCGCTGCAGGCCGATGCGCGCCTCGGGTTGGAAGCGCTGTCGCGGGCGCTGGCCGGCTGGAGCGCCGACCCGGCGTGGCAGGCGAAGGCGACAGCCGCCGCCGCGGAGTGGCGCGCAACCGTCGACCGGATCACCGGACAGCGCGATGTCGCCTTGCCCTACGACGGCGAGGTCATCGGCGCGATCCAGCGCTCGACGCCCGATTCGCCGGCCACCGACATCGTCGTCGGCGCTGCCGGCACGCTGCCGGCCGAACTGCACAAGCTCTGGCGCACGGTGGTGCCCGGCGGCTACCACATGGAATACGGCTACTCGTGCATGGGCTACGAGATCGCCGGCGGCATCGGCGTGAAGATGGCGCACCCGGAGCGCGAGATCGTCGTCGTCATCGGCGACGGCAGCTACCTGATGCTCAACTCCGAAATCGCGACGTCCGTGATGCTGGGCACCAAGCTCATCGTCGTCGTCCTCGACAACCAGGGCTTCGGCTGCATCAACCGGCTGCAGCAGGCCTGCGGCGGCGCCCCTTTCAACAACCTGTTCGCAGACTGCGTGCAGGCGCCGCCCGGCGCGCCGGCCATCGACTTCGCGGCGCACGCGGCGGCACTGGGCGCACGTGCCGAAAACGTTCGCAGCATTCCCGAGCTCGAAGCGGCGCTCGTCCGCGCCCGGGCCGCCGATCGTACGTACGTGATCGCGATTCGTACCGATCCGACGCGGACCACCGACGACGGCGGCTGGTGGTGGGAGGTCGCGGTGCCGGAAGTCTCGCCGCGCCCCGAAGTGCGCGCGGCGCGCGCCGCCTACGACGACGCCAAAGGACGGCAAAGGCCATGAGGACGAAATTCGCCGTGAAGATCGGCATCAACCCGATATCGTGGAGCAACGACGATCTGCCCTCGCTCGGCGGCGAGACGCCGCTCGAGACCGCGCTCGCCGAAGGCGAGGCGATCGGCTACCAGGGTTTCGAGCTCGGCAACAAGTTCCCGCGGCAGGCCGACGCGCTTCGCGAGGTGCTGGGACGGCACAGGCTCGCCTGCGTGTCCGGCTGGTACTCCGGACGCCTCGCGCACGGCAGCGTCGACGACGAGATCAAGGCAGTCGGACCGCACCTCGACCTGCTCGCGAAGAACGGTTCGACGGTGTTGGTCTACGGCGAAGTCGCCGGCACCATCCAGGGCTCGCCGGTTCCGCTGTACAAGCGCCCGCGCTTCTTCGCCGACGGGCAATGGCGCGACTACGGCGAGCGGCTGACCGCGTTCGCGCGCTACACGCTGTCGCACGGCGTGCGCATCGGCTATCACCATCACATGGGGGCCTACGTGCAGGCGCCCGAGGATGTCGACCGGCTTATGGCGGCCACCGGCGACGAGGTCGGGCTGCTGTTCGACACCGGCCACATGAGCTTCGCCGGCGGCGACCCCGTCGCGATGCTGATGAAGCACCTGCCGCGCGTCTGCCACGTCCACTGCAAGGACGTCCGGCCGCAGGTGATCCGGCTGGCGAAGAACCGCAACTGGAGCTTTCTCGAAGCGGTGATCAACGGCGCGTTTACCGTACCGGGCGACGGCGCGATCGACTTCTCCGCGGTAATGGAACTGCTGCACGGTGCCGGCTACCGGGGCTGGCTGGTCGTCGAAGCCGAGCAGGACCCGATCGTCGCACCCGCCTACAAGTACGCCGAAATGGGCTATCGCCACCTGCGCGAACTCGTCGACCGGCTCGAAGGCGCCCGATGAGCCTGCTCGTCAAGGGCCGGCGCACGGGCCGCGAGATCGTTCGCGTGACGCCGGCGTCGGCCGGGTGGCGCTACGTCGGATTCGCCGCCTACCGGCTGCAGCCGGGCGAGACAATCGACGTCGACCTGAAGGGCTCCGAAGTGTGCATCGTCGTGCTTGCCGGCACGGTCGACGTCGAAGGCGGCGGGCAGGCCTGGCGCGACATCGGCGCGCGGCCGAGCGTGTTCGCCGACCAGGCGCCTTATGCCGTCTACCTGCCGTCCGGCGAGGGAATCCGCGTGACCGCGCTCATTGCTGCCGAGATCGGCGTCGCCAGCGCGCCGGGACCGGGCAACACGCCGGCGCGGCTGATTGCGCCGGAGTCGATGCAGCGCAGCGTGCGCGGCAAGGGTTCGAACGCGCGCTACGTCTGCGACATCCTTCCGCAGACTGCGCCCGCGACGCATCTGCTCGTCGTCGAAGTGCGCACCCCGTCCGGCCACTCGTCGAGCTATCCGCCGCACAAGCACGACACCGACGACCTGCCGGCGGAGAGCTCGCTCGAGGAGACCTACTACCACCGGTTGAATCCGGCACAGGGCTTCGCGTTCCAGCGCGTCTACACCGACGACCGCTCGCTCGACGAGTCGCTCGCCGTCGAGGATCACGACGTCGTGATGGTGCCGCGCGGCTACCATCCGGTCGTCGTGCCGCACGGCTACGAGTCCTACTACCTCAACGTGATGGCGGGGCCGAAGCGGGAATGGCACTTCCGCAACGACCCGGCGCACGAATGGATGTTGAAGCGCTGACGCGTCCTCGCGTACCGGCTCGAATTCAAGGTCGAGGAAACGCGCAATCGGGGAGAATACGATGATCGACGTTGCACTGTTCGGCGCCGGCCGGATCGGAAAGATCCACGCCGGCAATTTCGTGCGCCAGCCCGGTGTGCGCCTCAAGTACGTGATCGACATCGACGCCGCTGCCGCGCAGGCGCTGGCCGCGCAGCACGGCGCGAGTGCCGCGACCGCCGATGCTGCGTTCGCCGACAAGGCGGTCGGCGCGGTCGTCATCGGTTCGTCCACCGATACGCACGCCGACCTCATCCTGCGCGCCGCGGCGGCGGGCAAGCAGATCTTCTGCGAAAAGCCGGTGGACCTGGCGCTCGACCGCGCCCGCACCTGCGCGCAGGCGGTGGCAAAGGCCGGCGTCACCTGTCTGATCGGATTCCAGCGCCGCTACGATCCGACCTTCGCCGCGGTGAAGGCGCGCATCGTCGCCGGAGAGATCGGCGATCCCGAGATGCTCGTCGTCACCAGCCGCGACCCCGGCGCGCCGCCGCCCGAGTACCTGAAGCGCTCGGGCGGAATCTTCAAGGACATGCTGATCCACGACTTCGACATCTTCCGCTGGATCCTCGACGACGAGGCGGAAACGCTCTACGCGACCGGCAGCGTGCTCACCGATCCCGCGGTCGGCGCGGTGGGCGACATCGACGCCACCGCGGTGACGATCCGGACGAAGAAGGGCCGGCTCGCGCAGATCAACACCATCCGTCGCGCGGCGTACGGCTACGACCAGCGCTTCGAGGTGCTGGGCAGCAAGGGCCTGCTGCAGGCCGGCAACCACCGACCGACCGAAGTGTCGGCCTGGACGGCGACCAACGTCAGCGTCGACAAGCCCGAGCATTTCTTCCTCGAGCGCTACCGCGCCGCCTACGCGGCCGAGACCGCGCACTTCTTCGACGCCATCGCGCAGGGCAAGAAGGTGCGTACCACCATCGACGACGGCGTCAAGGCGCTCGAGCTGGCCGAGGCGGCGACGACGTCGTGGCGCGAGAAGCGCATCGTGGAGCTTTGATGGATCGCTACGACTTCTGTCGGGCGCTGGCGCGCGATGCCGGCAAGCTCGCGCACCGCGCCTTCGGCACCTCCGCGACGTCGCTGAAAGGCCGGCACGACGTCGTGACGGAGATGGATCGCGAGGTCGAGCGCTTCATCCGCACGGCGATCGCGGCGCGCTATCCGCACGACGCCGTCATCGGCGAGGAGGAGGGCGGCGGCGCGGGCGAGCGGCTGTGGCTCATCGATCCCATCGACGGCACCGCCAACTACGCGCGCGGGCTGCCGCGCTACTGCGTGTCGATCGGCTATCTGGAGCACACCGTGCCGGTGCTGGGGGCGATCTACGATCCCTCGCACGACTGGCTCTATGCGGCGGCGTGCGGGGAAGGCGCATGGCGCGACGGCGAACGGCTCGCGGTCAGTCCCCGCGACGAGCTGTCGGCGGCGACCGTCGAATGCGGCTGGTCGACGCGCCGGCCGGCAGCGGCCTACGTCGAGCTGCTGGGGCGGATCCTGCACGCCGGCAGCGCGATCCGCCGGGCAGGGTCGGGCGCACTCGGTCTCGCCGACGTCGCGGCTGGCCGGGCCGAGGCGTATTGCGAACTGCACATCAACGCCTGGGACTGCGCCGCGGGTATCGTCCTCGTTCACGAAGCCGGGGGCTACACTAACGACTTCTTCGCCGGCGACGGCATCACCGCCGGCAACCCGTTGATCGCGACCAATGCGGCGCTTCGACCGCAACTGGAAACAATCATTGGCATGACAACCCGGAACTGAACCCCAAGGAGGAAACCATGCGCGTCATCCGTTGGCTGCAGTGTCTCGTTCCCGCGCTCGCACTGGCTGCACCGTTCACCGCGGCGGCGCAGGGCGAAGTCGTCGTCTACTGCACGGTCCAGGAGGAGTGGTGCCGGCCGATGGTCGCCGCTTTCGAGAAGGCCACCGGCATCAAGGTGCTGATGACACGCAAGAGCGCCGGCGAGTACTACGCGCAGATCAAGGCCGAGGCGGCCAATCCCCGCGGCGACGTGTGGTGGGGCGGCACCGGCGACCCGCACCTTCAAGCGGCCGAGGAGGGTCTGACCGAACCTTACAAATCGCCGAAGCTCGCCGAGCTGCAGGATTGGGCGGTGCGCCAGGCCGAGCAGTCGAAGTACCGTACGGTCGGCATCTACGCCGGCGCGCTCGGCTACAGCTACAACACCGACCAGCTCAGGAAGAAGAACATCCCCGAGCCCAAGTGCTGGTCGGACCTCGTCAAACCGGCATTCAAGGACGAGATCCAGGTCGCCAACCCGAACTCCTCGGGCACGTCCTACACGATGCTCGCCACGCTGGTGCAGTTGATGGGCGAGGACAAGGCCTTCGACTACCTCAAGTCGCTGCACAGGAACGTCAACCAGTACACGAAGTCCGGCGCCGCGCCGGCCCGCGCTGCGGCGACCGGCGAGAGCATCGTCGGCATCACATTCCAGCACGATGCCGTGGTGCAGGTGGTGGGGGGCGCGCCGGTCAAGATCGTGTCGCCCTGCGAAGGCACCGGCTACGAGATCGGCAGCATGAGCATCATCAAGGGCGCGAAGAACATGGAGAACGCCAAGAAGTGGTACGACTGGGCGCTCTCGGCGGAAGCGCAGAATGTCGGCACCAACGCCAAAGTGGCCTACCAGGTGCCTTCCAACAAGGCAGCAAGCCCGCCGCCGCAGGCGCCCAAGCTCTCCGAGATCAAGCTGATCGACTACGACACCGCCAAGTACGGCTCGACGGCCGAGCGCACGCGCCTCCTGTCGAAGTGGGACAAGGAAGTTTCGACGCTGCCCAAGTAAGCGCCTGTGGCGACCACCGCGCCCGGGCCGGCCGCCTTCGTGCCGGCCGCGCGCGATCGTCTGACCGCGGTCGTCGCCGCGGTCGCGGTCGCGGCATTCGCGTCGCTGCCCTGGACGCTCGCGGGGGGGGCGACGGCGCTGGCGCGGGCGCTGGCCGGATCCTTTGAACTGTGGCCGCCGATCGCGGCCGCCGTACTTGCGGCGGCGACGGCCTGGCGCGGCATCGACCGCGCGACCGCGCTGCTTTGCGGCGGCGCGGTGCTGTGGACGTTCGCCGCTGCATTCGCAGCCGGACCCGGCGGCGCATCGTTCGGCATCGGCGCGGCGGTGGCGCTCACGGCGCTCACCGTGGGCTTCGCGCGCGCGATCGCCCGCAGCGGACGCTTCGCCGGCGATCCGACCGTGGCGACGATCGTCGTCGTCATCGCGGCGCTGCTCGTGCTGTTCATCTTCTTCCCGGTTGCGAAGTCGCTGCTCGCCGCGCTGTTCGACGGCCGTGGCCGGTTCGCGCCACAGCTCGCCGTCGAAAGGCTCTTCACTGCCGACATCTGGAGCGTGGCCTGCTTCGGAGGCGGCACCCGCTGCGGCGTCGCAATCAATTCGGCGGTCCTCGCCACCGTCGTCGGCGTTGGCGCGACGCTGCTCGGCCTCGTGTTCGCGCTGGTCGTCCAGCGTGGAGGGCAACGCTACGCGGGCGTGCTGAAGCTGATGTCCATCCTGCCGATCGTCACGCCGCCGTTCGTGATTGCGCTGGCGCTCGTCGTGCTGTTCGGCCGCACCGGGCTCGTCACCGGCTGGCTCGACGCCGCGTTGGGCATCGGCCGGTCGCGCTGGATCTACGGGCTGCCGGGTGTCGCGCTCGCGCAACTGCTCACGTTCTCGCCGATCGCATTCATGATCCTGTACGGCGCGCTGGGCGCAATAAGCCCGGCACTCGAGGAAGCGGCGCACACGCTGCGCGCGTCCCGGGCCCGCGTGTTCCGCACGGTCACCTGGCCGCTGCTGCGCCCCGCGCTCGCCAACGCGTTCCTGCTTTCCTTCGTCGAGAGCCTCGCCGACTTCGCGAATCCGATCGTGCTGGCCGGCAATTTCGAGGTGCTGTCGACGAAGATCTTCTTCGCCATCGCGGGCGCGCAGCACGACCCCGGGCGCGCGGCGGCGCTCGCGGCGGTGCTGCTTGGCCTCACACTGGCGGCGTTCTGGATGCAGCAGCGCTGGGTCGGCAAACTCTCCTACGTCACCGTCAGCGGCAAGGGCGACGGCGGCCTGCCTGGGAAGCTGCCGCGGCCGCTGTGGGTCGCGTGTTTCGTCACCGCCGCGGCATGGATCGCGTTCACGCTGGCCTGCTACGCGATTATCCTCATCGGCGGCTTCGTCAAGGACATCGGCCGCGGCGACATGACGCTGACGCTGACACACTTCGCCGCCGGCTTCGGCATGGACTTCGAATCGCGGGGTACGGTGTTCTCGGGTTCCGCCTGGGACAGCCTGTTCACGACGATCAAGGTCGCCGCGATCTCGGCGCCGCTCACCGCGATCGTGGGCCTGCTCGCTGCCTACGTGATCACGCGCCATCGCTTCGTCGGGCGCCGGGCTTTCGAGTTCCTCACCATGGTCAGCTTCGCGATTCCCGGCACCGTGATCGGCGTGTCGTACATCGTCGCGTTCAACGTGGCGCCGCTGGAGTTGACGGGCGGCATGGCGATCCTCGTGCTGTGCTTCGTGTTCCGCAACATGCCGGTCGGCGTGCGCTCGGGCATCGCGGCGCTGGCGCAGATTGACCGCTCGCTCGACGAGGCGTCGTCGACGCTGCGCGCGTCGACGGTCCGGACGCTGCGCCGCGTGATCGTGCCGCTGCTGCGCCCGGCGATCCTCGCTACGCTGGTGTTCAGCTTCACGCACGCGATGACCGCGGTCAGCGCGGTGATCTTTCTCGCCACCGCCAAGTACAACCTCGCGACCGTCTACATCATCGGCCGCGTGGAGGCCGGCGAGTATCCGCTGGCGATCGCCTATTCTTCGGTACTGCTGTTCGTCATGCTGGCGGTACTGCTGGTCGTGCAGACGACGATCGGCGAGGCCAAGCTCGGGCGGCGGGCGACACCGCTCATCACGACGGGACATTGAGATGAAACGACACCCACGCTCAACAAGTTCGCTGCCCCCCGGAGGGGCCGTCAGTAACCTTCGGGCGGCCGCGCGGGTACTGACATGACCAAGGCTGCGGGTGGCGTGGTCTTCGATCACGTGACCAAGCGCTACGGCGAGGTCACCGCCGTCGATGACGTTTCGTTCACCGTCGTGCCCGGCGAACTGGTCACGCTGCTCGGCCCTTCGGGTTGCGGCAAGACGACGACGCTGCGCATGGTCGCCGGCCTCGAGCCGGTGAGCGCGGGCAGGGTGCGGATCGGCGAGCAGGACGTCACGCTGCGTGCCGCCAACGAGCGCGACGTCAGCATGGTATTCCAGTCCTACGCGCTATTCCCCCACATGACGGTGCTTGAGAACGTCTGTTACGGGCCGGTGTCGATGGGGGCCGACAAGGCGAAGGCGCGCGAGCTCGCTTTCGCGAAGCTCAGGATGATCGGCCTCGAAGGGCTGGACGCGCGCCTGCCGTCGGAGCTCTCGGGCGGCCAGCAGCAGCGCGTCGCCGTCGCGCGCTCGCTGGTACTGGAGCCCGCGGTGCTGCTGTTCGACGAGCCGCTGTCGAACCTCGACGCCAAGCTTCGCCGCCGCGTGAGGCAGGAGATCCGCGAACTGCAGCAGTTGCTCGAACTCACGGTGATCTACGTGACTCACGACCAGGAGGAGGCGCTGGCCGTTTCCGACCGGATCATCGTCATGGACGGCGGCCGCATCGCACAGCAGGGCACGCCGCACGAACTCTACGAGGCGCCCGCGAGCCGCTTTCTTGCCGACTTCATCGGCGATGCCAATCTCGTCGACGGCGAGCTGACCGGCGAGGCCGGCGACAACCTGTTCTCAGCCGGCGGCTACGCGGCCCCGGTGCGCGCCGACGGCGTGCGCGCGGGACCCGCCACGCTCGCGGTGCGGCCGCAGCGGCTTCACATCGTCGCCGCGGGTGCGGGCGTGCTTCCGGGCACCTGCAAGCGTGTCGCGTATCTCGGAAGCCGTGTCGAGTACGTCGTCGCGACGCCTTGGGGCGAACTTCTCGTCTTCGATCACGAAGCGCGATCGGCGCGACGCCGCGACGAGGACGTCGGCATCGCGTTCGATCGCGACGCCGTCATCGTGCTGCCGCGCTGACCCGGGGCTCGCGCGAACGCCCAAATGCCGACCTCCTGCTGTTTCGCGTCAAGGCGCGCCGAGCAGCAGGTACAGGCTCCAGTTTCCCGATGCGCCGAAACCGACGCCCAGATAGGCGGGTCCGGCGAACGTGTCCGCGCCCACCAGGACCGACCCCGACCACAGCGTGCCGGGCGACGGAAGCGTGTCGAAGCGGTCGTTCACCCGCCCCACCTCAGCCGTGCCGCCCAGATAGACGCCGGACCCCAGAATGTCGGGCAGCGGAAACACCCGCTTGTAGTACATCAGGCGGCCGAACGCGTACTCGCGGCCCGCGAATTGGTTGACGCGGTAGCCCGACAGGCGCAATGGTCCGCCCAGCGCAAACGATTCGTAGGCCGGCATGCTCGAGCGCAGGTCGGTACCGCCGGATGCGGCGAAGTTCAACGTATGCGGCCCCCAGCTGTGCGCTACGCGCATCGCGCCTTCGAGTCGCTGGTAACTCTCGGCCGAACCGAACGACGTCATCGCCGCGTAGGCGGTGCCTATCCCCCAGAATCCGCTGCGTGCAAAGAAGGCGTTGTCGGTCTGGTCGACAAAGAACGCGGCCCGGAGGCCGGCGGTCGTTTCCTTGACCGACGGCAGCACCGGGGAACCCGTGTCGACACGCGCATTCACCCGCGACCACACCGGACCGAGCCGTGTCTGTCCCCAGGTGCCCAGAAGCGCACCGCCGTCGATGCCAACCTGCCCAACGCTGGCCAGGTAATCGGCGACCTTGTCGTCGCCGGCGAAGACACTGCGCGTCCGTTGTCCGATCTTGAAGTGAGGTGCAACGAACCAGCGTCCCGCCTCGTTCACCGGCTGGAAGAACTCGCTGTACAGGTGCGTGTCCTGCCCGATCTGGGCCTCGGTCAGCCATTCGCCGCCCAGGCGGTTAAGCCAGGTCCTGCGGTACTGCGCGAGGATGTTGAACTGGTTGTCGCCCTGGAAGTCGCTTGCGAGGCCCAGGCCGAATTTCAGAAAATCGGGTCCCCACGACTTTTCGCGCGGCTCGATCACCATGGCGCGCGGGCCGGCGTTCCCCTCGATGTGGTAGCTGATGCTCTCGAAATCGCCGCGCCCGTAGACGCGCCGCAGATCGGCGCCGACCTTTTCCTCCGTCAGCGGCTCGCCGGGCTTGCTCGCGACCAGCGCGCGCAGCACCTCGGGATTCGTGCGCTCCAGGCCGTCGACGCGAATCTCGTCGACGACGCCCAGCGCCTTGCTCTCGGCAGTCTGTGTCGCGCGCAGCGCCGCGTACTGCTCCGGTGGCAGGCTGTAGCGCTTGAGCGAATCGGCCATCGCGCGCGTCGCCTGCTCGCCGATCCTGACGGCTTCGGCCGAGCGATCGAACTTGGCTGCGGAGATGTCGCCCAGATCGGGGGCGATCAGCACGTCCCGGCTGCCGAGGCTTTTCAACTGGTCGTCGACAGTCTGCTTGCCGAGGAAATTGACGAGCTGCGCGGCGACCGAGAGCGCCGAGGTGATGTCCTTGCGTTTCAGAGGCGGCGTGGAGATGTTGACCGCGATCACGACGTCGGCGCAGAGCCTGCGCGCCTCGTCGATCGGCAGGTTGTTGGCGATGCCGCCGTCGACCAGCAGCCGGCCGTCGATCTCGACCGGCGCGATCGCGCCGGGCACCGACATGCTCGCGCGCATCGCCTGGGCGATGCTGCCGCGCTCGAGCACGACGGATTCGCCGGTTTCGATGTCGGTCGCCATCGCCCGGAACGGAATCGGGAGCTTGTGAAAGTCGGTGATGCCGAAGGCCGGCGTCGCCAGCACCCGGAAGAACGATTCGATCGAGACGCCCGCGATAACGCCCTTGGGCAACGCGAGGCCGCCGTCCTTCACGCCGAACTCGATGCCGAACAGCGTCTTGTAGTCGTCGATTTTTCGCCGGACCGAGATCTCATCGCGGGGGGGCTGATCCCGGAAAATTCCGTCCCAATCCGCCGCGAGGACGATCTTCTCCATTTCCGCCGGTGGTCTTCCCGCGGCGAACGTGCCGCCGACGATCGCGCCCATGCTGGTGCCGGTCACGCAGTGGATCGGCACCCGCAACTCCTCCAGGACCTTGAGCACGCCAACGTGCGCGATGCCGCGCGCGCCGCCGCCGGAAAGCGCGAGTCCGATGCGCGGCCCCGGCCCCGGGCCAACTGCAGGTGTTGCCGCTACCACCAGCACGGGACTGCACACTGCCAGGATCGTGAGTGTCGCTGCAATCACGCGGGCCCGGCGGGCGGCTTTGAATGAGGCGTTCATGTTTTCAGGCTCCGTCCGAGTCAACGCTCGCGTTCGTGCGGGGAGAAACACCAACGAGAAACAATGCACGTCGGTGCGCAGGTCGTCCTTGCGCTGCATCAATGGCCGCGATGTTGACGGTGCCACGCCCGCGTGCGGCCGCAAGGCGCGCGATGGCGCGGTCGGCTTCCGGCAATGCCTCCAGGCCCAACATCGCAATGATGGCCTCCAGGTCCTGGTCGCGGGCCAGAGGCGCCCGCACCGCCTTCGCCACGCGGTAAGATGCGCTCCTTCAATACGCTGCAAACGTACGAATCGTTGTCGGAACGAAACGCTGTGAACTGCAAAAACATGACACCTGCCGCCGGCACCCTGGCTCGGGCGCTGCTGAGTCTCGCGCCCGACCTCCCACCGGCGAGGGAATGCCCGTGACCACCGTTGACGACCGCGCCGACATTGTGCGCGCACCGAATTCGGCGATGGACTCGCCCGCCGAGCGCCTTGCATTCGAGCGTCTGCTCGCCGACGTGCTCTCGGAACTGGGCCAGTTGTCGGGTAACGCCATGCTCGATGATGTCGAGGGCGCCCTGTACCGCCTGATCGAGTTCCTCGGCTTCGATCGCAGCTCTCTGGGCGAACTCGAGGCCGATGGCAAGGGTTTCAAAGTAACCTGCTCGGCAGCCCGCGAAGGCTTCGAGCGTGTGCAGCGCGGGCCCGCCCCGCGCCTCCCCTGGTTTCTCGGCGAGATCGCGGCCGGGCGAGCGATCGCGATGGCGTCGATGCCCGAGGACCTTCCCAGGGAGGCGGTGGCGGAGGCGGAATTCTGCCGGACGTTCCGAGTGCGCTCCAATCTCACCATCCCGCTGCGCGTCGCCGGCCAGATCGTCGGGCTCCTCTCATTCTCCGCGTCCCGTCCCATGCCGGTCTGGCCACCGGACGTGGTTGACCGGCTCGGGATGGTCGGCAACGTCTTTGCGCAGTGGATTGCGCGAAGCCGGCGTGAAGCGGAACTCGGCGCCGCTCATGCCGAAATCCTTCGGCTGAAGGAGCGCCTCGAGGCCGAGAACTCGTACCTGCGGCAGTCCGTTCGCGCCTCCCCGCGACGGGTGCTGACGAGCCATTCGCCAGTCTTCAATGCGGTCCTGGAAGAGATTACCCAGGTCGCGCCGACCGGATCCACGGTGCTGCTGCTCGGCGAGACCGGCACCGGCAAGGAGATTCTGGCCGATTACATCCACGCGATGAGCGGTCGGAAGAGCAGGCAGATGGTGAAAATCAGCTGCGCCGCGTTGCCCGCGTCGCTGATCGAGGCCGAACTGTTCGGCCGCGAGAAGGGCGCCTACACCGGCGCGCTCGGGCGGCAAAGCGGTCGTTTCGAGATCGCCGATGGTTCGACGATCTTCCTCGACGAAGTGGGCGAGCTGCCGCTCGAGCTGCAGCCCAAGCTGCTGCGCGTGCTCCAGGACGGCAGTTTCGAGCGGCTGGGCAGCGGGCACACGACGAAGGTCGACGTGCGCGTGATTGCCGCGACGAACCGGGATCTCTCCCGTGCAGTCGGCGAGGGCAGCTTCCGCGAGGACCTCTTTTACCGCCTCAATGTCTTTCCAGTCGCGCTGCCGCCATTGCGTGAGCGCCGCGCCGACATTCCGCTTCTGGCCTGGGAATTCGTCAAGGAATTCTGCGAAGCGATGGGCAAGCCGATCGAGCGCATTGCCGACGACTCGATGGCGGCGCTCCAGGCTTATGCGTGGCCGGGCAATATCCGCGAATTGCGCAACGTGATCGAGCGCGCGATGATCCTTGCGCGGAGTCCGACGCTGCATGTCGCGCTTGGGCGCTCACCGCTGCCGGCAACGGCGACCGTACCCAACGGCACCCTGGAGGACGCCGAGCGTACGCACATCACCAAGATGCTGGAACGGGTGGGATGGCGCGTGCGTGGTCCGGGCGGCGCTGCGGATCTGCTGGGTATGAAGCCCACGACCCTCGAGTCACGGATGAAGAAGCTTGGAGTGCGGCGCCCCGGCTCGAATCATCGATAGCATCTCCGCCACTTCTTGCGCCGCGCCTCATTGCCGTCGCTTGCGCCATTGCAGGTAGGCGATCACGACGAGCGCCATTCCCAGCGTGTAACCGATGATCGCTGCCGTCACGCCGGGCGGGGTACTGTTCACCGTGGCGATGACGATCGCAAGACCCGGGTTGCGCATCGCCGCGGCCAGCGCGGCTGCAGGGCGCACGGCGGAATCGCGGCCCGCGAACGCCTGGCCGACCAGCAGTGCGCACAGCGTCAACCCGACGCCGGCGATCGGCGGCGCCCAGCCGGTTGCGCCGATGATCGCCGGCAGGTTGACCAGCGCCAGGACAAAGACCGCGAGCAGCATCAGGTTGCCGATGCGGGCGATGGCCGGCTCGATCCTTGCTGCGACGGCAGGGCGCCAGGCGCGAAGCGACGCGCCGAGCGTGAGCGGAAGAAGTTGTGCGAAAAATACCTGCTTCGCGATCTGCAGGGGCGTGACGGTGAAATTTGCGGCGAAGATCCAGTCGAGGAGCAGCACCGTCGCCGGCACCGTAACGACGGCGAGCAGGACGATCGCCAGATGCAGCGCGGGCGCGAACTCGCGGTGTCCACCGGCATCGAGCGCGCGCCGCAGTGCCGCCGGCGCGCCCGGGGAGATCGCCATCAGCACGATTCCTGCGGCGATCGGGCCCTTGAGCGAGAACAGCTTCACCGCCAGCACCGCGAGCGCTGGGACAGGAACCAGCACCGCAAAGATCACCGCGGCGAGCACGACCCGGCGTTGCAGCGCGGCGGCGATCTGCTCGCGACCGAGGAGAAGCCCCAGCGCGAACATGACGGTGAAGATGGAACCGGCAGCGATAGGCCCGATCCATTCGAAGGGTATGAGCATGGGGGCGAAAGTTCGGTTTTCTCCGTACCGGATCGATAGGGTAAGTTACATCCTTTTGCACATCAACGACGGAGCCAGCAGGATGCGGACCACGATGTGGTGTGGAGTAGCGGCGCTGCTGTTCGCCGCAAGCGCGGCGGCCGCCGACTTCGGAAGCCGGGGCGGGCCGGAACCGGCGAACATCGACGAGGTCGCGGTCCTGCTGCGCCGGGATCCGTACGACCTCGAGTTGCTGATCAGCTTCGGAACGTCCAAGGGCGGGTCGGCGGGCCACCTGGCGCTGGCCATCCGCGACCGGGCGCCCGGCGACGATCTCGTCTACTCGGCCAATTTCTACGCCGACCGGGCGCCCAAGCACGAGAAGGGCTTCTACACCGACGATCTGATGATTGGCATCCCGAAGAAGGAGTACCTGTTCGGGACCGCATCGTCGCTCGCTGACACGGCCTCGTTCGGCCTGGACTTCGGAGAGATCTACAAGCGATCTGTCGTCGGCGTGCGCGTCTACGGCGTGCCGGCGAGCGAGAAGGAGGCGCTGGCCGCCTACTTCAAGCGCATCAACGACGACTACCACACCCGTGCCCGGAAGACCGAGTACCACGACCGCGAGATCCGCTACGACTACCTGCGCCTCAACTGCGCCAAGACCATCGGTGCGGGATTCAAGTACGGCGCGGGTTACGCGAACCTGGACGTCGCGAGCGCGAGGCTGCTTTCGGGGCGGAGACTGGTGGCGGCTGCCAACGCCAACGTTCCCACCGAGATGGCGATGAAGCTCCTCGACGCGTGGAACGCGCGCGGATACGGGCTGGACGTGGTGCTGTACAGGAAGTACGAGGGCTCTACCTATGTCGATCCTCACGATGACGAAAAGGTGGCGTTCAAGGATCTGCCCAATCGATTTCCTTCGGTCCTGTCGCGCGACTTCCGCAAGGAACAGGGACGCTACGAGGACTACGACAACCTCTTCGCGATGTACGCTCTCTACAACATGGGCAAGTACCGCGTGCGGTTGAACGGCGATACGAAGCGGTTGGAGATCGCAGGCAAGCAAGAACCCCATGCCCTACGCCGAGGCGACCCGGCTCGCTGCGCAGAGTGCCAGATCGGACAGCGAGAACTTTCGTCGACGCTCGCCGTTCCGGCCGCAGGGGATCGGGATCGGTGAAGCCACGAACTGAGGTTGCGTCGGGATTTCGCCTTTCAGTCCGTCGTGGACAGGAGGGGAAAAATCGGGCATGTAGGTGTCGGCACTGAAACCCGGCAACCACAGGGAGCGGGCAACATGAAGCAGGATCCGGCAGTCGCGAACGCTACGCCCACCGCCACGCCGACGATGCGCCTCGACATCGTCGCCGGCCTCACCGCCGCCGCGGTGGTCCTGCCCAAGGCGATGGCCTATGCGACGGTCGCCGGATTGCCGGTCGCCGTCGGTCTCTACACCGCCTTCATTCCGATGGTGATCTACGCGCTGCTCGGCACGTCGCGGGTGCTGAGCGTCAGCTCCACCACGACGCTGGCGATCCTGGCCGGCACGCAGTTGGGGCTGGCGGTGCCGGACGGTAACCCGGCTCAGCTCGTCACGGCGACGGCCACGCTGACCGCGCTGGTCGGCGCAATGCTGGTCCTGGCACGGCTGCTGAAACTGGGGTTCGTGGCGAACTTCATCTCCGCGCCGGTCCTGACCGGCTTCAAGGCGGGGATCGGTCTTGTGATCGTGCTGGACCAGGTGCCCAAGCTCCTGGGCATCCACATCACCAAGCAGGGGTTCTTCGCCGACGCCTTCAGCGTCGTCCAGCACGTTCCCGACACGTCGCTGCTGACGCTGGCAGTGGCCGCGGCGACGTTCGCGGTGTTGATCGGCATGGAACGGCTGTGGCCGCATTCCCCGGCCCCGCTGGTCGCGGTGGGAGGCGCCATCGCGGCGTCGTGGTTCTTCGGACTGAAGGCGCTGGGGGTTTCGACGGTCGGCCTGATTCCGCAGGGATTCCCCGCGCTCACGCTGCCGGACCTTTCGCTGATCGCGCAACTGGTGCCCGGGGCGCTCGGCATCGCGTTGATGAGTTTCACCGAGACGATCGCTGCCGGTCGCGCCTTTGCGCGGCCCGACGATCCTCCGATCGACGCCAACCGCGAGCTGGTCGCCACTGGGGCCGCCTGCCTCGGCGGCGCGCTGTTCGGCGCGATGCCGGCCGGCGGCGGCACGTCGCAGACCGCGGTGGTACGCGCCGCGGGCGGGCAGTCGCAGAAGGCGTCGCTGGTCACCGCGGGTGCCGCGGTGGCGACGATGCTGCTGCTGGCGCCGATCCTGGGCTTGATGCCGTACGCGACGCTGGCAGCGGTGGTCATCGTCTATTCGGTCGGGCTGATCAAGCCCGCGGAGTTCCGCGCCATCCGCAGCGTGCGCACGATGGAGTTCCGCTGGGCGCTGGTCGCCTGCGCCGGCGTGCTGGTGTTCGGCACGCTCAAGGGCATCGTGGTGGCGATCATCGTGTCGATGATCGGCCTCGCCAGCCAGACCGCGCACCCGCGGGTGTCGGTCATCGGCAGGAAGCGCGGCGCCGACGTGCTGCGGCCGCTGTCGCCCGAGCACCCCGACGACGAGACCTTCGATGGCCTGCTGATACTGCGGCCGGAGGGGCGCCTGTTCTTCGTCAACGCGCAGTATGTGTCGGATCAGATCGGCGCGTTGGTTGCGCAGTACCGGCCACGCGTGCTGGTGGTGGACCTGAGCCGAGTGCCGGACATCGAATACTCGGCCTTGCAGACGCTGATGGAGCGCGAGCAGCGCGCCACCGAAAGCGGAACCGAGGTGTGGCTGGCGGGGCTGAACCCCGGCGTCCTCGAAACTGCGAGGCACGCGGGGCTCGCCGATCGACTCGGCCGCGAGCGGATGCTGTTCAACGCGCGCGCGGCGATCGAACGCTACCAGACAATGCAGAATGCGGGCGGCACCGCACCGGCGCCTGCGGCATCCTGATCAGGTTCCCTCAAGATTCAGGCGGCAGATGCGAACCGTGCGGTCGTCGGGGTCGGGGGAGGTCGTGAAACCGAGGCGGGTCGCAAGCCGGAGCATCGGCGCGTTCTCGGCCAGCACGAAGCCTTCCATTCCCTTGAGCCCGCGCCGTTTCGCGGCGTCGATGAGGATCGTCATGAGCGCGCCGCCGAGACCCGCCGCACCGTATTCAGCGGCGACGTTGACGGCGAACTCGCCACTTGCCCGGTCGTTCCCGAGGATGCAGATGGCGCTGCCCACGATGTCGATCCCGTCGGTTGCCGGGACCGTCGCCACGATCCCGATTCCGCTGTCGGGAAACGAGGCGAGCAGCTTGCGCAGTCGCTCCAGATTGGGTTCGCGAACCGAGTGCATGAAGCGCATGTAGCGGGCATCTGCGCTCATCCGGCCGAAGGCCTGCAGGAGTTCCGCTTCGTCCGCCGGACGCACAGTGCGGATGTGCACCGCCCGTCCGTCGCGCAACGTCACGTCGGCGTTCGTGTCCTTCACCATGACTGCGACTATGCCGCGCCCGCTCACCATCGTCAACGATCGGAGGCAGGCCGCTCCGCCGCGCGTCAGCGCCGTGGTTTCCCCGACATTTCGGAGCCGTGTGCGATGGCGGCGCGCGTGACGCCTCGTGTCACAGCCGCTAACCGGCTGTTTCTCCTCGTTGCCTGTCCGAATTCGCGAATTTGCTGATGCTGGCCCGGTCCTTGCAATACACTACGCGCATTGGTGAACACGCATTGAGGGAGTACCGGCATGGCATTGGAAATTTCACCTCCCGGCCTTGAGGCCAGCGCGGCGCCGATCGCAAGCGTCGCAGACGAGCGCACGAGCGGGCGCGGGCGTTCCGGCGCGTGTCGCGAATTGAACGCCGTTGCCATTGCCGCTGCGCTCGGTCTGGCGACAACGGCATTTTCGCCGGGCGCGCAGGCGTCGTTCCTCCCCCACGAGATGATGGACACGGCGGCGTTCTACCTGGCGTGGTTCATCATCGTTTTCGTTCCGATCGGCGGCATCGTGCTGTTCTGGCTGGTGCACATCCTGCCGGAGAAGATCGCCCACAAACGCCACCATCCGCAGCGGGACGCCATACAGGTGCTATGCCTGCTGTCGTTGGTCTTCGGCGGCATGCTGTGGCCGATCGCCTGGCTGTGGGCCTACGTGAAACCGGTGACGTACAAGATGGCCTATGGCACCGAGAAGCATGAAGACTATTTCCGCGAGATGGGCAAAAAGGCCCGGGCGGGAGAGCTGCCCGTGCATGAAATCGCGCATCTGCGCGAGGAGCTTGACGCGATGGATGCGAAGGGAGGACTGACCAACGAGCTCAAGACACTGCGCAGGGATTTGATCTCGGCCGAGACGGCATCCGCAACGCATGTTCCGGCGCAGGCAGCGCCCACGGTCGCCGCCGGAAAGGCAGGGAGCGCCTGATGGAAGCTATCCTCATCGCGATCTATGCCTTCTTCGTCTGGCTGATCTTCATCAAGTTCAAGTGGCTGCCGTGGAACACCACGTCGCAGGTCACCGTCGTCATCATCCCGATCGTCGCGCTGACCGCGCTGATCCTGACGCTCAACGTGGTCGCGCCGTCCACCGCCGACGTCCGGGTGATCAAGTACGTCGTGCAGGTGATCCCGCAGGTGCGGGGGCGGGTGCTCGAGGTGCCGGTCGAGCCCAATCGCCTCGTCAAGAAGGGCGAGTTGCTGTTCCGCATCGACCCGACGCCGTACCAGAACGATCTCAACGTCGTCAAGGCGAGGCTCGCCGCCGACGAGGCGAGGCTAGCGCAGGCGGGTGCGGGCCTGGTCGACGCCTCAGCCAGCGCACGCCAGCTGCAGGAACAACTGAAGTCCGCGAGCGGCCAGGTCGCTGCGTTGCAGCCGCGACTCGACCTAGCACGGTTGCGGGTCCGGCAGAACAAGGAACTGGTGGCCACCGGGGCCGGCGACAAGTTCGCGCTCGAACAGGCGGAAGCCAACGTGATCGAGCTCGAAGGCCAGATCGCGACGGCGGTCGCGAACGAGGCGCAGGTCGCGCAAAAGCTCTCCGGGCAGGTGAACGGCGAGCAGGCGACGGTGGCCGCGGCGCGGGCGCAACTCGCCACCGCGAAAGCACAGGTCGACCAGACCCGCGCCGACCTCGCCAACGCGCAGTGGAACCTCGACCAGACGTCGGTCTATGCGCCGACCAGCGGCTATGCGATCAACGTCCAGTTGCGTCCAGGCTCGTACACGGTCGCGATGCCGCTGGCGCCGGCGATGAGCTTCGTCGAGGAAACCTATCAGGTCATCGCGCTCTACGCGCAAAACGAGCTGCCGCTGGTCGCGCCCGGCAACATGGCGGAATTCACGCTCAAGACGTTCCCCGGGCGGGTCATCAAGGCGAGTGTCGATTCGATCGTCTGGGCGCAGGGTCAGGGCCAGGTAGCGCAATCGGGCACGCTGCCGCAGACGGGCGCCTATCCGCAGGTCCCCGGTCGTTTCCCGGTCAAGTTCGTCGTTGACGAGCGCGACCGCGCGTTGTTCCTTCCTGCGGGTGCGGAGGGTCATGGCGCGATCTACACCGAGCACGCTGCGGCGATCCACATCCTGCGCATGGTGATCCTGCGCATCGGCACCATCACCGATTTCCTCGTGCTGAAGCTGCACTGATGCGCGCCTCCCTCATCTCTCGCATACTGCTCGCGGTGACGCTGGCCGCCGGTTTGGCGGGGTGTGCACTGAACCCGCCGCCGTCGACTGGCGAACTGCAGCAGCGCGCATTGCCGCACACGGCGGTGCCGGCGGCGTGGAAGGCCAGCGGCGGCGCGGTCGCGCCGGTGGCCGACCGCTGGCTCGCGTCGTTCAACGATCCCGCGCTGTCGGCGCTGGTCGACGAGGCGCTGGTCTACAACGCCGACCTGCAGGTGGCGGCGGCACGGGTCGAGCAGGCGGCCGGGTACGTGAAAGTGGCAAGCGCGTCATTGCTCCCGTCGGTCGGCGTAGCGGCGATGGGCGGCGGCAAGTCGGGCGGCAGCGGGGGGCTGGACGGGATCTGGCTGAACGCGTCGCTGGAACTCGATGTCTGGGGCCGATTGCGCTACGGAAGTGCGGCCGCCGAGGCGCAATCCGCCGCTGTCGCGTCAGACTACGCGTACGCGCGCCAGTCGCTGGCGGCCACCGTGGCCAAGGGCTGGTTCGTGGCGATCGAGGCCGGATTGCAGCGTGCGATTGCGCAGGACGCCGTGCGCGCGGCCGGGGCCTTGCTGCGCGTTGCAGAGGACCGATATCGCGTCGGCAACGGCAACGAGCAGGCGGTCGCCGAAGCGCGCGCCAATGTGGGCACTGCCCGCGACCGCCTGCGGCAGATCGAGCTGGCGCGCGAGCAGTCGTTTCGTGCGTTGGAGCTGCTGGTCGGCCGCTATCCGGCAGCGGAGATCGCCGTTGCCGGCCGGTTGTCGACGATGCCGCCACCGGTGCCGGTCGGGATGCCGTCGCAACTGCTCGAGCGGCGGCCCGACGTGGTCGCCGCCGAGCGCCGTGTCGCCGCGGCGTTCGACCGGGTGGGCGAAGCCCGCGCGGCGCAACTTCCCCGCATCAGCCTGACAGCGGGGGGGAGCAGCGTGTCGAGCGACCTCATCATGCTTGCGGACACCAGCAACCCGATCTGGAGCTTCGGCGGCAACCTGATCGCACCGCTGTACCAGGGCGGGGCGCTGCGGGCGCAGGTCGAGATCCGCACCGCGGAGGAGAAGCAGGCGGTCGCCGACTACGCGCGCGCCGGGCAGCGGGCGTTCGGCGAGGTCGAGAACGCGCTGGCGGCCGAGAGCGCGCTGCGCGAGCGTGAAGCCATTCTCGAAGCCACGGTCCGCGACAGTGCGCGCGCGCTGGAACTCGTTCAGATCCAGTACCGCGTGGGATCTGTCGACCTGCGGGCGGTTGAGCAGAGTCAGCTTGCGCTGTATTCGAACCGCCTGTCGCTGCTGCGCGTGCAGACCGAGCGGCTGGCGCAGCGCGTCAACCTGCATCTCGCGCTGGGAGGTGGTTTCGACCTGCCGGCGATCGAGCCGGTGGCAGTGCAATGATGCAGCCATAGTGCAACAGGACTTCACCGCCGCGTTGGTCGCGATGACCGACGACCGATACGAAGCAATGACTCGATGGAGATGACGATGGCGAAGAACAGCGCGAAAGCGAAGGGCGAGGCCGAGGGCAAGACGAAGAAGGCCAATGCAGACGCGGCCAAGACAGGCACGGACGCGCGCAGCGCTTCGGCGCCGGTGAAGAAACTGTCCGCGAAGGACTACGATCGCGAGCTCAAGAAGATGCACGCCGAGCTGGTGCAGTTGCAGCAGTGGGTGGTCGCCAAGGGCCTCAAGGTCTGCGTCATCTTCGAGGGACGCGACGGCGCCGGCAAGGGCGGCACGATCAAGGCGATCACCGAGCGCGTCAGCCCGCGGGTGTTTCGCGTGATTGCGCTGCCGGCGCCGACCGAGCGCGAGAAATCGCAGATGTACGCGCAGCGCTACCTGCCGCATCTGCCGGCCGCTGGCGAGATCGTGATCTTCGACCGCAGCTGGTACAACCGCGCGGGCGTCGAGCGGGTGATGGGCTTTTGTACTGAGGAGCAGTCGCGTGGCTTCCTGAAGATGGTGCCGCTGTTCGAGCAGCTGATGATCAATTCCGGAATCATCCTGCTCAAGTACTGGCTGGAGGTGAGCCCCGAGGAGCAGACGCGGCGGCTCAAGGCGCGCATCGGCGACGGCCGCAAGACCTGGAAGCTGTCGCCGATGGACGTCAAGTCCTACGATCGCTGGGACGACTACACGAAGGCGCGCGACGAGATGTTCGCCGCCACCGATACGTCGTGGGCGCCGTGGTTCGTCGCCCGTTCCGAGGACAAGAAGCGCGTGCGCCTGAACGTGATCAGCCACCTGCTGAAGCACGTTCCCCACAAGGCTGTCCCGGCCCCGAAGGTCACGCTGCCCAAGCGCAAGATCGGCCGCTACAAGGCCGCCGACTTTCCGTTCAAGTACGTGCCGGAAACTTTCTGACCCGAGGGCCGCGGGTACACTGTCAAGTGATTTATCAAGATTCCGGTGGACCACGGTGGGTCGCCCGGATGTCGAACGTGCAGTCAGAACCTGGAGCATGCATGACGAATACTTTTCATGATCGCGCCGCAGCGGTTCGCCGCAGCGGTTCGCCCTGGCTTGCACGGATGGTCGGAGTGCTCTTTCTCGCGTTTGCGATGAACGCCGTCGCACAGGCGCCGGCGGCTTCCGGGGGGGCTGCGCCTCCGCCCGCTGCCGACGTTCTTGGCACGCTCGTCGGCCCGATCGCGCTCTATCCGGACGATCTGGTGGCGATCATCCTGCCGGCGGCGACGAACCCGCTGCAGCTGGTGCAGGCGGACCGCTATCTCGACAAGCGCAAGGCCGATCCCAAGCTTGCCGTCGACGACAAGTGGGACGATTCCGTCAAGTCGCTGCTGAACTATCCCGACGTGGTGAAGAAAATGAGCGCCGATCTCGACTGGACGAGCGCGCTGGGTGAAGCGGTGGTTACCGACCAGGGTGCGGTGCTGGAGGCGATCCAGAGCTTTCGCCGCAAGGCGCAAGCCGCGGGCAACCTCAAGTCCGACGGCAAGCAGGTGGTGACGGTCGAGAAGGAGATCATCACCGTCGTCCCGGCCGACCCGCAGGTGATCTACGTGCCGCAATACAACCCGACGACCGTCGTTGTCTATGGCGCGCCCTATTGGGGTTACTACCCGACGCCGTACCCGTCGTACTACTACCCGTATGCGCCGGGCGCGGCGATGGCAGCGGGCGTGATCTGGGGCGCCGCGATCGGCGCGGCCTGGAGCGGCAACCACTACGGCGCGAACTATGGCGGAAGCGCCAACATCAACGTCAATCGCAACACCAACATCAACACCGGCAACATCAACACCGGCAACGTGAATCGCGGCGGTGGCGCGGCCGCGGGGGGCAGCAGCGCCTGGAAGTCCAACAAGCAGCCCGGACAGGTCAGCAACTCCGTCGGCAAGACCGCCTCGACGGCGCGTGCGGGCGATGCGCGTACCGGCGGAGGCGGCGCCGGGTCGGCGGGCGGTGGGGCAGGGCGCGGCTCGACCCAAGGCGCGGGTACCGTCAGTGCCGGCGGGAGCGCTGCGCGCAGCGGCGGGGGTGGTGACGCCTTCGGCGGGTATGGCTCCGGTTCAGGGAAGCAAGCTCAGATGGACAGTTCCCGTGGCGCCTCGAGCCGGGGTTCGTCAGCCGGCGTAAGCGCCAGTCCGATGTCCGGCAGCAGCGGCGCGCGTTCGTCGTCGAGCAGCGGTGCGTCGCGCTCCGCGTCGAGTGGCGGCTGCGTCGCCGGTTCGGCGGAGCGGCGGTGGTGCGCGGGGGGGTGGCGGTGGCGGTGGCGGGCGCGGTGGTGGCGGCCGTCGTTGATGGACGGAAGCAATCTCATGCACCCATCCCTTTCAATCGAAAGCAAGGCATCAACGATGAACGTCTCCCGTTTCTGGTCATTCCTGCGCCGGCTGGCGCTGGTGCTCATGGTGGCGTGTCCGCTCGGCGCGGCCGCCGCCCCGCAGGAGACCTTCGCCACGCCGGAGGCAGCGGTCGACGCGCTGATGGCCGCGCTCAAGGCCGACAGCGATTCGGCCCTGGTCGCGATCTTCGGCGACGAGAACAAGCGACTCGTCGTCAATCCGGACAAGGCCGAGGCCAGCGCCACCCGGGCGAAGATCCTCGCGGCGATGCAGGTGCTGCGCGTGCTGCAGGAGCCCGCCAAGGACCGCCGTGTGCTGCTGATCGGCGACGAGGCGTGGCCGATGCCCATCCCGATCGTCCGCGCAGGGGACCGCTGGCGCTTCGCCACCGAGGAAGGCGAGGACGAACTCATCAATCGCCGCATCGGCGGCAATGAACGCAACGCCATCTACGTGCTGCGTGCGTACATCGACGCCCAGCGCGCTTACGCCGCGCAGGATCGCGACGGCGACGGCGTGCTGCAGTACGCGCAGAAGCTCGCCAGCGCCCCCGGCAAGCACGATGGGCTGTATTGGCCCTCCGACGCGGCAAAGGGCGAAGAGGCGAGCCCGTTCGGGCCGCTGATCGCCGAAAGCGCCGCGTACCTCGAGGGGCACAAGCCGGGTGACCCGTACCGTGGCTATCACTTCCGGATCCTGCCGCGCCAGGGCAAGAGTGCCCCGGGCGGTGCGTACAGCTACGTGATCAACGGTCGCATGATTGCCGGCTTCGCGATGGTTGCCTACCCCGCCGAATACGGCAACAGCGGGGTGATGACGTTCGTCGTGAGCCACAACGGCAAGGTCTACGAAAAGGATCTCGGCAAGAAGTCCGCCGCGATCGGCGCAAAGATGACGACGTTCGATCCCGGCGCCGGATGGAAGGAAGTGGCGCCCTGAGGGCATCGATTGCCTGCCCCTTCTCGCTTTTCGCGAGCAGACGGAAATGGCCGTGTCGGAACCTCCGGTGCCAGGTGACCGCTGATGGCGTTTCGACGACTGCAATGTGTCGCAATGGCCGCGCTGTTGGCGGTGGCCGGGTGCTCGCCTTCGGGCTCTCCATCCGAGCGGCCGCTTTCCGCCAACGAATGGCAGGAGTTTCAGGGGACGTGGACGGCGACCGGCAGCCGCCACCTGATTCGGCTCGGTGCTGATCGGCGTTCTTCCATCGCGAGTTTCGATGGGTCGCTGCTGCTCGCAGGGGCCGCGCGCCCGGCGGTCGGCTTTCGCGCCGAGGCGATCGTACTCAACGACAGCGCGACCGGCATGGTGGGCCGCTCCGTCTGGACGGACGAGCACGGCGACCAGGTCTACAGCGAGCTGCGAGGTGATGGCACGGCGACGGGCAACCGGATTGCAGGGACGTTCATCGGCGGTACGGGGCGTTACGCGGACGCGACGGGATCCTACGATTTCTCGTGGCGATTTGTCCTCGAGGCCGAGGACGGCACAGTGCAGGGCCAGTCCATCGGGCTCAAGGGACGGGTGCGGGTAGGCGGGCCGCCTGCCGCGGCGGGCGTTGGAGGAGCGCGGCCATGACCAGCCCGGCGTTGACGGTGAGGCGCGCCTTTCCGTTCGCGTTGGCGATCGGCATCTGGCTTATACCGGTCCCCGCGGGACTCACCGCCCCGGCGTGGCACCTCTTTGCCGTGTTCGTCGCGGCCATTGCGTCGGTGCTGGTCGGTGCGTTTCCGCTCCTCACGTCGACGATGCTCGCGGTGGCGGCTGTCGTTCTCACCGGCACGCTCTCGCCGGCGAAGGCGTTCGGGGGCTTCGCCAACGCCAGCGTGCTGCTGGTGGTGATCGCATTCCTCGTCGCGCAGGCGGTCGTGAAGTCCGGCCTGGGCAAGCGCATCAGCCTCTTCATGGTGAGCCGTTTCGGCGGGTCTTCGCTCGGCCTTGCCTACAGCATCGTGCTGACCGACGCATTGATAGCGCCCGCTTTCCCGAGCAACACCGCCCGCGGCGGTGTCCTCTTCCCGGTGGTGCTGTCGGTGGCGAGAGGGGGCGGCTCGCTGCCTGATGACCCCGAGGGTCGCCGGCTTGGTGCCTATCTGATGTTCTGCGGCATGGCGAGCCTTGCCGTTTCTTCGGCGCTGTGGATGACGGCCACGTCGGCCAATCCGATCGGCATCCAGATCGCGCGGGAGTACGGACTGGACATCGGTTTCGGCAAGTGGCTGCTCGCGGCCTCGGTGCCCGCACTGACCGCGCTGCTGGCGTTGCCGTGGGTCGTCGCGCGCCTATTCTCGCCCGGCGTCGGCAAGACGCCGGATGCCCCTGTGGCCGCGCGGCAGGCGTTGGCGGCGCTGGGGCCGCTGTCGCGCGACGAGTGGATCACCGCCGCCGCGTTCCTGCTGATGGTGTCGGGTTGGATTTTCGCCGACGCGCTGCGGCTCAACGTGACCAGCATCGCCTTCGCCGGACTGGGGATGCTGCTGATGACCAACGTGCTGACGCTGGACGACATCGCGACGCAGGGCGATACGCTCGCCACATTTCTGTGGCTTGCGGTGCTGTTCGCGCTGAGCGGGCAGCTGAACGAGCTGGGGTTCATGGGCTATGCGGGACAGCGACTGGCATCGCACCTGGGTGGGCTATCGTGGCCGGTGACGTATGTGGCGCTGGTGGTGCTCTACGTGGCGATCCATTACATGTTCGTAAGCCAGTCGTCGCAGGTGCTTGCGCTGCTGGGCGTCTTTCTGGACGTAGGCGTCCGCGGTGGCGTCCCGGCACCGCTGATGGCGTTCGCGTTGCTGTTCGCAAGCAGCTATTTCTCGGTGATCACGCCGCAGGGGGGCAGCCAGAACGTCATCTTCGTCGGCAGCGGCTACCTCACGCAGCCCGAGCTCTACCGGCTGGGTTTTCTGGTGACGCTCTTCTTTCTCGCCGTGTTCCTCGGGCCGGGCACGGCGTGGATACTCCTCGTCACCGGGTGACGCGATTCGGGCGATGAGCGCAACGACCCCCCGTGCGGAGGCTGTCCGTGAGCAGGTGCTGAGTCCCGTCGATCGGGTATCGGAACTGCTCTTCGGCCTGTTCATGGCGCTCACTTTCACCGGCGCAATGTCGGTGGCGGATAGCGGGCGCGAGTCGATTCGTGCGCTGTTCGCCGCGGCTTTGGGCTGCAACCTTGCGTGGGGACTCGTCGACGCGGTGATGTACCTGGTGCGCACGATCACCGATCGCGGCCGGTCGCTCACGCTGGTCCGCTCCGTTCGGGCCGCGCCGGATGCCGAATCCGGGCGCGTGCTCATCGAGCGCGCTTTGCCGCGGGACGCTGCGGGTCTCGTCTCGGCGGCGGAATTCGAGGCAATCCGCAGCCGCATCGTCGCGCTGCCTTCGGTGCCGGTGCAGCCGACGCTGCGGTGGGACGACGCGCTCGCCGCGGTGGCGATCTTCCTGCTCGTCGTCGCATCGACGTTTCCCGTCGTGCTGCCGTTCGTGCTGATCGACGATGTCATCGTGGCGAAGAACGTGTCGCGTGCGATTGCGCTCGCCATGCTGTTCTTCGGCGGGCTCGCACTCGGCCGTTACGCCGGGTATGGCAGCTGGAAGGTCGGGTTCATGATGGTCGGCCTGGGCAGCGTGCTCGTGATCGCGATCAACGCACTGGGTGGATGAAGGCCGCGCCGCGGATCGTCGCCGCAGTCGCGGTGCTCACCGCTACGGCGGCGTGGGCCGGTGAGGACGTCCGCAGCGGCCGCAGCGCGTCCGCTGCGGCGAAACCCTCGTGGGAGTTCGCGATCAGCGCGTATCCCACCGTCGTCCGTGGCGGCGACAACTACACGTCGGCAATCGCCGCCGCCGATCGCGGCCCGCTGCACCTCGAGGCCAGGATCAACTACGAGTCGGACGGCGCGCGTTCGGCATTCGTCGGCTGGACCTTTGCCGGCGGGGAGGCGATCACCTGGGAGCTGACGCCTCTGCTTGGGGGCGCCTGGGGCGCGACACAGGCCTTCGTGCCCGGGTTGGAGGCCAGTGCAACCTGGGAGAAGTTCGACGTGTACGTCGAAGCCGAATACGTGCGCGACAATGCAGAGCAGACCGGAAGTTACACCTACGCGTGGAGCGAACTGGGCTTTCGGCCCGCCGAGTGGCTGCGCGTCGGGGTTGCCGGCCAGCGCAGTCGGGCCTACGGCGGCGAGCGCGACCTCCAGCGCGGGCCGTTCGCGCAGCTGACCTGGGGCCCATTAACGATGGGGGGGTACTGGTTCAACCCGGGGTCGGGCGATCAGGTCTTCGTCGGCCTGATCAGCGCGGCGTTCTGATCGTATGCGACGCGACGTGACCTGTGAATGAGCGGCAACGATCTTCCGACAGGTCGCGCCGCTTCCCCGGGGGGGCTGCGACACGGACCGCTCAGTCGGTCCATGGATTCTCCGATATCTCGGAGTCCACGCCCGAAGCGGCCGGTCAGAGTGATGCGCCGGACAATGCAAGTGATTGAATCTTCGCGAACCTCAGGTCACTGCGAGCGCGGGGAACGTTGGCCCGGTCCTTGCAAGCTGTGAGATCGTCACCCCAACCCTCGCATCCAATGATCGTCTTCTCGCTGAGCGTGATCGTCCCGAGTGCCCGGCGTAGCGATGCTGTGCACACCATCGGTGCGCTGCTGGGCCCCACCCGGGCGATGCCGGGATGCGTTGGTTGCCGACTCTACGCGGACTACGAGAATCGGAATGCCCTCACGCTCGTCGAGGAATGGACGTCGCAGGCTGCGCTGGATCGACACCTCGTCTCCGATGCCTGCAAGACATTGGTGTCCGCAATCGAGCTCTCCACCGAACCGCCTCGAATCCGCTTCGACAATGTGGTACAAAGCGGCGGCCTTGAAGTAATCGCAGCTGCAAGGCAGCAGCACCCTGAAACCTGACCGCGAGCGCGGTTTTACCTGACTGGAGAAATTGGATGAACAGACCATTGATGACGACGAAACGGGCCTTCGCCCTCGCACTGATCGCAGCGGCGATTGCCACGACTGCAAACGCCCAGAAACCCGATGCGACCGGGGGGGCCGTCCTGGCAAGCGAGCCGGGCAAGGCGGTTGTTGCCCGCAAGGTGGAGATCTCCGCCCAGGTCATGGGCATCGACAAGGCAACGCGCACGCTGACGCTGAAGGGGCCGAAGGGCAACGTTGTCGATCTCGTCGCGAGCGACGAGGTCAAGAACTTCGACCAGATCAAGCTCGGTGACTTCGTCGTCGCGCGCTACGCCGAGGCGTTGACGCTCGAGCTCAAGAAAACCAAGTCCGCTGGCGGTGGCCTGGAGATGCGCGAGGAGGCGGCGAAGGCGAAGCCCGGCGAGCGGCCGGCGGTCGCCGGCGCGCGGCAGGTCACCGCGCTCGCCAGCGTCACCGCCGTCGATCCGAAGAAGAGCACCATCACGCTCAAGGGACCCCGCGGCAATGAAGTGACGCTGAACGTGCAGAACCCCGACCAGTTCAAGGTCGTGAAGAAGGGCGACCAGGTGGAAGTGACCTATACCGAGGCGCTTGCGCTGTCCGTCGAACCGGCGCCGAAGCCGGCGGCTGCGAAGAAGTAACTCCGGTCGGCGGGTGCCGCGGCTCGGCAATGCCGGGATGCGGCCCCGACGGCTCGGCCGCCGCAGGGGATGCGAAGGTCCGGATTGCGCGGCAAAAGAATGGGGACCCGCGCAGGGTCCCCATCGTCAGACGAGCGAGCGCGGCGGTCTACTTCGCGCCGGCCGCCTTGGCGACGTCGGCCAGCAGTTTTTCGGCGCCCTTGGCCTGGACGTTCATCCGGACGAGGATGTCGGGTGGCAGCACCTTCTTGCCGAAGAACGCGGCATTCCAGTCATCCGACGTCTTGACGACGGTGCCGTCGAGGTTCAATCCGCCGTACACGCCCTTCGAACGGCTGAAGGCAATGAGGTCGGCTACCACGTCCGATTTGGCACCTGCTCCGACGGGGCCGGCTGCGACGCTGGCATCACCGCCCATCTTGAACGAACTCGCCAGCAGCGAGTTCATGCCCTTGTCGGTCATCACCAGTGTGATCGTTTCGGATACGGCCACGCCGGCCTGGAAGCCCACGCTGCCGGTGGCCATTGTGTAGAACGCCGGGCCGACCCACTTGCCGGACTTGGCGTCCTTCGCGACCAGCACGGCGCGGCCGCCCGAACCGCCGAGGATGAACCCGGCCTTGACGATTTCCGGCGCGATCAGCACTGCCTTGGCGCGGCCGATGTTCTGCTGGAACCACGTCATGTCGGGGTCGCGGACGAAGTTCGAGAACGTCGTCTCGGCAGCGCCGATCAGCTTTTGTTGCTCGGACTGCGCGTAGGCCGGTAGCGCGATCGCCGCCGCTGCCACCGCGGTGACCACGACTGCGAACGTTGAGCGAAACAGGGAACGGATCATGAAGTGCTCCTTTGTATGAGTCTCTGATGCAGAGAACCAGATTTTACTCTCTTGGCGCCCCCTTTTCGAGTATGGCCCCCCGGCCAGCCTGCGGGGCGTCGCCTACGAGTTCGACCAGCGCCGGACCGTAGCGCTGCAGCTTCGTCGTGCCGATCCCGCTGACGTTGCCGAGCGCCGTCAGGGTGCGTGGCAGTTGGCGGGCGATTTCGGCCAGTGTCCGGTCGTGCAGGATCACGAAGGCGGGCACCGATTGCATCCGCGCTTCGGCAAGGCGCCAGGCCTTGAGGCGTTCGAGCAATGCGGTGTCCGGAGCGGCGTTGCCATCCGCGGTGGCGATGCCATGACGCGAAGCGCGCCGCGCGGCACGCGGGCGCGCAACGCTGCGTCGCATCGCGACCCGCTGCTCGCCTTTCAGGACCGGACGGCTCGCTTCGGTGAGGCACAGGGCGCCGTGCGCCGCGTGGTCGACCTGCGCCAATCCCAGCGCCACCAGTTGCCGGAAGATGACGCGCCACGCGCCTTCGTCGAGATCGGCGCCGACCCCGAAGACCGACAGCTTGTCGTGGCCCCACCGGGCGATGCGCTCGCCGGCCTTGCCGCGCAGCACGTCGACAAGATGCACGGCACCGAAGCGCTGGCCGGTGCGGTAGATGGCGGACAGTGCCTTCTGTGCCGCAGCGGTGGCGTCGAAGGTCTCGGGCGGCTCGAGGCAGGTGTCGCAGTTGCCGCAGTCCGCGCTCGCCTCGCCGAAATAATCGAGCAGACGGACGCGGCGGCAGCCGGCGGTCTCGCACAGCCCGAGCAACGCGTCCAGCTTGGCGGCGGACACCCGTTTGTATTCATCGCTGGCGTCCGACTGATCGATGAAGCGGCGCTGCTGTACGACGTCGGCCAGACCGTAGGCCATCCACGCGTCGGCGGGCGCGCCGTCGCGCCCGGCGCGGCCGGTCTCCTGGTAGTACGCCTCGACGCTCCGGGGCAGGTCGAGGTGGGCGACGAAGCGCACGTCGGGCTTGTCGATGCCCATGCCGAAGGCGATCGTCGCGACCATCACCAGACCATCGTCGCGCTGAAATCGCGCCTGATGCTCGGTCCGCGTCGCCGCGTCCATTCCGGCGTGATAGGGGAGGGCGCGAATCCCCTTCGCGGCCAGCCACGCGGCAGTTTCGTCGACCTTGCGCCGGGAGAGGCAGTAGACGATTCCGGCGTCCCCGGGGTGTTCGCTGCGGAGAAAGCGCAGCAGCTGCGCACGCGCATCGTCCTTGTCGACGATCGTGTAACGGATGTTCGGGCGATCGAAACTCGAAATGAACACCCGCGCTTCCGCGAGGCCTAGGCGCGCCCGGATCTCGGTCCGCGTCTGCGGGTCGGCTGTGGCCGTCAGCGCGATCCGCGGAATCGCCGGGTAACGCTCGTGGAGGATCGAAAGCTGCAGGTACTCGGGCCGGAAATCGTGACCCCATTGCGATACGCAGTGGGCCTCGTCGATGGCGAAGAGGGCGATCTGCGCGCGGTCCATCAGCTCCAGGCAACGCGGCGTGGTGAGGCGTTCGGGCGCCACGTAGAGCAGGTCGAGCCCACCCGCCAGCAATGCGCGCTCGGTGGCGCGGGCGGCGCCCGCGTCCAGCGTGGAGTTGAGAAATGCCGCGCGGACGCCGAGTTGCGCCAGCGCCGCCACCTGGTCCTGCATCAATGCGATCAGCGGCGACACGACGATGCCCGTTCCCGGCCGCACCAGCGACGGGATCTGGTAGCACAGCGACTTGCCGCCGCCGGTCGGCATCAGCACCAGCGCGTCGCCGCCGGCCACGACGTGGTCGACCACCGCTTCCTGCCCCTCGCGGAACACCGTGTAGCCGAACGTCTTGCGGAGAACTTCGCGCGCGGGGGAAAGCATCGTGGGCATGGGGTTGTGCGGAGTGGGGAGCGGACGTCGCCTGCGTTTTCGCCGGGTATTTCGAGGCGGCGCCGAAACGCGCACGGAAGCAATGGAATCGTGCGCCTGTTTCGTGACATCATGGCTTGTTGCGCACCCGCTTGCGACGCTCCCAGACCGCCCATTTTTTCATGAAACGCGACGACTTGAAATCCATTCGCCCGGCGCTGCCCGCCGCGCTGGCCCCGCAGTCCATTTCCACCGAGGTGCTCCTCGAGAAGTACGCGAAGGGGAGCGAGCAGAGCATTGAGGCGGTGCAGCGGCGGGTGGCGCGCGCGCTGGCGGCCGTCGAGGCGCCCCGAGAGCGCGAACGGTGGGAGGCGGCGTTCTGCCGCGCGCAGGAGAGCGGCTTCATCCTCGGCGGGCGGATCAACTCCGCCGCCGGCACGGATCTCAAGGCGACGCTGCTCAATTGCTTCGTCCAGCCGGTGGGCGACAGCATCTCGGGAGACGAGAACGGCGTGGGCATCTATGTCGCGCTCAACGAGGCCGCCGAGACGATGCGCCGCGGCGGCGGCGTCGGCTACGATTTCTCGCCGATCCGGCCGCAGGGCGCGCACGTCAAGGGCACGAACAGTCGTGCCAGCGGGCCGCTCTCCTACATGCGGGTCTTCGACCAGAGCTGCGCGACCGTGGAATCGGCTGGTTCGCGGCGCGGCGCGCAGATGGGTATCCTGCGCTGCGATCACCCGGACATCGAGGCGTTCATTCACGCCAAGGACGACGGCAGTCTCACCAATTTCAACCTGTCGGTGGCGGTGACCGACGCCTTCGTCGCCGCGATGCGCGACGACGCCGAATGGGAACTCGTGCATCGGGCCGCGCCTGCGCCCGATCTGCTTGCTGCGGGCGCGCACCAGCGCGACGACGAGCTGTGGGTGTACCGCAGCCTGCGTGCCCGCGCGCTGTGGGAGCAGATCATGCTCTCGACGTACGACCATGCGGAGCCCGGCGTGGTGTTCATCGACACGATGAATCGCGACAACAATCTTTCGTATTGCGAGACTATCGAGGCCTGCAACCCGTGCGGCGAACAGCCCTTGCCGGCGTACGGCTGCTGCGACCTCGGCAGCGTCGATCTCACCCGTTTCGTCGGCGAACCGTTCACTCCCGGTGCACACTTCGACTTCGCCGGCTTCGCCGCGACCGTGGCAGTCGGTGTGCGCATGCTCGACAACGTGCTCGAGGTCACTGCCTGGCCGTTGCCGCAGCAGCGCAAGGAGGCGATGGACAAGCGTCGCGTGGGCCTGGGCTTCACCGGGCTCGGTGACGCACTGATCGAGCTGGGGCTGCGCTACGACAGCGCAGAGGGCCGTGAGATGGCAGCCCGGATCGCCGAAGCGATGCGCGATGCCGCCTACCTGGCGTCGGTGGAAATCGCCAGGGAGAAAGGGCCGTTTCCGATGCTCGTTGCGGAACAGTACCTGGCGGCCCCGCGCTTCGCGTCGCGGCTGCCCGAGTCGATCAAGTCCGCGATCCGCGCCGATGGCATTCGCAACAGCCATCTGCTGTCGATCGCGCCTACGGGAACGATTTCACTCGCCTTCGCCGACAACGCCTCGAACGGCATCGAGCCCGCGTTCAGCTGGTTCTACAAGCGCCGGAAGCGCATGCCCGACGAGTCGATGAAGGAGTATCTCGTCGAGGATCACGCCTACCGGCTGTACAAGCATCTGCAGGGCATCGATGACGACGTCGAATTGCTGCCGTTCGACGCGGCGCAGGCGCAGCCGGCCGGAACGGTCTGGAGCGATGCCGGCGGCACGCGCCGCGCGATGCTGTCGCCCGCGTTCGTCAACGCGTTGCAGATGAGCGCGCAGGATCACATGGCGATGAACGTGGCGGTGCAGCCGTTCATCGACACCGCGATCAGCAAGACGGTGAACGTGCCCGCCGACTATCCGTTCGATGCCTTCAAGGATCTCTACTTCGAGGCGTGGAAGGACGGGCTCAAGGGCATCGCGACGTATCGCCCCAACAGCGTCCTGGGGTCGGTGCTCGAAGCGGCCTCGCCAGCCGTGCCGGTCGCCGGGCCGCAGGATTTCGACCTTGCCGATCCGGATCGCCGCATTCGGCTCGACCGCGCGCTGCAGCCGCCGCTGTCGAGCCTGCGCTGGCCGGGCCGCCCGGAACTCGCCAACGGGAATCCGTGCTGGACGTACGTCGTGCGCCACCCGCTCGGCGATTTCGCGGTGTTCATCGGTCACATCGAGGACAACGCCGCATATCCGTTCGAGGTGTGGATCAACGGCGCCGAGCAGCCGCGCGGTCTCGGCGCCATCGCCAAGACGCTGTCGATGGACATGCGCACCGCCGATCGCGCGTGGCTGGACATGAAGCTGTCGGCGTTGCAGAAGGCAGGCGGCGATGACGGCTTCGAGATGGCGATGCCACCCGACGGGCGCAGGCTGCGGGTGCCGAGCCTCGTCTCGGGATTCGCGCGGCTGATCCGCTATCGCTGCAACGAGCTTGGCGCCTTTGCCGGCGAAGGCAGCGGCAAGACCCCGGTCGTCGACGCGCTGATGGGGCCCAAGGAGCCGAAGGCGGGGCCGGATGGCACGCTCAGCTGGACGGTGGACGTGGCGAACCACGGCACCGGCGACGACTTCGTCATGTTCCTGAAGGAACTCGTGATGCCCGACGGGCAGCGCCGTCCGTACTCGATGTGGCTGTCGGGCGAGTATCCGCGGGTTCTGGACGGGCTCTGCAAGGCGCTGTCGCTCGACATGCGCGTCTACGACCCGGCGTGGATCGGCATGAAGCTGCGCAAGCTGCTCAATTATGGCGAGCCGAACGGCTCGTTCATGGCGCGCACGCCCGGGTCCGACAAGGCGCAGATCTACCCGTCGACCATCGCCTACCTCGCGCAACTGATGATCCACCGTTACGCGATGCTGGGCATCCTGACCGAGCAGGGGTATCCGGTGGAACACGCGGGCATTCTGGCGGTGCCGGCGGGCGAGCAGGCGGGGAGCGGCGTGCTCAAGACGCTGCCCGGAAAGAAATGCCCGGAGTGCGGCAACAAGGCGCTCATCCGCAGGGACGGCTGCGACTTCTGCACCGACTGCGGCTATACCGGCGCCTGCGGCTGAGGCGTTCGCGCCGTATTCATCGCTTCTACAGGGAGCCCATGATGCCTGGAGTTCGCAAACGCGCAACCAAGAAGACCGTGATGGCGGAAGCGCCGTCGCGCAACGGAGGCAGCCAGGAGCGGGCAAGCGAGTCGACGCTGCAAGGCGTCGCGCGCCAGGTGCGATCCTGGTCGGATTCGGTGCTGGGGATCGCCGGCGCCGCAGCCGACATTTCGATCGTCGCCGCGAAGGCGATTCTCGTCAAGCCCGAGCAGCGCGGTGCGCTCGAGAAGGCGGGCACCGTGCTGCGCGGGATGCGGGAGGCCGCCGGTCTTTCGGTGTCGGAGGTCGGTGAGGCGATCAACCTCAAGGATCCTGCGCTGTTGGAACTGGTCGAGAACGGCAAGGTCGCGTTGCCGTTCGAAATCATCCTGCGCCTTGCTTCGGTGCTTGGGCGCAACGATCCGATCTCGTTCGTGATGCGTTTCACGCGCTCGTACAATCCGGACGTCTGGCAGACGCTGGAAAACCTCGGCATCGGGCGCTTTGCAGTGCAGGCCGGGCGCGAGCGCGAGTTCGCCAACATCTATCGAGGCAGCGACGCCGCGCGCCGACTTTCCGACGCCGAGTTCGCCGCGGTGCTCGCGTTCACCAGGGCAGCGTTCGAGATGGCACTGGCGTTTCGCGGCGCCAACCCCGCGCCGGCGCGCCGGTCCGGTCGCTGAGGTCCCGGCGGGGCGCGGCAAGGGTTGTACGAGGGCGCGACGCCGACCTGCAGCGGCCTGCTATTCTGTGCCGCGATGCAGATTGAATCGCCCGACCCGGCCTACACCCGTAACGAGCCCGCCCGCGACAACTTCCGGTTGGCGGCAAGGCTCGCGCTGGGTTTCGTCGCGCTGCTCTGGCTCATCCCGCTGCTGGGCTGGGGCCTGGAGCTGGAGCGCTTCGGCGTCCGTCCCCGGCAATGGATCGGCCTGCCCGGAGTTCTGGTGGCGCCGCTGCTCCACGCCGACTTCGTACACCTGATTGCCAACACGCTGCCGGTACTGGTGCTTGGTACCACGATGCTGCAACTCTATCCGACCGCCGCATTTCGGGTGCTGCCTGCGGTCTACCTGGGTCCGGGCATCGCGGTGTGGCTGTTCGCCAGGGGCGGCGTTCACGTCGGCGCCAGCGGTCTGGTCTACGGCCTGGTTGCCTACATCTTCGTCGCGGGCCTGATCCGCCGCGAGCGGCGCGCGATTGCCGCGTCGCTGCTCGTCGCTTTCATGTATGGCGCCCTGGTCTGGGGAGTCCTGCCGATCAGGCACGGCGTGTCCTGGGAAACGCATCTGGCGGCAGCGCTGATCGGCGTGTTGCTGGCAATCGTGCTGCGGCATCGCGACAATCCGCCGCGCATTCGCTATTCCTGGGAAGACGAGGAAGGCGAGGAGGACGAATCCGGGGACGTGCGGACCGGCGAAAACGATACCGCGCAACGAATTTGAAGCAACGCTTTGTCAGGCAGCCGTGCAGCGGTCCGACTACAATACAGCGCATGGGGCATTGCGTTACGCCGCGAGAGATGCGATGAAATCGGCACTGGTTGTCTACGGCACGGCGGAAGGTCAGACGCGGAAGATTGCCGAGTACATCGCGGCCGCGATGAACGAGCGTGGCGTGGTGGTGGAAGTCGTGGACAGCGCATCGGTGCGCGCCGCGCTGGTCCAGCCCGTCTACGCCGCCGTCGTCGTCTGCGGTTCGCTACATCATGGCCGGTACCGCGCCTCGCTCACGCGTTTTGTGAAGGAAAACGTGGCTTGGCTCGCCAACCTGCCCGCGGCGTTGGTCACGGTAAGCCTGACCGCGGCGCGCGACGACGACCGGAGCCGTGACGAACTGCGGGCGAGCGAGGAGGCGTTCTGCCGGAAGACCGGGTGGGTGCCGGCGATGTCGCGCCATGTGGCCGGTGCGCTTCGCTACGCGGACTACGGTTTCTTCAAGCGATTGATGGTGCGATCGATCGCCGACAAGCAAGGCGCCGACACGGACACGTCGCACAATCATGAGTACACCGATTGGAGCGGGCTGACGCAATTCGTCGACACGTTCCTGGCGGCGACGCCGCTGCAGGAGGGCCGTCACTGACGGGCGGTCGCGATGCGGTGGGGTGCCGCCGCAGAGATCGGCGGCAAGCCATGCGCGGCGGCCGTTCGATGAGAATCAAGGGGAGGTTGTCGTGGCAAACAGGATCTGGCTCAAGAGTTACCCCGTCGGCATACCCGCTGAAATCGACGCGGACCAGTTCGACTCCATCGGCGACCTGTTCGAGAAGCTCGCCGTCAAGTTTGCCGACAAGCCGGCCTTTCACAACCTCGGTCTCACCGTCAGCTATGCCGCGCTGGAGCGGCAGTCGCGCGCCTTTGCGGCCTTCCTGCAGGGGTTGCCGGGCATGGGCAAGGGCGAGCGGGTCGCGATCATGTCGCCCAACCTGCTGCAATATCCGGTGGCGCTGTTCGGCATCCTGCGTGCCGGCATGACCGTGGTGAACGTCAATCCGCTGTACACGCCGCGCGAGCTGGAGCTGCAGCTCAGGGACTCCGGCGCCAAAGCCATCGTCATTCTCGAGAATTTCGCCAGCGTCCTGCAGCAGGCGCTCGGCACCACGTCGATCCGGCACGTGATCACCACGGAGGTGGGCGACATGCTGCCCGCGCCCAAGCGCTGGCTCGTCAACTTCGTGATCAGGAGAGTGAAGAAGATGGTGCCCGCCTGGCGCATCGAAGGCGCCATCGGATTCCGGACCGCGCTGGCGCGCGGCGCGGCGATGTCGCTGCGGCCGGTGGCGGTGTCGCGCGACGACATCGCGTTCCTGCAGTACACCGGCGGCACCACCGGCGTCTCGAAAGGCGCGATGCTCACCCAGCGCAACATCCTCGCGAACATGGAGCAGACCAGCGCGTGGATATCGCTCCGCTTCAAGGAAGGCGCCGAAGTCGCGATCGCGCCATTGCCGCTCTATCACATCTTCTGCCTGACCGCGACGCTGTCGTTCATGAAGTGGGGCAGCCTCAACGTGCTCATCACCAATCCGCGCGACCTGCCGGCGTTGGTCAAGGAACTGCGACGGTGGAAGTGGAGCTACATGACCGGTGTCAACACGTTGTTCAACGGCCTGCTGAACACGCCCGAGTTCGACCAGCTGGACTTTTCCGCGCTGAAGGCGGTCATCGGCGGCGGCGCGGCGGTGCAGAAGACGGTGGCCGAGCGCTGGCAGCAGGCGACCGGATGTTGCATCACCGAAGGCTACGGGCTCACCGAGGCATCGCCGGTCGCCTGCGCCAATCCGGTGGGAACGCCCTGGAACGGCAGCATCGGCGTGCCTTATCCGTCGACCGACGTATCGATCCGCGACGACGGTTTCGGCGCGTTGCCGGTGTGGACCGGCGAGGGCGACCTCGAGCAGCACACCGGCGAAATCTGTGTCTGCGGGCCTCAGGTGATGAAAGGCTATTGGAACAATCCGGCGGAATCCGCCAAGGTGCTGCGCGACGGCTGGCTGAAGACCGGCGATATCGGTTACATGGACGCCAATGGCTGGATCCGGCTCACCGATCGCAAGAAGGACATGATCCTGGTGTCCGGCTTCAACGTCTATCCGAACGAGATCGAGAGCGTCATCGCGTCGCATCCGGGCGTGCTCGAATGCGGTGTCGTCGGCGTGCCCGACAGCAAATCGGGCGAGGCCGTCAAGGTGGTGATCGTGCGCAAGGATCCGGACCTAACGAAGGAATCCGTGATCGAACACTGCAGGGTCCAGCTCACCGGCTACAAGCTGCCGCGCCACGTGGAGTTTCGCCAGGCCCTGCCCAAGACGCCGATTGGCAAAGTCCTGCGGCGCGAGCTGCGCGACTCGCCGAACGAGTAGCGGTACAGCGGGCGTTCGGCAAGTCGACCTACCGGCGCCCGCGTCCTTCGAACGCCACGCGACCTGCCGTACGGATGCTGTCTTCGCGCCTTGGCCTGCCGCGGCGGGCGCTTATGTGCGCTAGCGCGCAGACGCGATCAAGGCGTCGCCGTACGCTCACCTCAGTCAAAGCAGGTGGGACCGCGGTGATGCCGCCAGCGTCCCGCATCGGAATCCCTGGATGATGGTCCGGGGGCCGGCGGGTGGGTCTCGCCGATTTTCGAGGAGAGCATCGGTGCCATCGACCCAACGCGCCCCCGCGAGCAACCGCCTGCTCGAGGCGCTGCCTGAGACCGATCGGCGCCGGATGCTGGCCGAATGCGAGACTGTCGAACTCGTGTTTGCAGACGTGCTCTATACGCCGGGGGAGTGCCTCAGCCACGTCTATTTTCCGATCCGGGGCTTCATATCGCTGATCATGCCGGTGGGCGATTCCGCTTCCCTCGAGGTCGGCCTGATCGGAAGCGAAGGCATGTTCGGGGTTCCGCTCGCGCTCGGCGTCGACGTGTCGCCGTTGCGTGCAGTGGTTCAGGGCGCAGGATCGGCACTGCGGATGGACGCCGCGACCTTCTGCCGCGAACTGGGGTGCAGCGGGCCGCTGCAACGCGCGATGCATCGCTATGCCTTCGTCCGCCATTGCCAGCTCGCGCAGACGGCGGGCTGCACGCGCTTCCACGTCGTGGAGGCGCGACTCGCGCGCTGGCTGCTGATGACGCAGGACCGCGCGCACGCGAGCGCCTTCCACGTCACGCAGGAGTTCCTGGCCCTGATGCTCGGCGTTCGTCGCGTCGGCGTCACCAAGGCGGCAAGTTCCCTTCAACGCCGCGGGCTGATCCATTACAGCCGCGGCAACATCACGGTTCTCGACCGGCGTGGACTCACGACTGCGTCTTGCGGGTGCTACAAGGCCGATCGGAATTCGTACGATCGGATTCTCGGTTAGTGAGCCACGGAAATGGGTCCGTGGGCCAGCCCTTGGCCTTGCGTTGACCAAAATGGACTCTTAAATGATGATCGCGGCGGACGCTGCACCTTCGGAAACGCCGATCGCGGAGGCGATCGTCCCCACCATCCGGGCGTCGGTCGACGCGCGCGGCGTCGCGTTGACGATTCTTGCGCTGATTGCGGTCGTCCTGGCGCTCGATCTGGCGCAGGTGTTCTTCGTCTCGCTGCTGCTCGGAATCCTTGCGGCTTACACGCTGAATCCCCTGGTCGTCTATCTTGAGCGGATACGGATTCCGCGCGTGGCAGGCACGCTCATCGTCATGGTGGCCGTGATCGGCGCGATTGCCATCGGCTTCTACGCGCTGCGGGGCCAGATGCAGACGATCATCGAGCAGTTGCCTGACGCGGCAAGAACGTTTTCGACCACGTTGGCGCGCCTGCGCACCGATCCTGGCGGCAACATGCAGAAGATGCAGAGCGCCGCGGCCGAAGTCGAAAAGGCGACCACTCAGGCGGCCGCCGGTGCGGTGGTTCCGAAGAAGTCGGCAACGCACGTCGTCATCGACCCGCCGGGATTCGGGCTGGGCAATTTTCTCCTGGTGGGATCGATGGGCGCGCTGGGCGCGCTGGGCCAGGCGATCATGGTGTTGTTCCTGACCTTCTTCCTGCTGCTGGGGGGCGATACGTTCAAGCGCAAGGTGGTGCGACTGGCGGGCCCCTCGCTGTCGAATCGAAAAATCACCGTGAAGATCCTGGATGACATCAACGATTCCATCCAGAAATACCTGTTCATGATGCTGGTGACCAACGTGCTCGTGGGCGTGCTTGCCTGGATTGCCTTTCGCTGGATCGGTCTCGAGAACGCGGGCGCATGGGCGGTAGCCTCCGGCCTCTTTCACGTCATTCCCTATGTCGGCCCGGGGGTCACGGCCGCTGCAATCGGAATGGCGGCATTCATGCAGTTCGAGTCGTTCTGGATGGCGTTTCTGGTGGGCGGGACTTCGCTGGCGATCGCCACGCTGGTGGGGACATTCGTCACCACCTGGATGACGGGGCGGATAGCGCACATGAATTCCGCCGCGGTTTTCATCGCGCTGCTGTTCTGGGGCTGGCTCTGGGGAATCTGGGGCATGTTCCTGAGCATTCCGATTGTCGTCATCGTCAAGGTTGTCGCGCAGCATGTCGAGCAACTGCAGCCCGTGGCGGAGCTGCTCGGCGAGTAGCGGGATTGGGCGCTCAAGTCGCCAATCGATCCGGCAGCAACCGGTCGTTCTCCTTCCTGACCACGGCGTAGCACTCGCAGCTGCGCTGCTCCAGCCCCTTGCGGTCCAGCACCGAGATGTGGCCGCGCGCATAGCGGATCAGCCCGGCTTCCTGCAGCTTGTGCGCCGCTTCGGTCACGCCTTCGCGGCGCACGCCGAGCATGTTGGCGATCAGTTCCTGCGTCATGACGAGGTCGTTGCCGGGCAGACGGTCCAGGCTCAGCAGGAGCCAGCGGCACAGTTGCTGGTCAAGCGAGTGGTGCCGGTTGCACACCGCCGTCTGCGCCATCTGCGTGATCAGCGCCTGCGTGTAGCGCAGCAGCAGATGCATCACAGGACCCGCCCGGTTGAACTCTTCCTTGATCGTCTGCGCTCGCAACCGGAACCCCTGGCCTGCGCTCTGCACCACCGCGCGACTGGGGGTGGATTCGCCGCCCATGAACAGCGAGATGCCCACGACGCCCTCGTTGCCGACCACGGCGATCTCGGCCGAAGCACCGTTTTCCATCACGTACAGCAGCGAGACGATGGCGGTGGTCGGAAAGGTGACGTGGCTCAAGGCACGGCCCGATTCGTACAGAACCTGTCCCAGTGGCATCTCAACCGATTGGAGTTGCGGCAGCCACCGGTTCCACTCGGCGTCCGGCAGCGCCGCGAGCAGGTGGTTCTTTCTCGGGTCGAGGGACGTCGTCATGGCCGAGCGCACAGGCGAGCCTGATCCTGACGGCATCATTGTGCCGCTTCAGCGAGCGTTTTTCAATTGACGAGCCGGCAGTTGCAGCCACTTTCCGTGTCCGACGACGAGCGAACGGGCGCGGGGCAAGCATCAGCAAAGGTCCAGTCTCGGCCGTGCGGGTGCGCCACTTCGTCGCGCGCTGCTGCACCAACCCAGTGGACGTCACACGTCGGTCGGGGTTTCGACGGTCAATGACCCGCTTTCGAGGGCGCGCCCGGCCACCCGCTTCAGCCGTGCATCCTGGTTGCGATCCAGTGCGCGCAGCGCGCGGCGCGTGCGGCGCATCGCCATCGATATGAAGATGCGCGCGTTGTCGACGTCGGCAGCGGCCTCGTCGACGCTGCCGGCCTTCGCGATCGCCCACGTGGCGCGGGAAAGCGTCGCCGTCGAGAGAAAGACGTCGATGGCCGCGTTCGCCAGGCGCTCCTGGTGAAACTGGCGCTCGATCACGTCCTTGCCGTGTTCGACGAGGAGCTTCTGGACGGCTTGCGCGAATTCCTGAACGACCTTGGCCACGATCTCGGCCTCGCGCTTCAGCGCCCCATGGACGCGCGTGAAGTCGGGCTTCACGAGCTGCCTCTTCACCCGTCCGCCGATGTAGGCGCCGATGGCGCCCAGCGAGCGCAGCGGATCCCGGAGCGCCTTGCCGATCGCCTTCAACTGCTCGCCCGGTTGCTGCAGGCCGGAAAGTGCGATGAGCGCGCGCAGCACCTCGTTCGTCCCTTCGAAGATCAGCATGATGCGGGAATCGCGCACCGCCTGCTCGTACGGGTATTCCTTCGAGTAGCCGAGGCCGCCGGCGATCTGCTGTGCGTCGCACGCCGTTCGGAACGCGAGTTCGGAGGTGAACACCTTGCACGCCGCAGTTTCCAGCGAGAAGTCGATGCCGCCGCGGTCGACCATCGACGCGCAACTCATCCAGGCGGCGTCCGCCGCGTAGCACTCGGCGGCGGCTACGGCAAACTTGCGCTCGATCATCTCGAACGAGCCGATCGGGCGGCCGAACTGCCGACGCTCCTTCGCGTGCGCGAGAGCGTAGTCGAGTATCTTGCGGGTGCCGCGGGACGACCCCGCGGAAAGCCCCAGGCGCCCGGAGTTGAGGATTTCCAGCGCAATTCTGAAGCCGCTGCCGACCTCGCCCAGCCGGTCCTCGACCGGCACCCGGACGTTGGCGAACGACACGGAACGCGTATCGCTCGCCTTGATGCCCATCTTCTCCTCGATCTTGCCCAGCGTGATGCCCGGCGCGTGCGCATCGACGATGAACGCGGTGACGCGCTGCCGGGTCTTTCCGTCGGTCTCGACCGGCACTTTGGCGAACACGGTGAACACGCCCGCATAGCCGGCGTTGGAGATCCAGAGTTTTTCGCCGTTCAGCAGATAGTGCGAGCCGTCGGCGCTGGGCGTGGCGGTGGCACGCATGGCCTGCGCGTCGGAGCCCGAGCCTGGCTCGGTCAGGCAGAAGGCGGCCACGCGCTCGCCGGTCGCACACGGGGGAAGCCAGCGACGCTTCTGGTCGTCGGTGCCGAAGAGCGTGATCCCCTTGCACCCGATCGACTGGTGGGCGCCAAAATACACCGCGAGCGACGCGTCGGTGGTGCCGACTTCGCCGAAGACGCGGCTGAACAGCAGGGCGGAGGCGCCGAACCCGCCGTACGCCTCGGGAATGTTGAGCCCCATCATCCCCAGTTCGGCCATGCCGGCGCGAACGTCGTCGCCGAAGCGGCCTTCGCGGTCGAGCCTGGCGGTATCCACGGTGGCGGACGCCCACGCGCGGAATGAATCGAGAATGGCCGTGAGGTTTTCCTTGTCCGCGGGGCTGAGCTCGGGAAACGGAAAGACGAGATCCTCGCGAATTTCGCCGAGGAAGATGCCGCGAGTGAACGAGGGGTTGTGTTCGGGATCAGCGAGGTGGGCGGTCATGAAAAATCGCTCGGGTGGCCAATCCCTCACTCTATCCCGAATCCGGCGGGACCGCAGGTGCCGTACTCTGCCGGACCCGCACGTCGGACAGCAGGCGGTTCAACTCCTTGCGGACCACCGCGTAGCACTCGCAGGCACGCGCCTCCAGGCCGGACCGATCGAGCACCGCAATGTGACCACGGCGGTAGCGAATGAAACCGGCCCGCTGCAGATCCCCGGCGGCCTCCGTGATTCCTTCGCGTCGCACGCCAAGCATGCTGGCGACCAGTTCCTGCGTCATGATCAATTCGTGCGACGGGGATCGATCCAGGGTCACCAACAGCCAGCGGGACAGCTGCTGCTCCACCGAATGGTGCCGGTTGCACGCCGCAGTCTGGGTCATCTGGGTGATCAGCGCCTGGGTGTAGCGCAACAACAGCCGCTGGAACAAGCCGGCGCGACTGAATTCCTGCTTCAGCAACCGACCGTCCAGCCGGTAGGCGTGGCCTGCGGTCTGCACCACCGCCGAGCTTGGCGTGGTCTCTCCGCCCATGTACAGGGAAATGCCGACGACGCCTTCATTGCCCACACCGGCGGACTCGGCCGATGCGCCGGATTCCATGACGTAGTGCAGCGACACGATGGCGGTGGTGGGGAAGTAGGCGTGCTGCAACAGTCCGCCGGGCTCATAGAGCATTTCACCGAGCAGCAGCGGGACCAGTTCCAGGTGCGGCGCCAGACGTTCGAATTCCGCCGTCGGCAGGGCGGCGAGGAGGTGGTTCTGATTCGGACTATGGGTCGATGGCATCGTCGGAAGCTGCAAACTCGGGGTCCGCTCCTACGTCGTGAGTTCCACGCCGATTCCGCGGTAACCGATGAAGCGGCAGGCCTGGTTGAACATCGGCTCGCCGCTTACCCGAAACTGCTGTCGCGATCCGTCGGCGTTGACGCGGCTGAACAGGAAGTCCAGGAACGGCTGCCGCGCGGCGATGGCGGCCCGCAGCGCGTCCCGCTCCGTCTCGTTCCAGCCGGCGACCTCTACCGGGCTCGTTTCACCCGCCAAGGCGCTGACCCGGATTCCGAGCATCTCCTGGACCGGGCCGGAAACCTTGGTGAAATGGCCCTTCTCGTCCTGCTCCCAGTACCAGTCGGAAGCCAGTTCGGTGAGGCTGCGATACCGGGCTTCGCTTTCGCGCAGTTCGGCGGTGCGTTCCTGCACTGCCTGCTCCAGCATCTTGCTGTAATTCTCGAGCTGCTTGTACAGCAGGCGCACTTCCAGCATGTTGTGGATGCGTGTCCTGGCTTCGATCAGATCGAAGGGCTTGCTGATGAAATCCCTTGCACCCGCCTGCAGCGCACGCAGCTTGTGGCCAGGCTGGGCGGTGATCACGAGCACCGGCAGATAGCCGTCCGCTGCGTTGGTCTTGAGGCCTTCCATCACCTGGAATCCATCCATGTCCGGCATCTGCAGGTCGAGCAGGATCAGGTCGTAGCGGTTCGCGCGATGCAGCGCACAGACCTCGTGCGGATCCATCGTCGAGGCAACGCGGGTGTAGCCGCCTTCGCGCAGCAAGTGCAGGAGCAGGCTGACATTGGCCTCCTGGTCGTCGACGACGAGGACGCTGGCGTTCAGAATGTCCGATTCGGTAACCTTCATGCGGGCTCCTCGTCGGCCGGGCGACCCGATGCCGTTTGCGAAAACTTCAATGCCGCGTCGAGCGCATCCATGAACTGGGTGACCTTGATCGGCTTGGTGAGATAGTTGAAGAACCCCGCTTCGAGGGCCCTCTCGATGTCGCGCGGCACCGCGTTGGCGCTGAGCGCGATGATCGGGATGTGCGCCGTCGACGCGTCCGCGTGCAGGATCTTCATGGCTTCGATCCCGCTGATGCCGGGCAGGTGGATGTCCATCAGAATCACCTCCGGCAGGTACGTGCGTGCAAACTCGATCCCGAGATTGCCATCGGCTGCGCTCAACATGCGCAGATCGGGGCGGCGCGCAATGAGTTGTTCGACCAGTTCCAGATTGGCGGGATTGTCTTCGACATAGAGCAGGGTGCGCAGCGGTGCGCGATCCGGCGCCTGCAGGCGCACCGGCGCCGTTCGCTCGGTTTCCTGTGCTGCAAGATGCGGTGGCGTGGTGAGGCTCAATTCGATCCAGAACACGCTTCCCACCCCCACGGTGCTTTCCACGCCAATGGCACCCCCCATCAGCTCGACCAGCCGCTTGGTCACCACCAGGCCGATGCCGGTGCCTTCCTCTGCGCCCGCCTCCTTTCCGAGCCGATTGAACGGCTGGAAAAGCTGTGCAACCTGGTCCGGGTCCATTCCCGCACCGGTATCCCGGACGCTGATTCGAATCGAATCGGGTGAGCTCAAGTCGCACTCGACTGCAACCGAGCCTCCCGGCCTGTTGTACTTGACGGCGTTGAAGAGCAGATTGATCAGAACCTGCTTGACCCGGGTCCGATCGGCGGTGACGAACCGGGGGATGTCGAATCGCGGGAACGTCATGCGGATGCCGCGTTTTTGCGCCTGCGGCTCGATCATGGCCCTGCACTCGAGCATGACCTCGACCACCGATACAGGCTCCCGCGACAGCATCACCTTGCCCGACTCGATGAGCGCGAGATCGAGGATCTCGTTGATCAGCTCCAGCAGGTACCACCCCGCCTTGAGGATCTGGTCGAGGTTTCGCTTCTGGGAGGGCGTCGGCTGCGGAGAGCCGGTTTCCATCAGCTGGGCGAAGCCGAGGATTGCATTGAGCGGCGTGCGCAATTCGTGGCTCATGCCCGAAAGAAAATCGGTTTTTGCGTGATTGGCCTTTTCCGCGGCGGCCATGGCTTCGTTCAGCTTCGATTCGACCTGCTTGCGCACGGAATTGTCGGTCCCGATCAACAGGTAGCCGATGATGTCGCCATAATCGTCGCGCAGCGCCGTGATCGACACGATGGCCGGAAATCGGCTGCCATTCTTGCAGATATAGGTCAGCTCGTAGATGTCCTCGATCCCGCGCGAAGCCTTGAACGCAAGGGCCTCGAAGCCCGGCGTGATCGTGGTTGCGAGCTCCAGGCTCAGTGCCTGCGCGCGCTCCCTCACTTCCTGCGGGTCGTGAATGTCGCTGGGGTTGATCTTGTTGACCACCTCGGCAGCGCTATAGCCCAGCATGCGCTCGGCGCCGACATTGAACAGCTGAATGATGCCCTTTTCGTCGGTCGCGATGATCGAGAAATTGGGGCTGGTGAGAATGGCGTTCTGCAGGGCGCCGGTCTTGAGCAACGCCTCCTGGCGCCGCACTTCGGCGATGCCGCCGACTTTGCCCGGCTTGTCGAGATTGACGGAATCGCTGCGCTTTTCGAGCATGGCCGGCCTTCGTGAAATGCGTACGATGATGTCGAAGCAAGTCCTGCAAACAGGGTTGCACGGCGCGCATGCAACCCGCTGCTTCCGACGCTGCGCCTTCACCCGCTTTTCGAGAAGGGCGCGGAATCGTCCCGCATTTCCCGGCTGTGGTCCGTGCGCCAGCGCACACAGGGGCAAGCGTAGGTTACCGCGCGCCCGGGTTCCGAAGACCGCCAAGACGCTATAACGTGCGTCGCCCGCTGATGAAGTTGACCAGCACCATGACGATGGCGACCACCAGAAGGATATGGATGAAACCGCCTATGGTGTAGGAAGTGACAAGCCCAAGCGCCCACAAGATGAGCAGAACAAGCGCGATCGTATACAGCATGATATTCACCTCTTCATTGTTCGGCTTCCCGGCTCGTGACCGAAACGGTTCGCAGCGTCGGCTGGCTCGTTCCTGCTCCGGTGCCAGTCCTGCCTCGAGGGCAAGCCGACGAAGCCGACGGCCCCACCGGTTTGCAGCAACGCTCGAGACTCGGACGCAGTGTGCAGCGCAAGCCGACTGCTGTCTGTTCGGCAGCGCACACGAAGCTGATCCAGTCCGCCGGCGTCGGAGTGACCGGGCGGAGTCGGTGCGGCAGCGAACAGACCCTGCCGGATATCGCGCGCATCGTGCAGGTTGCAGCGAAACGGCGCCCCTCACCCTGAGCCCAGCGAATCGAATCGTCGATGACGTTGAGGTCGAGGCCTGAGATCTGCAGTCCTGGTGTCACGGGCCTTCGATCGGACTTCCGATGCCGTACTTCAACCGTGAGGAAACAGCATGTCCAAATTGATGATTGCATTGTTTGTCTCTGCCGGGCTCGGTTTTGCCGGCGCTGGCGCGGCGCAGATGATTTCGCCGACGAGCACGTCGACGGTGATGTCGAAGGAAGGCTACACGGCGGCGACGAAGAACGCCGATGCGCAGTACAAGGTCGACAAGGAAGCCTGTGAGTCGCTGAGCGCAAACACCAAGGACATCTGCGTCGCGGAAGCCAAAGGCAAGGACAGCGTGGCCAAGGCCGAAGCGGAGGCCGCATTCAAGCACACGCCCAAGGCGCGCGAGAGCGCTCGTGTGGCGCACGCGCAAGCGAGCTACGTCGTCGCGATCGAGAAATGCGACGACCTCGCGGGCAACCCCAAGGATGTGTGCGTGAAGGAAGCCAAGGCCGACTTCGTCAAGGGCAAGGCGAACGCCAAGGTCGATCGCGTCACGGCCGATACGCGCCAGGATGCGGCGACCAAGCAGGCCGAAGCCCGCAAGGACGCGAATGCCGAAAAGCTCGAAGCTGAATACAAGGTCGCGGTCGAGAAGTGCGATGCGCTCGCAGGTCCCACCAAGGAGGCCTGCGTCAGCAGCGCCAAGGGGCAATACGGCAAGTCCTGAAATCGAGGCGAGCCGCTCCCGCTGCTGCCCGATGTGAGCAGTGCGCGGGACTGCAGCCGGGGTGGCCAGTTCCCCCGGCTGTTTTCTTGCGTGGCGCGTCCGCGGTCAGCCCGAGCGCGCCCGCAGCGACCGGAGCTCCTCCTCGAGGCGCTCGATCCGCTCGCGGTAGCTCAGGACGACGCTTACGGCGTGCGGATCGAGCTCGAAATCGTGGCGAATGCGCGACGCCGTCTTCGCGACCACCAGCCATCGGGCCTCGAACGTCCACACCGGGGCATCCGGATCGCGCGGAACCAGAGCGCCGTAGCGCACCAGCTCGCGCAGCTCGCTTTCGGGAAGCCCGGCCGAGGTCACGAGTTGCGCCCAGGTCACCTCCGCAACCGCGTCGAGACACGTCGCGTCTTCGATGGGAACGATCATCGGGCAGCCTCCTGGTCCAGGTGCGCACGCGGATTGAAGTTGGAACTCTCGGCAAGCTGCCTGTAAAGTGCGCGCTGCTTTTCGTCGACGATCGTCGGCACGTCGATGCGCACGATCGCGAACATGTGACCCGCTGCCCCGCTGCCGCGCACCATGCCGCGCCCGGTGAGCCGCAGTTGCTGCCCCGCCCGCGTCCCGGCCGGGACCTTGAGCGCAACCGCGCCGGCGGGGGTGGGCAGTTGCACGCTCGTGCCGAGGATGGCCTCCCAAGGCGCGAGCGGGAGATCGACGTAGAGATCCTTGCCGGAAACGCGATACAGCGGATGCGCGGCCACTTCGACGTCGAGATAGAGGTCGCCATTCGGCCCCCCATTTGCGCCTTTGCCGCCCTTGCCCGGGACTCGGAGTTTTTCGCCGTCGGTGACGCCGCGTGGAATGCGCGTCTTGACGCGGTGGGGAACGCGCCGCATGCCGCCATCCGCATCCCACTCCAGCACCGACAGATCGAGGTCGACTTCCGCGCCATGGAACGCCTGCGCGAACGAAATGCGTACGACGGCCTCGTAGTCGCTGCCGGCCATCGGATGGTTCGCATGGCGGGCGCCGCCACGACGGGAGCGCCCGGCGACCTCGGCAAACAGGCTGGACAGATCGATATCCTCGAAACCGCCCTGTCCCGGTGCGAAGTGCTGGCCCCAATCGGGCGGCGGCCGAAACTCCTGGCCGGGCGAGTGGCTTCCGAGCTGGTCGTACGCAGCGCGCTTTTCAGGATCCTTGAGCGTTTCGTACGACTCCGCCATTTCCTTGAACTTCGCCTCGGCGTCCTTTTCCTTCGAGACGTCGGGATGGTACTTGCGCGCGAGTCGACGATAGGCCGCCTTGATGTCGTCGGCCGTCGCGTCGCGCGCTACGCCGAGGATCGCGTAGTAGTCCTTGTACTTCATGCGGCTTCCTTGCCCGTGGTCGGAACTGCTCGATGGTTATGCATGCCAATAGTATGCACGCTGCCGCACCGACGACCACAGTCCCTGCGGCGATTGACCTGGCACGACGAGCCGTGAACGACCGGTGCCGCTGCAATGCGGAAGCTGTGTACGACGGCGCACAGACCGCGACGCGACCGTGCGACACAGTGACCGCATCGCTCCCCGGCTCTGCCGGATGTCCATGGGGCTACGGCGAGATTTCGCAGTCCCGATGATGTAGCAACCCGTCCGACCCGAGGTTGAGCCCACTTCCGGCGCCCTTCAAGCGGGTGACTGGAGAACGCGGCTGGCACGGCGAGGCATGCGGTTCGATCTGCACCGCTCTCACAATTGAAAGGCGACATCGATGAACTCAGTATTGAGAAACGCGCTGGCATTGGCTGGAATGGCCGTTGCCACACAGGCGACCGCACAGGTCACCTTCTACGAGCACGATGGCTTTCAGGGTCGGTCGTTCACTGCCGAGAGGAAGATAGGCAACTTCGAGCGCTACGGCTTCAACGATCGCGCCTCCTCCGTCATCGTTCTCGGTGGCCGGTGGGAAGTTTGCGACGACGCGAAATTTGGCGGCCGCTGCGTCGTACTGCGACCGGGCAGGTATCCGTCACTGGCCGCGATGAGCCTGAACGACCGTGTGTCCTCGGCCCAGGCCGTGGGTGGCAAGGCGCGCATCGACGATAGCCGCTATGCGCCCGCGCCCGCTGCGCTCTACGACGACCATCGGCGCGGCAACGAGCGGGTCTACCAGGCAAACGTCACTTCGGTCCGCGCGGTGGTCGGACCGCCGGAGCAGCGATGCTGGATCGAGCGTGAGCAAGTCGTTCAGGAGCGGGGCGGCGTCAACGTGCCCGCCGCAATCGTCGGTGCCGTGCTCGGCGGCGTTCTCGGGCACCAGGTCGGTGGCGGGCGGGGCAACGATATCGCGACCGCCGGTGGCGCCGTTGCCGGCGCCGCGCTGGGCGCGAACATTGGTCGCGATGGCGGCGGACAGCAGGTAACCACGCAAAGCGTGCAGCGATGCGGCGACGTCCCCAGCCACGGGCGGCCCGACTACTGGGATGTCACCTATGACTTCCGCGGCCAGGAGCATCGGATGCAGACGATGTCCCCCCCGGGTCCGACAGTCACCGTCAACGGGCAGGGCGAGCCCCGTGCCTGACGCATCGCCGCTGTCCGCAGGCGTGAGACGTTGCGGGCGCCGGGCCTGCGGAATTGAAAGTACAGGTCCATGTCCCGCCACATCCTTCTGATCCAGGACGACCCGTCTGGCGCCAAAGTCGTTAGCGAGGCGCTGATCAATGCCGGCGACAGATCCTTCAAGGTGGAATGGATCAGGCGGTGCAACGAGGGTCAGGCGCGTCTGGCCAGGGAACGACCGCAGGAGGTGCAAGGCAGCGACGGCATTGCGGCGGTCATGGTCGACCTGTGTCTGCCTGACAGCAGGGGTGTCGAGACTTTCGACCGTATCTTCATCGCAGCCCCCCAGATTCCGATTCTGGTCCTCTGTGACGCTCAAAATGAGGAGGCCGCCAAGTTGGCGGTACAGCGCGGGGCGCAGGACTATCTCCTGAAAGCCCGTCTCGACAGTTACCTGTTGCCGAAGACGCTGGGAAACATGATCGAGCGAGCAGCGCACTTGGAGGCGCTGTTCGTGGAGAAGGAGCGCGCGGAAGTCACGCTCAACTCGATCGGCGATGCGGTCATCAGCACCGACATCTGGGGCCACGTGACGTATCTCAACGTGGTCGCCGAACGGATGACGGGATGGTCGCGGGACGAAGCAGCAGGGCGTCGCCTCGAGGACGTTTTCCACATCGTCGATGGCGACACTCGCGCGCCCGTCCAGAATCCCATGGCGCTGGCGATTCGGGAAAACCGGACCGTAGGCCTCACCCCAAACTGCCTCCTCGTGCGCCGTGATGGTGTGGAGGCAGCGATCGAGGATTCCGCAGCGCCGATTCACGACCGTCGTGGCAGGGTCACCGGTGCGGTCATGGTTTTTCACGACGTAAGCGGTGCGCGGGCGGTTGCGTTGACAATGACTCATCTGGCCCAGCACGACAGCCTCACCGAATTGCCCAATCGAAACTTGCTGCACGACCGACTGGCGCAGGCGATTGCGCTGGCTCACCGGCGACGGCAGAAGCTGGCGGTGCTGTTCCTGGACATGGATCACTTCAAGCACATCAACGACTCTCTGGGCCACGCCATCGGCGACCGCTTGCTGCAGTCGGTGGCGCAGCGGCTGCTCGGCTGCGTTCGCAGTTCGGACACCGTCAGCCGGCAGGGGGGCGATGAGTTCGTGATCGTGCTCTCGGAGGTCGCGGGCACACGGGATGCGGCCGTCAGTGCCGAGAAAATACTCCTCGCTCTCAGCAGCACGCCCCACCGCATCGACAAACACGACCTGCACCTGACGGTGAGCATCGGTGTCGTCACCTATCCCGATGACGGTTTGGAGGTGGAGACCCTGATGAAGAATGCGGATAGTGCCATGTACCAGGCAAAGGAGAGCGGGCGCAACAGCTTTCAGTTTTTCAAGCCGGAAATGAACGTCCGGTCCGTCGAGCGCCATTCGCGCGAAAGCGGTCTTCGCTAAATGGCGGAGGCTGCCCTCGCGTAGAGTGGGCGGGGTCGCCGCCAGGAGCAATCGGGGCGGAGCGCTGCGCGGCCATCGTGCCGATTGCGAGCGCGTCAGCCCGGTTGCGCGTCGGGATGGGTCGTGGCACGGTTGATAAAAAGAGCGAAGCGCACTGGCGCCTCGCCCTTTTCGCGCAGTCGTACAGAATGACGTGCGGTGCGACGGAACAGCCGTCAGTTCATTTCAAGCGCATGTCGTTCTTGACCGATTTGACACCTGCGACCTTGCGCGTGACGGCAACCGCCGTGCTTTCGGCTGCAGGCGAGGTCACAAACCCGCTCAGCTGGACGACGCCCTTGAATGTCTCGACGTTGATCTCGGCGGATTTCAGCGTGGGCTCATTGAATATGGCCGCCTTGACCTTGGTGGTGATGACCGTGTCGTCCACGTATTCCCCGGTTCCTTCCTGCTTGGACGTCGAGGCGCAACCGAGCGCCATTGCCACGAACAGAATGCCAACCAGCGTTGCCAGCTTGCGAGCGATGCTTGTCATGCGAGTTCCTCCGAGTGAATTGGTCCGCCGTCACTGCGCGGAATTACAGGCGCCCCATCAGGAACAGGACGATCAGGATGAGCAGCACGACGCCGACCATTCCGCTGGGCCCATAGCCCCAGCTGCGCGCGTGCGGCCAAGTGGGAAGGACGCCGATGAGCATCAAAATCACGACAATCAGAAGAATGGTTCCAAGACTCATGAATGACTCCTTTGTTCACCGGCACCGTCATGCGCGCCGGGATCGATGCGCCGCAGCCGAAACCCACTTCGGCAAGACGGGACGGCGTTCACCATCACGCTATCCGCGGCGCCGAAGCCTGTCTGTGCGCTGTCGCACACAGGACGGTTGCCCGTGTCGGGTCTCCCGCCAGAAGCTTGCGGCGGCGGCAGGCGGCGGACACGAATGCCGCAACAGCAGGCCGATTCTTGCTATGTGCGCCAGCGGACAGACGCCAGTCACTCATTCGATAAACTGGACCCCTCGCATCCGATTTGTGCGCAGCGTGCGGGTCACCAGGAGACATGAATGATGAAAATCGGCAAGACTATCGGCGCGGCTCTGTTCGTGGGTGCTTTGGTGGCGGTGTTCTCCGGCTGTCAGAAGCAGGAAGGTCCGGCAGAGCGAGCCGGCAAGGAGGTCGACAAGGCGGTCGAGAAGGTCGGACAGCAAATCGAGAAGGTCGGTGACAGCATTCAGGACGCGGCAAAGGACGCCAAGAAGTAGTCACCGTGCCGGGCGCGATGGCGACGACCGGAATCGAACGTGACCTGTCGGGCGCGATGGTCGTACTCGTTGACCGGCCGTCCGACAGCGCCTTTCACCCCAGCGTCATTTCCACCAGGAGGCACGATGAATACCGTACAGAGCGCGACCCACGAGGATTTCGAAGGCAAGAAAGCGAAGCTTGTGAGCGATCTCAAGCAGGTAGTTGTCGATGCCGAGGAACTCCTGCACGAAGTCACGAGCTCCACGGCGGAGGAGTTTGCCGCGGCGCGGGCGAAGATGGAGGCAAATCTGGCGCAGGCGGTGTCCAGAATCGATGAGGCGAGAATTGCGGCCGGTCAACGGGCCAGAAGCGCAGCGGACGCCACGCGTGAGTGCGTGAGGGACAACCCCTGGCAAGCGCTTGGCATTGCGGCGGCGGCCGGACTCATCGCTGGCTGCCTTATTGCTCGCCGCTGACTTCCTCGATTCTCCTGGTCGGCAGATGCGGCTGATGCCGGCGTTCGGGTGCGCGCAGCAGGGCGCGCGGAGCCGCATCCGGTCGAGCGTCCAGGGCAGGCAGTCCCGCCGGGCTTGTGTGCGACACCGCACAGACTTCGGAAAGGGTGATGAGTACATTGGAGGAAAGGCTTCTACGCGGTTCGCGCGGCGCGCGAACGGCAACTTTCCCAACGGGTCTCCGACGTGACTGCCACTACCAAGTTCGGCCGGTATTTGATCCGGTTGGGAAGGTCGCTTAGAGGTGGCGCGTGGTCGTGGAACTTGCCGGAGGAAGAACCCCCGCTGCGATCGGAGTTGTTCAATGCCGATCAGATGGAGCAGCACGGCAAGGCGCTCGCGGCCTCGCACAGCGTTGCTTCGGGACGCATGCCGGACCAGCTTCTTGGCCGCCTTGCCGCGAACGAAGTCGTTCTGGTCGACGTCTGCAATCGGTTGACGGCTGCGGTCGCGGCGAAGCGCCGCATCACCCCGGCGGGGGAGTGGCTGCTCGACAACTTCTACCTCATCGAAGAGCAGATTCGCACCGCGAAGCGACACCTGCCGAAGGGCTATAGCCGGGAGCTGCCCCGGCTGGCCCGCGGGCCTTCGGCCGGGCGCCCCCGCGCATACGACATCGCGCTGGAAATCATTTCGCATGGTGACGGTCGCGTAGACACGGAAACGCTCCGGCGCTTCGTGGCCGCCTACCAGACCGTCACCACGCTCAAGCTGGGTGAGCTGTGGGCGATCCCCATCATGCTGCGGCTGGCGGCGATCGAGAATCTCCGACGCGTCGGCGTGCGAATCGCCGCCGGCTGGGCCGACCGAAACCTGGCGAACTCGTGGGCCGACCAGATGATCGAGACCGCCGAGGAGGATCCGAAGAGTCTGATTCTCGTCATCGCGGACATGGCGCGATCGGCACCGCCGATGATGAGCCCCTTCGTGGCCGAACTCGCCCGTCGCTTGCAGGGGAGAGGGCCGGCCCTGTCACTGCCGTTGACGTGGATCGAGCAGCGACTGTCCGAACTGGGGCTGACGATCGAGCAGCTGGTGCAGTCGGAGATTCAGCAGCAGGCTGCCGACCAGGTTTCCATCAGCAACAGCATCGGCAGCCTGCGGGTGCTCGGCGGGCTGGATTGGCGCGAGTTCGTCGAGACGTTGAGCGCCGTCGAGCAGGCGCTGCTCGGGGATCCCGCAGGCGTCTATGGCCGCATGGACTTTGCCACGCGCGATCGCTACCGCCATGCAGCGGAGCGGATGGCGAAGGAGAGTCTTCGGTCCGAGGCCGAAGTGGCGCGCGCGGCGATCCAGTTGGCACGCGCGGCGCGAGACGACGGTGTTGGCGATCGGGCAGGACACGCCGGGTTCTACCTGATCGACAAGGGGGTGCGCGAACTCGAGCGGAAGGCGGAAGTCCGTCTGCCGGCTCTCGCGGCATTGCGCAGAGCTGTGGGCCAGGCTCCGTTGCTCATGTATCTGGGCGCAATCATGCTGATTACAGTGATCCTTGGCGGCGGCCTGGTGGCGCAGGCGCGCGCCGACGGAATTCCCGGATGGACACTGGGCCTGATCGGCGTCCTCTCGCTGCTGGCGACCAGTCAGCTCGCTGTCTCCCTGGTGAACTGGCTGGCAACGCTGACGGTGATGCCGCGTGCGCTTCCCAGAATGGATTTCTCCGAGGGAATTCCGCCGGAGTCACGCTGCCTGGTGGTGGTCCCGACGATGCTCACGAGCACCCGAAACGTCGAGGACCTGGTCGAGGCGCTCGAAGTCAGGTTCCTGGCCAATCAGGATGAGTGCCTGCACTTCGCACTGTTGACCGACCTTCGGGACGCAAGCCAGCAAGCGCTTCCGGAGGACGAGCCGCTGGTGCAATTGGCGCAAGCCAGGATCGAAGCGCTGAATCAGAAGTATGGAGGGAGTGGGGGCCGAACCGGCGACAACATCTTCTTCCTCTTTCACCGCCCGCGGCGATGGAATCCGCAGGAGCGGATCTGGATGGGCTATGAGCGCAAGCGCGGCAAGCTTGCGGACTTGAACGCGCTGCTGCGCGCCGGCGAGGGTGGACGGCCGTTGAACGGCTTTTCGCTGGTCGTAGGCGACACCGCAGTCCTGTCCGGCGTGAAGTATGTCATCACCCTGGACACCGATACGGAGCTTCCGCGCGACTCGGCGCGAGCATTCGTCGGCACCATGGCACACCCGCTGAATCGCGCGCACTTCGATGCCGGCAAGCGGCGTGTCGTCGAAGGCTACGGCATCCTGCAGCCGCGCGTGGCGGTGAGCCTGCCGGGAACGAACCGCTCGCGCTATGCGCGACTGTACGCCGGTGAGCCGGGCATCGACCCGTACACGCGTGCCGTCTCGGATGTCTACCAGGATCTGTTCGGCGAAGGCTCGTTCATCGGCAAGGGGATCTACGACGTCGACGCAGTCGAGCAGGCCATTGGTGCGTGTTTTCCGGAAAACCGCATCCTCAGCCACGACCTTCTCGAAGGGTGCTATGCGCGCGCCGGGTTGCTGAGCGATGCGCAGCTGTACGAGGACACGCCGTCCCGCTACGACGCCGACGTGAGCCGCCGGTGCCGCTGGATTCGCGGCGATTGGCAGCTTGCAGGATGGCTGCTGCGACGCGTCCCTGCAGGGCGCGCCGTCGCCGGCGCCGAGGCGAGCGCGCAGTCCCGAGCCAATCCGCTGTCGGAGCTGTCGCAGTGGAAGCTCTTCGACAATCTTCGGCGCAGCCTCGTCCCGACGGCGCTGACATTGCTGTTGCTTCTGGGATGGACGCGCCTGTCATCGCCCTGGCTCTGGACCCTGGCGGTGCTCGGCATCATGTCGATTCCCTCGGTGTCCGCCCTGATGCTGGATCTCGTCCGCAAGCCCGACGACATCCTCCTGCGGCAACACCTGATGGCTACCGCGCGCGTGGCGGCCCGCCACTTCACGCAGGTGGGGTTCGAGCTCGCCGTGCTGCCCTACGAGATGTACTTCAGCCTGCAGGCGATTACACGCACGGCGTGGCGGATGCTCGTCACGCACAGGGGGCTGCTCGAGTGGAACCCTTCGAGCGAGGTCGATCGCGCGTCGGCCGAGTCGAGCCGCACCGGGCTTGGCGCCTCCTTCCGGGCAATGTGGATCGCGCCGGCCGTCGCCTCGGCGGTGGCGATCCATCTGGCAGTGGCACGCCCGTCGGTGCTGGCCGTGGCGGCGCCGCTGCTCCTGCTGTGGTTCGCCTCGCCCGCCATCGCATGGTGGATCAGTCGGCCACTCGCTCGACGCAAGGCATCGCTGACGGTCGGGCAGACGCGGTTCCTGCGCGCGCTGTCGCGTCGGACCTGGGCGTTCTTCGACGAGCTGGTCGGCCTGGAAGATCACTGGTTGCCGCCGGACAACTATCAGGAGTACCGCGTCGCGGCGGTCGCGCATCGCACATCGCCCACGAACATGGGCCTGGCGCTGCTCGCGAATCTGTCGGCGTACGACTTCGGCTACATACCGGCCGGAGTACTCGTTGCTCGCACTGCAGACACCCTGCGCACGATGGACGGTCTCGAGCGGTACCGGGGCCACTTCTACAACTGGTACGACACGCAGACGCTGCAACCGCTGCCGCCGCTGTACATCTCGACAGTGGACAGCGGAAACCTCGCCGGCCACCTGCTGACCTTGCGTTCCGGCCTCCTCGCGCTTGCCGACGACAGAATTCTCGGAGCACGGCTGTTCGACGGCCTGAGCGACACGCTGCAGATTCTCGTCGACGAGTCGGAGGATAACGTGCAGGGGCAAGCAGCGGAGTTCAGAAGCAATCTGGCGTCTGCGCTCGCCGCGCCCCCGGACACGCTGGCGGATGCACGCTCAACCCTCGCGCGGTTGGCGACCAGCGCTGCCGAACTCGCCACCCGCGTCGCGGGGAGCCACAGCGTCGGGGACGCCGTGGGACCCCAGAGCAAGGGGAAGGGGACGGACGCAAAGCGATGGGCGCAGGTGCTGGCGCGGCAATGCGGTGAGGCGCTGGACGAACTCACGTTTCTCGCCCCGTGGCTATCACTGCCGAAGGCGCCGCTCGGGATGGAGAAGTTCGCCGCCGTCGACGGCATCCCCACGCTGCGCGGGCTGGCGAGTCTGGATACAAAGTACGACCCGCCGATCGCCGACAGGCTCGGGGCGGCGGCGGCGCCTGCCGAGCTCGACTGGCTCGGCGACTTGCGGCGGCACATCGCCGAAGGAAGCGCTCGCGCCAAGGACCGGTTGGAGGCCATCGAGTCGCTGGCACTGCAATCCTTCGAGCTCGCGCACATGGAGTACGACTTCCTGTTCGACAAGGCGCGCCATCTGTTGACCATCGGCTACAACGTGAGTGAGCGGCGGGCGGACTCGAGTTACTACGACCTGCTGGCCTCCGAAGCACGACTGAGCACCTTCGTGGCCATCGCCCAGGGGCAACTGCCGCAGGAGAGCTGGTTCGCGCTGGGGCGTCTGCTCACCAGCGCCGGGGGCGAGCCGGTGCTGCTGTCGTGGAGCGGGTCGATGTTCGAGTACCTGATGCCGATGCTGGTGATGCCGACCTACGACAACACGCTGCTCGACCAGACCTGCAAGGCGGCGGTGGCGCGACAGATCGAATACGGCGCCCAGCGCAACACGCCGTGGGGGATGTCCGAATCCGGCTACAACACGGTCGACGTGCATCTCAACTATCAGTACCGCGCCTTCGGTGTGCCGGGCCTGGGGCTCAAGCGCGGACTGGCCGATGATCTCGTCGTTGCGCCGTATGCCTCGGTGCTCGCGCTGATGGTGGCGCCCGAGGAGGCGTGCCTGAATCTGCAACGACTGGCTGCCGATGGCGTTATCGGGAGGTTCGGCTTCTTCGAGGCCGTCGACTACACGCCGGCACGGCAGCGGCGCGGGCAAATGAGCGCGGTGGTGCGCGCCTTCATGGCACACCACCAGGGCATGAGCCTGCTTGCACTGGCGTACCTGCTCCTTGAACGCCCGATGCAGCGGCGGTTCGAGTCGGACCGGCTGTTCCAGTCGATCATGCTGCTGCTCCAGGAACGGATTCCCAAGGCCACTGCGTTGTTCCCGCATACGGCCCAACTGTCCGACGTGCGCGCCATGTCGGCCGCCGTCGAGACGCCGATTCGGGTCTTGCGCAGCCCCAATACGCCGATGCCGGAAGTGCAGTTGCTGTCGAACGGTCGCTACCACGTGATGGTCACCAACGCGGGCGGAGGCTGCAGCCGCTGGAAGGACCTTGCCGTAACGCGATGGCGCGAAGATGGCACCTGCGACAACTGGGGCACTTTCTGCTACATCCGCGAAGTCGCGAGCGGAGCCTATTGGTCTACCGGCTATCAGCCGACGCTCGCCCGACCCGAGTCCTACGAGGCGATTTTTTCCGAGGGGCGCGCCGAGTTTCGCCGTCGCGATTCCGTCGGCGATGGCGATTTCGAGACGCACACCGACATCGTCGTGTCGCCGGAGGACGATATCGAGCTGCGCAGGGTCCGCATCACCAATCGTTCGCGACAGCGCCGGGAAGTCGACATCACCAGCTACGCCGAGGTGGTGATCGCACCGCCGGCTGCGGACGCGCTGCATCCGGCCTTCAGCAATCTGTTCGTGCAGACCGAAATCCTGCACGATCGGCGCGCGATCCTGTGCACCCGCCGGCCGCGCTCTCGAAGCGAGCCGGCGCCCTGGATGCTGCATCTGATGGCGGTGCACGGTGCGCACGTCTCCGAGGTGTCCTACGAGACCGATCGCCTGCGGTTCATCGGTCGCACAAGAAGCGTGGCCGCACCCCGGGCGATGGCCGACAACGCCGCGCTTTCCGGCACCGAGGGCTCGGTGCTCGATCCGATTGTCGCCATCCGATCGCGAATCGCGCTCAATCCGGAGCAGTCGATCACCATCGACATCGTGTCGGGGATCGCCGAAACCCGCAACGGCGCGGTCAGTCTGGTCGAGAAATACCAGGATCGGCATCTTGCGGACCGCGTCTTCGAGCTGACCTGGACCCACAGTCAGGTCGTGCTCCGGCAGCTCAATGCCACCGAGGCCGATGCGCAGCTTTATGCGCGGCTGGCGAGCTCCGTGATGTACTCCAACGCTTTGCTGCGCGCCGATGCCGCCGTAATCCTCAAGAATCGCCGCGGCCAGTCCGGGCTGTGGGGTTACGCGATTTCCGGCGATCTGCCGATTGTGCTGCTGCAGATTTCGGACGCGTCGAATATCGATCTCGTGCGCCAGCTGGTGCAGGCCCATGCGTACTGGCGCCTGAAGGGGCTGGCGGTGGATCTGGTGATCTGGAACGAGGATCACGCCGGTTACCGGCAACGACTGCAGGAACAGATCATGGGACTGATTGCCTCGGGAATCGGGGCGAGCCTGATCGATCGGCCGGGCGGCGTCTTTGTGCGCCCGGTGGAGCAGATGTCGGGCGAGGACCGCATCCTGCTGCAGTCGGTCGCGCGTGCCGTCATCACGGATGGCCGGGGAACGCTGGCGGAGCAGCTCGATCGTCGAGGCCCGGTCGAACCGCGAGCACCGCGATTCGCGCCCACCAGGGCTTATCGACCGGACCCTCTTCCCGCCGCCGAGTCGCGGCGCCGGGATCTGATCCTGTACAACGGCCTGGGGGGATTCACGCCCGACGGCTGCGAATACGTCATCGCGCTCGCCCCCGGTCAAGTGACGCCGGCGCCTTGGGTGAACGTCCTGGCCAACCCGCATTTCGGAACGATCGTTTCGGAGAGCGGCGCTGCCTACACCTGGAGCGAGAACGCACACGAATTCCGCGTCACGCCCTGGCACAACGACCCGGTGCGGGATGCCAGCGGAGAAGCCGTCTACCTGCGCGACGAGGAGACCGGCCAGGTCTGGTCCCCGACGCCACTCCCGGCCCGGGCGTCGATGCCGCACGTCATCCGGCACGGCTTCGGCTACAGCGTATTCGAGGTGACATCGGGGGGCATCCATTCGGAGTTGTGGGTCTACGTTGCGCTGGACGCTGCCATCAAGTTCTCGGTGCTCAAGGTGCGCAACGACTCGGGCCGGCCGCGCCGGCTCACCGCGACGGGTTACGTCGAGTGGGTGCTGGGCGATCTCCCCGCGAAATCGGCGATGCACGTGACGACCGAAATCGATGCGCAAAGTGGCGCGATCTATGCGCGAAACCCCCACAACGCGGAATTTTCCGATCGGGTAGCCTTCTTCGACGTCGACGACCCGGCGCGCAATCTCTCCTGTGACCGTGTCGAGTTTCTCGGTCGCAACGGCACGCCGCGAAATCCGGCCGCGATGGGTCGTTCGCGCCTTTCGGGAAAGGTCGGTGCCGCGCTGGATCCGTGTGCCGCGATCCAGGTGAGCTTCGATCTTGACGAGGGGCAGGAGCGCGAGACCGTATTCCGGCTTGGCGTCGGGCGCAACGCCGATGACGCCGGCAAGTTGGTGCGGCGCTTCCGCGGCTCGCTGGCCGGACGCGACGCCCTCGAGGCGGTGCGGCAGCACTGGAATCACACGCTAGGCGCGGTGCAGGTGGAGACGCCCGACCCATCGGTCGATGTGCTGACCAATGGCTGGCTGCTCTACCAGACCCTGGCCTGTCGCATCTGGGCCCGCAGCGGCTACTACCAATCCGGCGGCGCCTTCGGCTTCCGGGACCAGCTGCAGGACGCGATGGCGCTTGTCCACGCCGAGCCCGCACTGGTGCGTGAACACCTGCTGCTGTGCGCGAGCCGCCAGTTTCGGGAGGGCGATGTCCAGCACTGGTGGCATCCGCCGGCAGGTCGCGGCGTTCGCACGCGTTGCTCGGACGACTACCTCTGGCTGCCCCTGGCGGTGAGTCGCTATGTCGCGAGCACGGGAGACGCTGGGGTGCTGGATGAAACCGTGAATTTCCTGGAAGGCCGCCCGGTCAACCCGAAGGACGATTCGTACTACGATCTGCCCGGCCGCTCCGCCGATGAAGGCAGCCTGTACGATCACTGCGTGCGCGCCATTCGGCGGGGTCTGCAATTCGGCAGGCACGGCCTGCCGCTGATCGGTTCCGGCGACTGGAACGACGGGATGAATCTGGTGGGGATCGATGGCAGGGGCGAAAGCGTCTGGCTGGGCTTCTTCCTGTGCGAAGTCCTGCGCCAGTTCACCGACGTGGCACGCAGGCGCGGGGATCCAACGTTTGCGGCGACGTGCATCGCGGAGGCGGATCGGCTGCGCGCGAGCATCGAGCAGCACGGCTGGGACGGCGAGTGGTACCGCCGTGCCTACTTCGACGATGGCACGCCGCTTGGTTCGGCGGGAAATGCCGAGTGCCGGATCGACTCGATTTCGCAGAGCTGGTCGGTGTTGTCGGGAGCGGGTGACGGCGTCGGCAACCTTGCGCGTTCGCGCGTGGCGATGAATTCGGTCTACGAGCGACTCGTGCGCCGCGACGACGCGCTCGTCAAGCTGCTCGAGCCGCCGTTCGACAAGTCGGACCTGGATCCCGGCTACATCCGAGGGTACGTGCCGGGCGTGAGGGAGAACGGCGGGCAATATACCCATGGCGCGATCTGGGCGGCGATGGCCTTTGCCGCCCTGGGCGAGCGAGAACGCGCCTGGGAACTGCTGACCATGATCAACCCGGTGAACCATGCGCGGTCGCCGGACGCAATCGCGACCTACAGGGCGGAACCCTACGTCGTCGCGGCGGACGTCTACGCGCTCGCGCCGCACGTTGGCCGCGGTGGGTGGAGCTGGTACACGGGTTCGGCCGGCTGGATGTACCGGCTGATCGTGGAGTCGCTGCTGGGCCTGAGACGCGATGGCGACACGCTGCGTCTCGCTCCCTGTCTGCCTGCGGACTGGCCCATGGTCAAGATGCGATATCGATACCGGACATCCGTCTATCGAATCGTCGTCTCGCAACCGCCGCGCGGGGATGACAGCATGGCCGCCGCGATGAGCGTCACCGTGGATGGCGTCCTGCGCCATGACGGGACGATTCCCCTGGTCGACGACCAGCGCGAACATTCGGTCGATGTGATCGTGGATGCCCGCTTGACCACCGATGGATGATTCGACCCTCGGCGCCGGTGTCTGAAGGCGCTGCGACCACGCTGCGATCGCCGCATGCCGCCACGGCATCGAGGCAAGCGGACTCGCCGCCCGGACGATCTCATGCACAATACCAAGCTCATCCCGGGCGCGATCAGACGCGCGGCGAGCGCGGCCCCGGCCCGGTGACCGGGTAAGCATTGAACCACCCGTTTGGCCTGACGGAGCACGAGACATGAGCAACAGCGCGGAAAAGCAGCGACTCGACGAAGCACAACGGAGTGTCCTGGCCTGGAAGAAGTGGGGGCCTTACCTCAGCGAGCGGCAATGGGGGACAGTCCGCGAGGACTACAGCGCGGACGGCAACGCCTGGAACTACTTCACCCACGACCAGGCGCGGTCGCGGGCGTACCGTTGGGGCGAGGATGGCCTCGGCGGCATCAGCGACGACCACCAGTTGCTGTGTTTTGCGCTGGCGCTGTGGAACGGCCGGGATCCGATCCTCAAGGAGCGCGCCTTCGGCCTGGCAAACAGCGAGGGCAACCACGGCGAGGACGTCAAGGAGTACTACTTCTACCTCGACTCGACGCCGACGCACTCGTACATGAAATACCTGTACAAGTATCCGCAGTCGGCCTATCCCTACGACGATCTCGTCGCCACCAACCGCAGTCGCGGCAGGCACGAGCCGGAGTACGAGCTGCTGGACACCGGCGTGTTCGACGACAACCGCTACTTCGACGTCTTCGTCGAGTATGCCAAGGCGGCGCCGGACGATATGCTGGTCCGGATCAGCGTCTGCAACCGCGGCCCGGAGGCGGCCCCGCTGCACGTCCTGCCAACGCTGTGGTTTCGCAACACCTGGACTTCGCCGGCCGGTGGTTCGAAGCCGGCAGTGAGGCGGCTCAAGAACAGGGACGATGCGGTGGCCTGCGCTCGCTACGGCGGCGCGCCGGTCCAGGGATCGCCGGGGGACTACTTCCTGTATTGCGATGCCGATGTCCCGCTGCTGTTCACCGAGAACGAGACCAACAACACGCGGCTCTTCGGTTCCGCCAACGCCTCGCCTTACGTGAAGGACGGCATCAACAACTGCGTCGTCCACGGCGACGCGGGCGCGGTGAATCCGGCAGAGGAAGGGACGAAGGTCGCGGCCCACTACCAGGTCAGTGTCGGTGCCGGGAAGTCGCAGGTCATCCGTTTGCGGTTGTCGACGCGTTCGTTCGCGTCGCCCGGCCAGCCGTTCGGCGACTTCGATGCGGTGTTCGCGGCGCGCTTGAGCGAGGCCGATGCGTTTTACGCTGCGATCACGCCTGCTGCCGTAGCCGGCGACGCCGACCGCGCCAATGTCATGCGCCAGGCGCTGGCGGGAATGCTGTGGACCAAGCAGTACTTCCATTACGACCTGGACCAGTGGCTCGACGAGCACGGCGCCGGTGCCCATCTGCCCCAGCACGAGCGGCGGCAGGTGCGCAACCGCGAATGGAGCCACATGTTCAACGACGACATCATCTCGATGCCGGACAAGTGGGAGTACCCGTGGTATGCGGCGTGGGATCTGGCGTTCCACATGATTCCGCTGGGCATGGTCGATCCCGATTTCGCCAAACAGCAGCTCGACCTGATGCTGCGCAACGACTACCTGCATCCGAACGGCCAGCTGCCCGCGTACGAGTGGAATTTCGGCGACGTCAATCCACCGGTGCATGCGTGGGCGACGATGCAGCTCTACCTGCTCGACAAGGAGCGCCGCGGCGGCAGCGGCGACATCGAGTTCCTCAAGTACGCGTTTTCCAAGCTGCTGGTCAACTTCACCTGGTGGGTCAACCGCAAGGACCGCGCCGGCGCCAATGTCTTCGAGGGCGGTTTTCTCGGGCTCGACAACATCGGCGTGTTCGATCGCTCGTCGCCGTTGCCCACCGGTGGCTACCTCGACCAGGCCGACGGCACCGCGTGGATGGTGTTCTTCAGCCAGCAGATGCTGCGCATCGCGGTCGAGCTCGCGCTGCACGAGCCGCTTTACGAGGAGTTCGTCGAGAAGTTCTTCCACCACACGCTGTCGATCGCCGGCGCGATGGACCGGCTGGGCGAGCGCCACGACGAGATGTGGGACGAGGAGGACGGTTTCTTCTATGACGTCCTGCGTTTCCCGGATGGGTCGGCAACGCGTCTGAAGGTGCGTTCGATCGTCGGACTGCTGCCGCTGGCAGCGGTCGCTGTTTTCGAGGAAGACATCCTCGCGAAGCTGCCCCGGTTCCGCGATCGGGCGGTCGCGTTCGGGCGTCGCCATTCCGAACTCGTTGCCAACGTCCACCTGCCGAGCACGCCCGGGGTCGCCGATCGCCGCATGCTGTCGATCGTCGACGAGCGCAAGCTGCGGCGCATTCTCTCCCGCATGCTGGACGAAGCCGAGTTCTTCGGACCCTACGGCATTCGCGCGCTGTCCCGCTACCACCTCGAGCATCCGTACGTCTTCACCCACGACGGGCAGGAGCATCGTGTGGCCTACGTGCCGGGAGATTCCGACAGCGGCATGTTCGGCGGCAATTCCAACTGGCGCGGGCCCGTGTGGATGCCGATAAACTTCCTTCTGTACACCGCACTGCTGCGCCTCCACGCGTATTACGGCGAGGAATTCGAGGTCGAGTGCCCGACCGGCTCCGGGCAGATGATGACGCTGCTCGAGGTCGCCAAGGAACTCGGCGAGCGGCTGTGCCGGATCTTCCTGCGCGACGCCGGAGGCAGCCGTCCGGTGTACGGCGCCGCGCACAAGTTCAGGGACGATCCGCACTGGCGCGACCTGGTGCTCTTCTACGAGTACTTTCACGGCGACACGGGGGCCGGGATCGGCGCCAGCCACCAGACGGGCTGGACCGGGTGCGTTGCCCGGATCATCCAGACCAACGCCGTCGTCAGCAGCGAACTGCTGCTTACACCCGGCGCGGAGGCAGCGGCATCGCGTGCGCTGCAGCCGATGGCACCGGCCGCGCCAAGCTGATTCCTCGTCACCTGCGAAAGACGGAAGACAAATGACCAAGAAAAAGGACTATCCGCACCTGAGCCTGCCGGAGCCGGTCGTGCCTGCGTTGCAGACACTGGTGCTCCTCAAGGGTCAGACCGCGTTGGTGACCGGCGCAAGTTCCGGCATCGGCCGCGCCATCGCCGTTTCCCTGGGCAGGGCAGGGGCGAACGTGGTCGTCAACTATTCGTCGAAAGCCGACGAGGCCGAGGCCGTCGCCGACGAGATTCGCGGCAGCGGGCAGCGTGCGCTGACCGTCAAGGCCGATGTCGCCGACGAAGATCAGGTGCAGGCGATGTTTGCCGCGGCCGTGCGCGAGTTCGGAACCGTCGACATACTGGTCAGCAACGCGGGCATCGAGAAGAACGCGCCGTTCCACGAGATGACGACCGCGCAGTGGGACCGGGTGCTCAACGTCAACCTGCGCGGCGCGTTCCTTTGCGCGCGCGCGGCGGTGCGCGAGTTTCTCCGCCGCGGCGTGCGGCCCGAGGTCTCGGTGGCGGCCGGCAAGATCATATTCATCAGCTCGGTGCACGAAGTGATTCCCTGGGCCGGGCACGTGAACTACGCCGCCTCCAAGGGGGGCATGATGCTGCTGATGAAAAGCCTTGCCCAGGAAGTCGCGGAGCAGCGCATCCGCGTCAATTCGATCGCACCCGGCGCGATCCGCACGCCCATCAATACCGCTGCCTGGGAGACACCTCAAGCGCATGCCGAGCTGATGAAGCTCGTCCCCTACAAGCGGATCGGCGAGGCGGAGGAGATCGGCCGCGCCGCGGTGTGGCTCGCGTCGGACTTCACCGATTACGTCGTCGGAACGACTCTATTTATCGACGGCGGGATGACGTTGTACCCGGGCTTCGAGGCCGGCGGGTAGTGGACTGGCCGCTTTCCTGCCGTGCCGGTGAGCGCTGCAACGCGTTTGCCCGCACCTGGCGGGTTCCGGCGCAGACAGGCGCCGGATTGCAGCGTCATCGAACGGCAACGTCGCGCAGCACCGACAACGGTCCCGCCAGCCGCAGCGCCTCGAACTCGTCGTCGTCCCGGACGAACAGCGACCCTGCGTAGCCCAGGGCGTTGATAGACAGCGTGCCGTAGCAGTCGCGCGAGCGCGCGACCAGCAGCATCCAGCAGCGGGTGACCAGCAGGTTGTACGGTGCCGATTGCCGTTCCTCGCCGTTGGTGTCGACGCCGCGCAATCCCGCAGCCGCGAGCAGCGCGCTGTACAGCGTGCGGAGCGAATCGCCCGCAGCCGCGGCATCGTTCGGCAATCCCTCGTCGAGCCACGAAAATGCGTGCCGGAATTCGAACCCCGGCAGGGTGCAAACACCGCTGGCTCCACGCGCGACATCGAGCAGCGGCTCGATCGGCACGCGGGCCGAGCCGCCCCCCAGGGGCAGCGGGACGAGCTGCAGGTGCTTGTGCGCCTGGCTGGCACCCGCCGCCGCGCCGGCGTTGTAGAAGGCCAGCGCGTCGAACTCCCGCAGGCAGGCGGCGAGCGCGACGAAGTCCTCGTGGGTGAGGAGCGTCTCCTGGTGCTCGAACCGGCGCGTCACGATCAGCAGGTGATGATCGATCACATTGAACTTGTTCAGCAACGCGACGTGCGAGGGCGAGATGGGCGCGACAAGGAGCGCCTGTTCACAGGGAAGGAACGGGTTGCGCGGGACGCCTTCTTTCCGCTGCCGCGTGACTGCGTCCTTGCGCGCGAGGGACTCCGCCTTGCGGATGGCGAAGCGGATGCCGGCGTCGTCGATGAACCGCTGTTCGGTTGCGATGGGTCGGAGCGCACCCGAGGCGAGCGCGCACCGCGTGCGCTCGACGGTTGCCGACCACAGCGTACCCGGCTGCAGCAGGAGCGGTGCGGGCATCGCGGCGGCAATCGGGTGACGGTGCGACGGGCCGTCGAGATCAGCCGGCTGCCGGCGACCCGACGCCGCGCCGTCTGACGAGCAGCAGGTTGCTGCCGTCCTGCACGATCTCGCCGCTCTGGTTTCGCACCTCGAATCGCAGCGTGAGCAGTCCGCGGTCGCCGCGCGCCGTGGTTCGCTTGTGCGTGACCTCCACCGTTGCCGAAAGGCGATCGTTGGCGAAGACAGGCGCGCGGAAGCTGTAGTTCCAGTTCACCGACGCGATCGCCGCAAAGCGCTTCTCCGCCCGGTTCTTCAGTCCGTCGACCAGCGCGAGACAGAGCAGGCCATGCGCCACGCGGCGGGGAAATCCCAGCTCCTGCGCGAAGCGGTCGTCCATGTGCAGATCGAAAAAATCACCGGCCAGCCCCGCGAATTGCACGATGTGCGACTCGGTGACATCGATCCCGCCCGTCTCGAAGCGCAAGCCCACTTCGACATCTTCGTAGTGCATCACTTTCGCTGCTCCCCGATGTTTCCCCGTGCCGCCTGGCTTCGCCGCACCAAGCGTGCCGACGAGCTCAGCGCCAACGCTCCATGGTGAGCAGGACGACGCCTGCCAGAATCACGGCGGTGGCACCCCACTCGAAGCCCGTGACCGTCTCGCCCGCCAGGAACACGCCCAGCAGCATGGCGATCACCGGGTTGACGAAGGTGTAACTCGACGCCAATCCGGCAGGCGCTCGCGCGAGCAGCACCATGTAGGCGTTGAAGGCGATCAGCGAGCCGAAAACGACCAGGTATACCCATGCCAGCAGCGCAGCGGATTCGAACGGCCACCGGGCTGTCACGGCGGCCGGCTCGCCGGCGATCCATGACATTAACATCAGCACCGCGCCGCCGCAGATCATCTCGCTCGCGAATCCCGTCGCCCCCGGTGCAAGCGTCCAGCGGCGCTGGCTCATCACGCTTCCGACCGACCAGGTGACGCATGCGATCGCGATCGCCGCAAGGCCGGTGGCGGACGCGCGAAAGCCCGCGCCCTGCGTCAACATCAGCACGCCAACGAGACCCACGACGATGCCGGACGCTTCGAGCCGCGACGGGTAGATTCGCCAGATCGCGTTGAACGCCGTGATCATGATCGGCACCACGGCGATGAACGCGACGACCAGTCCCGACTCGACCGACTGCTCGGCATACGCGGTGCCGCCCATGCCGCCGCCCAGCATCAGGGCGCCCACGAGCAGTGCGTGACGCCACTCCGTTCGCGTGGGCCACGGCGCCCTGCGCGCAAGGCGCATCCAGGCCAGCAGAAAAACACCGGCCACCAGGAACCGCGTGCCCATCTGGAAGAACGGGGGCAGGCTGATGAGCGCCCATTTGATCGCCAGGTAGGTCGAGCCCCAGATCAGCCAGGTGGCGGCCAGGCAAGCGTAGACCAGTGGCGTCGGACGGTAGGCGGTCATTCGGGCCACCGCTACGGCGGCGCTTGGCTGCACAGCCGGCGCAGCAGCAGAACGGCGGAAGCGCCGAGCGCGGAGCGGAGCCTCAGGGGTAGTCCTGGCCGGTGGGGCGGATGATCAGTTCGTTGATGTGCACGTGCGCGGGCTGGCTGACCACGAAGCCGATCGTGCGGGCCACGTCGTCCGGCTGCAGTGGCGTCCCCCACTTGGCGACCGAGCGGCCGAAGTTCTCGGCGTTGTAGCCTGCGACGTCCTGGAACTCGCTGAGAACGACGCCGGGCTTTACGATGGTGACCCTGACTCCGCGGCCGCAGACTTCGCGCCGCAACGCCTCGGCCGCGCCGGCGATGGCCCACTTCGAAGACCCATAGAAGCCGGAGAAGGACGAGATGTGATGGCCGGCGGTCGACCCCAGCGCGACGATGTCGCCGCGACCCGACTCGATCATGTGAAGGGCTGCGAGGCGCATGAGGTACACGGCGCCCGTCACGTTGACCTTGTACAGCGACGCCCAGGTGGCGGGGTCGGAGGTCAGGATGCTGCCGACGAGGCCGCGCCCCGCGTTGGCGATCACGATGTCGAGGTGCCCTTGCCAGCCGATGGCCGCATCGACGACCTCGTCGACCGCCGCCATTGCCCCGGCATCGCCCGCATGCACGAGTGCGGTGCCGCCGGCATCGGCGATTTCCCGGGCGAGATCGCGCAGGCGCTCTTCGCGCCGCGCATGGAGGACGACGGCGGCGCCCTGGGCGGCGAGGTGGTGGGCAACAGCGCGACCGATGCCGGCGCTGGCGCCGGTGACGAGGGCAACCTTGCCGGAAAGTGCGAGGGAACTGGCGCTCACGATCATCTCCGCTGAATGAGAGGCAATTTTACCCCTTGGCGGCCGTCGCGCTCAGCGCGTGTCGTCGTTGGCGAGCAGGACGATGATGCGCTGGACCATGCGGATCGCCGCCTCGCGGTCGAGCCCGGGGTTGCGGATGCTGCGCACCATCAGGCCTTCGATCATCGCGGCGATGATCTCCGCCATACCGGCGATCTCGCTGTCGTCAGCGGCATGGCCGCGACCGCAGCGAATGGAACGCAGGAGGTCCGTCAGGTTCGCCATGCCCTGCGCGTCGGCTGCGCGGACGATGTCGGCGACGCGCTCGTTGCGTGAAGCCTCGGCGGTGATTTCGAGCTTGAGTCCGGCGTGGTGCGGATCGAGCATGTCGTGCAGGTGTTCGGCCACGCGCTCGATCATGCCGGCGAGCAGGTCGGGCTCGGCACGCAACGCGGCCGACGACGCCATCATGCGATCGAGGTCCTGGGCGACGATGCCGGCAATGATCGCTTCCTTGTTCGCGAAATAGTGATAGATGTGGCCGACGCTCATGCCGGCAGCCTTCGAGATTTGCGCGATGCTGGCACCGTGGAAGCCGTGGGTGCGGAAGCAGGTCGCCGCCGCAACCAGAATCTGTGTGCAGCGGAGTTCCGCGCGCATCGGGTCGGCGTGAATCATCGTCTCCGAAGGCATGGGCGCGAGTCCTGAAGGTCGAATGGAAGGGAATCGGCAACGATTCGTTGCCAGGGAAGCCAAAGCAAGTATAGAATGAACGCTCATTCTAATGCAAATACCCCGCGCTTCCGCAAGGCTCGGGCCGACGATTCAAGCTGTCCTGCCGCGCATCTCCCGCGCCGCAGGGGACAAAGACGCGAGGCAGATCATGCAGATCGAATCCCTTTGGATCCGCAGTTCCGGGCTGGCAGTGACGTGTGCGCTGGTCGTCGCGGCCTGCGGCGGTGGCCAGCCGCCCACCGCCGGTGCCGGGCCAGGCGGTGTTCCGCCGCCGCTCGCGGTCGGGGTGGTGACGGTGCAACCTGAAGCCGTGCCGATGGTCGCCGAGCTGCCGGGCCGAACCACGCCCTATGCGATCGCCGAAGTGCGGCCGCAGGTCACCGGCATCGTCGCCAAGCGCGCGTTTGCCGAGGGCAGCGAAGTCAAGGCCGGCGCCTTGCTCTATCAGATCGCCCCCGCGACCTACGCTTCGGCGCTGGAAAGCGCCAAGGCGAGCCTCGCGCGGGCCGATGCCAATCACGAAGCAGCACAGGTGCGGGCCGCGCGCCACGCCGATCTGGTCAAGATCGATGCCGTCAGCAAGCAGGCAAACGACGACGCGCAAGCCGCGTTGAAGCAGGCTTCCGCCGAAGTGGCCGCCGCGCGCGCCGCAGCCGACAAGGCGGGCATCGACCTCGAATTCACCCGCGTGAGCGCACCGATTTCCGGACGCATCGGCCGCTCCACGGTCACCGCGGGCGCGCTGGTCACCGCCAACCAGGCGTCCGCGCTGGCCACCATCCAGCAACTCGACCCGATCTACGTCGATCTCACCCAATCCAGTGCCGACCTGCTGCGCTTGAGGCGCGACCTCGAAGCCGGCCGCCTGCAACGGTTGCGCGATGCGACGGTGCCGGTGCGCCTGGCGCTCGAGGATGGCAGCGTGTACAGCGGTGAAGGCAAGCTCGCGTTCTCCGAAGTCTCGGTCGATCCCGGCACCGGCAGCGTGACGCTGCGTGCGGTGTTCCCGAATCCGCGCGGCGAGCTGCTGCCGGGGATGTATGTCCGCGCGCGGCTGACCCAGGGCGTGCGAAAGGACGCAATCGTCGTGCCGCACGCGGCCGTGGCGCACGATCCGCGCGGCAAGGCCATCGTGATGATCGTCAACGCCGAGAACAAGGTCGAGGCCCGCAGCGTTGAAATCGCCGAGTCGCTGGGCGACAAGTGGGTGGTCAGCCAGGGCCTCGCCGCCGGCGATCGCGTCATCGTCGAAGGCCTGCAGAAGATCCGCCCCGGCATGCCGGTGCAGGCGCAACCCGCCGGAGCGGCGGCGCCCCCGGCGGCGCCCGCAGCAGCTTCCAAGTCGACCGCTGCGCCCTCCAGCGCGACACCGGCTGCGGCCAAGCCCGCTGCGGCGGCGAAGTAACCGGGGCCCGTCATGCCACGCTTCTTCATCGACCGGCCCATCTTTGCCTGGGTCATCGCCATCGTCATCATGCTGGCCGGGGCGCTGTCGATCCTGCGCCTGCCGGTGTCCCAATACCCCGCCATCGCGCCGCCGGCGGTGGTCATCAATGCCAGCTATCCGGGGGCCTCCGCCAAGGCGGTCGAGGACTCCGTGACCCAGGTCATCGAGCAGAAGATGACAGGACTCGACGGCCTGCTCTACATGAGCTCGCAGTCGGACTCCTACGGCCGCGGCACGGTGACCCTCACCTTCGACGCGGGCACCAATCCGGATATCGCCCAGGTCCAGGTGCAGAACAAGCTGCAGCTCGCGCTGCCGCTGCTGCCGCAGGCGGTGCAGCAGCAGGGCGTGCAGGTGGCGAAGTCGGTGCGCAACTTCCTGCTCGTGATCGGCTTCGTGTCCGAGACCGGGGCGCACGCGCAGTACGACCTGTCCGACTTCCTGGTCTCCACGGTTCAGGACCCGCTGTCGCGCGTCACGGGCGTCGGAGAGGTGCAGGTGTTCGGTGCGCAGTACGCGATGCGCGTGTGGCTCGACCCGGCCAAGCTCACGAACTACAAGCTGACGCCGAACGACGTGCGCAGCGCGCTGCTGGCGCAGAACGCGCAGGTCTCGGCCGGCCAGCTGGGTGGCACGCCATCGGTGCCCGGCCAGGGATTCAGCGCAACGATCACGGCGCAGAGCCGACTGCAGACGGTCGAGCAGTTCGAGGCTGTCCTGCTGCGCAACTCCGGGCAGGGCGGCGAGGTCCGTCTGCGCGACGTGGCCAGGATCGAGGTCGGCAGCGAGAACTACGGGTTCACCGGCCGTTACAGGGGGCAGCCCGCGAGTGGCATCGCGGTCAAGCTCGCCCCGGGCGCCAACGCGCTCGCCACCGCCGACGCGGTGAAGGCGAAACTGGCAGAGATGAAGCCGTTCTTCCCGGCCGGTATCAAAACCGTGATCGCCTACGACACGACGCCGTTCGTCCGGATCTCGATCATGGAAGTCGTGAAGACGCTGATCGAGGCGATCGTGCTCGTGTTCCTGGTCATGTACCTCTTCCTGCAGAACTTCCGGGCGACGTTGATCCCCACGATCGCCGTGCCCGTCGTGCTGCTGGGCACGTTCGGCGTGATGGCGGCGCTGGGCTTTTCGATCAACACGCTGACTATGTTCGGCATCGTGCTGGCGATCGGACTGCTCGTCGACGACGCGATCGTCGTGGTCGAGAACGTCGAGCGGGTGATGAGCGAGGAGGGGCTGTCACCGAAGGAAGCGACGAAGAAGTCGATGGACCAGATCACCGGCGCGCTGATCGGCATCGGCCTCGTGCTGGCGGCAGTGTTCGTGCCGATGGCGTTCTTCGGCGGCTCGACCGGCGTCATCTATCGCCAGTTCTCGGTCACCATCGTCGCTGCGATGGGCCTGTCGGTGCTGGTGGCACTGACCTTCACGCCGGCGCTCTGCGCGACCTTGCTGAAGCCGATCGAAAAGGGCCACGAGCACGGCGAGCGGAGCGTGTTCGGCAAGTTCTTCCACTGGTTCAACGTAATGTTCAAGCGGGGCACGGGCAATTACGAAGGCGCGGTGAAGTCGATCATCCATCGTCCGATCCGCTACGTCGCGATCTTCATTGCCAGCGTCGCCGTGCTGGGCGTGCTCATGGTCCGGATGCCGACGGCGTTCCTTCCGGACGAGGACCAGGGGATTCTGCTGGTGCAGGCGGTGCTGCCTGGGGGCGCCACGCAGGAGCGCACCGTCGAGGTGCTGAAGAAGATGGAGCACCAATTCCTGGAGAACGAGAAGAGCGTCGTCGAGGGCATGTTCGACGTCGCGGGCTTCAGCTTCGGCGGTGCCGGCCAGAACATGGGGCTGGGCTTCATCCAGCTCAAGCACTGGGATGAACGCAAGGCGCAGGGGACGGGCGCGAAGGACATCGCCGCGCGTGGAATGGGTGCGCTCTCGCAGCTTCGCGAGGCGATGGCGTTCGCGTTCGTGCCACCGCCGGTGCCCGAACTGGGGACGTCCACCGGCTTCGACCTCCAGCTCCAGGATCGCAGCGGCCTCGGGCACGACGCGCTGCTCGCGGCGCGCAACCAGTTGCTTGGCATGGCGGCGCAGGACAAGCGGCTGGTCGCAGTGAGGCCGAACGGTCAGGAGGACCAGCCGGAATACGTGCTGGACATCGACCACGCCAAGGCGGGCGCGCTCGGGGTCTCGGTGTCCGACATCAACGACACGCTTTCCACTGCCTGGGGAGGCAGTTACGTCAACGATTTCCTCGACCGGAGCCGAATCAAGAAGGTCTACCTGCAGGCCGACGCGCCCGCGCGGATGAAGCCCGAGGACCTCGGCAAGTGGTACGTGCGCAACAAGCAGGGCGAGATGGTGCCGCTGTCCGCGTTCACGAAGGCGCACTGGAGCTACGGCTCGCCGCGCCTCGAGCGTTATAACGGGTCTCCGTCGGTCGAGATCATGGGTCAGGGGGCGCCCGGCGTATCGTCGGGCGACGCGATGGCGGCAATGGAGGAACTCATCGCCAAGCTGCCGCCGGGCATCGGCTTCGAGTGGACGGGAACCTCGTTCGAGGAGCGTCGTGCCGGCTCGCAGGCCCCGGCGCTCTACGCGCTGTCGATTCTCGTCGTCGTGCTGTGCCTGGCAGCGCTTTACGAGAGCTGGTCATTGCCGTTCGCCGTCATCCTGATCGTCCCGATCGGCGTGCTGGGCTCGGTAGTCGCGGCGACAGGACGGGGGTTGTCCAACGACATCTACTTCCATGTGGCGCTGCTCGCGACCATCGGCCTCGCGTCGAAGAACGCGATCCTCATCGTCGAATTTGCCAAGGCGCTGGTCGAGCAGGGAAAGGATCCGGTCACGGCGACGCTCGAGGCGGCGCGGATGCGGCTGCGCCCCATCCTGATGACGTCGCTGGCGTTCGGCCTTGGCGTGCTGCCGATGGCGGTCGCGACCGGCGCTGGCTCCGGCAGCCAGAACGCCATCGGCACCGGCGTGCTGGGCGGCACGATCTTCGCGAGCGTGCTGGGCATCGTATTCGTGCCGCTGTTCTATGTGCTGATCAAGCGCTGGTTCCCGGGCAAACGGGACAAGGAAGCACCGACGCCGGCAGGCGCAGTCGCGAAGGAGACGAGATGATGACGACCCTCCGCTGGGCATCGATTGCTCTGCTGGCGGCGACGGTCGGCGCCTGCGCGAGCATGGCGCCGGAGTATCGGCGCCCCGAACCGCCGGTGCCGGCGACCTTTGCGGGTGCGAGTCCATCCGCAGGCGTTGCCGGCGATCCCGGTGCGGTCGCCTGGCGCGAGTTCTTCGCGGACGAGCGCTTGCGCGCGGTGATCGAAATCGCGCTCGCCAACAACCGCGATCTTCGCGTCGCCGCCCTCAACATCGACAAGGCGCGTGCGCAGTACCAGATCCAGCGGGCGACGATGTACCCGTCGGTCAATGCCGTCGGCGCCGAAACCGCCCAGTTTCTGGGTGACGAGTTGACTGCCATCGGGCACTCGACGACGCTTCACGAATACAGCGCGACGGTCGGCTTCACGGCGTGGGAACTGGATTTCTTCGGCCGCATCCGCAGCCTGAACACGCAGGCGCTGGAGGAGTACCTCGCCACCGAGGAGGCGCGCCGCAGCGTGCAGATCAGCCTCGTGGCAGAGGTCGCACGGACGTGGCTCGTGCTGGCGGCCGATCGCGAGCGCCTCGCGCTGGCTCGGAGCACGCTCGAGGCAAGGCAGAAATCGTTGGAATTGACGCGCCGCAGCTTCGAGGGCGGCGTGGCGTCGGCACTGGACGTCGCGGATGCGCGGACGCTGATGGAAGGCGCGCGCGGCGAGGCCGCACGCCTCAAGGCCATCGTTGGCCAGGACGAAAATGCACTGGTGCTGATCGTCGGCGCTCCGGTGCCGGCGTCGCTGCAGCCGACGCAACTCGTCGATGCGGTGAGCAGGCTCGCCGAGGTTCCGGCGGGCCTGTCATCGGAAGTGCTGGTGCGCCGCCCGGACATCCTGCGTGCCGAACACCAATTGCAGGCGGCGAATGCCAGCATCGGCGCCGCGCGGGCAGCCTTCTTTCCGCGCATCTCGCTGACGGCCGCCGCCGGTACGGCGAGCCTGTCGCTCGACAATCTCTTCGGCGCCGGATCGGGAGTCTGGAGTTTTGCGCCGCAGATCAGCGTGCCGATCTTCAACGCCGGCAGCCTCGCGGCCAATCTCGAGGCGACGCAGGTGCAGCGCGAGATCGCCGTGGCGCAATACGAAAGATCGATCCAGAGCGCTTTCCGCGAGGTGGCCGACGTGCTTGCCGAGCGCGCAACGCTCGCCGAGCAGCTGGATGCGCGACGCGGACTGGTCGCCGCCACCTCCGAGTCCTTCCGCCTGTACGAAGCGCGCTACCGTGCCGGACTCGACGGCTTCCTGGGCCTGCTGGTCGCTCAGCGGACGCTGTTCGTCGCCGAGCAGGAACTGATCGCGATCCGCTACGTCGATGCAGCGAATCGCGTCGCCCTCTACCGGACGCTGGGCGGCGGCTGGCAATGAACGCGCGGTCGATCAGTGCGACATCAGCACCGGTACGGTCATTGAATTCAGCAGCACGCGGGTCACGCCGCCCCAGACCAGCTGCGTGATCCGCGGGCGGCTGTAGCCGCCCATCACGATCATGTCGGCACTGATGTCCGCAGCGTGCGAGAGCAGCAGCTCGCCGGCTTCGATGTCCTGCGCGACGACGCGCTTGACGACCGCCTTGACGTTGTGGCGGAGCAGGAACTCGCGCACCTGCTGGTCGGTCTTGATGTCGCGCTGGCTCTCGTCGGCATCAGCGGTGATCGCGACCGCGTGCACCTCCTTCGCGTCCTTGAGCAGCGGCAGCGCATCGGCCACCGCGCGCGCGGATTCGCGCGAGTCTTTCCACGCGATCAGGATGCGCTGACCCAGCGTGTCGCCGACACCGAAACAGGGGACGAACAGCACGGGGCGACCGGACAGCATCAGCACCGCGTTGGCCATCTCGGCGTTGAAGGAGGCATTCGGACTCTCGCGGTTCGGCTGCCCGAGCACGGCGAGGTCGCTGTAGCGCGATTCGAGCACGGCGGCGTCGAAGGGATCGCCCCAGGACTTGTGCCAGGCCACGTCGGTGACGCCCGCTGCGGCTGCGGCGGTGCGAAAGACCTGCTCGGCCGCGTCGACATCCTCGACGGTCTGGCGCCGGGTCTGCCGCGCGATCTCGGAGGCCATCATCGCCTTGGCAAAGGCATTGGGGGTGTGCGCCGGCACCAGGTAGGAACCGACGAGTTGAGCGGGGTATGCGTTCGCCAGCCGGGTGGCGATGTCGAGGCGGCGCACGGTGTCATCACCGTCGTCGACGTGCACGAAAATCGAACGGTAGGTCATGGGTTCCTCTGGCGGTGGCTTGCTCGGCTTCGTTGCCGCTGCGATGTCGGCTTCATGGCGAATGTTACCCGCGGCGCGTTCACCGGGACAGGCTTTCGTGAAGCTCGATATCCACTGGATTTCCAGTCCGGCCGCCGCAGGTCCCGGCCATGCAGCCCTCGGCCGGTGAGCCGCGGGTAAACTGCGAACTCGGCACGGCGCGATTCCGAGCCGCCAGCTTCGCCCATGCGCGATCGAAACGGGAACCCACATGACCGCCAGGAGCCACGCGACCTTTCAATGGGACGATCCGTTGCGGGTCGAACTGCAGCTCACCGCGGAGGAACGCCTGGTGCGCGATTCGGCACAGGCGTATTGCCGCGACAGGCTCGCGCCCCGGGTGCTCGACGCCTTCCGCCATGAAGCGACCGACACGGCCGTCTACCGCGAAATGGGCGAGCTCGGCATGCTTGGCCCGACGATTCCGGAGGTCTACGGAGGCGCCGGGCTCAACTACGTGTGCTACGGGCTCGTCGCCCGCGAGGTCGAGCGCGTCGACTCGGGTTACCGGTCGATGATGAGCGTGCAATCATCGCTGGTCATGCTGCCGATCCACGCGTTCGGCACCGAGGCACAACGGCAGAAGTACCTGCCCAGACTCGCCCGTGGCGAGTGGATCGGCTGCTTCGGCCTCACCGAGCCGGACCACGGCTCCGACCCCGGGGGCATGACCACGCGCGCGACGGCGGTGGATGGCGGCTACCGCCTCAGCGGCGCCAAGACGTGGATCACGAACAGTCCGATCGCCGACGTCTTCGTCGTGTGGGCGAAGGACGACGAGGGGGCGATTCGGGGTTTCGTGCTGGAAAAGGGCTGGCAGGGGCTTTCGGCGCCGGCGATTCACGGCAAGGTGGGACTGCGCACGTCGATCACCGGCGAAGTGGTGATGGACGACGTGTTCTGCCCCGAGGAGAACGCCTTTCCGGCGGTGCGTGGTCTGAAGGGTCCGTTCACCTGCCTCGACTCGGCGCGCTACGGGATCGCCTGGGGCGCGCTGGGTGCGGCCGAGGATTGCTGGCATCGGGCGCGGCGATACGTGCTCGACCGCGCGCAGTTCGGAAAGCCGCTTGCAGCCAACCAGCTGGTGCAGCGCAAGCTCGTCGACATGCAGACCGAGATCACGCTCGGGCTGCAGGGCTGCCTGCGCCTGGGACGCATGAAGGACGACGGCAACGCGGCGGTCGAGATCACGTCGATGATGAAGCGCAACTCCTGTGGCAAGGCGCTCGACATCGCCCGCATGGCGCGCGACATGCTCGGCGGGAACGGTATCAGCGACGAGTACGGCGTCGTCCGCCACCTCGTCAATCTGGAGGTCGTCAATACCTACGAAGGCACCTACGACATCCACACGCTGATTCTCGGCCGGGCGATCACCGGGATCGCCGCATTCTGACGCCGGTGTCACCCGGCCGGCGTCAGACCCGGCAGTCCAGGCCGCGCTGCGGATCCCGATGACGACGGCGAGACGCCGGTGGCCGCATCGAGCTGCCGCACGTCGCCGTTGATTTCGCCTCCCTCGGCGACCACCAGCTTGCCGTAGCGAATGGTCCCCGACACGCGGCCGGTGGCGTGAACCACGAGCCGCGTGCGCGCGGTGAGTTCGCCGGAAAAGTGGCCGTGGATCTCGGCGACGTCGATGGTCGCGGTGCCGGTCAGCGTTCCCGGCTTGGCGATTTCCATCGCCTTGCTGCTGACCGTCGCTTCGACCTGACCTTCGACCACCAGCGCGTCGCAGTCTGAGATTTCCACGCCCTTGAGCTTGATGTTGACGCCGATGGAGAGCGTGCTCCCCGGCGGCTCGATCGCGTCGGGCGCCGACGACCCCGCGGTGGAGCGCGGCGTTGCGGCGGCCGCGCTTGCCTGCTCGGGCACGGGTGCCGGCCGCGGCTGCGGTGCCGCTCCGGGTGGTGTGAGGGCGCTCGTAGCGCTCATGGGCGGTGCCAGCACGGGCTTGGCGGCAGGCTTGGTATCGAGTGGGTCCGGGCGACGAGTCAAACCGAGCATGGTGTCTCCTTTGCGCTTGTCGGCGGGGTGCCGGCGCTATGACGTTGTCATTGTGTTCGACACAATCAATTTGTGCAACACAAATCGTGCACTGCATTCGTCAGAGAACCTTGCTCAGGAATTGCCGCGTGCGCTCCTCGCGCGGATGGTCGATGAGTTCGGAAGGGGGGCCTTGCTCGACCAGCCGCCCCTCGTCGAGGAACAGCACGCGGTCCGCCACCTGCCGGGCGAATCCGATCTCGTGCGTCACGACCACCATCGTCATGCCTTCGTCGGCCAGCGTCTGCATCACCGTCAGCACTTCGCCGACCATTTCCGGATCGAGCGCGGAAGTGGGCTCGTCGAACAGCATGATAGACGGCTGCATCGCCAGCGCCCGGGCAATGGCGACCCGCTGCTGCTGGCCGCCCGAGAGCTGGTTGGGATAGGCGTCGATCTTGTCCGAGAGACCCACCTTGGCGAGCAATGCACGCGCCCGCTCGTCGGCCGCCGCTACACTGAGCCGGCGCACCTTGGTCGGCGCCAGCGTGATGTTCTCCAGCACCGTCTTGTGCGGGAAGAGGTTGAAGCGCTGGAACACCATGCCGATCTCGGCGCGCAGCGCGTCGATGTCGGTCGCCGCGTCGTGAACCGCGATGCCGTTGACGACGACCTCGCCGGTCGTCGCGTGCTCGAGGCCGTTGAGGCAGCGCAGGAACGTGCTCTTGCCCGAGCCCGAAGGCCCGATCACGCAGACGACTTCCGAGGCGACGACCTCGCAGTCGATGTCGCACAGCACCTCGAGCGCGCCGAAGTGCTTGCCGAGGCCCTTAACGCGTATCACCGCGGCCATAGCGCGCCTCCAGGTGGCGGACAACGTACGCGAGGCCCAGCGTGAGCACCCAGTACATCAGCGATATGGTGAGGTAGGGCTCCCAGTAGCGGCCATAGGCGCCGGCGACGGTGCGCGCGGCGTAGGCGAGCTCGGCCAGCCCGATCGCGGACACCAGCGACGAGTCCTTGAGCAGCGCGATGGCATTGTTGCCCAGCGGCGGCAGCATGCGCCTGAACGCCTGCGGCAGCACGACGTGGTACATCGTGCGCCAGTACGACATCCCGAGCGACCGCGACGCCTCGAGCTGGCCGCGGTCGATCGACTGGATGCCGGCGCGAAACACCTCGGAGATGTACGCGCCGGAATTCAACGTCAGCGCCACGATGCCGGTCATGAAGGCACCGTAGTTCTGCTTCAGCTCGCGCGCCGCGTCGCCGGAGATCAGCAGGCCGTCGGTGGGGTGGACGAAAAGCGGCATCGCCGCGAAATGGATCAGCAGGATCTGGACGAACAGCGGCGTGCCGCGAAAGAAGCTGACGTACACGGTGGCCGGCCAGCGCAGGCCGAAGCGGCACATTTCCCGGGCCGGCGAATGGCGCGCTTCGGCCAGCCGCGCCAGCCCCAGCGCGAGGCCGAGCAGCGTGCCTTGCACGATGCAGATGACCGTGAGGCCGATGGTCATCTGCAGGCCGCGCCAGAACAGCGCCGCGTACTCGGCAATGATGTCGGCGCGAAACCAGCCGAACCAGAGTACCGTCTCCATGGCAGCGGGCGGCCGGACGCGTGCGCGCGCCGGCCGGCTCGGTCAGCGGATCACTTGGCCGGCAGCACGGGCGCGTCGGTCAGGAACCACTTCTTGTGGATCTGCGCGTAGCTTCCGTCGGCCTTGACAGCCGCGAGGCCGGCGTTGATCTTGTCCTGCAGCGCCTTGTTGCCCTGCTTGACGACGATGCCGAAGTACTCCTTCGGGAACGAGGGATCATCGACGGTCTTGAGGTTCTTGTGCTCCTGCACGCGGAAGGCGATGACGCCGTTGTCGCCGATCGCGGCGTCGACCCCGCCGTTGGCGAGTTCGGAGATGATCGTCGGCGTGTTCTCGAAGCGGCGGATGTCGGGATTGGTCTTGCCGAACTCGCGCGACGCGGTGTCGTCGCCGGTGCTGGCGGTGACCACCGCGATCTTCTTGCCGGCGAGGTCCTTGAGGCCCTTGGCGGTGCTGCCGGTCGGCACGGCGATCAGCTGGCGCGCCTCGAAGTAGGGCGCCGAGAAGTCGTAGGACTGCTTGCGCTTGTCGTTGATCGTGACGCCGGAAATGATGAGATCGACGTCGCCGTTGTTGAGCGCGGCGAAGATCCCGGTCCACGGGGTGTTGACGACCTTGATCCTCAGCCCGGCCTTTTGCGCGATGGCCTTGATCATGTCGATGTCGTAGCCGACGATCTCCTTGTTCGGATTCTCGAACGCGAAGGGCCGGTAGGTGGCGCTGGAACCGACGACGAGTTCCTTGTCCTGCGCCAGCGCGGCGCCGGAAGCGAGAGCGAGAATGCCGGCCACGGCCAGCAGGCGTTGAATCAGTTTCATCCTGGGGACTTTCATCGAGGTGGGTTGATCGGAAAGGATTGCCGCTCGGGCAAAACGCAGATTTTAACCCACCGGGCCGGGGAGGCCGCGACGTTCAGCCGACGCGACGGAACCAGCGCAGCGATAGCAGTGCGGCGACGAGCGTCACCAGCGCGGCAAGCGCGCTGAACAGCGCGCTCACCTCGACCTCCTTGCGATCGAGCACGAAGCGCGCGTTGAGGCGCTCGTAGACCTTCGCGAGCTCGGCGGCCGATGCGGCGTGGAAATACTCGGCGTTGGTGACACCGGCGATCATCTTCAGCGCTTCCTCGTCGAAGCGCATGAAGATCGACATGCCGTCGATGCCGACGTTGCTGCCTTCGGCGGTGCCGAAGCCGACCGCGTAGACGCGCACGCCGCGCTGCGCTGCCATCTGGGCCGCTTCCTGCAGGTCGGGTCCGGTGGTTCTTCGCCCGTCGGTGAGCAGGATGATGGCCCCGGAAGCGTAGGAACCGGGCGCGACCGGTGGCAGTGCGGGTTTCGGGTCGGCCTTTGCCGCTTCACCGAGCGGCGCCGCGCGCTTTCCGCTGCGGCCGCCCCGGCTGCCCAGCACGATCGATTCCAGGTCGATCCCGGCGTCGGGAAGCAACGTCGCCAGCGACACGATGATGCCGCTGCCGATCGCCGTCTGGCGCTGCAGCTGGAAGCGATCGATGGCGGCGACGAGATCCTCCCGATTCAGCGTCGGCGCCTGGACCACGGATGCCGTGCCCGCGAAGGTGACGATGCCGATGCGCACGTCGGGCGGCTGCTCCTGCACGAATTGCTTTGCCGCGACCTGTGCGGCCGTGATGCGGTTGGGCTCGACGTCGGTGGCGCGCATCGAAAGCGAAACGTCGATCGCCAGGATGATGGTCCGCTGATCCGAGGGCAGCGTGACGACGGCACTCGGCCGGGCGAGGGCGAAAACGAGCGCGACCACGGCCAGCAGCAGCAATGCCGGCGGCAGGTGCCGGCGCAGGCGCTGCGACGATCCGGTCGCCGCCCGCACGAGATCGAGCCGGGCGAAGCGGATCGCGCGCTTCTTCCTGCGCCGCATCAGTGCGATGTAGCCGGCGACCAGGGCAGGCGCAGCGAGCAACAGCCACAGTGCCTCAGGCCAAAGAAAACTCATCGGGTTCCCGATTTTCCGTTGTTCACTTGCCCGGTGCCGCGCCTGGTACCGGGCGGGCGGTTCGCGACGACATACTCTAGCATCGGACGTCGCCGGTCATCGACGCGGCTTTACGCTCGCCGACGATTCGTCGCGCCGAAAGCTCGCCAGGCGCATCTTTGTCGTTAGAATGGCCGAATGGGCGAAAGAGCGCTGAAACTGCTGGTCATCCTGCTCTCCAGCATCAATGCCTTGATGTGGCTCCTCTATACCGAGAGTCCCGTCATGGCGAGCGTCTGGGGCGGCACGGCGATCGGTTTCGCGTTCTGGATTGCGGACGACATGCGTCGGTAGGCAGGGCAGAGGCCGTCGATCGGCGTGGCGCCGGCGCAACGAAACGACTGTTCGGGAAGACGGGTCGCGACATGCAGCGAGTGACGCTCTACAGCAGTTCGCGCGGGCACCACGACGGCGCTCGCGCGAGCAGTGCGGCGGCCGTGGCAGGCGCTGCGGCGCCGGCTGCGGACGAGCGCACGCGCGTCGAGTTGCCTCCGCCGGTGTCGCCGCCGGGCCGCTGGTACGGCGCGATGGCGCGCCACAGGCGCGTGGTTGCGTTGCTGGCCGCTGCACTGCTCGCGGGACTCGTCTTCCTTGCCGCGCGTGGCTTCGCTCCGGTGCCGCGCGCGCTCACGCAGGACGACATCGATGCCGCGGTGCTGCAGACGCTGGAGACGACGCCGCTGCCCTCGGTGGCCTCCAAAGCCTACGCGGTGATCGCACCCTCTGTCGTGCGCGTACGCGGCTTTGGCGCAGGGCGCGAGGGCATGGAAAACACCGAAACCGGCGTCGGCTCGGGCGTGGTCATCGTCGACAAGGGTCTGATTCTCACGAACCTCCACGTCGTGGTCGGCGCGGACCGTATCGGTGTCGTCTTCGCCGATGGTCTGGAAGCCGATGCCGAGGTCGTGGGCGTGCAGCCGGAGCACGACCTGGCCGTGATCCAGGCCAAGAAGATCCCGGACGATCTCGTGGCCGCGACCATGCGCTCGACCGCCGGGCTGGCACCTGGCGATCACGTCGTCGCGGTCGGCTTCCCGTTCGGCATCGGTCCGTCGACGTCGGCGGGCGTCATCTCCGGACTCGCCCGCGAATATCAGTCGCTGCGCGGCAAACGACTGCTCACCAACCTGATCCAGTTCGACGCGGCCGCCAATCCCGGCAATTCCGGCGGGCCCCTGGTGACGGCGGAGGGCGAGGTCATCGGTATCGTCACCGGCATCCTCAACCCCAATGCGCAACGCACCTTCATCGGCATCGGATTTGCTGTCCCCATCGAGAACGCGGCTTCCGCCGCCGGACTGGCGCCGTTCTGATGCTTTCTCCGCTACCCACAACGCAGGCACGACACTCATGACAGAGCACAACTCCGGTCGCAACGACGTGGCGTCGCTGATGGAACGCATCCTGTTCGAAGTCAAGAAGGTGGTCGTCGGACAGGACCATTTTCTCGAGCGCGTGCTGGTGGCGATCCTCGCCCAGGGCCACCTTCTGGTCGAGGGGGTGCCGGGGCTCGCCAAGACGCTGACCGTCAAGACGCTGGCGCGCACGATTCGCGGCAGCTTCAAGCGCATCCAGTTCACACCCGACCTCGTGCCTGCCGACCTCGTGGGCACCCGCGTCTACAACCAGAAGACCGGGGATTTCTCGACCGCGCTCGGTCCGGTCTTCGCGCATCTGCTGCTGGCGGACGAGATCAACCGCGCACCGGCCAAGGTGCAAAGCGCGCTGCTCGAGGTGATGCAGGAGTACCAGGTCACGATCGCAGGCGAAACGCATCGCGTTCCCGAGCCGTTCCTGGTCATGGCCACCCAGAATCCGATCGAGACCGAAGGCACCTACCCGCTGCCCGAGGCGCAGGTCGATCGCTTCATGATGAAGGTGCTGGTCGGCTATCCGACCGAAGAAGAGGAATACGTGATCGTCGAGCGCGTGACCGGCGCGGCGAACGAGGTGGTGCCCGTTGCCACCACCGACGAACTGGCGGCGCTGCAGCGCGAATGCCGCCGCGGCTACATCGACCCGTCGCTGATCCAGTACGCCGTGCGCCTGGTGTCGGCCACGCGCGATCCCGGACGCCATGGACTGCCCGACCTCGCGCGGTTCCTGACCTTCGGCGCAAGTCCGCGCGCGTCGATCCACCTGATCGAGGGCGCGCGGGCGCTCGCCTTCCTTCGCGGTCGCAGTTACGCGCTGCCCGAGGACGTCACCGACCTCGCCCACGACGTCATGCGGCACCGGCTGGTGATGTCGTACGAGGCGCTGGCCGAAGGTCAGAACGCGGATGCGCTGATCGACCGCGTGCTGCAGCAGATTCCCGCGCCGCCCAGGCCCCTCGAGACCCATGTCCGCGTCGCCACAAACGGCTGAGGCCATCCTGCGCCGCCTGGAGTGGACGGTCATCCGTCGGCTCGATGGCGCGCTGCACGGCGACTACCGGACGCTGTTTCGGGGCTATGGTCTCGACCTTGCCGATCTGCGCGAATACCAGTACCAGGACGACGTCCGGCACATCGACTGGAACGTCACGGCACGCATGCAGACGCCGTATGTGCGCGAGTTCAACGAGGAGCGCGAGGTCTGCGCGTGGTTTCTGCTCGACCTCTCTCCGTCGGTGGATTTCGGATCGCAGGCCGTGAAGAAGCGGGCGGTGCTGGCCGAGTTCGTCGCCGTGCTGGCGCGCCTCCTGACGCGGCACGGCAATCGGGTCGGCGCCATGTTCTACGGCGAGCGCCTCGACACGGTCATCCCGGCCCGCAGCGGACGCATACACGCGCACCACCTGCTGCATCGCCTGCTGACCCGGCCCGAGTCTCCTGTCGCCGGCACCACCGACCTCGGCGATTTCATGCGCGGCGCCTTTGCCCTGATGCCACGCCGGTCGCTGGTGTTCGTCGTCTCCGACTTCATCAGCGCGCCCGACTGGGGCAAGCCGCTGATGCAGCTGGCGCGGCGGCACGAGGTCATCGCGGTGCGGCTGCAGGACGCGGCCGAGGCGGCGATTCCGGATATCGGGCTGGTGCTGCTCGAGGATCCGGAAACGGGCGAGCAGATCTTCGTCGACACGGCGGACAAGGCGTTTCGCGCCCGTTACGGCGCCCTCGCGCGGCAGCGCGAAGACGAAATCCGCCGGATGCTCTCGCAGGCGGGCGTCGACGGGCTTGAGTTGGACACCGATGACGACCTGGTCGACGCCATCCTGCGTTTCGCCGACCTGCGCCGGCGTCGCAGCCAGCTCGCATCCGGCGGAGGGCTGCCCGCGCACCTGTCGTGGCAGCGTCCCCCGGACCGGACCGTCGCGTGACGTTTCTCTGGCCGCGATTGTTGTGGCTGTGCGCGCTGCTGCCCGTGCTGGCGGTGGTCTATTGGTGGATTCAGCACTGCAGGCGCAACCCGGCCGTCCGCTACGCCGGCCTGACCGCAGTGCAGGAGGCGGCCGGGTTCGGGGCGGCGCTGCGGCGGAATCTGCCGCCGGTGCTGCTCTTCCTGGCGCTGGCACTGATGATCGTTGCCATCGCGCGCCCCGCGGCAGTCATCATGGCGCCGTCGCGGCACGAGGCCGTCATCCTGGCCATGGACGTCTCGGGCAGCATGCGGGCCACCGACGTGAAGCCCAACCGCATCACCGCGGCGCAGGAGGCGGCGCGCGCTTTCGTGTCCCAGGTGCCGCACTCGACGCGCATCGGCGTGGTGGCATTCGCGGCGACGGCGTCGGTCGTCCAGTACCCCACGACCAGCCGCGACAACGTGCGGGAGGCAATCGATCGATTCCAGCTCCAGCCGGGGACCGCGATCGGCAGCGGCATCCTGATCGCGCTGAAGACCATCTTCCCCGATCTCGACGTCGACCTGCGCGCGGCCAACCCGCGCCGGAGCGACACGCAGCAAAAGCCGCGCGAGCCGGACCGGGCCGCGGACAAGCCGGTCGAACCGGGGTCGCATGCGAGCGCCGTCATCGTGCTCCTTTCCGATGGGCAATCGACCACCGGCCCCGACGTTACCGAGGCGGCCAAGATTGCCGCCGAGCGCGGCGTGCGCGTGTACACGGTGGGCATCGGGACGCCGGCCGGGGAGACGCTTTCGATCGACGGGTGGTCGATGCGCGTGCGACTGGATGAGACGGCGCTGAAGACGATCGCCACGTCGACGCGCGGCGAGTACTTTCAGGCGGCTACGGCGGCGGACCTCAGGCAGATCTACGAGGCGCTGACCACGCGGCTCATGTTCGAACGCCGCGAAACCGAGATCAGCGCCGTCGTCGCGGGCGCGGCGGCATTGTTGGCGCTGCTGTCGGCGGCGCTGTCGCTGTGGTGGTTCAACCGGATCCTGTAGGCTGAGACCGGCCGGTTTTCCAGGGGAGCATGCAGCAGATGAAGCTTGTCGAGAGCGCCTTGCTGGCGGATGCCGCCCTCTTTGCCGGATGCGCATTGCTGCTGGCATTGCTGAGCCGCATGGCCTCTCCTGCCCGCCGCAAGGGAGTCCTGCCGATGGCCGTGCTGGCAGCGGTCGGTGCATCGGGCATCTATCTGCTGCAGCGCTTCGAGCCCCACTTCCAGTCCGAGACGCTGGGGATGCTGCTGCGTGAAGGCATGCTCGCGCTGATCGCCTTTGGCGTCATTCGCGCCGCGACCTTCTTCGTGTTCCAGGTGACGCTGGCGCGGCTCGCGGTGCCGCGCATCCTCGGCGATGTCGTCATCGCCCTGGCGCTGATCGCCTATGCGCTGTTCCGGCTCAACGCTGTCGGCGTCAATCTGGTCGGCATTGCCACCACCTCGGCGGTGGTGACCGGCGCGATCGCCTTTTCCGCGCAGGAGACACTGGGCAACCTGTGGGGCGGCCTCGCACTGCAACTGGAGCGCACGTGCCGGATCGGTGACTGGGTCAAGGTCGACGACGTGATGGGACAGGTGGTCAGCATCCGCTGGCGCTGCCTCGCGCTGGCGACGAACAACAACGAAACCGTGGTTATTCCGAACGCGGCGCTGATGAAGAACCGGATCACCGTGCTCGCGCGGCGCGGGGAGGAGGGCGCGCCGTGGCGCAAGAACGTGCGCTTCCAGCTCGAGTTCTCGTGCGCCCCGGCGCACGTCGTCCCCCGGGTGGAGGCGGCGTTCGCCAGCGCGGAGATCGAGAACCTCGCCCGTGATCCCGCGCCCTACTGCGTCTGTACGGGCTTCGGCGACAGCGGGATCGACTACGCGGTCGTCTTCTACATCGTAGACCCGCGGCGCGAGTGGTGGACCGAGTCGGAGGTCAGGCTGCACCTCTTCGCAGCGCTGACGCGCGAGGGGATGGGCATCCCGTTTCCGAGGCGTGTGGTCGAGATGCGCCGCGACGAGCGCCCGGAGATCGACGCCCGCGAGCACGCGCGGCGGCTGGCGGCGATCGAGCGCAGCGATCTGTTCCGCGCGCTCACGCACGCCGAGCGCGACGCGCTGGCCATCGGGCTTGCCGGCTGTCCGTACGCCGGCGGCGACCTGATCTTTCGCCAGGGCGCCGCGGCCGACTCGCTGTTCATCCTCTGCCACGGAACCGTCGACGTCGTCTTCGACGATGCCGCAACCGGGCGGCGGAACAAGCTGGCGTCACTCGAGGCGCCGGCCTATTTCGGCGAGATGGGCCTGCTGCTGGGGGCGCCGCGGCGAGCGACGGTCGTGGCAGCCGGCGACGTGCTGTGCTACCGGCTCGACAAGCGGGCGTTCGATACCGTCCTTTCCGCGCGGCCGGAACTCGCGGTCGAGCTTTCGCGGGCGCTGGAGCAGCGGCAGGCGCAAAACGACGCCACGCTGCTGGCGCTCGATGCCAACGCCCGCTCGCAGAACGCACTCTCGCGGGCCGAGGATCTGGTGCGCAGGATTCGCGAGTTTTTTGCCCTCGGCTGACGCGGCCGAGGGGTCAACGGCCGGCGACGATGTCCTCGCGGGTGAGCAGAAAGACGCTGTCCGATGACGAGCCGGTTTCCAGCCACACGAAGGGCATGCGCGGCCACGCAAGTTCGATGGCGTCGCGATTGTGGCCGATTTCGACCACCAGCACGCCTTCGTGCGCCAGGAATCGGGGCGCCTCGGCGAGAATCACGCGAACCGCGTCGAGTCCGTCATCGCCGCCTGCCAGCGCGAGCGCGGGCTCGTGCCGGTACTCCGGCGGCAGGTCGCCCATTGCCATCGCGGTCACGTAAGGCGGATTGCTGATGATGAGGTCGTAGCTCTTATCGGGGAGATTCGCGAACAGGTCGGAGCGTATGAGATTGATGCGGTCGGCGAGGCCGTATTCGCTGACATTGCGCTGCGCTACCGCCAGCGCATCCGACGAAATGTCGACGGCGTCGATGTCCGCCGCCGGGAAGGCGTGCGCCAGCAGGATGGCGAGGCAGCCCGAACCCGTGCACAGATCGAGCACTGTCGCGACGCGCGCGGCATCGCTGACGTACGCGGCCAGCCCGTCCGGCAGCAGATCGGCGATGAACGAACGCGGGATGATCACCCGCTCGTCGACGTAGAACCGGAATTCGTGCAGCCAGGCTTCGCGGGTGAGATAGGCGGCCGGCACGCGCTGGTCGATCCGGCGCTGCAGCAGGTGCGCGATCTGCGCGCGCTCGGGTGGCGTCAGGCGTGCATCGAGGAAAGGATCGAGCCGGTCGGGCGGAAGGTGCAGCCCGTGCAGCAGCAGGTACGCGGCCTCGTCGTAGGCGTTGGTGGTGCCGTGGCCGAAGGCAAGCTTTGCCTCGCCGAAGCGCGAGACGGCGAAGCGCAGCCAATCGCGCAGCGTCTCGAGGCCCTGTACGGATTCGCTGGTCATGGGGTTGCGACGGGCAGCAGCAGCCGTTCGAGCAGCTTCCGGTAGATCGACGAGAGCACCGGAAGATCGGCGACGCGCACGCGTTCGTTCAGTTGGTGGATGGTGGCGTTGACGGGACCCAGCTCGACGACCTCGGTGCAGAGGGTGGCCAGGAAGCGGCCGTCGGACGTGCCGCCGGAGCATGAAAGCTCGGGTGTCCTGCCGGTCAGGTCGCGGACGACCTCGATGGCGACTTCGACCAGACGGCTTCGCGGCGTGAGGTACGGGTCGCCCCACCCGGTCCACTCCAGCGCATAGTCCAGTTCATGGCGTCGCAGGACGGCATTCATCCGCTGCTGCAGCGACTCGCGGCTGGACGACGTCGCGTGGCGAAAATTGAACATCACCTCCAGCGAGCCGGGAATGACGTTGGTGGCGCCGGTTCCGGCATGGATGTTCGAGCATTGCCAGGACGTCGGCGGGAAATATTCGTTGCCTGCGTCCCACTCCATTGCGGCAAGCTCGGCGATGGCGGGTGCCGCGAGATGAATCGGATTGCGCGCGCCCTGCGGGTAGGCGATGTGCCCCTGCACCCCGCGTACCGTCAAGGTGCCGGACAGGCTGCCCCGGCGGCCGTTCTTGATCATGTCGCCGAGCGCGTCCACCGAGGAAGGCTCGCCGACGATGCAGTAATCGAGCCGGGTGCCGGACTGCGCGAGCCGTTCGACGACGCGGATGGTGCCGTCGATCGACGGGCCTTCCTCGTCGGAGGTGAGCAGAACGGCGATCGATCCGGGCGCGTTCGGGTTTGCGGCGACAAACGCCTCGATCGCGGTCACGAAAGCGGCGATCGACGACTTCATGTCGGCGGCGCCGCGCCCGTACAGCCAGCCGTCGCGTTCGGTGGGCGAGAACGGGTCGGACTGCCACTGATCCAGCGGTCCGGTCGGCACGACGTCGGTGTGGCCGGCAAGGCAGACCAGCGGACCGGTGTCGCCGCGGCGCGCCCAGAGGTTCGTCACTCCGTTGCAGGCGAGCGTCTCGCAGCGGAACCCGAGCGCTTCCAGCCTCGCCGCCACGATCGCCTGGCAGCCGGCATCGTCGGGCGTGATCGAGCGGCAGGCGATCAGCGCCTGCGCGAGTTCCTGCGTGCGATCGATTGTCGGCTTCGTCATGGAATGGTGCGGGGATCCTGCACGCTGAGAAGTTGCTCTTGCTGCCCGTTCCGACAGCGACGCGGCGGTCAATTCGGCCGGTCGAGAAGGTCGGAATCGATGGACAGCGCGGTGAAGTCGGCGCCGGGTCGCCGCTGCGCGGCGTTGCTAGGCGCACCTGGCAGGTTCTCGACGCGCGACGTCGGCGAATTCTGGTTGATGAGCCACGCGAGGTTGGTCGGCGAATCCGACGCCGTCATCGCCTCGTCATAGCCGACGCGGCCGTCGAGGTAGAGCCGGCACAGCGCCTGCTCGAAGGTCTGCGACCCGGGATAGAGCGACTGCTCCATCGCTTCCTTGATCTGCGCGACTTCGCCGTTCTTGATGAGTTCGGCGATCAGCGACGAGTTGAGCAGGATCTCGACCGCCGGCTGCAGCACGCCTTCCTTGTTGCGGACCAGCCGCTGCGAGACGATGGCGCGCAAGCCGATCGAAAGGTCCGACAGCACGGCGGAGCGCGCGTCGTGAGGGAAGAGGTTGATGATCCGCGACAGCGCGTGGTAGCTGTTGTTGGCGTGGATCGTCGACAGGCAGAGATGCCCGGTGAGCGTGTGCAGCAGCGCGGACTGCATCGTCTCCTTGTCGCGGATCTCGCCGATCATGATGAGATCGGGCGCCTCGCGCAGCGCATTCTGCAGCGCCTTGTTGTAGGTCATCGTGTCGACGTGGATCTCGCGCTGGTTGACGAGGCTCTTCTTGTGCGTGAACAGGTACTCGATCGGATCCTCGATGGTGAGGATGTGCCCGGTCCGGTGGGTGTTGCGGTGATCGATCATCGCCGCAAGCGATGTGGACTTGCCCGAGCCCGTTGCGCCGGCGACCAGCACGAGGCCGCGCTTCTCCATGACCATGTCGAGCAGCACCGGCGGCAGCTTGAGTTCCTCGAAGCGGGGGACCGTGCTGCGCACGTAGCGCACGACCAGCGAGATCGAGCCCCGCTGGCGAAAGATGTTGATCCGGAAGTTGCCGACCGTCGGATCGAGCCACGAGAGATTCATCTCCATCTCGTTCTCGAACTCGCGCGCCTGCTGGTCGCTCATGAGCTCGTAGGCGATGCGCCGGACGGTCTCCGCATCCATCGTCTGCGTCGAGACCGGCTGCACGATGCCGTTGATCTTGATGTTGATCGGTGCGCCGCTGGAGATGAAGATGTCGGACGCTTGCTTCTCGGCCATCAGCCGGAACAATCGATCGAGGTACATGGGGCAACTCCGGGGCTACAATTGCAGCGCGCGGGCGCTGGGCAGCGTCGATGATGTCATGAATCCAACGTGGCTGCCAGCGCGCCACCCCGTACGGCCATGGCGCAGCGCGGGGGAGCGGGAAGTTCGCATCGTCACCGGGGCAATCGCGCGCCGCGTCGTGTCAACACAGGAGGCAACGCCTTTCATGCTTGCAATCATCGGTGGCAGCGGCCTCACGCGCCTGTCGACGCTCGCGGTGGCACACCGCGAGGTCGTCCGCACGCCCTACGGGGAACCGTCGTCCGCCTTGCTCTTCGGGCAGATCGCCGGTCGCGACGCGGTGTTTCTGGCCCGCCACGGACACGGGCACACGATCGCGCCGCACCGCGTCAATTACCGCGCCAACCTCTGGGCATTGCGCGATAGCGGCGCGACGGCGGTGCTGGCGGTCGCCTCGGTGGGTGGCATCCGCACCAGTGGCGCGGGCGAGCTCGTGGTGCCGCATCAGCTCATCGACTACACGCACAGCCGCGAGGCGACGTTCTTCGATGGCGGCGAACAGCAGGTCGTGCACGTGGACTTCACGCATCCGTACACGCCTGAGTTGCGCGAGAAGTGCCTGGCCGCGGGTCGCGCCGCGGGCATCGCCTTGACCGATGGCGGCGTCTACGGCGCCGTGGCGGGTCCGCGGCTCGAGACCGCCGCCGAGATCGATCGAATGGACCGCGATGGTGCGACGCTGGTGGGGATGACCGGAATGCCCGAAGCGGTGCTCGCGCGCGAGCTGGAATTGCCCTACGCGGCCATCTGCGTGGTCGTCAACCACGCGGCAGGTCGCGGCGACTCGGCGGCCGAGATCTCGATGGACGGCATCAATCGCGTGCTTCAGACCGGAATGAACAACGTGCGGCGCCTGCTCGACCATGTCGCGCCGCTGGTCTAGCGGAACACCGACCGGCCTTGCGAGGCTGTTCGGCAGCACGCACCGATCCCGACGGAGGAATCGATGATCCGGGACATTCTGCGGCTGGGGGATCCGCGATTGCTGCAGCCCTCGCGCCCGGTCGAGGCGTTCGGCTCCGCGGCACTCGAAGCGCTGCTGCAGGACCTGCGCGACACCATGACGGCGAAGGACGGCGCGGGGCTCGCGGCGCCGCAAATCGGCGTGCCGCTGCAGGTGGTGATCTTCGGTGGCGCGTTCAATCCGCGCTATCCGGACGCCGAGGAGGTTCCCTATACCGAACTCGTCAACCCGGTGCTGACGCCGCTGTCGGATGCGATCGACGAGGCGTGGGAGGGTTGCCTGTCGGTGCCCGGGTTGCGAGGCGTGGTTCCGCGTCACACCGACCTGCGCTACGAGGGCTTCGATCCGCGCGGCCATGCGATCCGGCGCGAGGTGACCGGGTTCCATGCCCGCGTCGTGCAGCACGAGTGCGACCATCTGGCGGGGATTCTGTATCCGATGCGCATGCGCGACCTCTCGCGCTTCGGCTTCACCGACATCCTGTTCCCCGACGCGGCAGTGGCGGAGGAGTAGCGCCACCGCGCGGCTACACGATGCGCAGCTGGTCGTGGATCACCGTTTCGAGCTTGAGCAGCTCGTGCTCGTCGTGCAGCGCGACGCCGTCGATCAGGAACGTGTCCTCGGCGCGCTCGCCCAGCGTGTTGATCTTGGCGCTGGCGACGTTCACGCCGGCCTGGGCCAGCGTATAGGCGATCCCGGCAAGCAGACCCGGCCGGTCGCCGGCGACGATTTCCATGATGAAGCGCGTTCCCTTGTCGTCGGGGGAAATCCGCACCTCCGGCGACAGCGGGAAGTGCTTGAGATGGCGACTCACGCGACCCGCCACCGGGGCCTCGAGCGGCCGGCGCTCCTCGAGCGCGCGCTTCAACTCGAACTCGATCAGCTGGATCGTCTCGCGATAGGACGTGTTCGGCGTCGACGGGTCGTGGACGACGAAGGTGTCCAGCGCGTAGCCATGCCGGGTCGTATGGATGCGCGCATCCAGGATCGACAATCCCTGGCGGCCGAAGACGCCGCAGATGCGGGCGAAAAGCGCCTGCTGGTCGGGCAGATAGACCATCACCTGCAGACCCGCGTCGGCGCGCGACAGGCGCGCGCGCACGACCGGGATCGTGCCGTCGACGCGGTAATAGAGATGGCGTGCATGCCATGCGATCTCGTCGGCGGTGTGGCGCTGGAAATACACGCTGTCCAGCTGCTTCCACAAGGCGTTCTCGGCACTCTCGGGAACGGCATACAGCCGCAGCAGCCGCCTGGACTCGGTCTGCCGCTCCTGCAGACTGTCGGCCAGCGTGACGGCGATGCTCGACCCCGCCAGCCGCGCGCGCGTCGCGTTGAAGAGATCCTCGAGCAATTTCGCCTTCCAGGCGTTCCACACCTTGGGGCTGGTGCCGCGGATATCGGCCACCGTCAGGATGTACAGCGCGGTCAGGCGCCGCTCCGTCCGCACCTTGTCGGCAAACGCAGCGATGACGTCGGGATCGGTGATGTCCTGCTTCTGGGCGACGGCCGACATCGTCAGGTGCTGGGCGACGAGCCATTCGATGAGTTCGGCGTCGTCGCGAGGAACCCCGTGCGCACGGCAGAAACGCCGCGCCTCGCGCATGCCGAGCGCGGAGTGGTCGCCGCCGCGTCCCTTCGCGATGTCATGAAAGAGGCCGGCGAGATAGAGCACTTCCTTGCGCGCGAAGTCGCTGAACAGGCGCGAGCACAGCGGATACTCGTGCGCGTGCTGCGGCTCGGCAAACCGGCGCAGGTTGCGCACCACCATCAGGATGTGCTCGTCGACGGTGTAGACGTGGAAGAGATCGTGCTGCATCTGGCCGACGATGCGCCCGAACGGCGGCAGGTAATTGCCGAGGATGCCGTAGTGGCTCATCCGCCGCAGCTCGTGCGTGAGGCCACGGGGCTCGCGAAACACCTGCAGGAAGCGCGCGCGGTTTCCGGGGTCGCGCCGGAACGCGGAATCGATCCGGTGCCGGTTCCGCCACAGCGCGCGCAGCGTGCGCGCCGACATGCCTTTCAGGTCGGCGTGCCGCTGCATCATCAGAAACGCATCCAGCATCGCCGACGGGCGGCGCTCGAACAGCGACTCGTCGCGGATGTGCAGCAGCCAGTCGATGGCGAAGAATTCCTCGCCCAGCGGGCGCGGTTCGGCATCGATCGGATGCAGCCGCGCATGGAGGTTCTGCAGCAGGATGACGTTGGCCTGTCGAACCAGTTTCGCGGCCCGGTAGTAGCGCTGCATCAGTTGCTCGCTGGCGCGCTTCGTGGGCGTGTCGACGAAGTTCAGCTGCCGCGCGAGCGCGTTCTGCAGGTCGAAGACCAGGCGGTCCTCGCGCCGGGCCGCCAGGTAGTGCAGGCGCACGCGCAGCGCGCCGATGACGCGCTCCTGGCGCGACACCGAGCGCGCCTCCTGCATCGTCATCAGCCCCGCCTGCGCCAGTTCGCGCCAGGTGCGGCCCAGGCCGGCCGCGCGCGCGATCCACAGCACCGTGTGCAGGTCGCGCAGCCCGCCCGGCGACTCCTTGACGTTCGGCTCCAGATTGTACGCGGTGTCGTGGTACCGGAGATGGCGCTGCTGCTGCTCGAGGATCTTCGCGTCGTAGAAGTGCGCGCTGTCGAGCGCGTCCGTGAACGCGCTCTCGAAGGCGCGGAACAGTGCCCGGGAACCGGCCAGCCACCGCCGCTCGAGCAGATTCGTCCGCACCGTGATGTCGCCCGCCATTTCCGCTTCGCATTCGGCAATCGTGCGCACGCTGTGGCTTGCCTCGACACCGATGTCCCACAGCAGCCCGACGAATCGCCCGATGAACGCGGCTTCCTGCGCGTCCGGCGCGGAGGCCATCAGCAGCAGCAGGTCGGCGTCGGAATGCGGATAGAGCTGGCCGCGGCCGAAGCCGCCCACGGCAAGCAGCGCCGCGCTCCTGGGCGCATCCATCGCCAGCCACGCCTCAGCCAGCACGCCCGCGACCAGCCGCGCGTGCCCGCGCAGGAGTCGCGGCGTATCGGGCTTGGCGAGAAAGGCATCGCGCAGCGCCGCGCGACCGGACTTCAATTCCTCGCGCCAGTGCGCTGCCGCGGACGCGGGATCGCGGGTGACCGGAGACAGCGCGCTCATGGAGGGCTAACTTAGTACCCCGATTCGCAAATACGCCCACATGAAATCGCGCCTTTCGGGCCACGGCGGCGTTGCAAATCCTCGCGATACCACGGGGTATCGCTGCGGTTTGCGCCTTGCCCTGACCCGAAACGCATCAATTTCATCGCGTGTGCGTACTTACGAATCGGTGTACTCAGGGCGGGGGGGCGGGCGTTCCCGGCGACACGGTGAGCACCTCGTAGCCGTCGTCGGTGACCAGGATCGTGTGCTCCCACTGCGCCGACAGCGAGTGGTCGGCGGTGACGATGGTCCAGCCGTCGGCGAGACAGCGGATGCCGGCGCGGCCCGCATTGACCATCGGCTCGATGGTGAAGATCATGCCGGGCAGGAGCACCAGGCCGGTCCCGGGACGTCCGTAATGGAGAACCTGCGGCTCTTCGTGGAACTGGTGCCCGATGCCGTGGCCGCAGAATTCGCGGACGATCGAATAATGGTGGCTTTCGGCGCAAACCTGCACGGCATGGCCGATGTCGCCCAGCCGGTTGCCGGGACGGACCGCGCGGATCCCCTTCCACAGCGCCAGGTAGGCGGTTTCGACCAGCCGCCGCGCCTGGATCGACGGCGTGCCGACACAGAACATGCGGCTGCTGTCGCCGTGGTAACCGTCCCGGATCACCGTGACATCGATGTTGACGATGTCGCCCGACTTGAGCTTCTTGTCGCCCGGGATGCCGTGGCAGACCACGTGGTTGACCGACGTGCACAACGAGGCCGGGTAGGGCTTGTGGCCCGGCGGCTGGTAGTTGAGCGTGGCCGGGACGACGTTCTGGACGTTGACCTGGTAATCGTGCGCGCGGCGGTCGATCTCGCCGGTCGTGATGCCGGGCTCCACCTGCGGCGTCAGCCAGTCGAGCAGTTCGGCCGCGAGGCGGCCGGCGACGCGCATCCCCGCGATGTCCTCGGCGGTCTTGATGGCGACCGGCATCAGGCGCGCAGCAGTTCGTTGATGCTGGTCTTGGACCGGGTTCTCGCGTCGACCTGCTTGACGATGACCGCGCAGTAGAGGCTGTGCGAGCCGTCGGCTGCCGGCAGGCTGCCTGCGACGACGACGGAGCCGGCGCGTATGCGACCGTAGCTCACCTCGCCCGTCGACCGATCGTAGATCTTGGTGCTCTGGCCGACGAACACGCCCATGCCCAGCACCGAATTCTCCTCGACGATCACCCCTTCGACGACCTCGGAGCGCGCGCCGATGAAACAGTTGTCCTCGATGATCGTCGGGTTCGCCTGCAGCGGTTCCAATACGCCGCCGATGCCGACGCCGCCCGACAGGTGGACGTTCCTGCCGATCTGGGCGCAGGAACCGACGGTCGCCCAGGTATCGACCATCGTGCCCTCGTCGACGTACGCGCCGATGTTGACGTACGAAGGCATCAGGACGACGTTTTTCGCGATGTAGGCACCGCGCCGGGCAACGGCGGGCGGGACGACGCGTACGCCCGCAGCCGCGAATTCGCCGCCGGTCATGCCGGCGAACTTGGTGCGCACCTTGTCATAGAACGCGAATGGCGCCGTGTGGCCGTCGGCACTGTCGAACTGCATCGGTTCGTTGTCGCGCAGGCGGAACGAGAGGAGAACCGCTTTCTTGATCCATTGATGCGTCGTCCAGGTGGTGCCGGTACGCTCGGCAACGCGCAGGCGGCCGGCGTCGAGCTCATCGATCACCTGCGAAACGGCTTCACGGATGGCAGGCGGTGCGCTTCCGGGGGCGAGCGTGGTCCGCATTTCCCACGCGGCGTCGATGGTCGCTTGCAAGGAGGACATGAATGGGTTCCGGGGAAAACCGGCATTTTACCGCGATCCCGACGCCTATCTCCGGCGCCAGGCGCCACGGGGCACCCGGCGCAGGCCGGTCACAGCGATCGGGTGAAGTCGACGATGCGATCGATCGCTTCGCTGCACTCGTCACCCGACGCGACCAGCGCGATGCGCACGTATCCCGCGCCGGGGTTGACACCGTCGACCGCGCGCCCGAAAAAGCTGCCCGGTAGAACGGCCACGTTCTTCTCCGCCAGCAGCCGACGCGCGAACAGGGCGTCGTCGATCGGCGTCCTGGCCCACAGGTAGAAGGCGGCGTCGGGCATTGCGCAGGGCAGGACGGTCGCGAGCCGCGGCTGCAGCCGTGCGAACTTGGCGGCGTATTGGAGCCGATTCGCACGCACGTGCGCTTCGTCGTTCCAGGCCGCGCGGCTTGCCGCTTCGACGGCCGGCGACATTGCCGAGCCATGATAGGTGCGGTAGCGCAGAAACGCCTCGATCAGTGCCGCATCGCCCGCCGCATAGCCGGAGCGCAGGCCCGGCGCATTCGAGCGCTTTGACAGGCTGCCGAAGGCTACGAGCCGCGGGAAACCCGCGCGGCCGAGCGCATGCGCTGCCGCCAGCGAGCCCAGCGGCGCCCGCGCTTCGTCGAAATAGACCTCCGAATAGCACTCGTCGGCGGCAATCACGAAACCGAAGCGATCGGAGAGCTCGAACAGCATCGTCCAATCTTCCAGCGAGGTGACGCGTCCCGTGGGGTTGTCGGGCGAGCAGACGAAGACGAGCTGCGTGCGTTCCCACACGGCGGAGGGGACGTCCTGCCACGGCGTCGCGAACCCCCGTGCCGCATCGCCATTGACCGGGAAGGGTTCGGCGCCGCCCAGCAGCGCCGCGCCCTCGTAGATCTGGTAGAACGGGTTCGGCATGACCACGGTCGCGCCCGCGCGCGACGGATCGATGACGGTTTGGGCAAACGAGAACAGGGCTTCGCGGCTGCCGAGCACCGGCAGCACCTGCGTTGCCGCGTCGACGGCGGGCAGCGCGTGCCGCCGTATGAGCCAACCCGCGATCGCTTCGCGCAAGGCCGGCGTTCCGATCGTCATGGGATAATGCGCGATACTGGCGGCTCCGGCCTTCAGCGCGCCGAGCAGCAGGTCCGGCGTCGGATGCCGGGGCTCGCCGATGGAGAGATTGATCGGCTTGAATTCGGGATTGGGCACGACGCCGGCGACCCATTGCCGCAGTCGCTCGAACGGATACGGGTGCAGGCGGGCGAGGCGCGGATTCACGGCAGACACATTCTGGACATGGGACGAAAATTATACGTGAGCGCGGACGCGCGTTCGGCAGCGGGCGCCGGCGTTGCGCTGCCCTGGTCGTGGCGCCTTGCCGCATCGGCGGCGACGGTGACGGCGCTGGCAGTGCTTTGCCTCGTCCTGGCGCACTGGTTCTGGCGCATCGCTGCTCCCGCGCCGACGTTGCCCCCGCTCGCTGCGGTTCCGGAAAGCGCGGCTGCGCTGCTCGCGGCGGCGGCGCCGTTCGGACGCGCCGCGCCCGCGGCTTCGGTTGCTGCGGGTCCGGCAACGGCGGCGACGGCGCCGCAGACGGACGTCCGGCTGCTCGGCGTCCTCGCGGCCGCCGGCGGCAAGGGGCAGGCGCTGCTTCGCCTGCCCGATCGCGGCCCCGTGCTCGTCAATGCGGGCGCCGAAGTTGCGACGGGCGTCGAACTCGTTGCCGTGTTCCCGGACCGGATCAGCGTGCGCGAAGGTGGTCAGACGCGCGACATCCTGCTGCGTGCCGCGCCTGGCGCGGCGCTGGTGACGCGCGCCGCACCGGCGCCGGCGGCACGGTCCGGTGCCGATCGTGGTGCCTGTGCCGCGCCTCCGGATTTCAAGGGCAGCGTCTACCGCATCAATGCCGAGCTGCTGGGTGGACTGGCTGCGCAACCGGATACCTGGAGGCCGCTGCTGACCGCGTCATCGGCGGGATTGCGGATCAGCGAAGGCGGCGGATTCGCCGCGATGCTCGGCCTGAAACCGGGCGACTCGCTGCGCGAGGCCAACGGCATCCGCCTGACCGCCGCCGCCGACCTCATCGTTGCCGTCGTCAGGCCCCTGCAGGGTAACCAGGCGGTACGCGTCAAGGCAGTGCGCGACGGAAGCGACCTCGAGCTGTTGCTCGTCAATGCCAGCGCCTGCGCAAGTGGCGGCGGCGCGGCTGCAGCGGCGCGCGTCAGTCCAGCTCCGGCAGCCAGTCGAGCAGCGCAAAAGGCCGGTCGATGACGCCGATCGCGGGCCAGGCGCCGGGCGTGTCGCCGGGCTCGATGTAACCGTAGCGGGCAACGATCGCCGGCATCCCGGCTGCGACGCCCGCTTCCATGTCGCGCTGTGCGTCCCCCACGTACAGGCATTGCGCCGGCAGGACGCCAAGCGCCTGCGCGGCGTGCAGCAATGGTGCCGGGTGCGGCTTGGCATGCGGGGTCGTGTCGCCGCAGACGACGGCAGCAGCGCGCGGCGAGAGCCGCAGTTGAGCCAGCAAGGGCAACGTGTAGCGCGTGAGCTTGTTGGTGACGATGCCCCAGCCGAGTCCGCGCGCTTCGATCGCGTCGAGCAGCGGCAGGACTTCGTCGAACAATACGGAGTCGACGCAAAGCGCCGCCTCGTAATGGGCAAGGAAGGCGTCGCGCAGCGCCGCGAATTCAGGGTCGGCGGGTGTCATTCCGAAACCCGCGCCGATCAGCCCGCGTGCGCCGTGCGACGCGAACGGCCGCAAGGCGATGTAGGGCAGCGGCGGCAGGCCCCGGTCGCTGCGCACCCGATTCAACGCTGCGGCGAGGTCCGGGGCGGTGTCGGCGAGCGTGCCGTCGAGATCGAAGAGAACGGCCGCCACCGGAAGCACCTGCGGCGGCGGCACGGGCTCAGGCATCGGTGCGGCGGCGCAGCGCGACGAGATAGTTGACGGACGTGTCGCGCACGAGACGGAACGTGCGGGAGAGCGGGTTGTAGCCGATGCCGGCGAGTTCGACGGTGTCGAGCCCGCCGCGGCGCGCGTGGGCCGACAGCTCAGAGGGGGTGAGGAACTTCGCGTAGTCGTGCGTCCCCTTGGGCAGCAATCCCAGCACGTACTCGGCGCCGACGATCGCCATGAGGTAGGCCTTGGGATTGCGGTTGATCGTCGATATGACGACGCTGCCCCCGGGCTTCACCAGTGTCGCGCAGGCCGCAATCGTCGAAGCCGGATCGGGCACGTGCTCGAGCATTTCCATGCAGGTGACGACATCGAAGGCCGCCGGCGTTTCCGCCGCGAGCGCCTCGGCAGCGATCAGCCGATAGCGCGCGGTCGTTCCCGACTCGAGCTTGTGCAGCTTGGCGACGCCGAGCTGCTTGTCGCCGAGGTCGATGCCGAGGACCTCGGCGCCCCGGCTCGCCATTGCCTCGGAGAGGATGCCGCCGCCGCAGCCCACGTCGACGACGGTCTTGCCGCCGAGTCCGCCCACCACCGTCTCGATCCAGTCGAGGCGCAGCGGGTTGAGCTTGTGCAGCGGCCCGAACATCGTGCTCTCCGGATCCCACCAGTGATGGGCGAGGGCCGCGAACTTCGCCAGTTCGCCGGCGTCCGCATTGACGGAGGCGGGCGGCACGGTGGTGACGATCATTGCAGTTTCTCCTGCCATACGCGGGCTCGGCCGAGCAGGGCGGCTTCGTCGATGGTGGTGAGCCGGCGATCCGCGACCACACGCCGGCCATCGACCCAGACGGCGGTGACCGCTTCGCGTCCTGCCGCGTGAACGAGGTGCGAAATGGGATCGTAACAGGGCGTGGTCGCGATTCCGCCCAGGTCGACGGCGACCAGATCCGCGGCCTTGCCCGGCGTCAGCGAACCGACATCGGCATCGATGCCCAGCGCCTGCGCCCCCCCCAGCGTGGCCGCGCGCAACGCCTGTGCAGCCGGAAACGCGGCAGGATCGCCGGTGGAAACCTTGGCCAGCAGCGCGGCGAGGCGCATTTCGCCGAATAGATCCTGCCGGTTGTTCGACGCCGCGCCGTCGGTGCCGAGGGCCACGTTGATGCCGCGCGCGGCATACCCCGCGATCGGTGCGATCCCGCAGCCCAGCTTCATGTTGGAGGCAGGGCAGTGAACGACGTGGCCGCCATGGGTGACGAGGAGATCGACGTCGGCGGGATCGAGATGCACCGCGTGGATGGCGATGAAGTTGGGACCCGTCGCACCCAGCCGATGCAGGCGGGCGAGCGGCGTGTCACCGTGAAGTTCGCGGCTGCGCGAAAGCTCGGCTGCGGTCTCGGCGAGATGGGTCTGGATCGGCAGGTCCAGCTGACGGGCGTAGACGATCGTCTTCTCCCAGGCGGGATCGCCGACAGTGTAAGGAGCGTGCGGCGCCAGCGAAAACGTGAGCTTCGACTCGTGCTTGAAGGCGTCGCGTACGGCAAGCCCCTTCTGCAGATATCCGTCGGGGTCCGCTGCATAGGGTGTCGGAAAGTCGAGCACCGGCAAGCCCAGCATCGCCCGCATTCCGAGGTCGAGGAACGCCCGCGCCGTCGCATCGGGAAAGAAATACATGTCGTTGCAGCAGGTGACGCCACCCCGCAGCATTTCGGCTGCCGCCAGCCGTGCGCCGTCGTAGACGAAATCCGGCGCCGCAAACCGCCCCTCGCGCGGCCAGATGTGCTCCTCGAGCCACACGTCCAGCGGCAAGTCGTCCGCGATGCCGCGGAACAGCGTCATTGCCGCGTGCGTGTGCGCGTTGACGAGCCCCGGTATCAGCGCGTGGTGGCGCAGCGCGATCCGCTCGCGCGGTGCAAAGCGCTGCTCGGCGACGATCGCGGGGACCAGCGCGACGATGCGCCCGCCGTCGACGATGAGCGAATGCGCGGCAAGCGCCCCCGGCACATCCACCGGGATGATCCATTCGGGGTCGAGGCGCAGGTCTACGTCTTGCATGGCAAAGGCATCCGTTCAGCGGATTATCGCGCAACCCCGGAGACTGGCCCGGACGAAAAAAGCCCCGCTCGAAGGCGGGGCTCCTTTTCAGTCGGTGGACAGAGGCTTAGCGCTTGATCGCTTCGCCCTTGACTTCGACTTCGACGCGACGGTTCGGCGCGAGGCAGGCGATAAGGGCCTTGCGGTCCTTCATCTCGCACTTGACGCCCGGGATCGGCTGCGTCTTGCCCATGCCGAGGGTTTCGATCTTGTCCTTGGCGACGCCCTTGGAGACCAGATAGTCGCGGACGGCGTTGGCGCGGCGCTCGGACAGCTTCTGGTTGTAGGCCTGCGTGCCGATGCGGTCGGTGTGACCCGTGACCAGCACCAGTTCGAGCTTCTGCACGTCCTTCAGCTTGGAGATGACATCGGCGTCGATAGCGGCCTTGCCTTCGGGCTTCAGCACCGACTTGTCGAAGTCGAACAGCGCCTTCGAGGCCAACGTGATCTTCTGCACGGCCGGGGCAGCGGGCCTCGGCGCGGGCGCCGGAGCCGGAGCCGGCGGAGGCGGCGGCGCTACGACAGGCGCGGGCGCGGGTGCGGGCGGTGCCGGCGGCTTCGGCACGAGGTCGGGATCGCATTCCTTGGTCGCCATGCTGGGCGCCCAGTAACCGGTGCGCCAGCAGAGGTTGCCGGCGAGGCCCTTGGAGCCGTTGTAGACGCCGCTCTTCACCGTTCCGTCGGTCGGCGTGGCGGCGGCACCGGATTGCACGTAGCCCGGGCTGGCCGGTGCCGTGCCAGGGACATAGCCCTTCGGATCGGCTTGTTGTGCGGCAACGCCGCCGGCGAACACGGTCGCAATTGCGCCCACCAGGACACCGGTAACGAGACGTTGAGTCATTGTTTCACCCCTTTTAGCTTTGGTTTTAAACAGGTTTTTTGCGAACCCGGAAAAATCGCGCGGTGGTCGAAATGGCCGTTGGTCACACACGCGTGGAATTCCTTGTTTCGGCGAAAACTATAGCATGGCGTCCCTCACCGTGCAAAAGAAAGTCCCGTTTTCGCCACACCGGATGGGAGAGTGTCGCAGCGATGCAACGACGTGATAAAATTCCGCATTATCAATGACCTTGGTTGCTCGATCGAGTCGGTTCCAGCACTGCCGACTTGATGGCGGAGCTGTCTGGTTCGGTTTTTTTGTCATTCGGCGCCTTTTTGCCTACCCGCGCGGCCGTTGACGCCGTCGCGCTCGCGCCGAACCCGCATCGCCCAGCCTTTTTTCAACGCTCGTTCCGAAAGCCTCCCACCCCCCATGCAGCCGTTTGCCAAAGAGACCCTCCCGGTCAGCCTCGAAGCCGAAATGCGCCATTCTTACCTCGATTATGCGATGAGCGTAATCGTGGGCCGGGCACTGCCGGATGTCCGGGACGGCCTCAAGCCGGTGCACCGCCGCGTGCTTTTCGCGATGCACGAAACCAACACCGTCTGGAACCGGCCGTATGTGAAGTGTGCGCGCGTCGTCGGCGACGTGATGGGCAAGTACCATCCGCACGGCGACATGGCCATCTACGACACGCTGGTGCGGATGGCGCAGGACTTCTCGCTGCGCTACCCGCTGATCGACGGCCAGGGCAATTTCGGATCGGTCGACGGCGACAACGCCGCGGCGATGCGCTACACCGAGTGCCGGCTGCAGAAGATCAGCAACGAGCTCACCGCCGACATCGACAAGGAGACCGTCGACTTCGCGCCCAACTACGACGGCAAGGAGCAGGAGCCGACGGTGCTGCCGTCGCGGCTGCCCAATCTGCTGGTCAACGGCTCGTCCGGCATCGCCGTCGGGATGGCGACCAACATACCGCCGCACAATCTCACCGAAGTCGTCAACGCGTGCCTGGCGCTCCTGCACCAGCCGGGGACGACGATCGACGAGCTGATCGAGCTCGTGCCGGCGCCCGATTTCCCCACCGCGGGAATCATCTACGGGCAGGAGGGGGTTCGGGAGGGGTATCGGACCGGTCGTGGGCGCGTGGTGATCCGCGCCCGCACCCACATCGAGGAAATCGGCAAGGGCGAGCGGCAGGCGATCATCGTCGACGAAATCCCGTACCAGGTGAACAAGGCGAATCTCCTGATCCGCATCGGCGAGCTGGTGCGCGAAAAGAAGATCGAGGGCATCTCCGACCTGCGCGACGAGTCCGACAAGTCGGGCATGCGGGTCGTGATCGAGCTCAAACGCGGCGAAATGCCGGAGATCATCCTCAACAACCTGTACAAGCTCACGCAGCTGCAGGACAGCTTCGGCATGAACATGGTGGCCCTCGTCGACGGCCAGCCGCGCCTGCTGAACCTCAAGCAGTTCATCGAGTATTTTCTGCTGCATCGCCGCGAAATCGTGGTGCGCCGCACGCGTTACGAGTTGCGCAAGGCACGCGAACGCGGCCACATCCTCGAAGGCCTCGCCGTCGCGCTGTCCAATGTCGACGAGATCATCGCCCTGATCAAGGCGGCGGCAACGCCGGCCGAAGCCAAGGTCGCGCTGATGGCGCGCGTCTGGCGCTCGACCGTCGTCGAGGAGATGCTGCAGCGCGCGGCAGCCGACGCCGCGCGTCCGGACGGTCTGGCGCTCGATTTCGGCTGGCAGGCCGCCGCCGGCGGCTACAAGCTGTCGGAAGCGCAGGCGCAGGCCATTCTTGAATTGCGCCTGCAGCGCCTGACCGGTCTCGAGCAGGACAAGATCGTCGGCGAGTACCGCGACGTGATGGCGCTGATCGTCGACCTCTCCGACATCCTCGCCAAGCCGGCGCGGGTGACGGCGATCATCGATGACGAGCTGACCGGAATCCGCGACCAGTTCGGCGACGCGCGCCGCTCGGAGATCGTCGCGCAGGGCGTCGATCTGTCGCTCGAGGACCTGATCGCGCCCGAAGACATGGTCGTCACGCTGTCGCACGGCGGCTACATGAAGGCCCAGCCGGTGGCGGAGTACCGGGCGCAGAAGCGCGGCGGACGGGGGCGGCAGGCGACGGCGACCAAGGAGGATGATTTCATCGATCGCCTGTTCATCGCCAACACCCACGATTTCATCCTGTGCTTCTCCAATCTCGGCCGCGTCTACTGGCTCAAGGTCTACAACGTGCCGCAGGGCTCCCGCATCGCCCGCGGCAAGCCGATCGTCAACCTCGTGCCGCTGGCCGACAACGAGAAGATCACCGCGGTCCTGCCGGTCAAGGAATTCACCGAGACGCAATTCGTGTTCATGGCGACGGCGATGGGAACGGTCAAGAAGACGCCGCTGTCCGAGTTCTCGCGGCCCCGCACGGCGGGCATCATCGCCGTCGACCTCTCCGAAGGCGACACGCTGATCGGTGTGGCGCTGACCGACGGCACGCACGACGTGATGCTGTTCAGCTCCGGCGGCAAGGCGGTGCGCTTCGACGAGAACGACGTGCGTCCGATGGGTCGCACCGCGCACGGCGTGCGCGGAATGGCGCTGGAACCCACGCAGACGGTGATCTCGATGCTCGTCGCCGAGGACGAGATCCAGTCGGTGCTCACCGCAACCGTCAACGGCTACGGCAAGCGCACGCCGATCGTCGAGTACACGCGCCACGGCCGCGGCACCAAGGGCATGATCGCCATCCAGCAGAGCGAGCGCAACGGCCAGGTCGTGGCCGCGGCGCTGGTGCGGCCGGACGACGAAGTGATGCTGATTTCCACCGGGGGCGTGCTCATCCGCACGCCGGTGAAAGCAATCCGTGAAATGGGCCGCCCGACGCAGGGGGTCACGCTGATCCACCTCGACGACGGCGAAACGCTGGCGGGGCTGGAGCGCGTGGCCGAACGCGAGGATGAGGTCGTCCTTGGGAGCGGCGATGGCGATGGTGGCGGCGAGACCCCTCCCGATCCGGACGAGCTGCCACCCGCCGCCGCCTGATCCCGGTTGTACCTTTCTGTCCTCTGTCCTCTGATCCCTGCCATGTCCCGAGTCCACAACTTCAGCGCCGGCCCGGCGGCCCTTCCCGAGCCGGTGCTCGCCCGCGCCCGCGACGAACTCCTCGACTGGCACGGCAGCGGCATGTCGGTGATGGAGATGAGTCATCGCGGCCGCGAGTTCACGTCCATCGCGGCCAAGGCGGAAGCCGATCTGCGCGCGCTGCTGGCGGTTCCCGATGACTACGCGGTGCTGTTCCTGCAGGGGGGTGCACTGGCGCAAAACGCCTTCGTGCCGCTGAATCTTCTCGGCGACCGGCGCGTTGCCGACTATGTCGATACCGGGCTGTGGTCGGGAAAGTCGATCGCCGAGGCGCGCAAATACTGCACCGTCAACATCGCGGCTTCGGGTGCCGATCGCCAGTACCGCCATGTTCCCGACCGCGCCGACTGGCGTCTGTCGCCTGACGCCGCCTATGTGCATCTGTGTACCAACGAGACCATCGGAGGCGTCGAATACCACTGGGTGCCGGATACCGGCGCCGTGCCGCTGGTCGCCGACATGTCGTCGCACATCCTGTCGCGGCCGATCGACGTGCGCCGCTACGGCCTCATCTATGCCGGCGCGCAGAAGAACATCGGGCCGGCCGGACTGACGCTGGTGATCGTGCGCCGGGACTTGCTCGGGCATGCGCGCCCCGACACGCCGGCGGTCTTCGACTACACGGTGCAGGCGAAGGCCGGGTCGATGTACAACACGCCGGCGACCTTCGGCATCTACCTCGCGGGCCTCGTCTTCGAATGGCTGACGGCAGAGGGCGGACTGGCCGCGATCGAGGCGCGCAACGTCGCCAAGGCAGCGCTGCTGTACGCGGAAGTCGACCGCAGCGGTTTCTATCGCAATCCGGTCGCCGTGGCCGACAGGTCGCGGATGAACGTGCCTTTCTTCCTCCCCGATGACCGTCTCGACGAGCCGTTTCTCCGCGGCGCCGCCGAGCGCGGCCTGGTTCAGCTGAAGGGGCACCGTGTCGTCGGCGGCATGCGGGCGTCGATCTACAATGCCATGCCGATCGCCGGCGTCGAAGCGCTCACCGCGTGGATGCGCGACTTCGAAGCCCGGAACGGTTGACACCCACCTGCAACCAGCGAGCACGAACATGGCGCAACAACCCGGCGACACCGATCTCGCGGCCCATCGCGCCGCAATCGATGCCCTCGACCGCGAGATCCTCGAGCGCCTCAACGCGCGGGCCACGCACGCGCAGGCGATCGGCGCGCTCAAGGCCGGCGGCGTGGTGTACCGGCCGGAGCGCGAGGCGCAGGTGCTGCGCCGCCTGCAGGGCGAGAACCGCGGCCCGCTGTCCAACGATGCGGTCGCCGGCGTGTTCCGGCAGGTGATGTCGGCGTGCATGGCGCTCGAGCAGTCGCTGCGGATTTCCTACCTTGGCCCGGCCGGCACGTTCTCGCATGCGGCCGTGGTCAAGCACTTCGGCGCTTTCGTCGGAGGCGAGCCCTGCGCGACGATCGACGATGTGTTCCGTGCCGCCGAGAGCGGCCAGGCCGACTACGCGGTAGTCCCGGTGGAGAACTCGACCGAAGGTGCGGTGGGGCGCACGCTGGATCTCATGTGTCAGACGCCGCTGCTGATCTGCGGCGAGATCAAGCTGCGCGTGACCCAGAACCTGCTGAGCAATGCCGGCACGTTCGCTGCGGTGACCAAGGTCTACGCGCATGCGCAGTCGCTGGCGCAGTGCGTGCTGTGGCTTGCCAAGCACCTGCCGGGCGTGCCGCGGATCGCCGTCGCAAGCAACGCCGAGGCGGCGCGTCTCGCCGCCGCCGAACCGGGCGCGGCGGCGATCGCCGGCGAGATCGCCGCCGCGATCTACGGGCTGTCGGCGCTCGCGACGCACGTCGAGGACGAGTCCAACAACACCACGCGCTTCTGGGTGCTGGGCCGGCAATCGGTCGCGCCTTCGGGCAAGGACGAGACCTCGCTGGTGATGTCCTGCCCGAACCGGCCCGGCGCCATCGTCGAACTCCTTGAGCCCATCGCCCGGGCCGGGGTCAGCATGTCGCGACTGGAATCGCGCCCCGCGCGCACCGGGCTGTGGGAGTACTTCTTCTTCGTCGATATCGAAGGCCACGCCTCCGAAGCCAAAGTCGCCGAGGCGCTCGCGGGCCTGCGGGAAAAGGCGCCGTACCTGAAGATCCTGGGATCGTATCCCGCCGCCGTCTATTAGGATTGCCCTCATGGCCCACTCAGTCCCGCTTTCCCATGGCCACGCTGCCGCGCCGATCGCTCCCGACTACGTGCGGCACATCGCGCCGTACATTCCCGGCAAGCCGATCGGCGAACTCGCGCGCGAGTTCGGCCTTGCGGAGGGCGACATCGTCAAGCTGGCCTCCAACGAAAATCCGCGCGGCCCGAGCCCGGCAGTGCGGGCGGCGATCGCCGCGGCGACCGATGAGCTGTCGCGTTATCCGGACGGCAACGGCTTCGCGCTGAAATCGGTGCTTGCCGAGCGCCACGGCGTCGATTCGGGCCAGATCGTGCTCGGCAACGGCTCGAACGACATCCTCGAACTCGCCACGCAGGCGTTCCTGACGCCCGGCGATTCGGCGGTCTATTCACGCCACGCGTTCGCCGTGTACCCGCTCGCCACGCAGGCGCGCGGGGCGCACGGGATCGAGGTCGCGGCGCAGAAATTCGGTCACGACCTGCCGGCGATGCGCGCGGCCATCGCGGCGAACACGCGGATCGTTTTCGTTGCCAACCCGAACAATCCCACCGGGACGTGGATCGAGCCGCACGCCCTCAAGCACTTCATCGCTTCAGTGCCCGCCAACGTGCTGGTCGTCCTCGACGAGGCGTACAACGAGTATCTCGAGCCGGCACAGTGCGCGCCGTCGGCGGCGTGGGTGGCGGAATACCCCAACCTGCTCGTGTCGCGGACGTTCTCCAAAGCCCATGGTCTCGCGGCGCTGCGTGTCGGCTACGGCATCATGGATGCGAAGGTCGCCGACATGCTCAACCGCGTTCGCCAGCCGTTCAACGTCAACGCGCTCGCGCAGGCGGCTGCGCTGGCGGCGCTGGCCGATAACGCCTATGTCGAGGAGAGCCGCACGCTCAACCGCGACGGCAAGCGACAGCTCGAGGAAGGCGTGCGCGCACTCGGGCTCGGTTTCGTGCCCTCGCACGCCAACTTCCTGCTGATCGAGGTCGGCGATGGCGGCCGTGTCTACCATCGCCTGCTGCAGGCGGGCGTGATCGTTCGCCCCGTCGCCAACTACGGGCTGCCGGAATGGTTGCGGGTGACGATCGGACTGGCGGAGGAAAACCGGCGTTTCCTCGCCGCGCTCGCGGCGGCACTTGCGCGCTGACGCCGGATACCGTGGCTGCGCCCATCCTGCCCGCGCCCGGCGCGGATCCCGTCGGCAAGCTCGTCGTCATCGGCGTCGGGCTGATCGGCGGCTCGTTTGCGCTGGCCTTGCGCGAGCGTGCGATGGTGCGCGAGGTCGTCGGTGTCGGACGAGGGGAGGCGAACCTTCGCGAGGCGCTGAAGCTCGGAATCGTCGATCGTTACGTGATGCTGGCGGCGGACTGGACGCGGGAGCTCGTCGACGCCGACATCGTGCTCATCGCCGCGCCGGTGGCGCAGTATCCGGCGCTGCTGCGGGCGATGGCCGGCAGGCTGGGACCGCGCACCATCGTCACCGACGGCGGGAGCACCAAGCAGGACGTGATCGCCGCGGCAAGGCAGGCACTGGGCGCCGCATTCGCGCGTTTCGTTCCCGCACATCCGATCGCCGGCACCGAGCACTCCGGCGCCGGTGCGGCGTTCGCGGCGCTGTACCGCGAGCGCAATGTCGTGCTGACGCCGGCTGAGGAAACCGATCCGCGCGCACTCGCTCGCGTCGGGGCGCTGTGGGAGGCCTGCGGCGGCCGCCTGATCACGCTTGCTGCCGCTGCGCACGACCGCGTCTTCGCCGCCGTGTCGCATCTGCCGCATCTGCTGGCCTTCGCGCTCGTCGACGCCTTTGCCTCCCGGCCCGACAGCGAAGACATCTTCCGCTTCGCCGCCAGCGGTTTTCGCGACTTCACGCGGATTGCCGCCAGCTCCCCCGAAATGTGGCGCGACATCGCGCTTGCCAACCGCGACGCGCTGCTCGCCGAGATCGCCGCATTTCGCGCGCAGCTCGACCGGGTGACGGCGATGCTCGAGGCCGGCGACGGGCCCGCATTGACGGCCGTGTTCGCCAACGCGCGCGCGGCGCGGAACGCCTGGGCGTCGGGGCGCAGCTCCGCGACGTCCGTGCCCGACGACGGTCCGCGCGAGCCACCGCCCGGAGGCTGACGCCATGACGATCCTCGTGCCGCGTGTCGCGCCGGCGTTCGTCGACCTCGCCCCGGCGGCGTTCGCGCGGGGTACGGTGGCGCTGCCGGGATCGAAGAGCATTTCCAATCGCACGCTGCTGCTGGCGGCATTGGCGAACGGCGCGACGCGGGTGCGCGGCCTGCTCGATGCCGACGACGTCGACCGGATGCAGGACGCGCTGGCGGCACTCGGTGTGCGCGTAGAGCGCCCAGGCGCCGGCCGTGACTTCACCGTCTGCGGTGGCGGAGGCGAATTCCCGGTCAAGGCGGCAAAGCTCTTCCTCGGCAACGCCGGAACCGCCATTCGGCCGCTGACCGCAGCGCTGGCGCTGGCGGGCGGCGATTACGAACTCTCCGGCGTGCCGCGAATGCACGAGCGGCCGATCGGCGATCTGGTCGATGCGCTGCGCGCGCTGGGGGCAGATGTCCGCTACCTTGGCAATGCCGGTTTTCCGCCTCTGGCGATCGGACCCTTCGGCCGGAGCCCGGACACGGTGCCGGATGCGGTCGCGGTGCGCGGCGACGTGTCCAGCCAGTTCCTTTCGGCGTTGCTGATGGCGATGCCGATGATCGCCGCCCGACGGTCGCGGGAACTCCGCGTCGATGTCGTCGGCGAACTCATCTCGAAGCCGTATGTGACCATCACCACCAATCTGATGGACCGCTTCGGGGTGAGCGTCGGGCAGGATGGCTGGAGCGCCTTCCACGTCGCTGCGGGAGCGCGCTACACGAGTCCCGGCGAAATCCACGTCGAGGGCGACGCGTCGGCGGCGTCGTATTTTCTCGCGGCCGGCGCGATTGCCGGCGGCCCGGTGCGCGTCACCGGCGTGGGCAGGCGATCGATCCAGGGCGATATCGCGTTTGCCGAAGCGCTGGCGCAGATGGGGGCCGAGGTGACCTGCGGCGACGACTGGATCGAGGCCAGGGCGGGGCGCGGGCTCAAAGGCGGTCAATTCGACTGCGTCGCGATTCCGGACGCCGCGATGACGCTGGCGGTGGTCGCGCTGTTTGCGACGGGGCCGACGACGCTGACCGGCATCGGAAGCTGGCGCGTCAAGGAAACCGACCGCATCGAGGCGATGGCAGCCGAACTCGGCAAGCTGGGCGCCACCGTCGAAGCGGGAGACGATCACCTGCGCGTCTTTCCTCCCGCAGCGTTGCGACCGGCCACGATAGACACCTACGACGACCACCGGATCGCCATGTGCTTCTCGCTGGCGGCGTTCGGCGGCGTTTCGGTGCGCATCGTCGATCCCGACTGCGTGCGCAAGACCTTCCCCGATTATTTCGCCGTGCTGGCGACTATCGCGCGCGCCGAGGTGCTGCCGTGACCGTGGCGCCGGACGTCGTGCCGGTGATTTCCGTCGACGGGCCGGCGGCGTCGGGCAAGGGCACGGTGGCCGCAGGTGTGGCGCGAGCGCTGGGTTTTCATCTGCTCGACAGCGGCGCGCTGTACCGGCTGGTGGCGCTGCAGGCGATCAGGACGGGCGTCGCGCACGATGATGCGGGCGCGCTGGCGGCGATTGCCGCGGCGTTGGACGCAAGCTTCGACGGCGCGACAATCCGTCTCGAAGGCAGCGACGTCACCGAGGCGATTCGCGCCGAGGCCGTCAGTGCCGGCGCGTCCCGGGTTGCCGTCCACCCCGCCGTGCGCGCGGCGCTGCTCGCCCGCCAGCGTGCTTTCCGGCGGGCGCCGGGACTGGTCGCGGACGGTCGGGACATGGGAACCGTGGTGTTTCCCGACGCCACGCTCAAGGTATTCGTCACGGCCAGCGCCGGGGAACGCGCGCAGAGGCGTCATAAGCAGTTGATCGAAAAAGGAATCTCCAGTAACATTGACAGTCTTTTGCGTGAACTCCAGGAACGCGACGCCCGCGACGCTGCACGGGCCGAGGCGCCGATGAAGGCGGCCGAGGATGCCGCGATTCTGGATACGACTGCACTTTCCATCGGCGAGGCCATCGGGTTCGTGGTGAACCGGTATCGGATGAGCATCGCCAAGGGGGACGAACGTCAGGCAAGTGGCGCTGCCGGGACCTGTCCAGAGGACAAGCCCGGCACGGCATGAACAGGCAAGAGGCCGCCCGCATCGCGCTTTAGCCGGCGCCGCGGGCGGATTTTTACAACCAACCCGCCGCACGAGAAAAAGGGTTCTCGTCACCGGCGGCATTGACCAGAGAAGGATCCAAACCCCATGGCTACTGCCATCCCCATCACTGCAATGCCCGACTCCATGGAAAGCTTTGCCGCGCTGTTCGAAGAGTCGCTGTCGCGCGGCGAGATGCGTCAGGGCGAACTCATCACCGCCGAAGTCGTGCGCGTCGATTTCAACATCGTCGTCGTCAACGCCGGACTGAAGTCGGAAAGCTTCATCCCGATCGAGGAATTCAAGAACGACAACGGCGAGATCGAGGTCAAGGCCGGCGATTTCGTCACCGTTGCCATCGAAGCGCTCGAAGACGGCTACGGCGAGACGCGGCTGTCGCGCGACAAGGCCAAACGCCTCAAGGCCTGGCACGATCTCGAAGCGGCGATGGAGCAGGGTACGATCGTCTCCGGCCTCGTCACCGGCAAGGTCAAGGGCGGCCTCACCGTCATGGTCAACGGCATCCGTGCGTTCCTGCCGGGTTCGCTGGTCGACATCCGTCCGGTCAAGGACACGTCCCCGTACGAGAACAAGGCGCTCGAGTTCAAGGTCATCAAGCTCGATCGCAAGCGCAACAACGTGGTCGTCTCGCGCCGGGCCGTGCTCGAAGCGAGCCTGGGCGAGGAGCGCGAGAAGCTCCTTTCGACGCTGCAGGAAGGCGCGACCGTCAAGGGCATCGTCAAGAACATCACCGACTACGGCGCGTTCGTCGATCTCGGTGGCATCGACGGCCTGCTGCACATCACCGATCTCGCGTGGCGTCGCGTCAAGCATCCGTCCGAAGTGCTGGCGGTCGGCGACGAAGTCACCGCCAAGATCCTCAAGTTCGACCAGGAAAAGAACCGCGTCTCGCTGGGCATGAAGCAGCTGGGCGAAGATCCGTGGGTCGGCCTCGGTCGCCGCTATCCGCAGAGCACGCGCCTGTTCGGCAAGGTCACCAACATCACCGATTACGGCGCGTTCGTCGAGATCGAATCGGGCATCGAGGGCCTCGTCCACGTGTCCGAGATGGACTGGACCAACAAGAACATCCATCCGACCAAGGTGGTCCAGCTCGGCGACGAGGTCGAGGTGATGATCCTCGAGATCGACGAAGAGCGGCGCCGGATATCGCTCGGCATGAAACAGTGCATGAGCAATCCCTGGGACGACTTCGCAATGAACCACAAGAAGGGCGACAAGGTCTCCGGGCAGATAAAGTCGATCACCGACTTCGGCGTCTTCGTCGGGCTTCCCGGCGGCATCGACGGCCTTGTCCACCTTTCCGACCTGTCGTGGTCGGCGACCGGCGAAGCCGCCGTCCGCGATTTCAAGAAGGGGCAGGAAGTCGAGGCGGTGGTGCTGGCCATCGACGTCGAGCGCGAGCGGATCTCGCTCGGCATCAAGCAGCTCGACGGCGATCCGTTCACCAATTACGTCGCCATCCACGACAAGGGCAACGTCGTCAACGGCACGGTGAAATCGCTCGACGGCAAGGGTGCGGTCATCGCGCTCGACGGCGAGGTCGAGGGGTACCTGCGTGCATCCGAGGTCGCCCGCGATCGCGTCGAGGACATCCGCACGCACCTGAAGGAAGGCGACGCAGTGTCGGCGATGATCATCAACATCGACCGCAAGAATCGCTCGATCAACCTCTCGATCAAGGCCAAGGATCACGCCGACGAGAGCGAGGCGATCCAGCGGGTCTCGAACGAGAACCAGGGCGCGACCACCGGCACCACCAATCTCGGTGCGCTGTTGCGCGCAAAGATGGACAACAAGACCAACGAGTAAGCAGGCGGCGTGATGACCAAATCGGAGCTGATCGACCGCCTGGCGGCGCAGTTCCCGCAACTGGTTGCGAAGGATGCCGAACTCGCGGTCAAGATGATCCTCGACGCCATGGCGGAAAGCCTGGCCAAGGGGGAGCGCATCGAGATCCGGGGGTTCGGCAGCTTCGGCCTGAATTATCGGCCGCCCCGTACCGGGCGCAATCCGAAGTCGGGGGAGAAGGTGCAGGTGCCGGAGAAGAGCGTGCCGCACTTCAAGGCGGGCAAGGAGTTGCGCGAACGGGTCGATTTTCCGGGCGCGAACGTCGGCACCGATCACGAGGCATGACCACGACAGTGGGCAGCGTCTGCAGCGGCGGAAGACTTCCCGGCCGTGGTTGACGCTGCCCATTTTCCTTCCAGGAGCGAATGATGTCCGTCGTGCGCTGGATCGTCGGGGCGATTCTCTTCATCGCGCTGCTGTTCCTGTCGTTGCAGAACTCCGAGCCAGTCACGCTCAAGTTCTACCAGTGGTGGAGCTGGCAGGCGCCGCTCATTTTTGTGGTGCTGGTGGCGTTCGCCGTCGGCGTTGCGGCGGGGCTGCTCGCCGGGGTCGTGCGCTCCGCGCGCCTCAAGCGGCAGTTGAACCGCTTGCGCCGGGAGCAGCGGCGCCCGGAGCCCGCCCCGGCCCCTCACGGCGCGGCGCCAGGCATGACGCCGGCCTCGGGTCCGGGCTTCGAGCGCATCGGCCCACCGCCCGATGGCGTCTGATTCCCGCAACCGAAAGCGCGCTGCGCTGCCGCGACGCGACTGAACGCTGATGGACTTCGACCTCTGGTGGCTGCTGCCGATTCCGGCGATCTTTTTCGGGCTGGGCTGGGTCGCCGCGCGGATCGACATCAAGCACTTGTTGCGCGAATCGCGCGCGCTGCCGATGTCGTATTTCCGCGGCCTCAACTTTCTCCTGAACGAGCAGCCCGACAAGGCCATCGAATCGTTCATCGAAGTCGTCAAGGTCGATCCGCAGACGATCGACCTCCACTTCGCGCTGGGCAGCCTCTTCCGCCGGCAGGGTGAAATCGACCGCGCCATCCGGATGCACCAGAACCTGCTCGACCGCCCCGACCTGCCGGCGGACAAGCGGCAGGCTGCCGTGTTCGAACTGGCGCAGGACTTTCATCGCGCGGGCCTGCTCGACCGCGCCGAGGAACTCTTCGCGCGCCTCGAAGGCTCATCGTTCGAGCACGCGTCGCAGTCGTTCCTGCTGTCGATCTACGAGCAGGAGAAGGACTGGCCGAAGGCGATCGCCGTCACCCGGCGAATGGAGGCGCTGGCGAAGCAGCCCTATCACAAGGAGATTGCCCACTACCATTGCGAGCTCGCGCAGTCGGCGCTGCTCAAGTCCGATTTCGCGACTGCCCGGAGCCATCTCGACCTGGCGCTGGCCGAGTACAAGGCGTCGCCGCGGGCGACGATGCTGGCCGGCGACATGGCCGCGCAGCAGGGCGATTTCGCGCAGGCGATCGAACTCTGGCAGCGAATAGAGACTCAGAATCCCGCGTTCCTGTCGCTGGTCGCCGAGCGCCTGGCCAATGCCTGGCGCCAGGTGGGCGATGCCAGGCAAGGCCTGCGCGTGCTGCGTGCCTATCAGCAGCAGTACCCGTCGCTGGACATCCTGAACACGCTGTTTGCCCTCATGCTGGCCGAGGAGGGCGCGGCGCCGGCCGCCGATCTCATCAAGGAGGAGCTGGCGAAGAACCCGACGCTGCTGGGACTGGACAGGCTGCTCGAGGCACAGCTCCTCGCAGCACCCGCCGAACGCCGCCACGATCTCGAGTTGGTCAAGCAGCTGGTCGGCCAGCACATCAAGCGGCTGGGAATGTACAAGTGCGAGCAGTGCGGATTTCGTGCCCGGCAGTACTACTGGCGCTGCCCCGGCTGCGGCAAGTGGGAAACCTACTCGCCGCATCGGACCGAGGCGCCGGACGGCTACGCCTGATCGCCTGCCGCTGCAGCACGCCACCAAAAACCGGGAATCTTCCATCGTGACTCCATTCGACCCGCGCGTCATCGTCGCGCTCGACTTTGCCCACCCCTCCGGGGCACTCGCACTGATGGACCGGCTCGACCCGGCGGAGTGCGCACTCAAGGTCGGCAAGGAGATGTTCGTTGTCGCCGGCCCCGAGCCGGTGCGCTGGATGATCGACCGCGGCTTCCGCGTCTTCCTCGACCTCAAGTTCCACGACATCCCGAACACCGTCGCGCAGGCCTGCGCCGCCGCGACGCGGCTTGGCGTGTGGATGCTCAACGTCCACGCGTCGGGGGGGGGCGCGATGATGGAAGCCGCGCGCGAAGCCGTCGCCGCCACGGCGGCGAAGGCCGGCAAGCCGAGGCCGCTGCTGATCGCGGTCACCGTGCTCACGAGCCTGGCCGATGCCGACGTCGCGGCGATCGGAATGACCGGCACCACGACCGAGGCGGCGCGGCGGTTGGCACTGCTTGCGCAGGCCGCGGGGCTCGACGGCGTCGTCTGTTCGGCGCAGGAGGCCGCCGCGCTGCGGCAGTCCTGCGGACGGGATTTCAAGCTGGTCACGCCCGGCATCCGCCCGGCGGGATCCGCGCGCGACGACCAGGCACGCATCATCACGCCCGAGCAGGCGATCGCGAACGGCGCCGACTACCTCGTCATCGGCCGTCCGATCACGCAGGCGGCGGACCCGCTGGCCACGCTGGCATCGATCAACGCGTCAATCCGCAACGTCGCTGGAGTCAGCCAATGAAGATAACGATGATCGGGACGGGCTACGTCGGCCTCGTCACGGGGACCTGCCTCGCCGAGGTCGGCAACGACGTGCTGTGCCTCGACGTCGACCCGCGCAAGATCGACATCCTCAATGCCGGCGGCGTGCCGATCCACGAGCCGGGTCTGGAGGCGGTGATCCGGCGCAACGTCGCCGCGGGTCGGCTGTCGTTCACCACCGACGTCGACGCCGCCGTCGCGTTCGGTCACGTGCAGTTCATCGCCGTGGGCACGCCGCCGGACGAGGATGGCTCCGCCGACATGCAGTACGTGATTGCCGCCGCGCGCAACATCGGCCGCCGGATGCAGGGCTACACCGTCGTCGTCGACAAGTCGACCGTTCCCGTCGGCACTGCCGACCGCGTGCGCGCGGCGATCGCCGACGAGCTCGCGCAGCGCGGCGCCGACATTCCCTTCGCCGTCGTGTCGAATCCGGAATTCCTGAAGGAAGGCGCGGCGGTCGACGACTTCATGAAGCCCGACCGCATCGTCATCGGCGCCGACGACGAGCGGGCGATCGCCACGATGCGCAGCATCTATGCGCCGTTCATGCGCAATCACGAGCGCCTGCTGGTGATGGACGTGCGCTCGGCGGAGCTCACCAAGTACGCCGCCAACGCGATGCTCGCCACGCGGATCTCGTTCATGAACGAGCTCGCGAACCTCGCCGACGAGCTGGGCGCCGACATCGAGCACGTGCGGCAGGGGATCGGGTCGGATCCGCGCATCGGCTACCACTTTCTATACCCCGGCGCGGGCTATGGCGGCTCCTGCTTCCCCAAGGACGTGAAAGCCCTGCAGCACACCGCGACGCAACTCGGACGCCGGCTGCGGATTCTCGATGCGGTCGAAACGGCCAACGACGCGCAAAAGCTGCGGCTGGTCGAGAAGATCGTTGCCCGCCTGGGCAAGGATCTCGCGGGATGCAAATTCGCGCTCTGGGGCCTCGCGTTCAAGCCCAACACCGACGACATGCGCGACGCGCCGTCGCGCGAGATCATCGCCGCGCTGGTCGCGCGCGGCGCGACGATTGTCGCCTACGATCCGGTGGCGATGACCGAGTCGAAACGCATCTTCGGCGACGTGCCGTGGCTGTCGTACGCGAGCTCGCCGATGGCGGCGGTGCAGGGCGCCGACGCGCTGGTCATCGTCACCGAGTGGAAGGAGTTCCGCAGCCCCGACTTCGACGCGCTGGTGAAGACGCTGCGCGCGCCGCTGGTCTTCGACGGCCGCAACCTGTTCGAGCCGCGCGACGTTCGCGCGGCGGGCCTCGAGTATTTCGCCATCGGCCGGCGCTGAACATGGCATCGCCGCTCGCGTTCTCGTCGTGGCGCGATCGTGTCGCCACCACCCGCGTATTGGTGGTCGGCGACGTGATGCTCGACCGCTACTGGTTCGGCGACGCCGAGCGCATCTCGCCGGAAGCGCCGGTCCCCGTGGTTCGGGTCGTCCGTACCGAGGAACGTCCCGGCGGCGCCGCCAACGTCGCCCGCAACGTGGCGGCGCTGGGCGCCCAGGCGACGCTGCTGTCGGTGACCGGCGCCGACGAGGCGGGTGCCGCGCTGGAGCGGCTGCTCGCTGGCGAGGCCGTGCGGGCGCTGTTCCACCGCGACGCGGGCCTGTCGACGACCGTCAAGCTGCGCGTCATCGGCCGCCAGCAGCAGCTGTTGCGGATCGACTTCGAAACCCTGCCATCGCACGAGGTTCTGTCCGACAAGCTCGCCGATTTCGAGCGCCTGCTGCCCGACGCCGACGTCGTCATCCTGTCGGACTATGGCAAGGGCGGACTCACCCACATCGGCACGATGATCGATCGCGCGCGCGCCGCGGGCAAGCCCGTGCTCGTCGATCCCAAGGGCGACGAGTGGGGCAAGTACCGCGGCGCCACGCTGATCACGCCCAATCGCGGCGAGTTCCGGCAGGTCGCCGGTCGCTGGCGCGACGAGGCCGATCTCAACGCCAAGGCGCAGGCCCTGCGCACCGGGCTCGAGCTGTCGGCGCTGCTCGTCACCCGGTCCGAGGAAGGCATGAGCCTCTTCACCGACGCCGGCGCCGATCACATCCCGGCGCTCGCGCGCGAGGTCTTCGACGTCTCGGGTGCCGGAGACACGGTGATCGCGACGCTCGGTACGCTGCTGGGCGCAGGCGCACCGCTGGGCACCGCGATGCGGATCGCCAACGAAGCCGCCGGCGTCGTCGTCGGCAAGCTCGGGACGGCAACGGTCACGCCCGACGAACTGATCTGATTCTGCCCCAATGGCGAAAGCAAGGACCGTACACAACTGCACCGAATGCGGCGGCCAGAGCCCGAAGTGGCAGGGCCAGTGCCCGCATTGCGGCGGCTGGAACACGCTGGTCGAGTCGGTGGCCGCGCCGGTGGCGACGCGGTTCCAGAATCTGGCCGGCGCGCGCAGCCCCGTCCGGACGCTGGGGTCGGTCGACGCACGGGAAACGCCCCGGTTCCCGACCGGCATCGAGGAGTTCGATCGGGTTCTGGGTGGCGGCATGGTGCCCGGCGGCGTGATCCTGCTGGGCGGCGATCCGGGGATCGGCAAGTCGACGCTGCTGCTGCAGGCAATGGCGGCGATCGGAGCGTCGAAACGGGCGCTGTACGTGACCGGCGAGGAGTCGGTCGAGCAGGTCGCGTTGCGGGCGCAGCGCCTCGCCCTGGTGAATGCCCCCGTCTCCATGCTCGCCGAAGTGCAGCTCGAGGCCATCATCGCCGCGATCGGCGCCGAGCAGCCGGAAGTGGTCGTCATCGACTCGATCCAGACCGCCTACACCGAGGCGATCACGTCGGCGCCGGGCAGCGTGTCGCAGGTGCGGGAATGCGCCGCGCAGCTGACGCGGCTCGCCAAGCAGCGGGGAATCGTCGTCATCTTCGTCGGTCACGTGACCAAGGAGGGTGCCATCGCCGGTCCCCGCGTGCTCGAGCACATCGTCGACACGGTCCTCTATTTCGAAGGCGACACGCACTCGAGCTTCCGCCTGGTGCGTGCGATCAAGAACCGCTTCGGCGCCGCCAACGAGCTGGGTGTGTTCGGCATGACCGACCGCGGGCTGAAGGGCGTGTCGAACCCGTCGGCGCTGTTCCTGTCGCAGCACGCGGACTCGGTTCCCGGCTCGGCGATCGTCGCCACGCTCGAAGGCTCGCGCCCGCTGCTGGTGGAGATCCAGGCGCTGGTCGATCCGGTGCAGGGCGGGATGCCGCGACGGCTGTCGGTGGGCCTCGATCCGCAGCGGCTCGCGCTGCTGCTTGCCGTGCTGCACCGGCACGGCGGCGTCGAGACCGCCGGTTACGATGTCTTTGTCAACGCGGTCGGCGGCGTGCGGATCAACGAGCCCGCCGCGGACCTCGCGCTGCTGCTGGCGGTCCACTCCTCCCTCGCGAGCCGGGCGCTGCCCGCCAAGACGCTGGTGTTCGGTGAAGTGGGGCTGGCCGGAGAGATACGACCGGTGCAGCGCGGGCAGGAGCGCATCCGCGAAGCGGCCAAGCTCGGGTTCCGTCAGGTGTTGATACCGAACCTCAACAAACCTAAGCAAGCCATTGATGGAATTGCAGTAGTCGGCGTTGATCGCGTCGATCAGGCCCTCGACTGGCTACGCAGCTGATCCATTCTTCCCGACCGCCTCAGACGGGATTGCCGCCGATGATGATCGGTGCCTTGCGACCGTCCCGGTACTGGCGGGCCATGGCGTCGAACGCGCTTTCGAGGTGGCGGGCAAAGGCCGCGGCGTCGAACAGCGGGCTGGCGCGGCCCGGCCCCCGCAGGTAATCGCGCAGGGCAGCGCGCCGGGAGTCGTCGCGGGCGAGGTCGATCGCCAGCGCGCGGTAGCCTGCGACGTCGGCCGCGACGAGCTCGGGCAATCCGACGGCGGCCAGGAGACTCGCTCCGACGCGGCCGGCAAACGTCTCGCCCATGAACGTGACCACCGGACAGCCGACCCAGAGCGCATCGCTGGCGGTGGTGTGCGCGTTGTACGGCCAGGTGTCGAGGAACAGATCCGCGTGTTCGTACAAGCCGAGGTAATCGGCCTGCGGCCGGTGGGTGGCAAAGATCAGGCGCGACGGCGCGACATCGCGGGCCGCCACTTCCCGGCGCAGGTGGGCGATCGCCGGATCAGCCTCGCTGCGCGCCAGCAGCCACAGCACCGAGTTCTCCGCCGCCTTCAAAATATCGCACCAATTATCAATTGCTTGCGGGCTTATTTTGAAGCTATTGTTGAAGCAGCAAAAGACGACAACCCCGGCGGGCAGTCCCAGGCTCGCGCGTGACGGCGGGGCTCCGACCACCCGGGCGCGGTCGTTGCTCTGGTAGGAATGCGGCAGCTGGACGAGGTTTTCGGCGTAGTCGGCAGCGTGCGCCAGGGGCGTGACGACGCCATCGCCGATCAGGTGGTCGACGTACGGCGCACCCAGCGTTCCGGGGTAGCCCAGCCAGTGCACCTGGATCGGCGCCGGGCGGGCGGCAAGGATCTCGAGCGTCGGGCCGCTGGTGTGCCCCTTCAGGTCGACGAGAATGTCGATCCTCTCGGCCCGGATGCGCTCGGCTTGCGCGCTCGGGTGGGCGCCGGCAAGGTCGACGAATCGCTCGACGCCGGCAACGATGCGCCGCCGCAAGGCCCCCCCGTCGTCGGGCCCGGTGGAGAACGCCACCACTCGGACGCGCGAACGGTCGTGCGCCTCGAACACGCCCGCCGTCAGCACGGCGGTCGGGTGATCGAAAAAATCGCCCGAAAGATAGCCGATGCGCAGCCGCCCCGCGGACCGCGGCGATCGCGCCATGGTCGCCGAAGGGCGTGCCGGCGGCGCGGCCAGGGTGGCGCAGGCGCGCTGTTCGGCGCGTGTCGACGGATCGGACAGGAACGAAAATGGCGTCAGCCAGGGACGCGCTGCCTTGACCCCGTCGCGAAATTGCTGCTGCAGAGCCGGCAGGTCGCGCCAATCGCAAACTCGCTTCTTGAGGAAGATGAGCGCCGAAAGCGCCGCGCCGTTGCCGGGTTGCAGTCGCAGCACCTGGTCGTAGGCGCTGATCGCCGCCGAAACATCGCCGACGGCTTCGGCGGCAGCCGCCAGTTGCTGCCGCAGCGGCGCCACGGCCGGATGTCGCGCCAGCGCCGTGACGAGCGTCCTGCGGGCTGCGTCGGCGTTGCCGAGATCCGCCTCCAGCTGTGCCTTGAGGCCCGCGTGCGCGGGTTCCTCCGGGGCGAGGCCAAGTGCCCGCGACGCGGCGTCGAGCGCTTCGAGGACGCGGCCCTGCGCCTCCAGCATCAGCGCGAGGTTGTACCAGCCGCGCGCGTAACGCGGATCCGCGGCGAGTCCTTCGCGCACCGAGCGCTCGCCATCGGCGCGGCGGCCGAGTGCTGCCTCCGAGACGCCGAGGTTGCTCCACAGCGCAGCGTCGCGCGGCGCACGCCGAACCGCTTCCTTCAGCGCATTGACGGCGGCCTCGGGGCGGCCCACGTCGTCGAGCGCGCGCGCGAGGTCTGCCCACGGCAGCGCCGGGGCAGGATCGATCTGCAGCGACCGGCGAAGGCGCTCGATCGCGCCGACGGCATCGCCCGATTCGTGCGTGACGACACCCGACAGGTGCCAGGCGGGAGCGTGTCGCGGATCCGCCTCGAGGATCGCCGCGCACTGCTGGTACGCCTCGCGCAGCTTGCCCTGCCGGTGCAGGTGCTGCGCGTGGTCGAACGTTGAGGAGGGATCCATGGCGCCTGTGGCGAGCGAAGGCGGGAAGTCTACGCCACCGTCAGGACTGCCGCGCCGGTGACGCGCCCGGCCCGCAGGTCGTCGAGCGCGCGGTTGGCGTCGCACAGCGGGTAGGTGGTCACCGTCGTGCGAATGCCGATCCTGCCCGCGAGGTCGATGAAAGCCTCGCCATCCTTGCGCGTAAGGTTCGCCACCGAGCGCACGTGGCGCTCGCCCCACAGCAGTGAGTACGAAAAGCTCGGAATGTCGCTCATGTGGATGCCGGCGCAGACGACCGTCCCGCCCTTGGCGACGTCGCCTAGCGCCTTCGGCACCAGCGATCCGACGGGGGCGAACAGCAGCGCGGCGTCGAGCGGGATCGGCGCGGGTTCGTCGCTTCCGCCCGCCCAGTTTGCCCCGAGGTCACGCGCAAACCCCTGCGCGTCGGTGTCCCCGGGCCGCGTGAAGACGAACAGCTCGCGACCCTGGTGACGCGCAAGCTGGGCAACGATGTGTGCTGCCGCGCCGAAACCGTAGATGCCCAACCGTGCCGCGTCGCCTGCCATGGCCAGCGCGCGATAGCCGATGAGTCCGGCACACAGCCAGGGGGCGAGGGCCGCGTCGGAGAATCCGGCGGGCAACGGGAAGCAATAGCGGCTGTCCGCCACCGCAAATTCGGCGTAGCCGCCGTCGACCGTGTAGCCGGTGAACTGCGGCGTGTCGCAGAGGTTCTCGGCGCCGGAGAGGCAGTAGTGGCATTGGCCGCAGGTATGACCGAGCCACGGAATGCCGACGCGGTCGCCCGCGCGCAGCGCCGTCACGCCGGTGCCGGTCTCGACCACCGTGCCCACGACCTCGTGACCGGGAATGAGCGGCAGTCGGGGGTCGGGCAACTCCCCGTCCACGACGTGGAGGTCGGTGCGACAGACGCCGCAAGCGTGGACCCGAACCAGCACTTCGCCCACCCTCGGACGACTCAACTCGACCTCAGTCGATTGCAGCGGTGTTCGCGGGGCCTGCAATACCATCGCTCGCATCGGCTATCTCCGATTGGGCCGAAATTCGCTGCGGCCGGCGCTATTGACCAGCCCCGGAATCAGCCTCTCCAGCGCGGAAAGGAAGGTCGGATCGGTGGCGCGCGGCGCGCCGCCGCCGGCGTCGACGACCAGCGTTCGGTCCCGCTCATCGTCCGCCAGCGGCTCCTGCGCCCGCATCTGCAGCGCCAGCACGTCGAGATCTGCCTCGGACGCGTCGGCACCGGCCGCGCGGCGCGCCGCGACGCGCTCGCGCAGGAGCACGGGGGAGGCGGTGAACGTCAGCAGCGCAAACGGGATCGACAGCTCGCTGGCCAGCGCCCGGAAGAGATCCCGCTGCCAGCGCGCGAGGCAGGCAGCGTCCACGATGGCGACGAAGCCTCCGGACACGATTTCGCGGGCGAGATCGCGCACCCGCGCGTAGGTTGCGCGCACGGCAGCCGGACCGTATCGAACGTCGGCGGTGCCCGGCGAACGATCCGGCAGGCGCGTTCGCTCGCGGTCGGTGCGCACGCGCACACCGCCGATCCGCTCGACGAGTTGCTGCGTGAACGTCGATTTGCCGCTGCCGGACAACCCGTTGGTGACGATGAGGGCAGGGCGCGCCGGGCGGGTATAGCGCTGCGCCAGCGCGAGATAGCCGTGGAATTCGTCCACGAACGACCTGCGATGCGCACCCGGACCGATCTGGCCCGCCCGCAGATACGCCACCTTGGCGCGCACCAGCGCGCGATAGACGAGGTAGTAGCGCAGGACCGCGAGCCCGCCGTAATCGCCGCTCCCCTCGAGGTACGCGTTGGCCAGGCGCCGTGCGAAATCCGTGCGTCCGCGGTCGTCGAGATCCATGGCCGTGAAGGCGACTTCGCTGGCGACGTCGATCCAGCGCAGATGCGCGTTGTACTCGATGCCGTCGAAGACCGTGATCGCGCCGTAGATGCGGGCAATGTTGTTGAGATGCAGGTCGCCGTGGCATTCGCGTATGCAGCCGGACGCCCGGCGCGAGGCAAACGCGGCCTGCCGTGCGTCGAACTCGTTCCGCGTCCAGTCGCGCAGGGCGGCCAAGGCGCGCGCCTCGCCGTCGCCATCGAGCCCGGCGCCGATCGCCGCGAAGTTGTCGATCGCGTAGCGCAGGATTTCCCCGGGCCGGCCCCACGCCGATCTCGGTCCGGCAACGGCAGCATGGCGATGGAAGTCCACGATCGTCGCGGCCAATGCATCGATATCCGTTGCAGTGAGCTCGCTGCGTTCGAGGACGCGCGAAAGCAGCGCCGACTGCGGGAACTGCCGCATTTTCACCGCGTATTCGATCGCCGGCCCGGTGCCGTCGAGCGCCGGTGAGTTCGCGCTGCCTGAAATGGCGACGACGTCGAGATAAAGCGCGGGCGCCAGGCGCCGGTTGAGCCGCAGCTCCTCGTGGCAAAACCGGCGACGTGAAGCGAGCGTCGTGCAATCGACAAACGGAAGCGCGACGGCCTTCTTGATCTTGTACGCGTAGGTGCCTGTGAGGAGCACCCACGAGATGTGTGTTTCGACGACGTCGACGCCGCGGCAGTCCGGGCCGAATATCGACGGATTGCGCAGCGCAGCGATCAGCGCCGCCTGCAGATCAGATCCCTTGTCGCCGCCGCTGGTCGCCATGATGGTCATCGCTCGACTCCAATTGCCATTTTGTGCCGCTGTCGGCCCATGTCAAATTCGAGTCGGTTCAACTGCTTGATCAAGGTCAACGTCGCGCTTCAGGGCTGGGAGTAACGTCGCCGGACGAATTTCGCAAAATTGCCCGGAGCAGCGTCCCGCAGGGTCGATCCCGGGCGGCGAAAAACGAAGCGAGATGCGCCTGCTCCGGTGACGGATCAGGCAACCGATCGGGCCGGGGCCCCGCAACTTTCCAACTGCCTGCGTGCGGGAGTGCGATGTTCGATCAGCCGGTCAAGTACGTGATGCAGCGGCGGAAGATTCTCAAGGCTCGACCCGACACCATGGTGGGCCAGGCGGCCAAGCTCATGGCAAACAAGAACGTGGGCGCGGTCATGGTGGTCGACGATGAGCGCCTGGTCGGCATCTTCACCGAGCGCGACGTCGTCTATCGTGTCGTCGCGCGGGGGCTCGACGCGCAGACGACGCGGCTTGCCGACGTCATGACTCCCGCGCCCGATACGGTCGATCCCGGGAAGCCTTTCGGATACGCGATGCTGAAGATGCACGAGCGGGGTTTTCGGCACCTGCCCGTCGTCCAGGACGGCAAGGTGGTCGGTATCGTTTCATCGCGCAGCGCGATGGATCCGGCGCTCGAGGAGTTCGTGTCCGAAGCGCATCGGCGGAAGCACTACGAGGAGCAGCGCTAGACTGCTTCATGGAAGGGGATCGCGAATCGTGTCGACCAGCTCCCCACCCGCCTATACGGCCGAAGAGGCGCTCGATCGCCTGAAAGCAGGCAACGAGCGCTTCGTCAGTGGCCGCGCGCGGTTCCCGACAGTTCAGAAGGAGATCCTGGCCGAACTGGCCAAGGGCCAGCATCCCTATGTCACGGTTCTCGGTTGCAGTGACAGCCGGGTGCCACCGGAACTCCTGTTCGATGCCGGATTCGGCGAGCTGTTTGTCATACGCGTGGCGGGAAACGTCCTCGGCCCTTCGATTTCAGGGACGCTGCAGTACGCCGGCACGCACCTGCACACGCCGCTGTTCATCGTCCTGGGGCACGAGGGTTGCGGGGCGGTGGAGGCCGCGGTCGCCGAGAAGTTCCACGGCGCTCGCCATCGCAGCCGAATCGCCGAGCTGCTGGCGAACATTGACCCTGCGCTGGACGATCTTGACCAGGCACTCCCTCCGGCGGCACTGCTGAGCGCGGCAGTTGAAGCCAACGTGCGCTGGACCATTCGCCAGGTGCTTGAGTCGCCCGAAGGGAAGGCTCGCGCGTCGGTGGGAGACGTGATGATGGTGGGCGCCGTATACGACATCGCCACGGGCCGCGTCCGGTTCCTGGAGTAACGTGCCAGGCCGTGCTGTCGGTTCGTCGGCAGCACGTTTGCGATCCCGCGTCGAGTAGGGCAGGTCGGCCGTGTCAGGGGTGCAGGTTAAGCAGGCGCTGCACGAGCGGATGCACGATCTTGCGCTCGGTACAAATCACAAAGAAGTCCTCCGCCACCCCGGAGCAGGGGCCGAGCCGCTTCAGCCCGTGCCGCAACGTCAAGTCCCGATGGGACCAGACAGGCGCCGGAAAGACACCCATCCCGGCAGCACCGAAGGTGAATAGCAACGCGCTGTCCTCGAACTCGCCGACGATATTGGGCTCGATGTTCTCCCGCTCGAACCAGCGGTCCAGTCGCATCCGGATGGCGGCGTGAGCCGTCGGCAGGAGCACTGGAGTCCGTGAAAGCGATCGCGGGAAGTCGCGCCGTGCCGCCGCGTGCAGGGACGCCGGCGCATACCACGCGAGCGCACTCGACCCGAGTGGGTGCGTATAAACCTTCAGGTTGGGATTCGGCGGCGCCACCTGATCGGCGAGCACCACATCGAGCCGGTGCAGCGCGAGATCGCCAAGCAGGTCATCGAACTCGTCCTCCTGGCACAGCAAGTGGAAGTTCCCGTCCCGAATGACCGGCTCCAGCAACTTGTGGACGACCAGCTTGGGTACGCCATCCGAGATGCCGACGACGAAGCGCAGCCGAGGAGACAACGTCGCGCCGCGCAGAATGTCCGGAAGCTTTTCGCCAAGTACGAAGATCTGATCGGCTTGCCTCAACACCACATCGCCGGCATCGGTGAGAACCAGGCGCCGGCCCTCAGGCCTCAGCAGTTCGTGACCGAGTTCGCGCTCCAGTTCGCGCACCTGAGCGCTGATGGTCTGCACCGCAACACCCAGTCGCGCGGCCGCGCGCGCGATGCCGCCTTCCTTCGCGACGACCCAGAAGTAGTAGAGGTGACGGTAGCTGAATGGCATGGCCATGTTTCGTATTTTCCGAAGTAATCATCCGCAAAAGCGCTACTGTTTCCGGACCGGAGTATCGCCTATCGTGGAAGGCGTCGCCAGTGCGAAACGGGCGCGGGCGCCGGGATGACCGACGCGTGCAGTGCCTCGGCTTCCCTTCGGTCTTCCGCCGGAATCGGTTGCGAGGACCAGGGAAGCGCGCGTTGGCCGGTTGCAACGGATCGATGGAGGTCAGCGATGTACAAGAAGGTGCTGGTGGCATTCGATGGGAGCGACGCGGCGCGGCAAGGACTCGCCACCGCCCTTGCGCTGGCGGCCGATCAGCGCGCGACGCTGTACGTGCTGCACGTCCTGGACGGCATGCCGGCCGGCTGGAGCGCCTACGTCGACGAGCAGTTCCGGCCAGCCCGGGTCGAGGCGCTCTTGCTGGGGTTGCGCGTGTCCGGACAGCGCGTTCTGGACGAGGCGCAGGCGATCGCAACCCGGCAGGGGCTGGCGACAATTCCGCTGCTGGTCGACGCGCGCGGACATTCGGTCGCCGATGTGATCCTTGCCAAGGTGCGCGATACTGGCGCGGACGTCGTGGTCCTCGGGACGCACGGGCGCGAAGGGATGTCGCGTCTGGTGATGGGCAGCGCCGCGGAAGATGTGCTGCGCCACGCGGAGGTGCCTGTTCTCCTGGTGCGTGCGCCAGCCGCCGTCGGGGCCAGCGCGCGCGCGCCGCAGGCCGCTGCGGACGTTCCGCATCAAGGTAGGCAAGAGGAAACGGCCGCAGCCGCCCGGGCCACGATCTAGCGCGAGACGGGCGGCAGCATTTGCCCGTGGATGGACGAGGGAGGTCGCATGGCAGTTTTCCGGTTCAGCTCAGCTCGTAGATTGCTGCGTGGAGCATCGCTTGCCCCGCGAGATCCGGCTGGACTGGCCCGGAGTTCCCGCGTTCCGGCGTGGCACATACTGACTGCGGCGCAAGCCGCGGAGCACTTCGGCGATGACGCCGCTGTCGGTCTCACGACGCAAGAGGCGGCCCGGCGCCTCGTTCTGCACGGCCGCAATGAGATTCGCGAGCAGGAAGGCCGCAGCGCGTGGCAGATGTTGCTGTCGCAATTCGCCGATTTCATGATCCTGATGCTTCTTGGTGCTGCGGTCATCTCGGGTGTGATCGGGGAGGTCGAAGACGCCGCTGCGATCCTCGCGATCGTGGTGTTGAATGCCATCATCGGATTCGTCCAGGAATATCGCGCGGAGAAGGCTCTTCGTGCCCTGAAGCAACTCGCCGCTCTCAAGGCGCATTGCGTTCGGGACGGCGTCATCCAGACCGTGCACGCAGCTGAACTCGTGCCGGGCGACCTCGTCATCCTGGACGCAGGCAGCGTCGTGCCCGCCGATGTGCGTCTGCGGGAAGTGGCACGTCTCAAGGTGGAGGAAGCAGCGCTGACGGGCGAGTCGCATCCCGTCGACAAGGACGCGAAGCCGCTGCTCGATCCCGATCTCCCGCTTGGTGATCGCACCAACATGGCGTACAGCGGCACGGTCGTGACCTACGGGCGAGGCCGGGGCCTCGTGGTCGCCACGGGGATGGAGACCGAACTGGGCCGCATCGCCAGCCTGCTGGCGGCGACGCAACAGTCGCGGACGCCCCTCCAGCGCCGCCTGGCGCGGTTCGGCAAGCAATTGTCCGCAGCGGCGATCGCGATCTGCGCATTGGTGTTCGTGCTTGGTGTGATGCGGGGTGAGTCGGTCGTGCTGATGTTCCTGACCGCAGTCAGCCTTGCGGTCGCCGCCGTCCCCGAAGCGTTGCCGGCCGTGATCACGATCGGGCTTGCCATGGGCGCGCAGAGGATGGTGAGGAAGAACGCGCTCGTTCGCCGCCTGCCGGCCGTCGAGACCCTCGGTTCGGTGACCTACATCTGTTCGGACAAGACCGGCACGCTGACCGAGAACCGGATGCGCGCCGAGTCCTGGTTCGTCGATGGCGAGTGGCGCCATGCCTGGCCGGACGGTGGGAGGCTCGAGCAAGAGCCATGGAATTCGTTCGTGCGCGCGCTTGCGCTCAACAACGACGCGAACGTCGGACAGATTGGGGAGGTCATCGGCGATCCGACGGAAGTTGCGCTGTATGCCGCCGCCGACGAAGCGGGCTATGTCAAGCGAATCCTCGAGGACGAGAGCCCCCGGATCGCCGAATTGCCATTCGATTCCGATCGCAAGTGCATGACGACGCTGCACCGGAATGCGGCGAACGGCGCGATCGTCGCACTGACCAAAGGTGCGCCGGAAAGCGTGCTGGAGCGCTGCACTTCATCGGTCGGACCATGCGGCCACCAGCCGATCGACCGGGAGCACCTGGCCGCCGAAGCCGAGCGGATGGCCGCCAACGGTCTGCGCGTGCTTGCGGTCGCGCGGCGCGACTGGCCGCAGGTCCCGGAGTTTCTTCAGCCGAACGAAGTCGAAGTGGAACTCGCTTTCCTCGGCTTCGTCGGCCTGATCGATCCCCCGCGCCCTGAGGCAGCCGGGGCGGTTGCGGAGTGCCTAGCTGCCGGCATGACGCCCGTAATGATCACCGGTGACCATCCGCTGACTGCGCATGCGATCGCCGTGCGGCTCGGCATCATCGAGGCCGGGGAGCATCGGCTCGTCACCGGCCGGGAACTCGCGACGTTCGACGCCGCGGCTCTTGCGGCGCGTGCCCGCGACATTCGCGTCTACGCCCGGGTGAACCCGGAGCAGAAGATAGCCATCGTCAAGGCGCTGCAGGATCGCGGCGAGTTCGTCGCCATGACCGGCGACGGCGTCAACGACGCGCCCGCGCTGAAGCAGGCGAACATCGGCATCGCCATGGGCCGCGTCGGAACCGACGTCGCGCGCGAGGCCTCCGACATCGTGCTGCTGGACGACAACTTCGCGACGATCGTCGGTGCGGTGCGCGAGGGGCGCCGCATCTATGACAACATCCGCAAGTTCGTCAAGTTCGTGCTCGCAGGCAATCTCGCGGAGATCCTGACGCTGCTGCTCGCACCGCTGTTCGGGATGCCCATGCCGCTCGCCCCGATCCAGATCCTGTGGGTGAATCTCGTCACCGATGGTCTGCCGGGGCTTGCCCTTGCCGGTGAGCCGGAGGAGCGGGGCGTGATGCGGCGGCCACCGCGCACGCCCGGCGAGAGCCTGTTCGCAGGGGGAATCGGAATTCACGTCGTGTGGGTGGGCTGCCTGATCGGCGCACTGTCGCTCGGTGTGCAGGCACAGGCGGTCGGCACGGGCTCGACGCACTGGCAGACGATGGTGTTCACGACGCTTACATTCGCACAGCTCTTCCACGTCATGGTGATTCGCTCGGAGCGGGAGTCGCTGTTCACGATTGGCCTCGGCAGCAACCTGCCTTTGCTCGGCGCAGTCTTGCTTGGCGCAGCGCTCCAGCTTGCAGTCGTCTACACGCCGGCAATGAACGAGATCATGAAGACCGAGCCGCTGACTGCTTCCGAGTTGGCGATATGCATCTTCGTTCCGGGCACCGTGCTCATCGCCGTGGAGGTCGAGAAGTGGCTGGTTCGGCGCGGCGTTCTCTATCGGGGGCGGCACGCAATAGCCTAGAAGTAACTGGGGGCAATCGTGCGCTCCTCGAACCAAGAGTCGCATAATTGTTATTATGTAAAGTGACGGGGATCGGAGCTCCAGTCAGTTCCAGATCGCGCGTACGCGCGCCGCGATGTCCACCGGGATGGTCGCCTTGGCCTGCGGTGCTCCGCCCTGTTGTCCCGCGCCGGGGACCGGCCACGCGCATGTTTCGAAGCAGTCGATGACGCCCTCCGGGATGAATCGGCTGCGCGACGCGTAGACGTGGCGGTCGCCATAGGCGGATTGCTGGTGGACGTAAAACCGCTGCGGCAGCATCAGGTGCAGATGGTCCCTGGCGCGGGTCATGGCCACGTAGAGCAGCCGCCGCTCTTCTTCGATCTCCTCGCCCGTGCCGGTGCTCATGTCGGAAGGAATGCAGCCGTCGACGACATTGAGGATATGCACGGTGTTCCACTCCTGTCCCTTGGCCGAATGAATGGTCGAGAGGATGAGGTAGTCGTCGTCGAGGCCGGGCACGCCCGCCTCTGCGCTCGTGGCGTCGGGTGGATCGAGCGTCACTTCGGTCAGGAAGCGCTCGCGCGAATGATAAGTCGACGCAATCTGCTGCAGCTGGACGAGATCACGCTGGCGAACATGGGCATCATCGAAGATGCGCTGCAGATGTGGTTCGTACCACCGCGTGACGAGGTCCATGTCGGCAGGCCAGTTCGCGCGCTCCCGGCACAGAACCTGGAAGAGTTCGACCAGCTCCCGCCAGCCGTCCGCAGCCGAAGCGGGAACGCCGAATGACTCCATGGCGGCCAGCGGATTCGGCGCTTGATCCATGACGTCCAGAAGTCTCGCCGCCGTGGCCGGTCCGATGCCGGGCAGTAGCCGGACAGCACGGAAACCCGCCATCCGGCTGCGCGGATTCTCGGCCCAGCGCAGCACCGACAGGACGTCCTTGATGTGCGCTGCTTCGAGGAACCTGAGCCCGCCATATTTCACGAACGGAATGTCGCGTCGCGCGAGTTCGAGTTCCAGGTGCGCGCTGTGGCTGGAGGTACGGAAGAGCACCGCCTGCGACTTCAGTGCAATGCCTGCCTCGCGATACTCGAGGATGCGTTCGGCGACGCAGCGCGACTGGTCCACCTCGTCACGGACCGCGACGAGCTGCGGCTTTGCGGAGGACATCCGGTCGGTCCAGAGCGTCTTCGCGAAGCGTTCGCTCGCCAGGCCGATGACAGCGTTGGACGCATCGAGGATGGGTCGGGTCGAACGGTAATTGCGCTCCAGGGTGACAACCTCTGCCGGCATCGTGAACTGGCGCGGGAAGTCGAGAATGTTGCGCACGGTGGCCGCGCGAAACGAGTAGATTGACTGTGCGTCGTCGCCGACGACGGTGACGCCCTGCCCGTCGGGCTTCATCGCCCGCAGGATGGTCGCCTGGAGCCGGTTCGTGTCCTGATATTCGTCGACGAGGACGTAATCGAAACGGGCCCCGACTTCCGCGGCAAGACTCGGCTCCGCCATCATCTGCGACCAGTAGAGCAGCAGATCGTCGTAGTCGAGGACGTTTTGTGCCTGTTTCGCGGTGACGTATGCATTGAAGAGCTTCCTGAGTTCGGCCTCCCACGGTGCACACCACGGAAACGCGGCCTTCAGGACCGCTTCCAGTGGCGCCTCGCTGTTGACGACGCGCGAATAGACGGCGAGGCACGTAGCTTTGGTCGGAAATCGGCGCGCTGTGGCCGACAGCCCGAGGTCATGCCGGACCATGGCGAGAAAATCTTCGGAATCGCCGCGGTCGTGAATCGTAAAGGACGCGTCGAGGCCGATGCGATCGGCGTAACTTCGCAGCAGTCGCGCGCCGACGCCGTGGAACGTGCCTGCCCAGCCAAGGGACGGCGGTCGCTGCTCCTTCGGCGCGCCGAGCACGCGACCCAGGATGCGGGTGGCACGCCGCTCCATTTCGAGCGCCGCGCGGCGCGAAAACGTCAGCAGGAGTATTCGCTGGGGGTCGGCGCCACTGAACACCAGGTGCGCCACGCGATGCGCAATGGTGTCCGTCTTGCCCGAACCGGCGCCGGCGATCACCAGCAGCGGCCCTCCCAGGCCCTGCACGCCAACGCCGAATTCGACCGCGAACCGCTGCTGCGGGTTCAGCGTGGTCAGGTGCGCGTCGCGCCGATCCGAGGCCGTAGGGAAGGACGACGAAGACGAGGACGATGGCATGGTCGGTTGCATAGAACGAACGTTCTATCGAATGCTATCATGGTTGGGGAGCGCCTGCGGCGGCAGCCGTTTCGTTGATGTCTCCGGCACGCATCCGGTGCGTGGGAATGGTGCCTGCGCTTCGCGGGGCGGGACAGGATGACGCCCGCTTTAGAGCACTTAGGCTAAAAATGGGGCAGACAATCGCATCTGGGACCCCCTGAACGGCAGCCGCCAGCCTCCATCCTCATGACCCACCCCGACGCGCAGGATTTCGACTGGCTGGTCATCGGCTCGGGCTTCGGCGGCAGTGTCTGCGCGTTGCGCTTGAGCGAAAAGGGCTATCGCGTCGGCGTGCTGGAAGCCGGACGGCGCTATGCCGACCATGAATTCGCCACGACGCCCTGGAACCTGAAGCGCTTCCTGTGGCTGCCTCGATTGGGCTTGCGCGGCATCCTGCGCCTGACGGTGTTCAAGGACGTGTTCATCCTTTCCGGAAGCGCCGTCGGCGGTGGCAGCACGGTCTACGCCAACACCCTCTACCAGCCCGCGGCGCCGTTCTTCGAGCATCCGCAATGGGCGCGCCTGCACGACTGGGAAGCGCAGCTGGCGCCCCACTACGCCACCGCCAGGCGGATGCTTGGCGTCACCCAGGTGCCGTTCGACAACACGACCCAGCGTCTGTTGCGCGACCTCGCCCGGCACTTCAACGTCGAGCACACGTTTGCACGCACCCCCTGTGCAGTCTATTTTGGCGCGCCCGGGGTCACCGTGCCCGATCCCTATTTCAACGGCGCGGGGCCCGACCGCACCGGTTGCAACAAGTGCGGCGCCTGCATGGTCGGTTGCAGGGTCGGCGCCAAGAACACGCTGCTCAAGAACTACCTGTGGTTCGCGGAAAAGCTGGGGGCGACGGTGACGCCCGACTGCGAGGTGGTGGACATCGTGCCGCTAGGCAGCGACGACGAAGCCGAAGGCTATCGCGTCACCACCGAGCGGCCGGGCGCCTGGTGGCGCAAGCGACGTCAGATCTATACCGCGCGCGGCGTGGTGGTCGCTGCGGGTGCGCTGGGCACCAACCGCTTGCTGGCGAAGTGCAAGCAACGCGGTTCCCTGCCCCGCCTCAGCGACCAGCTGGGACAACTCGCGCGCACCAACAGCGAATCGCTGCTCGCTATCACCAAGCTCGACCCGTCGCACAAGCCGGGAGAGGACGTCGCCATCAGCGCCAGCATCTATCCCCGCCCCGACACGCATCTCGAGTTTGTCACCTACGGTCCCGACGGCGACATGGCAGGTCTCTTCTTCACGCTGCTCACCGGGGCAGGCACGCGGTGGACGCGTCCATTGCGCTGGGTGGAAACGATGCTGCGACACCCGGTCGACGCGCTGCGCACGTTGTCGCCATTCGGGTGGGGCAAGCGTTCGCTGGTCCTGCTGGCAATGCAATCGCTCGACAGTGCCATTCGCTTCCGGCTTCGGCGCGGGCTGTTCGGAGGCTGGCGGCTTACGACCGACCAGCACGCAAGCAAGCCCAACCCGACATACATCCCGCTGGCGAACGAGGCCGCGGCAGTGGTTGCCCGGCAGACCGGGGGCGTCGCCCAAAGCATGTTCCTCGAGGCCACCGCCAACATCCCCACGACCGCGCACCTGCTCGGAGGGGCGGTCATTGCCGGAAACTCGCACGCGGGGGTCGTGGACCGCAGTTTGCGCGCGTTCGGCTACCGCAACCTGCTGGTGTGCGACGGATCGGTGCTTCCCGCCAACCCCGGCGTCAATCCCAGCCTGACCATTGCTGCGCTCGCCGAACACGCGATGAGCCAGGTGCCGCCCGCGCAGTAGCGCTCGCAACACGCACCGCCGCGGAGCGGGCCCGCAGTCGCATCCCCCGATCGCGGGGCGGCCGAGAATCCAAGCGGACGCCGGCGCTATTGGGCGCGCCGCGTCATCTCGGCTACGATCGCGCCAAACTGCTCCGCGATCTCGTGCTCGAGAAAACTCCTCGACATGACAGCGCGCGCGAGAAGTCCCGGCACGACCTCGAGATGATAGTTAAGCCCGGTGCCCTTTCCGTCCGGTTCGAGCGTCATCAGCGACTCGACTCGGCGCAGGCTGCCCTTGATCTGCGTGGATCGTATGGCCACCGGCTTGTTCATCTCGATCCGACGCTCGGTCGTGTAAGCAAAGTTTGCGACGCCGAATCTCGCGGTGCCACGCTGTTCGATCGTTGCCGAGTCGCTCTCGCGTTTGAGTACCCTGCTCGTGCGTACGTTGGGCACCCATTCCGCCATGTGCTCGAAATCGATCAGCACCTCCCACGCCACGGCCGGCGGAACCGGCGCAAACATGACGGCATCGCAGACGTACACCGCCCCAACGGACGTGACGCTGATGCTGCGCACGGGCGACTCCACCGCTGCCTGGCTGGCCGGAGACAGCAGCGCCAGGACGAGCAGAAGGCGACCCCACCGATTGTCGGACATCGATTTTCGCCTCATGCAGGAGTTGTGCATGACCCCATACACTCCATATCGGTCCGGCACCGTGGATACGCAAGTGGAGATGTTCGCCGGACATTTGCCTTTCTGTCGTGTCGGATCTACCCTTGCGCGATGTCCAGAAACGCTTGGCTGTTGCTCTTCGTCATCGTCGTTGCCATGGGAGCCATCATCTGGGCGAGCGACAGGGTCACGCTGGAGGGCGAGCGCACGGTCTACACGGCTAACTGCGCGGGCGGCGCATGGCAGGGACTCGTCTGCAGCGGGCGCCTCGAGGCAGGCGCGCGGTACCGGTTTCGTGCCAGCAAGAGCCGCGGCGAGGTACACCACTGGATCGCAGGCTCGGCCGAGCGGTCCGGGAAGATGACCGACTGTACCGTCCGCAATCGCGGGAACTGGAGTTGCAAGACGCCGGACAGCACCACCCCGGCGATCGCCCAGTCGATGGTCGCCGACCGGCTGGTACCGGATCGCGGTGCGCCTGCCGCCACATTTCACGCGGTCGCCAAGTGGAAGTGGTGGGTACTCCGCTGGGGGATTCCGGGATTCCTGCGCGCGGACTACTGATCCGGCATCAATTGCCGTGCCGTTGCGGCAATGTCTCCGGCGGGACCGCGAAATGACGTTCGACTACCGCCGCTCGAACGCGAGCTTCACGCCGAGACCTATCAATAGGGCGCCACTCGAACGATAGACCCAGGACAGGACGTCGGGTCGACGTCGCAGCCATCCGGACAACGCGCCCGCGAACACTCCCACCGGTGCCTTGACGAGAAACGTGAGCGCAGCGAAGGCAATTCCCAGCGTGAAGATCGTCAGCGTGGGGTGCTGCGCCGCCGGCAGGACGAACTGCGGCAGGAAGGCAAAGTAGAACACCGCGATCTTGGGATTGGACAGATTCGATACGGCGCCATCGAGAAAGAGCTTGCGCGGCGACCGCGGTGCCACCGAACCAAGCGGTAGCGTTCCGCGCCGGGTGCGGAGCAGGCCGAAACCCAGATAGATCAGGTAGGCCGCGCCGACGAGCTTGAGCGCCACGAACAGCCACTCCGACGTGCGCAACACGGCACCCAGGCCGAGGGTGGCGAGAATCGTGTGGCCGACAAGCCCGACGCTCACCCCCGCAGCCGTCGCGACGCCCGCGCCGGCGCCCTGCGCCAGCGACCGCGACATGACGAGAATCATGTCCTGACCCGGCGTGACGATGAGCAGCAGCGATGCAACCATGAACAGCAACCAGGATGCGTCGATCATTTGAACCTCTCGTGCATGCGCTGCAGCGGCAGTCCGGGAGATTTCGTGCCTGCCCGAAGGCGCGCGGGAACCATTCCGCACCGCGGCCGAATCAGCCGTGCATGGTGAAGGGAAAGTCATTGCGAATCAACACCGCACGTCCGCGTCCGGCGCGGCATACCCGGTACAATCGTCACGATACCCGTGCCGATCTGGTTTCGGGTCCGTGCGGGTGAAACGGGCCGCAGTCTCTCCACGGGGATCGCGGGTTCAACCGGGAAGCGAGCGATGCATACCGACGACCTGAGCCAATGGACGCACCACCACCGTTTCGACACGGGAAACGAAGCGGGCGAGCGCGGCGCGAGGTCCGTGATGTGGATCACGCTGGCGATGATGGTGGTCGAAGTCGTCGCCGGGTGGTCGTTCAATTCGATGGCGCTGCTCGCCGATGGCTGGCACATGAGTTCGCACGCGCTCGCCATCGGCCTTTCCGCCTTCGCCTACGCCGCGGCACGCGGCCACGCCGCGGACGGGCGATATGCCTTCGGCACCTGGAAGATGGAGGTGCTCGCCGGGTTCGCCAGCGCCATCCTTCTGCTCGGCATCGCGGCGCTGATGGTGTACGGCTCGGTGGAGCGAATCATCACCCCGCAGCCGATCCATTACGTCGAGGCGATCGCAGTTGCCGCCGTCGGCCTGGCGGTCAACCTCGTCTCCGCCTGGATTCTCGGCACGGCACACCACCGCGACCACCACCACGACGGCGAGCAGTCCCATGGCAACTCGCATCGGCACGGCGCAGAGCACCACCACGATCTGAACCTCAAGTCGGCCTACCTCCATGTTGCCGCCGATGCCGCGACCTCGGTGCTGGCCATCGTCGCGTTGGCCGGCGGCTGGCTTTGGGGCTGGTCGTGGCTCGATCCTGCGATGGGAATCGTCGGCGCCGCACTCGTGGCGATCTGGGCGCGAAACCTCATCGTCGAGACCAGCAATGTCCTGCTGGACCGCGAGATGGACCATCCGGTGGTGGATGAGATCCGGGAGGCCATCGCAGGGCGTGCGCCCGCCGACACGAGGGTCACCGACCTTCACGTCTGGCGAGTGGGCCGCGCTTCCTACGCCTGTGCGATCGGCCTGGTTTCGCACGACCGCGACGTGACCCCGGCTCGCGTCCGCGAATGGCTGGCGGTCCACCCCGAGATCGCGCACACCACGATCGAGATCCAGCACTGCCACTGATAGCGATCGCCGCGCATGCCGTTGCCGCTTTTCCACCTGCCGGCTGCCGAACAGCGGGATTGGCTCGCCGAACGCCTCGCGCGCCCCGCTCCGCCGTCCGCGCGCGGACTGTCGGATGGTTTTCGTCTGCCCGGCCGCGGTGGCGAACCCACGCGCGCGGCGGTGCTGGTGCCGCTGGTCAACCGGCCACAGGGGCTGCAGGTGTTGCTGACCCAGCGCACAGCCCACCTGTCCAACCACCCGGGTCAGATCAGTTTTCCCGGCGGCCGCGCCGAAGCGGCCGACGCGTCGAGCGCCGCCACCGCATTGCGGGAAGCGACCGAGGAGGTGGGCCTTCCATCGGATGCCGTTTCCATCCTCGGACAACTCGCCGACTACGAAACCGTTACCGGTTACCGCGTGACTCCGGTCGTCGGCTGGGTCGAGCCGCCGTTCGCGGTCACGCCAGATCCCTTCGAGGTGGCCGACGTTTTCGAGGTGCCGCTGGAATTCCTGCTCAGCCCGGCGAACCAGCAGCGCCACTACCGGATGCTGGGCGAGCATCGCCGCGATTACTGGGCAATTCCCTGGCGCGACCGTTACATCTGGGGCGCAACCGCGGCGATGCTGCTGATCCTCGACCGGACGCTGCGCGAGGACGGCCGTGATTGACGCCGCGGACGCGATCAACGACGATCGCGGCTCGTCTTCGCCCCCGGTTTTCCGACTTGCCTGCGCACCATGCAACTGACCGCCACCCTGCCCCGCCGCGCCCACCTGCCGAGCCTGTCCGCGCACGGATTTCATCGCGTCAACTACTGGGAATGGGGTGACGCCGACAATCCGCGCGTCGCCATCTGCGTCCACGGCCTCGCGCGCAACGGCCGCGACTTCGACGTCCTGGCCGAGGCGTTGTCCGCAACGCACCGCGTGCTGGCCGTCGACATGCCGGGTCGCGGCGACAGCGAGTGGCTTGCCGATGCCGGCGACTACGGCTTTCCGACGTACCTCGCCACGCTGTCCGCACTGATCGCGCGCTCCGGCGCCGAATGCGTCGACTGGATCGGCACGTCGATGGGGGGATTGCTGGGGATGGCGATCGCGGCGCAACCCGGTGCTCCTGTGGTTCGGCTCGTCGTCAATGACGTCGGGCCGGTCATCGAGTCCGAGGCGCTCGCGCGCATCGCGACCTACGTCGGACTCGACCCGACGTTTGCGAGTTTCGCCGAAATCGAGCGTTACATACGCGCCGTGTCGGCGCCCTTCGGCGCGCTCACCGATTTGCAGTGGACGTTCCTGACCGAGACGAATGTCCGGCAACGCGCCGACGGGCGCTGGGGCCTGGCCTATGACCCCGGTATCGCGGTGCCCTTTCGCGCCAACCCGGCGCCCGCCGATCTGTGGGGACTGTGGGACGCCATTCGCTGCCCCACGCTGGTGCTGCGCGGCGCGAACTCGGACCTGCTCTCCGCCGCGACGGCAGCGGCGATGAAGGACCGCGGGCCGCGCCCCGACGTCATCGAGTTCGCGGGCGTCGGCCACGCGCCGATGCTGCTCGATCCGTGCCAGATCGCCCCGGTCGTCGCTTTCCTTGCAACCCCTGCAGGCACCGGCGGGACGTAGAACCCCTCCCGGCAGCGCGCTGCGGCTTCGCATACAATGGAGTGCCACCCCGCGGCCCCACGATGCTACGCCTCAGCCTTCCTCCCCTCGACGCCCATCCGGCCAATCCGCCGGAGACGCGGCCGGCCAAGGTCAAGGCCTGGATCGACGATCTCATGCGCCGGCCGTCGGCGGTCGAATCGGCGCGCGCCATCGGCGATGCGCTTGCGGCGACCAATCGCGTCGGCATGAGCGATTCGCGCCGGCTCGAGCTGGCGGAGATTTTCTGGTCGGCCGCCAACACGCTGTGGCCCATCCTGGAGCAGCACTTCGCCCGCGTGTCGCACCCGCTTTCGGGCGTCGCGCTCGACTCGGCGAAAGCCGCGCTGACGCTGGCGACCGAAATGTCGGTCGCGTACAAGCACCTGCTGGTCCGCGAGTCCGATCGGCGGCTGATGCTCACCGGGCCGCGGTTGCTGCTCGCGCTCGTGCACCGGTGCCTGCAGTGCACGGCGCGCATCCTCGTCAACAGCTACCTGTCATACGCGCCGGTGCCGCCCAAGACCTGGCTCGACGCCCACGCCGTGTACGCGTTCGCGCGCGAGCGCGCGCTGCACGAGCTGACCGTCAATGCGGACACCGCCGACATGACGCCCGAGCGCGCGTACCTGCAGACCTTGCTGCTCGCGCTGGCCAACCCCTATGGCTTCCTGCCGGGACAACTCGCGACCGTCGCCCAATACCTGACGACACACTGCCACGCGGCGAAGCTCACCGACGTGGCACCCGTCCACCGGATGGCGAAAGCGGTGGCGATCATCCCTGTCGGGCACGACTTTCCGCCGTTTTCCGCCAACAAGGGCGGAACCGTCGAAGGCAGCAAGATCTACCTGCTCACCTACGACCTCGCGTTCCAGTTGCAGGAAGAGCTGCGCGCCCTCGACGCAGGCGGCGCGGTCCCGCCCGAGCTCGGCAAGGATCCCGTTGCGCGCACGCAATTCATCGCTCTGCTGAGACGCCTGCTGCGCCAGTGGGCGATCCCGCCCGCCCGCCAGTTCAATCGCCTGCCGTCGCGCGCCCGGGTGGTGATGTGCGCCGGACTCGCCGGCGTGTGGCAGTACAGCCGGGGCGATCACGACATGGGGAGCCGCGTGTCATCCGGATTGCCGGCGATGAGCGCCTGCCAGGTCATCAACCATACGCCGGCCGGCTATGCGCTGCGCCAGACCGACGGCCATCCCGGAGTCTTGCGCATCGGCGACCTCATCGCCTTGCGCGTCGAGGGCCGCACGGGACTGCAGGTCGCGATGGTTCGCTGGTTTCGCAACACGTTCAAGGGCAGCGGTCTCGAGTTCGGCTGCGAGCTCCTGTCCGATGCACCGGAGGCCGCCGCTGCAGTGGCCGAGAACGCCGCCACGGGTACGCTCGCGCCTGTCGTCGTGCTGCCCGAAGATCACGCGCCCCAGGCGGCCGACCACGCGCCGCCGCAGATCATCGTTCCCGCCGGCGCGTTCCAGGTCGAGCAGGCGGTATCCCTTCGCCGAGGCGAACGGTCCGGATTCGCCGTGCTGACCAAGCTGGTCGAGCACGGCCCCGGATTCGAGCTCTACGAGTTCGTCCCGGTCGCCTGACCTGGCGTCAACCGCCCTTCGCCAAGGGCGTCAAGCCCTTCGGCATCGGAAACACGACGTTCTCGGTGGCGCCGTCGAGTTCGCGCACCGACACGGCGCCCAGCGCCTCGAGCCGCGCCAATACCTCCTGCACCAGCACCTCGGGTGCCGACGCGCCTGCGGTGACGCCGACGCGCCGCTTGCCGGCGATCCAAGCAGGGTCGAGCTCGTCGGCGCGATCGACCATGTACGCAGGGACGCCACGGTTGGCCGCCACCTCGCGCAGACGGTTGGAATTCGAGCTGTTGGGGCTGCCGACGACGACGACCACGTCGACATCCCGCGTCATGAACTTGACCGCATCCTGCCGGTTCTGCGTCGCGTAGCAGATGTCGTCCTTTTTCGGACCCACGATCGCCGGATAGCGCTCCCGCAGTGCGTCGACGATCGCCGCCGCGTCGTCGACCGATAATGTGGTCTGCGTGACGTAGGCGAGCGGAGCCGCCGGCCCAATCGCGAGCCGGCCGACGTCCGCCACCGATTCGACGAGGTGGATGCCTTCGTCGCACTGGCCCATGGTGCCCTCGACTTCGGGATGGCCCGCGTGGCCGATCATCACGATGTCGCGCCCCTGCTCGCGCATGCGCGCGACTTCGCTGTGCACCTTCGTCACCAGCGGACAGGTGGCGTCGAACACCCGCAGGCCACGCGCCTCGGCGTCGGCACGCACCGATTTCGCGACGCCGTGCGCGGAGAAAATCACCGTGCTGCCGGCAGGAATCGCGTCCAGATCGTCGACGAAGATGGCGCCCTTGGCGACGAGATCGTCGACCACGTATCGGTTGTGCACGACCTCGTGCCGGACGTAGATCGGCGCGCCGAATCGGCGCAGCGCCTCCTCGACGATCGCGATCGCGCGGTCGACGCCGGCGCAAAAGCCGCGGGGATTGGCGAGCAGGACGTCCATCATGAGTCTCCGGAGGATCCGACCGCGCGCGGCGCCGAGTGGCGTTGGCGAAAACTGTCGACGATGATGAGCCCCGCGCCGATGGTGATCGCGCTGTCGGCCACGTTGAACGCCGGATAGAACCACCCGGCATAGTGAAAGAGGAGAAAATCGACGACCTTGCCCAGCAGCACGCGATCGACGAGGTTGCCGATGGCACCCCCCAGGATCGCGGCGAGGCCCAGGCAGTACATCCGGCTGCCGCCGCGCTTCAACAGCCACCCGATCACCACCGACGCGACCATGGCGACGGCCGTGAACAGCCACCGCTGCCAGCCTCCGGCCCCGGCGAGGAAGCTGAACGCCGCGCCGGTGTTGAACGCGAGCACGAGGCTGAAAAATCCGGTGACGCGCAGCTCGTCGCCGGGCTGGAACGACCCCAGCACCAGCGCCTTGGTCAGCTGGTCGACGACCAGCACCGCGACGGAAACGACCAGCCAGCGCCACCACGCGACGCTGCCGTCGCGGCCGGGCGGGCGGTCACGCATGGCTGCGGGGCTCGCCGGCACCGTGGAGATTCGCCGTGCAGCGGCCGCACAGCCCCGGGTGCGCGGCGTCGCGGCCCACGTCGTCGCGATAGTGCCAGCAGCGTTCGCATTTCGCATGCACGCTGGCGGTGACCCCGATCGAAAGGGCGTCGCCCGGGACCGCGCGTGCCGCCGAGGTGATCATCACAAAGCGCAGGTCGTCGCCAAGGCTCGAGAGCGCCGCGTAATCGTCGGCAGCCGCAGTGACCACGACTTCCGCCTGCAGCGGCGAGCCGATTTTCCCCTGCCGGCGCAGCGCTTCGAGCTCTTTCTGCACGACGCTGCGCACCGCGAGGATGCGGGTCCACCTGGCCGCGAGCGCCTCGGCATCCGGGACTTCCGGCAGCGCATCGCGCCACTCGCGGCAGAATACCGACGCCTCGGCAGGATGCACGATCGCCCACGCCTCCTCGGCGGTGAAGGACAGTACCGGGGCGATCAACTGCAGCAGGAGATCGCGAATCCGTGTCAGCGCCGTCTGCGCCGAGCGGCGCGCGCGACTGTCGCGACCGGCGGTGTAGAGCCGGTCCTTGAGCACGTCGAGGTAGAAGCCGCCGAGATCCTCGGAGCAATACGTCTGCAGCCGCTGGACGACCAGGTGGAACTCGTAGCTTGCGTAGTCGGCGATGACCGCGTCGGCGAGCGCGCGCGCCGCGGTGAGCGCGTAGCGGTCCATCTCGAACAGCTCGCCGATCGGCAGCGCATCGCGGGTCGAATCGAAGTCGGCGGTGTTGGCGATGAGGAAGCGCAGCGTGTTGCGAATCCGCCGATAGCTCTCGACCACGCGCTTCAGGATCTCGTCCGAGATCGACATGTCGCCCGAATAGTCGGTTGCGGCCACCCACAGGCGCAGGATTTCGGCACCTAGGGTCTCCGAAACCTTCTGCGGCGACACCACGTTGCCCTTCGACTTCGACATCTTCTTGCCGTCGCCATCGACGACGAAGCCGTGCGTCAGCAGCGCCTTGTACGGCGGCACGCCGTTCAGCATGCACGAGACGAGCAGCGACGAGTGGAACCACCCACGATGCTGGTCGGAGCCTTCGAGGTACAGGTCCGCCGGGAACGCGGTCTCCTGCGGATGCGAGCCGGCGCCGGTCGCGCGCCCGTCCGGGCCGCCCATCACCGTCTGGTGCGTGGACCCCGAATCGAACCAGACGTCGAGCGTGTCGGAGAGCTTGCGATAGCGCTCCGGATCGACGCCAAAGTCTTCGCAGCTCGCGCGGAACCAGCTCTCGATGCCGTCGACTTCAACCTTTGCCGCCGCGCGCTCGAGCAGTTGCAGCGTGTCCGGATGCAGCGCGTCGGTCCGCCTGTCGACGAAGAACGGCAGCGGCACGCCCCATTGCCGCTGGCGGGACAGCGTCCAGTCCGGCCGGTTGGCGATCATCCCGTAGAGCCGCGCCTTGCCCCACTCCGGGTAGAACCGTGTCGCGTCGATGCCGGCGAGCGCGGTGGCGCGCAGCGTGCGCGCGGACTTGGCACCGTTCCACCCCGGAACGTCGTCCATGCCGGCGAACCACTGCGTCGTCGCGCGGTAGATGACCGGCGTCTTGTGTCGCCAGCAATGCATGTAGCTGTGCGTGAGCTTCTCCGCATGCAGCAGCGCGCCGGCCTCGCGCATCTTCTCGACGATCGCCGGATTCGCCTTCCAGATATTCTGGCCGCCGAAGAACGGCAGGCTGTCGGCGAAGCGGCCATCGCCCTGCACCGGATTGAGCATGTCCTCGTCCTTCATGCCGTAGCGCCGGCAGGAAAGAAAATCCTCGACGCCGTAGGCAGGTGACGAATGGACGATTCCGGTCCCGGTGTCCAGCGTCACGTAGTCGCCGAGATAGACGGGCGCGACGCGGTCGTAGAACGGATGCCGGAAGCGGATCAGTTCGAGGGCGCGGCCCTTGGTCGTTGCGACGGTGTGCCCGGTCAGTCCGTAGCGCGCGAGGCAGGCGTCGACGAGTTCGACCGCCAGCACGAGGTGCCCGCGCTCGGTCGCCACCAGCGCGTAGTCGAAGTCCGGATGCGCGTTCAACGCCTGGTTGGAAGGGATCGTCCACGGCGTGGTCGTCCAGATGACCGCGAGCACGGCGCCCGCCGGCAGCACTGGCAGCCGGAACGCCTGTGCGAGCTTGGCGCGATCGCCGTCGTCGACGGGAAACGCGACATCGATCGCGATGTCGTGGCGGTCCTCGTATTCGACCTCGGCTTCGGCCAGCGCGCTGCCGCAGTCGAAACACCAGTTCACCGGCTTGAGTCCGCGGTAGAGGTACCCCTTCTCGAGCAGCCTGCCCAGCGTCCGGATCTCGTCGGCCTCGCTCTTGGTCGCCATCGTCGTATACGGATGCTCCCAGTCGCCGATGACCCCCAGGCGGCGGAAATCCGCCTTCTGCCGGACGATCTGCTCGCCCGCATAGGCGCGGGCGAGGCGCTGCGTTTCGTCGACCGGAATGTGCTTGCCGTGCGTCTTCTCGATCTGCACCTCGATCGGCATGCCGTGGCAATCCCAGCCCGGCACGTAGGGCGCATCGAACCCGTCCTGCGTGCGGCTCTTGACGATGATGTCCTTCAGGATCTTGTTGAACGCGTGCCCGATGTGCAGGTCGCCGTTCGCATACGGGGGGCCGTCGTGCAGCACGAAGCGCGGCCGGCCGCGCGACGCCGCGCGGATCGCCGCGTACACGTCGCGCTGTTTCCAGCTCTCGACCCAGCCGGGCTCGCGCCTGGAGAGATCACCGCGCATCGGAAACGGCGTCTCCGGCAGGTTGAGGGTGGCCTTGTAGTCAGGTTTCGTCGTGTCGGACATCGCGGGTTCACTTGTCTTGAGTTGCCGGCACGGCCAGCGAATGGCCGGCGCGGGCGCCGGCGGTCGCGGCCGCAAAATAGCTGCGCACACGCTCGACATCGTTGCGAATCTGGCGCGTGAGCGAGTGCAGATCGGGATAACGCGCCTCGTCGCGAATCTTGTGCAGGAACTCGACGCTGATCCGCCGGCCGTAGATGTCGGCATCGAAATCGAACAGGTGGACCTCGAGCAGCGGCTCCCCGCCCTGCGCGACCGTGGGGCGAACGCCCAGGCTCGCCACGCCGTTGCGCGGCGTGGGACCGAGTCCGTGGACGCGGACCGCGTAAATGCCGGTGAAAGGCGGCCGGCGCCGCAGTTTCAGGTTGGCTGTCGGAAAACCGAGGCTGCGGCCGAGTTTGGCGCCATGGGCGACGCGGCCTTCCATCGTGAACGGCCGCCCGAGCAGCGTGGCGGTGCGCGCGAAATCGGCCTCGGCCAGCGCCTCGCGCACGGCCGACGACGACGCGCGCTCGCCGCCCGCCTCCACGGTGCGCATGGCCTCGACGCTGAACTTCCGCGCCAGCGTGCGCAGCACGGCGACGTCGCCCGCGCGGCCGCGGCCAAAGCGGAAGTCTTCGCCGACCAGAACCCAGCGCGCTCCGATCCGCGCGACAAGCACATCGTCGACGAAAGCCTGCGGCGTGTGCGCGGCGAAGCGGCTGTCGAAGTGGACGATATAGGTGCGGTGCACACCGAGGGCGGCGAAGCGCTCGAGTTTGTGGCGCAGCGAGGACAGGCGGGGCGGTGCCGACGCGGGTGCGAAGAACTCGCGCGGGTGCGGGTCGAACGTCATCACGGCCGGCGGCAGCGCGAGATCCTCCGCGGCGTCGATCAGCCGGGAGAGCATCGCCTGATGGCCGCAATGCACGCCATCGAAGTTGCCTATGGTCAGCGCGACGGGAACCTCGGCCGACGCCGGCAGGCCGCGAAACACACGCATGGGCTCTTTCCGCTCGCCGGGAGCAGGTCAGAAAAACTATTGATTTTAACGGATTTTCGTGTCGCCCGCCTTCAACCGGCGGCTGCGGCTTCCCACGCCCGCCATCCGGCAAAGCGCGGATAGTAGAGGCCCAATCGGATCGGCCTCGGATCGATTGCCCGCACGAACCTCGCGTAGCGCGCGAGCTGGTCGCGATAGCGCTCCCTTTCGCGGTCGAGAAATGCGTCGAGGTCGCCGCCCTCGTGGAGGCTGGTCTTGAAGTCGACGATCCAGCGCACACCATCGGCGACGAAAGTGCGGTCGATCACGATGCGGGCGACGCTGCCCGCCTCGATGCCGGACAGCGCCCACTCGCTCGCCGCGTCGAGATGATCGGGCGCGAACAGCCAGCGACCCCGGTTGTCGTCGATCACTCCCAGCACCGACGCCACGACGGCGTCGGCCGCGGCACCCATGCCGGCGGCGTCGACGCCTTCGCCCGCGAGCTCGATCGCAATGCGCTTGCGCAGCGCTTGCACGCGCTTGCGACTCCAGGCGGCGAGACCCTCGCGCGCGATCTGCGCGAACACGCGATGGGCCACGACGCCGACATGGCGCGCGGTGGCCTGTGCCCAGTCGAACTCCACCGGCGCCTGCGCGCGCTTCGGTGCAACGTCGGCGATGGGCATCGATGCCGGCGGCAGCGGGCACTGCCATGTCAGCGGCAACCGCCGCAGACGTGGCGGAACGCGTTCTGCCACCGCGCGCACCGCGTCGCGCACACGCGGCGCGGGCGGTGCCGCCGCGAGCGCAGGCCAGAGCTTTGCCAGAGAGGAACCGGAGTCCGGCGCGCGCCAGCCCGCGGCGGCATCGGATGCGTCCTGCGGCCTGACGACCGCGACCAGATGGAGGTGACGCCGGGCACGGGTGCAGCCGACGTACAGCAGGCGGCCGAGTTCCGCGTCGGTTTCGTCATCGGCGAGCGAACTCAGGTAGGCGTAGATCGGGTCGTCGTCCCCGCCGCGGCGCCTGCCCGGCGCGAGCAGCAGCCCCTGCGGCCGGCGGCGCCAGCGCAGCAGCGGCCTGTCGCCGCGTGGAGGCTTGCGCGCAAGGCCCGGCATGATGACGGTGTCGAATTCCAGGCCCTTGGCGCGATGCAGCGTCATCACCTGCACGCGCGCGCCGGGCGCATCGGCAGCAGCGTCGTCGGCCCCGGCGCGCAGCGCGTCGAGATCCGCGACCAACGCATCCCAGTCGGCGATGTCGCCGGCGCGCTCGTGCCGCGCCAGCAGCGCGAAGAACATCTCCGCGGCGGCGAGATCGGCGGCATCGTCGATGGTCGCCGGCCCGGCGAGCGCCAGCCAGGCCCCGTGTACGCGGCGCGCGAGCTGCGCGCGGCCGGCGCTCGCGAGCGTAGGCCGCAGCGCGTTTGCGAACCGTTCCAGCCGCGCGCGGCCATCGTCCGACAACCCGGGAATCGCTTCCGGTCCGAGGACAGCCCCTGCGATGGGTGTCCCGGTTGCCGCATCCGCGACTGCCAGGAGATCGGCCAGTACGAGCCCGCACCACGGCGCGCGCAGTATCGCCAGCCACGCCAGGCGATCGGCGGGCTGAGCGATGGCGTGCGTCAGCGTCGCCAGATCCAGGACCGCAGGCCGTTGCGACAATGCATCGAGGTCGACGGCGGTGAACGGGATCGATGCATCGCGCAGTGCCGGGAGCAGCCGGTCGAGATGGCTGCGGGCGCGCACCAGCACGGCGATATTGCCGCCGCCGCTTTCCCGGGCGGCCCGGATGGTGGCAATCACGGCGACCGACTCGGCGTCTTCATCGGCAACGCGTTCCACGGTCACTGCGTCCGGCAACGGCGGGTGCTCGGCAATCGCCGGAGCAAAGGCAACGGCGCCGCGCCACGGATCGTTCACTTCGCCCAGGACCTCTCGAAACACGCCGTTGACCCAATCGACCAATCCCGCCTGGGCGCGGAAGTTGCGCCGCAGCGTGAGCGGCAACACGGAGACGCCGCCGATCCGCCCGGCCGCCTGCGCTTCGATGAAGAGCCGCACTTCGGCGGCGCGAAAGCGATAGATCGACTGCATCGGATCGCCGACGACGAACAGGCTGCGCCCGTCCCCCGGCATCCAGCCCGCGGTCAGCCGCTCGACCAATTCCAGCTGCGGGTACGACGTGTCCTGGAACTCGTCGATCAGCAGATGGCGCACCGCGTAGTCGAGCCGCAGCAGCAGTTCCTGCGGGTCATCGGCAGTTCCCAGCGCAGTCAGCGCCGCCAGCGTGCCTTGCGTGAAATCGATCGCACCCTCGGCGCCAAACACCAGCAGCAGTCGCTGGGCCACCTGCGGCAGGACCGAGAGCATCGCGTCCACGATCGACCACGTGTCGTCGGCGTACCGGATCGGCGGCAGGCGTCGCGCGGCGTCGAGAAGCGCGGCCAACCCCGGCTCCGAGGCCAGCGCCGCAAGCAGCGCCTGCACCTCGTCCTTGCGCGCGGCGCGCGTGGCGGCGCCCGGTCCCTTGCCCGCGGCAGCAAAACCCTGCCGTACATCGACCCTGGTGCGAAAGCGCGCCTTGCCGGCGAGCAGCAGCCAATCCGCCAGTGCCTGCCAATCCGCCAGTGCTGCCGCGCGCGGCGGGGGTAGTCCGTCGCCGCACGCCATCCGTTGCAGCGCATCGGCAATGGGCGACGAAGGCCCCATCTCGGTTGCCGCGTGCGCCTGGAGAGCGCATAGACCGCCCGCCCGCAAAGGCGACAGCGCCGCGTGCAGTGCCGCCAGCTCCCCGTCGACGTCAGCCTCGAGCGTCGCCTCGAGTGCGCCGCGGAAGGCGTTCGCATCGCCGGTCAGGAGGACGGGCAGCCACTGCTCGCGCTGCGCCAGCAGCCCCGCCAGCAGGTTCACCAGCCGCGACACCTCGTTGTCGACGTGCGCGAGCAGCAGCCGCCACTCGGGCGCGTCTGGGGCCGCGTCCGCCAGCGCATCGTGCACGGCCCGCCGGTAGAGCGGCGTCGCGCGTTCGAGGTAGCGAGGCGAGGCGCCGAGCCGCGTCGTGAGCGGAGCCTGTCCTGCCAATCCGGCGCAAAACGCGTCGATCGTCACCACCGAAAGTCGGGCCGGATGGGCGATGAGGTTCCATTGACGCGATGCATCGCACCGCAGCGCGGCGAGTGCGAGCCCGCGCGTCCGCTGCGCATGCGATGACGTCACCGGAACGCCTTCCGCAGCGGCGCGCAGCGCGTCGGTGATGCGCTCGCGCATTTCGCCTGCTGCCTTGCGCGTGAACGTCATCGCCACGATTTCCTCCGGCCGTTCAACGGTGGGGAGCAGCGCGAGATAGCGCTGGATCAGGAGTTCGGTCTTGCCCGATCCTGCCGGCGCCTGCACGAGAAACGAGCGTGTGACGTCCAGCGCCTGCTGCCGCGCGTGCCGGTCCTCTTCGTCGAGGGCCGCGTTCGAGGCCGGGGCCGGGGCCGGCACGATCATTCGCCCGCCGCGCCTGCGGTGTCGATTTCCGCGGCGCCCACGCGACACAGCGCCTGCAGCCCGCAGTGGCGGCAGGTCGTGGGCGGATCGCGAGGCAGCACCGGCGCATGACCGGCCGCTGCTTCCGCGGCGATGCCGGTGCAAGCGCTCGTCCAGAACGCCAGCGCCGCGCCCCAATCCGGCAGCGCGCCGGCAGTGATGTCACCCGGCACGGCCAGCCCCGGCCAGATCGCGCCCTCTGCCGCAACGCCGGACCAGCCGAGTTCGCCGATCTTCATCCGTGCGTAGGCGACCGCGCGCACGTCGGCTTGCGATTGCTGCGCCCGCAGCGCAAGTGCGTAGAGACCCAGCTGGGGCGCCTGCGGCCGCGCCTCGAACCACTTCGCCGGGGCGATCGTCGGGCCCGTCTTGTAGTCGACGACGGCGATGCCACCGGAGACGAGTTCATCGACCCGGTCGATCCGCAGGCGCAGCGTTATGCCGGCAAGGCAGAGCGTCTGCGCGAGCTCGGTCGCCGCAACCCGAAACGGGGGCCGGACCCGCTCGAATCCGTCGATCCAGGCGCCCAGCAGGGCGCGAATGCGGTCGCGTTCGCTGCCGGCGATCAGTTCGGAGATTTGGCGCCAGCGTTCGACGGGCACCGCGTCGGAGGCGAGCGCCCGGGAGGCGGCATCGTCCTGCGTCCGGGCCAGCGCGGCGTCATCGAGCGCGAGCAGCGTGGCCTGGTCACCCACCTCGCGCCAGAACTCCAGCATCGCACGGTGAACGAGGTTGCCCCGGTCGAGCGCCGACAGCCCCTCCTCCTGCTTCGGCCACGGCAGGACACCCAGGCGGTGCATCGCCAGCGCGCGAAACGGGCATTCCGCCTGCCGCTCGATCAGCGAGGCGCCACCCGACATCGTCGCGCCGGCGGGTACCGGCGGCGCCTGGCTGTCGTCGATCGCCTCGGGTCGAGGTCGCGCGCCGGCCACCATCGCGCCGAAGCGCTGTGGCGCCGCCGCGGATTCGGCGTGCTCCCACCCGGCGAGCAGCGCCGACGGCAGGCGCAGGTGGTCGTCGCTCGTCCGGGCGTAACTGAACACGACCTCGGGCGCGGCGCGCGAGAACTCGCCGGTCAGAGCCCGCGCCCACGCGTGCTCCCGCGCGGCGCTGGAGCGCGGCAGGTTGTGCTCGCGCTGCCAGGCGATCGGCAACAGCGGATTGGGCGCGGCAGGCGGCGGCCAGACCTCGGCCGCGAGTCCCGCAACCCACAGCGCGTCGAACGGCAGCGCAGCCGCCTCCAGCGCGCCCAGGATCTGCACCGACGCGGCCGGTGCCTCGGGTTGGAACACCTGCCGTTTGGCGAGACCGGTGAGCGCCGCCAGTGCAGCCCGGCCGGAAAGCGCACTCTCGAGGGAGGCCAATGCCGCGAACCCCGCGAGCAGTTCTTCCCACGCGCCGCGGACCTGGAACTCGGCACTGTCGGCCGTGCGCTCGCCGGGCCAGCCCAGCGCCGCGAGCCAGACGCGCCAGAGCTCGACCCACGCCGAGGGCGACGCGCGCGCCGGCCAGCGGCGGTGATTCACCGCCGCGCGCCAACGGGCTGCCAATGCCGGTTCGATCGGAGCGACGGCGCGAATCATCGCTTCGATGTCGACGGCGGCGACCCCCGCCTTCCGCCACTCGCCCTCGATGCCTGCACGCCGCATCCACGCCTGATCGTCGCCAGGCAATTGGCGCGAACGAAGCAGCACAGCGGCTTCGGCTGCCGGCACCGATCCACGTCCGAGCCGGAGCAGCCACAGCGCCGCAGCCACGAGCGATGCGTCGGCCAGTGGGCTCCCGAGCGAAAGGTCGTAGGGTCGCACCGCACTTTCGTTGCCCGGCCACTGCAGGCCCGGACAAAGCACCTCGTCGGCCAGCGCCTGCACTTCGTCGCGGCGCGCGGCCAGATCAAGGACGACGATGCCGATCGTCGGCGCCGGCAGCGCGGCGCTCCGATCGCGCGCCCAGGCCAGGGCCAGCGCGATCTCGGCGTGCGGTGTCGGGCAGGCCAACACCCGAACGTCGGAGTCGCGGCAATCGGCGGTCGGGCAACGGGTGACGGCTACCGCACACGCCTGCAGCGCGGCCAGAAGTCGTTGCTGCTGCGCGGTGAACTCGGCGAAACCCGCCACGACGACTGCGCCGCCGATCACGCCGCGCAGCGCCGGCAGCATCGCCACCAACCGGTCCGGCGCCAGCGCGAGATCGATCGCCTCGGCACTCGTCAGCGCGTTGCGATACTCGCCGGCCCAGCGGGAGAACGCGGCCGGATCTTCGCCGGTCGTGGCATCGTCCCATCCCCGCCAGCTTTCTCCCCCGGCACCCCAGGCATGCATACGATCCCATGCTTCCTGCGCCAGCGCCGCGGCCCCGTCGACGTCCATCAACGGTGCCCGGCGCGCACTGTCGGCCGCGACGATGCGTTGCCAAAGCCAGCCGATCTGCGCGGGCGTCAACAGGCGCCGAGGTGTGCCGGACGGATCGACACCCATGGCTTCCCGCCAGAGGCAGGTTATCCACGCATTCCACGGCAACGCCGTCGCCGCTGTCCACGCGCTCCTTCCTGCCGCCAGCTGCAAGGCGTCGTAACGCTCGTTGATGCGTCGGGCGAGACGGTTGTTTGGCGTGATGACCGGAATGCCGGCCGCGATGGCGTCGACAAGCGCGAGGGCGAGCGGAGATCGGGCAGGGGTGGACATCGATGACGTGGCCGCATCGCCAGGCGCGCGGAAGACCTGCCCCGCGAGGCGGTGCATTGGCAACCGGGAGTTTATACCGGGGCTGCACACCCCCGGCGGCAAAGCTTCCGTCTCGCGGGCCGCCGCATCGCCGCAGGCGACGGGGGCAGGCGAGAGCGCGTCGGGCCAACGCCCGACAGGGATTGGTGAACCCGGGAGAGCGACGCCGCGGGGACCGCGCCCCGATCAGCTTGGCGTCAATCGCTGGCCATCGTCGGGCCGATCGCGAACGTCATGACCTCGGTCGACGGGAGCATCGCGACCGCGGCGCTCACGGGCGTCGAGGGCCGGCGCGGCAGGATCCTCCATTCTCCGCACCGATCGTCGTCGCGGACCGTCGGCCAGACGCCTTCGATCTGGTAGCTCTTTCCGGGGTTGGGCGTCAGCATCGGCGCACAACGCCGGCACAGCCCCGTGCGCACGGTGTTGCCGTCGACGCCCTTCAGATGACGGCGATCGAAGAAGTGGCAAGTGAGGCATTTTTCCACGGCAAGGTCTCCACATCGTGCCCGGACCGATGTCGTCGGCACCGGTGCGAGGCGTGCGGCGGCGCCCGAACCTCGGGCACCCCCAGCGGATACGTTCAGGCGGCGATCGAGTTCCAGGTATTGCGCAGCGCGCCGGGGATGTCCTGGACGACGCGCGACGGCTGCGTGCCGTTGTGATCCAGCACTTGCTTCAACTCCCGATCGGCAGCCTGCGCCGCACGATCGAGCTCGGCATCGTAGCTATTCCGTTGCTCGGGATTCGACAGCACCTCGTAGGCCGCATGAATCTGGCGCACCAGACCCGAGAGATCCTGCCCGGCGTCGGTCATGCCGTAGCCGAAACGCTCGAGGATATGCGCGTACGCGGCGTCGACTCGCGCCGCGCTGGCGCCAGGAGCGATCTCGAGATAGTCATAGTAGGTGTAGGTCATCACGGCTTCCTCGCGGATTCCCGTGCCTGGCGGCCGGGGTTCAGTCGTGATCTAGCAGCAAGCGTGCCACGATGCCGTCGCGCAGGCGCGGCCTTGCGACGCAGGCTTCGGGCGTCTTCATGTGATCGTGTGCGGGGTGCAGGCGCCTGGCAGCCTGTCGGGCTTGGGTCATCGTAGCGAGCCGGATGGGAAAGCGAGGACAGATTGCCCCGATTTCGAGGCGCATGGCGGGACCATGTAACGAGAAATCGGGGCGATATGGACCGCTGTCCCACCGGCGCAGTAGATGAACCCTAAGTCCGACAGGCTGCTAGCGTCCGACCGCCGGTTCGCGGCAACGAGCTGCCGCCTGACGGCACGCAAGTGCACTACAACGCGATCACAACACGGCGAGTCGCGAGGGCGCCGTGGGCGGCGGAAACACCCGGTCGAGCGCGGTCGCCAGCGCGGCGGTCCAGCGCAATCCGGCCGCACTGCGGTTCTCGCGCAGATGGGCCGGGTTGGCGGACTGGGGAATCGTGATCACGCCGCCGTCGCGCCACGTCCACGCCAGCGCCAGCTGCGCCGGCGTGTGCCCTTCGGCGGCCGCCACCTCTCTGAGGCGCGCATTGCGCAGAAGATCCGCCTGCCCAAGCGGCGAGTACGCCATCAGCGGCATTCTTCGCGCGCGCATCCAGGGCAGGAGATCCCATTCGACACCCCGCTCGCCCAGGTGATAGCAGACCTGATTGGTCGCGCATCGATCTCCGCCCGGCACCGCCGCCAACTCCGCCATGTCATCGGTGTCGAAATTCGACACGCCCCAGCGCAGGATCTTGCCGGCCCGCACCAGCGCCTCGAATGCGTCGACCGTCTCGGCGAGCGGAACGCCTCCGCGCCAGTGCAGCAGGTAGAGATCGAGGTGGTCGACACCGAGACGCGCGAGGCTGGACTCGCAGGCCGCGGGCAGAGACTTCCGCCCGGCATTTTGCGGGTAGGCCTTGCTGACGAGAAAGACCTCGTCGCGTCGCCCAGCGATCGCCTTGCCGACGATCCGCTCGGCGCCGCCTTCGCCGTACATTTCCGCGGTGTCGATCAGCGTGAGTCCCAGATCGAGGCCGGTACGGAGCGCCGACACTTCGCGCCCGGCGTGCGCGGGGCTTTCTCCCATCGTCCAGGTGCCCTGACCCAATGCCGGCACGCGCGTTCCATCGGCGAATTCGCACGGGGGAATGTCGGTTGTTTGCATGATGCTGCCGAGGATACCGCCGTGGGTCCCGCCACGCCACCGATACGCACGTACAATCGCCGTTCCACTGATCGACGCCGCCACCATGCCATCCCTCGCTGCCAACTATCGCACCGTAGTCCGCGGCGCCTGCCCGCACGATTGCCCCGACACCTGCGCGATGGAGATCACCGTCGAAAACGGCCGCGCGGTCGAGGTCCGGGGTTCGGCCAGCCATCCCCCGACCGGCGGGACGCTGTGCACCAAGGTCGCCCGCTACCTCGACCGCACCTACTCGAGCGAGCGCGTGCTGCACCCGATGAAACGCATCGGGGCCAAGGGCGAAGGAAGGTTCGAGCGCGTGAGCTGGGACGAAGCGCTGGCGACCATCGCGGAGCGCTTCACCGCCATCGCCAAGTCCGCCGAGGGGCCGCAGGCGATCGTCCCCTACTCGTACGCCGGCACGATGGGCCTCGTGCAGTCGAGTTCGATGGACCGCCGCTTCTTCCACCGGCTCGGCGCTTCGCTGCTGGACCGCACGATTTGCGCTTCCGCCGGCAAGGCGGGCTGGGTCGCGACCATCGGCAGCGCGATGGGGACCGATGTGATGCAGTTCGCGCACAGCAAGCTGATCCTGATCTGGGGCAGCAACTCGATTGCGTCCAACCTGCATTTCTGGACGCGGGCGCAGGAAGCCAAGCGCAATGGCGCCAAGCTCATCGCCATCGATCCCTACCGCAGCGCGACGGCCGACAAGTGCCATCAGCACATCGCACCGCTGCCAGGCACCGACGCCGCGCTGGCGCTCGGGATGATGCACGTGCTGATCGCCGAGGACCTGATCGACCGCGATTACATCGACCGCTACACGCTGGGGTTCGACGCGCTGGCGGAGCGGGCGCGCGAGTACCCGCCGTCGCGCGCGGCCGCGGTCTGCGGCATCACCGAGGAGGAAGTGGTCGGGCTCGCCCGCGACTACGGCCGCGTCAAGCCCGCGGCAATCCGCCTCAACTATGGCCTGCAACGGCACGCCGGCGGCGGCAACGCGGTGCGCGCCATCGCCTGCCTGCCGGCGCTGACGGGCGCGTGGCGCGATGCTGCCGGCGGCGCGCTGCTGTCGTCGTCGGGCGCCTATCCGGTCGCCACTGCCGCGCTCGAGCGCCCCGACCTGATCCGCGGAACGCCGCGAACCATCAACATGAGCGCCATCGGCGACGCGCTCTCCGATGCGCGCGAGCCGCCGATTCGTGCCATCTACGTCTACAACTCGAATCCTGTGGCCATCGCGCCCGATTCGGCGAAAGTCGCCGCGGGCTTCGCGCGCGAGGATCTCTTCTGCGTCGTCCACGAGATCTTCAGGACCGACACCGCCGACTACGCCGACATCCTGCTGCCGGCGACGACGCAGCTCGAGCATCTCGACGTCCATTCCTCGTATGGTCACCTGTACGTGCAGGCGAACAACCCGTCGATTGCGCCCGTCGGCGAGGCAAAGCCCAACTCCGAGGTGTTCCGGTTGCTCGCGCGGCGGATGGGCTTCGAGGAAAGCTGCTTTGCCGACAGCGACGAGGATCTCGCGCGCCAGGCGTTCCGTTACGACGATCGGAGGATGGCCGGCGTCGATTGGGAAACGCTGAAGACCAACGGATTTGCGCGCCTTGCGCTGCCGCAGGATTACGCGCCGTTCGCCGCCGGAGGGTTCGCGACGCCATCGGGTCGCTGCGAGTTCGAATCGGCCGCGCTTGCGGCGCAGGGACACGATCCCGTGCCGACTTTCGTGCCGCCGCGCGAATCTGTCGCCAGCAATCCCGACCTCGCATCCCGTTACCCGCTGGCGTTCATCTCGCCGCCGGCGCGCAACTTCCTCAACTCCTCGTTCGCCAACCTGCCGGCGTTCGTCAACGAGGAGAAGACGCCGTGGCTCGATCTCAATCCGCTGGACGCGGCTGTGCGCAAGCTCGACGACGGAGTGCGCGTGCGCATCCGCAACGATCGCGGCAGCTTCACCGCGACACTGCGCGTCACCGATCGCGCACGTCGCGGGGTAGCGGTCGCGCCGTCGATCTGGTGGAAGAAACTCGCACCGGACGGCGCCAACGCCAATGCGGTGACCAGCCAGGCGCTGACCGATCTCGGTCGCGCGGCGACGTTTTACGATTGCCTGGTCGAGGTGGAGCGGGCCTGACTTATATTTATATTATTCAATGTGTTGCATTTTATTCTGCAACCAATTTCACAGCTTCCGCACCAGCCCCACCATCACACCGAAGATCTCCAGCGTTCCCTCGGGCCGGATCACCGGATACGCGGGATTCTCGGGCTGCAGCACGAATGCGCCCTTTTCGAGTTCGAGGCGCTTCAGTGTGAACTGGCCATCGACGATGGCGATGACGATGTCGCCGCGCTTGGCCGCGGCCGACTTTTCGATGACGACGAGATCGCCTTCGAGGATGCCGGCATCGATCATCGAGTCGCCTTTGACGCGCACCAGCACGGTCTGCGACGGGTGCTCGATCAGGTAGTCGTCGATGGTGAGCGCATCGCCGGTCGAATCGTCGACGGGATTGGGCAGGCCCGCCTGCACCGAAGCGCTGGCGAGGCTGCGTTCGAAGAATCGCCGGGTCGGTGCGAGCCGCTTGTCCGGGGTGGAATCGACGAAGCCGGCGAGTTTGAGCCGCGCGACCATCGCCGCCACCGATGATTTGGATTTCAATCCGAGCAACTGGCCGATCGACGCGTACGACGGCAACACCCGATGCTCGGCGTAGTAATCCTGCAGCAACGCGAGGTATGAACGATCGTTCGACATGGCGCTACAATAGCGAACGAACGTTCGGTGGTCAAGCCCCTCCCGATTCCGTCATCTTTCGCCCATGATCCACGCACCGATGCCCTCCCCCGTCCGCATGTTCGCGCCCGCATTGGCGTTCGTCGACCTCGAGACCACCGGCATCGCAGCCGCGACCGACGCCATCACCGAAGTCGCCATCGTCCGCGTGACCATGGACCCCGACTGCACCGCAGCACCGACCGTGGACGAGTGGTCGACCCTCGTCAATCCCGGGCGCCGGATTCCGCCGGAAATTCAGGGCCTCACGGGTATCACCGACGCCATGGTCCGACATGCCCCGCCGTTCGCTGCCGTCGCGGCGGAGATCTCCGCTCGAACTGCGAATGCGTTGTTCGTCGCGCACAACGCACGCTTCGATTACGGTTTTCTGAAGCACGCGTTCGCTCGCGTCGATCGCAGTTTCAGCGCCCGGGTGCTGTGCACCGTCAAGCTGTCGCGGCGGCTCTTCCCCGACGCGCCTGCACACAGCCTCGACGCCGTGATCGCGCGCCACGCGCCTGCCTGCAGGCGATCGACACCGGGCGCTCGGCGATGCGCGCGCGCTATGGTCGTTCGTGCAGGCGCTCTACCGCGACCTGCCGGCGGAATCCATCCTCGATGCGGTCAAGCACGTCTTGCGCATGCCGAGCCTGCCGCCGCATCTGCCGCGCGACGCCCTCGACGCGTTGCCGGAGACGCCGGGGGTCTATCGCTTCTACGGCCTCAATGCGCATCCGCTGTACATCGGCAAGAGCAAGAATCTGCGCGAGCGCGTCGCCGCCCATTTTTCGTCCGATTACCGCTCCGCCACCGACCTGCGATTGTCGGCCGAGAGTCCGTCGCCTCGAGTTCGAGGAAACCGCAGGCGAGATCGGCGCGCTGCTGCGCGAGGCAGCGCTCGTCAAGGCGCTCATGCCCGCGCACAATCGCGCGCTGCGGCGCAAGGCCGAAGCCGTGCTGCTCGAGTTGTCCGACGATCCGGGCCCGCCGCGCTATGTTGCGGCCGCCGAACTCGATCCCGCCGAGTTGCCCGGGCGCTACGGGCCCTTTTCCTCCAAGCGCTCGGCGCGCGAGACGCTGCGCAAGCTGGCCGATGAGCACGCGCTCTGCTGGACCGCGCTGGGCCTCGAAAAGCGCCCGGGTCCGTGCTTTGCGCGCCAGGTCGAACGCTGCGCCGGCGCCTGCGTCGGCGCCGAGTCGGCCATCGACCATCACCGGCGACTCGCAGCGGCGCTCGCGACGCTGCGGATTCCCGCCTGGCCGTATGCCGGCGCGGCGGCGATACGCGAGCACGACACGCTCACCGGCCGCACCGACCTGCACGTCATCCGCGACTGGTGCTGGCTGGGGACTGCGACCGACGATGCGCAACTCGGCATGTTGCTCGATGCGCCGCCGCGCCCCGACTTCGACCCCGACATCACGCGCCTCCTGCTGCGCAGCTTCGCGCGCGGTCGCCACGCGGTGATCCCGCTCGCGGCCGGGCACGACTGACCATCCTTCCGGTCTCAACGTCGCGCGTGCGCCGCCAGGATCGACGCCACGCACGCCGTCAACTTCTTTGCGAACGGCAGGTGCAGGAATTCGTTGGGACCGTGCGCATTGGACTTCGGGCCGAGAACGCCGGTGATCAGGAACTGCGCCGCGGGAAACTGCTGCCCGAGCATCGCCATGAACGGAATCGTCCCGCCCTCGCCCATCGCCGCCGACGGCTTGCCGTAGAAATCCAACGAAGCGTCATCGAGCGCGCGCGCGAGCCACGGCGCCGTCGCCGGCGCGTTCCAGCCGGACGCTCCGTGATCGACCGCGAAACCGACGTTGGCCCCGGCCGGGGGATCGGCCTCCAGCAGGCGTTTCAGATGCTGCGTCGCCTGCTCGCCGTCGACCGTCGGCGGCAGCCGCAGCGAGAGCTTCAGCGCGGTCCTGGGCCGCAGCACATTGCCGGCCTCGCGGATCGACGGCAGGCCGTCGGCACCGGTCACCGACAGCGCGGGGCGCCAGGTGCGATTGAGGAGCGCCTCCCGGTGATCGTCGGCCATCGGCCGCGTACCGCCGGCAAACGGATACTTGCGTACGACGCCGTCGCCGAGGATGTCCGCGGCGAGTTGCGCCTGCGCGCTGCGTTCGGCGGGAATCGGCGCCTGAAACTCCGCGGGCAGCACCCGCCCGGTCGCGGCATCTTCCAGCCGATCGACGAGCTGCCGCGCGATGCGAAACGACGACGGCACGATGCCGCTCGCATCGCCCGAGTGCACGCCCTCGGTCAGCACCTCGACGTCGAGCGTCCCGGCAGCCAGGCCGCGCAACGATGTCGTCACCCACAGGCGCTCGTAGTCGCCGCAGCCCGAGTCGAGTCCGACGACGAAGTCGACGTCGCCGATGCGCGGCGCCAGTGCCGCGAGATACGCGGGCAGGTCGTAGCTGCCGCTCTCCTCGCAGGTCTCGATCAGACCGACACAGCGCGCGTGCGGCAAGCCCTCGGCCTGCAACGCTGCGACGGCAGCCAGCGACGCGTACACCGCGTAGCCATCGTCGGCGCCCCCGCGGCCGTAGAGCCGCTCTCCTTCCAGCACCGGCTGCCAGGGCCCCAGATCCTTGCGCCAACCGGTCATCTCCGGCTGCTTGTCGAGATGGCCGTACAGCAGCACCGTTCCGCGTTGCGCGCCTTCGGGCGAAGCGGGAATCTCGAACCAGAGCAGCGGCGTGCGACCCGGCAGCCGGACGATCTCGGCGACGAGCCCGCGTACCGGCTGCCGCTTCACCCATGCCGCCGCCTGCGCGACGACGGCGTCGATGTGCCCGTTCGCTTCCCACTGCGCGTCGAAATGCGGCGACTTGGCCGGAATGCGGATGTAATCGATCAATTGCGGGACGATCTCGGCATCCCAATGGCAGGCGATCCGTTCGACCAGCGAGGCAATTCTCATTTGGAGTCCTGTCCAGGCAACATTGCAGGGCGGCAGCAGCGCGCGATGTGCGAACATGCACGCTGCGGCCGCAAACCTCCATTTTAGCCGACGCCCCCCGAACCGCCCGCCGCAGTCCATGCTCCCAGAGTCGCCGTCACCTACGCCGCCCCTCGCGCTCGTTTTCGGCGCCAGCGGCTACGTCGGCACCCATCTCGTCATTGCACTGGCTGCAGCGGGGTTTCGCGTCCGCGCGGCCGCACGCAATCGCAGCGTCCTCGAAGCGCGGGAATGGAAGGAGGTCGATCTCGTCGCCGCAGACGCGCTGCGTCCGGAGACGCTTGCCGTTGCACTCGCCGGCGTCGACGTCGCGTACTACCTCGTGCATTCGATGGCCTCCGGACGTGACTTCGCGCGCCTCGACCTCGAGGCCGCGAGCAATTTCGCGCGCGCGGCCTCCGACGCCGGCGTCCGGCGCATCGTCTACCTCGGCGGGCTGGTGCCTCCCGGGGCCGATACGCCGCATCTCGTGTCCCGCCAGCAGACGGGCGAGCGACTGCGCCAGGGAACAGTGCCCGTCACCGAAATTCGCGCGGGCATCATCGTGGGTCCGGGATCGGCCGCCTACGAGGTGATGCGCGACCTGGTCTATCACCTGCCGATCATGGTGACGCCGAAGTGGGTGCAATCACGCTCCTCGCCGATCGCGTTGACGAATCTCATCCACTATCTCGTTCGTGTCGCCAGCTTGCCCGCTGCCGAAGGGCGCATCCTCGACGCCGGCGGCCCCGACATCCTGAGCTACGAGGCCATGATGCGAACCTTCGGCGACGTCGTCGGCAGGCACCCGCGCATCGTCCGCGTACCGGTGCTTTCGCCGCGCCTGTCGTCGTACTGGCTCGGACTTGTCACCGCGGTACCCGCCAACATCGCGCGCGCGCTGATAGGGGGTCTGAAACACGACATTCCCGCCGACGATGCGGCGCTGCGGGCGCTGGTGCCCCAGCGCCTGCTCAGCTTTCGGGAGAGCGTGGTCGCCGCCCTCGCCGCCGAGAAAGCGCATGCGGTCGCCGCACGCTGGACCGAAGGCGCGATGATGTTCCGGGCGTGGCGGCCGGATTACGCGTTCTACGCCAAGAGAGCCAGCGGCGCGGCGGTGACCACCGCCTCACCCGAGACCGTGTGGCGCGTGGTCACGAGCATCGGCGGGAGCAACCGCTATTTCTACGCCAACCTGCTGTGGGCATTGCGGGAGATCGGCGACTGGATGATCGGCGGCCCCGGATTGACGCGGGGGCGGCGCGATGCGGACGAACTGCGCCTCGGCGACACCATCGACTACTGGACCGTCATCGGCATCGCGCGGGCGCGGCGACTCACTTTGCACTTCGGCCTCAGGGCGCCCGGCTCGGGCATACTCGAGTTCGAGATCGAAGCGCTGCCGGACGGCACGACGCGGTTGACGGAGACCGCCTACTGGCATCCGCAGGGCGTCTTCGGCCTCGTCTATTGGGCGCTGCTGGTGCCCTTCCACCTGTTCATCTTTCGCGGGATGACGCAAGCGATGGCGCGCAGGGCCGAGGCCATCGAGGGCGTCGGGTCGAGCCCGGACGACGACGGCATGTCGTAACCGCGGTGCCCAAGCGGGGTGCCGCCTGGAGCCGTACAATTCGGAAAACATTGCAAAGGGAGACGACTCGATGAGCAGCTTGTTTGACCTGCGTGGCCGGGTGGCCATCGTGACCGGCGGCAATGGCGGAATCGGATTGGGCATGGCGCGGGGTCTCGCCAGGGCCGGGGCGCGCGTCGTTGTCGCTGCGCGCAATGCAGATAAATTGCGCGCGGCGATCAAAGACCTTCAGGCGCTCGGCGCCGATGCCCTCGCCGTCGGCGTGGACGTGACGGATGAGCAATCGGTCGACGCGATGATCGGGGAAACGATCGCGTGGGGCGGTCGGCTCGACATCCTGGTCAACAACGCCGGGATCAACATCCGCAAGCCCGCACAGGATCTCTCGCTGGACGAGTGGCGGCGCGTGCTCGACACCAACCTGACGAGCGCATTCGTGTGCTCGCGCAGCGCCTATCCTCACATGAAGCGTGCCGGGGCCGGCAAGATCATCAATATCGGATCCATGCTGTCGATCTTCGGCGCCTCGTTCGGACCCGTGTACGGCGCGAGCAAGGGCGGCATCGTGCAGTTCACGAAGTCCCTCGCGGTGACGTGGGCGCCCGACAACATCCAGGTCAATGCGGTGCTGCCGGGCTGGATCGACACCGATCTCACTCGCCGGGGACGCCAGGAGATCCCCGGGCTCGATGAGCGCGTGCTCGCCGGCACGCCGGCGGGGCGCTGGGGTCACATCGACGACTTCGCGGGAATCGCGGTGTTCCTGGCCAGTGCCGCATCCGATTTCCTCACGGGGACCGCGATCCCGGTGGACGGCGGCTACTCGACGCTCCTCTGACCACGGCGCGCGGGTTGCGGCCGGACAGCGATTCGCACTATATTTGCGCACCGTACGAACTGCACGGCGCACGCAAGCGACCTGCAGGCCCGCTGGATTGGAGGATTCGATGCTGCGCCCGATATCGATGCTGCTGTTGCTTCCGCTCATGTTTGGAGTCTCGGCGTCGATGGCTCAGACCAAGAAGCCTGTCTCGCCTGCAAGAGTCCCCGCAGCGAACGCCAATTCCATCGGCGTCAACGTCTTCCTGCGCGATGCAAACAAGAACGAAGTGTTGCTCGGCACGCGCATATGGCCGGATTACCCCGACTACAACGCCGTCGCGCTGCAACGCTTCTTCGCAACGATGAAGGCGCTCGAACCCGCCTACAAGCAGGACGATGAGGTTGCGTATACGTGGTCGACCAAGGGCCGGGTGACCAAGTGCAGCATCTACCTCGAATCGCCCGGAGCCGGCGGCAAGGTGGGTACCGGCGCGATGGTCGGATGCGAAGCGAACGGCGTGAGTTCGCTTGCCGCCACTTCCACCGCCGACCCCAAGAACCCCATCAGCTCGTCGCAGGATTCCAGGCACGTCAGCGACGTGATGGATCTGTTCAGGAAGCAATCGGAGCGCGCCAGGAGTACGCTTCCCAAGCAATGACGACTTGCCGTCGGGCGATGGATTCGGCCTCGACTGCAGCGATCGGCACGATGCCGGAAATCCGATGACCACGCCCCTCTTTGCAAGCGGCTTGAAGCGCCTGCGCTCGCTTTCGCCGGCGGTGCTGGCGAACCTTCGCCGCGGGGTCGAGAAGGAGAGCCTGCGCGTGCGTCCCGACGGCACACTCGCCACCACGCCGCATCCGCCGCGGCTCGGCTCGGCGCTCACCCATCCGCGCATCACGACCGACTTCAGCGAGTCGCAGCTCGAGCTCATCACCGGCGTGCACGGCCGCGCCGACGCTTGCCTCGCGGAGCTTACGGAGATTCACCAGACGGTCTATCGCGCGATCGGCGACGAGCTGCTCTGGTGCGCGAGCATGCCGTGCCGGCTTCCGGCGGACGATGCGATCCCGATCGGTTACTACGGCACCTCCAACGTCGGCCGGGCCAAGAGCGTCTACCGGATGGGCCTTTCGCATCGCTACGGCCGGCACATGCAGACGATCTCGGGCGTCCACTACAACTTCTCGCTGCCCGAACCGCTTTCCAATGCAGCGTACTTCGCGCTGATACGCAATTTCCGGCGCCACTCCTGGCTGCTCCTCTACCTCTTCGGCGCCTCGCCTGCGGTGTGCGCGAGTTTCGTCGCCGACCGCGCGCACCAGCTCGAGCGGCTGAGCGAGAACACGTTGTACCTGCCCTACGCGACCTCGCTGCGCATGGGCCGGCTGGGCTACCAGAGCGAAGCACAGTCGTCGCTCACGGTGAGCTACAACAGCCTGGAGAGTTACGCCGCCTCGCTCCAGGAGGCGCTCACCAGGCCGTATCCGGCCTACGAGGCGATCGGCATCCGAGACGGCGACGACTACCGCCAGCTCGCCACCAGCCTGCTGCAGATCGAAAACGAGTTCTACGGGACGATCCGGCCCAAGCGCGTGATCGAGTCCGGCGAACGGGCGCTGAATGCCTTGCGCGAACGCGGTGTCGAGTACATCGAGGTGCGCCTGTTGGACCTCAATCCGTTTTGCGCCATCGGCATCACCGCCGACACGATGCGGTTTCTCGATGTGTTCCTGCTGCACTGCCTGCTGCGTGAAAGCCCGCCCGACACGCCGCAGGAGCTGGCGGCCGCGCGCGGCAACACGCAGCGCGCCGCCGCGCGCGGCCGCGAGCCGGGATTGCGCCTCGCCCGCAACGCGCAGGATGTGACGCTGGTCGATTGGAGTCGCGAAATCCTCGCCGAGTGCGCGCCGATCGCCGCGGCGCTCGATGCTGCGACCGGGGGCAATGCGCATCGCGAAGCGCTGTCCGGCGCCGCCGCTGCGCTGGACGATCCCGCCGCGACGCCGTCAGCCCGTGTCCTCGAGGCGATGGCGCGCGACCACGGCAATTCCTACGTCCGGTTCGTCGTCGCGCAGTCGCTCGCGCACCGGAACGCCATCCTCGAATTGCCGTATCCCGACGAAGTCGCCGAGCGCCATGCGCGTATGGCCGACGCGTCGGTGACGGAACAGCGCCAGATCGAAGCTGCCGACACTCTTCCCTTCGAGGCCTACCGGCAGCAGTACCTGGCAGCCTTTCATCCGGGCGAGTGAGTCGCCGAGCAGCAAAGCGAAATCGCGGCGCCACACTTCGCCAGCACCCGGCAGTCGCCGCCGGACTCTGCAGCGTCACCCGCCCGCCTTGATCGCGATCAAGGGTCGCGGCGGAGAAGCGCATAGCATAGTACGCAGCCACCGGGGCCGGACTTGACTCCGCGGCGGCAGCTTTCTCCGCGCCGGTGCCCGGCCACCGTCATCGCGCCGGTGTGCGAAGCGAGGCAGGATTGGTCTCCGCAGCCCTCATCGAAACCCAGGTCCTGATCATAGGAGGCGGCGTCACGGGCACGGCGCTCGCGCGGGACCTCGCGTTGCGCGGCGTCGACTGCATCCTGATCGAGAAGGACGACATCAACGCCGGCGCGTCGGGCCGCAATCACGGCCTGCTCCACAGCGGCGCCCGGTACGTCGCCGGCGATCGCGAGGCGGCAATGGAGTGCCGCGCCGAAGGCGCGATCCTGAAGCGCATCGCTGCGCAGGCGATCCAGGACACCGGCGGCTACTTCGTCGCCCTGCCCGGGGATGACGATCGCTATATCGCCGACTTCCCGTCCTGCTGCGAACGGTCGGGGATCGCTGCGCGCGCAGTCGACGTCGCCGAGGCGCGGGCGCAGGAATCGGCTCTCTCGGAACGAGCGATCGCGGTGTTCGAGGTGCCCGACGCGTCGATCGACCCGTTCCGGCTCTCGCTGGAGAGCATGGCCGACGCGCGACGCCTGGGTGCACGCCTGATGCGGCGCACCCGCGTCACGGGTTTCGAGCGCGAGGGTCGGCGCATCGTCGCGGTGCGGGTGCGATCCCTCGCCGGTGGCGAAGACCTGCGGATCGAGGCCGCGCAGATCGTCAACGCCGCCGGCGCCTGGGCGCAGGAGGTGGCCAAGCTCGCCGGAATCCCCATCGAGATGACGTTTTCGAAGGGAACGCTGCTGGTCACGCACACACGCGTCGCGAACCGCGTCGTGAACCGCCTCCGGCGACCCGGCAATGCCGACATCGTGATGCCGGGCGGCACGGTTTCGATCGTCGGCACCACTTCGACGCGGGTGGACGCGCTGGAGGGCATCTACCCCACGGCGGCCGAAACCGACCTGATCGTCGACGAAGCCGCACGGATGCTGCCGGTGCTGGCGACGATGCGCTTCATCCGCGCCTACGCGGGCGTGCGACCGCTGGTGGGATCGGCGGGCGCCGCCGATGGCCGCGGGGTCTCCCGCGGCTTCGCCCTGCTCGACCACGAAAACCACGGACTCGACAACCTGACTACGATCACCGGCGGCAAACTCACCACCTGCCGGCTGATGGCCGAACGCACCGCGGACCTCGTCTGCCGGCGCCTTGGCGTCACTCGTCCCTGCGTCACCGCGACGACACCGGTGCCGGAGTCACCGGAGTGCGCGTGGACCGGGCCGGGCTACGCGCCGCGCGCGTGGATGCGTTCGCACCGGATCGGACGACCCGCTGCTGTGCGAGTGCGAGATGGTGTCGGCCAGCGCCGTCGATGCCATCTACGATGCGCTGCGCGCGACCGGCGAGGCGCCGACGCTGACGGACATCGGCTTGCGCAGCCGCGTCGGCAAAGGTGCCTGCCAGGGGTCCTTCTGCGCCTTGCGCACGGTGGCCCACCTGCACCAGCGGGACGACTTCCAGGCGTCGCGTGGCGTCGCCGAGATCCTCGACTTCATCGGCGAGCGTTGGCGCAGCCAGCGCGCGGTCCTGTGGGGCGAGCAGCTGGCGCAGGCCGAGCTGATGGAGGCGCTCCATTGCGGCCTCTTCGGCGAGGAGTCGTGCGATCTCGGCGCGCCCTGCCCCCCGCATTCCGCCGGGAGCCCCTCGCCGGCCCGCGAACTGCCGCCATGACCTGCAGGAGCGAGGCAAACTGCGACGTCGCCGTGATCGGCGCCGGGATGGCAGGGATGGCAGCCGCCCTCTTCACCGCGGAGCAGGGCCTTTCGTGCATCCAGATCGGCAACGGCGGCGGCCTGCTGTTCGCGAGCGGGCTGCTGGACTTGCTGGGCGTCCATCCAGCGGCAGCGCGGTGCCGTCGGAGATCCCCATACAAAGCGCTGGCGGCCCTCGCGCGCGACGAGCCCGCGCACCCCTTGGCGCAGGTCGACACGCCTTCGATCCGCCGCGCATTCGAGACCTTCGTCGCGGCCGTGGGCTCCGCCGGGCTGCCTTACGCTCCGTTGGGCGAGTCGAACCGGGACGTGCCGACGTCGATCGGGACGATCAAGACGACGTTCGGCGTGCCGCGATCGATGATCGCGGGTGCAGCGGCGCTAGATGCGCGTCCGCCCTGCCTGCTGGTGGATTTCCGCGGACTGCGCGAGTTCAGCGCCCGCCAGATCGTTGCGATGCTGGGCGAACGCTGGCCGGGCCTGCGCCACGAGCGGGTCGAGTTCCCGGGCACATCCGCAGCGCCCGAACTGTACGCGGCACACCTCGCCCGAGCCCTCGAGACCAGGGAAACGCGCGAGCGAACGATCAGCCTCGTCAAACCGCTGCTGGGCGACGCGCGGACGGTCGGGTTCCCGGCGGTACTCGGCCTTGGTCGCGCCTCGGAGGTGCACGCTGCATTCGAAGCAGCGCTCGGGATGCCGGTGTTCGAGATCCCGACCATGCCGACATCGGTGCCGGGGCTGCGGCTCCTGGCAGCGCTCGAAACGGCCGTGTCCGCGCGCGGGGTCCGTCGCCGCCATCGATCCAGCGTACGCGCGCTGACGCTCGACGCGAAGGGGGAAACCGCCACGCTCGACCTCGAAGGCCTCTCGGGTGGCGACGGTGGCGAGCGCGTGATCGCGCGCGCGGTCGTGCTGGCCACCGGGCGATTCAACGGCCGCGGACTCGTGGCCGATCGGGGGTGCGTCCGCGAAAGTCTCCTCGGCTTGCCCGTGATCCAGCCAAGCTCGCGCGAGGCGTGGCATCGGTCCGACTTCCTGGACCCGTCGGGCCACCCGATCAACCGCGCCGGGCTCGCGATCGACGACGCGTGGCGGCCACTCGACGCGGGCGGAGCACCCGCGTGGCCGCGGCTCTTTGCCGTCGGGTCCATTCTCGCGCACCAGGACTGGATGCGCTCGAAGTGCGGCTCGGGACTGGCCATCGCCACCGCGTGGGCGGCGACGAATCGGGCGGCGCAACAGCTCCGCGGGTCCGCTGCCGGGTAGGATCGAAATGTCGTCCGCACTCTTCGAACAGGCCCTGTACGCATCGCTGGCGCTGTGCGCGCTGGGCCTCGTGTGGCGGGTGGCGACCTGGTTCCGGATCGTGATAGGTCCCGACGCGCGCGACGTCGCACCGTCCCGCCGGATGGCCGACGTATTTCGGATTGTCGTCTCGACGCTCGCAAGCCCGCGGGTGTTTCACGTCGTCGGCGCATTCCTGCTCGACGCACTGCTCCTGCGCAGGCTGTTCGCGCAGGCGAAACTGCGCTGGCTGGCGCACCAGTTCGCCCTGGTCGGCTTCACGCTGCTGCTGCTGATGCACGCGCTGGCGCCGCTGGTGACCGCCCGGTTGTTCCCGGGCTACCAGCCGACGCTGGATCCCTACATGTTCCTGCGCAACCTCTTTGGCGTGATGGTCCTTGCCGGAGTTGCCCTGCTGCTCTTCGGACGTCAGCGCTCGCGCACGAGCCTGCACCAGGCGCGCCGACCCGTCGCCGTGGCGTTCGTGGCGCTCCTGGGACCCGTCCTCGCGAGCGGGTTCCTGCTCGAGGCACACAAGATCGCCTCGCCGCGAGCGTTCGACCGCATGGTGGCGCAGTTTGCCGGCGCTGCCGACCACGCGAAGCTCGAGCCGCTGCGCGCGCTCTGGGCACGCGAGTTCGGCGTGGCGTTCGACGACCTCCCGCAGCCGATCGATCCCGTGCTGGTGGAGCACGGCCGCAATCTGCACCAGGATGTCTGCGCGCCCTGCCACGCGCGGCCCGCGTCCGCCTTCGTGTCCTATCCGGTCGCACGGATGATGGCGCCGGTGACGAGGTTTCTGGACGCGTGGAACGCCGATGCATGGCTCCTCCATCTGCACGTCCTCGCTTGCTTGCTTGGTCTCGCCAGCCTGCCGTTCACGCGCTTCTTCCACGCGGTGGCGTCGCCGCTCAGCCTGCTGGTCAACGCGGCCGTGTCCAACGGCGCGCTCCCGGTTCGGACGCTTCCGGTCGAACTGCGCGCCTCGCGGCGGGTGCTGACGCTCGACGCCTGCGTGCACTGCGGCCTGTGCGACCTCGACTGCTCTGTGGCACCGTTGGCGCGCTACCTCGGCAATCCGGGCCTCCTGCCTTCGCACAAGCTGATCGCCACCGGCGCGATGGCCAGCGGCAGGCTGTTGCGATCAGGCCGCGACGATGGCGCGCTTCGCGGCGAGGCTCTGCGCGCTGCCGACGGCGCGTTCCTCTGCACCGATTGCGGACGTTGCACCCGCCATTGTCCCGTGGGTCTCGACCTGGCCGACCTGTGGGAGGCAGGCCGGGGCGACATGGCCGCCGCCGGCCTGTCGGCGCCGGCGCAATGGATCCAGGCTCGCGCGGCCCTGGCGTGGGCCGATGCGCTGGAACCGGGTCCCGCGCAGCACGTATTCTCCGGCCCGGATGCCTGCGTCGCGCCGCTGTCGTCCGACCGCCGCACGTTCTCCCGATGCGTTCAATGCCAGACCTGCACCAACGTGTGCCCCGTGGTCGCGCACAGCATGGACGACGACGGAAGCATCGACCTGACGCCGCAGAAGGTGATGAATCTGCTGCGTCTTGGCATGCGCGACCTCACGCTGGGTTCGCGCATGGTCTGGAGTTGCGCCACCTGCTACCAGTGCCAGGAGCACTGCCCGGAAGGCGTTCGTGTGGCCGACATCATGTGCGAATTGCGCGCACTGGCAGTGCAGCGGCTGGGTGCCGTTCGAGGCGGTGTGGAGTCTGCATGAAGTACGCGCTGTTCCTGGGTTGCAAGATCCCGTCGCGGCTGCCGGCCTACGAGACGTCGACGCGCGCGGTGCTCGCGCACCTCGGCATCACGTTGGTCGACCTCGAGTTCAGCTGCTGCGGCTACCCTGCCCGCGATGTCAGCCGCGACGCCTTCGTGCTGACCGCCGTGCGCAACCTGGCGCTGGCCGAGCGCTCGGGTCTCGACCTGCTGACACCCTGCAAGTGCTGCTTCGGCACGCTGCGGCACGCGATCCGGTTCGTGAGCGAGGACGCGGAACTCCGCGCGCGCGTTGCGCAGACGCTGGCCGCCGAGAGCCTTGCCTGGTCGGGGAAGACCGAGGTCCTGCACCTCCTGCAGGTGCTGGCCCGAAAGATCGGCATCGACAGCCTCGCCGCCGCAATCCGCGCGCCGCACGCGGATCTGCATGTCGCCGCCCAGTACGGCTGCCACGCGCTGCGTCCCAGCAATGTGACCCGCTTCGACAACCCGATCGCGCCGACGATCTTCGAGTCGCTGATCCGCGCGACCGGCGCGATCCCGGTCGACTGGCCGCGCCGCCTCGATTGCTGCGGTGATCCGCTCCACGAGGCGAACGCCACGTTGTCCGGGCGCATGACGCGGGCCAAGATTGCCGACGCTCTGGAGTCCGGTGCCGAAGTGTTGTGCACGGCGTGCCCGCACTGCCACCTGCGCTTCGACGCGGTCCAGGCGGGTGCTCCCGCCCCGGCTATCCGCACCCTGCTCTACCCTCAACTTCTGGGCCTGGCGATGGGCCTGCCTGCGCAGTCCCTCGGGCTGTAGCGCTCGAGCAGGACGCGTCGCCGGGTCCGGCAAATTGGGGCAAATCCCGGGCAATTCTCGCCGCGGCGAAGCGACGCTCAGCCTCGGCCCACGAACGGCATCTTGGTGGCCATGACGGTCAGGGAAAGGATGTTGACGTCGAGCGGAAGGCTGGCCATGTGGACGACGGCATTCGCGACATGCTGCGGGTCGATCAAAGGTTCGGCCACAGTGTCGCCGTTCGCTTGCAGGACGCCCTTCGCCAACCGGGCAGCCAGTGGGGTTTGGGCGTTGCCGATGTCGATTTGGCCGCAGGCGATATCGTATTTGCGGCCGTCCAGCGCGAGCGTCTTGGTCAGACCGGTGATCGCGTGTTTGGTGGACGTGTAGGGCGCAGAGTTCGGCCGGGGGGAGTGGGCCGAGATGGAGCCGTTGTTGATGATGCGTCCGCCTCGGGGGTCCTGATCCTTCATGATCCTGAACGCCTCCCGGCTGCACAGGAAGGCACCGGTGAGGTTGGTGTTCACGACGTTCTGCCATTGCTCGACGGTGAGTTCCTCGAACAGCACACCCGGCACGTTGGTGCCGGCGTTGTTGAACAGCAGGTCGAGGCGGGCGAAGGTGCCGTAGGTCCGCGCGAAGAGGGCTCGGACCGACTCTGAATCGCTCACGTCGGCGGGGATTGCCAGCGCGCGGCGGCCGGCCGGCCCCGCCTCGGCCACCACCTCTGCGAGCATCTCGGGCCGGCGACCGGCGAGCACCACACGATATCCATCGCGGAGAAGCGCGAGCGCCGTCGCCCTGCCGACGCCGGTTCCTGCGCCCGTGACGACGGCGACCTTGCTGTGTTCAATCATGATCGAGGTTCCGCCATCTGACATCACTCCGGCTTGATGCCGGCTTCCTTGATCACCTTGCCCCATTTCACCAGGTCGGACTTGATCAGTGCGGCATAGTCGTCCGGGGAGCCGCCCTGGACATCGATGCCGGCGGCTTCGAGCTTGGCGCGCACGTCCGGCATCTTCAGCGCTGCGTTGATCTCGGCATTCAGCTTGGCGATGATTGCCTTCGGTGTGCCGGCGGGGGCGAGGATGCCGCCGTTGGTGTTGGCGTCGTAGCCCGTCAACCCTTGTTCGTCGGCCGTCGGCACGTCAGGCATCGCAGCGGAACGCTTCTTCGTCGATACCGCGACGGCGCGGACGCCGCCGGACTTCACGTGGCCCTGGATGGCGGTGATGGTGTCGATATACAGCGCGGTGCGGCCGGCAAGCAGGTCCGGCTGCGCTGCCGACGACCCCTTGTAAGGCACCATCAGGATCTTCGCGCCGCTCATCATCTGGAACATTTCGGCGGCCATTTCCTGGGCGCTGCCGCGGCCGGAGGTGGCAACCATGGCCTTGTCGGGATTTGCCTTCAGCCACGCGATGAATTCGGGCAGCGTCTTGGCGGGAATCTGCGGATAGATCGCGAATACCAGCGGCACGACGTGCGTGTAGACGATCGGCTCGAAGCTCTTCTCAGGATCCCATGGCAGATCCTTGAACAGGAACTTGTTGATGTTGTGGCTGCCTCCGACGATCCCGATCGTGTACCCGTCGGGCGCGCTCTTGGCGATGAGGTCCGTGCCGAGATTGTTGGAGGCGCCCGGTTTGTTGTCGACCACCACCGGTTGCCCCATCGACACGGTGAGCTTGTCGGCAACGACACGAGCGAGGGTGTCGATTGCGCCGCCGGGCGGGGCCGGGACGATGAACTTTATCGGTTTCGTCGGGTAGGCCTGGGCCGAGGCCATCGTCGGTGTCAGCGCCATGCAAACTGCGATGGCGACGAGCTTGAGTGCTGTTGAAACGCGCATTGGTATCTCCTTGCAGTTGACGATCATATGTATCGAACAGGACCAAGCCATGTTCACCACCTGCCGAGCAACATCTTGGATGTGTCAAAGAGCCTTGGCCAACTCGGCCACAGCCCGAGCAACGGACGCATCTTCATCCGCCTTCAGGCCACTGATGCCGATGCCACCAATCAGGCTGCCGGCGCTGTTTCTCACCACGACGCCACCCGGAAGAGCGGTCATCTTCGGGTCGCAAAAATAGCTGATCGACAGATTCTCCCGCTGCAGTCGCTCAAGGAATGCATCGGTGTCAACCAGCATGCGCACCGCCGTGTACGCCTTTGCCTGCGCGATGTCGACGCTGCGGAAATTCGCACCTTCTACGCGGCAGAAAGCCATCAACAGCCCCGCCGCGTCGCACACGGATACACAGATGGGTCGTTCGTATTCGGAAGCCGCTGTCTCGATGGCCTGGTCGATCATTGTCCGAGCCATCCGCAAAGTCATTTCCACGTTTCGTGCCTCCCAAGTGAATTCACAAGACTCCCGATGAAACAATGCATCGCATCGGTATTTCCATCCGCGCAGAAATCCCGTGCGATCTCCCGGACGGGGCAGACGCGCTAGTCGAGATGCATCGTGCGTCCGCCGGAAAGCAATCCGGCCTCGTAGACCTTCATCAGCTCCAATGAGAACTCCAACGTACCTACTTCCGGCTGGACGTTCCTGAGCACGCAGTCACAGAAATACATCATCTCGGCGTACATCCCCTGCGTGAAGAGGGCCTTGTTCTCCAACGTGGCCAGGCAGTTCGACGGCTCCCAGACCACCGCGCCGCTGTCGTCGCCTTCGGGTGCGTAGTCGGTCGTCTCTTTGTATACGAAGGGGATTCCGCGCTGCAGCGTGACCCTCGCATTCTCGATCTCGAGATGCCAGTTCTTTCCATACGCACCGTAGCGCTCGAACCTTGGCTGCGGGCCGGACGACATGTGGAAGTTTCCCACTACACCGCTGGCAAACTGCATCGCAAAGATACCCTGCCCGGACGCATTGCATATCGATGTCACGCTGGCCACCTTTCCGCCAAGCGCCATCAGGAACGAAATCGGATGCACCCCGTTGTTGAGCCAATTCGTGACTTGCCCGCTTTCCAGCGCCTTTCCTCCTTCGCCGGGAATTGTCATCGGATAGATCGCCAGCACCGACTGCAGCTGCCCATATTTCGGCGAATTCGCGATTTCGACTGCCTTGCGCGTCGATGGCGCGAAGACCTTCTTGTAACCGACGACAACCACCTGGCCTTTGCGGTGCGCCAGAATTTCTTCAACTTCGCGGGCGCGCATCGCAACCGGCTTCTCGACCCAGACGTGCTTGCCGCGATCCAGAGCCTCGGTGATGAATTGCGGGTGCAACTGTGGGCTCACGCTGATGAAAACGGCGTCGATGTCCTCGCGGTCATACATTTCAGCCGGAGTCAGGTAATTCCTGCAACCATATTGGTCCGCAGTCACCTTGCCGAGGTCGCCGTTGCGGTCGCACAACGCTTTCACCCTGACCGGCAGGTAATTCATCGCGGGGAGGATGTTTCGGTAGCAGTGGGAGCCAATGCCCAGTACTCCGACATTGATTCTTCGGGAGAACTCGCGCTGATAGGTCATCGCAGTCGTCGATTGTCGGTTGAGTCCATCAGTCCCGCTGCAGGCGCTTCACGATCGGAGAGCACCGGTCACTGCCGGGTCACGGCTGGCTTCGACAACTTCTCGAATAGCCATACTCCTCGATCCACCCGAGCGACCTGACGGTATCGGGGGTCGGGATGTATTCCAACCCGATGAAGCGGTCGTAGCCCCACGACATCAATTCCGCCAGCAGCCAGCGGTAGTTGATCTCTCCGGTGCCCGGCTGGTGCCTGCCGGGGCTGTCGGCGATCTGGATGTGGCTGATCCGCGACAGGTTCGTGCGCAGGGTGCTTGCCAATTCGCCTTCCATGCGCTGGGCGTGGTAGACGTCGTACTGCAGATGGATGTTCGGATGGTCGACTTCGGCGAGTACGTCGAGCACCTTGGCTGTCGTGTCCAGCGCGAAGCCGGCGACCTCACGCGAGTTGAGATGCTCGACGAGAAGGCGGACGTTCCGCTCGGCAAAGGCCTCCGCGGCGTAACGCAGGTTCTCCACGAGAGCCTGCCGCTGCGCGGCCAGTGGCACATTGGATAGCGTGCGGCCGACGAGACAATTCACCTGCGCAACATTCAACGCCTGCGCATAGTCGATCGCGGCGGCGACGCCTTCGCGGAACTCCGTTTGCCGCGCCGGATCGACGGCCATGCCGCGTTCGCCGCCGGCGAAATTGCCGGCCGGCGCATTGATCAACACGAGCTGCAGGTTGTTGTCGGTCAGCGCTTTCTGCAGTCGATCGATCGGGTAGTCGTACGGAAACATGAACTCCACTGCCGTGAAGCCCGCGCTCGCGGCTGCGGCAAAGCGTTCCATGAAGGGCACTTCCTGGAACATCATCGACAGGTTGGCCGAGAACTTCGGCGTCGGTCCGCTGATCGTCATTTTTTCTCCTGGGACTGTTCGGGATGTCCGCTCAATTCATCGCCAATTTCTTGCGCCGCTGGTCGCGTTCGTCCACGAAGCGTTGAATTCCCTTCAGCAGCCAGTCAGCCGAGAGGCGCGCCTCTTCCGTGATCTCCGCGATGCGCCCGCCAGTGCGCCAGCGATTGTCGAAGTCGCTGCTCATGGCGTACTCGGCGGAAACGATCGAGCTGATCCAGTCGTACATGCTGCGGCGCGACATGTTGGTGATTACGGTCGAGTCCATCCAGTCTGCCGTCGGCAGGATGCGCTCACGGTAGTCGCGATTCTGCCGGCGGAACAACTCCGGGCTGGTGGCCGCAATCACCTTGACGTTCAGCCGGCGCGCGGCAAGTTCAGGCAGGAGCGCGATGAGGTTGGCCGTCGAGATGGTTCCCTGAACGATCAGCGTCCCCATCTTCGGCAACGCGGGATCGAAGTCGCGAATCACGTACGCGCCGCGGGCGGCTTCGTGGTAGCTCGCGATTCCAAGCGCCTCGCGGTCGGCGATCGTGATCGGTGGCCGGGTCAGGTGCAGCGCGATGATCGGAGTCTCGGTCCGCATCGCGGCGGCGAGCATGATCGGCACCTCGTTGTAGTCGGTCGGATACAGGTTGATCACGTGCCCGTCCGGAAAGAGCTGAGTGACTACCGGCGCGAACACGCCGTAATGCGTGCGCGCGTCTTCGGCCGTCTCCACGCCCGAGTGGCCGGCCACCCAGATGACCTTGCCGAACTTGATCTCGCAGTCCTGCGCCATCTGGCTCAGGATGCGCATCTCGCCATACTTCAGATAGCTGAACGCGCCGTACGTCGAGCACACGCCGCAGAAGCCGTTGAATTCGCTGAAGGGATCGCTGGACAGGTTGGTGGTGGCGAGAGCAGCCATGATTCCCGAGTTCGCGAACTCGGTGATCTCCTGAGGAATGATCGCGCCTTCGATGTTCGTCTCGCGCTCGTACCAGCCGAAGTTCTTGAGGTTGCCGAAATCCTTGCCGAAATCGGCGACGTTGGTGGACTCTGCGAGATCAGCGGAACATGCCAGAAACAGCGGTCGGCCGTATCTCTCGCCGCACAGCGAGTTGATGTAGCTGCCCCACTTGCCGAAGGCGGCACGGTTGGACTGGACCGTTCCCGGCGGCACGAAGAGCTCCGCCGGATAGGTCGCCGGATCGAACAGGCCGATGTCCTTCAGCGGGTTGCGCGTCAGGTCGAACAGCGGCCTGGCCGGGGCGAGCGGAACTGCCTCGGCCAGGGCCAGCAGCGTGTCGGTGATGTAGTCGACGAGTGCCTGGTCGCGCTTCAGCACCTCGGTGACGGCCTGGAAGTTCTGCACCGCCTGTGCGCGGAGGGCGTTCGGATTATCGGGCGCAGGCTGGCCGAAGTTGGAGAACTGAACGCCGTATCTGCGCGCGAAGTCTTCTTTCGTCAGCCAGAACGCCGCGCTGTTGAGCTTGTGCGGGGTGCCATGCGATTTGTTGTCGAAGACACCGTAGCCGCGTCCCTTGCGCGTCCTGAAATAAAGCATGCTCGGCGCGGTTCCGGCCGATTCACTGTCGAACATCTCCAGATAGCCGCGTGCGAGGTCGCTCCATGAGGAACCGTCCGCTGCCTTGAACACCCTCCATCCATAAGGACCGAACCAGTCCTCCGGTGTGCCATGCACCACCGAGCTCGTCGGTCGGTCGTCGATGCCGAAGTCATTCCAGTCGACCAGGAAGAACAGGTTCGACAGGCCCAGCCCCCACGCCGAATTCTTGGCCTCGTGGCTGCCGCCGGGCGTCAGGCCGCCCTCACCTTCGAGCGCCACGACCTTGACGTCGCCGGCCCCGGCGCGCCTGAGTCCGAGTGCCTGGCCTACCGCGGCCGGTAGGCCGTGCCCCGAAGGACCGGCGTTCCATTTGAGAAACAGCGTCTTGCCCTCCATCTCGGCATGTCCCGACAGGCCGCCGTTGCGCCGGAATCCCGCCAGATCCTCCTGAAAGACGGCAAACCGCGGATCGAGTTTGTAGCGGTCGTCGCCCGTACGCGCGTGCCTGATGCGGAAGGCCTCATCGAGGATTGCGAAGGTGGCATAGATCAGCGGAACGGAGTGACCGGCGCTGAGAATGAAGCGATCGCCGAACGCCTTTTCCGGATGCCGGATGTCCCAGCGATACTCACCGCAAAGCAGCAGCGCGATAAAGGCGTGCACTTTGGAGCGCGACCCGCCGGGATGCCCGCTCTGGCTGAAATTGATCATCAGGTCGATGTTCTGGTCGACCATGTCCTTGATCTTCTCCCAGCGCTCGAACTGATTCGTCAGTGCCGAGAGCTTCTGCTCAACGGGGATGCTTGCCATCGATGTGTTCCTGGATCGTCGTGAGCGAGTGGCCCTTGAGCCGAATGCGATGCAGTGTGAGCGAGGGAACGCCGCCGCGGGGCGCCTAAAGTCCGCGCTAGTGCCACGCGTCGGCGAGGACAAGCGGGTTCAACGGCCGGAGCGCAGTCAATCGCGGTTGCCGGCGCAGCGCCGTTGCAGCGTTGCTGGCGGAGCGCAAAGCCAGCGCACTATTTCGCCGGGGCAAATTCATTCACTTCCGAAACGACTTGTCTTGCAGCGTTCATCAGGAAGCCAACCTCGCTGCCGCACAGGTTGATCGTCATGCCCTTCTCGATCCAGGGCTTGAGGGCAGCGGTGGTCATCAGATGGGTGCCCGAGAACTTCCCGGTCTTGCGCGCCGACGCGATGACATGATCGACCGCTGCAAGGTAATCGGGATGGGTGAACTGGCCATAGATCCCCATGTTCTGCGTCAGGTCGTTCGGGCCCATGAACGCCGCGTCGATGCCGTCGACGCTGAGGATCGCCTCGACGTTCTTCACGGCAAGCGGCGACTCGATCTGCGCCATGAGCAACGTGCCCGCGTTGCTGTCCTGCATGTATTGGATTGCGCTCTCGACCTTCTCGAAACCGGTATGCGCCCGCAGCAACGAGACACCGCGTTTCCCCAAGGGCCGATACATCGCACACTCGACGAGCGTTTGCGCCTGCTCGGGAGTATCGGTGTTCGGCAACAGCAGGCCTGCGGCCCCCATTTCCATGAACTTCAGGATGACTTCGCGCCGGGGTTCGGGAACCCGGACGACGGCGCTGATTCCGCATTCACGGGCCATCGCAAGGATGTTCGCTACGGAACCGAAATTGAAGGGGCCGTGCTCGCAGTCGACGATAAAGAAGTCGAATCCGCAAACCTTCAGGATCTTGGCGACTTCGGAATTATCGAAAACGTTGACCATCGTCCCCAGGACGCGTTCGCCACGCTTCAGGCGTGTCTTGAGATCGGTTTTCTTCACTTTGGCCTCGTCGAGTGTTTCAAGCGGATACTGTTCTTAGTGCGATAGCAACCCCCGTGCCACACGGAAAGCCGCGACAAACCCGGGCGCTTCACGGATAAACCGATCTTGCGGCGGCACGCGTGCAACATAAAAGTGTGGCACCTGCAACACGGTGTGTCAGAATGGCGCCGCCGTCTGGGACTCCCGGGGTGTGTCGCGGGTACCAGCGAGCAGTCCCCGCGCAAGGCCAACGGAGGTTCTCCAGTGGCAGGAATCGTGTTGATCGCCCCCGACAAGCAGGTCTTCCTGCAGGGCAAGACGCTGGCTCGGGAATTCGGCGCCGAGCTCGACATGGAAATCTTCCTGGCGCGCGAAGACCGGGCCGTCGCCTTGGCCCGAAAGCTGGAAGCCCGTGACGTCGACGTCATCATTTCGCGAGGCGGGACCGCTCGCCTGATCGCGCAGGCCGACGTGCGCATTCCGGTCGTGGAAATCCCGGTGACCGCGGAAGACCTGGTGTTCATGATGCGGGAAGCGCGAAGGATCACCGGGCTCGAGCATCCGCGCGTCCTCATTGCCGTGTTCACCAACTGGCTGCGCGATGCCATGACCGTGGCCGGGATCATGGGCATCGAACTGACGGTGTACGCGCGGGAAACGGAGGCGGATACGCACGCCATCATCGAGCGGATCGATCGGCTCGATCCGGATGATTTCGACATCGTCGTCGCCGGCAAGAAGACACTCCTAACGGCGGCCAGGCGTGGGTTCAAGACCCTGCCGACGAGCACCGGCCTTCTCGCGCTGAAGAACGCCATCCTGGAAGCCCGGCGCGTTGCGCTGGGAAGAAAGATCGAAAAGGAGCATGCCGAACGCTTTACGACGCTCGTCCAGTACGCGTCCGAAGGAATCATCAGCGTGGACCCGCACGGGGTCATCCAGGTCCTCAATCCGGCGGCAGAGCAGTTCCTCCACTGCGAAGCGCAAGAGATGCTCGGGCAGCGGATCGACAGTTGCCTGCACTTCGTAGATGTCGATGGCTGCCTGACCAGGGGACAGGAGTCGATCGGACAGACCGTGCAGTGGGGGAATGTCTGGCTCTCCTTCAGCATCGCGCCCATCCTGGTCAACGGCCATGTCGCGGGCGCCATCGTCACGTTCCAGGACATCACGCGGATCCAGGAAATGGAGGCGAGATTCAGGAACGAAGTGCTGGCAAAGAAGTTTCTGGCGCGCTACACGTTCGACGACATCGTCGGCAGGTCGCCTCGGATAGAGGAGGCCAAACGGATTGCCCGGGAAATGGCGGCAGTAGAAGCGACGGTTCTGGTCGGCGGCGAGTCCGGAACGGGAAAGGAACTCTTCGCGCAGAGCATTCACAATGCCAGCCCGAGAAAAAACGGTCCATTCGTTGCCCTCAACTGCGCGGCGCTCCCGCCGAACCTGCTTGAAAGCGAACTGTTCGGCTACGTCGAAGGCGCATTTACGGGAGCGACCAAGAGAGGGAAGCCGGGGCTTTTCGAGATGGCCCACCGGGGATCTATCTTTCTCGACGAAATATCGGAGATGGACAAGTACGGCCAGAGTCGGTTGTTGCGCGTGTTGCAGGAAAAGCAGGTGATGCGCCTCGGCGACGAAAAGAACATCCCGGTCAATGTTCGGGTCATCGCGGCGACGAATCAGGATCTTGCCGATATGGTCAGCCGGGGATCGTTCCGTCAGGATCTCTACTATCGGCTCAAGGTGCTCACGGTCAAACTCCCGCCGTTGCGCATGAGAGTGGGAGATGTGGAGATCCTGGCGGAGTTCTTCATCAGGAAATACAACCAGCTGTACGGCAGGCACCTGAGGCTTACGCCAGGGGCGTATGAGTACCTCGCGCAACGGGCCTGGCCGGGGAACATCAGAGAGCTGATGTCCTTCGTCGAGAGACTGGTCGTCATCGCCAGCGAAACGATCATTACCCCGGCCGTGTTCCAGAATTATTCCGAAGACTTTGACGAGAGCGATTCGCCTGCCTTGGCAGACAGCCGTCGTCCTGCAACGAAATCTCTGTCCGAAAGGGATGCGATTCTGAAGGTGCTGGAAGAATGCAATCAGAACCGGAAACGGGCAGCGAAACTGCTGGGGATCGACAGAACCACGCTCTATCGAAAGCTGAAACGGCACGGGCTTTCGGCGTGCAAGAGCGACGCAGCCTGAAAAGCAAGGACTCCCGCGTTTGGTTCAACGGGGGCCGAACCCCGTGGAGCGGCCGAGGCGCCACGATCGACACCCGGCAGAGGTCAGGTGCGGGGCCTCAGCAGCCGCTCCCGTTCACGTTTGTCGCGGATGTGAACATAGCCGCGCACCAGTGCCACCAGCGAAATCAGAGCCAGCAGCGGGTACGCGAAATAGAGCGGCGTTCGCTTCATGCACGCGTCGCCGCTGCACAACTCGCCGGCCTTCATTCCCAGTTCGTAGACGAGGTACAGAACCCACATAGCCGTTGCCAGCCACGCCGTGTGCGAGCGGGTCCATAGCGCGAGCGCCGCGAAAACGACTATTGGGACCGCTATCAGGATCGGGTGGTCGATCAGCAGGTAGAAGTACTCGGGCATGGGTTCCACCGGAATCGTTAGTCGCCAATTTGATCGAGCGCCTTGTCCGCAATCGTATGCCCTTACGCCCGCGCGCGCCAACGTTGGCTCAGCCGGCGCGCGGGGCGCTGCCGGAAATGGTGAAGCGCGGGACTTTGCATCGAATGGCTGGACACCTGCCGGGCGGCTGCTGGCTGATCCGATAGCCACCATCCGCACGCGCCTTGTACCAACGAGGCGCGCACCCCGCACTCCCTCAAGGTTCCGAGCGTCCCTCTTGCTGCCAATAGTACCTGACGGTGTCTCGCTCACGCTTTTTGCGGCGCAGCCAGTACCGCCGAGCCGCCTCACCGACAAGCACGAGAACAACCAAGAAGACGCCGACAAGAGGTGGTCCATCGCTGGCTGACATAGCGGCCAATTGTCGGTTGTACTAAACAAATTGACCTTGATGTGCGTCAACATGTCGCGGTGGCATCCACAGTGTCTGCGCGGACACCTCGTCCAGCTAACCACTGCAGAAACTTCCCCACCGTGTGAATGACCACCGACGACAAATCACGAACCGCCGGCGACATTGACCGCCATCAACGCCTGGGCGACGCGGCGGCGCATCATCGGCTCTGGATTACCGGAAGCTTGGGGAGGACCGATGACATCCGAGTTGAACGCTGACGTCGCGAGCGCTTTGGCTAAAGTGGATGTTCTACGTCCCCGGTGATTTCCTCATTGGCATGTTCCTGAACACGGGGCCGGGCGACATTTGGGGGTTGTCCCCCGCGAGCTTTGGCGGCTGGAAGTCGGCTGTCGCGTCTGTGTGGGCCTGGGCGCTTTTCGCAAGCCTCCTGTCTCTGCTTGTCTACATGGTGCGGCTGGCGCTGCGAGGGGGCCAGACGAGACCGACGACCTAGGAACGCGCAGGCGCGACGATCGCATCGCCGGATGCATCGCCACGGCCGAGGCTCCGCATCGCGCGGCGGTCGGGGAATAACCCTATCGTTTTATGCGTTGACGTACATCAAGATGTACGTCCGCACGGCGCGGAGAATCCCTGCCTTATGTCCGTCGACCTTGGTTTGGCGCTTATCGGCGTCCTCTTGATCATCCTCGTTCTCGTCCGCGAAGCGGCGCGACGGTACAAGCTGCGCCGGGAACGCAAGCGACGCATCGCCCAGTACTACTGGCAGCCGAAGGAAACTTTCGGAACGCCGACGCAGCAGTAGCGCCCTACCGTTCTCGGAAACCGGCGTCGCGGAAAAGGCAACCCAGAATTCTGCATCCCACGATCCCGAAGAGCGCAATCAATATTGCATGCCCAGTCCGAGGGTCCATCCACGGACGCCGGAGCCGAACAGGTACGCTGCCTGAAAGCGGACGCGCTCGGCCTTCGGCGCATCCCGCGTGATCGGCACCTCGAGCCCGCCCCCCACCTCAGCGACAGCATCGAATCCAAGCACGTCGCGATTGGCGCCGAAGAAGCCGGCGTAGCTGCCGTAGGTCACCCAGCGGATGCTGCGGTCGAACGCCTTCCACTCGGTCGGGTGCAGGTACTCGACCCGCACCGAGTAGATGTTGGTCGCCTCGCGGAAGCGCTGAACCGGGTCGGTCTCGTCGAAGCTCGCGATCCACGAGCGCGCGACGTGGCCGCGCACCCGGGCCCTGCCCTCTCCCACCACGTCGGTCCATTCGACCGCAACCCCCGGGGTTACCAGCCACGCGTCGGCGTTCCAGTTGAACAGCAATCCATCCAGAAGAGGCTGCAGTACCGTGGCGGACCCGCCATAGCTTGCGCGGTTCTGGAGGCGCGCTAGCGCCACGTCGACCGCGGGCTCGATGGAGAAGCCGCTCCCGAGCCTGAACTTCGCGAGCACCCCTGCGCCCATGCTGTAGGCCGTCCACTTGCTGCCAAAGGTTCCTGCCGTATCCGCCGTCGGATTCCAGAGGAAGTCCTGCTTAAACTGCAACCAGCCCGCTTCGGCTTTCCAGTACAGATCGGCATCATCGGACAGCGTGAGCCACTTCGCCTGGTACGGCAGCCGAAGCACGTCGAGATTCGCGCTCGGATCGAGGTCGTCGATCCGGTAGCTGGCTGCGCTCAAGTCCGGCGTGGCCGACAGGTTGATCATCTGGGCGTAGCCGGCGCCAAGACGCGCGCTCGCCACCTGCGCGCGCACCTGGTCGGGAACCGGTTGGGCATCTAGCGCGCCGGCCAGCGCCACCGTTGTGGCGACGGCCGCCGTTCGGCGAAGGAGAACGTCAAATGACAGGCGAGCAGGCATGGAGGCAATCGGCTGTGGCGGGGTCAAGGGCAGGGACATCCGAGCGGGTCAGCGGAACTGTCCGGGCGTTGTGGAAGGCGAACACGCATTCTCGGCCAGATACCTGCCCGCCACCCATCCGACGGTCCCCCGGTAGTCGACCTTGCACCAGCGCGGATTCTCTGCCGCGCGGCGACGCTTGTCTTCCTCGCTCAGCGCGGTGAACTCCCCGAAGCTGAGCCCGCCATGGCAGCCGAAGCTGCGCAGGCAGGTCGCGTACGAGGGGATGCGCGCGAGCGGCGACGACGCGGCCGACGGCTCCGCCCGCAGTATCACGTGGCGCCCCGGCGAGACGCCGCGAATGCGATAGTGATCGGGACCGTCCGCAGTCGCCTGCGCGGCACCGCCCGCCGTCACCACTACCGAAGCGACGGCGGCAAGCGCCGCGCGTCGGCACCGTCCCGATGACCGGGACGCGGACCGCGACTGCAGCGCCGCCAGCTCAGCCGCCATTGAGGAAGGCATCGGGAATGTCGTAGCGCTCGTCGTCGCTCACCTTCACCACCGTCACGTCGCCCTGCCGCGCGGAGGTCACCGGATCCATAGTGTCCGCGGCGACCGGCTTGCCCTGAACGAACAGGATGCGCCGCTGCACTCCCACTGGGCCGATCACCTCGAAAGTCGCCGTGCCGTCGTTGCCGCGGCGGACGACGCCCGCCTTGCACGATTTCACGTCCGGGTGGTAGGGCAGCGTGCACTTCACCTCGGCAGTCGCGTGGTACGCCGTGCCCGCGACCTTCGCGTCCCGCGCCGTGGACAGCGGCGGCAGCGGCTTGCCGGTCACTGCCACGGTCAGCGTGTACTTCGACGACTCGTTCCGGCGCGCCGCCGGTCGCATCAGGTAGATGCGGATCGCGTAGTCGCCGTCGGCCGGCAGCATGCCCGACCATGACTGCTCTGCGGTCCTGTCGCTGACGTACATCGCGACGTTGGCCGAACCGGGAGGCAACACGTTGAAGAAGTTCTGCGGGTTCGTCCCCTGCAGCTTCACCTCCAGCGTCTGTCCCGCCGCCGCCCGCACCAGGTAGTCGACGTCGGCACCGCCCTTCAAGCTGCCCTCGATAGTCGCGGACGACGCGCCCTTCGCGAACGTCACGCGCTCCTTGCGCGGCGGCGGCGGTCCGTCGGCCGCAAGGACCGGCCCGACCAGGAACAGGATTGCGAAGGCGGCGAGCACCCGCGTTGTCATCGTCCTCATGTCATCGCTCACCAGATCGTGACGCGGTCGCCCGCATCGAGCCACATGCGGTCCCGGCGCGGATGCCGAACGCTTCGTAATACCCCTGTTCGTGCTGCGACGGCGCGGCCAACGACGAACGCCACGAGCAGCAAGGTGGGGAACATTGCGCGTGCTCCCTCCAAGCCCTGATGCCTAGTTGCCGCTCCATCCGCCGCCGCCGTCCGGCGTCCATCCCAGCTCGCGAACCGACGACACCTTGTCGTTCATGCCCGTAGCGCGCAGCGACGGATATTCTCCGGGACCCAGCGTCACGCAACTGCCGCGGAAGTAAACATCGCCGCACAGCTGCCACTGGCCACCTCGCACCGTGACCGACGACACCTTGTCGTTGAACCCGCTGTCGTTGAGGTTGGACACACTGGAGGAGGCGCGATAGTTACGCCCAGTATAATTGTCGTTCTCGTACAGAACGATTTGCGCACTTGCCGCGAGTGCATGTGTGGCGGTCACGATGCCCACAGCGGCGACCTCATACCATTTCAGCACTTCGGTTCCCCTTTCGATTTCTTGACGCAACGCGCGCCAGGAACGGCGACACGCAGACGTTGGACATTCGGGCGCATCCATCGACCGCGGTCTGCGCGGTCGAGCCAGCATGGACGACGCGGCGGCACGATGGCACGAGACAACCCCTCAAGTCGGCGATGCGCGTCAGAACGGTAAGATATCAAACGCTTGAATATGGCACTATCCAGAAACCGAGCAAATCCACGATCGGGGGTTGGACAAATGCGATTCCGATGTGTTCAGCCCCCCGCCATCGCACTCATCCCGGTTCCAATCGGACCACCTCGACGAAATCCACGCGTTCATCGCCGCATACGACGGCAGTCACCGGCGGGCGGCACTGGGCCACGGACCGCTCGGATATTCGATGCAAGCCGTGCGTTGCGGCGGCGTCGACCTCGGTTGGGGGCTGACCCGCGCACGTCAGATGATCCGCAGCGTTCCGCAAGACGCGATCCTGCATCTGCCGCTCGGACGAAGGCAGGTTTACGCCGTGGGCGGCAGGACGCTGGAAGCGCGCGCCGACACCGCCGTCCTGCTCGCCCCGGGACAGGAATACACGCTCTACTTCGAGCCCGACAACTGCCTGGTTGCGCTGCGCATTCCCGGTTCCGAAGTCGCGGACGAGCTCGTCAGTCGCGACCCGGCAGCGGCGCTGGCGAGCCGGAACACGCGCGAGATCCCGCTGGCGAGCGGGCGGCTGAGCACACTCGCCGCCATGCACCGCACTTTGGTCGACGCCACGAAGCCGTCGACCGAGAGCGCTTCCGCGCCCCCTGCCAAGCAACTGGAGGCGCGTCTTTGCAGTTGGATGGCGGACCAACTCCTCGGGACTCGCCCTTCATCCTCGACGCCCACGCTGGGGATCCAGCGCATCCGCACTGTCGAGGAGTGGATCGATGCCCACCTCGCGGACCCGATCACGCTCGGCCGCCTTTGCGCAGTGGCCGGAGTCGGCGATCGCTACCTCGAGTCTGCATTCCGGGCACATCGCGGCCAGACGCCGCTGCAATTCGTGATGGCCCGGCGGCTCGCGTGGGTGCGTCGGAGCCTTCTCGAATCCAAGCCGGGCGATTCGGTCACGCAACTCGCGCACAATGTCGGATTCGTCCATCTCGGCAGGTTCGCTGCCCGCTATCGGAGCGCCTACCGCGAGTCACGCTCGGCAACACTCCGGCACAGCATGAGCCGGACCTGAAATTGATTGTTTGGCGCGGAGACTCTGATCGCCCTGCCCCGATTGGCTCCCGACTAGCCGACCAGGATGGCGGCTTCGACCCGTTGCCGACTATGTGCCGCGCAGGAAGCAGACTTTGCATCCGGAGGGAGCCGCCGTTCAGCCTTCGGAACCGGGGTCCCTCGATTTGGTATCGCCAACGCCAACGCGGTGGATCCCTGCGATCGCGGGGGCATCACAATCCACCGCCCCAGCGGTATTGCCACGCCACCCCGATGAGGTCGTAGTCGTTACCGGTGCGTGCCGACACCCCGCTGCTGGCGTAGATCTTGACCGAATTCTCCCGGTTCACTGGAAACGCCAAAGTCCCCCCGAGGCGCCAGTTCTGCTGCAGGTCGCTGTTCAACACGTCGTTCATGGTTGTTCGACCGCCGACGAAATACGTGGCATCGAGCGAAGCCCAGATATCTTCGCTGTAGTTGCCATTCGTCGTTCTGCTCGAGCAATCGTAGCGCCTACTTTGGGGCGACTTTGGACGAGTAACGCAATGCCGTAGCACGGTGGCCGAAGCTGCCGCTGCCGGCGCGGTGGGGTAACGAGTGGGCCCACTACCTCGCGCACGACTTTGGCTCGACGGCGCCGAGCGTGACCTAACTTGTCGCAAGGTTGCCGGGTTGCGAGGCGTTCGGCAAGTTCTATCCCCGCGACAGCTCGATCCTCATCGACGAGCTCGCGACGAACGAGCCCGGCTCCACGGCGAAGGGCATGGGCTACACGGTTCCCGTTTTAGCGGACGAGATCAAGAGCATGTGCAAACGCTGGAAGGTCCCGGCGCTAGGCGTGGCCGATGATGCGATCTTCGCCAATAGCGGCTCGGGCGCTGGCTCGATCGCCGACGAGTTCCGGCGCGCGGGCGTGGCGTTCCGCCCGGCGAAGAAAGCTGACCGCGTGGGTGGCCGGAACGTCATGCGCCGGTTACTGAAGGACGCCGGCAAAGCAGATGTGCCGGGACTCTACATCGCTCGCTCGTGCGAATACTTCTGGCAGCGCGAGCGCCAGCGGCAACGCGATCGCGTGGTTGAGCAGATCAAGGCGACCCTGCGGCGCTGACATTTCCTGAGGTAAGGCGGCGAGTGCCCCGCTCGGACCCAACCCCGCCAGCGGGTGCCCGCCTGACTCCGGAGGGGCGAGCCCGCACTAGCCCCGGCGCAGCATCGGCCGGGGCTTTTCACTCTTGGCATTGCGGGCCCACCGTCTCTCTCCGGCCACTTGCCGCCATTGCCCCGCCTCGCCGGGATGTCCGGTTACACGCATTCCTCCCGCCTGGGAACGTGGTTGCCGGGCAGATGCGGATGCACCTCGCTGCATTGGCTCTGCTGGAAACTGCGGTCGTCTGGCACGACCAGACAGTGCCCGCCAGTGCGACGTGACCTCATCCTGCCTGTGGCTGCAGTGAAGCCTGGTCGGAGCACAACCCGCCTACCCGGACACGAGCGAGCAGTTGCGCTCGACCGTCACCACTGCCGCCCCCCCATGGCGGGGCGGAGCCAGTCATGGGCGCCCGGCCACGGTGCGTGGGCGATCGCCATCGGCGAGTCACCTCCTGCGCGGTCCAGGGGCGGTCTGCGCTGAATCAGACCAGGCCCAGCGCAACCATCGGCTTTGCCACCAGGATGAATCCGGCGATGTTCGCCCCGATGACGTAGTTACCCGGCGCGCCGAACTCCGCCGCCGTCTCGTAGGTCAGTGCGTGGATGCGCGTCATGATCTCGTCGAGCTTGTGCTCGGTGTACTCGTGTGTCCACGAGTCACGGCTCGCGTTCTGCTGCATCTCCAGCGCCGACGTGGCGACCCCGCCGGCATTGGCCGCCTTGCCCGGTCCGTAGGCGATGCCCGCGTCCAGGAACACGCGCACTCCCTCGGGCATCGTCGGCATATTGGCGCCTTCGCCGACGGCGATGCAGCCGTTCTTGACGAGCGTCGCGGCGTCCTTGCCGTTGATCTCGTTCTGCGTCGCCGACGGCATCGCCACCTGGCAGGGAATATCCCAGATGTTCCCTCCGGCAAGGTAGTGCGCGTCCTTGTGGTGCTTGACGTAGTCGGCGATCCGGCGCCGCTCGACTTCCTTCAGCTGCTTCACGAGATCCAGGTCGATCCCCTTGTCGTGGCGTACGACGCCGTGCGAGTCCGAGCAGGCAATCACCCTGGCACCTTGCTTCATCAACTGCTCGATCGTATAGATAGCAACATTGCCGGAGCCGGAAACAACGCAGGTCTTGCCCTCCAGCGTGTCCTTGCGAGCCTTGAGCATCTCGCGGACGAAGTAGGTGGTGCCGTAGCCGGTGGCTTCCTTGCGCACCAGCGAGCCACCCCAGCCGATGCCTTTGCCGGTGAGGACCCCGGACTCGTATTTGTTGGTGATGCGTTTGTATTGGCCAAACAGATAGCCGATCTCACGGCCCCCGACGCCGATGTCGCCGGCGGGCACGTCGACGTACTCGCCCAGATGGCGGTAGAGCTCGGTCATGAAGCTCTGGCAGAAGCGCATGACCTCGTTATCCGACTTACCCTTGGGATCGAAGTCGGATCCGCCTTTGCCACCACCGATCGGCATCCCGGTCAGCGCGTTCTTGAACAACTGCTCGAAACCCAGAAACTTGATGATGCCGAGATAGACCGATGGGTGGAAACGCAGCCCTCCCTTGTAGGGGCCGATCGCGCTGTTGAATTGCACGCGGAAACCGCGATTGATCTGGACCTCTCCGCGGTCGTCCTGCCAGGGTACGCGGAAGATGATCTGGCGCTCAGGCTCGCAGATCCGCTCGATGATCTTCTGCTCGGCAAACTCCGGGTACTTGACCAGGACGGGGCTCAGCGATTCGAGCACTTCTTTCACTGCCTGGTGGAACTCGTTTTCCCCGGGATTGCGAGCGATGACCTGCTGATAGATGGCTTCGGTCTTTTCAGAGAGTACGGCAGTCATGGTTTCCTCGTGCTGTGAAAATCACCGCCAATATCCGCCCCAGAGTGGTGCATTCGTTTGCGCTGAATCAAAGTAACTGCGCGCCGGGAGGAAAAAGGCACGACTATAGTGCGTTCTTTTTCAATATTGGTGCGTCTTTCAGCTAAGGAGTGTCTGGATAAATGCCTTAGATTCTGTTCAAGCGTCACGCGAATTGGGTCGGTCCCTGATGGCGGCGATGACGCACCCTAGGGCAACCGATCGTTGGCGAACCTCGCGCGCGGCCAGAGCGTTCGGAGGCGCGACCGGATTTGAAGATGGCAAAGCAGACCGATAGCCCGTCATGCCCGGTGTCTGGAAATTCCTCAACATTGCTCCAATCCCCGGGTTCAGCAGAAGACTTCCCGCCAAATCCGACACTGGTCGCTCGCCCTCGCCACGTTGCAGCCGCTGGTCACATCAACGCCACAGGCTGCTCAGGGTCGTTCTGCGCCCGGCGAATCAACGCTACCGGCGCGGTCCGGCCTTCGGCCTCCTTGGCGCGAGTTCATGGGCGATCGCACTTGCGGTTCGACTACCGACCCGCGCGCCAAACGCAGGACACGCAGGGCGCGTTGGCCGACCTGATGATGCTCGCCGACGAGCTGCTGCGGCTGCGCGAACGCACCGGGCGCGCCCGGCCAGACGTGGTGACCTGAGCTACACTCGCCGGATGACTTTCGAAGTGACCGACGCGGTGCTGCCGGGCGCCGCGCTCGCCGAGCCGTGCGACGCACGGACCCTCTCCGCCGCCGTGTGGGCCACGCGCATCCAGTTCGCAGCGCTCGGTATGCTGGGTGGTGCTTGGGGCGTGCACATCCCGTCGGTCAAGACGCAGTACGCGCTCGGCGAGGCCATGCTCTCCACCGTGCTGCTCGCGGCCGCCACCGGCGCGGTGGTCTCGCTGTTCGGCGCCGGCCGGCTGATCGGGCGTCTGGGCGCCCGCAATGCCTGCGCGCTGGCGGCCCCAGTGATGGGCGTGTTGCTCGCGCTCGCGCTGGTTTGGGGCACCCTCTGGCTGCTGCTGCCGGCGATGCTGCTGTTCGGCATGGCGATGAGCCTGTTCGACGTGGCGATCAACACCGAAGGGACCGCGCTCGAGAGCCTGTCGGGCCGCACGGTGATGAGCAACCTGCACGCGATGTTCAGCGTCGGTGCGATGGCAGGCGCGGCGTCTACCGGTGCGCTTCTGCGTGCGGGCGTCGATCCGCGGGTGCAGCTCGCAACGATCGGCATCGCCACGGCGCTGGTCGTCATGCTGGCCGCGCGCTGGATGCTCGCGGTGCAGCCTGCGCCTGCCGACGACGAACCGCAGCGGCACTTCGCCTGGCCACGGGGCATGCTGCTCGTGATCGGGCTGATGATCCTTGCCGGCATGAGCGCCGAGGGCGTGATGTACGACTGGTGCGTGCTCTACCTCAAGCAGGAGGTGCACCTCAGCCAGCACGTGGCAGCGATGGGCTACGCCGCCTTCACCGCCGCGATGGCGGTGGCGCGTTTCGGCGGTGACGCACTGCGCGCCCGCTACATCGAGCGCGACCTGCTGCGTGCGAGCGCCGGCTTGTCGGCCGTGGCAATGACGGTGGTACTGGCGAGCGGCAACGCGGTGGTGTCCATCGTCGGCTACGCGCTCGTCGGCGCGGGCTTGGCACCGGTGGTGCCGATCCTCTACAACGCCGCCACGCGTGTGCCCGGCACGAGCCGCGCAGCCGCGATCGCTGCAGTGTCGTCGATCGGCTACGCGGGTTTCATGATCGGCCCGCCGCTGATCGGCGGCTTGGCACAGGCGCTCTCGCTGACGGCGGCGATGTGGGTCGTGGTGCTCACGTCGGCGCTGCTGGCAATCGGCGCGCGCAAGGTGGGCTGAACGTACGCGGGCCACCCGAAACGATGGGCCTGGCTCGCCATTGCTCGCTATGCGCCGACATGAAGGGGTCGCTGCCCGGCCATCATGGAAACATGCTTTTTATGGAAAGTGCCTCCGTGCGGGAGCACGCCGCTACTTGGAAAGCTGGCAGCGGCGGCGCCCTCGAGCTTTGCATAAAAATCACAGTGTCGTGAGGAAATGCAGCAGCGAGTCTGGAGGCCGGTAGCGGACGGTCTTCGCTTTGGGGTCCTGCAGCTTGGCCAGGGTGCGCTGTTTCATCGCGAGGTCGAGCTCGACGTACATGTGGGTCGTTGTCGGACGCTCATGGCCGAGCCACAGTGCGATGTTCTCGAGGTCGATGCCCGACTGCAGCATATGCATGGCCGTCGTGTGTCGGATGCTGTGAGGCGAAATTCGCCGCTTCGCCAGGTCAGGATGGACGCTTGCTGCTGACCGCACTGCCAGCCTGAGCCGTTGCGCCACATTGACCCGGGTCATCACTTGGCCATCCCGATTGGGAAGCAGCGGTGAGGTGGACGTCAGATGCGGATTGAGCCGCAACCACGCCCGAATCTCTCGGACCGTGGAGGGCCACAGCGAGACTGCGCGTTGCTTGCGTCCCTTGCCGCGAAGATGCACGTAAGCCACGCCATCGAGTATCAAGTCGCCGACGCGCAGATCGATGATTTCGGACACGCGTGCGCCGGTGTTATAGAGCATGCCCAGCAGCAGATGGTCACGCTGACTGGTCCAGGTGGCCCCCGGTGTACCGATCACTGCCAGCATTTCCGTGCGGGTCATAAAGCCCAGCATCGTGCGTTCGAAGCGCTTCATCGGCACGCCGAGCGCGCATTCGACGATGTGCAGCGACGATACGTCGCGACGGCTGGCGAATTTCAGGAAGGCCCGCAGCGCCGCCAGCCGGTTATTGCGGCTGCGCACGCTGTTATGCCGTTCCTTCTCCAAATGATCCAGGAAGGCCAGAATCAAATCCGGGGTGATATCGGCGAGGCTGAGCGAGCACGGCAGCTTGCGCAGGTGCTTCTGCGCGAAGGCCAGGAACAGCACAAAGGCATCCCGATACGTTGCCACCGTGCGGGGGCTCATCGCCCGCTGCTCGACCAGGTGCTGGGTGAAGAACGCCTGCACGAGCGCGGCGAACGAGGGAGCCGGTGCCGAAGCAGGTGGGCTATTCATGCTCCACCTCCTGGCGCACGTAGCGCTCGAACTTCGCGGCGCAGAGTGCCATGAGCTCCGGCACGCCGGTGAGATACCAGTAGGTATTGGAGATCTTGGCGTGGCCCAGATAGGTGGATAAGGCCAGCATCGCGCGGTCGATGTCGACGCCCTGCTCCTGCCAGAGGATCACCCGGGTCACGGCGAAGCTGTGCCGGAGATCGTGGATGCGCGGCCCGTCATGGGCGCCGCGATTGATCCAGCCCAGGCGGCGGCGCAGCTCGTCGAACACCCGGTGTACCTGGCGCTCGCTCAGCGGCTTGCCGAGCAGTCTGCCGCGAGTGCTCACAAAGAACGGCCTCTTCGCTGCAACGGGGACGAAACGATGGCGCAGGTCTCGATAGCGCGCCAGGGCCTCGACCGTGCTCGGATGCAGCGGCAGCTCGCGCGACTTCGCGAATTTGGTGCGCCGCACGGTGAGCAGGCCCAGCGTCAGGTCCACATCCGAGTCGAGAAGGTGGAGGGCCTCCGATACGCGAAGGCCGGTGGCGGCGATCAGGCCGAACAGCGCTTCATACGTGGCCGGCCGCAAGCCGCCGCGTGGCGCTAGGCCGCGAGCGGCGGCGAGCAGGGCGACGATCTCCTGAGGAGCGTAGATGTGTGGCGTCAGCCGCCCCGGGATGGTGCCGAAGATTGCTTCATCGGGCACTTCGGTGCGCGGCTCAAACTGCTGCAGGTAGCGTGCGAACGGGCGTAGCAGCTTGAGCCGGCGCGCCCAGGTCGCCGGGGTCTTGCGCTGCCACTTATCGCGCCGGGCCCAGTCGGCCATCAGCTCCACGGTCAGCGGCCCTTGCCAGCGCAGGCGGTCGACGTAGCGGGCGAAGTTCTTCAAAGTCCGGTCTGGCTTTCTTAGCGCAAACCCCAGATGGCGGCGCTCCTGCAGGAAATCCTCGACGCGGGACAGGATCGACACCGGCGCGCTCATGACACACTCCCGGGCCAGGGCAATGCCACTGCGCTCAGATTGCGATGGTCGAGCTTGGCGTAGATCAACGAGGTATTGAGCGAGCGGTGACGCAGGACATCGGCGACTTCCTTGAGCGAGCTGCCGCGCTCCAGCAGCTGGCGGACAAAGGTGTGGCGCAGGGCGTGGACGCGGCCATGGGCGATCCCGATGCGATGGTAGGCATCGCGCACGATCCGATGTACGGCGTAGGCGCTGATGGGCACGTCCCGCGGCGCGACATGGCGCACAAACACGGACCGGTTGGCACTCGTCGGACGCTCGAAACGCAGGTAATCGACGATGGCGCGGCCGGTCGCCGGTGGCAGCGGCAGGATGTCCTCGCGGCGCGATTTGGTACGGCGCAGCGTCACGGTCCCGGCATGCCAGTCGATGTCGTCGAGACTGAGCTTGGCGATTTCGCCGACGCGCAAACCCAGATCCAGCGCGCAGCGCACCATGGCATAGCCGCGCCGGTACGATGGCACCTGCGGCGTGAATGAAGCCAGCAGGCGGTCGACCTCGGTGCGGGTGAGCGAGCGTGGCAACGATGCAAGGCTCCACTGCGCCGGTGTCGCGATGACCCCGGTCAGCGTATGCACCGGATCACCGCAGGTGGCCCGGAAGCGGAAATAGGCACGCAGCGCCGAGGCCCGTGCCCGGGCATTGGCAACACTGGGGCGCTTGCTCGGGGAAGCGATAAAGCGCCGAACGTCCGCTGGCTGCAGTGCCGAGATGACGATCGGCTGATCGCCGAAGCAAGACTGCAAGAAACGCCGGGCGATCCCAATTCGAACACGGCGCGTGCCCTCGCAGAGCCCTCGCGCACATCGCATGTGCTCATCGAAGCGGCACAACTCTTCCGCTACGGGGCCGGTCTTCGTCACGGGCGCTGGAACAACACCCTGATCCCGCAGAACCCGCAATAGCAAGTGGCAGCCGGCACTGAGATCGCGACGGTTGCGATGTGCCGGCGGCGGACAGTCGCAGCGTGGCAGATGGCGACCAAGGAACCGCTGAATCACCGCCTCGTCGAGGCGCTCGACTGTAAGCCGGGACCGACTCATCCAGCGCGCGAAATGCGCGATGGAGTCGACGTGATCCGCAGCCGTGCGGCACGAGTAACCATCTCGCACCAAGCGCTCGACGAACGTCTCAATATGCGGGGCAAGCTCGCTGGCAGCAAACCAGCCTCTGAGGCTGGGTGATACGAGGAACGAAGCATTCATGGCGGCCCTCCTGGAGTGGGTGGACCCTCCAGAGAACCGCATTTTTATGTAAAGCGCACCCCATACCGATGCCGCCAACTCAACCACGGAATGTCGAAGCTAAATCACGGCGCTTTCCATAAAAAGCTTCTTTCCATGATGGCCGTTATGGAAATATTTCCATAACGGCCAACCCCGGCCGTCCGCAGTTGCCGCGGAAATTTCCAGTGAGCAGTCGTTCGTGCAACGAAAACTTGGAATTCTCGCGCCAAGAATACCCCTACGTCTGGCGGTTATCGACCTCGCGCCGCCCGCCCGATCTTCCCGGCGGCCGGCCTGCGTCAACTCGTGATACGCTGCCTCGGCAAGCACCTCGTGGCGTTGGTCCACCTATGACGCGCGTTCGCCGTCTGACTATCGTTCCACTTTCGATTGGATAAGACGATGAGGCACCTGCTAACTGTCACCAGCCTAGTGGTTGCGCTCACCTGTCAGGCGGCCGACCCCATTTACAACGAAAGCGCGGACGCAAAGGCGGAAGTTAGGCAGGCGCTCGCCCAAGCGGCCACTACGGGTGTGCCGTTACTCGTCATCTTCGGTGCCAACTGGTGCGGAGACTGCAAGATTCTCGACATGGCCCTCAAGCAGGGCGTCAGCGCGCCGCTCGTCGCCAAAGAGTTCAAGGTAGTCAAGGTCAACGTTGGCCGATTCGACCGCAACGTCGATATTGCGCAGTCCTATGGTGTGCCGCTCAAGAACGGGATTCCCGCGGTGGTCATCCTCTCACCGATGAACCAGGTCCTCTACGTAACACGCGAAGGTGAGCTTGCCGATGCGGGGAACATGGGCGATAACGGCATCTACGAGTTCTTCAGGAAAGTGACCCCAGGACTCAAGGCCAAGTCCTGAATTGTGGAGGAGATGTGCCGGCACCCAGGATGCCTTCTATCTAGGGTAGCCTCCGCAAGGTCTCGCTAACTGCGACCGTAGAGGATCAACCCGCTTGCGTTCGTACTCAACCGTCGCTGACCAGCCATCTGCCGTCGTTCACGGCCGGCCGTACATGGACGCCCCCGGTTTGCCAAGCTTTCAGTTGGTGATGGCTGGTAGGAACAGATTGCACCCGTACATTCGGACTTTTTTCGCGGCATCCTGCCGCTGTCCCTGATGGGATTGGCTGGTTGGCTCCCGATCGCTTACGCGCACTCGCGGTGCTTCGGCCGTTTTGGGTTTGGCCAACCAAGGTCTGACCTGTTTGCCATCATTGCGTGATCGCCTGAGCAATCGGTGGGTCGATTCTCCCTGTCGGGTTGATTGTTGACGTTCGGTGGTCGCGGCTACCCGTGGGCAGGCCGCGGCATGTAATCGGGCCGGAACTCGCGCTCATGAGCGAGTAACGCCCAGATCGTGCGCGCGTTCTTGTTGGCCAGCGCCACGGCGGCAACGTTGGGATGGCGCCGGGTGAGCAGTCCTGCCAGCCAGACGTTCGGCCTGCCCGTGCGCTGCGCCGCCACAATCGCCGAGCGCGCGCCGTGAATCAGCAAGGTTCGAAGGTAAGTGTCGCCGCGCTTGCTCATGCCCAGCAGCTTGGGTTTGCCGCCGCTCGAGTCCTGCTTGGGCACCAGCCCCAGCCAGGCAGCCACCTGGCGGCCGTTCTTGAAGCTCCTGGCATCTCCTATCGATGCCACCAGCGCGCTGGCCGCCAGAGGACCAATGCCGGGAATCTTCTCGAGCTTGCGGCTCAGCTCGCTGCCTTGATGCCAAGCCTTGATCTGTGCCTCGAGCTCCTTGACCTGCCGATCCAGTGCCTTCATGTTCTCCAACAGCCGCTCGATCAGCTGGCGCATCGATGCCGGCAGATCAGGCGCTCCGTCGATCATCGGCGGTACCCGCCGGAAGACGTTCGCAATGCCCTGCGGCAGCACCAGCCCGAACTCGGTCAATAGACCACGAATCTGATTGGCTTGTGCCGTTCGCGCCTTCACGAATCCCTGCCGCACCCGGTGTACTGACAGCACTGCCTGCTGCTCCACGGTCTTGATCGGCACAAAGCGCATGTTTGGCCGGGCCACCGCCTCGCAGATCGCCTCCGCATCGGCCGCGTCGTTCTTGTTGCTCTTGACGTAGGGCTTCACGAACTGCGGCGAGATCAGTCGAACCGCGTGACCGAACCCCTGCAGCTTCCGCGCCCAATGATGGGCACTGCCACACGCCTCCATACCGACCAGACAGGCCGGCAGGTTCGCAAAGAACGTGGCAACCTGCTCCCGTCGGAGTTGTTTGCGGACCACGATATGCCCTCGCGAATCGACACCGTGAACCTGGAACACGCTCTTTGCCAAATCAATGCCAATCGTCGTAATCTTCATGATGGATGCCCCCCTCGGTTCAAGTGGTTGATGACACTTCCACTTTGGCACATCGATGCCGTTGCGGGTGGGGGCGTCCATCCCATTGCTTACCGGCAGGCCAAAGACATCGCTGCAATCCTGCCCGCGCCGATAATGCGGTTCGCGCATGCACCGCGCGGCATCAGAAAAGGCCGACCCCATGACCTTCCGTCCCGCTAATTTCGATCCGTCCATCGACCCCACGGCCGATCAGGTACGCGCATTGCGTGATGCCGGCCCCGACGGCCCGGTGGTGATGCTCAATCTTCTGAAGTTCCGCGAGCAAGCGAACTACCCCGCAGGGTCTCCCCACGCGCCCTGCTCGGGTGCCGAGGCCTACCGCAGGTACCAGACGGCATTCGTGGAAACCGTGGGCGACGTGAGCCGTGCCGAGGTGGTGTGGGAAGGGAAGATCGACAGACCCTTCATCGGCGATGCCAGCCAGGATTGGGACAAGTGCCTGTTGGTCCGCTATCCGAGCCGCCAGTGCTTCCTCGCGATGATGGCCAACGCCGCGTATCGCGAGGCGCTAGTCCATCGCTACGCGGGCCTCGAGCGCACCATCCTCTTGCAGATGCAGGGCTGACGAATCGGCCTGCGGGCAAGGAGGCGAGGCAGAGCCTGAGCCTCGCGGCTGGACAGGTTGTACCTGGAGGACGTGATCTGCCGTCTGAATGCGTGATGATCGGTCGACCAAGGGCGCGGCGATCGGAGGGCAGTGCCTTGGGGCTGCTTCCCGCACACCTGAAGGTCCGGAACGGGGCGCACTGCGACCGACGACGATCACGTCGCTCGCGTTCAGGCTCGACGGTCTCAGTCCGGCTAGGAGCGGCCATCGACGTAATCGCTTCAAACCGGTCGTTGCTTTGCCCCTTTTCCAGGTTCATTGGCGGGAGGAACGGCCTTGCCGTCACATCGGGCGCGCCATTCCCTGGGGCGCGTCTTTGACCAGCCGCGGAACGCCCGGGAAAATACCGCCGCGTCCGCAAAGCGCAGCGCCGAAGCGATTTCCGACAACGGAAGTTCTGTGTTCTCTAGAAGCTGCTTTGCAAGCTCGAAGCGCGTTTGACTGACGAGCTGGTGCAAACTGGTCCGCTCGGCGGTGAGCCGTTTGCGTAGTGTCCGCTCGTGCATGCCGAACAGGAGCGCCACGTTCTCCGCAGACGACGTGCCGCTCAGTACCATCTGGTGAAGCGCGCCCCGTACTACGTCGGCAAAGCTCATTGTGCTATTGGCCTGCGTCTGCTGGATGGCCTGCATGACCAGCTCACGGAGGTTGGGGTCCGCGCCCGCGATGGCGTGGTCGAGCCACGACGCCTCGAACGCGATGCCGGACACCTCGGCATCGAATCGAACATTCGGACCAAACAGACGCCGGTAGGGACGTGAATCCCTCGGTCGCGCATGCGAAAACTGGACGCGCAGCGGCTTCCAAGGGGCTCCACAGATTTCCTTCAGCGCCCTGTACCCAATGGCAATGGCTACGTCGTAAAGGTGCGCGGCGCCGGGGGTCCCGTGCCGGTAGATGGAGTAGCCAAGCAGCACATGTGAAGCCTCGAGATTGATCAAGATCGGGACGGCCCCGCGATCATGCAGGCAAAGATGCAGAAGAAGTGCCCGCAGCGCCTCACCAACGGTAGGCGAGTTGCGCATCAGGTACCCGACGGCGCCGAGCCCGCTCAACTCGAAGCACTCGCCGACGAGCAGGCCGAAATGGTCGCAGCCCGTTAACGTCGAGCATTCGGAAAACAACCGGCCAAGAGCCTCGAAGGCGATCCGGTTCTCTGGATTCCTGAACGTGGCAAGAGGGACGCCGGCCCGTACAAATGGGAGGCTCGGCGTAACTCCTAGCTTTCTCAGAACGTCTGGAACCGCAGCGACAGGACCGATCCTGACTTCGCCGGCGGCCGCTGCGGGTGGGTGGCTGCGCGAAGCTGCCTTCGAGACGGCGACATGTCGCGCGGAGGCGTCCGCGCGGCGGTGCTTCGTGGCAAAGGACTCATCAGCGATGGGCTGTGTTGATCTGGCCATCCGGCAACCTCCAGGCTCCCGACCGGATCAGGAGATGCTGGGCCAGAGCGAGTCTGATTATCCTAGGTGGGCGCCACTGGACAAGTCAATGGTAGGGCCGGATTTGCAAAGTACGATCGGCAAAGGTCTGTTAACGTAGCGGCCCGTTTCTTGCCGATACCGCGCGGACCCACTGCGCACAAGGAGACATGAACATGACGAGACACGCACTGCTGGGCGCGATTCTCGCCGTCGCGTTCGCAACGGCGGCTTCTGCACAGACTTTCAAGATGACGACACCTTTCGCGCCGGGTGTCGCAGTGCCGGACAAGATCGAGTCCTCGATCGGAACCTTGAACCTGGACTACGGCTACCCGTCGGCCGATACCGTCGACAAGATCTACGACAACCTCGACCGGTCGCGGGCGCTGCAAGCCTATTTGCTGGCGATCCCCATCGTCAACCAGGCCGGCATGCGCGATTCCATTCGCAAGTTCGGGCCCGACAACCAGACCGACGTGATCTGGGAAGACCTGGTCGATCCGCGGACCGTCGAGCTGACGGCGAACGACAACACGATCTACAACTTCATCTGGGTCGACACCAGCAAGGGACCGTTGGTGGCCGAGATCCCGCCGAAGGTGCTGGGGCTGGTCAACGATTTCTGGTACAAGTGGGTGGTCGACGTTGGCATCACCGGAGCCGACAAAGGCGAAGGCGGAAAGTACCTCCTGCTGCCGCCTGGATACAAGGGCGACATCCCGCCGGGGTATAACGTCGTGCGGCCGAGCACCTTCGGGAGCTGGCTCGTATTTCGCGCCTTCGTCGTGGACGGTTCGACCCGACCCGGCGTTGAGTCGGTAAAGAAGAACCTGCGGGTCTATCGCCTGGCCGACGCCGCGAACCCGCCACCAATGAAATTCGTCAATGCCTCGGGGAGTCCGGCGAACTTCGTCGCTCCGGGTGACTATTCGTTCTGGGGCCTTTTGAACCAAGTCATCCAGGAGGAGCCGGCGTCGGGTTCCGATCCGACCACGTTGGGCCTGTTCGCCTCGATCGGCATCGTCAAGGGCCAGCCCTTCAATCCCGATGAGCGGATGAAAAAGATCCTGACCGACGCCGCGAACATCGGCGCCGTGACAGCGCGGACCATCGCCTTCAAGATTCGCTCGAAGGAGGCGTATTTCTATCCTGACAGCGCGTGGCGCCTACCGTTTTTCGGTGGCTACAAGTTCGAGGTGGCGCCCGGTGTCAGCAACCTGGATGGTGCCGCCTTCTACTATTACTTTGCCACCGGCGTCACGCCTGCGATGGAGGAGAAGATGGTGGGCCGGGGATCGCAATACCCCTGGTCGGTGCAGGATGCGAAGGGCAACCCGTTTGATGGCGGCAAGACGTACAAGCTGCGCCTGCCGCCGAACATCCCGGTCAAAGATTTCTGGTCGGTCATCGTCTACGACAACCAGACTCGCTCGATGGTGCAGACCGACCAGAAGGCCCCGAGTGTCAGTAGCCAGAACAAGGGGGTCAAGATCAATGCGGACGGTTCGGTGGATGTCTACTTCGGACCCAAGGCCCCAGTGGGAATGGAGAACAACTGGGTGCAGACGATTCCAGGCAAGGGCTGGTTCATGATCCTTCGCCTGTACGGTCCGTTGGAGCCGTGGTTCAACAAGACGTGGCGGCCGGGTGAAATCGAGCTGCAACCCTGATCGCAGCTCCAAGACTTCTTCGACGGGCGCCTCGGCGCCCGTCGTTCATTCCGGGTGAACCGTGACTGTTGTGTGCGCATCCGTGAATGACCGCTTCCACTTACCAGCAATGTCGGCAACGGGTCGTACTGCGACCGACGGCGATCACGCCGCTCGCGTTCAAACTCGACGGTCTCAGTCCGGCCAACTTCCGTCATACAGCGAAGTTGCAGATAGCGGTCGCTCGATGACGTTTTAGACCCGTCATCCGCGCAAACGCAATGCAACCCAATACATGCCCATCACTGCCGCAACTAGCACCAGCAATCCGAATGGCGTGAACACGGGCACTTCAATCGCTGCTGCCGGTGGAAGAAACGGCGTCGTGTTGTACAGAATCGTGAGACCGGTGGGGCCGACAATCGCAAGATCGGGGCGACGGTCTCCATTGAGGTCTCCAATTGCAACTCCCTGACGCCCGGGGTAGGAGTCGGGAATGGTGAACAACACCTCTGCGTCGAGGCCGCCGGTTGCACGTCCAGCGTAGACACCGGCGTGAAAGAAGCCGCTGTGGGCCACGACGACATCAGAAATGCCGTCGAGATTGATGTCTCCGATTTGGACTGGATGCGGGCCCTCGTAACTGGGTACAAGCTCCGTGGTCGCAAACGATAGCCCCTGGTTGAAGAGCACGATTAGCCTTGCTTCCGGCACGTTCCAAGCCTGCGTGGCGACGATGTCGCGAGCACCGTTGCCGTCGATGTCGACCAAACCGATTCCCCAAGGTGCAAACGGCCCGAACGCGTAAGGCAGAAACGTCGGCGGATCGAATGTGCCGTCGGCGCGCTGGACGACGAGGGTGATCTGCTGCCCTGATGCGGCAAGCGTCGAGCTGATCACAACGTCCAAGCGACCGTCGCCATTCATGTCCGCGATCTTGAGATCATTTCCTCCAGCGTGCGGGGCCGGAATGTGTGCTCCTGGCCCCAAGGCCCCACTAAGGTTCTGGTAGAAGACTACGATGTTCGTAGAAGCCTGATCGAGCACCACGATGTCGTGGCGACCGTCGCCATTGAGGTCCGCAACCTGTACCTGCTCGATCAAAGTCGACAAGGGCAATTTCACCATCGCGCCGAACAGGCGCCCACCAAGCCCATATCGGACACCGATGGCGTCATCAAACGTCGTCACCAGATCCGCCACACCGTCACCGTTTACATCACCGACAGCCACGGACACGCCGTTACCGCTGTCTAGCTTCATTGGAGAAGCGAGCGTTCCATCCGGATTCTGAAAATAAATGAACAACTTGTACGAACTCGACGGGTCAAAGCTGAACTGCGTGACCGATACAAGATCCATCCGGCTGTCGCCGTCAAGGTCCGCGATTGCAACCGCCTGTGGCGGGCTGTTCATTGGGAAGATCTGAAACGGCGCGAACGACGGCGAATTCGCTGCACCGAGCCCTGGCGTGCCGGCGCAGATTGCGATGCAAAGAACCATCGCGAGCCGGGCGGCCCGAAGGAGGCGCAACAAACAGGTCAAAGAGCTTCGAAGGTGTTGGGTCATGAGTCGATCCTTCCGCAAATCTGCGCGTCTATCCCTTTTCCCGATCAAGTCTCTTCCTTTGGATAGGACGCGATGTTGCGGCAGATCAAGGCGACTGTTCGCCGGGTTGGATCAATCTCGGCGCGCACAGTAGCGCCTGCGGCCGAGGCGCCAGCCAAGGCTCAGAACTATGGCGATGGTGGCAGGCGGCAGAGCAGCGTGATGTCCCGCCGACGCGCCGCACCCAACCTCCAGCAATGGCGCAATCAGATTTGTGCGGAAATAGGTGGCCGATGGCGGTTGTTCAGCGAACGCTGGGAACGTCCGCTTTGGCTTCCCTCGGTTTTTCGTCTAACAAGGGTATGGTCTCAAGCCGCCAATTTCCGTTCGTCCTGAGCCGTGACCCAGTGCTGCAGGAACTGGGTCGGCGACTGATAGCCGAGCGTGGAGTGACGACGACTCCGGTTGTAAAAGACCTCGATTTAATCGAACAAGTCGGCCCGCGCCTCGTCATGCGTGGCGTAGCGGGTGCCGTGGACCCGTTCGTTCTTCAGGCTGTTGAAGAAGCTCTCCGTCGGCGCGTTGTCCCAGCAATTGCCCTTGCGACTCATCGAGCAGGTCATGCCGAATGCGGCCAACTTGTCCTGGAACGTGCCACTCGCGTACTGGCTGCCGCGGTCGGAGTGAAAGAGCAGCCCCGGTGCGGGCTTGCGCCGGAACCAGGCCATGGTCAACGCGTCGACCACGATGTTCGCCGTCATCCGTGGCTTGATCGACCAGCCGACGACTTCGCGATTGAACAGGTCGAGCACGATCGCCAGGTACAACCAGCCGGCAGCAGTCCAGATGTACGTGAGATCGGCCGCCCACACCTGATTCGGGGCCGTCGGCGCAAAGTTCCGGTCCAGCACGTTGGGCGCGACGGGCAGCGCGTGCTTGGAATCCGTCGTCGCCTTGTAGCGCCGCTTGTGCCGGGCCCGAATGTCGTTCTCGCGCATCAAACGCTCGACCCGCTCCTTGCCGGCCGGGAAGCCGCGGCTACGCAGCTCCCGCAACATCCGCGGCGAGCCGTAGGCACCCTTCAGCTCGGCGTGGATCGCTTGCATCAACGCCAGCAACTGCGCGTCGGTCAGGCGTCGCCGATCCGGCTTTCCGCCGCGTTGCCAGGCCCGGTAACCGCTGCCGCTCACCGCCAGCGTCGTGCACAACGCCGGCAGCGGGTATTCCTGTCGTTGCGTCGCAATCCAGGCGTACTTCACAGCAGTTCCTTTGCGAAGTACGCCGTCGCTTTTTTTAGGATTTCATTCTCCATCCGCAACCGTGCGTTCTCGGCCCGGACGCGCGATAGCTCCATCTGCTCCGGGGTCACCGTCTTTGCCCCTGGCGCATGCAGCTTGCCCGCCTTCGCCGCCTTGACCCAGTTGCGCAGCGTCTGCTCGACCAACCCGAGATCACGCGCCACCGCACCGACGGTCTCCCCGGACTTCACCCGTTTCACCGCCAGTTCCTTGAACTCCGCGGTGTATTCCTGCTTCGGTATCTTGAACATTCCAGCCCTCCATTTCGCCTATCCTATCCATTCCAGCTTGGAAGACGAAATTCCGGGGGAACCTCAGCTTCTCTAGAGCACGACAGGCCGCAGTGGGTCGGCTTCTGCCGAATGAGATGGTCGGCCATCTGGCAGCGCCCGGCCACGAGCGGTCTTTCACGGATGACCGCTGTAGGCATGCATTGCGAGGTAAGGTAGCGTCCAGCAAGCAGGCAGTAGCCCGAGGCGGTTGGGATTCGCCCCGGCCAACAACTTGGAGAGAATCGCTGATGAAATGGATTCGACGCGGATTGATTTTGATTGTTGCGTTGATGGCTGCCCTGGTGGCGTTTGCGATCGCGAATGCTCTTCGAACGACAAATCCAGTCGGTTTCCAGACGGTCGGGGTGCCTGATGCTGGAGGGGCGCCGATCCAGGTGGGTGTGTGGTACCCAACACAAGCCAGTCCACGACCGACGACCGTGTTGGGGCTGAACCTTCTGTCCGTGGCCCCTGACAGCCCCGTCGCGGGCGCTCGCCTGCCGTTGATCGTGATTTCACACGGCAATGGCGGTGGCTCGGGCAGTCATGCCGATCTTGCTCTGGCCTTGGCAGAGAGTGGATTCGTGGTCGCTGCTCCGATGCACACGGGTGACAACCACGCCGACCAGAGTGCCGTCGGCTCGGCGCATTGGCTAGTCGACCGCAGTCGCCACGTCGGTGCGACGATTGAATACATGTTGGCGGCCTGGCCCGGCCACGCCCTGATCAACGAGGATCGCATCGGCATCTTTGGGTTTTCGGCGGGAGGCTTCACCGCTCTCACGGCCATTGGCGGCGAGCCGGACTTGCGTCTGATCGCGACCCACTGCGCTGCGTCGCCGGAATTCGTATGCAGGCTGTTGTCGGCTTCAAGCTCTGCGCTGATTCACCCGGAGAGCGTGCCTCCGGCGAGTGCCTTCATTCGTGATGCTCGCATCAAGGTTGCAGTTATTGCCGCACCCGGCTTTGGATTCACGTTTATTCCGAACGGGTTGCTCAACGTCACAGCACCTGTGCAGCTCTGGAGCGGTCAGCAAGACGCCAACGTGCCCGAGGCGACAAATGCCGGCTTGATCAACCTGGCGCTCGGCGCTCGGGTGGAGTTCCATTCGGTGCCTGGTGCGAGACACTACTCATTCCTCGTTCCATGCCGATTGATGGGGCCCCCACTCCTTTGTAGCGACGCTGAGGGATTCGATCGTGTTGCCTTCCACGCTGACATGAACGCTCGGGTCGTAACGTTTTTTGCGAGGAATCTCTGAGGCTCATGCTGAAGTTACCCACGTTTCGTGGACAGTTCCAGACAGGCACAATGACCTCAGAAGGTCTGTGTCATGGAACGCAAGGAACGTAGGCACCATCCCCGGGAGTTCAAGCTTGAGGCCGTGCGGTTGGCCGCCGCTGGAGATAAGACCAAGGCCAAGGTAGCGCGGGAACTGGGCGTTCGGGTAAACCAGTTGCGCCAGTGGCGCCTCGACTTCGAGGAAGAGGAACGCAACGGCGTTCCCAAGCAAGAGCTCGCCACGGCTGAGCAGGACCTCGGGGCGCTGCGGCGTGAGAACGCCAGGCTGCGCGAGGAGAACGAGATTTTAAAAACCGCCTTCGCGGGTTGCCGCGGCCCATATGGTTAGAAACAAGCGGCGGGTACACTGAAGGCGCGCCTGGACAGTGGCCGCTTGCTTTTTTTGGAGGCGTATGTCCCCGTCAAAAAACCTGGCCTAGGGGAAGCTGCGGACCCAGCTGTGGTGGCACCTTGCGTGACCCCGTTTAGGAAAGTGATCTGTTCCGAGTCCCCGTCCGGCGTGTTCAACCGACAGGAGGTGAGCATGTCCAGTCCTAAGGGTAGTCCGGCGGGGCTGCCGGTTATTCATGACCGCGCCGCCGGCGTCGACGTTGGCTCCCGGTTTCATGTCGTTGCCGTGGGTGCAGATCGCAGCACGGAACCGGTCCAGACGTTTCAGGCTTTCACCAGCGATCTTCAACGCATGGCCGACTGGCTCGTGGCCATGGGCATCCAGACGGTCGCCATGGAATCCACCGGCGTGTACTGGGTGCCGGTGTACGAAGTGCTGGAGGAGCGAGGGATCGAGGTGATCCTGGCCAACGCGCGAGAAGCGCGAGCGGTTCCGGGCCGCAAGTCGGATGTCAACGATGCGCAGTGGCTGCAACGCTTGCACGCATGCGGACTGCTGCGAGCCAGTTTCCGGCCCGGCCGCGACGTTGCCGCGCTGCGAGTCTACTTGCGACTGCGCGAACGCCACCTCGACTACGCGGCGGCGCATATTCAGCACATGCAGAAGGCGCTGACCTTCATGAATCTGCAATTGCATCACGTCGTTGCGACCGTGACGGGCGTCACGGGGATGAACATCATTCGCGCGATCGTCGCCGGAGAACGTGATCCACAGGTGTTGGCGCAGATGCGTGACGTGCGGTGCAAGGCCAGCCAGGAGACCGTGCGCGCTGCTCTGATGGGAAATTATCAACCAGAGCACGTCTTCGCGCTGACGCAGGCACTCGCCCTCTACGACTTCTACCAAACCCGTGTCGATGAGTGCGATGCGAAGATCCAAGCGATGCTGGCCGCGCTCACCGCGGACAAGGCGACGCCGAGTACTCCGTTGCCGAAGGCGCGGCACCGCACGGTCCAGCCGAACGCCGTAAACTTTGACGTGCGCCCGGTCTTGTACCAACTGGCCGGTGTTGATCTGACGCAAATTCATGGCATCGGTCCGTACTTGGCGCTGCGACTGATTGGCGAGTGTGGTACCGACCTTAGTCGATGGCCATCGGCAAAACATTTCACCTCATGGTTGACACTGTCCCCGGGATGCAAGATCAGCGGCGGCAAGGTGCTGTCGGCGCATACGCGAAAGACGACCAACCGAGTGGCCGCGCACCTTCGACTGGCGGCTGTCACCGTGGGTCGAACCGACACCGCACTGGGTGCCTTCTATCGCCGTTTGGCGGCACGCATCGGAAAGGCCAAAGCCGTGACTGCAACCGCGCGGAAGATCGCGATTCTGTTCTACAACGCCATGCGATACGGCATCGACTATCAGGACCCAGGCGCTTCGTACTGCGAACAGAAGTACCGGGAACGCGTCATCAAGCAGTTGCATCGACGGGCGGCAGCATTCGGATTCATGCTGCAGGAGGCGGTGAGTGTTTCTTAGGAAAGCGGCCATCTACTTCGCGAAGGCGTCGAGGTGAAGTACGCCTTTGTCGAGTGCCAGCGCCGGCAGCATTCGGTGCGTACGCTGTGTAGGGCCTTGCGCGTTTCACCCAGTGGGTACTACGCAGCCCGGAGTCGGTCGCCCAGCGCCCGGGACGAGCGGCAATCGTCTTTGATCACCAAGATTCGGGAAGTTCACCTTGTCAGCCGCCAGACGTATGGCGCGCCGCGAGTGCACGCGGAACTCTCGGTTCAGGGGATTGCCTGCTGTCGCAACACGGTCGCCAAGCTGATGCGCAGAGCGCAGATTGTGCCGAAGGCATCCGATCGGGACCACGCTGCCCAGGCTGACGACTGCGGACTGATCCGTCGGCGACTCCCGGCAGGTGGCAATGCCGCCATTGTGGGGTCGATTGTGGAGTCTGGACAAGAAAAAAGCCTCACTTGGAGGCTTATGTCTTTGATTTTGCTGGCGTCCCCAGGGGGATTCGAACCCCCGTACTCACCGTGAAAGAGATATATCCTGGACTTTCTTGAACATGCCTGGATTTGCGATTCTCCTATGAAAACTTGCTTGTTTGTCCATTGGCGTCTAGGATTGTTTCGGGACATCAGTTTGGCACGAGTTTGGCACGGAGGATTGATCCATGGCGCGGTCGCAACGGTCTGGAAAACTGGAAACGCGCACTTCGCGGCTAAAGCTCCCCCAAGCGAAGACCGAGTTTCTGACCATAGGCAAGGGCCTCGCCCTCGGCTATAGACGCACCGAGGGTGAATACGGCACCTGGCAGGCCCGCGCGTGGGATGGTTCCCGCTACCACTATCAGAACCTCGGCCGCGCCGACGACTTCCAGGATGCTAACGGTGATGGCGTGCTGGACTTCTACCAAGCCCAGGGCGCAGCGCGGACCATGTACGAGGAAGTTCTCCGCGGTGGCGTGCCTGCGCAAAAGGACGTGACCGTTCAACAGGTGGCGGATCGCTATCTGGCATGGTTTCGGGAGCACCGCAAGGGCGTTGCCATGGCCGAGAGCGCGGTGCGCGCGCACATCTCCCCTACCCTTGGCGATCGGCGCCTGACCGAGTTGACGACCGCAGACCTACGCACCTGGCTCGATCGACTCGCCACGAAAGCCGCACGCCTGCGTAGCAGCAAGGCGTCCAAGAAGCTGAACCTGCGCCCGACCGCGGAAACGAACGATGAAAAACGCGCGCGCCGGGCAAGCGCCAATCGCATCCTGTCGGTGTTGAAGGCGATCCTGAACCGCGCCTTTCAGGATGGCCTGGTGGCCGACGATTCGGCCTGGCGCAAGGTCAAGCCCTTCGCTAAGGTTGATGAAGCCCGCATCCGCTACCTGACCGATGCAGAGGCCACACGCTTGGTGAATGCCTGTCCGGCCAACCTGCGCCGGCTGGTCCGCGCGGCGCTGCTTACCGGTACACGCTGGGGCGAACTCACGTCGCTCAAGACGGCGGACGTGAATCTCTCGACCGGACACCTATACATTGCTGAATCGAAGTCGGGACGCTCGCGCCATGTTCCCCTGAATCCGGAAGGCCTTGAACACTTCAAGGCGCTGGTGACAGGCAAGACCGGGGACGAGCTGGTCCTCACGCGCGAAGACGGCAAACCATGGGGCCACAATCACCACGTGCGCGCCCTCCAGGCAGCGTGTAAGGTCGCCAAGGTCAAGCCGGCCGTGTCTTTTCACGAACTGCGGCATACCTACGCATCGCACCTGGCGCAGGCCGGCGTGGATTTGCTGACGATATCCAAACTGCTAGGCCATGCCGACACGCGCATAACGGCGAAGCACTACGCTCACCTTGCAGACAAGACGCTCGCCTTAGCGGTGGCCAAACTGCCAAATTTCACGGCCGGCCGCACGCGCCCCCAAAACCTGCGAGCCGTTCGCTGATCTTGCCTAAATTACCAGTTCTGATAACATGATGCTCAAGCAACTGCGGTGGGTGGGAGACGCCCAACAGCAGATCCGTGCGTTTCCCGATGAACCGCGCCGCGAGGCGGGGTATCAATTGGCGCGCGTTCAGGCTGGCAAAGAACCAGCCGATTGGAAGCCTATGCCGTCGGTCGGGCTCGGGGTCAACGAGATTCGGGTACGCGAGGATGGCGGTGCCTTCCGCGTAATCTACGTCGCCAAGTTTTCGGAGGCGGTGTACGTACTCCACGCCTTCCAGAAGAAGGCGCCCAAGACCTCGAAGCAGGACATCGAGCTCGCAAGGCGGCGCTTCCGCGAATTGATTCAGGAGAGAATGCAGCGATGAGCAATAAACTGAAGATCACCCGTGGGTCCGGCAACGTCTTTACCGACATCGGTTTCGACAAGGACGAAGCCGAGAACCTGAGACTGCGCGCGGAACTGATGATGCGCATCGAGGATCAATACAAGAAAGGCGGCGCGCCGCAAGCGGAAACAGCGAAGAGTTTGGGGCTCACGGCGCCGCGTTTCAACGCGCTGCTAAAGGGAAAGATCGAACTGTTCAGCCTGGACGCGCTGGTCAACATCGCCACGCGGGCGGGACTGAGCGTGCGGCTTCTCGTGAAGAAGGCTGCGTGACGGAGGCATGAGGTCCCACCGCCCAGGGGCGGCTCACCAATGCGATTAGGCTTTCGGTCGCATACGCCGATTTGTGCACCCACACCTGGGAGTATTTTGCTCATGGCGTTACCCCCGGTTCATGCAAATTCATTACGACCCTGACTCGATAGCCTGGCGCGACGGGTCGCCAAACCGGGCAAATCCGAGCACCGATGGGTTGAGACGGTAGCGCTGGCTCGATTGCAGTAGCTCAGACTTGATCCGATTCCGACAGTACGAACCTTCGTAGATCCGCGCGGCCACGTCCTCGGGCGTCCGCTTTCGGGGCGCCCAATCGGCGGGAGTTCATCGGCGGCAGTCGACCCCAACCTGACAAAACGGAGACTCCGAAGCGGCCACAGAATCCTGAGTACGCGGCCGTTCGAGTTGCACCTGACGTGCAGCGCGACGATGTCGTCGGCGGGCGGGATGTGGCCGGCCGCGCGTCGGTATTTCTGAACTTTCGATCGCCTTAATGCGATCTAAACAGGGACCGCACGATACCTGGGTGATATCGCGCAACGAGGCTCTCGCCTCAATTCAGATCGGGACTCTTGAAGTACTTCGTGCCGGACACAGAAATCGTGGCGGAGAGTCCGGTGTTCGTCAGCTGATAGAGGTAGACGCCCGGCGACACCGCGGCGGCACCGCTGAATTGCGCGCCCTTGCCGCCGGCCATGGCGGACAGGTTGGCTTGCCCACCGAATTCCCAGCCCTGATCGACGAAGTTGCGCAGCGCCTGCTCATTGGTGAAGACGAAGATCAGGCGATTCTGGTTGACGCCGAATCCCAGCCCGCCCTGCACCTGCACCATATCCATGAAAGTCTGGCGGTGGGTGCGCTGGTTTACAACCATGCCCTTGCCGGTCGTGCCACCGGCGAAGAAGAGCTTGACGCCAAACGTACTGAACACCGCGTAACCTGCCGACCGGTCGATGACACGGCGCGCGCCGGGAGCGACTTCAAAGAGCGTAGCCAGCGAGTCTTGCGCCATTTCCCGGACCTGATGCCGCGCCTGGATGATCTTGCCTTCGTTGGGCACGCCTTCGGGCAACACCTCCTGAACATCTTTCAGCGGATTCCAGGAAAATATCTGCGCCGCAATCGGCGGCGAAGCGAGACACACCACGAGAGCGATCACTATCGGGTACGATTTCATAAGCTTCCATTGTCGAGTGAGGAGAACATCGAGAGATTGAGAGCGGTTCTGCATCGGGCTTTTCGCGTGCCTCGGGGTTGACGCTATCTGCGGTCCCCGAAACGCCTGCCACCGCCAAAGCCGCCACCGCCAAAGCGACCCCCGAAGCCACCTCCACCGCCGCCAAAGCGATCGCCGCCACCAAAACCACCTCCACCAAAGCGATCGCCCCCGCCGAATCGATCGCCGCCCCCACCGCCACCTAGGCCGCCGGCACTCGCATGGGCCCATCCGCCGCCACTTGCGCTGCCAAAGCGGCTCGCGCCGTCGCTGCGCGCCTGCGACTCGCGATCCGCCCACGACGTGTCGCCGGACGCGCCACCCCAGCCGCCGGAGCCATGCTGCTGCCACCCGCTGCCGGTGTTTTTGTACACGTTGCCGTTGACGTCGGCGTAATGGTTGTTGCCCAGGCTCGCGATGTCCCAGGAGTTGGTCTTGCCGGTCTTGGCGTTGTAGGTCGATCCTTCACCCGCGTGCGCAGCCCCCTCCGGCCCCGCGGTCGTGGCGCCACTGCGCTGATAGCTGCTGCCACCGGCGCCGGTGCCGGAAACGCTGGAGGCGGTCGAGCGCTGGCCAGTGTAGACGTTGTAATTGCTGCCCCGCGCGATGTTGCCCGAGCCACCGGCCGCGGTATTGACCGTCCGGTCGTAGCCGCGCGACGCGTTGCCGGTCCAGGCGTTGAACTGCTGGCCGGCATTGATGTTGCCGGTGGTGCCGCGGGCCGTGGCGTAGGAACCGGAGAAGGTCGACCCCGCCACCCCGCCGCCGGCATACCAACTGCGCGTGCCCGAGTACGCCGCATTGCCCCAATGGCCGTAGACGTTGGCGCTGGCCGAGCCGCAGCAAGGATAGCCACCCCAATACCCCGGGTGGTAGTACGCACCGCCCCAGTACGGCTCGGTCCAGGCGGCCGCAGCCAGGCCCATCGCAAAGCCGTAGGTATACCCGACCCAGGGGTTGTAGACCGGTGCCGCCGCGACGCCATAGGTGTACGGCGACGCATACCAGGCGGCGCCGATCCACGGGCTGTACGCGTAGCCGGTGCCGTAGACGACCGTGCCATAAGGCGACACCAAGGTGCCGAGATAGCCCGGCGTGTAGCCGACATAGACGTATTGCGGGGTCGTCTCGTAGATCTTGACGTAGGTGACGTAGTACAGCGGCGATGAGGGCGGAATCGTGTAGATTACCGTCGGCACTGATGTCGCAACAGTCCAGGGGCCGGTGATTTGGGTTGCCGTGAACCACACCCCGGCAACCACCGCGTAATACGCGTTCGGCGCCACCTGGATCACCGGCTCCGATGAATTGACGACGTGCGACAGCGGCGTGCCCGGAATCGGCGCGTACTGCGGCGGACCGTCGAAGTTCGGCGTGAACGTCGGGCCGTTCTTGCGCGGCACCGTCGCCGTCTGCGGGATCGAATTGGAAATCACCGCTTCCTGCGCCTGCGGCGTCCCGGCCACCGTCGGCAACACCGCGCCGGCCAGTGAATGCGGCGGAATGCGCGCGAAGTCGGCCGGCAGCGCGTCGCTCGGGACAAAGGTCCACGGGCCGGACACCGCCGCTGAGCGGAACCAGCGGCCGGACATCAGCACGTAGTAGGCGTTGCTGGTGGTGTCGATCAGCACGTCGCTGGTGGTGTTCGCCGCCCACAGCAGCTGGGTGCCCACGATGGGCACGAAGTCGGGCTGCCCCTTGAACACGATCAGTTCGGTCGGCACCTGGGGGGTGTAGATCGTCGGCACGCCATTGGCGAGCGACGGCTTGGGGTTGGCCTTGGCACCGCCGTCGAGCAGGTCGCCCTGGCCGGCCTTGGCCAGCACCTGCGCGACCTGGTCGATCCCCAGCGGCTGCCGCGGCGACTGCGTCCACGGGCCGTCGATCGACTCCGCCGCCAGCCAGCCGTCGTAGACGTGGAGGAAGAACTTGTTCTCGAACCCGCCCTTGAGGATCAGCGCGTGGGTGTTGATGACGCGCTGGAACCGCGTGTTGCTCGGCACCGGCTTCAACACCGGCGCGCCGTCGATCGGCACCAGGATCGCCGGCGAGGTGCTGACGATGACCTGCGGCGGCGTGTTCTGCACCGCGACGGTGGGCGGCTTGATCCCCGCCTGCGCGAGCGACGTCTCGAGGCGGTCGAGCGCGATGGTGCGCACCGCCTTGGCGAACTCCGTCTGCAGTTCGGGAGCGTAGGCGGCGCCGCGCCCGGGCAGCGACGGGAAGTCGATCTTCGAGAACTTCAGGTTCTCGAAAGTGACCGTGCGCAGCACCTTGTCGACCTGGGTACGGGCGCTGGCGACCACCACGCCGAAGGTCTCTTCCTTCGCGCCGGTGGGTTTGAGCGCCACCGCCGCCCGGAACTCAAGCTGGTTGTCGACCCACTTGTTGACCTGCGGCTGGTACACCAGCACCTGACCGTTGGAGAGGTCGACCACGCGCGGCCAGGGATCGGCAGGCGTGGCGGATGCGGGGCGCGGAGACTGGGCGAACACCGGCGCGAGTCCGGCGCAAATGAGCGCACCGGCGAGCACCGCCGACACGAAGACGGAAGGATTTTTCATCGAAGGCATCCGGAAGGGATGGCGTGTCAGGGTTGCGTTACGGTTTCATCTAGCGGGTGATGTTGCGCGCCCCGCCAGCGATACACCCGGTGCCACCCTCGGCGCAAACGACCAGATAGGTGGCGCGCTGCGAACAGCCGGCCACGCCCACCGTGTACTCGGCGCGTTGCGGCGGCGCGAAGCGCGGATTCATCATCGGGCTCTGGATCATTTCCTTGCTCAGCACCTCGGCGGTCGCCGCTGGGCAGTTGAGTTCGAACGCACCGCGCCGCTGCGCGACGTGGATGGCGTCCGGCTGCATGCTATCGACGATCTGCTGTTGCGAGGCGCAACCGGCAGTGGCGAGCGCGGCTGCCAGCAACAGGAGTTGGTTGGGTGGGTCATGATGGTTTTCCTTCTCGGTCAAGAAAGCATGGATTCGAATGACTTCGCTAACGCGGCCGCCCGTTGATCTCGTCCAGGCGCTGGCGGAACTGCTGCGACCACAGGTCGAATGCCT
>CAWBGE010000018.1:0-34974 GCA_963788185.1 uncultured beta proteobacterium
CAAGACGCATTAGCCATGGACCTCTCCACCCCATCCCTTGCTGCCTGGAGTTACGGCCTTGCCGCCGTGGCCTATGCGTTGCTCGCGCTTCGTTTTGGTTCGAGCGCGCGGTCGGGGCTGCGCGGGGCAGTGCTGATCGTCGCGATGGTGCTCACTGCGTTGTGGGCGGCCACGGGCTGGGGCTTTGCGCTGTGGCAGCAAGGGGCGCTGCTTTTCTCGGTCAATGTTCTGGACGTCCTGCGTGCCGCCGCGTGGCAGGCGTTCCTGCTGCTCATGCTGCGCCAGCCGGGTGCCGTTGGCGAGGGCGAGTCCTTCAGTCGCCTCTGGCCGGTTTCGGTGGTGCTGGTCGGCACCTCGCTGCTCGCCTACGGACTGATGGCGCTCGGGATTTCGGCGCTCGGCGATCCCGGCCGCCTGGCGCTTTTCGGCGCCCTCGCGCTGTCGATCTGCGGCCTGGTGGTGGTGGAGCAGATCTGGCGCAACACGGCCGAGGAGTCCCGCTGGGGCGTCAAGCCGCTCTGCCTCGCCTTGGGTGCGGTGTGGAGTTTCGATGTCTACCACTTCGCCGATGCGCTGCTGTTCAGCCGCTTCGACACCGATTTGTGGGCGGCGCGAGGATTCGTCCATGCGCTTGCGGTGCCCCTGATCGCAGTGTCCGCGTTCAGGGCGCGGGCCGATGTCTTCCGCGTCCGTGTTTCGCGACGGGTCGTCTTCCACACCGCGACACTGGTCGCGGCCGGAGCATATCTGCTGTTCATGGCCGGCGCCGGCTATTACGTCCGCTTTTTCGGCGGCGAGTGGGGGCGCGCGGTCCAGGTCACGCTGCTGTTCGCGGCGCTGCTGGCGCTGGCTGCGGTCATCCTCTCCGGCTCGATGCGGGCCAAGATGCGGGTTCTCGTCAGCAAGCATTTCTTCAGCTATCGCTACGATTACCGGGAGGAGTGGCTGCGCTTCACGCAGGCGCTGTCGATCTCGGGCAACCAGACCGAGATGGGGGTGCAGATCGTCCGCGCGCTCGCCGACCTGGTCGAAAGTCCCGGCGGCGCGCTGTGGACCCGCGATCCGGCGGGCGCGCTGTTCGCCCAGAGCGCCCGCTGGAACGTGCCGCGGAACGTTGCGGAAGAAGCGCTCGACGGTGCGTTGTCGTCGTTCCTGCTCGAAAGCGGTTGGGTCGTGAACCTCGAAGAGTACCGATCTTCACCGCTGCGTTATCGCGACCTCGCCTTGCCCGAGTGGTTGCGCGAAACCGAAGATGCCTGGCTGGTCGTGCCGCTGGCCGTGGGCGGCGATCTTCTGGGTTTTGTGGTGCTCGCCACGGCGCGGACGCAGATGGAGGTCAACTGGGAGGTCAACGATCTCCTCAAGACCGCCGCCCGCCAGGCCGCGAGCTTCCTGGGCCAGACGCGGGCGACCGAGGCGCTGCTCGAGGCGCGCAAGTTCGACGCCTTCAACCGGATGTCGGCGTTCGTTGTCCACGATCTCAAGAACATCATCTCCCAGCTCTCGCTGATGCTGAAGAACGCCGAGCGCCATCGCGACAACCCCGAGTTCCAGAAAGACATGCTGGAAACCGTCGAACACTCGGTCGAGCGCATGAAGCAGTTGATGATGCAGTTGCGCGAGGGGACGACGCCGGTGAATGCCCCTCAGGGCGTCGATCTCGCGCTGGTCATCGAGCGCATCCGGAAGGCGAAGGCCGCCCACGAGCCCGCGGTGGAGGTGGCGATTGCCGAGCCGGTCAGCGCGCGGGGTCACGAAGACCGGCTCGAGCGTGTGATTGGCCATCTTGTGCAAAATGCGTTGGAAGCGACGGACCGTGCCGGGCGCGTCTGGATTAAACTGGCGCGCGAACACGGGCTGGCGCTGGTCGAGGTCGGCGACAGCGGTCACGGGATGACGGCCGAGTTTGTTCGCGATCGACTCTTCAAGCCGTTTCAGACCACCAAGCAGGCCGGAATGGGCATAGGCGCATACGAGAGCTTTCAGTACGTGCGCGAACTGGGCGGGCACGTGGTCGTGGAAAGCACGCCGGGCGAAGGCACGCGGGTGCGGATGTCGCTGCCGTTGTTCGATGCCGGCAACGTTCCGGCGGTCCCGGCGGGTCCGGGATCCGACGCCGACCGTGCCGCAGTCGACGGAAAGGCTGCCGCGTGAGCGACAAGGGCCGCCCGTTGATGATCGTCGAGGACGATCCGGCGCTGCAGAAGCAGATCCGCTGGGCGTTCGACCAGTACGAAACGCTGCCGGCTGCCGATCGCGAATCGGCGCTGGTCCAGTTGCGTCGGCACGCGCCGCCGGTGGTGACCATGGATCTGGGGCTGCCGCCCGACGCCGACGGCGTCACCGAAGGGTTCAAGCTGCTCGAAGAGATCATCGTCGCCGCACCCGACACCAAGGTGATCGTGCTCACCGGCCAGAACGATCGCGCCAATGCGCTGCGCGCCATCGGCCTCGGCGCCTACGATTTCTTTGCCAAGCCCTTCGAGCCCGAACTCCTCGCGCTGACGATCGAGCGCGCCTACCGCCTGCACGACCTGCAGCAGGAGAACCATCGGCTGCAGTCTGCCCGGCAGCCGGACGCCTTCAGCGGCCTCATCACGCGCGACCCGGAACTCCTCAAGATGTGCCGCACCGTCGAAAAGGTGGCGGGTGCGAACGTCACCGTGCTGCTGCTCGGCGAAAGCGGCACCGGCAAGGAAGTCGTCGCCCGCGCGCTGCACGAACTCTCGCCGCGGCGCAACGAGCGCTTCGTTGCCATCAACTGCGCGGCGATTCCGGACACCCTGCTCGAGAGCGAGCTGTTCGGCTACGAGAAAGGCGCGTTCACCGGCGCCGCCAAACAGACCCTCGGCAAGATCGAAACCGCGCATCGCGGCACGCTGATGCTCGACGAGATCGGCGACCTGCCGCACGGGCTGCAGGCCAAGCTGTTGCGCTTCCTGCAGGAGCGCGTGATCGAGCGCGTCGGGGGTCGCGAAGAGATTCCCGTCGACGTCCGCATCGTCTGCGCGACGCACCAGGATTTGAAGGCCTTGATCAAGGAAGGGACGTTCCGCGAGGATCTCTTCTATCGGCTGGCCGAGATCGTCGTCACCATCCCGCCGTTGCGCGCCCGGCCGGGGGACGCGGCGCTGCTCGCGCACGCCTTCGTGCAGCGCTTTGCCGCCGAGCAGAAGCGCGGCGCGATCACGCTGCGACCCGACGCGGTGGCGGCGATCGAAGCGCATCCGTGGCCCGGCAACGTGCGCGAGCTCGAGAACTGCATCAGACGCGCGGTGATCATGGCCGACAGCAACCAGATCACGCCCGACGATGTCGGTCTCGCAGCGCCCGCCGACGACGATCTCGGAGCATTCGAGTTGCGCCGGGTGCGCGATGATGCCGATCGCAAGGCCATCGTCGCGGTGATGGGGCGCGTCAACGGCAACGTGGTTCGCGCGGCCGAGATTCTCGGCGTCAGTCGCCCGACGCTCTATGATCTGATGCATCGACTCGGATTGAAGTAGCGAAGTAAATCGATCGCACCGATGAGATATGTTGACACCGATAGGCGCGGGAACGTTCTTGTAGGAGCGGCTTTAGCCGCGAATCGACGTGTCGCCAGTACGTTCGCGCCTGAAGGCGCTCCTACAATACATCAGCTTCGCGCAATGCACGTTCGCAAAACCACCTGAGGTTTTCCATGAACCGCACACTGTCCTTCCGCCTGTCCGTCCTCGCCACCGCGTTGACCGCGCTCCTCGTCACCGGCTGCGGCGAAAAGCCCGAAGCCATGGTCGCGTCGGCCAAGGAGTACCTCGCCAAGAACGACCGCAGCGCGGCGGTCATCCAGCTCAAGAACGCGCTGCAGGAGAACCCGAACCTCGCCGAGGCGCGTCTGCTGCTCGGCAAGACGCAACTGCAGGGGGGGGATCTTGCGTCGGCCGAAAAGGAGCTGCGCAAGGCGCTCGAACTCAAAGTGCCGGTCGAGCAGGTCGCGCCTGCGCTGGCCGAAACGCTGGTGCAAAGCGGTCAGGCGAAAAAGGCGATCGAAGAATTCGGCACGGTGACGATAACCGATGCCGGCGCGAAGGCGATGCTGCAGACGGCACTGGGTCAAGCCTACCTCTCCACTGGCAATGTGGAGGCGGCAACGGCGGCGTATGCGGCAGCCGTGGCGGCGAACCCCGACTATGGACGCGCAATTCTGGGCCAGGCCTACCTCAAGGCGGGCGCGCGCGATCTTCCCGGTGCGCTCGCGCTGGTCGAGACCGCGATCGCCAAGGAACCCAAGCTCGTCGAAGCACGGCAGCTGAAGGGCGATCTGCTGCTTGCCCAGGGACAGCAGGACGCGGCAGTGGCGGCGTATCGCGAGGCGCTGACCGCCCAGGCCTCCTACCTGCCGGCGCATGCGGCGATCATTTCGCAGCTGGCGCAGCAGGGCAAAGTCGAGGACGCCAACAAGCAACTCGAGGCGATGGCCAAGGTCGCGCCGAAGCATCCGCAGACGCTCTACCTGAAGGCCATGCTCGCCTACCGCCAGAAGAACTTCGCGGCGGCAAAGGAGGCCATCCAGGGCGTCCAGCAGGTGGCGCCGGACTACCTGCCGGGCCTGCTGCTCTCGGGCGCCATCGATTTCGAGCTCAAGTCCTACGCGCAGGCAGAAGCGAGCCTGCTCAAGGTGTTGCAGCGTGCGCCGAATGCGGCGTTTGCCCGACGTGTGCTGGCGGCGACGTATCTGCGCGAACGGCAGCCTGCGAAGGCGCTGGACGTGCTGAAGCCGCTGCTCGAAGGGACGGTCAGCGATCCGGGGTTGTTGGCGCTGGCGGGAGAGACCTACCTGCAGAATGGCGACGCCAACGAGGCCGCGCGGTATTTCGAGATGGCCGCGAAACTCGATCCCAAGAACACGCCGACGCGCACGGCACTGGCGTTGACGCACCTGGCCAAGGGCGAGTCCGAGCGCGCCTTCCGCGAGCTGGAAGACACGGCCGCGGGCGACACCGGCATTCGCGCCGATCTGGCACTGATCGCCGCCAGCATGCGCAAGCGCGATTTCGATCGCGCGCTCGCGGCCATCGACGCATTGGAAAAGAAGCAGCCCGACAATCCGCTGGCGCAAAACCTGCGCGGCGGCGTGATGCTCGCGAAGAAGGACGTTCCCGCGGCGCGCAAGAGCTTCGAGAAGGCGGTGACGATGGACAAGGGCTACGTGCCCGCCGCCGCCAACCTGGCGCGCCTCGATGTCGCGGAAAAGAAGCCCGACGACGCGAAAAAGCGCTTCGAAGCGGTGCTCGAGAAAGATCCGAAGAACGTGCAGGCGCTGCTCGCGCTGGCCGAGTTGAAGGCGCGGGCCGGCGGGTCGGCCGACGAGATCGCAGCCCTGATCAACAAGGCCATCGCCGCCAACCCGAAGGAGTTGGCGCCGAGGATGGCTTTGGTCGCGCTGCACCTTCGGAACAACGATGCGCGCAAGGCGATCGCCGCCGCGCAGGATGGCCTCGTCGCCTTGCCGGACGATCCGCAGCTTGTCCATGCGCTGGGCCGCGCGCAGCAGGCGGCCGGCGACACCGACGCCGCATTGACGACATTCGGAAAGCTCGCGCAGCTGCAGCCCGGTTCCCCGATACCGCTGCTGCGCACGGCCGAAGTGCAGGTGCAGGCGAAGAACAACGATGCAGCGAAGCAGAGCCTGCGCAAGGCGCTCCTCATCAAGCCCGATCTCGTCGAGGCGCAGGTCGCGTTGATGCGGTTGGAGATCGCCGGGGGCAAGCCCAAGGAAGCGCTGACGATGGCCAAGGAGATCCAGAAGCAGCGTCCCACGAACGCCGTCGGCTTCATGCTCGAGGGCGATGTCCATGCGTCGCAAAAGGCGTGGAAGGAGGCGCTCGCCGCGTACCGCGCGGGGCTGAAGCAGGCGCCCGATTCGACCGACATCGCCGTCAAGCTGCACGCGGTGCAGACCGCTTCGGGGGCGGGCGCCGAGGCCGACAAGTTCGCCGCGCAGTGGACGAAGGATCATCCCAAGGACGTCGGCCTTCCGCCGCTATCAGGGCGAAGCCGCATTGGCGCGCAAGGACTACGCCGCGTCGATGACGCACTACAAGGCTGCGCTGACGATCGAGCCCAACAATGCGATGGTGCTGAACAACCTGGCCTGGGTCGCCGCGCAGCTGAAGGATCCGAAGGCGCTGGAGTACGCCGAGCAGGCGAACAAGCTGGTGCCGGACAACCCGGCGATCATGGACACGCTGGGCAACATCCTGGTCGACAAGGGCGAGACCGCGCGGGGATTGGAGCTGATCAAGAAGGCGGTCGACGGCGCGCCGAAGGCGGCCGGGATCCGGCTCAATTATGCGCGGGCGCTGGTCACCGCGGGGCAGAAGGATCAGGCGAAGAAGGAACTCGAGACATTGCAGAAGCTGGGCGACAAGTTCGCCGGGCAGGCGGAAGTGACCAAGCTGATGCAGGGGTTGTAGGCGTTGCAATTCGCGGCTGAAGCCGCTCCTACAGGGCGGATTTGGGACAAAAACACAGGGAAAGCATTGCCATCATGACTATCGTTGCAGTTGTGGGTCTGGGTTACGTCGGGTTGCCGCTCGCGGTCGAGTTCGGCAAGAAATTCCGCACCATCGGGTTCGATCTGTCGGCGGCCAAGGTCGAAGCCTATCGCCGTCACGTCGATCCCACCGGCGAAGTGTCGACCGCGGATCTCGAGGCGGCGACGATGCTGACCATGGGCAACGATCCCGCGGCGATCGCGGAGGCCGATTTCATCGTCATCGCTGTGCCGACCCCGGTCGACATCGCGCATCAGCCCGATTTCACACCGTTGCTGCGTTCGTCGGAAACCGTCGGCAAGCACATGAAGCGCGGCGCGACCGTGGTGTACGAATCCACCGTCTATCCCGGCGCGACCGAGGAGATCTGCATCCCGGTGCTGGAGAAGCATTCGGGGCTGAAATGGAAGCAGGACTTCTTCGTCGGCTACTCGCCGGAGCGCATCAATCCCGGCGACAAGGAACGCACGCTGACCAAGATCCTCAAGGTGGTCTCCGGCGACACGCCGGAGACGCTCGACCTCGTCGCGCGCATGTACGGCGGCATCATCACCGCCGGCATCCACAAGGCGACCAGCATCAAGGTGGCGGAAGCCGCCAAGGTCATCGAGAACACGCAGCGCGACCTCAACATCGCGCTGATGAACGAACTGGCGATCATCTTCGATCGCATCGGCATCGACACCATGGAGGTTCTGCAGGCCGCGGGCACGAAGTGGAATTTCCTGCCGTTCCGTCCGGGGCTGGTCGGCGGCCACTGCATCGGCGTCGACCCGTACTACCTGACGCACAAGGCCGAGATGCTGGGCTACCACCCGGAAGTGATCCTCGCCGGCCGCCGGATCAACGACGGCATGGGCAAGTTCGTCGCCGAGCAGACGGTCAAGAACCTCGTGCGCAACGGCTGGCAGGTCAAGGACGCGCCGGTGATCGTGCTGGGGCTCACGTTCAAGGAAGACTGTCCCGATCTGCGCAACTCGCGCGTCATCGACGTCATCCAGGAGTTGCAGTCGTATGGCGCCAAGGTCTTCGTCCACGATCCCGTCGCGGACTCGAAGGAGGCCGTGCACGAATACGGCGTGCCACTGGTTCCGTGGGCTGAACTGCCGAAGGCCGCCGCCATCGTGGCGGCCGTCGCACATCGCGAGTTCAAGGGCCGTCCGCTTGCGGATTTCGTCGGCAAGCTGTTGCCGAAGGGCGTGGTGACCGACGTCAAGAGCCTGTTCGACGCGCCCGCGCTGGAGCGTGCCGGCGTAACGGTGTGGCGACTGTGACGTCTGCGCGACGATGACCGCGATCGATCGCGTGCGCGGGGCGTTGGCGGAGAAGCCAAGGCGATGGCTGGTGACCGGCAGCGCGGGGTTCATCGGCTCGCATCTGGTCGAAGCGTTGCTGTCGCTCGACCAGACCGTCAGCAGCCTCGACAATTTCGCCACCGGGCATCGCCGCAACATCGACGAGGTCGAGGCCAAGGTCTCCCCCGAACAGCGCGCACGGCATCGCTTCATCGAAGGCGATATTCGCGACCTCGCGACCTGCCGCGCGGCCTGCCAGGACGTGGACATTGTCCTGCACCAGGCCGCGCTGGGGTCGGTGCCGCGCTCGCTCGCCGACCCGATTGCCACCAATGGCGCCAACGTCGACGGTTTTCTCAACCTGCTGGTCGCCGCGCGCGATGCCGGCGTCAAGCGCTTCGTCTACGCGGCGTCGAGCTCGACGTACGGCGACCATCCCGCGCTGCCCAAGGTCGAGGACGCGATCGGGCGACCGTTGTCGCCGTACGCGGTCACCAAGCTGGTCAACGAGCTGTACGCCGACGTGTTCGCGCGCTGCTATGGCTTGCCGAGCATCGGCCTGCGCTACTTCAATGTCTTCGGCGAGCGGCAGGATCCCGAGGGCGCGTACGCGGCGGTCATTCCGTGCTGGGTGCGCGCTTTGCTGACCGGCGGCGAGGTGGCGATCAACGGCGACGGCGAGACCAGCCGCGATTTCTGTTACGTCGGCAACGCGGTGCAGGCAAACCTGCTTGCAGCCACGACCGAGGACGCCGCGGCGATCAACCAGGTCTACAACGTCGCGGTCGACGACCGCACGACGCTGAACCGGCTGTTCGAGCTGCTGCGCGATGAGCTTGCGACGGTGATTCCTTCCGTCGCGAACGCGGCCGCTGTCCATCGCGATTTCCGGCCGGGTGACGTGCGCCACTCGCAGGCCGATATCGGCAAGGCGCGGCGCCTGCTCGGGTACGAGCCGACCCATCGTTTGACCGCAGGCCTGCGGCAGGCGATGCCGTGGTACGTGGCGCGATTCGGTGGTGTTCCGGCCGGTGTCGAGTCGACATCGTGAAGCCGCTGGCAAGTGTAGGAGCGGCATTAGCCGCGATTGCCTTTGCGCGACGACGATTCGCGGGTTTTGTAGGAGCGCCTGCAGGCGCGAACACGTGGGCGCAAACACCATTCGCGGCTGAAGCCGCTCCTACAGGGCGCCGCGGCGGTCGGCCGGATGTGTGTTTGATCGTTGCAGGGTTGATGGCCTGCATGCTGCTGGCGCCGCACGCGCACGCCGATATCGACGCCGCGACCAGCGCACGATTCGCTGAACTGCGCAGGGAGGCGGGCCGCTTCGAGCATGGCGAGGGCATCCCCCGCGATCCGGTCCGTGCCGTCGAACTGTATTGCGAAGGCGCGCGCGAAGGCGATGCCGAGGCGCAATACGACCTGGGCTGGATGTACGCGCACGGCCGTGGCGTGGTGCGCGATGACACGCTGGCATCGCTGTTCTTCGGCATGGCTGCCGGGCAGGGTCACGTTCCCGCGCAGAACATGCTGCGTGTCGTCGGCGACGTCGCGGCCGAGATGCCTGCATGCATGCGCGAGGCCGAGCTGCCGCCCATCGAGGAGACTTACAAGGGCTCGGGTTTCGACGAGGAATTCATCGCCACCACGCCCCAGCAGCTGCAGGCACTCGAAATCGTCCACAAGTGGGCGCCCGAGTACAACGTGAGCCCGCAACTCGTGCTGGCCATCATCCGAACGGAGTCCAATTTCAACGCGACCGCCGTTTCCAATCGCAGCGCGCAGGGGCTGATGCAGCTGATCCCCGAAACCGCCGCGCGCTTCAATGTCACCAAGCCTTTCGATCCGGAGCAGAACATCCGCGGCGGGCTCGCGTACCTGCGCTGGCTGCTGGCGTATTTTCGCGGCGACGTGACGCTGGTCGCGGCGGCTTACAATGCAGGGGAGGGGGCGGTGAACAAGTATCGTGGTGTGCCGCCGTATGCCGAGACGCGCGCGTATGTGCTGCGCATTCGCGAACTCTATCGCAAGGCGGAGCATCCGTTCGATCCGCGCGCGGCCGATCCGTCGCCGGACCTGGCGCGCATCCGTGCCAATGGGCCGTCGTGAGGGGGATGAGTGAGCACCGTTGTTGCCGATGCGCAATTGCGACATACGTTCGCGGCTGAAGCCGCTCCTACAGGAGTCGCGCGCCTGGAGCGCTTGTAGGAGCGCCTTTAGGCGCGAACCACATTTGCACACGGCGCGATTCGATCGCAGGTGTTACTGCCATCGCATTGCTCGCGTTGGTGGTACTGCTTCCCATGGTCGGCGCCGGCCGCGCATCAGCCGCGTTGCCCGAGCAGATCGAGCGCGTCAAACCGTCTGTCGTCGCCGTCGGCACTTACCTTCCGACGCGCAGTCCGCGGTTCGCGTTTCGCGGCACCGGGTTTGTCGTGGGTGACGGCACGCTGATCGCGACCAACGCCCACGTTGTCCCGGACACGATCGAATCCGACAAGTTCGAGACGATCGCCATTCTTGCGAGCACGGGCAGCGGCCAGGAGCCGCAGATGCGGGAAGCGAAGATCGCCGGGCTGGACCGCGACCACGATCTCGCGCTGCTCAAGGTTTCCGGTGCCGCACTGCCGGCGCTGACGCTGGGCGAATCGGATGACATGAGGGAAGGCGAGGCGATGGCGTTCACCGGATTCCCGATCGGCAACGTGATGGGTTTCCATGCGGTCACGCACCGGGCGATCATCGCGTCGATCACGCCGGTGGTGATTCCCAGTGCCAACGCGCAGCAACTGAATCCGAAACTGATTCGGAGGGTGCAGGCCGGCTCGTTCGACGTGTTCCAGCTCGACGCGATCGCCTACCCCGGCAACAGCGGCAGCCCGCTCTACGACGTCGAGCGGGGCGAGGTGCGCGGCATCATCAACATGGTGTTCGTCAAGGGGACGAAGGAGGCGGCGCTGACAGCGCCGACGGGGATCAGCTTTGCCATTCCGGCGAAGTATCTGGATGCGTTGATTCGGCAAGCCGTGACGGCTGGAACGGCGAAGTGATCGTCGCTCCACAGCCGATTCTCAGCCGGTCATCTGCCGCTTCCGGCGAGGCGGGCCCCGCCTTTCGCGTCGCCAGGGGCTGATCGCCGCGCCCGGACGGTCATCCAAGTTCTTTGCAGGAAGTGTCGCATCAACAGGTTTGGCGGCATGCGCAACAGGTGGTAACGAATTTGCGCCACGCTGGCGGCCAGCCGCTCTCCGGGTGACGGCGAGCGGTCCGGGATACGCGGCAGAAAGTTGCCTGCCAACAGCCAGTTCATCCCCCGACGGGCCAGCGCTCCCGGTGCAGACGGCCACGAGCGATCGGGTATCGGCGTTCCCAGCCACGAACGGCTGTAATGCAGGGCGTACCACAATACGCGCGATGCCCGATGCGTTTCCGCTCTCGACAGCAGCGCCGTCCAATCGGCTTCGGTACGCAGGTGATGGCGGATGAGCCCGTCGATGTCCACCAGATCGCGCAGCCTTCCGTCGAGTTCGGTGTCCTGAAACAGGTGGATGGCGGCGTGAATGACCTGGTCGCGCGGGTCGAGGACGAAGTAACGGGAATTCGGCAGCGCGACGAGATCGGCGAAGAGCAACGCGTCATCGGCCCGCGTCCGGCTGGTGACCGGCGCGATCGTATGATGCAGATCCACCTCGAGCGCGTGCCCGGGATAGCGCATCGGTGGCAGTTCGTGGCTCCACTCGCGGTAGTACCGCTGATCGTAGGTGTCGGTGACCTCGGACTCCCAGCCGCCGGCGACCAATGCCGCCTCGACCGCATCCAGGTCGGCGCGGCGCACCAGCAGATCGACGTCGTTCGGAATGCGACCCCGCGACGACGGGATCGACTGCGCGATATAGGCCGCGCCCTTGAGCAGGATGACGCGATTGTCCGGAGGCAATGCCCCTGTCGAGCGCCCGCAACTCCAGACTCACCATCTGCCGCCGATGGGCGGCATAGTTGATGGCGGCCCTGAGGTGGCCCTTCACCTGTTCCGGAAGCTGCGTCCACAGCGGCGGGCGGGCGCAAAGGCGATGCGCGATCAGGCCGAGCAACCGCGCCTGACGCGCCAGCCGCAGCGTGTCCTCCCAGTCGGCAAGACGCATCCCGCTCGCGTGGTCGATATCACGCAGAAGCGGCAGCAGGTGGGCGAACGCGGGCTTCATCCCGCGCCGCCATCTATGGGTCGGTCACTCTCGCCCAGCAGATCACCGATGCAGCGGATCGCTTCGTGCAGGTTGGAGTAAGTGATCTGATAGGCAGGACAACGGTCGGCGAGGTCAGCGACCGCGTTGAAGGCCACTGGCCCCAGCAATGAATAGTTGAAGCTGTTGAATGCGAGCCGCGCGAATGCCTGCTCTTTCGGCTGCGGCACCACCGTGAGCGGTGCGCCTTCGCGATACGCCGGAAAGATCACCAGCGCCGGCTTTGCCGGCTGGTGCGACGCGGCGACGCTGGCAGGATCGGGCGCGAGGTGCGCGACGTCGCCCTTGCGCGTGCCGACGAAGGTCGGACCCATCCGCGCGTGTTCGGAAAACGTTCGAATCACGTCGATCGAGCGGCTCTTCAGCGCCACCGGCTTGAGCATCGGCAGCAGCGCGCCGGTCTCCGGATTCAGCACCCCGAATTCGTCGGACAGCAGGCGAAATCCACTCAACATCATCGCCGCCGACAGCGTGCTCTTTCCGGAACCGGGAGTGGCCGCCATCACCACTGCACGGTCACCGATCGCCAGGACTCCGGCGTGCAGCAGCGTGTACTGATTGAAGCGCTGGGCAAAGCACCAGTTCACCCCCCATTCGAACAACGGCAGCGCGCTGGTCCAGCGGAAACGGCTCGAATGGTTCGACACCGTCGATGCTGAAACGCGACTGCGGCCTTAGCCATCGGCGAGCGCCACGGCCGCGGGAGAGCACGACATGAAAGTCGGCGAGATCGGCAGCCGGGAGGTATTCGAACGAGCGGTAGACTTGCTGGAACGCCCGCCTGAAACTCGCCAGTCTCGACCGCACGCGGACGATGCAGGCACCGTAATCGACAAAGAGTCCAAAGTCCGAAAGGGTGGTGCCGAGTTGCGGTAGGGTGAGGTCGAAAATGCGCAGTGCGGCGGGGCTCATCTGTCGAGCATGCCGATCTCTTCCAGCATGCGCAACAGTTCCCGCATTTCCGGTCTATCCGGGTCGAGCGCCAGTTCGTCGCGAACCGCCGCGGAAATGCGCCCGATCGTAACCGGCCCGCTCTCGGAGAGTTCGTCAACGAGGTCCGCAACCACTGCTGCGGCGGGGGGGAGCAGGTGCGTCTGCCAGGTCACGGTATCAAAAACGACTGCGGCGTCGTCCAGACGCCGCAGCAGGGGTTTGCTTTCGAGCAAGAGCAGCCTGACGGGGGTCAGTTGATGATATTGGAGGTCAGGGAAGTCCCCAGCAGGGAGTTCGCGCACGAAAAGCCTGCGAGAGGCTGTGTACCTGTGGTGGTATTGTCGATGATGGGCGTATTGGTGAGGGTTCCCGACAGCGGATCGTAGCCAACCAAAGCATAAAAGTATTGATCCGCGATCGACTGCGTGGAGGGCCAGTCCGTGGATATTGCTAGCAAAACCGGCATGGCGATATGATCGTCCGTGACCTTGTACCAATTCGAGTTATGCACGAACCCAAGCACGTCTTCCACATTGCCGTTGTCGAGCGCCTTGATCGCGTATTTCTGAAGTTTCACTCGTACCCAGTTATCCGGCTGGACGTGCACTCGCGGCACGCTGTCCGTAAAGAGCTGCGCACTCTTGTCGGCACAAATCGCGCTTGCAGCCGCCAACGCCGCCCCACTCGGCAGCGTAAATACCGCCGGCGCGCCGACAGCTGCCTGCAGGATTCGGCGGCGCCGCTTGGCTCGATCAGACGGAGATGATGACAAGGTGAACCCCCTACTTTCCAGATCCTCAGCGCAAGGTGCCACGTGACGATGGCTCACCCACGAACCGTTACCTCTAATTCTCAATTAGTTACAGCAATATCTGCGCCAGAATACGATTGGATTTTCACGCCATTGAAAATAAACGATTTACCCGGCCGGTGTTCGAGATCGCCTGACGTTCAGGGGAACATGTGTAAAAAAAACCGACGCCATACCGAACACGTCCAGGGGCGCGCCTACGCCGCCCTTTCCTTCTCCCGCAGCCGCTGCAGCACGCCCTGCTCGTCGCAGGCCGGAAAGCCGTGCAGAAGCAATGAACTCGCGCGTCCCGACGCCTGCGCGCGACCTACCCGATGCAGGCCCTGGTCGATGCTGGTAAAGGGAACCTCGAGCAACACGGCCGGGGCGTTGACCCGCTTGTTGAGGCGCTCCTCGCCGATGATCTCGAAACCCAGCGACCGCCGATAAAAGCTGACGTGCCGGGGGTTCACTTCGATGACGGCATGCGTAAACGCGTGCAGGCGGGAGGCGTAAAGGAACACGGTGTGAAACAGCCCCGCCAGCACCGGCTTGCTCGCCGCCTTCGAATCGACGGCAAGGCGCGTGAACTCGCAGAGGCGATGTCCAGCCTGGCGCAGGCGGTCGAGTTCTTCGGGGTACAGGTGGTCGGCGGAGAGGCCCAAATCCAACCGCCGCTGCAGTGGCGACATTGGCCGCGAGCAGGAAGGTCGAAGGGGGGATCCGGGCTCAGGATGCGCAGGTACGCGGCGCGACGGGACAGGCCGGGGCGGGCGGCGGCGAGATGACCGGCGCGAGACGGAGGGCAGCGGCGGACGCAATTGCGAAGCGCAGCGCGGTCGTTGTAGCGGCGCGCGGTGGGGCGGAGGAACGGGCGGGCGGCGGGGACACGACCGCGCGGCGCAGGGAGAGCGGCGAGAGGAGGCAAAGGTCATTGTACCGCCGGCGGCAAATTGTCTACTCCAGCCGCTTCAGATAGTCCTTGGTGAACATCTTGTCCGGCAGGTCTCGCAGTTTCATCGCGCTGTACTCGAGCACCGACTGCTCGCCCTTGCGCAGCGCGTCCTCCATTACCAACTTTGTCGGCCGAACCTTGCCCGCCATCTTCTCGAAGTTCTGATACAGGCAGGTCTTCAGCAATCGTCCCGAGGTCGAGTAGAACTCGGCTTTGTGCGGGTGCTATTGGACTGCAGCACCCAGAAGAGCACCCGTTGGTAGGTGACGCCGCGATCCACGGCGGTGAGTTCGAGCACATGGTACTTCTGGCCGTCAAGCACGTCGGTGCGCAGCAGTCTGGGATTGTAGTCGCCGACGAAATTGGCCCGCGCAAGATCGCCGTTGGCCACCTGCCCGGTGAGTCGTTGCGCCATGGACAGCCGCACCGGCTGCGACACGTTGGGCAGGAAAATCCACAGATCGCGCCCCTTCATCAGCATGATCTGCCCACGCTCCGACGCGGGTTCGGTCACCATCACGATCGAGTTCTCGTTGCCCTTCGCCAGCACCCGATACTTGCGCTCTTCGGTGGGCTTGCCGTCGCCGGTGGTGACGATCGCCACGTCGACCTGGAAGCCCTCCTGCGGGAAGCGGATTTGGTCTGCCTTTTCCAATATACTTCGTGCGGCAGGATCGTCGGGCACTTCAGTTGGCGCTGGCGCCTGCCGCAGGCGGGAGCGTCAAAGCCGCAGCAGCCGCGGCCAGTAGCTTGCGCAGGAAATCGGCGTTCGGGGTCATCGCGGGCACCCGGTCTTCGAGAGTTGCCGGCAGTGCAGGCCGACGGGACAGGAATAGCGAAGCATTCAGGAATCGAATGAGCGTCGTTCGCGTCGAGCACGTATCCAAGGATTATCTGCTCGGCGAGCAGACGGTTCCTGCATTGAAAGATATCACGCTGGCGATCGAGCCGGGCGTGTTTCTGGCCATTGCCGGCCCCTCCGGCAGTGGCAAGACCACGCTGCTGAATCTCATCGGCTGCATCGACACGCCCACCCAGGGCAAGATCTACATCAACGATCAGGACGTCAGCGGCAAGACGCCCGATCAGCTCGCCGACCTGCGCGCGCGCACCATCGGCTTCATCTTCCAGACGTTCAACCTGCTCCCGGTGCTCACCGCGGCCGAGAACGTCGAGTATCCGCTGCTGCAGCGGCCGGACATCGACAAGGTCAACCGCAGGAAGCGCGTCGACTATTTTCTCGAACTGGTCGGATTGACCGCCTTCGCGCACCACCGCCCGAACCAACTGAGCGGCGGACAGCGGCAGCGGGTGGCGATCGCACGGGCGCTGGCGATACACCCGTCGATCGTGCTGGCCGACGAGCCGACGGCGAATCTCGATCGGACAACCGGCAAGGAAATCCTGCAGTTGATGAAGGCGATCAACCGCCAATTCGGCACGACGTTCATCTTTTCCACGCACGACCGGCGGGTGATGGCGATGGCCGATCGCCTGGTGCGGGTCGAGGACGGCGCGATCGCGGTGCTGTCGGTGCGCGCCGACGGCAAGTGGAGGACGGTGCGGGAGCGGAGGGGGGCGATGGTCGAGGGCGCTGGGGAATCCTTCACCAAAACGCCGGGGACGACGTGAAGTATGTGGCGCCTCAGGCTCCAGAGGACACGTCTGGGCCACCGGAATCCGGACGCATTCCTCCTGCCGGAGCCGCCAAGTTGCAGTTCAAGGATGTCGGGGGGGTATGGGTCATTGACCTGCCGGCGGAAACGCCAAGGATCGGTGCACGACAGGTTCGGGCGCTGCAGGACAATCGTGCGAGTCGTCTAATCTTGGACCTCGGCCGCGCTGTTCTTGAACCAGGGCAATTGCGAAAATATATCCAATTCGATATAATCGACTGATGAAGCCCATTCGTTTTCTTGGGGACTCGCTCAAGCGATTGCGTGAGTTTCCCGACGACGCGCGGCAGGACGCCGGTTATCAGCTCGACAGGGTGCAACGTGGCGAACAACAAAGCACGATATCGACATCGCGAAAGCGCGCTTCGCCATGGTTAGCGAGGTCAAGAAATGAGCAAGAAGATCGAGAGCTATTCCAGCGTCTGGGACGCGATTGCCGACACTCCCGAGCAGGCTGCGAACCTCCGGGCGCGAGCCGAACTGATGCGGAAGATTGCCGCCATCGTGAAGGCCAGCGGCTGGACACAGGTTGAGGCCGCCCGCCGATGCGGTGTAACTCAGCCCCGCATGAACGACCTCCTGCGTGGCCGCGTATCGCGCTTTTCGCTGGATGCGCTGGTCAACATCGCAACAGCCATCGGGCGTCGAGTCCATCTGCAACTCAAGGTGGCGTAGCGCGATGGGGACACTACCTGAAATGCCGCATTTCGATGGGTCGTCAATGAGGTTCGGAAAGAACGTGAGGGAAATGGTGTCATCAAAATTGTCACTTCGAGACCTGAACCCATTGATGTTGGCGTTGGCGATGATGTTGCCGATCGCGGCGATCGCGCAAACCACTCCCGCCGGGAAGGATGCGTTGTTCGGCGATGCCGCCGCCGAGAACAAGGACGCGCGCCTGTCCGGCTTCTACGAGTTCACCCCGGCGTTCACGTATGGCGATCCGACGCACTGGTCGCGCGCGGTCAATCGACTGGCGATCGACGCGCGCGGCGATCTTGGCGGCGGCGTCAAGTGGAAACTCGGCGCGCGCGTCGACGTGGACCCGATCTACATGGGTTCGAATTTCTACCTCGACGACGTGAACAAGAACCAGCGCGCGAGCGCGATCTGGCGCGAGAACTATCTCGACTTCGATGCCGGCGGGTGGGACTTCCGCGTCGGCGCGCAGAACATCGTCTGGGGCGACGTCGTCGGCCTGTTCTTCGCCGATGTGGTCTCGGCTCGCGACATGCGGGATTTCCTGCTGCCGGGGTTTGACGTCATCCGCATACCGCAGTGGGCGGCGCGCGCCGAGTACTCGAAGGGCGATTCGCACGTCGAACTGGTGTGGATCCCCGTTCAGTCGTTCGACAACATCGGCAAACCGGGCTCGGACTTCTATCCTGCGCCGCTTGCCTTCCCCGACGCCCGCCAGCGTCGCCGCGATATTCCAGGATCCGGACAAGCCGTCGCAATCGCTGGACAACTCGGCCTACGGCGTCCGGGCGAACACGTTGGTGGGCGGCTGGGACGTCGCGGGCTTCTATTACCGCAGTTTCAGCACGTCACCAACCTTCTATCGCGAGCTGACGGGGGTGGCGGCACAACCGTTTGTGTTCCAGCCGCGCTACGACCGGATCTGGCAGGCGGGCGCGACCTTCAACAAGGACTTCGGCAGCATGGTGCTGCACGGCGAGGCGGTCTACGCGGACGGGCAGAAGTTCGCGACCCTGGATCCGACGCATGCCGACGGCGTAGTGGCGCGGCCGACCGTCGACTGGATCGCCAGCCTGGATATCCCGTTCTCCGACGTCGACGGCCGAATGAACTTCCAGGTTTTCCAGCGCATCTATCTCGACGGCGGCGACGAGGCCGTTGCGCTCAAGTCCGGCGACTTCGGCGTCAGCGCGTTCGTGTCGGCGAAGTTCGCCGGAGTCTGGGAGCCGCAGCTGCTGTGGATCCAGTCGATCGGCGGCGGTGGTGGGCTGGTGCGTCCACGGCTCAACTGGCTACCGATGAAGAACACGACGGTTGGGGTGGGTGTGGACATCTTCACCGGTGCGAGCGACGGCTACTTCGGACGGTACAACAATCGCGATCGGGTGTATGGCGAGGTGCGGTACACGTTCTAAGTTGGGGTCCTGAAATGCGTCATTGCTGCAGGGGTTCTGGACAGCGGGGAGAAGGGGTTTGCGGTAGGCCACCTCAAAAAGCGTCGTTTCAAGACCAGGCCCTGCAGCATTTCTGCTATTCTGTATCCATGAAAGCCAACGTGACGATGACGAGCCGCGGCGTCATTACCCTCCCGGCCAAATTGCGGCAGGCACTCGGCCTCAAGGCTGATGATCAACTGATCGCAGAGACGACGGCCGACGGCCTGCTGCTGCGTCCGGCAATCACGCTGCCGGTCGAGATCTACACGCCCGAGCGCGAGCGCGAGTTCGACGCGGCCGAGGCCGCTCTCGCCACGTTTTTCGCCAAGACCGCGGTGCAAGCGCCGGCAGCGCGCAAGCCGGTCCAGCGCACGCACGCCTGCGCCACGCCGGCGTTGATTCGGCACCGCCCGCATGCGCGTGTTCCTTGACGCAAATGTCCTGTTCTCGGCAGCGAAATCGGACGGCGCCGTGCGTAAGTTGGTCCTCCGCATCGCCGAGTCGGGCCACGAATGCCGGGTCAGACGAGTACGTCGTGGCCGAGGCGCGTCGGAACCTGCTCGCCAAAGGGCCGGCCGCAATATCGGCGCTGGATGAACTCCTGAAGTCGATCCCGGTTCAGCCCGCGCAATCCCGCGTCGCCACACCGGCGGCGCTTTCGTGGCTGCCCGAGAAGGACCGACCTGTTCTGGCAGCGGCGATTCGCCTGCGCTGCGATGCGCTGGTTACTGGCGATCGCGCCCATTTTGGCGCGGGTTACGGGCAGATGTTCGGTGGCGTCACCATCCACTCGCCGCGCTCGCTTGCCGAAGCGCTGTTCGGCTGACCCCAGGCTTCAACAGTTTTCACGCAGAGCCTCGACGATGGGTGTTCTTGCAACCCGAGCGGCGGGAAGGATCGCGGCGAGAACCGTTGCTCCGAAACCTATCGCGACTGCGGTCGCCACGGCTCCCGGCGCAAGGCGGATCGACATCACATAACCGGTATTCGCGTTCGGCAGCGGCGGCATGGCGATCCCCAAGGCAGTGATTCCCCAAGCGGCAAGTACGCCCGCGGCAAGCCCCAGGAGCGCACCGATCATTCCGACCAAGGCATTTTCCAGGACAACCAACCGGAAGATGTCGCCACTCCGATTGCCGAGGGCCATCAGCGTGCCGAATTCGCCGATGCGTTCGAACACGGTCATGTTCACGGTGTTTGCCACCATCAGCAGGACCATCAGCAGCACGATCAGGCGCAGCACCCCGAACTGCCGGTCGTAGAGGTCAACGGCCTTCTGATAGAAGTCGTTCAGCTCGCGCCACGTTCGGATCTCGTACTTGCTGCCGTCCAATCGGGACGCCAGCTGCGTCGCGGTGCTGTCCGTATCCTCGGTCCTCTGCAGCGAAATCACCAGGCTGTTCACGCCATCCGTACCGAAAAGCTCCTGGGCAGCACTAAGCGGGATTCTCACCGCACGGGCATCGAACTCCTTCGAGAATGTCTGGAAGACGCCGGTCACCTCGAAATCGAGGCTGTTCATTGCGCCCTCGGCCGTGTTCAGCAGCACCGTGACGCGATCGCCGGGCTTCAGCTTCAGGCTATTGGCGACGCCGTCGCCGAGCAGAATCCCGTAGGCATCCTGGTCGGTCAGTTGGCGTCCGGCAGTGATCTTGATATAACTGCCGAGTCGCGCCTCCTTGTCGGCCTCCACGCCCTCTCCGACAATCGCAAGATCGCTGCGGCCGTTGCTGAGCAGGCCGGAAAAATTGAGTCGCGCCAGGGTGTCGGTCACGCCGGGCAGTCCGCCGATCACCTGTCTCATCGGTTCCGGACGATCGATCAGGTACTTGTCCGGTGAACGGGCCCCGTGTTCGTAGTAGCCCTTTCGATAGACCTGCAGATGTCCCGATTGCGAGTGGATCGTTGCCTCGCTGAGCTGGAACAGAATGTCGCGCACGAAACCGGCAGTGATGATCAGGCCGGTCGACGCCGAATACGATGGCGGCCAGGGTGATCGCCGTCCTCAGCTTGTGGCGAAGGATGTTGCGCAGCGCCAGGCTCAGCATCGACCAGTTCTCGGTGCTGCGGACACGCCCAGCTTCAGCGCCCGTGACGCAGTGCATCGACGATATCCATGCGTGACGCCTTCCATGCCGGGTAGAGGCTCGCAAGCAATGTGGTACCCAACGCAAGTGCCAGCGCGTCGAGTACGAGAGGCCACGTAACCAGTATTTCCCCAATGAAGCCGCGGGCCATGCCCGGCGGTGGCGGCATTGGGATGCCAGTGGCCGAGATCGCTATTGCGAGCACCAGGCCAAGAAGCAACCCTGACGCGCCGCCGATGAAGCCAAGCACGGCAGCTTCGCTCAAGAAGAGACGCAGAACCCTCTTGCGCCTGAAGCCGAGCGCCATCGTGGTTCCGATCTCGGCCGTGCGTTCGAGTACGCTCATCATCAGTGTATTCGAGATGCTCAATACGACGATGATCGCGATGATCACCTTCATCACGCCGACCTGCTTGCTGAAAAGCGCGACAGTCTTGTTGTAGAAATCGGCAAGTTCATACCAGGGAACGACGTCCAGTCGCTTTCCGTCGAACGCTTGGCGCAAGTCGCCCAGAGTTCTTCGCGTGGCATCGGTATCGTCCAGCAGCACAACCCACCGGTGAGCACCGGACGTCTTCAACAGTTGCTGCGCCATTGGTAGCGGCGTGCGCAACGCGGCATCGTCGTATGCTTTCGTTGGAGTGAAGAACAGGCCTCGGACATGGCCCTCGACGGCGGAGATTCCCCCCGTCGCAGTGTTCGTCAGCAGCACCACGGTGTCGCCGACGCTTACTCCCAGATTCGCGGCCAGGCCCTCGCCGAGGATGATGCCGTTCGGATCGTCGGATGACAGGTTCTTTCCATCCGTGATTTGAAGGCTGCGACTGAGCCGCTCTTCCTTCTCCGGGCTGACGCCATCTCCGACAAAGGAGACCGTGGAATCTTTGTGACTGATGAGTCCGCTGAACGATAGTCTGGGTGCCACAACCGCAACTTGGTCCAGCGCAGCGATTTGCTGGAATTCCTGCGCCTTCTCGGGCAGCAAGTAAGCAAAGGGGTCGGCCAATCCGCCGTCAAGGTAACCCGGTCGCGTTACCTGAATATGGCCCAATTGCGAGTGGATAGTCCCGTCACGCATCGCCCAGTAGACCCACTCGATGAATCCTCCGGCAAGCAAAAGCGCAATGACACCGAAGCCGATTGCCGAAATGGCCATCGCCGAACGGCGACCCTGACGGACGACGTTGCGGAACGCGAGTGCCATTTCGCATGCCATCACATCTCTCGCGGGGCCCGGATCAGCAACGCGTTGCTGCGAGGGCACAGAGAAAGCGGAGCAATTGCATGAGCGCCTTCAGCCGCGGATGGAAATTCCACCAACACCCTCGCGCCTGAAGCCGCGCCTGCAAGATTCGTCGCTCCAGACTTCATGGTGCCCGATCACGTTTCGCAGATCGTGGCCAGCGGCAGTCGCCTGGACTTGATGGGCGTTCGTATCGGGTAGCCGATTCGAAGCAACATGTATAGCTTCTGGCCAGCCAAGCCGAATACGCCCTCGGTCGCGCTGGCCAGCGCGTCGCCACGGCTCTCCAGCCCTTGGGGCAGCACGCCTTCGTCGCGGCGGAACAACTGGTCGGCCACGACATAGAATGGTTGGACAGCCACTCCCTGCCGATTGAGATCGATCCAGACCCTTTCCATCAGTTGACCGGCATCGAGCGCACCGTTGCGATCGCCCGAGCCCACGATGGCGACGACCGCCGACGCATTGGCGACGGACTTCGCTTCGATGGCGGCAAGAAGCTTGTAAGCGCCCAGTCGGTTGAGTGCCTCCATGCGCCGCCAGTCGGCGATCACGCGCAGCAGTCCCCGGCCACCCGGAGGCAGGTTCAGGGTGGCGACATCGAGGCCGTCGGCGGACTCCACCTCGCGTGGACTAAACCGCAAACTACGGCCGAGCCATTCGTTGATCTCACGCGTTCGGAAGCGGATTGCCGAGGCATCACCGACGAGGCGCGCGACGCTGTTGATCTTCTGGGCACCGGAAAGGACGACAATTCGTGCGTTACCCTGGCTCAGGCTCGTGAAACCCGTGAATAAGCGCTCCGGGAAGCGGGTCGGCCCGGAACGGGAGGCGATTTGTGTGCCGGAGAAACAGCGGATGGTCGGGGCGTCCTTCCGACGATGAAGGCCCCGGCGATATACGCAGACGAAAGTATTCATCCGTCGAATGTGCCATGCGCTCGAGGCCGATTTCCGCCGCCGCGGCTGCTTGAAGCAGATTCTCGAGCAACGCGCCCATCGCTACCAGGGTCGCGGGGTTCTTCGGCGCAAAGGTCGCGTCTTCGGTCCTTGGCGCGTCATAGCCAACGGCCAGCGTCTCCCCGTCCCGGGTCAGGCGCCAGGGTTGACAGTTGTCGGCGGAAGGTGACCAGCGGGCCGCCTCCAGCAGGTACCTTACCGACGCATGAATGTGCATCGCTCATCCCCATTCGCACCCGGGTGGTCCGGCGGCGCTCCCTTCTCAACCAGCCGAAGGCCTGTCATTATCAACACCGCGCTTGAGTGTACCGGATATGCTGTTCATGTATCTGTGCAGCGGTTCCACGCTCTCCGGGTGGAAAGTCGCGGGTCAGCGCGACGGCGGCGTTCCGTCTCGGGTCAAGTCGGAATCAGAGGGAATCGGACCTTCACTTTGGAGAACAATCGATGGCACGCGTTGGCATGCTACCAGTGATTCTTCGTGAAGCCTTCGGCAAGCGGACGCTTCCCCGCGAGCCCGAGCCGGACTTAGTGATGTCGGATTCGGATCAGGTCGCCGCCTATACGGAGGCTGGTCGCATCGACGGCGTGATGGCTGCTTCCTACCTATTCCAGTCGGCACATATCAGCCAGGTCATTCAAGGATGCAGCCGTGTGGTGGACATCGGCTGCGGACCGGCCACCCAGTTGAGCCAGATTGCGCAGCTGAATCCGGAGGTCTCGTTTCTCGGGGTCGACCTGTCGGATCGAGATGCTCTCGCAGGGCACGCGTTACGTCGATGCTCTCGGTTTGCGGAATGTCGAATTCTTGAAGGCGGACATGACCGATCTTGCAGAGATCGCGACCGGATCGGCTGACGGCGTGATCAGCACGATGGCCTTGCATCACTTGCCTACGCGTTCCGCATTGGAGCGATGTTTTTCCGAAGTCCGGCGGATCCTGAAACCGCATGGCGCGCTGTACCTCGTGGACTTCGGTCGGCTCAAGTCACTGCGGTCGGTGATCTACTTCGGGTACATGAATGCCCAGCACCAGCCGCATATTTTTTCGCTCGACTACGAGCGCTCGTTGCGGGCCGCCTTCCTGCCCGAGGAATTTGGAAGGCTGATGATCGATGTTCTCGGTTCCGGACACTCGCTGTTCACGACCTATCCTGTGCCGATTCTGGTTCTGATGAAGACAGATGCACGGAGTGGTGACACTTCGGAGTTGCGGCTGCGCGTGCAGACGATGCGGCAAGCGCTACCGAAACAGTATCGTCAGGATCTCGACCTGATCCGACGTCTCTTCCGCCTAGGCGGACTGCAGGACGACCCGTTTCGGTGAGTCTACCGTAGTCGGGGTACGGAACGGTCGCTAAGGCCTCTGGTTGATGTCATGCCTCCACAAACAACAAGCCCCGCCGAAGCGGGGCCTGTGTTGATGCAGAATCTGCCGCTTATTGGGTTACTGCTTACGCCGCGAGAAACCGAGACCGGCAAGGCCGAGGCCGAGCAGGGCAAGCGTGGCGGGCTCGGGAATTGGATTGACATAGAACGTCGACTGGTCTCTAAAATTCCAACCGTTGGTCTGTTGGGTGGAATTCGCGATATTGACCGTGCCGAAATCCAGCGTCATGTCTCCCTTTCTTACGGCGCCCGAGAAGTCCGGTGCGTCCACGTCAACCCAATCCGTTACAGCAAAGTTCTGCTTCTGAAAGGTGAACACACCGCGATCCTGGCCAGTCAGGGCAACCGCAGTGTCGGGCTTGAAGGCAAAGAAATCGTCTCCTCCAACCAAGCCGATAACGGCTTCCTGATACCAATTATTTGGTGTTGGTAAAGTCTGTACTAAGTTGCGCGACGGTCCAGTTCAGCGGGTCATTTGCAGGAATCGCAGGACTCGTGGTCGTGGAAATCCAAACACCGACTGAGTTGTTGTCGATCCCATCGATGATCGAGGGCGTCGGCACCCAAGAGGGTCCGCAGATCATAAGCATTCGTGGAGTCACCGATGGCGCCCAACTCGATGCTTAACTCGCACCACCCGTCATGTCCGTAATCTTCGCCGAGAACACCAGCGTAATCTGATTGCTGACAAGGCTTTGGCCAGCCGCGTTCGATGGCGCCACGTCGCTCAGCGTCACCATGCCAAAAATTATGTCTCCGAGCGAATAGCCGCCACTTTGGTCGGCATCGATGAATTTGGAGAGACTGTCATCCTGCATTTTGTCCTCACCCCCACCCTGGAATGGGGTGCTGAAGGACAGGGCGTAGTGCGCCGGACCGTCAAAAGTGAGATAACTGCTCAATACCGTTGCTTGAGCCGCGCCGACACCCAATCCCAAGGCAAGCGCTACTGCCGTTACGAGTTGCTTTTTCATTGCCATGCTCCGTCGAAAGTTTGACCGTAAAACCTCAATCCCCCAGTCTCGCGGTCATCACGCTTCCCTCGCTGATATCAAAGCACATAGCATGCCTGTCGATCTTATTTATATAAAATACATACACTTATCAATGAACCTGCGACCAACCGGTTCGTGGTGACCAGCTGAGTGTAAAAAATATCGACATCCGGACCACGCTCGGTGGAGGTGACAAGCCCCCGATCGCTGGCAGTCAGACAAAGTAGCCACTGCATCGGTCGACGCCGCGCTCACTCTCATACTGTCCGGTCCACCCGGTGAAGTCGGTCATCAGGCAACGGATAGGAGCTTCCGCCGCCCCACCGCGATCGCCAGGCGCTGCAACGGGTTGCCGTTCCCGCCGGGACGCCACGTCGTGACCGCCTTGTTCCGGAACGCATCGAAATGCACGCCCCGCGGTGCGGCGACGACGTTGCCTCGGCCCAGCAGTATCTTCAGCGCCTCGGTGGCGGCGACGCCGGCGCACAGCTGGCATCCCATCGCGGTCGACGGCCCCTTGCGGCCCTTGAAGTCGATCGAACTCGGGTCGACCAGATAGCCCTGCTGCAGCCTTGCCGGGGCCAGTCCCACGAAAAAGCGCAACGCCATCTCCGCTTCCGAGCAGCCGTCCCAGCGGAAGTATTCCTCGAAGGTCATCTGGCCGGGGATGAAGTTGAGCAGGGCCGCGCCCATGCCGAGCGGCGCCACCGTGGTCGCCGGCACGCTGGCGTCGTGCACAGGCGGCGAAAACCGCCTTGCGCGCCGAGAAGGCGAAGAAGTCCAGCCCGTCCACGTAGAGATCGACGCCGTCGAGGAACGCGTCGACGTTTTGCTCGCCGACACCTTCTTCGAACACCGAGATCTTCAGTTCGGGATTGATGTCGAGGGCCATCGCCATCACCACATCGGCCTTCTTGCGCCCGAGGCTGCTCATCATCGCGCCGGCCTGGCGATTGAAATTCGGCAGGTCGAAGGTGTCGAAGTCGGAAAGGTGGAACGATCCGATGCCCAATCGGGAGAGCGTGAGCAGATGCGATCCGCCGACCCCGCCCAGCCCGGCGATGGCGACGCGCTTGCCGCGCAACGCCTGCTGTTCGGCCCGGGTCACCCAGCCGATGTTGCGCGAAAAGGCCTGGTCGTAGTCGAACGCTGGCGTCGCCATCGGATGGAAACCCTATCTGCCTGGAGGGGAAGTGCTACAGGGGGAATGTAGCACCAATGATCCGGCAGGATGAAGTGTCCAGGACGGGCTTCGGTTGGCGGCGTGTACGTCGGCCACGCAAGGGCGGCGCAAGAGAGCGATCGCGCCTAAAGGCGCTCCTACAGGGGTTCAGTGCCAAACGCGGCGGTTCGGGTGCGGGAGGAATGCGCTTCGGCCCAAACCTCTATCGACGTCAGTCGCATCGGAACCCACCGGACTCCGCGCCCGCTGAGCTTTGACCTAACGCGTCGCTCACGCCGCGAGGGGTTGCTGCTCTTCGGTCGCTCGGGGTCGTTGAATTTGAACCCGGGCGAGAGACGGGACAGCGACGGCGTCGCGGTAAACTTCAGATGGTGCAGGTAGTGCCGCATGCGCTCGAGCAACACGCGTTGCTCGGCGCCGGAAAGGAAGTGCGGATAGAGCGTTCGCTCGGCGCCGTGGCGGTTTCCCCCGCCATGGACACTGATCTGCGTGGCCATGTGGTGCAGATCGATGTGCATCAGGACGGCAGGGGCATTCACGCGACTGCAGATGCGTTCCGGCCCTACCTGGCGGAACCCCAGCGATCGCCGGTAGAAACCGACGTGGCGCGGGTTGACTTCGATCAGCATGTCGGTCGCATGCTGAATCAGGTGCGCATAGACAACGGCGACGTGGATCAGACGCGCCAGGAAGTCCTTCGAATTGAAGCGCGGCTCGATGTCGATCGCCAGTCGCGTGAACTCGCACAAGCGCTTGCCCGGCCTGCGGTAGACATCGGCCTCATCTCGATAGAGTTCATCCGCGGCGAGCCCGTCGGCCGAGTCCAGCACCACGCTGAGCGTGCCCATCACGTGCTCGCCGGTCGACGCCTTCAATGTGATGCGCTCGGCCATCGCCCGTGATTGCTCTTCTACCGATGTCATGTACCCACGCCACGCATACATCCGATGGACCAGCGAGTGGACTTCGTTGAGCTGCCCTTCGGTGCCGGCGACGCCGATGCGATAGCCGTCGAACTCGAAGCTCGGCGGATGGGCGAGGCTGAAATGGGGCCGCAGGGCATCGGCGAAGGGCTTCGCGTGCCCCCCTGCGATTCTCCATATTGTCTATCAGGGAAATGTGTAGTCAGGGAAGTTTGCACGCAGACATCATCTGCCATGTTCATGGTCACCCTTTTCAAACGGTGCAACCGCTTTCCTGCAGCGCTCGCAACTGAATTGCGTGCGGCCCCTCATCGAGTGACTCTAGGCGGCACAGGGATCGATATGTTTGACGACCATCAATCTTCTCCCTGAACTCCGAGTCGTCGTTTTGTTCGGTACAAACTATACCGTTAGCATAATTGTTACGCAAGGGGCGTTTTTTTGCCGCTTCGCGCCACGCTGCCCAGAAATGAGATCAAGCCGCGGAGCTAACTGGTTGAAAACTGGACGCTGCTTCCGGATCCTCTCGGCGCGGCGAAGGCATCGAGTCTTCCCGGGGGCAACCCGAGGGCTCCCTTTCCCGGTAACATTGGCGAGGACTCGGTCTCCCGATCAGGTCAAGGAGCGATGTGATGACGGGCATGCCAGCTGAATCCTTCAACACGGGCGAAGGCTTCAAGCGGTACTTCGATATCCTGCCGGCGCTCACCGACAGCGAGAAGCAGGCCGCCTTCAGGATACGCCACAGCGTCTACTGCGAGGACTTGGGCTGGGAGGCTACGCGCGCCGACGGTATGGAGTCCGATGCCTACGACATCCAGTCCCTCCATTGCCTGATCCGGAATCGGGCATCAGGTGATTTCATCGGTTGCGTGCGGCTCATCTGCCCCGAGTCGGGAGGCCCGCTCGCCACGCTCCCGTTCGAACGCACCTGCGGCGACGTGCTGGACCGTTCGATCATCGATCCCGCCAAACTCCGGCGCGAGAGGATCGCCGAGGTTTCGCGGCTTGCCATCGTCGGGCAATACCGACGCCGGCGCGGCGAGGAGCGAACGTCCGGCATCGTGCAGGACAGCGACTTTGGCACGCCGGACCGACCGCGGTTCCCGTATCTGCTGGTCGGCCTGTATATGGGCGTGTTCGCGATCGCGGACCTGCATGGCCTGGAGAAGCTCTTCCTGCTCTCGGAGCCGAGATTGGCGCGGCATCTCAACAAGATCGGGATCACCAACGAGCGGATCGGTGAGGCTACCGAACACCGCGGCCTGCGCGCGCCCTCCGTGATGGACGTCAGGCACGTCATCGATCATCTCGATCCGCTGCTGCATTCGGTGTTCGTTGTCGTGCACGACGAACTCGAGCGCGCATATCGCGTCGCAGGCCACACGGTCGATTCCGGCGTGCCGCATTGAGGCGCTGCTGACGTTTCGCCGGGCGGGCGACCTCGGCTCGGGTGGAGGCGCTGCCTCTCCATCACCTGTTTGTGGCAGGCTTGGTCACGCGCTGCAGTTCCTGCTGCCCAACTTGTGTCCGGAGGTAGCCACGGCACCGCCGGCAGATTGAGTGGGCGGCGACAATCATCCTGCGGGGTAATGGGTGACCCCGGCCTGATTCTGGGGCCGATGATTGACGATGCCGATCCGTTGGTGTTGCTTTTGTATTACTGTTTTCAATTCATGTGCCTTCGAGACGCTCGATGCCATCGTCCACGACGCTCAAGCTCCCCGAGTCGCTCAAGTTCAGGATTGCCGAGTTGGCGCGGGCGGCGGGCCAATCGCCGCATGCGTTCATGATCGACGCGCTTTCCATGCAAACGGAACTGGCGGAGCGACGCGCGGAGTTCCTGGCGTCCGCGCTCGTCGCGGAGCAGGAGGTGGCGCAATACGGTCTGGTCCACGACGCGGACGAAGTGTTGAGTTACATGGAGGCCAAGCTTTCCGGCCGCGAGGTCGTCGCTCCCAACAAGCGCAAGCTGTAGGACGCGACGGTGACGCGGCTCGTCTTCGCGCCCCGCGCGTTCGACGACGTCGACCGGACCGCCCGTTTTCTCGTTGAAACCGATCCTCAGGGCGCGCAGACCATCGGGGTGCTGTTGCGATCCGGCATCGAGATTCTTGCCGGACATTCGTTGGTCGGAAGGCCGATCGAGCGCGGGCTCCGGGAATTGGTGATCTCGCGGGGTCGGTCCGGCTACGTGTGCCTCTACAAGTACGACCCCGTTGCCGAAATCGCATTGATCCTGGCCGTTCGTCATCAGCGGGAAGGCGGATTCGGCATGTAACGCCGACAGGATCTGCTGAGGGCGTGCCGCGCGTAGACTAATGCTCCATCCCCGCTGCAATTGGACCAAATATGGCACAGCCCAGCACCATGCGCGCGAACGAGAACATCGACCAGATACACCGTGAAGTTTATTCGCTGCTGGAGAAGTTCCTGCACAGCTACCACGCCTGGTTGTATATCAGCGACAAACACAACCCTATTCTCAATGCCACCCAGGCCAAGGACCTGATGCTCGCGCACCGACAGCGGTGGCTTGACGCCGAGGCGGTCTACGTTGAGTTTCTGTCGCGCCTGGCAGCGAAGAAGCCCAAGCAAAGCAAGCAGCCCAAGGAGTCGCGAGGGGCACGGCAGCCTGCATGATCCCGGTAACCCGCAAATGACCACCTGCCCGCGCAACGTCTCCACGCCCGCCGACATCGAACTCGCACGGACGCTCTTCGTCGAGTACGCGGCCTGGCTCGCGGTCGACCTCTGTTTCCAGGGGTTCGCGGAGGAACTCGCTTCGCTGCCCGGAGTCTACGCACCACCCCGGGGACGGTTGCTGCTCGCCGGCGGTCCGAGCGAGGCGTTCGGCTGCATCGCGCTGCGCCCCTTGCACGGCGTGGACGCGTCGAAGGGTGCCGCCGGCGAGATCAAGCGCCTCTACGTCCAGCCGGCGCACCGGCGCGAGGGCTGGGGTCGCCGTCTCGCCGAAGCGCTCATCGACGCGGCGGGAGAGGCGGGCTATCGCGAACTCTTCCTCGACACGTTCGAGCGAATGAGCGACGCGCGGCAACTCTATGCGCGGCTCGGATTTCGCGAATGCGCCCCGTATTATCACAATCCGTTGCCGGGCGCGGTCTACATGCGGCGCGAACTGTGACCGATGGCGCGCACTTCGTTGGTCTTCGTGCCAGTGCACGGTGCGAACGGCGTCGCTCCCCGGTGCGAGTTTCAGAACCTGCGCCGGAATGTTTTCGGCAATGTTCTTCGGATAGAGCGTCAGCATCGGGCACAAGGCGCACGACACCCCGAGTTGCTACCCTCTCCATTACCCTTACTAAGGGGCAATTACCCTTTCTTCTGCCATTTGGCTGCCGGCCCACGTCCTCGGCACTCGACCTTGCCCGCAGCCTGTTGTCCCCGCAGCACCCGGCGCACCATGTCGCGACTCACTCCCGGGCAGCGCATTTCCAGCTGCGCGACGGAGAATTCCCCAACAAGCTGCGCAATGGCCGAGACCACCTGATCTGTCTTCGCGCCGCGCGGCGCCTTGGTTTCCCCCACGCGCTCGGCAAACTCTTTGTAGGCTGTTTTCAGGATGAACAGCACATAATTGATGTAGTGCCACGGATCGTGCTTGCCCTCGTGCCAGCCTTGTGAACTCTTTTCCAGCGTCTCGTAATAGCGATCCTTGTTCTGTTCGACCAGTCGTTCGAGGCTGATGTACCGACCGACCTCGTAGCCAAACTGGTAGCTCTGCAGCAACCAGAGCAGGCGCGAGACCCGGCCATTGCCATCGCGGAACGGGTGGATGCACAGAAAGTCGAGGTTGAACGCGGCCAGCGCGATCGGGGGGGGCACCCATCCCTCGTTCTGGCAGCAACGCCAGTCCAGCACCAGGTCCGCCATTCGCGCCGCAGTCTCTGCGGCTGGCACGGTGCGAAAGCGCACCCGCTCACTACCATCCGGGTAGCGTTCAATAATGTCGCCGTCCGTTTCCTTGTAGTGCCCGGCATCCCAAATTTGCCCACGCGTCAGTGCGTGTAGCCGCTTGATCGTCTGATCGTCGGACGGAATGTTCGAAGCCTCCTGATGAATCCATGCCAGCGCATCGCGATAGCCACGCACCTCCTCTTCGTCGCGGTCGCGGAACAGCGGCTTGGGCGCCACCAGGATGTCCCGCACACGGCTGGGGTCGACGGAAACACCCTCGATTCGATTTGATGACACTGCACTCTCGATCAATGCGTGCTCGCGCAGGGCTTTCAGTCGCTGTGGCGACTGGCGCGTATAGAGTTCCTGCTTGCCGCGAAATTCGCCAAGATCAGAGAGATACCACGCCGTGCTCGGCGGTATCGCGGCTTGCCCAGTGGCAAACAGGCGCAGCGTCATCATCTCGTACCCCTTGCGGTATGCGGAACCATCAGGCTGTGGTGCTTGGTGCGGAATGGCTGCCATCGGCAGCAGTTCGCCCGGATTTTGGACTTCGTGCGATGGATCAGCGTTCGTCGCGCCGTCACGCGCCATGGCGGCGATCGCCGGGTGCGTTCAGATTGGGTGGGCCGTGTTGGACTTGAACCAACGACCAAAGGATTCAGGTTTTGTGCGAGTTTCCCCGCTCCCCGGACTATCTCATCACCCACCATCACTGGTTGGGGTGTCGGGCGCTCTTGGCGGTATTAAGGGGGCTCTACCCCACCCGCTAGTCTCTGCACCTTCCACCGATGCATCGGTGGCTTGGCTCAGGATTGCCGTGGCCTGTGGAACTGGCTTTAGGTTTCCCTGAATTCACCCGATTCTCGATCTGCGGTCTCCCGCAGGCGACACCATTGTTGATGAGTCCTCTGCTCTGACCAGCTGAGCTAACGGCCCTAGGGTTGGATTATAGGGGGATTGGCTCGAACGCGGTTGAACCGGTACCCGTCGAGGACGGCTTCCAGCCTACCCGAGGCGGCGACCAGAATCGCACCCACTTACACCCATCCCCGGGTGTCGTCGCCCGCTCTCCCGGCTTCTGCTGTGCGGCGAATGCCGCCCTTATTCGACGCACCCTATGCGGCGAATGACTTGAGCATACGGAAAATCTACCTCATAATCTCCGCATGAACAGCGGCGATTGCCACTACATTTGGCAGGCCAGCGACTGGCCAACCTGGCGTTTCGACTTGGCTGCCCTGGCTCAACCCTTGGCCGATGTCAGTCGCGCCCAGGGGCTTTTGATGGGACGGCTGGCCGACGTTGGCATGGCCCTGCGCGACCAGGCCAGCCTGTCAGTGTTGACGGAGGACGTCATCAAGACCAGCGAGATCGAGGGCGAGCAACTCAACGTCGCGTCTGTACGCTCCTCCATTGCGCGCCGACTTGGCGTCGACATTGGTGCCCTGGCGCCGGTGGATCGTCACGTCGAAGGCGTGGTCGAGATGGTGCTCGACGCCACCGCCAACTGCAACGCCCCGGTCACCCGGGACCGCTTGTTCGGATGGCACGCCGCCCTTTTCCCCACGGGCTATTCAGGCCCGGTCCGGATCAACGTGGGCGGCTGGCGCGACGATGCCTCCGGTCCGATGCAGGTGGTGTCCGGACCCCCGGGGCGCCAACGCGTGCACTTCGAGGCACCGCCGGCCGACCGGCTGGAGCCCGAAACCGACCGCTTTCTGGTCTGGGCCAACAGCGCGTCAAACGAGCCACCGCTGATCAAGGCAGGGCTCGTGCACCTGTGGTTTGTCACCCTGCACCCGTTCGATGATGGCAACGGGCGCGTCGCGCGCGCGGTCGGCGATCTGTTCCTGGCACGCGCGGACGGCAGCCCCCAGCGCTTCTACAGCCTGTCGGCGCAGATCCAGCGCGAGCGCAAGGCCTACTACGACATCCTGGAGCGCACCCAAAAAGCATCCCTGGATGTCACCGATTGGCTCACGTGGTTCCTCGCCACGCTGCATCGCGCCGTCGACCAGGCACAGCACACGCTCGACGCCGTGCTCGTCAAGACGCGCTTCTGGCAGCGCTGGGCTGCACCCGGTTCTGCACCGCTGAACGAGCGGCAAATGAAGCTGGTCAACCGGCTGCTCGATGGCTTCGACGGCAAGCTCACCAGCAGCAAGTGGGCTGCGATCGCCAAATGCTCGCCGGACACCGCCCTGCGCGACATTACGGATCTGCTGGCCCGTGGCGTCCTGCGCAAATCGGACGCCGGTGGCCGCAGCACCAGCTACGAGCTGAACGACGCATCGAAGTGAGCGAGGTGCACGAGTCGCGAACGCCATGAGCCTACTCAGCCGCGCGGCAGCGCGTTAGAATCGCGTCGACCGACCATGGAGCCATGGCCGTGTGCGCTCCGGCGCCGCAGGCCCCAAGCGAGCATCCCTCGGCAGGAGGATTTTGTCACCATCGTCGCCGGACTCCTGCCGCCATGACTTCCCCCTTCCGTGAGCTTTCCGCATGAGTTCGCTGCAGCACTATCTGCGCCCGCTGCTCGCCCCGGCGTCAGTGGCGCTGGTCGGTGCTTCCGACAAGCCGGCCACGCTGGGTCGCATCGTGCTCGAGAATCTGCTCGAAGGCGGGTTCAAGGGTGATCTGTACCCGGTCAATCCCAAGCATCGGCGCGTGCTCGGCAAGCGCTGTTACGCGTCGCTTCCGGCTATCGGCAAGCCGGTTGAACTCGCGCTGATCGGGGTTCCGTGCGCGGCGGTGCCGGGTGTGCTCGACGACGGCGCCCGCGTCGGCGTCAAGGCCGCGATCATCCTCTCGGCGCCGCCGATCGACGAGGGGGAGGCGCGGCGCTGGCAACGCGACCTGGTCGCCACGGCCAAAAAGCGCAAGATCCGCCTGCTGGGACCGCACGCGTATGGCGTCATCCGCACCGAAATCGGGCTAAACGCGACGATGGGCGCGGGGCTGGCGCTTCCCGGCCGCCTGGCGCTGATCGCGCAGTCGGGGGCGGTATGCACGGCGATGCTCAACTTCGCCGCACCCAACGGCATCGGCTTCTCCACCGTGGCTGCGGTCGGGGGCGCGCTGGACATCGGTTTTGGCGAGCTGCTCGACGCCCTGGTGCTCGATCCGCAGACCGACGGCATCCTGCTGTACGTGGAGAAGGTCTCCGACGCGCGCCGTTTCCTGTCGGCGCTGCGGGCGGCCGCGCGGACCAAGCCCGTGGTCGTGCTGCGCGCCGGACGTTCCGCCGAGGCGCATCTCGCGGGCAGCGGCTCGGATGCGCCGTCGCCGGACGCCGTGTTCGATGCGGCGATGAAGCGCGCGGGCACGGTGCGCGTGATGACGTACACGCAGCTCTTCGCGGCGGCGCGCATTCTCGCGATGGGCAAGCTGCCGCGGGGCGATCGGCTGGCGATCATCACCAACGGCCATGGACCGGGAACGATGGCCGCTGACGCCGCGGCCGATCGCGGCGTGGTGCTGGCCGAATTGTCGCCGGAGACCGAAAAGGCATTGGCCGTGGTGCTGCCGCCCAACGTGGCCTCGAAGAACCCCATCAACGTGCGCGGGGACGCGTCGCCAGAGCGGCTGGCCGCGGCCGTATCCGCGACGCTAGCCGATCCGCAGGTCGACGCCGTGCTGGCGCTGCACGTCCAGCGGCCGGCGACCGGGGCGACGGACGCGGCGCGGGCGGTGGCCAAGGTCGCGCGCGG
>CAWBGE010000019.1:0-92306 GCA_963788185.1 uncultured beta proteobacterium
ACCTGCCCGCTCCCGGACTGGGCGGTGGCGATCCCCACCGCCCAGTCGACACCCGAGTACGAGTTCGATTAACGCGTCGCTTGGTAACCCGGACCGTCGACCGCCAGCAGCGGGCGAGGCCGGGCAGGCGTGTGCCTGCGGCCGCCGACGCGCAACATGAAACCGCTGGCGCTCGCGAAGCACCCCACCTACACGCAACTTCCCTCCCGCGGCGACGCCCGGCCACCCCGTCCTTGCGTCGGCCTGGTCAAGTCAAGTCGTGCTGCGCCGTTTCCAATCGCGCCTTGTGACGTTGGATCTGCAATCCCTGCTTCGCATTCGTGCTCGTCGAATGCTTGCTTGACACGTGCGTATACGGTGGTGCACCCTCTGCCCGTTTCTCCGGTCTTGCGGTGGCCGAACATTCGGACCCGCGGTCGGAGGTATCGCGCACAAGCTCGGCCACCGAAGATGCCGCGCGTATCACAACAATGACACGGGGAGGCAACATGTCCTACGCGGGATCGATGTTGGCGCACGTTTTCGAGTTCGGACGCAGGGCTCTGGCGTTTTCAACTGCCGTGTTGGGTGCGATGTCGTGGGAACGGCAGGGCTGTCCGGACGGCTCCTCGCGCATCTTGTCGTGGGTCGTTGTCGGCACGGCCGACGCGCATCGGGCCAGCGCCCGGCACCGGCACTGGGCATGGGTCGTTCCGTTGCTCCTGTGTATTGCCATGCTGGCCCCGCCCGCCCAGGCGCAGTCGTGCACGTACACGCTGAATCCGACCAGCGCGTCGTTCCCGGCCTCTGGCGGCACCGGATCGGTGCAGGTGTCGATCCCGTCGGAGTGCATCACGACGGGCAGCTTCTTCGCGAGGAGCAACAACAACTGGATCGAAATCACCAACGGCAATCTCCTGTCTGACGGCCGGGTGCAGTACTTCGGCTCGTCGGCGACCGTGACCTATAGGGTCCTCCCGAACTCGAATCCGAACACGGACACGGGCACGATCACCATCGCCGGCCGGACCTTCACGGTGACGCAGGCAGGTGCCGTGTCGTGCACGTACACGTTGAATCCGACCAGCGCGTCATTCCCGGCCTCCGGCGGCAACGGATCGGTACAGGTGTCGATCCCGTCGGAGTGCATCACGACGGGCAGCTTCTTCGCGAGGAGCAACAACGACTGGATCCAAATCACCAACGGCAATCTCCTGTCCGACGGCCGGGTGCAGTACTTCGGCTCGTCGGGGACCGTGACCTACAGGGTCGACCCGAACCCGGATCCGAACGCGGATACGGGCACGGTCACCATCGCCGGCCGGACCTTCACAGTCAACCAGGCGGGCAGCGGCGCGCCCACCACGCAGGCCCCTATCCTCACCGTGGTCGAGTATCGACATGCCTCGTTCGGCCACTACTTCGTCACCGCGATCGCGAACGAGATCGCGCAGCTCGACGCGGGGGTCTTCGCGGGATGGCAGAGAACCGGCCAGACGTTCAAGGTGTTCGGGGGAAGCCCCGCCATGCTCCCGCAAGGCACCGAGGTGTGCCGGTTCTTCAGCACGAGCTTCGCGCCCAAGAGCTCGCACTTCTATACGCCGGTGGCGAGCGAGTGCGCGGTGGTGAAGCAGAATCCCGACTGGCAGTTCGAGGCCGTCGTGTTCAACGTCATGGACGCGTCTGGCGTTCTGGGTACTCCGGGCACCTGCAACAACGCGGTCGGCCCGCAGCCGCTCTACAGGCTCTACAACGACGGACAGAGTGGCGCGCCGAACCACCGCTACACGACGAGCCTCTTGATTCGGGCCGACATGATCGCGAACGGCTGGATCCCCGAGGGTTTCGGATCGCTCGGAGTCATCGGCTGCGTGCCGACGCCGTAGGCCGCACAGGCCTCCCGAGGTCGGCCGGCGTTGGCCGATCTCTGGAGGTTCAGTGGCCCGGACCTCGCATGCGCGGCGCCGCGCGGATCGCGGGCGGGTTTGAACGCCTGCTCGGGTCCGTTCGGCGCCGCGCGTCGTTGCGAGGTTCACCGGCGAGACGCCCAGCGCCAAGGTAGCGAGCGGCAACGCGCCGACGATCGCGCAGCGCGTGCCGCTGCACCGTGTCATTCCGTCGCGGGGCTGGTGACCGCAGCCGGCTTCGCGCGCACAAGCAGACGGCGGCGCCTGACCTTCGAACGGCAACGCGAATTGGCTTCGCCCGGGCCCGCTGCGGGCAGTGTGGGCACCACTTCCTGATCGCCTTCTCGTGCAAGGGCAGGGGCGTGTGTCCGTCGTGCAACACGCGGCGCATGGTGGCGACCGCGACGCATCTCACCGAGCACGTCTTGCCGCCGCTGCCGGCGCGCCAGTGGGTGCTGGCGGTGCCCAAGCGCCTGCGCTGCTTCCTGCACCGCGATGCCGATCTCCAGGGTGCGGCGCTGCGCTTGTTACTGCGGGTGGTGGAGCAATGCCTGCAGGCGCACAGCCCCGGTTCAGGCCCCGCGGTACTCGTCCACGGCGTCGCCCATGATCAGTAGGGCGTCCTGCCGCTGCGCCTCGGCCTTGGCGGCGTCGTCGCCGCCGGCAATCTTGTTGAACGCCAGTTCAGCTTCGGTACGCCGCCCGATGCATTCGTCCCGCTGAGTCGCCGCCATGTCACGCGCGTCAATGGCTTCGGCAATCCGCTGGGCAAGCAGGGCCGGGTCCTCGGCGTCCACTTCTTTCGCCAGCCATTCGAGCGGCAGACCGTCGCCGCTGGTGCTGGCGGCCGTGGTTGCCTCGCTAACGCGCCGCTCGGCGCTGCGGCACGCATCGGGGTGGATGATGGCCAACCGCAATGCATCAATGTCGGCCACCTTGGGGGCGGCAAGCATGGGCACGACCTGCGCCATGGCCTTGCTGCCGTCGGCGGCGGCCTTGGTCTCGCCCGTGGTGATTTTGTTCAGCGCCATGGTAATGCGCATGTAGTCGGTTTCCGCCGTTTGGGCGGCGGTCAGCGCCTTCGACAAGCGCGCGGCCGCTTCGGCCGGCGGCAGTGGTGGCGCCCCTGGCAGGCAGGTCGCGGTGTAGTTCTCGGCATCCACCCTGAAACTCTCGACGGTGGTCTGCATCGGCCTGATGCGCGACTCCTGTAATTCGAGCAGCGTAGCGCAGGCGCCTTCGATGTCGGTAAGGATGGTCAACGCAGCAGCAGCGCCAGCGGCGCCGATGTCGGGTGCGAGTCCGGCGACGGCGATGTACTTGGCCCAATCGGCCTGCCACTGCTGCAAAACTTGCACGGCGGTGTCTGTCCTTGCTCTCGAACGAAAGGAACGAGAGATCACCGGTTGTTGCACTGCCCGCCATGAGCATGCCGGGTCCGACCAATTGCCACGCTACCAATCCCAACCATTTCTTTAGTCTTTTCATGCGTACTCCCCAGTTCGTGAATGGGCGAGCGTCGCAGGTAGGCCACCCAGCATCGGGCGCTCCCTGCTCCGTCGCCGCACTTCGACTGCCGGGCCGATGTCGCCGGGCGCGGCGGACTCGAATCGCAGGCCGAGCATGGTGTGGGAGTGAACTTCGATGGTGACACTTCGTGACAAACGGCGCGTTGTCACATTGTGTTACCGAATAGTCACGGCGGGCCGCAATCGGTGGGCGCCACCGGCGGACGTTTTGATACTGAATGGGTCGAAGAGTCCACCGATGGTGGGCCGGCCGGAAGCGCCAATCGCCGGAGCGATGAGTTCAGTGCGGAATCGTCCTCGCTCGCAGCAGCAGGCCGACGCCGACGGCGGCCGCCACAAACAAACCCAGGTCCTGCGGCACGTCAAGGAGGAAGGCAGCCTGCGCGCCGACCAGACACCAGAGCGCCGGTACCACGATGGGTGCCCGCGGGTAGGGCGCCGAGAGGAACGTTCTCGGGCATGAGCCTCTACTACCCAGCCAACCGCCACCCGCCGACCGCATTTCGGCTATTCGTCCTCGCCGTGCGGGAATGGGCGGAGCTTCAGCTTGGTGGCGCGAGCAGCACGGCCGCATGAAGGCGCGGCTGAAGTTGGGTCTCGCGCTGGAAACGGATCAGGCACGCTTGGCCGGCTTCTTGACCTCGGCCAGCAGCTTGAACTCGGGCGACTTCTTGTAGTGCGCGTCGAGCGGATAGCAGCCCGACACGATGCCGTTGCGCGGCGCCGTCGTGCAGTCGCTGAAGGTCCGGCACAGCCGCTTCTTCTGCACGCCGCGACCATTGAGGATGTCGAGCGGCAATTCCGGATAGGCGAGGACCATTCGGCCCAGCCCGACGATGTCGGCAAAGCCCAATCGCACGACCGCCTGGGCGACGTTCGGAAAGAACTCCTGCAGATAGGTGTAGCCCGAGCCCATCAGGCAAAAATCCGGGAACGCCTGCTTCAGCGCGCGCACCACCTCGATATGGCGCATAACGCCGATGAACGGATCCTCCGGTGGATGATAGCCATCGGACGGCGGATAGAGCGCCGGGCGGATGTAATGCGGATTGTAGTAGGGGCTGGCGATGCTGACATTGACGAAGCGGATGCCGAGACTGCGCAGGATCTCGAACAGCGCCTTCGGCTCGCTCAGATCATGCGCCAGCGGGTGCTGCGGATCGACCCCGAAGCCGTAGTTGTACGGGATCGGATGGTCCTCCGGGATGCCGGGGCCGAGCGCGCCCGGCTCGGAGCGCGCCGGATCGGGCTTGAACGGTACGGTATCGATGGCGCTGATGCGCACGCCGATGCGCAGCCCGGGCGCGTCGGCGCGGATGCCGGCGACGATCTCGCGCAGGAAGCGCGTTCGATTCTCCAGACTGCCGCCATAGGGGCCAGGCCGCGTATGGGCGCTGAGGAACTCGTGGCCAAGGTAGCCGTGGCAATGCTTGATGTCGACGAAGTCGAAGCCGCACTGCTGCGCGCGCCTGGCGGCAATCACGTAATCGTCGATCAGTCGCTTGATCTCGTCGTCGCTGATCGGGGCGCGATCGGCCGGCACACCGACCTTTCGATCGAGCACCGGATGGCGATAGGCGATGATCGGTTCGAACTTGCGATTGTCGTGCGGCTTGCAGAAGCGGCCCGAATGGGTGAGCTGCAGGCCAACCACAAGGCCGCGGTCGTCGCCCGCCGCCGCGATGTGCGCCTTGACCAGGCCTTCGCGCAAATCGGCGATGCCTGACAATGTGTGCTCGGTGATCATGAGTTGCCTGGGATTGGCGCGGCCGTCGGGGCGCACCGCGCAGGCCTCGCCGCCCCAGATCAGCTTCGCGCCGCTCTGGCCAAAGCGCTGCCAGCGGCGCCTGGCGTTCTCGCTCGGGCGGCCGTCGGTTTCGCAGTCCCAGCCCTCCATCGGATGGATGCCGAGGCGGTTGCCGATCGTCATGCCTTCGAAGGCAAGCGCCCGGGCGAGGGGCGAATCCGGCCCGGCCTTGACGATGTCGTCGCATGGCATGTCGAGGCCGAGCGTCGTCATGTGGTTGCGGAAGCCGACCACTCCGTCGAGCGAGCCCGCCTTGGCGTAATTACCGAATTTCATGGCTGTTCCCAACAACTGTTCTCGTCTCGTCGACGATGCTCTGGGCTACCTGTTGGCGGTAGTCGTCGAGGATCTGGTCGATCACGCGCGTGGTGCGAGCGGCAGACTCGCCGGTGCTTGCGCAGCTGCCCCGACCATTCAGCTCGTCCACGATCGTCTGGATCAGCGGCTGGTGAACATGGGGTGGATCGCCAATCGGGATTTCCTCCACTGCGCTTCCGCGATCCACGAGAATCGGCACCGGCCGGGTGGTGGAGAAGCGGATGCGCCCCGCGGCGCCTATGATCTCGTTCCATTCCTCATCACGGTCGGCCGCATAGCAGAACGCGCCGCTGCCTTGTACGCCGGTAGCGAACTTCCAACTCGCGGTGACGACATCCTCCGCCCGGTAGGCACCGCCCTGGTTGGCCGCGAACCCGCGCGCTTCCACAATCGGCCCGAATACGAAGTCGAGAAAATCCAGCGTGTGGCTCATCAGGTCGACGAACAGCCCGCCGCCGGAACGCGGCGCGTCGACGCGCCACGGCGGAGATCCTGGACTGACCTCCGTGGGGGTGCGCAACCGCTGGAATTGCCGGGAGAGCACCATGCGCACCGGGCCGATTGCGCCGCTCTCGACCAGGTCGCGCACAGCGAGAAACCGGGGCAGCGCGCGGCGGTAGTAGGCGACCCAGAGCGGCACCCCCGCCCGCCGGCACGCGGCGATCATGCTGTCACATTCGGCGCCGTTTCTTGCCATCGGCTTCTCGACCAGCACCGGCTTGCCCGCCGCTGCGCAGCGCAACACGTAATCGCGGTGCGTTTCGGGCGTCGTTGCGATGTAAACGGCGTCGATGTCGTCTGCGCGCAGGATGGCCTCGGCATCGTCGTGGAATCGCGCGACCCCATGCCGTCGCGCGTAGTCCGCGGCCAGCGCGCCGTTGCGGCGCATCACCGCGACCAGTGCGGAGTTGGTTGCCTTGTAGAAACCCGGCCCGCTCTTGATCTCCGTCACGTCGCCGCAGCCGATGATTCCCCAGCGAATCGTCCTCATGACCTGCCTTCCAAAAGCGTTCGCCGCAGTTGCCGGTGCACACTACAAGGAAATGAGTCTCTGGCAACAAATTGGCGCCTTACCGTTCGCGACCGCGACCGACTGTTCGGCATCGAGCACACCGTGACCCGAGCTATTATGACCGCTTGTGGCCCTTCAGTGACCTTTCAGGCTGACTCGGTGCCTCCGATGCTCGAACCGCTCGCGCCCCGCGACAAGTCCCAAGTCGGCAACGTCGGATGCCTTCTGATCCTCGCGGCGTTCCTGCTGCTCATCGGCGTCGGGATCCTCGCCGTCTTCGTCATCCATCCCGAGGGCAAGGGCGACATGTGGGTCATGCCGGTCGTGGGCGGCGGCTTCGCGCTTGTCGGCGCCACGCTGATGTGGGGCGGCATCCGCGGTGCCCGCGGCCTTGGTGTTCCTCCGGCCGAGCTGTCGATGGAGCGAGACGTGCCGCTCGTGCCCGGCGCCCGGGTGCGCGTTCGGCTGCGGCAGCCCGGCCCGGTCGCGATCGAATCGATCTGCGTCAAGGCGAGCTGCGATCGCGTCTATCAGCGACCGATCAAGCCGGACTCGAGCTCGACGGTCGAGGATCGCGAGACGCTGTGGGAGGCCGTGCTTATCGAGTCTCGCGACGAGCGCGTGGCGCGCGGCGCAGCGCTCGAGCGCGACGGCACGCTGGCGTTGCCTGCGGACGCGCGGCCGACGGGGCCGGCGGAGCCCGACGGCCGCATTCGCTGGCAGATCGAGGTGTTCATCGAGGCGGGATTCATGCGCGCCACGTACCGCGCGTTCGACCTCCAGGTGCACCGCAGCGCACGACGACGGATCGAAGTAGCCTGGGCGCGGGTCGGCGGATCGAAGCGACGGCACGCGGGTCGATCGCTCGCTCCAACGGTCTCGATCCTGGCGAGGATGGGTTATCCGCCCCTACTTCTTGCCGCCTGGCCTGGGCAATCCAATCACCGTGCCCTCGCGCCGGGCGTCGGCCGCGCCGTACTGCTTGCCGGTGTGCGCGTCGACGACCACCGCCTGCACCGAGCCGATGTCGCCCGGGGGATTCACCGTATACCCGAGCGCGGTGAGACCGGAGAGCGCAGTCGGCGAGAATCCGGTGAACTTGCTGCCGGGCGCGCCGTTGTCGATGTTGATCGTGCTGCCGGCCGAAGTGACGGAGAGCCGCGGCGCGTCGATCGCATCCTGGATCGTCATGCCGTGGTCCAGCAGATTGAGTGTCACGTTGAACACAGAGTTGATGATCGTAGAGCCACCGGGCGAGCCGTACGCGATGATGGGTTCGCCGTCGGCATTGAAGATCATCGTCGGCACCATGCTGCTGCGCGGCCGCTTGCCGGGTGCGACGTCGTTGGTTGCGGGCTGCCCGGTAAACGGGTTCAGCGACGGCGTGAAATTGAAATCCGTCAGCTCGTTGTTGAGCAGAAAGCCGAAGCTCTTGAAGCAGCTGATGGCGGTGCAACCGGTCGGGTAGTAACCGGCAAACATGCCCGCGCCATGCGACGACTCGATCGTGTTGGTGTAGGACACCATGTTGCCCCACTTGTCGACCACCGAGAAATGCGTGGTCGAGCCGCCGGGACCGCTGAAGGACTCGAGCGCTGCGACGTCGGTGCCGTTGTCGGCGCAGGTCGGATCTTGCAGCAGTGGATTGCCGGCAACGGGATTCGGCGTGATCCGTGTTCCGGGAGTGATCGGGGCGCCGCGGGCCGTGACGTAGTCCGGGTCGAGGAGTCCCTTTTCCGGTACGCAGGAGAAATCGGCGTCGCCCATCCACGTGGCGCGATCCGCGAACGCGACGCGCATCGCGTCGGCCATCACGTTGAGCGTCTTCGTCGTGCCGAAACCATAGCCCGCGGCGGCGTCGCCGATCGGGAAGCGCTCCAGCATCCCGAGCATCTGGATCACCGTGAGCCCGCCCGACGACGGCGAGCCCATCGCCTTGATCGTATAGCCGCGGTAGCTGCCGACGACCGGCGTGCGGATCGTGGCTTCGTAATTCGCGAGATCCTCGAGCGTCATGCTTCCGCCGACGGCGCCAGCAACAGTGGACCGGAAGCGCTTCTGGCCTTCGATGATGCCGTTGGCGATGTCCCCGGTGTAGAACGCGTCCGGGCCCTCGGCCGCAATCGTGCGCAGGGTTTCGGCCAGCGGCTGGTTGTGTACGATCTCCCCTACGGCAACCCGGGAAACGCCACCAGGACAGAAATAGGCTTCGCTCTCCGGATAGTTGCGCGCGCGCGAGCTGCAGCTCGCCGCTACGTAACGCGGGGTCGCGGCGAAGCCTTCATCGGCGAGCCTGATCGCCGGCCCGATCACCTGCGCGAGCGTCAGATTGCCCCAGCTCTCGACCGCAAGCGCGGTGCCGCGGACCATGCCCGGTACACCGACGGCGAGGCCCGACGTGGACGCGGCATCGAAGGTCTTGCCAAAAAACATGCCCGGCGTTGCAAGCGCCGGCGCGCGTTCGCGCGAGTCGACGGCGAACGTGCTCCCGCTGCTCGCCAGGTGAATCAGCATGAAGCCGCCGCCGCCGATGCCGGCGGATTGCGGCTCAACGACGTTGAGCGCGTAGGCAATTGCGGCCGCGGCGTCGACGGCATTGCCGCCCGCTTCGAGAACCTTCGCGCCTGCTTCGGCCGCGTGGGGATTCGCCGTCGCGACCACGCCCTGGCGAAATGCCTTGCCAGCCCAGGACGGCGGACCCTTGCCTTTCGCCTGGTCGGGCAGCGTGTTGCCGGGCGGAACGCCAACGGTTTCGTCGCGTCCGTCCGCGAACGCAGGCGTCGTAAAGGCCAGTCCGAGCAGCGGCAAAGCTACGGCGCGGCGCAGCCACGAAGGGAAATCGAAGCGAAAACTGACAGACATGTGCCACCTCACAGTAATGAACTTGGCGAGTTGCAACGCAGGCATCCGCCGCCGCTTCGTCACTGCTGAGCCCACGCCGGCAGCAGCGGATGTGTTGCGCGTATCAAATACGAATGCAAACCATTACGCAAGTACTTTCGTTTGTGTGGTCTTTCCCCTTAGAACTCGGACGCAGCACTTCAAAGTGGCCCTGGGGCCCAACGCACTGGCACGATGACCGAGCGGCGACTGCACTACGCACAGCAGCCATCCGGAAGTGACGGGGCGCTGTGGATCGCAGGGTCCGCCGCTCAGCGCCACAGATCGTCCGACCGTGGACGACCGACCAGCGACAATTGCACGAACCAAGGCGCGGCCGCGAAGCTGACAGTGCGGATGTGCGCGTGAAACCCCGACCAAGCGCGGCGGCACCGTCGGCCTTTGCGATCCTCCCTGTCGTCGGGACCCAGTGGGTGGTATCGCGTTCCCAGCGAAGTGCGCGGCTACGAAGAAGGAGAGAGCCGTGTCGCTGGGCCCCGCCCGCACTTCGCCGGGTTTCGTTCTGAACGCGAACAGGAGTGATTCGTGTTGCCTTGGATGGAAATCCGGTTTATAAACCCCCTCCTGCGCCCGCAAGCGCGAAAGCTGGCGCTGAACCCCGACACATCGGCGCATTGCGCTGCGCCGAGTCCGCACGATTCAAGTTCAGGCCCGAGGGCCGACATCCATGGAGTGACGATGAAACGATTTCTGACTGACAGCGCGAAGGTCTGCCTTATCGCGGCAAGCCTTGCGGCAGCGGGCTTGACGATGGCCCAGACGAAGCCCGCGGCTCCGGCGAGCCGCATGGCGGGCGCCGCGGCCTCCGGCTTGGCCGATGCCCTCGGCAAGGTCGAGGTGGTCGTCAAGCTCTCGGACGCCCCCTTGGCTGCCGCGCAGGGCGAGTCCGCCAAGCAGCGTGGACTGTCGCTCAACCGCTCGCAGACCAGCATCTACCTTGCCGACCTGAAGGGTAAGCAGGACGCGCTGATGGCCAGCGTCCGAGCGCTCGGTGGCGTGGAGGTGGCCCGGCTGAGCAAGGCGCTCAATGCGGTGATCGTCTCCATCGACGCGAGTCAACTGCCGAAAGTGGCGCAGTTGCCCGGCGTGGTGACCGTCCGCGGAGTCGGCACCTATACGCTCGACTTGGCGGAGACGGTGCCCTATATCGGCGCCGCCGCGGCGCAGGCGGCGGGCGCGGACGGCAGCGGCGTGAGGGTCGCCGTGCTGGACTCCGGCGTCGACTACACACACCGGAACCTCAGCGGGCCCGGAACGGTAGCGGACTACAACGCCTGCTACGCGCAGAAGGATGTCGCGCCGAGCGGCGCGTGCGCTGACCTGTTTGGCCCGACAGCACCCAAGGTGATCGGCGGGTACGACTTCGTTGGCGAACTCTGGCCCACGTTGGGCGATCGCACCGAAGACCCGAACCCGATCGACCTTGAAGGCCATGGCACCCACGTGGCCGACATCATCGGCGGCAAGAGCGCGGATGGCGCGCACAAGGGCGTCGCACCCGGCGCCAAACTCTACGCGGTCAAGGTCTGCAGCGCGGTCGCGACTTCGTGCAACGGCGTGGCGCTGCTGAAGGCGATGGACTTCGCACTCGACCCCAATGGCGACGGCGACATCAGCGACGCGGTCGATGTCGTCAACATGTCGCTGGGATCGTCCTACGGGCAGAAGGAGGACGACCTGTCGGAAGCCAGCGCGAACGCGGTGCGCTACGGCGTCGTCGTCGTCGTGTCGGCCGGCAACAGCGCCGACCGGCCCTACATCGTCGGGTCGCCTTCGTCGACGCCGGAAGTGATCAGCGTCGCGCAGACGCAGGTGCCAAGCGCGAGGCCTTCTCGCTCGTCGTCACCGGCATCAGTCCCTCGCGATCAGCAACACGGCGACAGTGGAGTGGGCGCCGATCGGCTCCGGGTTCAGCGGCGCGGTCGTTCGTCTGGGACGAGGCTGCCCAGCGGACTCCATTTCGGCCGGTAGTCCTGCCGATCCCTATTTCAACGGCAATAGCCCGAGCGGCAAGGTCGCGCTCATCGACCGAGGTGCGTGCTCCATCAGCCTCAAGGTTGACCGCGCCACCAAGGACGGTGCGTTGGCAGTGATCATCGCCAACAATGCCGCCGGCGATCCGCCCACCTTCAGCTTTGGCGGCGGTGACCTGCCGATGGTGCCGACGATCGTCATCTCGCAGGCGGACGGCAACCGAATCAAGACCGCGCTCGGCGCGACCGGTATTGACCCGGCCGTTGTCGCCAGCGTGAGCTCAGCCGTCACGATTCCGCTCGCCGGCAGCGTGGTGGCTTCGTCGTCGCGCGGCCCGAGCTTCAGCTACAACGCGATCAAGCCCGACATCGGCGCGCCCGGCGCGTCCATTTCGGCAATTGTCGGCACGGGCACGGGTATGGAGGCGTTTGGTGGAACCTCCGGCGCCGCGCCGATGGTGTCGGGCGCCGCAGCGATCCTCTTGCAGGCATTCCCAACCCGATCGCCCGCCGAGATCAAGTCCGCGCTGATGAACTCGGCCGAGACGAATATCCTCACCAACCCGGCCACGCTGCCGGGCGTGCTGGCGCCTATCACCCGCATCGGCGCGGGCGAGGTGCGCGTCGACCGTTCGCTGGCTTCGACCGTGGCAGCCTGGGACACGGACAGCCAGGGCGGCAGCCTGTCCTTCGGCTACTACTCCGCCACCGACGGCCGCACGCTCACGCGCAAGGTCACGGTGCGCAACTACGGTACGAGCACACGCACGCTGTCGATCGCGCCGAGCTTCCGCTATGCAGACGACGCGGCGAGCGGGGCAGTCCGCGTCAGCGCACCGGCCTCGATCTCGGTGCCCGGTAACGGCAGCCGCAGCTTCAATGTGCAGTTGCGCGTCGATGCTTCCAAGCTGCCCGCCTGGACGCTGAACGGCGGCAGCCAGGGCGGCAACGGCCCGCTGCTGCAGTCAGTCGAGTTCGACGGCTACGTGACGCTGTCCGACAGCAACGGCACGGTCTCGCTGCCCTGGCATGTGCTGCCGCAGAAGTCGTCGGACATCGTGCCGTCGCGCACATCGGTCGCGGCCGGCGGCAGCCTCACGCTGGCCAACAAGGGCGCAGCGCCGGGCGCCGTGTCGGTCTTCTCGCTCACCGGCACGAGCGGCCGCGTCCCGGTATCGACCTATCCGGACGCCGGGGACAACTATGCGGTGGTCGACCTGAAGTCGGTGGGCGTGCGAGCCGCTGGCAGCAACCTGCAGTTCGCGATCAACACCTTTGGTGAACGGGCGCACCCGAACTACCCCGCCGAGTTCGACGTCTACATCGACACCAACGGTGACGGTAACTCTGACTTCGTGGTCTACAACCTCGAGAACGGCACTTTCGCGAGCAGCGGTCAGAACGTCGTCGCCGTGGTGAATCTGAACACGGGCGCATCCGGGGTGTTCTCCTTCACCGGCGCTGACCTGAACTCGGCCAACGCGGTGCTGACGGTGCCGATGTCGTTCATCGGCATCACACCGGCAAGCCAGATCACCTTCAGCGTCTACGCCTACGACAACTACTTCACCGGCAACCTGACCGACTACGTCGAGAACATGACCTACACGCCGGGCACGCCGCGCTTCACCGCCGCGGATGTCGTCGTGCCGGCCGGCGGCAGCAGCCCGTTGGCGGTGCAGTCGCGGCTGGCGGTGCAGCGGCGTCGCCGTCGCAATCCGGCCTCTTGCTGTTCTACAGCGATGGCCGGCGCAGGAATGAGGCGCAAGCAATCACGGTCACGCCGTAGTCCGCGCGACTTTGGCCTGTGCGGGCCCTGTCCCTCGGGACTGGGCCCGTCTTCTTTGTGCGCCCGGCAGGGTAACCTGTTCCAGACGCCCACGCTGTCGTGTCAACTCGATGACAGAGGCGGCGCCGCGCAGTTCCAGTCCCATTCAGTCACGACGATGCGCAATCGTGGGATTGTCGCGACAGGCGGCGACTCAGTTGCGTGCGCGGATCGGAGCCGTACAGGCGCGCTCACCCGGTGCCTTCAATGGCGAAAGAACATGAAGGTAAGCAGAGAGAACAGCGGCAGCAGGATGAGCCCTGACCAGGCCATGTATCCGAAAAATCCCGGCATCCTGACGCCCCTCGCGTGGGCTACCGACTTGACCATGAAGTTGGGAGCATTTCCAATGTATGTGTTCGCGCCCATGAAGACCGCCCCCGCCGAGATCGACACCAAAGTCGTGGCCAAGGGGCCCATCAGGATGGCAGCGTCGCCTCCCGCCAGGTTGAAGAAGACGAGGTAAGTCGGCGCATTGTCGAGGAAGCTGGAAAGCACACCCGTGGCCCAGAAGTACATTCCGTTGTTCGGGCGGCCGGCTTCGTCGGTCATCAGGCCAAGCAGCGGAGCCATGGCGCCCGCACTTCCTGCGCGAAGGATGGCAATTGCCGGGATGATCGTAAGAAATATTCCGGCGAAGAGCTTCGCTACTTCGATCATCGGCCCCCACTCGAAGTGATGCGCGCTGCGAAGCGCACGTGGCGTGAAGCGCCACGACAGCCAGGTGATCGCAACCAGAATAAGGTCGCGCAACAGATTCTGCAGTTCAATCGTCACCCCGACAATTTCGAAGTGAATCCCCGGTTTCCAGGCACCCGACAGGAACACCGTGACGAGGATCATTGGGCCAAGGAAGAGGAAGTTAAGCTTTCCTTCAATCCGTACGGGACTGTCTGGCGTCGGATCGGGCCGCGCTTCTCCGGGCTGGTGATAGAACCACGTGTCAAGCGCGAAGAACACGACGAGCAGGATCGCAGTGGCCGTCAATGTCGGCCAAAACATTGCCTTGAACGTCCAGAAGAAATCCACGCCCTTCAGGAAACCCAGAAACAGCGGTGGATCGCCCAGCGGAGTCAGGGCGCCACCAATGTTCGAGACCAGGAAGATAAAGAAGATCACCACATGGGTCTTGTGCTTTCGGGCGTCGTTCGCTCGCAACAACGGCCGGATCAAGAGCATTGATGCGCCAGTTGTCCCCATTACGCTGGCAAAGACCGTTCCGACTGCGAGTATCACGGTGTTCAATGCTGGCGAACCGTGCAAATTTCCCTTGATGTGAATCCCGCCCGTCGCGGTGTAGAGTGCCAAGAGCAGAATGATGAAAGGGAAATACTCGGCGACGAGCGTGTGGGTGATCTCGTGAACCGCGACGGTCGGGCCCCATTGAGCCGCGAACGGAACCAGGAAGGCGACGGCCCAGAATGCGGAAATCTTGCCGAAGTGGTGATGCCAAAGGCGGGGCGCCACCAACGGCAATACCGCGATCGACAGTAGCATTCCGACAAACGGTATCACCGAAACCAGCGAGATTTGAGCGCCGTCGAGAATCGGATTGGCGCCTGCTGCATGCGCGCTCGTGGCCAGGAGAAACGACCAGGCACCGCATGCGATCCACGCTCTGACTTTCATCGACGCCACCACCTGTCACCGTTGACGTTCGTCAAACTGCGCCTTCAGCACTCTTCGCACACGGCGAGCGTCATACCCTTGATCGCGGCTCCATGCTCGACACTCCCCACTTCCGACGCGTTCAGAACGCGCAGCTCAACGAACGCGCAGCGCCAGCGAGCGTGCCGGAACGCGCAGCCCCCGTCAACCAAGGCACAGGGTTGGGCGAAGTCGGACCATAATCACGATGAACCACGAGTTCTGTGATTCGCGCCCCGCTCTGCGACATGCAAGCAGTCTGCCACTTGAACCATTGCCCGTCCGGGGCAGTCCCATTTGCCAAATCGACTCGCCGGTCCTTGCCGACCCCACTCACATGATCACGATCAAGACGATTCGCTCGGATTTCTATCGCATTCCCTTGCCGGTTGTTCTGACCGACAGCACCCATGGCGCAATGAAGTACTTCGAGCTGATTGCGGTGCGTGTCGTCGACAGTGATGGCGCGCAAGGTTGTGGCTACACCTACACCGTCGGGGCGGGTGGAGGCGGCATTCACGACATGATTCGGCGTGATCTTGCTCCCGCACTGGCTGGTCAACCGGCCGGGAACACCGAGGCTTTGTGGCAAAGGATGTGGTGGACGCTGCACTATGGCGGCCGCGGGGGACAATCGGCGTCGGCGATCTCGGCCATCGACATTGCACTGTGGGACCTGAAGGCGAAGCGTGCCGGGCTGCCGTTGTATCAATTGCTTGGCGGATTCGATGCCCGTGTCCCCTGTTATGCGGGCGGCATCGATCTGTGGCTCTCGATGGACGAGCTCTTGCAGCAGACGCGAGCCAATCTCGACCGCGGCTTCCGCGCAATCAAGATGAAGGTTGGACGCCCGAAGCTGTCGGAGGACATTGCGCGGGTCGAAGCCATGCGCGCCCATCTTGGGACGGACTTTCCTCTGATGGCCGATGCGAACATGCAGTGGACGGTCGACGGCGCCATCCGGGCGGCACGCGCATTGCAGCCATGCCAGCTCGTTTGGCTCGAGGAGCCCACGATCCCGGATGATATCGAGGGACACGCGCGGATTCTCCGCGACGGCGGGATCCCCATTGCTACCGGCGAAAACTTCCACACGCTTCACGAATTTGCGCATTTCATGCGCGCCGCAGCGGTGTCCTACCCGGAGCCCGATGTAACGAACTGCGGTGGAGTCACCGTCTTCATGAAGGTCGCGCATCTGGCCGAGAGCTTCAACCTGCCGCTCACGTCGCATGGCGCGCATGACATCACCGTGCATCTGCTCGCGGCGGCACCCAATCGCTCGTACCTCGAGGCGCATGGCTTTGGACTCGACAAGTACATCGCAAACCCATTGCGTATCGTCGAGGGGAATGCACTGGCCGCCGATCGTCCGGGGCATGGGGTCGAATTCGACTGGGCGGCGCTGGAACCGTTACGCGTGCAATGATGGCGCGGGTCCTGGACTTCCCGAGCCCGAACTTGTGCGCGTGATCGAGCCGTTCCATCGGGTCGAGGGGTCACGCAGCCGCGAGACCGGCGGCACCGGTCTGGGCCTCGCCATTGTTCGCCAGATCGCCCGCAGTCATGGTGGCGATGTGCATCTCCAAAACCGACCAACCGGGGGCTTGCGCGCAATCGTGGAGTTGCCGCTCGCGCAACCGGGGCCGAGCTGATGATCGGCGATACCGCGTCGTTGCGTTCGGTTGGATGGCGCTGATCCGCCGGGGTCAAGTTCGCATCTGAACGCCATCAGTGGTCATGACGATGATGCAGATCGGGGAAATGGGCATGCCCATGTCGTAGCGGCACATGAACGTGCCGATGGGAATGGGGCTCGGTTCCATCCCACACAATGTGTTCGTGTCCATGATGAATGTCATGCGAATGCGGATGGTCGTGCTCCATCGCCGGCAACGAACTCTGCGGGCAGTGCCACGGAAACCACGACGGCAGGAGCATCACCCCACCGGGAATATACAAACCGGCCTACGATGGCAACTATAAGGACACGCTGGGCCATGGCTTCTTCGTCCCCGGCGTATATGGCCTCGAGACGTTCTTTGCCAACTATGAAAAGCCCACGACCAAACGCGAACCTGAGTGGAAGGAAGGAGCATTCCATTCCTGGCCCGACCAGACGCATGCGCGATCGCACTCCATGGAGCTCTCCGACCTGCGCCGGTCTGCGCATTACAGCAACAAGACCGAAAAGCTCACTTGCTTTACATGCCACGACGCCCACACGCTGGATGCGGGACCCGCCTCGCTGAAAGTCGGCGGCTACGACTTTGCGAACCCGGCCTATGGGAACAACACGCTGTGCCTGGCGTGCCATGCTGCCGGCGGTCAGTTCAAGGACATTTCCAAATCCGATGTGGCAGCGCTCCAGCTCGACGCGGGACGCAAGGTAACGAAAAACGGGACTGCAGTTTCGGTGAAAGCCACAGACGCCGCAGTGGCCCGAAACCGCGTCGCGCGGGCTGTGGCCAAACACATGCAGGCGGGTGCCGCGATGGGCGGGGCTCTCTACACACCGGACGATCCGAAAATGCCGGTGGGCAACTGCGCCTCGTGCCACATGGCGAAGATCGGCAAGCTGCAGGATATCAACGTCGACGCCATGTACCACCTGGACTTCGACAAGAACGGGAAGAGCGCCGTAGCCGAGGGTAACGTAGCGTCCCACGTCTTCGACATCGTGTGGCCCGGCCAGAGCTCGATCCTCAAGAATCCCGACCCGTCGAAGGGTGCGGACCATGACATCATGCCGAACTCGTGCAGCAAGTGTCACACCTTTGCCAGAACGAGCGGCGACCTGGACTGAAGGCATTCTGGATCAGCCACAACTTACAGCCATTCTCAAGAAGCACTCCGGTCGTGGCGGCGTAACCCGTGCCGCGATCAGGAGTCGCTTCGAGATCGGCGACATGCCGAGGCGCCGATTGGTAGCGCCCGGCCACAGCCAGCCGTAGCGCCTTGTCCTCGAAGGCAGACTGGAGCGCTCATCGTCCAACCAGTGATCGCGCGGCCTCGACGATGCTGCCCGGCTGAGGAATGAACGCCTGTTCGAGCGCATAACTCGATGGTGCAGGGGCGTCCGGACCGGTCACGCGAATGACCCGGCCCTTGAGGGCGTCGAAGGCCTTCTCCGCGATCGTCGCCGCGATCTCCGCGCCTACCCCGCAGGTGCGGCTCGCCTCGTGCACGACGACCACTCGCCCAGTCCTGCGCACCGACGCGAGCAATGCCGCTTCGTCAAAGGGCTTGAGCGAGCGCAGGTCAAGCACCTCGGCCGAGATGCCCGCGTCACCAAGCGCTTCGGCGGCGGCCATGCAGGTGTGAACCATCTTCGCGTAGGAGATGAGTGTCACGTCGGTCCCTTCGCGACAGATCGCGGCCTGACCGATGGGCGTGATGTGGTCCCCGGTGGGCACCTCGCCATCGGCAAAAAGCAGCGCCATGTCGATGAAGAACATGACCGGGTTGTCGTCGCGGATTGCCGCCTTGAGCAGCCCCTTGAAGTCGGCTGCCGTCGACGGCATGACAACCTTGATGCCGGGGCTGTGCACGAACCAGGCTTCAATGTTGTGGTTGTGCTGCGCGCCCACGGTCCAACCGCACCCTGTCATTGCAATCGTGACCAGCGGAAACGAGAACTGGCCACCGGAGATGTAGCGCAGCTTGCCCGCGCTGTTGACGAGTTCCTCCATCGAGAAGCAGATGAATGGCGCAAACAGAAGATCGATGACCGGCCGCAACCCAGTCGCGGCAGCGCCGACCGCGGTGCCGGCGATGATGCCTTCAGCCAGCGGTGTGTTCCGGATGCGCTTGTCCCCGAACTCCTGCACGAGTTCGCGGCGCTTGGTAGCCACGCCCTCTCCGAACATGACCACGCGGGAATCGCGCCGCATCTCCTCGGCGAGGGCTTCGCCGATAGCCTGGCTAACGTTGATCTTCGGCATGGATGCTTCCTCTATGCGTAAACGTCGGTTCCGACCTCGTCGGCCGACGGATAGGGTGAATCGACAGCGAACGCCACCGCCTGTTCGATGCGCTGCTGCACGCGCGCCTGCATCGCCTCGACATCCGCCTCGGTCACGACGTGCTGTTCAAGCAGCCGGCGCCGGGTTGTCTGGATGGGGTCCCTTGCCTTCCAACTCGCGAGCTCGTCCGGATCGACGTACGATTGATCGTCGGGCTCGTAGTGGCCGCGCAGCCGATAGGTGTAGGTCTCGAGCAGGAATGGCTCGTTTGTATCGCGGATGCGCGCAATGGCCTGGCTCGCGGCGGCAAACACGGCCTCGACGTCGTTGCCGTCGACGCTTTGCCCCTCCATGCCGTAGGCCTGCGCCCGCGTGCTCAGGCGATCGGTGAGCATGGTCTCGCGACGATGCACGTACGCCTGCCACTGGTTGTTCTCGCAGACGTACAGCACCGGGAGCTTCCAGACCGCAGCCAGGTTGAGCGATTCATGAAAGATGCCCTCGCAGGCCGCGCCGTCGCCGAAAAAGCAGGCGACGATCGCACTGCCGCCCTGCATCGACAGCGAAAGCCCTACTCCGGTCGCGAGCGACAGCGACCCGCCGACGATGGTCGAGGTCAGGATCACTCCGAGGTCGCTGGCCGAGATGTGCAGCGTTCCGCTCTTGCCCCTGCAGTAGCCGGTGCGCTTGCCGGCGATCTCGGCCATCATCCGGCCCGGATCGGCGCCGCGCGCGAGCAGGTGGCCGGCACTGCGGTGGTTGGTGAGGATCAGGTCGCGCGCCTCGAGCGCGCGCACCACGCCCACCGCCGATGCCTCCTGGCCGACCGAGGTGCAGGTCCCGGGCCCCTTGCCCGCTGCCTGCAACGCGGCGTTCTTCTCCTCGAACGCCCGGATCAACATCATGCACTCGAGCAGCGAGCGCGGGCTCCTGTCATTTAGGGTGTCGGTCATCCCGGATCCTCCTGTTCGGCGCGAGGCTGCAGTGTAGCCGGTACCCGAGCTTTCAGTCATCGAGTTCGATGATCAGCTCGTCAACGTAGCACCAACTCCAGCGCTCGCCGGGCTCGAGCGAACTCATGATCGGATGCCCGGTCGCGTGGAAGTGCTTCGTCGCGTGCCGGTTCTTCGACGAGTCGCAGCAGCCAACGTGCCCGCATGCCCGGCACAGCCGCAGGTGAACCCACGTGTCGCCCATCGCGAGGCACTCCTCGCAGCCGTCGGTGTTGGGCGTGTTGGTGCGAACGTGATCGAGATGCGCGCAACCGGTAGGCATGTCGGTGCTCCTTTGCGTCACGTCACTGGCGGGAGATCGTCGCGGTGCCTTACGGAGGCCCGGAGGGAACTGCCCCGACTTCGCCGCGAGCGCCGCGATGTTCCTCGGATCGGCCGCGCGGCTGGCGTTGCTCGGCCGCGAAGAGCTGATGAAGGAACTGAATGGCGATGGAGCCTTCACCGACCGCTGAGGCGACACGCTTCACCGCACCGTGGCGTACATCGCCGGCGGCGAACACGCCTGGCATGCTCGTCTCGAGGAGAAATGGACTGCGACCGGGAGGCGATGCGCGACGCTGCGATGCATCAGCCCCCGTGAGGACGAATCCCTGCTCATCCCGTTCGATGTCCGGCGGAAGCCACTCGGTGTTCGGCTGGGCTCCGATCAGGAGGAAGAGCGCGTTCGCCTCGAGCACGGCGTCCGTTTGAGTCCCGATGTCGCGCAGCACCAGGTGCTCGAGCCGCCCGTCGCCGCCACCGCCCACCACCTGGCAGCCGAGCCGCGCGTCGACATTGTCGGTCGCCTCGATCTGGCGCACGAGGTACTCGGACATTCCGGCGCGGAGCGATTCGGCCCGCACCACCAGCGTGACGGTGCGAGCATACCGAGCGAGATGCAGCGCGGCTTGCCCTGCCGAGTTGGCGCCTCCGACGATGAAGACATCGCGACCGGCGAATGCCGATGCCTCGGATGTCGGACCCCCGTAGTACACGCCGGCCCCGATCAACGCCTCCAGCGACGGCACGTCGAGCCGACGATAGCTGGCGCCCATCGCCAGGATCACTGCGGAGCAGCGCACCGGGCCGCTGTCGGACAGCGTGACCGCGAGCCGGTCACCGTCGCGAACGAGACCCGTGACCGGCTGCATGAACACGAACTCGGCCCCGAACACCCACGCCTGGTTGTACGCGCTCTGGGCCAGCTGCCGGCCGCTGATGCCGCGCGGGAACCCGAGGTAGTTCCTGATGAGCGAACTCGACGTGGCCTGGCCGCCGATGCCGCCCTTGTCAACCACCAACGTGCGGAACCCTTCCGAGGCACCGTACACCGCGGCCGACAAGCCCGCGGGACCGGCCCCGACGATGATCACGTCGAAGTCCACCCGCTCGGGGTTGACGGCGCCGCCTGCGGCCATTGCCACCTCGGCGTTGCTCGGGTTCTCCAGAACCATGCCGTTGGGGAAAACGACGAGCGGGAGCTCGGCCCCCACGGGCGCCGCGGCGACCAGCGCCCTACCCTCGTCCGAGTCGGCCAGGCAGAAGTTGTGCACCATCGCGCACTGCTTGAGCGCCTCGCGCAACTCGTAGGCCCGGCCCGTCCACGACTCGCCCACGATGTGCACCGTGTGCGGCGCGATCCGGTTCGCATCCCACCACTCGAGCAGCATGCTCGAGATCGTCTGGTGGAACAGCTCGTCGGGCGACTCTGCCGGTCGGAGTACGTAGTGATCGAACCGACCGTCGGCCACTCCTTCGAAGATCTCGTCGCCGACCGCCTTCTGGCCCCAGTCGCCGAAGGCCACCACCAGGGCTCGCTTGGCGCGGGGGTGGACCTTCCGGACCTCGGCTAGCAGCTCGCTGCTGGGCACCTCTGCGCTCGACCGGCCGGCCAGCACCAGGGCGACCTCGACGCCCGCGGCGGCAAACTCCGCGAGGTGCGCCCGCGCCTGCGCGGGCGATCGCACGCAGACCACCTGATAGTGCCGCGCGTACCGATCGTGAAGCTCCCGTTCGATGGCGCCCAGCAAGTTCACATCGTCATCGATGGCAAGCAGAACAGGCGGTCCCATGGCGCGCACTGGTTAGAATCCTCAGCCGGGGGGCTCCCCCCTTCAGGTTAGGTCACATGCCTCGAGACAGGTCAAACCTTTCGACACCTAATGCTTAACCGCTCCGTGCCTCGCGTCCATACGCGGTTTACCCAACCGTGCCGACGGGTTTTCCCGCATTTGGCGTTGCGTGTCCGTGTCGTTCGGCAAATCAACCCAGTTGCCTCGACCAGTGATAGCCTGGTTCACAGGATGAAGGTGCTCCCAGGACTCCCATTCGCAGATGACGGAGGGTAGCGTGCAGGATGATTCGGGCTGGCCGCGCGTAGCGGTGCTGGGCGCCGGGGCCGTGGGCGGCTATTACGGCGGGATGCTCGCGCGGGCTGGCGCGCCGGTCACATTGATCGGACGGCCGGCGCAGGTGGACGCTATCGCGCGCGATGGGCTGGCAATCGAATGGGCGGATCGGCGCGAGACGATCCGGGTCGACGCCGCGGTCGACCCGGCCGCGGCGCGCGATGCCGACGTTGTCCTGGTCTGCGTCAAGTCGCTCGATACGGAGGCAGCCGCCCGCTCGCTACAACCGCACCTGCGCGCCGAAACCGCCGTCCTGAGCCTGCAGAACGGCGTGGACAACGGCCAGCGACTGCGCACAGTGCTCGCGCAGCCGGTGTTCGCGACCGTCGTCTACGTGGGTGCCGTCAACCTGGCGCCAGGGGTCGTGCGGCACACCGGCCGTGGCGATCTCGTGCTGGGCCCGCTCGCGCGGGACCTCGCGCGCGATGCGTCGCTCGTCGAACGCGCGCAGTCGCTCGCGGCGATGTTCGAGCGCGCCGGCGTGCCCTGCGTCGTCTCCGAGACCATCGAGGCGGACCTGTGGCGCAAGCTTGCGATCAACTGCGTCTACAACGCTATCTCCGCAGTCGGGTGTGCCGACTACGGGCGGATGCTCGCGCACGGGCCCACCCGCGACCTCATTCCCCTCATCGTGGCCGAATGCGTCGAGGTCGCACGTGCCGATGGCGTCGCGCTGGACGAAGGTCCGCTGCTGCAATCCTCGCTCGCGATGGGCGCAGCGCTTGCCACGCAGATCTCGTCCACCGCCCAGGACCTGCGCCGCGGCCGGCGGACCGAGATCGACGCGCTGAACGGCTACGTGGCCGAACGCGGAGCGGCGCTCGGCATTCCCGCGCCGATCAACCGTACGCTGCACGCGTTGGTGAAGCTGCGAGAGGAAGCACCAGGCTGACGCGGGAGCGCATCTCGCGCCGCGGAGACAAATGGGCAACGCGCGGGCGAGCGCCCCGCGCGCCGACCAGCACGACCAGACGACATCGTGGCCCGCTCGGCAATCACTCGCGCGCAGGTCGCAATCATCTGCGGCCGCCGCCGCGATGACTCAGCCGTAGAAAAACACGTCGAGCTTGTTGCCATCCAGGTCGCGGAAGTAGGCGACGTAAAAACCATCACCGCCCTCGCCGCGCAGTCCGGGGGGGCCTTCGTCGGTGCCGCCCAGTTCGAGAGCCTTCTTGTAGATACGATCGACCGTGTCGCGTGAATCGACGGCGATGCCTACCATCACGCCGTTACCTACCGTTGCCGGCAGGCCGTCGTAGGGTTTCATGATGCAAAGCATCGGCTTGTCCATGGCTGCGGCCCAGGCGTAGCCACGGTCGCCGAACTCCATCAAGCGTTTCACCCCCATCTCCGCCAGCAAAGTGTCATAGAACGCCTTGGCGCGAGACAAGTCGTTGGTGCCCAGTGTGACGTAGCCGATCATCGCAATCTCCATCAGGGTTGATATGCGAATTTGAACACCCCCGCGCTGGCACGTAAATGGGGCGAGGTTTCCAGACCTACGGCGCTGCCCCGTCCGCTTCGAGCGACAAGACGCAACGACCGGGCATGTCAAGGGTCGTGCGATGCCTGCCTTTCCGTCGCTCGTCGCTTCATCGGATGAGGGGGACAATGGCAGCGTGCGTCGACAAAATGCCGGGAGCGGCGCTCGGCGATCTGCGGCAGAGGCCCCATGAACAACTGCTATTACGAGACCCGGTTTCATTCACTATGGCAAATTGCATGGTGGATCGGCAGTGTTCTGCCGCTGGCAGCGTGCCTCGGCGGTTCCGACGACAACCCGCTTCCGACGCCGCGAGCGACATTCACGAATCTCGGCTTCCTCCCAGGATACGTATCGAGCCAGGCGGCGGCCGTATCATCGGACGGGACCGTCGTCGTGGGAACGGCCACGACGACAGCCGGCATACGCCAGGCGTTTCGCTGGAACAAGCGGGAGGGCGCAGTCGGCCTCGGTTTCATGACCGGCGGTACTTCCAGCACGGCGACCGACGTTTCGGCCAACGGGACAGTCATCGTCGGCGCTGGCGATGCGACCAACAGCGACCGGCCGACACCCTCTGCGGGCTTCCGCTGGACCGTCGACGCGGGCCCGCAGAGGATCGAATCACTAGCCGATTCCCTTCTCTGTCATGCAGGCGGCGTTTCGGGTGACGGGGCGACGGTAGTGGGCACATGCCTGCAGAACAACAATACGGCGTTTCGCTGGACTGCAAACTCGGGAGCAGTCGCCTTGGACCGTTTCGGCGGCGGAAGCGACCAGCAAAGCACTGGCATTGCCATTTCCCTGGACGGCGCTGTGATCGTGGGCGCAGGTCATCCGGTGCTGACCGGGGCCGTGATCTGGGCCGCGGACGGCACTCCGACCATTCTCGGCAAGCTGCCAGGTGATTCCACCGGCACCGCCACCGCGGTTTCGAGAGACGGATCGGTCGTCGTCGGCTCGTCAACCGACGGCGCCGGGCACTCCCGCGCGTTTCGATGGACGGAGCGAACGGGCATGATCGACCTTGGCAACACGCCTGCCGGTCTTCTGGAAATCGTCGCCACCTCGGTCTCCGGCGACGGACGCACTGTCGTTGGATGGGGTACCACCCTCACGGGCGACGCCGCGGTCATCTGGGACGCCGATCGCGGGTTGCGGTTGTTGGATGCCGTGCTGGCGACCGATTACCAGACGCAGATCACCGGCTGGACACTCACCCGAGCCACCGCAATTTCCGACGATGCGCTGACGATTGCGGGATATGGAACGAACCCGCAGGCGCAGACTGAAGCCTGGATCATCAAGCTGCCGAACTGATCGACGATCGCTTGCTTGCCGATCGCATTGTTGCTGGGCCATTTCAGCTTCAGCGCACCCGACGTACGTGCGAGTGATTTCCGGTCGAGGGTCTCGCCGCGCTGGCCTGTCAATGATCATTGACAGTCATCGGCGTGAATCGTGACTCGAGGCGACGTTGGCCCCACCTGCAGGTGAGGTTGGGATCATGGCTCGAGCCTCCGACCTGATCGCCAGTGTTCCCGAACGACACACCGGAAACCTGCGCGCCGGAATGCATGGTTTCCCCTTGCCCATCTCGACACCGGAAATCATGGTTTCAATGCTCTGGCACCCGAGGCTGAATGCCGATCCAGCACATCGCTGGCTTCGTGGCCACGTCAAGGACGTCTGCGCGGCGATCTGCCGAAGGTGTCCGGGGAAGAAATCGCACTGACCATCACGTCATCGAAGAGGGCTTCAATGGTCGCTTCATTGCCATCAGGCCGATAGACCAACGTGCTCATTCCTTTGCCATGTCGGTTAGGTGGGCCAATGGGCCCGACAGGAATATACGTTGCTACCTCATCGTTTAGCTTGAAAGTGAATTGCCTTCCATCCCAATCCAACGATAACGCGTAAGCGGTTCCTAACGAGATTGGAGTGGCAAATTGCCCATAGTCCAAGTCCGTAAAATTCCAACCTGTCTCATCATCAAATCGATATACCAACCAAAACGCTATCGGACTGTTCCCTGGCCCTCCCATTGAGACCTTCGCCATCACATCTCCCGTGAGCCCTACCCCTGGAGTCCCCTCATGATAGAAAAGTCCACCTATTATCGCGTCAGCCCAAGCGGTTCCCGACGACCAATTCTCATACTTCGCGAGCGTGAGTTTTGCTTGGATACCGTCAATGTTTTGCGGGTTTACAAAGTTCAACTCATTGATGAGTGAGGTTGATGCCGCGCTGCTTCTGACCTTCGATCGAAATCTTCCCCCTGAAATCTCCCTCACGGACTCATAGTTCGTCCATCTCGCCGGATCGATGGTCGTAGCAGAAAAGTCATCGTAACGGTTCCCGTTCTTGTATATGTTGTCGAATGTGGCGGAAACATATCCTGACGAGCTGGCATTCTCGACGTAAACCGCGGTCGTCAGTCCCCTACTTGGTGCCCTGGCTTGTGTAACCGCGGCAGGAATGTCGGGGAGGCCGACCGTTCTTTCTTCGCCGCCCGCCCTAAAAGTAAATCGGTTCGAAGCGCTATCAAAGGCAAGATACAGAGTATGGGGAAGCCCGATCACGACGGATTGGGAAAACGTCTGATACCACAGTATGTTCCAGGCAGTTCCTTCCGCATTCGCGAGCCTGCCAATTATGACTTCGCCTACGAGCGCTCCATTCGTTTCCCTCCCAATTCCCACAATCGCGAAGACATCTCCGATTACGCCAGCGCCCGAAGTACCGTCGTTGTAGAACACGCCTTCCAGCCGAGCCGTGGCCGAAGCTATATTGGCGATGGAAGAGTCCAGAATCGTGACCTCAGCCTGGAATGAACTGACTGAAGTTGGGGTAACGAAATCCAGTCGACTTGCATCAACATGCGGGTAGACAGCAATTCCGATGGGGCTGCTGGATGCCACCGCTGACCGCAATTTCTGATTCACCGCATCGATCTCGAGCACACTTTCCCCTTCAAGCCACTTAGCCTTGTCGATGTGGATCCCCGAAAAATTGTCATACGGCAGGACAAGAGGCACGCAGGCAAAAGCACTCGTCCGGCCGTCCCCTTCCATCGTCCAGCGTGCGGCGAGCATTGAATTGAAAACTGTGGGGCTCGTTGTATATCGATGGTTCGGTGCGCCACCTGCTCCGTTGTTATAGAGTCGGTAGAGAATTTTTGTCCCCGCTGGACAATTGCCGCTTGAATCCGGCAAGCGAACGTAGAAGGCGATGTTCTCGAATTGCCATGTGGAGCCTGCCTGGAGATCCGAGCACTCTTTGGCATAAGGGGTATAGAAGTGCGAACTTCTTGGATCGAACGCAGTGCTGAAGAATCGGCATGTAGGCAACGCGCCTTCTGTGGCCTGGGACCACGCGCCAAACGTCTGTCCCGTCCGTTTCCAAACGCCACCAAATGCGCCGCCATCAAGTACGGCGATCTCATCTTGAGCTGCAGTCACAAAATAGTGATCCCAGGCTGCGTAGTAGTACTCCACCGCGACCAATGCCTGCGCGCGCAAGCCATCGGCGCTCGCAACGAGCGAGAGCGCTGCAAAGACCATCGAGACCAATACGCGACGAATAGACATCGTAGCCCCCCTGAAAACGCCCCTGTGCAGACGAGTATGAATGCCCAGAGTCCGTGCGGCTCGCGGCGCACGACCGTCACAAATCGGTGCCGAGGCCAGACTGACCAAGCTGTGTTGGTACTTGGCCGGCGCCGGCAACCTGAAGGGTGCGCGGTGTGCGGAACGCACAGGACGCGCTGACAAATCGCGCGGGGCGTACCTGCAGGTGATCGGCTCGGTAAGAGTTCCGCTGTTCAGCGCGCAGGAACACGCACACCGACGACGCGATGCAGACAGTTCGCAGGTCGCTGAAATCACGACTCCAGCAGGGCGGTCACGGATGAGGGCCGCGGCTCGAACGACGCGCGTGCAGCAACGCATCGCACCCGCCTTCTGCTGATTCGTGGGGTACTCAATAGAACGCTACGCTGGAGAAGTCAGCGGGCATTGACGCAGATCAACGGCGCGCATAGGTGAGCGACGGCAGAAGCTGAGTCAATGCGACCAATGGCCGCAGATGGCCGAGAGTGTGAGTTCGTATCCGAGCCAGCAAGCTGTCGTTGGCGGCGACGGGCCGGCTCCGGGCAACTTCTCCGGCGACGACGAGCGATCTCTCATGCCTGGGCGCTGCCAGATGGCCGACGACCTCACTCGGTAGAGGCCGACCCGAAGCGGAACTAGCGCGATTGGAAAAGCGGACGCCCAACGTTCGAATTTGCCGGCGATGCGCGGCTTCAACGCGCAGCGTGCGGGGCAATGATGGGTTGGGCGCCGCTTGGACTAACGTGCCACCCAGCCGCCGCACACCGGAAAGACTTGCCCAACAAAGCAACTTGCTGGTTCGCTGCAAAGATAGGCAGCAAATTCAGCGTCTTCCCTGGCTCTCACCAGACGCCCCAGCGGAACCTCACGGTTCAAGCGCTCCTGGAAGCGAGGGTTGGCCTGAACGTCAAGCGGGAAGTAAGTCGGGTTATCAACGAAGTTCTGTGCGATGGCATTCACCTGAACTTTGTGGGCCGCCACCTCCACGCCAACCGCCTGCACGTAGGCGAGTTGGGCGCCGCGCGCGGCGCTATAGGTTGACGCGCGCTTCATCCCGCGCAGGGCCGATGCGCTGCCCATAACCAGAATCTTGCCCGCGCGTCGTTCGATCATGGCTGGCAAGACGGCCCGGAACAATCGTGATAGAGGATGTACGAGGGCCGCGAATGTGTCATTCCACTCTTCCTCGGTCACTTCCGCGGCGACGGTGGTTGGTGCTGGTATTGCCAAGTTGGCAATGAGCACGTCGATGTGGCCCGCCTCAGTAATGATCGCCGCGGGTGCGCCTGCGCTCAACAGAGGGTCAGTACTCCCGATCACGGTGGCACCCTGTTCGGCAAATACCTCGCACAGGACGGGGCCCATGAACATATCGGCCTGAGTGACTAACACCCGCTTGCCTAGAAGGCATTGATTTGGCATTGACTCCCCTTTGGGTCGGGACTATTTCGGCGGCATCCGCCGAGAATGCATGAACAGTTGCTACCTGGCAATTTCGCCACCGTCTGGATCTGGCCGGGAACCGCCTGATCGCCCTATCGTCGCAGCCGGACCCGTTGCGGACAACGGGATGGGGCTTCAAAGTGCCAACCGTGCCGTCAACCCAGTCGCGTCGACCAGTGATAGCCTGGTTCACCGGATGAAGGTGCTCCTGGATTCCCATTTGCAGATGATGGAGGGTAGCGTGCAGGATGATTCGGGTTGGCCGCGCGTAGCGGTGCTGGGCGCCGGGGCCGTGGGCGGCTATTACGGCGGGATGCTCGCGCGGGCTGGCGCGCCGGTCACATTGATCGGACGGCCGGCGCAGGTGGACGCTATCGCGCGCGATGGGCTGGCAATCGAATGGGCGGATCGGCGCGAGACGATCCGGGTCGACGCCGCGGTCGACCCGGCCGCGGCGCGCGATGCCGACGTTGTCCTGGTCTGCGTCAAGTCGCTCGATACGGAGGCAGCCGCCCGCTCGCTACAACCGCACCTGCGCGCCGAAACCGCCGTCCTGAGCCTGCAGAACGGCGTGGACAACGGCCAGCGACTGCGCACAGTGCTCGCGCAGCCGGTGTTCGCGACCGTCGTCTACGTGGGTGCCGTCAACCTGGCGCCAGGGGTCGTGCGGCACACCGGCCGTGGCGATCTCGTGCTGGGCCCGCTCGCGCGGGACCTCGCGCGCGATGCGTCGCTCGTCGAACGCGCGCAGTCGCTCGCGGCGATGTTCGAGCGCGCCGGCGTGCCCTGCGTCGTCTCCGAGACCATCGAGGCGGACCTGTGGCGCAAGCTTGCGATCAACTGCGTCTACAACGCTATCTCCGCAGTCGGGTGTGCCGACTACGGGCGGATGCTCGCGCACGGGCCCACCCGCGACCTCATTCCCCTCATCGTGGCCGAATGCGTCGAGGTCGCACGTGCCGATGGCGTCGCGCTGGACGAAGGTCCGCTGCTGCAATCCTCGCTCGCGATGGGCGCAGCGCTGGCCACGCAGATCTCGTCCACCGCCCAGGACCTGCGCCGCGGCCGGCGGACCGAGATCGACGCGCTGAACGGCTACGTGGCCGAACGCGGAGCGGCGCTCGGCATTCCCGCGCCGATCAACCGTACGCTGCACGCGCTGGTGAAGCTGCGAGAGGAAGCCCCAGGCTGACGCGGGCGGGCATCCGTCTGGTTCCGTTCGGGCCGAGCCGGTCGAAGCTCTTCGACAGGCTCAGGGCGAACGGTTCAATCCGGTTCATGCCGGATCAATGAGGCGTTCACATTAAGCGGATCACGCAGTCAGCGCATTCCGCAACGCTCCATCGGGGTCGCCAAAATCTCGGCGACCAGGGCCGGGTTCAGCACCTGCGCCACGTACGGCTGACCGGTGAGCACTTCGCCGGTGCGGGCGAAAGCACGCAGATGATTGCGCGAGCCGCACATCAGCCGCTCGTAGACGGCATCGACGTCCGCCTTGGAGGAAGTGGCGATCGCAGCGACGTTATCCTCGATGTCCACCTCCTCGATCAGCGCGCCGACCTTCAATGCGGCGGCCGGGCTTTGCACCCCCTGTGCCAGGAGCGTGTCGTGCAGAGCCTGCAAATCCGGGTTCGCGAACTCGCCGATGAGTTTGCCCGCGGCCGGGTCGGGCAACCGGTAGTTGTTGAGGATGCGCAGCATCGCATTCATGTGCTTCTGCTCGGCGGCAGCGATGGCGGTGAACGGCGCCATTTCCCACGTCTCGGCCAGCGTGAGATAGACATCGCGGGCGAGCTTCTCTTCTTCGCGCATGAAGGCCATGTCTGCGGCCTCGTCCGCGGTCGCCACGGTGTATGTGAACGTCAATGGCACGGCCGGTCGCGCCGCAGGGCCGCGCACCGGATCGGCATTGCCCGCATACAGCGGTGCGCTCGCCAGCACGGCGAGGGAGAGTGCGGCGACGGTGAGTGTCTGTCTGTACATGAGTGACTCCTGGGTTGTGGGTGGCGAGTTCGCCACCGGGTGAAAGCGGCTACCGGCCGCGACCGCCACTGCCAGGCAACGCCCAGGCCGCGGCTCGCTGCTCGGCTCTGATGCGCAGCGGCGGCAACGCCCGCGACGAGTGGAAGGCAGAGCAGGAGAAGTGGAGCGATCATGGGGTGGAAGCAGGTCGGTCACGGGATGGCTGAGGGCAATTCTGGGCAACCGGTATTGCGCGCTCATTGCCGGAGCGCAACAGGATGTATCAGTTTGTTTCGCGCAGCGTTTGCCTGATCGCGAACTGGTTACCATGCCCTCCATCGCCGCAGCCCTTCGCCGCGGCATGGAACGCTGCGAGATGAGCGGAAAAGCAGCAGTACGGATTCTTGTGGTCGATGACGACATCGCGTTGCGCGATCTGGTCGTCGATTACCTCACTACCAGCGGCTTCGACGTCGAGGGCGTCGGCGACGCCGAGGCCTTTCGCGCAAGTGTCGTCGGCCACAGGCCCGACCTCGTCATCCTCGACCTCATGCTCCCCGGCGAAGACGGCCTGAGCCTGCTGCGGTGGTTGCGCGCCACCGGTGGGCCGCCGGTGATCATCGCCTCGGCGCGAGGCGAAGAGGTGGACCGCGTCATCGGGCTCGAAGTCGGCGCCGACGATTACCTGCCAAAGCCGTTCGGGCCGCGGGAACTGCTCGCGCGCGCGCGCGCCGTGCTTCGGCGAGGCACGCCTGCCGACCCGCCGCTGGCGCCGGACCGCGCCGTCTTCGGCAGCTTCCGCGTGAACCTCGCCAGCCACACCCTGGTCGGTGCCGACGGTGAAGTCAATCTGACGACCGGCGAGTTCACGCTGCTGCGGGAGTTTCTGGATCACCCCAATCAGGTGCTTACGCGCGACCGTCTCATCACCCTGATCAAGGGCTACGATCGGTCGCCGTTCGATCGCAGCATCGACGTGCGCGTCACGCGCCTGCGCCGGAAGATCGAGCCCGACCCGGACAATCCGATCTACCTGCGTACGGTCTGGGGCGAAGGCTACCTGTTCACGCCACAGGGGCAGGCCGCCGCGTGACCTCCCGGCCGTCGCTGTTTCGCCGGGCCGCGATCTCGATCGCCACCGGGCTTCTGGTGTTCCAGCTGATCTCCGGCACCGGCGTGTTGATATTCATCCTGCTGCCGCTGGCGCAGCGTTCGGCCGATGATTTCGCCGCCTTGCTGGTCTTGTCGGCGCGCACCTGGGTGGAACTGCCGCCCGAGACGCGGCCGGCTTTTGTGCTCGAACTGGAATCCAGTCACGCCCTCGGTCTCGAGGAGTCCGGGTCGACGGCAGGCGAGGACGTCGGACACCACCACCCCTACATGAGCTTCCTGCGCGCAGCGCTGGCGCGACGGGTCGATGCAGGTGTCGTGCCGCAGGTGACCGAGACCGCGGACGATCGCTTCCACGCCGACATCCCCATGGCCGACCGCGTGCTGCGCTTCAGCTTCTCGGCCGACCGCATCAACCCGCAGCCATTGCTCACGCTGGGATTGACCCTCGCGGCGGCGCTGTTGGTCGCCGGAGTCGTTGCGTGGGTTCTGGCGAAGCGTGTGAGCGCGCCGTTCGCGCGCTTTGCGGCAGCGGCGCGACAGATCGGAGCGGGCGAGCGGCCCCCGGATTTGCCCGAGTCGGGCGAGCGGGAATTGGCGACCCTCGCACGCGTGTTCAACAACACGGCAGCACAACTGGCCGCACAGCGCGAGAACCAGCATACGCTGCTGGTCGGCATCTCCCACGACCTGCGCAGCCCGCTGGCACGGCTCAGGATGGCGCTGGGAATGCTGGCCGAGGAGCGCGAATCGCCGCTGGTAGCGCGCATGGAAGTCGATGTCGCGGCGATGGATGCACTGATCGGCGCCCAGCTTGCGTTTGCGCGCGCCCGCGAGCGCGAGCCGGCGTCCGCCACCGATGTCGATGCGCTGCTCGGCGAAGTCGTTGCTGCGGCATGCGATCAGCAGCCGGAAGCGATACGCCTGCGGACATCGGGGATCCGCTGCCTGGCGACCGTCGCGCCGGTCGCGCTGCGTCGCATCCTGTCCAACCTCATCGACAATGCTCGCATCCACGGTGCGGCACAAGGCGTCGAGGTGGTCCGCCGGCACTGTGAACACACAGTGCTCATCGGCGTCCGCGATCGCGGTTCGGGAATTCCACCGGAGTTGCGCGACGCCGTTTTTCGTCCGTACTTCCGCATCGAGGCGTCGCGCAGCCGCGCCACGGGCGGCAGCGGCCTGGGTCTCGCGATCGCCCGGCAGTTGGCCGACACCCACGGCTGGCAACTGGCGCTCAAGTCACGAGTGGGCGGCGGGGCGAGCTTCTGGCTGGCGATTCCCAGGGTGGAGTCTGCAGTGCCGGAGTCCTCGTCGGTCGCGGAAGGGTGAGCGGGAACACCGAGCACTCCGCCTGACGGAAAGTAATCGAGCGCGAGCGGGATGCCGCGGCCGTCGGCACCGCAACAACCTGAAACAACCTGTCACTGCTGCGCAATCGCCGGATGGCCTTCGCAGCGGAAAATGTCCCAAGTACCGCAAACTTATGGGTCGCGGTACTAGAAAGGATTCTGTCTCTGCCATGAACCCCGCTTTCACGCGCTCGTTGCTGCTCTCGGGCTTGCTGCTCACATTTACTGCCGACGTGATGGCGGAAGTCGCCACCGCGCCGGCGTCGGTCTCCGACAGTCCGAAGGCGGCTGTGGGAGCGACCATCACGCCCCCTGTTGGGGACAGGGGCGCGCAGAAAGACAAGGACACCAAGGACAAACCCGTCCCGACGAAGGGCATCGCTGCCGGTATCCGTCCGCGAGTGCCTGCTGACCCACCGTTCCGCTTCGGCATCGGCTTCGAAGCACGCCGTGCCATTGGTTCCGGCGCGCGCGGTGGGATCGGTAGCGACGTTGCTGGAAGTGGTGCGGGAACCGGCAGTGGTGCCGCTGCTGGTGCCGCTGCCGGTGCCGGTGCCGGTGCCGGTGCCGGTGGTGGTGGTGGTGGTGGTGGTGGTGGTGGTGGTGGTGGTGGTGGTGGTGGTGGTGGTGGTGGTGGTGGCGGCGGCGGCGGCGGCGGCGGCCGCTGAGGTCGCAGCCCTGACCTCTTCGCTCTCGACCTTGTCAGTCCCGGAGAGGGTGGCCGCGCCTCGGCTGCGTGTCACGCCCTCGTGGCGGCAGCGATCGAAACAACAGGAAACACACCGCAGCAGCGCGGACATCGCTGCGTTACACGCGACCTCCAGGATGGGGGCACCGAAAGCGACCGCCACGCCAATCCGAATCCCGCGCTTCGCTGCTGCGACAGCAGCATGGCAGCGCAGGCAACAGGGCAAGGGCAGGCGCGGTATGGAACGCCGACGGTGACAAACCATCATTCACCCACAAGGAGCGCTTCCATGAACACCCTCAAGTTGTTTGCCGTAGCAGTGGTCTCCGCCACCCTGGCCGCCGCAGCTTTTGCGAAGGGTCCCGCCGGCAACGGCGCGGGCAATGCGTACAGCAGCCAAGGACGCACCGCCGCGCAATCGGCCAATCGCGGCGCCGCAGCTTCCGCGAGCGCCGGCGTCGCCCAGGGCACGCAAACGCGCAGCCAGACGCGTGATCCCGCCGCCAACACGACCAGTACTCGGATCCAGGCGCGGGACCGCATTCACACGCCAGGCACGGGACTTACGCCGTCTGTCCCCCCGGCCAACTGAACGCCGGGAGAACGGCAACGGCGCTGCGTCGAGACCGATCGACGCAACGCCGCAGCCGGCGTAGCGTTCCGCCGGCGGCGTCCTTAGTACACCGATTCGTAAGTACGCACACGCAATGAAATCGATGCCTTTCGGGTCAGGGCAAGGCGCAAACCGCAGCGATACCTCGTGGTATCGCGAGGATTTGCAACGCCGCCATGGCCCGAAAGGCGCGATTTCATGTGGGCGTATTTGCGAATCGGTGTACTTAGCCCGCTTGCCATAGCCGCGCGATCAATGAGAGTCTTGCGATCGGCGACCCTGCCGAATTGAAGTCCGATTACGTCAGCGCCTCCAAGGAGCCATCGCATGTGCCGTTCCCTCGTCGACCCGCTGTTTGCTTTGGGCCACTTTGCGCGCAAGGCACGCCATGCGCATGTCTTGGCGGCGCTCTCGCTGCTGTACGTCGGTTTCGCCGCCAATGTTCATGGTCAACCGAACAAGCTGGGCACTTATCGCGGCGTCATCAATGTTTCCGAAAGTCTGAGTCGCCCGAACTTGAAGTTGAGCACCAAGGCGACGGTCAAGATAAGCCTGCCCGTCAGCGAGCGCGACAGTTCCTCCATTTCATCCGACTTTCTGAGCGGTGAAGCTCCCGCTGCGAGTGTCCTCGTCTCGCAATGGGACAGCTTTCACAAGGAGGCATCCGCCGATTCCGGTGGGCAATTCAATACGACCACCTGCGCACTGGCGGCGCCGATGGAAGTGCCAATGACACCGTCAGGCGTTCTGAACGTGGATATTCGGGCGAAGAAATACGCGTTGTCGATAGTCTTGCTGTCGACCAAGGATCTTGCCTTCAATTGCGTGCATTCGCGTTCCGGGCCATTCAAGAAGAAGATGGGCATTGCCTTGACGCTTGGGACTGGCGTCCCAGGCATGCAAGACTCGAATCCATTGCCCTTCAGCGACCCCGCGAGTCTGACGGCGAAATTCACACTCGTTCCGCCCCCTGCGAATCAGAGCGAGCATGGTCCCATCGTTCAGGAATGGGATCTGCGGTTGGCGCAATGAATGGATCTGTCGCAAGCAAGGTCGAAGGACTGCCAGTCGTTCGTCGTCAGCCACGGCCGGTGCATGCAGCGACGATCCGCCAACCACTGAATCGAGAGAAGGAAGCCCCATGAAAGTCGTCATCGTCGGCGGAGTCGCCGGTGGAGCGTCGTGCGCAGCACGCCTGCGCCGTCTGGATGAGAAGGCCGAGATCGTGATGGTCGAGCGCGGCCCTTACGTGTCGTACGCAAACTGCGGGTTGCCGTACCACGTCGGCGGCGTGATCGAGGAAGAGTCGAGCCTGCTGGTCGCGGACGCGGCGACGTTTCGCGCGCAATTCGCGATCGACGCCCGCACCGGCTGCGAGGCGGTGGCAATCTCGCCGGCCGAGAAGACGGTGCAGCTGCGCGACGTCGCCAGCGGCGAGGTGCGCACCGAGTCCTACGACAAACTGGTGCTGTCGCCGGGCGCGACGTCGATCCGCCCTCCGCTGCCCGGCATCGACCTGCCCGGCATCTTCCAGGTGCGCACGGTGCCTGACGCGCGGGCGATCCGCGAGTGGATCGAACGCGGATCGGAATTCCTGTCGGGCATGCACAAGTACTCCGGCTTCCAGACCCTGCGGCCGAAGACGCGCGCCGTTGTCATCGGCGGCGGCTTCATCGGCCTGGAGACGGCCGAGAACCTGGTGCACCGCGGCTTCGACGTCACGGTGATCGAGATGGCCACGCAGGTGCTCAACCCGATGGACGTCGAAATGGCGCGCATCGTCGAAGGCTTCGTGCAGCAGCACGGCCTGCGCCTGGTGCTGGGCGACGGCGTGGCTGCCTTCAAGCCCGCCGCCGGCGGCGCGATCGATGTCGAGACGAAGTCGGGCAAGGTCCATCCCGCAGACATCGTGATCCTCGCGCTCGGCGTGCGCCCGGACACCGCGCTCGCGAAGGGGGCCGGCCTGGCGATCGGCGAGCGCGGTGGCATCCGGGTCGACGAGCAGATGCGCACCAGTCAGCCGGACATCTTCGCGGTGGGCGATGCGGTCGAGGTCAAGGACTTCGTCACCGGCGAGTGGAGCCTTGTCGCGCTGGCGGGCCCCGCCAACCGACAGGGGCGCATCGCCGCCGACGTGATCGCCGGCCGCGACTCGCGCTTCCGTGGCACGCAAGGCACCTCGGTTATCGGCCTGTTCGGCGCAGCGGCGGCCTGGGTTGGCGCCAGCCGCAAGACGCTCGAGCGGCGCGGCGACAAGGACTTCGAGGAGATCGATCTCTTCCCGAACTCGCATGCCGGTTACTACCCCGGCGCCAAGCCGATCGCGATGAAGGTGCTGTTCCGCAAGTCCGACGGTCGCCTGCTGGGCGCGCAGGCGGTGGGTCACGATGGCGTGGACAAGCGCGTCAGCGTGCTCGCGGCCTATCTGCAGATGGGCGCCACGGTCCACGACCTCGGGCAGGCCGAGCTCTGCTACGCGCCGCAGTTCGGCAGCGCCAAGGATCCGGTGAACTTTGCCGGCATGATGGCCGGCAACGTGCTGCGCGACGACATGCCACTCAGCCACTGGTCGACCGCCAGGACCGGCTTTGTGCTCGACGTGCGACAGCCGCCGGAGCTGGCGGTCGAGGCAGTTCCCGGCGCGGTCAACATCCCGCTGCCCGAGTTGCGCAAGAGGCTCGGCGAGCTGCCGCGCGACCGCGAGATCCATGTGGTGTGCCGGTCCGGCCAGCGCGCCTATTACGCGACACGCATCCTGCTGCAACACGGCTTCAAGGCACGCACCATCTCGGGCGGCATGCTCTCGCTGGCGCATCAGCAGTTGCTCGATGCGCCGTCGAAACGCTGACGTCGTTGTGTCGGCCGGCAATGTCAGTCAGGCGTTGGGCTGGTGCCAAGGGGGCTTCAAGAGGATCGGCGTGATCAAGCGCTTGAACCCGAGATGCGCTTGGTGTGGCGGAAGAAGTCGTCGGGATCGTACTTGCGCTTCAGCGCGGCGAGCCGGTCCAGGGTGGATCGGCCGTACGCGGCCTCGATGCGGTCCGCGCCCTCTTCTTCGGTAAGAAAGTTGATGTAGGTGCCGCCCGTCGAGCAGGACCGTGTCGCTTCGAAGCAATCTCGGGCCCACTTGACGTTCACAGCGTCGTCGTCAGGCTTCTCCCAGGAGCCGGCGATGTTGAGCACATACGCCGCATCGCGGTTGCCCGCCGGCGAGTGTTCGGCGGGAAGCTCGCCCAATGCCCCCTGGATCTGGAACAGCAGGATGGCCGAATGCGGCGATGCGATGCGGCCCGCGTGGTCGACGGCGAGCCGAATCATCTCCGGTCCAATGCGCGGTAGGTAGTGCGACTTCCAGTAGTACCGGCGCCCCTTCGGCTGCGTCGCGTCGAGCAGGCTCTGCATCTGCGTGTAGGGCCGCCGCGTGATGATGTCGGCCACCGGATCGCCGAGCTTGCGCAGCGCGGTCAGCGCCTCTTCGCCCTCCCCTGCATTTCCGGAATGGCAGATGAAGATGGCGGCGATCGGCTTGCCGTGGATCTCCTTCGGCAGCCAGGGTGCGGGCGGCGCGATGCGCAGCACGGCCACGCTGGTCAACTCGCGCGGCGCTGCGGCGCTGAACGCGCGGTAGGCGTCGAGGACCATCCGGGCGTCCTCGCCGCGCCAGGCAATCGCGCCGCCCAGGATTTCGGGCCCGACCGGAAAGAGCCGGTACTCGAACGACGTGACGATCCCGAAGTTGCCGCCGCCCCCACGGAGCGCCCAGAACAGGTCCTCGTTCTCGTCTGCGGACACGCGCAGGACCGCGGCATCGGCGGTCACCACCTCCATGGAGACGAGGGTGTCGCAGGTCCAGCCATGGCGACGGGTGAGGTAGCCGAACCCGCCACCGACGGTGAGCCCGGCGATGCCCGTGGCCGACACGAAACCGAGCACCGCGGCGAGCCCGTGGAGCTGGGTCTCCCGATCGACATCGGTCAGTGTGCAGCCTGCCTGTGCGCGCGCCGTGCGGCTCGCCGGGTCCACCCATACGCCTCGCAGCAGCGACATGTCGATCATGAGGCCACCCTCGCAGACCGCAAGCCCGGCGATGTTGTGGCCGCCGCCGCGAACGGATACGAGCAGCCGGTGCTGGTGCGCGAAACGAACGGCTTGCACGACGTCGACGGTCCCGGTGCAACGCACGATCAGGCCGGGGTGCCGATCGATCGTCGCATTCCAGATCCTGCGCGACTCTTCGTACGCCGCGTCGTCGGGGGTCAGCACGGGGCCTCTGAATCCGGCCTTGAACGACTGAAGGACCTCCGGAGAGATCTCCACCGCCCTACCATCCATTGCTGCGAGCCTGATCGTCATCGGAGACCTGCGGGTCGCGCAAGAAAGACGGAAAACCACTTCCGCTCGTCGGTCCAGGCAGCCTCGACCGCGAAGCCGGCGCGCTCGAGCAACGCGGCGAAATCGGCCTCCCGATATTTGTAGGAGTTCTCGGTGTGGATTCTGTCGCCCGCCATGAAGGCGCGCCGGCCACCCGGCCAGTTCAATTCGATCGCGTGGCGTGCCTCGACGTGCATTTCGATTCTGCTGTGCACCGCGTCGAAGGTCGACACATGCCGCCAATCGGTGACCGCGAAGTCGGTGCCCGCTATGCGATTCGCGTTGCGCAGCACATTGAGGTTGAAAGCTGCCGTTACGCCGAGCGCGTCATCGTAAGCCGATTCGAGCGTCGCAACGTCCTTCACCAGATCGACGCCGATCAACAATCCTCCCGACTCGCCGATCGTCGCGCACAACATCGAAAGAAACGTCTGCGCTTCGCCCGGCGTGAAATTCCCGATCGACGAACCGGGATAGTGGAACAGCCGCGGCGCAGACGGGGCTACCGATGCGAACGAGAGGGTACGGGTGAAATCGGCGACCATGCCCAGCATCGGCATTTCCGGGAAGCGTGCCTGCAAGCCCTCCAGGGACTGCCGGAGGTACTGTGCAGAGATGTCCACGGCGACATACTGCTGCGGCTTGAACGCGGCGAAGAGCCGCGAGGCCTTGACGCAGTCGCCAGCGCCCAGGTCGACGATCGTGCAACCTTGGCTGCCGAAGGTGGATGCCATCTCCGAGACGCTCGCGGCCATGATCGCCGTCTCGGTGCGCGTCAGGTAGTACTCGTCGAGCACCGTGATGGCTGCGAACAGCTGCGAGCCCAGGGAATCGTAGAAGAACTTCGACGCGATGAAGGGGCGCGGTCCGCGCAACCCGGCGAGCAGTTCCTGCCGATCGGCTTCCGGCGACGCGCCATGCTCCAGCTGCGCCTGATACCGCGGGATGTTGTCTGCTTTGGGAAGAGGCACGATGGTCCCCGGCGGCGGTCACCGGCTCGGTGCCCGGCGAACGCCCAGTCGCTACGGCAGAGCCGGCGAAAGAGCGTTCGATCGGCTCACGTCAACCGAGATCCTCGTGTATGCAGAGAAGGTTGCCCTCGGTGTCCTTGAACCATGCAGCTTTTTCCGAGCCGAGTACGCAAACGTGATCGACAGTCCTGAGCCCCGGGAAATCGTAATTCTCGAACACGACGCCCCTGGACTCGAGGTCGACGATCTCGGATCCGATGTCGGCGACCCGGAAACTGACAGCCGTATGCTCCGCCTTGGTTCCCTCCGGCTTCGGAAACAGCGCCAGCGTGGCGTCTCCGCAGGCGTACTTGAACTTGCCGTCGGCCGAACTGCCGAGCGGCCGCAACCCAAGCTTTGCTTCGTAGAAGTGCCGCGCCCGCGCGAGGTCGATCACCGGGAGCATGGTCGTAATCGGGGCTTTTTCGAGCATAGGTTCCTCCACTCTCGAACATCCGCAATGTTTGGCCGCCCGGCCGCCATCCGGCCCTCCATGACCCCTCGGCCGCAACCCGATCATGCGCGCCCCCGTCGGATAAGAAAACGCTGCCGACAGCGTGGGTTTACGTTGCGTCGCGCGCCAGCCTCAACCCTGCGAACTGCCAGCGCTGGTGCGGATAGAAGAAGTTGCGGTAGGTCGGTCGAACGTGCCCTGCCGGCGTCACGCAGGAGCCGCCGCGCAACACGTACTGGCCGCACATGAATTTGCCGTTGTACTCGCCGACGGCGCCGGCCGCGACCTTGAAGCCCGGATACGCGTCGTAGGCGCTTGCCGTCCACTCCCAGACATCGCCGTAGACCTGGTGCAGCGGTGTTTGCCCGTCAGCAAGCGCCGGGGACGGCCGAAAGCGGCCCGTCGAGGCAAACCGACCGGCGACCGGTTGGGCGCGGGCCGCCACTTCCCACTCGAACTCGGTCGGCAAACGGGCGCCCTTCCAGCGCGCAAAGGCATCGGCTTCGAAGTACGAGATCTGCGACACCGGCGCCGCGGGTTCGACCCGACGCTCGCCCGACAGCGTCATCTGCCACCAGGTTCCGTCACGCTGTTCCCAATAGAGAGGCGCCTGCCAGCGGTCGGCTTGCACCCGCGCCCAGCCGTCGGAAAGCCACAACTGCGGCGACCGATAGCCGCCGTCGACGATGAACTCGATCCACTCCTCAACGGTGACCGGCCGGTTCGCCAGCCGATAGGGCGCAAGCAGGATCGCGTGGCGCGGCCGCTCGCAGTCGAAGGCGAATTCCGCCCCCGCATGCCCGATGTCGAAACGCCCCCCCGGGAAGTCGATCCATTCCGGCTCCCGGGCCGCGTCGGCGCAGTCGGCATCGCATGTCGCGCGATAGACCGGTCGCAGCGGATTCTGGGCGAAAAGGTGCAAGAGGTCGGTCAGCAACAACTCCTGATGCTGCTGTTCATGCTGAATGCCGAGTTCGATGAGGTCGAGCGCCGACTGTGGAAGCGAGCCGCCTGCCAGGCCTCGGAGCGCGTCGTCGACACGACACCGATAATCGACGATCTCGACCAGCGTCGGGCGCGTCAGCAGGCCCCGCGACGGGCGCGGATGGCGCGGACCGACCGCGTCGTAATACGAGTTGTACAGGTAGCGGTACCGCGGGTCGACCGGGCGGTAGCCGGGCGCGTAGGAAGCAAGTACGAATTCCTCGAAGAACCAGGTCGTGTGCGCGAGATGCCACTTTGCCGGGCTGGCATCCTCCATCGACTGGACGGTCGCGTCGGCATCGGTGAGCCCCGCCGTCAAGGCGATCGTCTGGACTCGGCAGTCGAGCAGACGATTCGCCAGTGCAGCCGGCGAGCAGCGATCGACGTCAGGTTCGCGCAGCGGCATTGAGCCTCCCTCCTCGGATGTCGCGCACCCGCTTTGCTCGTCAATCTAAGGGAGATCGGGTCGGACTACAACCCGGACGCGCTGGAATGTCGACAGCGAAACCGGCGCCGACGCTCAGCCGGTGCCGTTCGCGCGACCGCCGAACACGATGCAGACTGGACTGCCGGTCCTGGCCACCACGCGCCCGTGGTCCAGCGCGCCGGATGCGGTGTCGACGGGCAACTGCCAGATGTCGTCGCTCTCTTCATTGGCGACAAATAGCGAGCGCCCTTCCGGGCTCAGCGCGAAGAACCGCGGTGTCCTGCCGCAGCTTGGCTGCCACCCGACCGGGTTCAGCCGGCCGCTCGACGGTACGACCGCAAAGGCACCGATGCTGTCGTGACCACGGTTCGATACATAGACAAAGCGCCCATCCGCTGAGGTTTCGATTTCCGCAGCGCGATTGTTGGCGACCCAGGTATCAGGCAATGACGACAGGACCTGGAATGGCTGCAATCGTCCGGATGCCGCGTCAAATCGGCAGGCGTTGACCGTCGAATCGAGTTCGTTGACGACATAGGCGAAGCCGTTATCGGGGTGGAAGGCGATGTGGCGCGGCCCGGCCGCTTCCCGCGTCGCCATGGTCGCCGTCGTCGCCGCGGCGAGCTTTCCATCTTCGGCATCGAGCCGGAAGACGAACACCCGATCGAGGCCCTTGTCCGGCACGGCGATGAAGCGGCCACTGCGGTCGAAGACAACCTGATGCGGCTTCGCAAACGGCTGCTCCGTGCGATGGGGGCCGATCGCGCCCGAAAGCGTGACGAGATCACACGGCGCGTGCAACTCGCCGCGGGCTCCGATCGGAAGTACCGCAAGGGTCGAAGTGAGATGATTGGCGACGACAATGAAGCGATTGGTCGGATCGATCGCCAGGTGAACGGGGTTCTTGCCTCCCGTCGCCACCCGGTTGGTGAATTCGAGCTTTCCGGTGATCGGGTCGATGCGAAATGCGCTGATCTCGGTCTGATCCCCGTGGACCGCGTACAGGTGCCGGTTGCTGCGATCCGGCGCCAGGAACGAAGGGTTGACGAGGTCGCTCAGGACCTGCACGGGCTCCCAATCGACTGCGTCGGGAGTCACTCGATACACCGTTATGCCGGCACCGCGCGCGTTGCGTTCCCGCGTGGTTCTGGAGCCGACGTAGGCGAAATAGGGATTGGGTCGCTGGATCATGGCTCACTGAATCGATCGTCCCGGCGCGGCAACGGTCTTGCGTACGACATAGGGAACAACACCGCGGTTCTTCAGGTAGAGAATCTCCTGCCCGGAGTCCACGCGCAGGTTGACCGTCACCGTGCGCCGCGTTCCGTTCGCGCTGGTTATGCTCAGCGTGACGTCGTTGTTGCCTACCACCATGCCGTCCAACCCGGAGACATCGATGCGCTCTTCACCCGTCAGGTCGATGGACGCCGCCGAGACGCCATCCGGAAACTGCAGCGGGAACACGCCCATGCCGATCAGGTTGCTGCGGTGTATCCGCTCGAAGGTCCGAGCCACGACGGCCCGGACGCCCAGCAGTGCCGGCGCTTTCGCCGCCCAGTCGCGGCTCGATCCGGTGCCGTAGTTGATACCGGCAAAGATGATCAGCGGCGTGCTGGTCGCGGCAAACGTCTGCGCGGCTGCGTAGATCGGCAGCAGCTGGCTGTGGTCGGCAGTCCAGGCGTACGCGCCTTTGCCACTCGGATGCGTGTCACCCGCCAGCAGATTGCGCAGATTCGGCGTGGTGAATGCGCCACGCAGCATCACTTCGTGGTTGCTGCGGCGGGTCGAATACTGGTTGAGATCTGCCGGGCTTTCCCCGCGCTCCAGGAGCCACGCTCCCGCTACGCTCTCCTTCGGGATGGCACCCACCGGGGAAATGTGATCGGTCGTGATGTTGTCGCCGAAAATGGCCAGCGCTCTCGCGCCGTCGAAATTCAATCGATCGTCGGGCGCGCGCCGCAGGTCGACCGTGTATTGCGGGCGTCGCAGATAGGTCGAGCGCGGCCCCCAGTCGAAGCGTTCGCTTCCCTGCGCCACGAGGTCCTGCCAGTGATGCGTTCCGGCCCACAACGTGGAACTGCGCTGAATGAAGAACTCGGGGCGTACATGCTCCCGCACCAGGGTCTGCACCTCGCCGTCGTCCGGCCACAGATCGCGCAGGAACACGTCCTGGCCCCGACCATCCTGGCCCAGCGGGACCTCCTCGATGTCCTGCATGACCGAACCTCGGATGGCGTAGGCAACGACCAGGGCCGGAGACGCCAGGTAGCCACCCGCCATCTTCGGGTTGACGCGGCCTTCGAAATTGCGGTTGCCGGAGAGCACACCGGCGCCCAGCAGGCCGGCTTCGACCATGGCGTCGACGCGAGGCTCCAGCGGCCCCGAACTGCCGATGCAGGTCATGCAGCCGAAGCCTACGATGTGGAAGCCCAGGGCTTCCAGATCCTCCATCAACCCGGCGGCGCGCAGGTAATCCCCCACCGTGCGCGACCCCGGCGACAGCGAGGTCTTGACCCAGGGTTTCACGCGCAATCCGCGACGCCGGGCGTTGCGGGCGAATAGACCGGCCTGAACGATGAGCGAAGGATTGGCCGTGTTCGTGCAGCTCGTGATTGCCGCGAGCACCACCGCACCGTGGCCAAGCGGCTCCGGGAAAGCGGCGTCGGTGAAGACGGCATCCGCACTTTTGGCGAGACGGTCCACCACCTCGGCCTTGAACGTCCGAGGCACGTCCGCCAGCTTTTGGTGCTGCTGCGGCAGGTAGGGCCCGGCGACGCAGCGCTCGACGGTGGCGAGGTCGAGGTCGATCGTTTCATCGTAGCGGATCGAATCGCCGTTGCGCCAGAGATGCTGCGCCTTCATGTACCCGACGACGCGCGCGCACAGATCCTCGGACCGTCCGGTCAGCCGCAGGTAGTCGAGCGTGATCTCGTCAAACGGAAAATAGACGACTGTCGCGCCGTACTCCGGCGCCATGTTGGCCACTGTGCCGCGGGCACCCCAATCGAGATGGGCAAGGCCGGGGCCGCAGAACTCGACGAACTTGCCGACGACATTGCGTTTGCGCAGCAGCGCCGTCAGGTGCAATGCGAGATCGGTTCCGGTCACTCCGGGGCGCAGCAACCCGGTGACCGAAATCCCGATGACTTTGGGGCAGACGATGGGCACGGGTTCGCCAAGCATCGCCGCCTGGCCCTCGACACCGCCCACACCCCATGCGACGACGCCCAGGGCGTTGATCATCGGCGTGTGACTGTCCGTTGCCACCATGTTGTCGGGGTGCAGGAGGCGGCGGCCATCCGGCGTCGTGGCCTCCCACACGACCTTCGCCAATACCTCCATGTTGATCTGGTGAATGATCCCGGTACCGGGTGGCACCACCCGGAAGTTGTCGATGCTGCGCTCCGCCCACTTGATGAACCGATAGCGCTCGGAGTTGCGCCGGAAGTCGATGTCGAGATTGACCTCCACCGCGTCGCTCGCAGCGTAGCGCTCGACGATCACCGAGTGATCGATGGTCAGGTCGACAGGGATCGTCGGGTTCAACCGCGACGGGTCGCCACCCAGTTCCGACACGGCGTCGCGCATCCCGGCGAAGTCGGCCAAGGCAGGCAGGCAAGTCGTGTCGTGCAGCATCAGGCGATTGGGCTGGTACGGCACTTCGCACGGCGGGCCTTCGCCGCGCAGGTACGCAAGAAGCGGCGGCAGGGCGTCGGGCGAGCAGCGCGCGATGTTCTCCACCAGGATGCGCATCGAGTACGGAATTCTGGTCAGTTCCGGCAGCGCCAGGTGACGCTCCAGGTTGATCCACGCATAGCTATGGGCGCCGATCTGCAGGTCGTCGTAAACGAGCGGTAGAGTGTGTGAGTGCATGATTCGATGACCGCGCTGGCCTGCGGCCAGTGCGGCGCAACGGCGATTCGTCCGGTGCCCCTATGGTAGGCCGCCGGCGAAAGCGAAGAAATTGCCGGTTTGCCAATGGTACGTTCGCATCCGGCGAACGCGTAAGTATCCCCCGGCAAAGCCGGGGGCATTATTGTGTGAGCCGCTCAAAGCGGCTTGGTGGGGTCGCTAACCGTTTGCTGACGGCGGATACCGCCAGGTGCTGCCGATTGGCGGCATGCGTGAGGTTGGCTTCTTCGGCGACCGCGACGAAGAGCTGCAAGCTGGTCAGGTCACAGCGCATTTCACGCCCCCCACGTCGAAGAGCACGTTTCGTTGCCACCGGGCGCCGGCGGCTCGGCCAGCATCGCTCTGCCCGACCATTCTCGGATCGAGAACGCTACTGTGGCAATTGCTCAATTGTGCCACTTCGCCGCGGACACTAATGTGCGATCGGATTGGCGGACGAGAAGCCATGCCCAAGCGCTTCAAACGGCGCGCAATCGCTCCACGAGGAGAGTATCCATGCCCTGTTCATGCCGCGCCCTCTTGCACGGTGCTTTGGGGCAAACATGCGATCGGCGATGGCAGAAGTCGTCGGGTCCGACCGCCGCAGTCGGCAGTGGAGGCGTCGTCGGCTACACGCTCTCGCCGAGCTTGGTGATCCGGGCGACGTCCAGGTGCTGCCGCAGAAAGTGGGCGGCTTCCATCCGCTCGCCTTTGACGAGGAGTTCGATCAGCGCGAGATGCTCCTCGCATTGCCGGTGCAAACGGGAGCGATCGATCTTGACGCCGTACTCGACGACGCGGCGCATCTGATTGATGGTCCGCAGCGCGTCGAGGAAGAAGCGGTTGCGCGCGCCGGCGATTGCGGTCTCGTGGAAGTGAACGCCGGTGCGGAAGAGCTCGGCCGGCGTGCAGCGCTCGATGCCTCCCGCCAGCAGCTCGACCTGCTCGCGGCGGCACTTTTCCAGTTCGTCGAGATCGACCTGATAGCCCGGCTCGAGGATCGCGGTCGGCTCGATCGCCATGCGGAACCGGTAGCTGTCGCGGTGCGACTGGATGTCGCCGAGCAGTGGCCGGAACACCCAGCCGCGCCCGGGCTTGCGATCGACCATTCCCTCGCGCGCCATCCGGTTGAGGATGCGCTGCAGCGCCATGCGCGCAAGCGCGTAGCGCTCCATCAGGTCGGCCTCGAACACCTCCTCGTCGAGCCTGCCGTGAATCCGGTCGCTGGCGATCCGCAGGTAGCACTCCTCCTCGGACGAGCGGTGAGCGGAGAGGTCGAGCCGGCCCAGCTCGATCGCCGGCTTGGCGAGCTGGAAGCCGCGATTGGGGATCGCGACCACCACGCCAAGCTGCATCAAATATCGCAGCGCGTTGCGGACGGGCGAGCGCGAAACCCCGAATTCGTCGCAGAGCGATTGCTCGGTAAGGTGGTGGCCGACCGCGTAGTTCTCGCGGCGGATCACCTCGACGATCCGCGTCGCCAAGGTCGGAATCAGCGCGCTCACGCGCCCGGCATTCGGTCGCGCGGAAGCCCGCGCAGGCGATGGCGGTCTGGGCGGGGCGGCAGGTTGGCGCCGGAGCTCAGTCATGGATCGTGCGCATCAACGCAGGAGGTCGCAGGCCTGCGGGACCGCGTTCACCACGGTTTCGGCGAAAGCACGACAGCCCATCGACCCACCGATATCGCGTGTGCGGGTCGTCGGATCGGCGAGGACGCGATCCACGGCGGCCATCATGCCGTCGCCGGCCTTCCGCAATGCCCCATCGTTACGCCTGTCCCCGACCCAGCGCGCCAACATCGCGACCGAAAGGATCATCGACGTCGGGTTCGCGATGTCTTTGCCGGCGATGTCGGGCGCGGAGCCGTGTTGCGCCTGGGCGCAGCACAGCGTATCGCTCGCCATCATCGAGCCCGCGAGGCCGAGACTGCCCGACAGCTCGCTCGCGAGGTCGGAGAGGATGTCGCCATAGAAATTGGTTGCGACGATGACGTCGAACGACTCCGGCTTGCGCACGAGATGCGCCGTCGAGGCGTCGACGAGCAGGTCGTCGAGCGTCACTTCGGGGAATTCGCGGGCCACCGCGCGGACAGCCTCGAGGAAGAGCCCGTCGGTCATGTGGAAGCTGTTCGCCTTGTGAATCGCCGTCACCTTCCTGCGCCGGGTCATTGCGAGCTCGAACGCGCGGCGGGCGATACGCTCGCTGCAGCGTCGGGTGATCTTGCGGATCGACAGCGCAGTGTCCGGATCGGGCATCACCTCGCCCCAGCCGCGCGACATGTTGCGGTCCGGATAGAAGCCCTCCGTTGCCTCGCGCATGATGACGAGGTCCATCGATTTGCCCTCGCGCAGGTTCGACGGCAGGAACGAACGGGTGCGCGCCGGGCGAACGTTGGCATAGAGATCGAGACCGACGCGAAATCCCGCCGAGACGTTGCGCCCGCCTTTTTCGGGCGGCGGGTAGTCGGCGTGCGACTGCGTGCCGAGGATGATCCCATCGTAGGTCTTCGCCTTCTCCAGGATCTCCTGGCGCAGTGTCGTGCCGTAGCGCTCCAGGCTGTCGAAGCCAACGCTTTCGTGATCGAGTTCCACGGGGACGCCGACCCGCGCGGCAGCCGCCTGCAGGACGGCAACGGACGCCGCGACGATCTCGGGCCCGATCCCGTCGCCCGGGAGAACGATGAGTCTCATGCTGGATTCCTCATGGGTGAGAGAAGCGTACGGTGTCAGTGCTGTCTCTCCACTGTATTAACGACACTCTTGTGTCTAATCTCCAGGGTATTGACAACGCATGAATGTACTTTATCATTATTCCATACTATGTCAATCCGACGATGACTACCCGCGCTCCGCGCATTGCGCTCATTCACGCGGTCTACGCCGCCATGGCGCCGGTCGAGGCAGCCTTTGGCAGGCTCTGGCCGCAGGCGCGCCGCGTGAACCTCGTGGACGACGCGCTGCCGGCCGACCTCGAAGCCGACGGCCGGATGTCGCCGGCGATGGTCGAGCGCATCGGTCGGCTCGCCGAGCACGCGGTCCGGGCCGGCGCCGACGGCGTGCTGTTCACCTGCAACGCCTTTGGCGAAGCGATTGAGGCCGCGGCGGCGACGCAGTCGGTGCCGGTGCTCAAGCCGAACGAGGCGATGTTCGAGGCGGCCCTGCACGGTGCCCGGCGAATTGGAATGCTCGCAACCTTCGCGCCTGCCATCGCCCCGATGGAGCAGGAGTTCCGGAAACTCGCGCTCAAGCAGGGCGTCGACGCCACATTGGAGACCGTGTACGTGCCCGAAGCGCTGGCAGCGGCGCGCCAGGGCGATCTCGCAACACACAATCGCCTCGTCGCCGAAGCGGCGCCCACGCTTGCCCACTGCGAGGCAGTCATGCTCGCCAATTTCTCGACGTCGACCGCGCTCGGGATGGTCGAGCAGGTGCTCGGGCGCAAGGTGCTCGGTGCGCCCGAGGCGGCCGTCGCCGCACTCAAACGCAGGCTGGGTTCGTCAGCGAGTGCGCCGTGACCACCGATGTCGCGACAGGCCGGCGGGGCACGACAGCCCGGTGCAAATGCGCCTATCATCAACAGTTGAAGCTCATGCGCCGCCCGTCCCGCGGCATTCAGCCTTTGCCCAGGTAATGGGTGATTTTCCAGCCGTCAAATAGAGGAGAGTGAAATGACGATTTCAAGAAAAGCCGTTCTGTTGCCGTTCGTTCCGGTTTTCCTCCTGGCAACGGGTCTTGCCGGGCAGGCATCGGCGCAAAGCGATAAGGACAGCTGGACACCGCGAAGACAGGTGACGATCCTGGCTCCCGCCGGAGCAGGCGGCGGCCTCGACATGGTTGCCCGTACGATGGCCAAGACCTTCGATGCCAAGAAGATCGTCACGCAGCCCATCTCGGTCGAGAACAAGCCGGGCGGCGGGCAGGTCACGGGCACCGTCTCCTTCGCGAACCAGGACGCGAAGAACGATCACAAGCTGATGATCGCCTCCACCCCGTTCATCCTCAACTACATCAAGAAGGACGGCAACAGCCCGATCGGTCCGGATCAAATCCATCCGCTGGCAATGCTGCAGGTGGACTACGGCGTCATCGCGGTCAAGGCGGACTCCAAATACAAGACCCTCAAAGAACTGTTTGACGCAGTCAAAGCCAATCCCGCCAGCGTGCAGTTTGTCGGTGGCGGCGCACCCGGAACCTGGGACCACCTCAACTCCATCCTGTTGGCACGCAACGCCGGCGTGGACCTCAAGGCGCTGAAGTACAACACCTATGACGGCGGCGGCGAAGCCTTGACAGCCTTGCTGGGCGGACACGGCGACGCCATGACTTCCGATGTCTCGTCGATCAAGCAATATGTTCAGGCCGGCAAGGTGCGGGTGCTGGGTGTTTCTTCCGCCACGAAGCTTTCGGACGACGATGTCGCCAAGAACTTCCCCACCTATAAGGAACAGGGTTTCGATGTGGTCACCGCCAACTGGCGCGGAGCTTTCCTCGGCAAGGATGTACCTGCAGCGGCCAAGAAATACTGGGGCGAGAAAGTGGCGGCGCTCGTCGCAACTCAGGAATGGAAAGACGAACTCAAGAAGCAAGGGGTCATTTCTGCCTACAAGGATGCCAAAGGCTTTTATGACCACATAAAGGCCGACCAGGCGATGTACACGCAGATCTACAAAGAGCTGGGCATGGCGAAATAGAGCTCCACCATGATGTCGCGGCGGCGGCGGAGGATTTCTCCCTCTTCCCCGCCGATCGACATTCGGACGGTCTTCAGCGGAGGAGTTGGAAATCAAATGTTCGATCGCTATGCAAGCATCGTTTTCATAGCGTTGGGAGTCTCGCTGTTCTTCTACTCACAGACCCTGACGACGACTTCCACCGGGGGCTCCATCGGACCGAAAGAACTGCCGATGTTCCTGGCGGTTGCTCTCACCTTTACCGCCATCCTCAATCTTGTTGCGGCGATTCGATCCAGATCTTCCGAGAAGAAGGAGAAAGGGCTTGAGTACAGGAAATTCCTGATCATCCTGGGATTGCTGTTGCTCTACGTATTTTTGCTCGAACCCCTCGGTTATGTCATTTCCACCTTCCTGTTCCTGATGGGTGCATTTCAGACAATGGAGAAGGGCCAGTACCTGAAGTCCGCGCTCATCGCCGCCGCATTTTCCGGAGGCGTCTATTTGCTTTACGTGAAGGTGGCCCTGGGAGTACTTCCGGGATTCCCTTTTCTCGACTGATCAAGGAGGGATAGCCTTGGAGGCATTACAGTACCTGGCTCAGGGATTTGGCATAGCCTTACAGCCCGTCAATCTTCTATTCGCATTCATCGGCTGCCTGCTTGGCACCCTGGTGGGTGTATTGCCGGGAATCGGACCGATCAGCGGCGTTGCTCTGCTCATTCCGGTTACGGCGACAATGACCAGCGGAATGCCGGCAACCGCAGCCGCCACAAGCTCCATCATTCTGCTGGCGGGCGTCTATTACGGCGCCATGTACGGCGGGTCGACAACGGCCATTCTGATCAATACTCCGGGGGAGAACTCCTCGGTATGCACGACGCTCGACGGCTATCAGATGGCCAAGCAAGGCCGTGCCGGAGTCGCCTTGGCCATCTGCGCGATTGCGTCGTTCGTCGCTGGTCTCATCGCCTGCGTAGGGCTGCTGTTCATGGCAAAGCCCCTTGCCGAGCTTGCGTTGAAGTTCGGCCCCGCCGGCCAGTTCTCCCTGATGATCCTGGGCTTGTGCGCCTTGAGCAGCCTGGCCGGAAAATCCCAGCTGAAGGCATTCGTCATGACCATTTTGGGCTTGATAGTGTCGACGGTGGGAGTCGATCCCATATCCGGTGTTGCCCGAATGACATTCGGCTACTCCGAGCTCTATTCAGGCATCGAATTTCTGACGCTGGCGGTTGGAATGTTCGCGCTCGGCGAAGTCTTCAAGACGATTCTCGCGAGCGACTACGCCAAGGGAGAACCGATCAGGGTGGGGAGCATCATCCCGAGCAAACAGGATCTGAAAGACAGCTGGGCGGCCATCCTGCGCGGATCGTTCCTCGGGTTCTTCCAGGGGCTCATCCCGGGCTGCGGCGCCACGCTCTGCTCGTTCATGGCCTATACCACGGAGAAGAAGTTCAGCAAGAACCGGGCGAATTTCGGGAAAGGCGCCATTCAAGGCGTTGCCGCACCCGAGGCCGCCAACAACGCCGCAGCCGGCGGAGCGATGATTCCGTTGTTGACGCTGGGGATTCCCGGCACGGGCACCACAGCCGTCCTGATGGGCGCGCTCATCATGTTCAACATCACTCCAGGCCCCCTCCTGTTCCAGGACCATCCGCAGGTCGTCTGGGGCCTGATCGCCAGCATGATCGTCGGCAACTTCATGCTTCTGGTCCTGAATCTTCCCATGGTGAAGGTATTTGCCAAGGTCATCGAGACGCCGCCCAAATACCTGATACCCGGCATCATCGCCATTTCCGTGTTCGGGGTTTACGCGGTTCAGGTCAGCGTGTTCAATCTGCTGCTGATGGTTGGCAGCGGCGTTGCGGCCTACTACCTGTCGAAGAACGACTACCCGATAGCTCCGATCGTCCTGTCGCTCATCCTGGGACCTATGATCGAGAACAATCTGCGTAGGGCCGTGAACCTGTACAACGGCGATTACTCCCGGTTTCTCACGGATCCGATTTCCCTGACATTCCTCGTGGTTGCCGTCTTGTGGGTTGTCGTACCGCAAGTCATGAAGTTGAGAGGGAAGACACTGCTGGTGGAAGAAAGCTGATTTGCCCCGACGAACGGGCAGAAGTGTCGCCAGTGGTCTCGACGCATCCGCCGCAGTTCGAGCGTTTTCCAGGAACACAAGTGAGCGCAGCGACAGTCATCGTCAATCCTGGTCAACTGGAAGCGTGCGTCGCGCAGTTCTTCGGTAAGCACGGCGTTCCGGACGCGGATTCGCAGCTGATCGCCAATTCGCTGGTCCAGGCCGACCTGTGGGGGCACCAGTCCCACGGCGTGTTGCGTACCAGCTGGTACGTCGAGCGACTGCGCCAGGGCGTCATGTCCCCGGTGACTGCCATCGAAGTCGTCCGCGACAAAGGCTGCCTCGCCGTCATCGACGGCAACGATGGCGTGGGTCAAGTCGTCGCCGAGCGCGCGACGCGAATGGCCATCGCCAAAGCCAAGGCTTTCGGCATCGGTACCGTTGCAGTCCGGAACTCCAACCATTTCGGAACGTTGATGTATTACACGCGCCTCGCGACGCTGGAGGGATGCATCGCCTTCATCACGACGAATGGCGGCAAGGCGATGGCGCCGTGGGGCGGGGCGAAGAACAAGATCATCGGCACCAATCCGTGGTCGTGGGCTGCGCCCGGCGGCAAATACCCGCCTCTCATGCTCGACATGGCGAATACAGGCGTTGCGAGGGGCAAGATCTATCTGGCGAAGCAGCGGCACGAAAGGATTCCTTTCGGATGGGCGCTCGACGCCGAAGGCGCTCCAACCGACGATCCGGCCAAGGCCATCGAGGGAATCATCCTTCCGATGGCCGAACACAAAGGCTATGCGATAGCGGCGCTGATGGACGTCCTGTCCGGCGTGCTTTCCGGCAGTGCCTTCCTGAGTGCGGTGAACGGGCCGTATCACTACGACAAGCGCAGCGGATGCGGGCACTTCATCAGCGTCTACAACATCGAGGATTTCATCGAGCCCGGTACGTTCAACTGCCGCATCGAAGCCTTCATCGAAGAAATCAAGTCGCAGCCCTTGGCGCAAGGGGTTTCCGAGATATTCCTTCCCGGAGAGATGGAGGCACGCGCCCACCAGCGGCAACTCGGCGAGGGCATCGCGCTGCCTGCCGACACGTGGGGCGAACTCGTCAGACTGGCCGACGAAACGGGGACGATGAATCTCCTCGAGGCAGCCAGGAAGTGATGCCTTGTCTTTCCGCCGCGGCCTCGTCGACGGCGAGTGCCGGATAGCACAGGAGAGCGGCTCCGGGCGGCGGACGCCATGCGATACGCGGTGCCCGGGCACCGCCCCGATCCACCTCAACAAGGGAGCTTGGCTTGTGAAGACTGCGTTCGTCGGACTTGGGAAGATGGGCAAGCCGATGGCACTCAACATGCTGCGATCAGGCACCGAACTCGTCGTCATGGACGCAACGACGTCAAGCTATCGCGAGCTGGAGCAGCGAGGCGCCAGGACGACGAGCGATGTCGGCGAGGTCGCATCTGCCGATGTGATCTTCCTTTGCCTGCCGAGCAGCGACGTCGTCAGACAAGTGGTGTCGGCGCCGGACGGACTTGAACCTCGGCTGCGAGAGGGACAAGTCGTCGTTGACACCAGCACGATTGCCTACAGCACAACTCTGGAGATCGCCGCTGCGCTGGCGCAGCGTGGGGTTTCCTTTCTGGACGCGCCCGTCTCGGGAATGGAGGCGCGCGCAGTCGACGGCACATTGACCGTCATGTGTGGTGGTGCGCCTGCCGTGTTCGAAGCGATCAGGCCGCTGCTGGAGACAGTCGGTAACAGGATTCTGTACATGGGTCCCACGGGCAGCGGTCAACTCGCGAAGCTCATCAATCAGTTGCTCTTCGACATCAACTGCGCGGCCATCGCCGAGATCCTGCCAATGGCCGTCAGGATGGGCCTCGACAGCAGGAAGGTCGGCGAAGTCGTCAACAGCGGCACCGGCCGCAGCTATGCGTCCGAGTTCTTCATTCCGCGCATTCTGAAAGGCAGCTTTGACGCAGGTTATCCGATGAAGGACGCGTACAAGGACCTGGTCAGTGCCGCCGACATCGGGGCACGTCTGTGCATTCCAATGCCGGTGCTTGCCGCAGCAACCGCGACCTATCAGATGGCACTCCTCGGGGGCTGCGGCGGGCAGGACAAGGGCGGGATGATTCATGTGTTCGAGGAGCTTCTCGGCGTCGCGTTTCGGGACTCCGCCAGCTCTGCGCAGAAGCGCGACATCAAATGAGCAAACCACAGGGCCTTGATCGCGGGCTGACCAACTACGGCGATCGCGACTTTGCACGCTACCTGCGGCGGTCCATGGCGAGGTCCACGGGCATTTCCAACGAGCTGCTCTCGCGCCCGGTGATCGGCATCGCGACCTCGCCGAGCGGCTTCAACAATTGTCATCGCTATATGCCGGAGCTGACGGAGGCGGTATCGCGAGGCGTGCTGGCCGCGGGCGGGCTGCCGCTGGCGTTCCCGACGATCTCGCTCGGCGAAGTGTTCCTGAATCCGACAAGCATGATGTTTCGCAACCTGATGTCGATGGATGTGGAGGAAATGATCCGCGCCCAGCCTATGGATGCCGTGGTGCTGATCGGTGGTTGCGACAAGACTGTGCCGGCTCAGCTGATGGGCGCGTTCTCGGCAGGGCGGCCGGCCGTTCAGCTGATGACGGGGCCGATGATGACGGGCCGGTATCAAGGCGAGCGGCTCGGCGCATGCACCGATTGCCGCCGTTTCTGGGCGAAGTACCGGGCCGGCGACATCGACAAGACGCAGATCGATGAAGTCGAGGGGCAACTTGCCGTGACCGCGGGAACCTGTGCCGTGATGGGCACCGCGAGTACGATGGCATGCATTGCCGAAGCGCTTGGCATGGCCTTGCCAGGTACCGCAGCCATCCCCGCCGTGGATGCACGCCGACTCGTCGCAGCGGAGGAATCGGGAAGGACGGCGGTAGCGCTTGCGCGGCAGCCGATTGTCCCGAGCCAGATCGTCACGCGGGAGTCCGTCGAGAATGCGTTCCGGGTGCTCATGTCAGTCGGTGGGTCGACCAATGCGGTCGTGCACCTGACGGCGGCTGCGGGACGCCTCGGCATCCGCATTTCACCCGAGCGGCTCAACCAGATCTCCGATGAAACGCCGGTCCTCGTCGACCTGAAGCCGGTAGGCGAGGGGTACATGGAGGACTTCCATGCAGCTGGCGGCGTGGGTGCCGTCATGCGCGAGCTCAAGCATCTGCTCCATCTCGACTGCATCGCAGTCGACGGCACCACGCTGCGCGAGCGCCTGGAGTCATCTCACAGCTGGGTCGACCACCGGGTCATCAGGCCGTTCAACGATCCTGTATCTCCGGTCGGCGGCCTGGTCGTCCTGGAGGGCTCGCTGGCGCCAGACGGAGCGATCTTCAAGCGGGCTGCGGCTACGCCGTCGCTGTTCGAAGTACAGGGCCGTGCAGTGGTGTTCGAAAGCCTGGAGGACTTGAGTGCCAGGATCGACGATCCGGAGCTCGACGTCTTGCCGACCGATATCCTGGTGCTGAAGAACGCCGGTCCGCACGGCGCCGCGATGCCGGAGGCCGGCTACCTGCCGATCCCGTCGAAGCTGGCGCGCGCCGGCGTCAAGGACATGGTGCGGATATCGGATGCCCGCATGAGCGGCACGGCGTACGGGACGGTGGTATTGCATACGGCACCCGAGGCGGCCGTCGGGGGGCCGCTGGCCGTCGTTCAGAACGGCGACCGAATCACGTTGTCGGTCAGCAGGAAGCGCATCGACCTCGAAGTCGACCCCGACGAGATCCAGCGGCGCCTCGCGTCCTGGCGGCCGCCCGCATCCCCGGAGCGCGGATATGCGGCGCTCTACCGCAAGCACGTTCTCCAGGCGCCACAGGGATGCGACTTTGACTTCCTGGTTGGGCAGTCGAAGCAGGCGGAGTGAGCGCAGTGCCGCGATTTTCTGCGCACCTGACGCAGCTGTTCGCGGAGTTGCCGTTTCCTCAGCGCTTCGCAGCGGCGGCGGCGGCTGGATTCAGGGGCTGTGAATTCCGCGCGCCCTACGACTATCCGCCCGATCAGGTTTCGCACTGGCTCACCCGAAGCGGGCTTGCGAACATCCTGTTCAATGCCCCGGCGGGGAACTGGAATGCCGGCGAGCGGGGGATCGCGGCGATTCCGGGCCGGGAGCGGGAGTTTCGAGCGGGGATTGGGGTCGCCTGTGACTACGCGAGCAGGCTCCGGACGTCGATCGTTCATGTCATGGCCGGGGTGATTCCCGCAGGCATGGATCGCGCGCGGTGCCGGGACGCATTCATTGCGAACCTGCGATACGCGGCCAAGAGCGTTGTCCGGTATAGGGGTGTCGCTGGTCATCGAGCCGATCAACAGTCGTGACGTGCCCGGCTATTTCCTCACGACGCAGGCTGACGCGCACGCGATTCGCGAAGAAGTGGGGGATGCGAATCTTCGCGTCCAGATGGACCTCTATCACACCCAGGTGATGGAGGGTGACCTGACACAGAAGCTGCGGCGCTACCTGTCCGCACATAGGCCACATCCAGGTCGCGGGCGTTCCTGATCGCCACGAACCCGACGGCGGTGAAGTGAATTACCGCTACCTGCTGAGACTGCTTGATTCGCTCGGCTATCCGGGATGGGTGGGCTGTGAATACGTGCCGAGAGGCCGCACCGAAGACGGACTCGCATGGATGCATTCACTTGTCGCGGGGGAGCGTCACGGATTCGCGGCCAAAGCCGCTCCCACAACTGCGGAAAAACAGCTGCCGATCTGCACCCCGCTTCGCTCACTTCCACGACGGCAATAGACACGCCGGACCGCGCGCGTCCACGACGGAGGTGAAGTCGCGCACGGCGCGCCGCATGGTCGGCGAGTTCGCAGGATGACAGGTCAGGCACGCGCCGACGGTGAGGATGCGCCGCTGCTCGTCCACATTGAACGGCCGCACATCGTCGCGCGTCGAGACCATCCCGGTTCGCGTGCCGAGGAACGGAATCCATGCGTCCGCCGGCAGACCGTCCTGCGGCAGCGCCGGCGCCGTCGGCGCGAAAACCCAGCGCGCGACGCCGGGCGACACCCGCTCCAGGCGCAGCTGGCCGCGGCCATAGCCCAGCGCCTCCGGATCGTTGTGACACGATTCGCAGGACCGGGCTTCGGTGCGCGTGGTGTGCGGTTCGATCCGTGCGTAGAGCCGGCGGAAGATAACGTCCGGGGCATCGCCCGCCTGGAAGGCGCGATCGAGCGTCATGATCATGCCGGGCACGAAGGTGTCGATCGAGTCCTTGCCGCCGGCCGAGACAGCGCCACGCCGGATCCCGAGCGTCGGCGGGTTGGCCAGGAACGGTCCGGCCTCTTCCTCCCACGAGCCCTGCCCGTAGGCTTCGGCGAGCCAGTCGTAGCGCTCGATCTTCCGGTCGAAGGCCGTGTGACAGGTCGGGCACCGTGGCGCCCACGCAGTGTGGCAACTGCCGCAGGAGAGGCGCTCGTGGCCACCGCCCTCGGCGCAGACGGCTGCCATCGGCTTCAACGGCCGTCGCTCTCCGGTGCGTTTGCGGATCAGCTGCGGGCGGCCGCTGCCATCGACGACGACGTTCACCAGCGATTCGCCGGAACGGGCCTGAACGTGCCGATCCCGGGCGACACCCGGCCAGTTGCGCAGCGCCAGCAGGCGCCGGGATTCGGGATCGAGCTGTGCGGCAGCGACTGACCGGAGCGTGGCGCCCGGCCGCGAGTGACAGTCCTCGCACACCACGCGCAGCTGCGCGCGCTTGCTGGCGTGGGCGGTTCCGTCCCCCATCGTCTCGTTCGCGGTGTGGCAGTCGATGCAATCGAGGCCGCGCTGATGGTGAATGTCGGGGGCGATGTGCTCGAACACCCGCGTGTCGGCGAGCACCCGGTAACGCGAGGGCAGCGGACGATTCGCATCGCTTGCGTCGGCCGGCGGGTCGTGCATTTCGTGCCAGCCCTCGTAGCTGGTGGAGATGCGCCCCGACCGGCTGTGACAACCGAAGCACTGGCCGTTGCCGATGTCGAGCCCGATCGCCGGATGTCTGGTCGGCGGGTCGGCGCGGCCCGCCTCCTTGCTCGATGTGTAGGCTTTCAACGCCGTCTGTGCCGGCGGATCGTAGGACAGGTGGCAGGCGTTGCAGCCGCCGCCGAAGCTGTCTTCGGTGTTCGGACCGAGCTCGGTCTTCTTGCGGCCGAGGTGGCACAGCGCACAGGCCTGGCGCAGATGCGTGTCCACCGCCGAGTGCCCGAGGTCCGCCACATGCGGTACCGCGACACCCGGCGCTTCGCCCGCGTCCGCGAACACCGTCCGGGTGACCGCCACGACGCCGCTCATCGTGGCCATCACCGAGCGCTCGACGCGGGGGACGATCGCCGCGTGGCAGGCCGACTGACCGCATTGCAGCCGCGCGGAGGCGAGGTTGCCCGGTATGACGTCCATCCCCGCGTGCGCGCGCGCCTTGTCGAGTGTCAGCGCGTCGCCGCCGTGACACGACGCGCAGCCGACCGCTTCCGGGCGATGGGCGTTGCCCAGCCCCGTCACGCCGCGGTGGCAGACCAGGCAGCCGTCGGGCCTGCCCATCGCGGTGGGTAGCGGCACGGGCAACGGCGTCGGCGTTCCCGGGGTCGAGGCGAACACCCAGCCGAGCCGTGGGTTGCCCGTCGCGCCCGGCCACGTCGGTCCCCATGCCCAGTTTTCGCCGCGCATGAACGCGCCCGTCGCGCTCAGGGCGGCATAGCCGAGCACGATCGTCACCAGCACGAACTTGGAAGTCGAGACCCGGTGCGTGCCGACGATGCGCACGGCAAACAACAATGCGAGCACGGCGCCCAGCGCGGCGGCGACCGCGTTCGGCCACGGGGTCCAGTGCAGGATTTCCTGCAGACCGAGGAAGTACCACGGTCCCTTCACGATGGGATCGAGTCCGTCGTGCAGTCCCGGGGACGCCAGCAGCGAGACGACGACGAGGGCAGCGAGCACCGCCAGCAGCGAATCCACCCTCGGCCAGACCCGGCGCGAGTGCTCGATCACGAACAGCCAGACCACGATGGTGGCGGTGGCCGCGTGCTGCACGTATACGACGCTGAGCGCACCGTCAGCGCCGAAGACGAGCCCTGCCAGGTCGGGACCGACGAACGGGAGCTGCGCCGTGGCTTCCCGCAGGATGCGCAGCGCCTGCTGCGCATCCGCATCGCCCCGCAGCAGGAAGCCCGAGAGCATGATGAACGTGATCAGCGCGACGGAAGCGACCAGCCGCAACCACACGCCGATGGCGACCCGACGTTCGGTTCGCGCGCGCAAGTGATCCCAGACATGGAGCAGGGTCAGGACGAAGCACGCCTGGCCCGACCAATAGTGCAGATTACGGAAAAACGTTCCCGCGGGGTTGGCTAACAGCAGCGCGGCGAGCGCGTTGTACGCATCGGCGGGGTCGTAGGGCGCCGCCAGAATCACGCCGGACACCACCGCGACCACGAAGCTGGCTGCGGCGAGCGACCCGAAGGTTCCGACGCGAGACGAGACGACAATGCCGCGACGCGCGGTACTAGAGGACACGCGCCACCCAACCGCCGGTTGCCGGATCGGATTCGAGTGCGAGCGGCGTCAGCGCGCGCGCTGCAGGCCCGGTCGCCACGGTGCCGTCGGACCGGAATCTCGAACCGTGGCAGGGACACACGACCTCGTCGCCGACGACGCGTTCGATCCTGCACCCCAAGTGCGTGCATCGCCCCAGAAACGCACGAATGCCATCGCGTTCGCTGCGGTGTATGACCAGACCGGCGATCACGGAGAGCCCGAGCGGCACGTCGGGTGGAATCGGAACGATCGTCGGCTGCCGGCTCTCGCGCAGGCGGCGCAACATCGCCACTGCTGCCGCGGCAAGCGGCAGCGCCAGCAACGCGGCCAGCGCCGCGCGCACCGCGCGCCGTCGAGACAAGTGGGGAGATTCTGCGCGCATCGGCTGGCCGGAAGGCGCGCACGGCCGAGCGCCCTCCCCCGAATTCTAATCCTTCGTCGGCACCGGCAGCGGGCTGCGCGGGCATGCCATGAAGCGTGACTCGGGTCACAGGCTCTCAGGTGCCTCGCACACACGCTTGCAGCGAGGAACTTGAACGCGTCGCGCAGAGGCGTGCGCGACAAGCCGTCCAGGTATTCGCCCATCTCCCGTTCGGAAATTCGCTGACCCGGGACGCCGGTGTAAATGCTATTGCGGATAGAATGCTTTGTTTGCAATCGATGAAGTCGGTGCGCCTGTCGATCGCGCAGTCCACCCACATGGATCCGAGATGAACCACCTTGGCTATTTCGCCGCGGCGCAGCGCCCCGTCGAGACCTGCGTCGTGGGCAGTGGCGGTTTTGGCCGCAGTTTTCTTGCCCAGGGCCTGCGCGTGCCGCTGATGCACGCACGCATCGCCGTCGATGTCGACGCGGCCATCGCCGCGGCGGGATTCAGCGCCTTGGGCGTGCCCGTGACCGACGTTGCCGTTTGCCACACCCCGGACGAGGCACGGCGAGCATGGGACGACGGCAAGTTCATCGCCGCGGCTGATCTCGCCATCGTCGTCGACCTGCCGATCGACGTGGTCGTCGAGGCCACGGGAAATCCCGAGGCAGGTGCGCGCCACAGCCGGATGGCGATCGATGCCGGACACCATGTGGCGCTGGTGTCGAAGGAGGTCGACAGCGTCGTCGGCCCCATACTCGCCCATTTGGCCAGGCAGCGTGGGCGCATCGTCACGCCGGTCGATGGCGACCAGCCGAGCCTTTTGATCGGGCTCATCACCTGGGCGCAGGCGCTGGGCTTCGACATCATCGCCGCGGGCAAGTCCAGCGAGTACGACTTCGTGTACGACGATGCGGCAGGCACGATGACCAGCAACGGCAAGACGATCGCGATGCCGGATTTCGCCCCGCATTGTGCACTGGGCACGCGCCCCGTATCCGATGTCGCCGACGCCCGGGCAAAGGCCTGCGCCGCACTGCCGCAGCGCGCGGTGCCCGATCTTTGCGAACTGCTGGTCGTTGCCAACGCCACCGGACTTCTTCCCGATCGCGCCGACCTGCACGCTCCGATTGCCCGCATTCCCGAGGTGCCGAGTTTCTTCGGTTTGGCGACCGAGGGCGGGCTGCTGACCCGTGCGCGGACGCTCGACGTTTTCCACTGTCTGCGCCGCCCCGACGAGGCGAGTTTTGCCGGTGGGGTGTACGTCGTCGTGCGCTGCGAGGATCGCGAGACCTGGGACCTGCTTGCCGCCAAGGGCCACGTCGTCTCGCGCGACGGTCAGCGCGCGTTGGTCTACCTGCCGCGCCATTTGCTGGGACTCGAGGCGGCCACCAGTGTGCTCGACGCGGCAATCCACGGCCGCTCGAGCGGCGCGGTTTCTCCCCTGCCTCAGCTGGATCTGATTGCGCGCGCGACGAGACATCTGTTTGCCGGCACGCCGCTCGCAATGGGAGGTCACCACCACAGCATCGATGGCACCGCGGCGGAGCTGCAGCCGGCGCGTCCGCTGGGTGCGGGCGTGCCCGTACCGTTCTACCTGGCGGCGAACCGGCGTCTCGTGCGCGATGTCGCGGCGGGTGCCGCCATCGCTTTCGACGACATCGACATCGATCCGGCCTCGGCGTTGCTCGCGCTGCGCCGCCAGCAGGACGAGTGCTTCTTCGGTCAATCGAATGCGGCGGCGACCGCCGCGATGATCGCCTGATCTCGAACACGAACCCCCAGTCGCACATCGGAGAATGATCGGCATGATTCTCGGCGTCATCGCAGATGATTTCACCGGCGCGACCGATGTCGCCAGCATGCTGGTTCGCTCGGGAATGCGCACGGTGCAGACGATCGGCGTGCCCACGGGCGCAGCCCCGTCCGCCGATGCGGTCGTGGTCGCCCTCAAGTCGCGCACGGTGCCCCCGCACGCGGCAGTGCAGGATTCGCTGGCGGCGCTGGACTGGCTGCAGGCGGGAGGTGCACGGCAGTTCTACTTCAAATACTGCTCGACCTTCGACTCCACCCCGCAGGGGAATATCGGCCCGGTGACCGAAGCGCTGCTCGATCGCCTCGGAGCCGACTTCACCGTGGCCTGCCCGGCATTTCCACAGAACGGGCGGACGATCTACGCCGGCCACCTGTTCGTCGGCGACCAGCTCCTGTCGGATTCCGGGATGCGCAACCATCCGCTGACGCCGATGACCGATGCCAATCTGGTCCGCGTGTTGCAGGCTCAATGCCGCGGCAAGGTTGACCTGGTACGACAGGACAGCGTGGCGCGCGGCGCGGCATCGGTGCGCCGCCGCATTGCCGAGCTGCGCGCCGCCGGGGTGCGCATCGCGATTCTGGATGCGATCTGCGATGACGACCTCATCGTCCTCGCGGATGCCGTCTCGGACTTGCCGCTGCTGACAGCCGGATCGGGACTCGCGTTGGGGCTGGCAGCCAACTTCCGGCGTCAGGGGCTGCTGGCCGAACACGTCGACGCAGCGACGCTGCCGGCAGTGGGCGGGGCCGGCGCCGTCCTGTCGGGGTCGTGCTCGCTGGCGACCAATGCGCAGGTGCAGCACTGGATGCGCTCGGGACGCCCCGCGTTCGCGATCGACCCGCTTGCGCTCCATCGCGGCGAGCCGGTTGCGGACGCAGCGCTCGCCTGGGCGAAGCCTCGACTTGCCCGCGAAGCGGTGCTGGTCTACGCCACGGCGTCGCCCGATACATTGCGCGCCACGCAACGGGAGCTGGGCGCCCAGCGCGCCGGCGAGCTGGTCGAGCACTGCCTGGGAACCATCGGTGCCGATCTCGTCGCCGCCGGGGTCCGGCGTCTGGTGGTCGCAGGCGGCGAGACCTCGGGCGCTGTGGTGCAGGCGCTTGGCATCGAGCAGCTCGTGATCGGACCCGCGATCGACCCGGGTGTGCCCTGGACATTCGCTGAAGCGCGTGGCCTGCTGCTCGCGCTCAAGTCGGGAAACTTCGGCGGCGAGGACTTCTTCACCAGGGCGCTGTCGATGACAGGGTGACGAACATGGGTGTCAACGAAAGCAGGCTGCGCGAGCAGATTGTCCGCTTCGGTCGTTCGCTGTTCGATCGCGGGCTCACCGCCGGGAGCAGCGGCAACATCAGCGTTCGACTCGATGACGGGTGGTTGCTGACCCCGACCAACTCGTGCCTGGGCGAACTCGATCCGGCGCAGCTCGCCAAGCTCGACTGGCAGGGACGGCACCTGTCCGGCGACCCGCCGTCCAAGGAGGCCTTCCTGCATCGTTCGCTGTACGAAGAGCGCAACGGCGCCGGCGCCATCGTCCACCTGCACTCGACCCACTCCGCGGCGGTCTCCTGCATCTCCGGGCTCGACCCTGCCGACTGCCTGCCGCCGCTCACCGCCTACTACGTGATGAAGATCGGCCGCCTGCCGCTGGTGCCCTATCACCGACCGGGCGACCCGGCGCTGGGGGATGCCATCCGCGGTCTCGCCGGCAAGCACAGCGCGGTGCTGCTGGCCAATCACGGCCCCGTGGTTTCGGGCACCACGCTCGACGCTGCGGTGTACGCGATCGAGGAGCTGGAGGAAACGGCCAAGCTCTATCTTCTGCTGCGCGGGATTCCCGTCAGCCCGCTCACGGCGCCGCAGATCGAAGAGTTGAAGCTGGCTTTCAAGCTCGACCTCTGACCAGGCAACCGTCGTCCTGTCCAAGTCCCGCGCCGTCATGGGCGATGCCGGGCCCGTCGATGGACGGATGGGCGTGGGCGGCATGCATCGATATCCTCCTGCCGGTATCGCCATCCTGACCCCGACGCCTGACAGGGACGTCGCGCCCCCGTTTTGTAACAGGTCGTAACGAATCCCGGCCTTGTTGCACTTCGATACAAATCGGCTGTCGCAGGAAATCTTCTGCTTACATGCGCGGCGTCAAATGACGCCTGGCCTGCGCTTCGTTGCGCCAGCAAACTCACCCCGGACCTGAAAGGCGATGATGAAGAACGTAAAGATGTTGGATCGATTTCTCCGTGCCCTGCTGGCAATCGTCTGTTTGCAGCTGGCCTTCTTCTGGCTCGCAGGCGCCTGGCAAATCGTTGCCTACGGGGTCGGCGCGATCCTCGCAATTACCGCAGTGATCGGCTTCTGCCCTCTCTACTCGATCCTCGGCCTACGAGGTGGCAGCGCCGGAACTCGGAGCACCGGAGTGACCATGGTGGCCACAGCGGCGGTCCTGCTGGTCGCCGTCGCGGCAGGCGGGAGTTACGCGAGCTACACGTTCACGCGCAAGCTGTTCCTCGAGGACTTCAACGTCATGAACGATTCCTACAAGAAGACGCTGTTCCTCACCGGCAAGAACGAGCGCGAGAAGGCGATCGCCAACTACGAAACGCTGGTGCCTGCGTATCGCCGGTTTCAGGAGAAGTACTCGGCCTATCAACCTTACGCGGTGAGGGGCGACAAGCAGCTGGGCGCGGATCTCGTCAAGGTCGCAGGAATCATCGCCGGCGTGAACGACCTGGTGCGCACCGGCGACCTCCACGAAGCGCACCTCGGCCTCGAGAACGTGCGGCCGGTCTTTCAGGACGTGTTCAAGCGCAACCAGCTCTCGATGCTTTCAGTCGCACTCGTGGATTTCCACGATGCCATGGAGACCATGCTGGACGCCGCCAATGCCAGGGACTCGGGCAAGCTCGTCGCGCTCTACCCCCAGGTGAGCGAGAAGCTCAAGGCCGTCGAGGCGGAATCGAACGACGCGGACATTCAGGCGATCCGGAAGAACCTGGACGACCTGCATGGCCTGGCCCAGGCTGCGAGCGGCGATCGATTGGCTGCCAAGGGTGATGCGCTGAAGAGCAGCTTCATCAAGGTCTATCTGCAGCGGGGCTGAGCAGCGCGCGTCTCGATCGCGACGCCTGCGGTTCAGAGCGCGCGATGCGCGGCATTGCAGGTACACTGCAACGCAAGGATTCGGGGCGCCGCAAGAAGTTCGCGGGGCCCCCGAGGAGACGCCTGTGCATGCCACCCTTCCGCTGCTCGTCCGCACCGAATTTCCGGCCCTGCGCCGCCGCGTCGTCGATACGGTTCAGGTCAACCTCGGCTACCGCTGCAATCAGAGCTGTCTGCACTGCCACGTCAATGCCGGACCGAACCGCAAGGAGGAAATGACGGCCGAGACCATCGATGCGGTCGTCGATTTCATCGCGGGAAGCCCGGAAATCAAGACCCTGGATCTGACCGGGGGCGCGCCCGAACTGAACCGGAACTTCCGCGACCTCGTCGTCGCCGCACGCGCCCGGGGGCTGCGTGTCATCGACCGCTGCAACCTCACCATCCTCGAAGAACCCGGCCACGCCGACCTGGCCGACTTTCTTGCACGGCATCGCGTCGAGGTGGTGGCCTCGCTGCCCTGCTATCTCGAGGAGAACGTCGACAGGCAGCGCGGCAAAGGCGTTTTCGACAGCAGCCTGCGCGGACTGCAGCGCCTGAACGCGCTGGGATACGGCCATCCCGGATCCGGCTTGGTGCTGAACCTCGTCTACAACCCGCAGGGCGCGAGCCTCCCCCCCGCCCAGCAGGCGCTCGAGGCCGCGTACAAGCAGCACCTGCTGGAGCGCTTCGGCGTCGTCTTCGATCGGCTGTTCACGCTGGCCAACATGCCGATCCAGCGTTTCGGGTCGATGCTGGTCTCGAAGGGGCAGTTCAACAGCTACATGCTGACGCTGCGCGACGCGCATCGGCTGGAAAATCTCGATGGCGTGATGTGCCGCAGCCTGGTCAGCGTCGACTGGCAAGGCTATCTGTACGACTGCGACTTCAATCAGCAGCTCGGCCTGCCCCTGCGCGCGGGGCGGCAGTCGCGGCGCCACATCAGCGAGCTGACTGCGAGCGCCCTGGAGGGGCAGCCGATACGCGTCGCCGACCATTGTTTCGGCTGCACGGCGGGCCAGGGCTCGAGCTGCGGGGGCGCGCTGGGCGATGCCACCGCGGCCGCACCGGCCTGCGCATCGTGAGGCGGGGCATGCCTCGCCGCTGATCGGCGCTTTCGGAAGACAACATGCGAATTGCCCTCGTTGTAATTGCCGCGGCCGCCCTCGCAGGCTGGTGTCCGCTGTCGAGTGCCGCCGACCCGGCCTCCGACGCACCCGAGGCGCGAACCTCGGACGGAGTCCGGTTCACGCAGGCACCGACCTTCCCGGAAACACTGAAGCTGTGGCGCAGCGTCGAAGAGATCAACGCATGGATCGGCGCCCGATTCGAGTACGACGTGCCGCGCGCCATGCAACTGTCCGAGACTCAACGCCAGCAGAACGGGCGGATGCCCGTTTTCACGCCCGAGGAGTTCTTCGCGGTGCCGAAGGGCGTCTGTGTGGATCTCTCACGGTTCGCGGTCGAGACGCTTCGCGCCGTCGATCCCGAAACCAAGCCCGTCTACGTCATGATCGAGTTCGACCCGGTGTCCATCGCCGGGAACACGCTCCGTCGTCACTGGGTCGCATCGTTCGAGAGGAACGGGAAGCGCTACTACTTCGCCGACTCCAAGCGTCCCGGCCACATTGCCGGTCCGTACGGGAGTACGCAGGAGTTCATCGGCGAGTACGCCCGGTACCGGGGCCGGCAGATCGTATCGTTCCGCGAAGTGGCGTCATACGAACGCAAAGTACGTGCAAAGGCTGCCAAGCAGCCTCACGGCGAACGCCCCTGAACCCTCGGGCCCTCGATCGGGCATCGCAAGGCTTTTCCCGCGTCCATGAATCGCCCCTGGCGCGATCTCGCATGCGCGTAGTTGCGAGACGGCGTACCTAGTACCGCAACCCATAAATTTCGCTATGTTCAAGCCGCCCCGCATCGTCATCGGCTTTGTCGCTCATCCTCGCAATAGCATGGGCTATTGCTGCGGTTCGCTTCGCGCCGCTGACGCGCGGATGCGGCTCTCGGCATGTACGCAAACTTATGGGTCGCGGTACTAGACGTCTTCCGCCAGATCGACGAGCTTCAGGCAAAGCGCGTGCAGCAGGATCTTGGGTTCGCTGGGCGGCAGCAGCGGCGTGACGTGTTGCCATGCGTCCTGGACCATCGTGATCGCGCGGACGCGGCAGGGTTCCAGGACCCCGGAGGCCTCGATCAGGGCGATCCCTTCCGCGCGAGTGCCCGGTGCCTGCCGCAGTTCGGGCGAGCAGATGATCTCGGCCAGGCGGGAGCGCCGCTCCGGGTCCAGCGCGCGCAAGGCAGCGGCGATCGGGAACGTGACCTTTCCCGCCGAGAGATCCTCGCCGCGCATCTTCTGTATCGGTCCGGAAGCGAAGTTCTGCACGTCATCGACGATCTGAAACGCCGTACCGAGCGTCCGCGCGAACTCCGAGCAGGCGGCAGTCACGACAGGGCTGGCCCTCGCCACCGCAGCGGCGCACTCCGCGACTCCGGACGCAGCAGACGCCGTCTTGAGCGCGTACATCTGAAGCAGCCTCCCCTCGTAGTCACCTGCCAGGCGCTGCTCCAGGTGCGTGCGGGTCAGTCGCCGCGACCAATAGATGTCCGTCGTCTGTCCGCAGTGGCCCTCGATGAACATCCGCTCCTTGATTCGCAGCAGCTGGCATCGCTGGTGCGGATCGAGCAAGGGATGCTCGAAGAGCACCACGCTCGGAAGAAAGTAGAGGGCATTGCCGGCGTTCAAGGCGACATCGACGCCGTACCGCAAGTGCAGGCACTCGACCCCGCGCCGCAACAGGGAGTCGTCCTCGATGTCGTCCACGATCAACGTCGCGGTGTGCACCATCTCGGTCATGCAAGAGATCAGGCCGGCGTAGGGGGCCGACGGGACGCCCAGCGACTCCAGCAACAGCAGGCCGAACAAGGGCCGCCACCGCTTGCCGCTGCGGTCGATCAGGTCCCACACCGGCACCGCCAGTCCTTCGGTATAGGCTTCGATCTCGTGCGCGCCCCGTGGGGGTCCGACGAGACGCTCGACCGCGGCCTGGTCGAAGCGCCGCGGCAACATGTCCTCCAGGTGGCGGTCGACATTGCGCGTCAGGTGATCGATGAACTCGCCGTGGTCCAGCACGAACGCGTAGCCGTGGAACTCGCCGCGCGCCCGGCCCTGGACGGCCGTGCCCGCCAGCCGGCCGGCGACCGTTCCGGCACCTTCCCAGACGGCGCGCGGCGTCCCGAAGCTCGGCACCTCCTGGTCGTCGGCCAGCGGCTCGAAAGCCAAAGCAAGGTCGAATTCCGGCGCCTCGATGCGGCAGGCGACGGGATAAACCGCGTGTGTCACCGGGCTCTCCCAGTGCCGGCGGGGATCGATTTCCAGCGCCTGGCTGCTCCGCACCGCGCCCGCGGTGTCACGCCAGTGGATCGTGGCGCCCAGCGTCTGGCGGCTGCGTGCATGAAAGTGCCGTATGACGACCAGATCGGAGCCGTTGTCGAGATTGATTCCGAACCAGTCCCAGCCGAGCATCTGATCGCCGACCGGATCGCGGAACCAGTCGAAGTCGCCCCATTGGTGATCCAGCCAGGCCTCGCCCGTCACCGGTCCCTCGGCAGTGCTTCCTCGGAGCGGAAGGCGCGGATAGGTGCGATAGGCCATGCCGCCGCCGGGCGAAGCGGTTTGGGGATTGCTGACGACATCCAGTCCCGGCCCGCCGCCAACCACCAGGGCGATCGTTCCGTCGCCATGCAGGTCGCGAAACGCCAGGTGCATTCCGTCGGCCCGTTGCGCCAGCCGATAGCCATCCCATTCCACTTCGAGCGGGGCGGGCCGAAAACTGACGACGGCCCGGTTGACCGCCACCGGTCGCGGCGGTCCGTGATCGACCAGTTCCTGAAGCAGCGCCCGCTGGACAAAAGGATCGATGCGCGCGTTGTGTATGCGGAGCTTTTCGATGGCCTTGTTCAGGATCGGAGGGTTGATCCAGGTTTCCGTGCGATGCGCGGGGTCGCGCGCGGCGTCATGTATCGCCAACAGCATCTCGAAGCCGTTCGCCTGGCCGTGGTCGAGCGCGAGCAGGTTGGAACGAAACAGGCAGGTCATGAATTCGCGCCGCCGGCCCCCGGGCAGCGCGAACCAGCCCTGCAGGAACCACCACTCCAAAGCCGCAGATTCGCGGGCATCTTCGGCAGGCAGGGGACGGGTGGCGCGAAGTTCGTCGGTAGCTTGGTCGGGAGGCATGGCCTTCCTGTCATTTTCGTGCCGTGGTGGTTTACCTGCTGGAGCGCCTCGAGGCGCGAATGCTCGCAGTCTTCGTCCGGTTTCCGGGCCGGCGCCTCGTCAGCGACTCAATAGGGCACGCCCAGCGCCTCGCACAGGAATCTCATCAGCGGCGCAGCGTCCGCAAAACGGCCGCCCGCCAGCTTCGGCAGTCCGGGCGAGGTGACAGCGTCGACGGACAGCGGCGCAAGGGCAATGAAGTCCTTGCGCTTCAGGTCGTCCAGCGCCGGGTGGTCGGCGGAATGGCCGCGAGGCGGCCGCGTCAGCGCATCGCCGGCAAGCGTCCAATGACCGCCGAACTTACGGTCATCGCGCGCGGCGAACCAACGCTTGGGGTCTGTTGCGATCAGATGGCGTATTCGCCCGAGGGCATCGGCCTCGGGATGCCAGCAGCCGGCGCCCAGGAAGCACTCGTCGGCAGCGACATGCAGGTAGAAGCCCGGGGCATGCACGTCCTTGCCCAGAAAGTGGCGAAACTGGATGCCGATGTTCGTCTTGTACGGCGTCTTGTCGCGCGAAAACCGTGTATCGCGAAACACGCGCATCAGCGAACCGCCCGCCTTGCGCGGTTCGGCCCGGAAGCTGGGTGCGAAACGTTCGAGCATCGGCGCCATCGCGGCGATGAATGTGAGCGCCGGCTCGCGCACCACCGCCTCGTAGCGCAATTTGTTGGCGTCGAACCACGCGCGATTGTTGTTCGCTGCAATTTCGTCGAGAAAGCCGAAGGTCGCTGCGGAGAACATGAGTGCTGCCGGGAGTTGATCAGGCCACCGGGTGCAGATTACCCAGTGCGACGGATTGCGACAAGAGTATCGGTCTTCGCCGTGCGGTGCTCGAGCACCCGAATTCGATCGTCCCGGCACGACCCCGAACTGCGCTTCCCTCGACGACGGCGACCGCCGGGGCCTGGCGTTCACCAATAGCGCAGCGCATCGCGGTAGATGCTCTCCAGGTCCTGCCTGGACACGCTGCGCGGCGCCATCACCAGCGGCCGCTGCTGGGCGAAGGCCCCTTCCGCCAGGGCCGGCACATCGGCTTCGCCGTAGCCCAGAGCGGCGATGCCGGACGGCAGGCCGGTCTCGCGCATCAGCGCGATGAAGGCCCGGGCGAGGATCTCGCCGGCGTCCGCGGGCGCCGCGCCGGCAACGTCGGCCCCCAGCGCGGCAGCCGCCTCCAGATGGCGCTCCGGATTGGCCGAGGCGGTGAAGCGGAATGCGGCCGGCGCGTTGATCACCACCGCGATGCCGTGCGGCACCATCGGTTCTCGATCTTCGTACCCGGGAGCGGTGAACGCGTGCCTCAGCGTGGCCACCGAATAGGACATGGCGTGCGGAATGTGCACGCCGGCGCTGCCGAAGGCGAGCCCCGCGAGCGTCGAAGCGAACATCAGCTGGTGGCGCGCCTCCCTGTCGCCCGCGTCGCGAACGGCGCGGACCAGATACTTTCCACCGAGGCGAATCGCGGCGATGCTGCCGATGTCGTTGTAGGGGGTCGAGCCCTGGTAGGGCGGCCGCTGGCTGGGATGCGCCGGCCGCGGCCGGCTGGTATACGGCCGTGCCGTATACGACTCGACGGCATGGGTGAGCACGTCGAAGCCGCAGGCCGCAACGACGCCGCCCGGCAGCGACTCGGTCGTCGTCGGATCGACAATCGCCAGCGACGGCTTGAGCAAAGGCGAGGCGATGCCCGTCTTCAGGCCGACCGACGTGAGGTCGACGATGGTGATGCCGGTCGTCTCGCTGCCGGTGCCGCAGGTTGTCGGGCAGGCGATGTGCGGCTTCAGTCGGCCCGGGATCGGCTTCGCCCTGCCGATCGGCGCGTTGATGTAGGCGATGAGCTCGTCGGGGAAAGAGGACAGGAGATTCGCTGCCTTGGCGGTGTCGATCACCGAGCCGCCGCCCAGCGAGACGAAGCCGTCGAAGGCCCCTTCGCGCGCGAAGGCGGCTGCCGCCTCGAACGAATCGCTGTTCGGCTCGCACCGCGCCTGGTCGTAGACAGCGACGTCGAGACCCGCGGCGCGCAACGCGCCCAGCGCCGTTGCTCCGGGAGCGCTGGCCAGCACGTGCGGATCGACGAACAGCGCAACCCGCTTCATGCCGAGCGCCTGCGCGTCCGCCCCGACCTCGCTCAGTGCGCCGGCACCGAACTTGATTGGCGCAGAGTTGACCGAGAAGACGGTCTCGCCTTCGCCTGGTTTCAAGAAGCCTGCGTTCGTCGACATGGGTGGGGTGCCTTTCGCCGCGGTTGTGGTGGCCAGTCGTTGCCAGCTGGCAAATGGCTATCTGCTAAGCCTTCGCGCTTCCGGCGAACTCCGACATGAAGATCTCCGTAACCGGTGTGGGAGACCTGTCACGTCGAGTCACGAGCAAGTAAGGCTCGCTCTTGTACCTGAAAGCCACGGGCAGGAGCGTCACAAACCCAAATCGCTCGAACTCCTTGGCGACGTCGACCGAGAGCATCGCAACCATCGACTTGTGACGTTGCAGGAACGATAGCGTCATGAACGCAGACGTGGTCTCGATCAGCGTAGGGGGAAATTGCACGTCAACGTCGCGGAATTCGCGCTCGAGCAGGAGTCTCATCGGCGTGTTGGCCGTGTAGACCACCCACCGGAAGTCGGAAAGGTCCTTCAGGTCCAGCGCTTTCCGGGTGGCCAGCGGATGCTCCGGGTGAGCAACTACAGCGAGTTCCTCATCGCGAACCTTGATGGTCCGGTAAAGCTCCGGGTGCTCGCTCACGCTCGTCCGACAAAGAGCGACGTCCAACCGGCCCTGGTCGAGCAGGTCAATCAAATGAGCGCTCGTGTCTTCGACGATCTGCACTGAAACGTGCGGCTGCCGAATAAGCAGGCGTGAGAGCGCGTCGGTAAGAAACGGAACGGCGCCCATGATCGTTCCCACTGCGAGACGGCCACCGTGCCCGTCAAGTATGCCGGAAAGCTCTTCCCTGAGATGGGAAAGGTCCGTGAGAATCAGTCTTGCGTACCTGACAACGCAGTGGCCCAGCGCATTTGGTTCGAGACCCCGGTTGCTTCGAACAAAAAGCGTCGCACCCATTGCTGATTCAATTTCCTTGAGCGCTTTCGTGGCGCCCGGCTGGGTCATGTGGACTTGCTCGGCGGCCTTGACCAGCGAACCGTGATCCGCCAGTGCGATCAAAAGCCTCAACTGCTTCAGTCGAAGCCGTGAAACGAGGGACGTCAACGATGACAGCATCGTGGTCAGGCGCTTTCCCTGTGAACTTCAGGTCGAACCAGATCGCCCAATAGTGACACACTGGTACGGTGAGTTACGTTCTCCCGTTTCGCGACTCCAGCGCCATTACGATGCTGCCATCTACGACAATGCCTGGCGATTCCTATAGCTGTTTGACGATCCGCTCGGTTGTCCGAACCGTCGACCGGCCCACAGGATTGATCAGCGGCCGTCCAAGCACGGGAATGCGAATCTCGAAGATGTCGCTGTCAGTCACGGAAATCCCGTCGCCAAAGGAAGCGACGGAGGTTCCGAAGAACTGAACGTGAACGTCACCCGGACGCACGAACTGGTCGTACTTGAAGTGGTGATACTCGATGTTCGCCAGGGTATGGCTCATATTGTCCTCGCCGGTGACGAAGTTGCGCTGCCATAGCACTTTGTCACCGCGCTTGATCAATGCCACGCCTTCGACGTGCCTGGGCAACTCTCCGACAAACAACTCCGGGCCATAGGAGCATGGCCGCATCTTGGAGTGTGCCAGGTAGAGGTAGTTCTTTTTCTCCATCACGTGATCGGTGCATTCGTTGCCAATTGCATAACCGAGCCGGTAAGGGGTATGGTCTGGGCCGATAACGTACAACCCGACGACTTCAGGCTCTTCGCCATGGTCGGTCGCGAAGTCCGGTACCAGGTAGGTCCCTCCGGGACGCACGATGTTGGAACTGTCGCCCTTGTAGAACCATTCCGGTTGCAGGCCGACCTTGCCGGGCCCCGGTTTGCCTTCGGCCAGACCCCACTTGAACAATCGCATCGTGTCGGTCAGGTTCTCTTCGCTCTGGCTGACCTTTTCGTGCATCTTGCTTCGCGCCTCTGCGCTGCCGAGGTGCGTCAAGCCGGTGCCGGCGATCACGCAATGCGCCGGATCGTCGTGGTCGATCGGCGGGAGGACCTTGCCTTGCGCCAACAACGCGCCATAGTCCAGGACATCGTCGGTACCACGTTTTTCCACTTCATCGAAAAGTCCCTCGATAGTTCCCTTCTGGCTTCGAAACCTACAGTTCTCCGATGAACCCCGAATCCCGCTCCCAGGAATCGCCTTCGGGGCTCGCTGCTTCGCCGACCTGCGCATTTTGCGCCGATATGATCGGAACTGCGTCGCGGGATGCACCTGTCAATGGCCGCCAGGGGCCGGAAAACCAGGCGGCTCGGGCGGTCTCACCTCAAGCTGCCTTGATCTGCGGCAAATTCTCTCCACAGCGACGGCGCACAATCACCCGGACGGGGAGAGTGAGTCCACGTGCCGTCGCGTCACGATATCGGTGGCGGACTGCGGTCGGGCGGCGGGATCGGCCTCGAGCCGTCGGTTCTCTTGGCGACGGAAACGGAACAATGCACAAGGAGGTTCGTATGAAATTGATGCGCGCGGTGCGTGTGCTGGCGGGTCTTGGACTCGTCGGCACCCTTGCGATGGGGTCAGGCGGGGTGGCCGCGCAGGCGGCGGATCCGGCGAAGGCCCCCAAGATCGGCTCGTCGCTGATCGGGAAGCTCCAGGGTCCGGAGATCATCCGTGACGCCAAGGCTTTTCCGAAAGCCTTCAAGGAAGCCCCGACGCTCGCCGCGCTGGTGAAGGGCGGAAAGCTGCCTGCGGTCGACAAGCGCCTGCCCGAGCCGTCGCAGCTGCTGGTCGTCAAGCCGCTGGACCAGATCGGAAAGTACGGCGGCAACTGGCGCCGCGCGTTCACCGGACCGGCCGACCACGAGAACGGCAACCGCATCGTATCCGCCGACAAGATCCTGACCTTCGACTACACCGGCACCAGGATCATGCCCAGCCTCGCCCGCGACTGGAAGGTCAGCGACGACGGCAAGACGACAACGATCTACCTGCGCAAGGGCGCGAAGTGGTCTGACGGCAAGCCGCTCACCGCCGACGATTTCATGTTCTGGTACCAGGACATCTACCTCAACAAGAACATCGTCCCCACGCCGTTCTTCGAGTTCCAGATCGACGGCAAGGACGGCAAGATGCGCAAGATCGACGACTACACGGTCGCCTTTGAATTCCCCGAGCCCTACGCATTCTTCGTCTACCAACTCGCCGGCAGCACGGCCATCGGCGCGGGTCTCGCCACCCGCGGCGCGTTCCAGAACTGGGGCGGCGCCTACGCGCCTGCGCATTACCTGAAGCAGTTCCTGCCCAAGTACTCGTCCGACGAGGCGGCGAACAAGAAAGCCAAGGACCTCGGTTTCGACAACTGGGTGTCGCTGCTGCGCAACCGCTACAGCTGGGCGCTCAACCCCGACCTGCCGGTGATGACGCCGTGGAAGACCGTCTCGCCGATCAACACGCCGACGTGGGCGATGGAGCGCAACCCGTACTTCTGGGGTGTCGACACGGCGGGCAACCAGTTGCCGTACATCGATCGGATCACCTTGACTCTGGCCGAGAACGCCGAGGTCGCGAACCTGCGCGCCATCGCCGGCGAGTACGACATCCAGGAACGCCACATGCACCTGTCGAAGCTGCCGGTATTCCTCGAGAACCAGCAGAGGGGCAACTACAAGGTCCACCTCGACCCGGGCCTCAACGGCGCCGACGTCGCGCTGCACATCGGCATGGCCTACGACGCGGATCCGGAGATCGGCAAGCTGCTGCGCACAAAGGACTTCCGCCACGCACTCGCGCTGGGCATCGACCGCGACCAGCTGAACGAAGCATTCTGGCTGGGCGTGGGCACGGCGGGCTCGGTGGCGCCGGCGCCCGACACGATCTACAGCCCCGGCCCCGAATGGAACAAGAAGTGGGGCGTGCTGGACCTCAAGCAGTCCAACGAGTTGCTCGACAAGGTCGGCCTGACGAAGAAGGACGCCGAGGGCTACCGGCAGCGCCCCGACGGCAAGGGCCGCGTGCGCCTCGAGATGGTCACCGTCGGCGGCCAGTTCGTGCCGTTCACGCAGGTCGGCGAGATGATCAAGCAGCAGTGGAAGAAGATCGGCATCGACGTCGACATCAAGGAACTCGAGCGCAACCTTGCGTTCACGCGCGACAACAACAACGAGAACCAGATCATCACCTGGGCCAACGACGGCTCCGAGATGCTGTTCCTGTTCCCGCGCCACGCGCTGCCCGTCGACGCGGCCGAGGCCCACATGGGCATCGCATTTGCGAAGTGGTACGCGTCGAAGGGCGCCGCGGGCAAGAAGCCTGACGATCCCGAGATGCTGCGCGCGTTCGACCTGTTCCGTGCCTCGTTCGGCGCGAAGGAGGAGGACCGGACGAAGAACGCGAAAGAGATCTGGAGGATCATCGCCGAACAGACGTGGAGCATCGGGACCGTCGGTCAGTCGCCGGCGTTCATGGGCGTGCGCCTTGTCAAGAACAACGTCGGCAATGTCCCCGACCGGCAGACCAACGCGCAGCACGTGCGCACGCCGTACTCGTCGCAACCGATCACGTTCTACTTCAAGTAACATTGCGGCGGCCGCCTGCATTGCAGGCGGCTGCGTTCCACCCGGGCGCCTGCGGGCGCCCGAACCGTTTTCCACGGAGTTGCCATGGTGGCCTACATCGTTCGTCGCTTGCTGCTGGCCGTGCTCACGGTCTGGGCCATTTCCGTGCTGTCGTTCATGATCATCCACCTGCCTCCCGGCGATTACGTCACTTCGTACATCGCCTCGATGTCGGCGTCGGGAAGCGCGGTTTCCGAAGGCGAGGCGATGGCGATGCGCGAGCAGCTCGGCCTCGACAAGCCGATCACGGTTCAGTATGCGAAGTGGATGGGGCTCATCCTGCAGGGAAATTTCGGCATGGCGATGGAGTGGGGGCGGCCCGTTTCCGACGTGATCGGCGACCGCCTGACCCTGACCATGGTCATCTCGGTGGCGGCGATCATCTTCACCTGGGCGCTGGCCCTGCCGATCGGGATCTACTCCGCGGTCTACCCCTACTCGTTCGCGGATTACCTGTTCACGTTCATCGGTTTCATCGGCCTCGCCATTCCCGGGTTCCTGCTGGCGCTCGTCGTCATGTACGTTGGCTTCGCCTGGTTCGGCGCGAACGTGGGCGGGCTCTTTTCGCCCGACTTCGCCGAAGCGCCCTGGAGTATGGCGAGAGTGTGGGACCTCACCAAGCACCTGCCGATACCGGCCGTCGTCCTCGGCGTCGCCGGAACCGCCCAGCTGATCCGCATCATGCGGTCGAACCTGCTGGATGAATTGAGAAAGCCCTACGTGATGACGGCGCGTGCACGCGGACTTCCGGAATACCGGGTCGTCCTGCGGTACCCGGTCCGGGTAGCGCTCAATCCGTTCGTGAGCACCATCGGTTACCTGCTGCCCTACGTGGTATCCGGAAGCATCATCGTATCGCTCGTCCTGAGCCTGCCCACCGTCGGCCCCCTGCTGCTCAAGGCGCTGATCGCCCAGGACATGTTCCTGGCCGGAACCATCGTCCTGCTGCTCGGGGTGATGACCGTCGTCGGAACGTTCATCTCGGACCTGCTGCTGATGTGGGTCGACCCGAGAATCCGGTTGGGGCGGCAGTGATGGCGGAGATCGCACCGGCACCCGAAACCGGGGTCCTGGCGGAAGACAGGATCGCCGTCGCCACGCAGTGGCAGCTGATGTGGTGGCGTTTTCGTAAGCACAGGCTTGCGGCCGGCGGGACCATCGTCCTGATCGCTTTCTATTTCGTCGCGATCTTTGCGGATTTCTTCGCCTATGCGGATCCGCAGGAATCGGAAGCACAGCGATCGCTGATGGCGCCGCAGCAGATCCATTGGTTCGACGAGGGAAGCTTCAGGCCCTATGTCCACCCGTTGGCGGGGACGCGAGACCCGCTCACTTTCAAGCGCGTCTACGTTCCCGACACGACGAAGAAGATCCCGGTCACGTTCTTCGGCCGCGGCGAACCCTACGAATTGCTGGGCTTCATCCCGGCCGACCGCCGTTTCATCGGTGTGGAAGGAGCGAAGGCGGGGGAGACGCTTTTCCTGCTCGGAACGGACATGCAGGGGCGCGATATGTGGTCGCGGCTCATGTATGCCACACGGACGTCGATGACCATAGGTCTGGTCAGCGTGGCCCTGAGTCTGGTGCTGGGCGTCGTCCTCGGCGGCATCTCCGGCTATTTCGGCGGACTGGCCGATACGGTGATCCAGCGGATCATCGAGATCCTGCGCTCGATCCCGACGATTCCGCTGTGGATGGGCCTCGCCGCGGCGCTGCCCGCCGACTGGGACGTCGTGAAGGTCTACTTCGCCATCACCATCATCATTTCGCTGATCGGCTGGACCGAGCTTGCCCGGGTCGTCCGCGGGCGGTTCATTTCGCTCAAGGAAGAGGATTTCGTCATGGCGGCCGAGCTCCTCGGTTGCAGCAAGTCGAGGATCATCTTCCGCCACATGGTGCCCTCGTTCATCAGCCACATCATCGCGGCGACGACGCTGGCGATCCCCGCGATCATCATCAGCGAGACGTCGTTGAGTTTCCTCGGCCTCGGCCTGAGGCCGCCGGCGATCAGTTGGGGGGTGCTCCTCCAGGATGCCCAGAACATCCAGGCCCTGGTCATTTCTCCCTGGCTGCTCTATCCGTCCATTGCCGTCATCGTCGCAGTCCTCGCGTTCAATTTCATGGGCGACGGGATACGCGACGCGGCGGACCCCTATTTGTAGACGGCAGGATTCCAGCGAGCGCCCGGCCGGTGCCGGTTCGACCCGCGACCCGTCGACGGGCTCCCTTACAGCCGGACTGACCATGCAGAACGACACGAAGCCGCTGCTTTCGGTGCGAAACCTGAAGACAAGCTTCTTTCAGGACGAGGGAACAACCAAGGCCGTCGACGGCGCCACCTTCGACGTCTTCCCCGGAAAGACACTCGGCATCGTCGGCGAGAGCGGCTGCGGAAAAAGCGTCACGGCGCAGTCGATCCTGCGGATCGTCGACCATCCCGGTCGAATCGTCGATGGCGAGATAATTCTCACCCGCGCCGACGGTTCGCAAGTCGACGTCGTCAAGCTCAAGCCCAACAGCCGGGAGATACGTTCGATTCGGGGCGGAGACATCGGTCTCATCTTCCAGGAGCCGATGACTTCGTTCAGCCCCGTGCACACGGTCGGAGCCCAGCTCATCGAAGCGGTCATGCTCCACGGTGCGTTCAGCAAGAAGGAGGCGCGACTGCGGGGGATAGAGGCGCTGCGCAGCGTCGGCATCCCGAAGCCGGAGCGGCGGATCGACGAGTACTCGTTCGAATTGAGCGGCGGCCTCCGTCAGCGGGCGATGATCGCGGTCGCGCTTTCCTGCGATCCGCGCCTGCTGATCGCCGACGAGCCCACGACCGCGCTCGACGTCACCACGCAGGCGCAGATACTGGATCTCCTGCGCAGGATTCAGCAGGAACGGGGGATGGCCATCATGCTCATCACGCACAATCTCGGCGTGGTGGCGGAGATGGCCGACGACGTGGTTGTCATGTACCTCGGCAAGGTGGTCGAGGAAGGCAACGTCGACGAAATCTTCCACGATCCGAAGCACCCGTATACGAAGGCGTTGCTGCAGTCGATACCGAGCATCGATTCGACGCCGCGGTTGAAACTGCCCACCATCAGCGGATCGATTCCGCACCCGTTCAACCGGCCGAAAGGATGTCCCTTCCATCCGCGCTGCCTTTCCGCGATCGCCGGCCGCTGCGACACCGACGAACCGCCTCTCCAGGCGGTCGGCGAAGGACGGCGAGTCAGCTGCTTTCTCTACCCTTGATGAGAATCGGACGCGAATGACCAACAGCGACGTCGGTTCAGGCAAGTCCGTGCTCCTCGACGTGAGAGGGCTGAAGAAGTATTTCCCCATCCGGCGCGGGATCCTGCAGAAGACCATCGGCCACGTGAAGGCGGTCGACGACGTGACGTTCTTCCTCAATCGAGGAGAAACGCTGTCCCTCGTCGGGCGAGAGCGGCTGCGGGAAGACCACGACGGCGCGCTGCATCCTGCGCGCCATCAAGCCGACGGCCGGCCAGGTCTTGCTCGTGGACAACGGTGAAGTGCTGGATGTGGCGACCGTTCCGAAGACCAGGCTCCGATCCCTGCGGCGCCAGATGCAGATGATCTTCCAGGATCCGTTCTCGTCGCTGAACCCGCGGATGACGCTGCTGGACATCGTCGGCGAGCCGCTGCTCGTCCACGGCGTGGGCAGCCCGCAGGAGCGCACCGATCGCGTCGTCGAATTGCTGCGCCTCGTGGGGCTGCGGCCCGAGTACATGCGGCGCTATCCGCACGCCTTCTCGGGCGGCCAGCGCCAGCGCATCGGCATCGCCCGCGCGCTGGCGCTCAACCCGCGGCTCATCGTCGCCGACGAGCCCGTCTCGGCGCTCGACGTCTCGGTGCAGGCGCAGATCCTCAACCTGCTGCTCGAACTCCAGGAGCAGCTCGGGCTCACGATCCTCTTCGTCGCCCACGATCTGTCCGTCGTCAAGCACATCAGCGAGCGGGTCGCGGTGATGTACGTCGGCAGGATCGTGGAGACCGCGCCCACCGAGGAGCTGTTCGCAACGCCGAGGCATCCGTACACCGAGGCCCTGATGTCCGCGGTCCCCAAGCCCGATCCGCGCCTACGCTCCGAACGGATCATCCTGCAGGGCGAAGTCGCCGACCCGGCCAATACGCCGTCGGGTTGTCATTTCCATCCCCGGTGCAAGTATGCGCAGGCAGTCTGCCGCGAAAAATCACCGCTGCAGGAAGAGGTTGCACCCAACCATTTCGTGAGCTGCCATCGAGCGACGGAACTCACCCTTCGCGGCGTCGCCCGCTCGGTCGCGTAGAATCTTCGCCCTGGCAGCCTGTCTCCAGCGGCCCGTCGGCGGGCGCACCGGCCGCGACCGCGGGGCAAAGTGCCCGCGCTTCGGGTGTCGCGACGCGCCGGACAGTTGATGGGTGACCCCCATGTTTCGTGTGATTTCAGCATTCGTTCTTGTCGCGTTCGGCCTGCCGTTGGTCGCCTTCTTCGGCGGCGGAGTCGATCCGGTGCAGAGCATGCTGATCATCGGCATTTTCACCGTCCCGGCGACGACGATCGGTTGGCCCATCTTTCAGGCCCTTCGCCGGTGCGGACAGTTGACCGCGTTGAATTGCGCGCTGAGCAGCGCGGCGCTCGGATTTGTCTGCGCCGCACCCTTTGCCCTGACCCACGCGCGTCTGCTCGCGTTCGTGGTGCCGGCTTTCTCCGCCATCGGCGCGTTGCACGGGCTCGTGTTCTGGCTGCTTGCCGTCTGGCGCAACCGCAACCTGACAAACGCACCGCCGGCCTCCGGGCGGGAACTTATGGGCGCCCCGCGATAGCGACGCCTCCGGCACGCGCAGTGCAATGGGCGGGGCACGGCAATTGCTTCCGTGATTGTCGAAGGCGCATCTCCATGTTGCGGCAATCAACGAAGGGGAGGATTCCTATCCCCCGACGTCGAATGCGCTCGAAATGTGTCGCGCCGTCCTGCGCGGAATTCGACCTGGCCGCCTGTGTCTGTCGGCACCAGATGTTGCTCAGGCCAGCACCCGGGCTCGACGCGAAGACCACGTTCAGTGCGCGGTCACCGGCCACCTGAAAAGCGAACGCCGTCGCTGAGCAGCGGTTGGTCTGGTGGCGCAGGATTATTCGCGTTGACGCTCGCGGGACCCGGTCCTACTATCTGCGTTCCGCGGCCTTCAGAGCTGGTCGCTTCGCACGCGCCCCAGGCGAAACGCAATGTCGATGTTCCAAAGTTGGGCGCTCCTCCTCGCTGCGCTGCTCCCGTCGCTCGCATGCGCGGCCGACATCGCCGTCGTGACCCGCGTCGAAGGCGGCGCCCGCGTACTGCGCGGCGCCACCTGGTACAAACTCGTCCCCGGGGCGCGACTCGACGTTGGCGACATCGTCAGCGTGGGTGAGCGCGCAGAGGTGCTTGCGGAGTTCGCGGGCGGAGCCGGGTTGAGTTTCGTCGGCACGGGAGCGCTCTATTTCGACCCAAGTCCCCCCAAGGGAACAACCGCCGGCAGCCCAATCGTCATCACGCTGCCCAGTGGCTGGCTCAAGCTCGTCGCCAAGACTCCCGGCATGCGCGTGCGCCTGGCCGCGGCAGAAGTCTCGGCGGCGGAGGGCATCCTGGTCATGCATGCGCAGGGACCAGCGCTCGAGCTCTTCGTGGAATCGGGAGCGGCCCAGCTCGCGGCGCAGCTCCCGATCGGCAGCGCCGGGGCGGCGCGGGAGGCGAAGCAAGGCGAGTACTGGTCGAACATCGGGGCCGGCCGCTTCGTGATGGTCGCGGGCGCGCCGCCCGCTTTCGTCGAAACGATTCCACGCCGGTTCCTCGATCCGCTGCCGAGCCTGGGCGCGAAGTACAAGCTGGCGCCCGCGCTGGTCGCCGATGGCGACGTCACCTACGCGGAAGCCGAGCCCTGGCTCGGAAGCCGCGATGGCGCCGCGTTCGAGAAACGCTTCGCGGTCCGATTGCGCGATCCGGCGTTCCGGCGCGCCGTCGAGCCTCAGGTCGCACGATATCGCAGCTGGGACCGAATGCTGCATCCCGAAAAATACCTGCCCAAACCTGTCGCGGCGCGGTAGGTGGGCCAGGTCGCGCACGCGCGACATCGGAAAAATGAAAAGGGGCTACGCATGAAGCTCATCTGGAAATTCAATCTGGTGCTGCTCGGCATCTTTGTGCTCGGCTTCCTGATCGCAGGCTACGTGTCGTGGAAGGCATTGCAGAGCAATGCGCGCGAGGAGGTCCTGCAGAACGCCCGGCTCATGATGGAGGCGGCCCTGGCATCGCGCAACTACACGACGACGCAGGTGAAGCCGTTGCTCGAGACCCAGCTCAAATACAAGTTCGTGCCGCAGTCGGTCCCGGCGTACGCCGCGACCGAGCAGTTCGGCGAGCTGCGCAAGAAGCATCCGGATTACGTGTACAAGGAGGCGACGCTCAATCCGTCGAATCCGCGCAACCGCGCGACCGACTGGGAAACCGACGTCGTCAACGTCTTCCGCCATACCTCCACGACGACCGAGATGATCGGCGAGCGCGACACGCCGACCGGCCCCGCGCTCTACCTCGCCAGCCCGATCCAGGTGAAGAGCAAGGCCTGTCTCGACTGCCACAGCACGGTCGACGCCGCACCAAAGACCATGATCGATCTCTACGGCAGCGCGAACGGGTTCGGGTGGAAGATGGACGAGGTGATCGGCGCGCAGATCGTCTCCGTCCCGATGGCAGTCCCGATCGCGCGCGCGCAGGCGACGTTCAAGACATTCATGGCATCACTCGCGATGGTCTTTGTCACCATATTCGTTCTCCTGAACGTGATGCTCTATACGATGGTGATCCGGCGCGTAACACGCCTCGCCGGCATGGCCGACGAGGTGAGCCTGGGCAACCTCGAGGCCGGCGAATTCAAGACCCGGAGCCGCGACGAGATCGGCACCCTGAGTGCCGCCATGGACCGGATGAAGACGAGCCTGGTTCAGGCGATGAAGATGCTCGACACATGAAGCCGGCGTTCCCGGGTCCCCGGCGCGTCGGCGCGGTCCACGTCGGGGCGATTGCCGCCTTCCCCGGGCATCCGGACGACTGCGTCACGATCCCGGCTGGGCGACGGCGCCGAATGTGATGCCCGAGCTCGAACGCCTCGGCAAGTACGAGATCCGCAGCGTCCTCGGCAAGGGGGCGATGGGCGTCGTCTATCTGGGATTCGATCCTTTCATCGATCGCCCCGTCGCGATCAAGACGATCCGTAAGGACACGCTGGACGCCGAGCTCGCGGCGCAGTTCATGATTCGCTTCAAGAACGAGGCGCGGGCGGCGGGGAGGATCACACACGCCAACATCGTCGGCGTCTACGACTACGGCGAGGAAGGCGGCATCGCCTACATCGTGATGGAGTATGTCGAAGGCACGGGGCTGCGCGAATACCTGAACCACCGGGCATCGTTCGACTTCGCGCAGCTCGTGGCTTTGATGGCCCAGCTCCTGGAAGCGCTCGAGTTCGCGCACCGCTGCGGCGTCGTCCATCGCGACATCAAGCCGTCGAACCTGATCGTCACGAACAGCGGCCTCCTCAAGGTTGCCGACTTCGGTGTTGCCCGCGTCGATATGTCGAGCCTGACGCTGACCGGCATGGTGATCGGCACACCGTCGTACATGTCGCCGGAGCAGTGCACGGGCAGCGCGGTGGACGCGCGCTCCGACGTCTTCAGTGCAGGTGTAGTCCTCTACGAGCTTCTCGCCGGCCGGCGGCCCTTCATCGGCTCGCTGGAGGCGATCGCCTACAAGATCTGCCATGAGGAGCCGGTGCCGCCGTCGCAGATCTCGGGGTTGACCTTGCCGAAGGAGGTCGATCAGCTCATTGCGAAGGCGCTGGCAAAACGGCCTGCGGATCGCTTCCCGAGCGCCCGCGCGTTTCGGGACGCGTTGCTCGAGGTCGCGCAAATCGGCATCCCGGTCAACGACGGAGGAGCGACGACCGTCGTCAACATCGGCACGATCATGCTGCAGACACCCGCGCCACACTGGGACGACGAAACGCTGACCACCGCCGAGCATCAACTCGCGCGCTTCCTTGGCCCGATGGCGCGGGTGCTGGTGCGCAGGGCAGCGGCCCAGACCCACAATCGAGGCGAGCTGTGCGCATTGCTTTCGGAAAGCATCGACGACCCGGACACGCGGCGGCAATTCGTCGAGGCATTCGCCAAGACCGGCAGCAACCTCCACTCGGGCCTTGCGCACGCGTCGGACTTGCGCAGTGGCTCGGGCGTCAGCAACTCGGAAAAGGGTGCCGCGGCTGCCAGCCAGCCTGGACATGCATCGGCTGGCGCCCAGCGGCCGGGACGGACCGCTTCGGGCGTCGCTCTCGACGCAGGCTACGTTGATCGGGTCAACGCGCGGCTCGCCTTGTACCTGGGGCCGATCGCACGCGTCGTGACCAAACGGGCTGCGCAGCGCGCGACGAGCCGTGGCGAGTTCGTGCGCATGGTCGCCGACAATCTCGGCACCCAGGATCGCGCCGCGTTCCTGCGGGAGCTCGGGCACGCCGAGAATTAGGGCGGCTGCATCGACGCTCAGCACTTTCCGGCGGGACAGCTGGGCAACTGCACGCAGTTGTCGGATTACGGCCTTGCGTTGCGCGACATCGCGTCAAACTGACTGAGGCATCTTCCATGGCGATCAAAGTGTGTTTGGCGGGTGCAACGGGCTGGGCTGGCTCCGAGCTTGCGCGCTCGATTGCGAAGACGGCGGACCTTGTGCTCGTCGCTGCCGTCTCGCGCAAGCACGCGGGCCGCGACCTGGGTGAGGTGCTGGGCGAGCCGCGCCTCGCCTGTCCCGTCTACCCGTCGGCCGCGGAGGCGCTCGGCAGCCCCTGCGACGTCTTCGTCGAGTACACCAAGCCGGACAGCGCCAGGACCAACATATTGACCGCGCTTGAACGCGGTGCGCACGTGGTGGTGGGTACTTCGGGTCTCACCGACGGCGACTTCGCGGAGATCGATGTCGTCGCGCGCAGTCAGGGTCGCGGGGTGCTCGCCTGCGGCAACTTTGCCTTGACCGTCGTGTTGCTGCAGAAATTTGCCGAAGCTGCCGCGAAGCTCATTCCGCAGTGGGAGATCATCGACTACGCGCACGACGACAAGATCGACGCACCGAGCGGAACCGCCCGCGAACTCGCGACTCGCCTGTCGAAGGTGCGTCGCCCCGAGCCTTCGATCCCGGTGGATCAAACGGTGGGGCCTCGGGAAGCCCGAGGTGCCACGCTGGCGGGATCCCAGGTGCACTCGCTTCGTCTACCCGGATACGTGATCAGCGCCGAGATCATCTTCGGAATGCCGGATCAAAGGCTGACAATCCGTCACGACTCGGGGGGCAGCGCTCGCCCATACGTTGACGGGGCGCTGCTTGCCATTCACAAAGTATCGACGCTGGTAGGTGTCCACCGCGGGCTGGACTCCGTGCTCGACCTCTGAGCGACACGAAGCGCCGAATGCCCGGGCGCCAGAATGTCGCGATCCGGCGCGGGTTCGACCCGCACCGCGCTGCCTGCAGTGATTGCCGAAACTACTTCGCAGTGGCCTTCGTCACCGCAGCCAGCAACCTGTCGGCCTGCGCGCTCGTCGCCGTGCCGCGGACCAGAATGTCGGGCGGCAGGACTCTTTTTCCGAAGAAGGCTTGGTTCCACTCGTCCGCCGAAGTCACGACGGTGCCGTCGAGGTTGAGGCCGCCGTAGATCCCCTTGGCGCGACTGAACGCAATCAGGTCGGCGACAACATCGGACTTGGCGCCCGCGCCCACCGGACCCGCCGCGACGCTCGCGTCCGCGCCGAACTTCACCGATGTGGCGAGCAGCGAATTGAAGCCCTTGTCGGTCATCACCAGGGTGATCGTCTCGGAGACCGACACGCCGGCCTGGAAACCGACGCTGGCCGTGGCCATGTTGTAGAACGACGGGCCGAGCCACCTGCCCGATTTCGTGTCGCGCGCGACCAGCAAGGCGCGGCCGCCGGATCCGCCGAAGATGAAGCCGGCCTTGACGACTTCCGGTGCAATGAGCAGCGCCTTCGCGCGATGGAGGTTCTGCTGCAGCCACCCCATCTCCGGATCACGGAGGAAATTCGATAGCGTGACCTCTGAAGCGCTGACGAGCTTTGCCTGATCCGTCTGGGCGACGGCGGGCGATGCGATGAAGCCGGCGGCTGCCGCGAACATTGCCGCGGCGGCGGCCGCGCGCAGGATGCGTTTCAACATGACTCTCTCCTTCAGGTAGGTGGGTTTGGTGTTCTGTCTCGCAGATATCGGCACCGTAGAGCGCGCCTTTCCATTTGCGTCTGTCCACGAAGCAGGATACTAACGCGTCGCGTGGCACAAACGCGCATTCTGCACCTCAGAGCGGCCCTTCGGGCTCACCGGACTACCTTCGTGCTGCGCACTCCGGTATTCGCCCTCGGGGCGGCCCTTCGGGCTCACCGGACTACCTTCGTGCTGCGCACTCCGGTATTCGCCCTGGGGCGGCCGGACTACCTTCGTGCTGCGCACTCCGGTATTCGCCCTCGGGGCGGCCCTTCGGGCTCATGGCGCGCCGAGCAGCAGATAGACACTGAAGCTGCCGCCGTTGCCGATTCCAGCTCCGAGGTAAGCCGGTCCGGCGAAGGTGTTCGCGCCCAGGAACAACGATCCGGAGTACCGCGTTCCCGGGGACGGCAGTCCGTCGACGCGATCCTTGATCGATCCGATTTCTGCCGATGCGCCGGCGTACGCGCCCGAGCCCAGCAGGCCCGGCATGGCAAACACGCGGTTGTAGTACATCGCGCGCCCGAAAGCGAACTGGCGGCCCGCGAACTGATCGAGGCGGAATCCGGAAAGCCGCATTGGTCCACCGAGCACGAACGACTCGTACGCCGGCATGGCCGAACCGAGATCGGTGCCGCCGGCGACGTGGAGATTCAACGTGTGTGTCCCCCAGGACCTGACCACGGTGACCGCCCCTTCGAGGCGCTGGTAGTCGAGGGCCGACCCGAGCGACTTCGTCGCCCCATAGGCCGTCACGCGGGCGGCATGGCCGTCCGATGGAAACCACGCCTGATCAAGCTGGTCGATCGTCAGTTGCGCGCGAGCGCCGGCCGAAAGTTCGCGAATCGAAGGCAGGACTGCGTCACCGGTCTCGACCCGCGCGTACAACTTGTCCCACAACGCCCCGACGCGCACGATGCCCCGCGTTCCGAGCAGCGCGCCGGCGTCGATGCCCCCGCGCGCGGACGCCACCAGGTAGTCCGCGATCTTGTTGTCGCCGCTGAACACCGAACGCGTGGTCTGGCCAACTCTGCCGTAGGGCGACACGAACCACGACCCTGCCTCATGCAGCGGCTGGAAGAACTCGGTGTAGAGGTGGGTGTCCTGCCCGACCTGCGCCTCGGTCAGCCATTCCCCTCCCAGCCGATTGAGCCAGGTCCTGCGGTACTGGACGAGCAGATTGAATGCATTGTCGCCCTGGAAATCGCTCTCGAGGCCGATGCCGAAGCGCAGGAAGTCCGGTCCCCACGACTTTTCGCGCGGAGTGATGACCATCGCGCGCGGGCCGCCGTCACCCAGGATGTGGTAGCCGACGCTTTCGAAGTCGCCGCGTCCGTAGATACGGCGCAGGTCGGCGCCGATCTTCTCCTCGGTCAGCGGCTCGCCCGGCTCGCTTCTCACCAGCCCGCGCAGCACCGCCGGATTGGTGCGCTCCAGGCCTTCGAAGCGGATCTCGTCGACGGTACCCAGCGACTTGCGGTCCGCGATCGGCCGCGCCCGCACCGCCGCGTACTGTTCCGGCGGCAGGCTGTAGCGCGCGAGGGACGCCGACATCGCGCGCGTCGCCTCCTCGCCGATGCGGATGGCGTCCCTGGAACGCGCGAAGCTGCTCGCCGAAATATCCCCCAGGGCGGGTTCGATCAGCACGTCACCGCTGCCCATGCTCTTCAGCTGCTCGTCGACCGTTTGCTTGCCGAGGAAGTTGACCAGCTGGCCGGCGATCGACAGCGCCGAGGTGAGGTCCTTGCGTTTCATTGGCGGTGTGGAGATGTTGACGGCGATCACGACGTCGCCGCACAGCCTGCGCGCCGCGTCGATCGGGAGATTGTTGGCGATGCCGCCGTCCACCAGCAGCCGGTTGTCGATCTCGACCGGCGCGATCGCGCCGGGCACGGCCATGCTGGCGCGCATCGCCTGCGCCACGCTGCCGCGGTCCAGCACCACCGACTCGCCGGTCTCGATGTCGGTCGCCAGCGCACGAAAGGGGATCGGCAGCTCGTCGAAGTCGTAGATGCCCATGGCCGGCTCGGTCAGCACCCGGAAGAACGCCTCGATCGAGACGCCCGCAACCACCCCCATCGGCAACGCGAGGCCGCCGTCCCTGACGCCGAACTCCGGCGCGAACAGCGTCTTGAAATCGTCGCCCTTGCGGCGGATCGAAATTTCGTCTCGAGGCGGCTTGTCGCGAAAGATCTCGTCCCAGTCGGCCGCCAGCACGAGCTCCTCGAGTTCCGCCGGCGGCGTGCCTGCGGCGAAGGCGCCGCCCACGATCGAACCCATGCTCGTGCCGGTGACGCAATGGATGGGAATGCGCATTTCTTCCAGCACCTTGAGCACGCCGACGTGCGCGATGCCGCGCGCGCCGCCACCCGACAGCGCGAGGCCGATGCGCGGGGGCGCGCCCGCGGCCCTCGGCGGTGCGACGTCGGCGGCCAACGCGTGGTGCTGGCCGACGAGCGCCGAAAGTGCCAGCGCCACGACGAGGCCGCGGCGCAGGGGATCCGACGTTGATTCTGGCATCACTGTTTCGCCTGCAGAGTGGATTTGCGCAAGGGTGCCGCAACGACGGACCGGGTGCCGACGATCCGGAACCCGGTCGCGCCAAAGGCAGAAGTGCGGAGGCGTCCGGCGACGAACGCAAAGCGACGATCATAGGCGAACTGGCGTGCTGCCCGTGCCGGGCAGCGGCCACCGGAAGTCCGGGCCGGCTACATCCGCTCGGCAGCCCGCCACAACTCCTGTTCGGGCAGCAACTCGACGTGGGGAAATCGTGCCAGCATCACCGCGTAGGGCGAGCGATCGACAAGGCACAGCTCGCAGATCGGCACCTTGATGGCGGCGCCGGCGGCTTCGGCCGCCTTGACGTTCATTTCGTCGAGCGCGAGGGTATGGGTGTCGACGCGCAGCCAGGCACGGGGATCGCCCAGAACTTCGCGCAGCCGATCCAGAAGCGGCGCCATCATGCCCGTCGCAGCGTAGCGCGCCAATGCCTGCTCGTTGGCCTCGAGATCCCGGGCGAGCGCTGCAGTGCCCGCCGACGCGGCAGTGGCTTCGCCGCCCATGCCGGCAAGGCCGCGTCCACCTGCATGGGCCATCTGCAGGCGCATCTTCAGCAGCGCCCGCTCCTCTTCGAGCTCCTTCTTGTGCTCCTTGAGTGCGGTGATCTGCGCCAATGCCTTCATCGCCAGATAGTCGACCGTGCGCTTGCCCAGCTCGATTCGCGTGGCCTGCAGGTCGGCGGTGGGAGCGAGCACGACCGGCTTGTCGAAACTGACCGTCGTATGGACGGCCTCACGCTGCAAACCGTCGTCTTCGACCCGCGTGGCGATCACCTCGCGCTCGGCGTGCTCGAACCCCAGCAGCGCGATGCATTCCTCCGCCGTCGTCGCTGCGAAATAGCTGCGGACATCACGGCTGCGGCTGAAGGGTATCGGTACGTCCGACGCGCGCGCGAAGAACGGGCGCAGCGCGCGATCGCTGGTCCACGCCGCGGCGCTGACGGGGACGGGACCGGGAATTGCCTGCAGCACCTGCCGGACGTGCTCGAGTGTCGTCAGCGCGCTGTCACGCAGGATCTTCCGGTAATTCGGCACGAGCTTCAGCCGCGTGTCCGTCGCGTCGATGACCCGCTCGATGATGGCCGCCGCCAACGCTTCGTCGCGCGTCGGCGTGTGCGAGGTCGAATGAAGTCCGAATACCCAGTCCAGCAATCCCACGATACGGCACCTCTTGGCTGATCCGAGGGCGACACGGCCAATGAAACTGTCGGGCGGCCCCGGCACGACGGCCACCTCGCCTCCGGCTTACGCGCTCCACACCATGCCGGCGCGCAGCACGGACCGGGACCCGCAGCGCTTCGCCGACTCCTCCCGTCCGGAATTATGCCCTATTGATCCGGCATGATGATGCATGAAGTCCCGTTCGGGCTGAGCCCGTCGAAGCCCTTCGACAAACGCAGGGCGAACGGTTCAGTCGTATTCATGCCGGATCAATATTGCCACGACGGTGCCAGGCCAGTCGCGGCGACTGCAACATCGCGGCACCATGTAAAGTAGCGCCACCCATGCGCACGATGCTGACCATCACCCTGCCGTTCTTCGCGCTGATTCTCCTTGGTTACATCGCCGCGAAACGGCGGTGGGTGCCTGGCGAAGCCGTGCCGGCATTCAACGGGTTTCTGCTCTACTTCGCGGTACCGGCAATGCTGTTCCGATTCGCTTCGACGACGCCGTTCCACGACATCGCCAACGGCCGCTACTTCGCTGCCTATACGGTCGCCGGGCTCTGCACCCTCGCGTTCGTGGTCCTGATCGCCTGGCGCATGCTCGGGTCGCTGCTGCGCGATGCCGCTTTCTACGGGCTCGCCGCGAGCGTCACCAACATCGGCTATCTCGGCATCCCGATGATCGTGGCATTGATGGGCGAGCGCGCGGCGGCGCCGACGATACTGGCTGCGATCGTGGACCAGACGATCGTCGTATCGGCCGCGCTGGCCGTGGCGCAGATGGACGTGACCGGAGCCCGGGGGTGGACGACAGGCATCCGGGATGCCCTCGCCAGGGCAGCGCTCAATCCGTTCCTCGTCAGCATCTTCGCCGGCGCGCTGTTCTCGGCGTTCGCCTGGACGTTGCCGACGCCCGTCGACGAGATCGTGCGCCTGCTGTCCAATGCGGCGGGGCCCTGCGCGCTGTTTGCCATCGGTGTGTCGCTGGCACGCCCCGATGACCGGCCGAGATCGAGCATCGTCGCCCTTCCGGTCGCGGCGAAGCTCGTCCTCCATCCGATTCTGGTATGGGCACTGATGCGGCCCTTCGTCGACCCCTTTACGGCAGCTGCGGCCGTCCTCGCCGCGGCACTGCCGACAGCGGGCTGGGTGTTCATCTTTGCGCAGCGCTACGACGCCGATTCGGGCCGCATCTCGGCCACGATCCTCCTTACCACCGCCCTCGCCTTCGTCACCTTCTCGGTCTGGGTGTGGGCGCTGGGCATCCAGGGCCCGTCAACGGGTTGACGCCTTGACTGCGCAGGCGGCAAGATCGCCGCCTTGCCAATCGGATCAGCGCGCTGCGCACCCATTGCCGGGGTCGCGCCAAAGACGAATCAAGTGAGGTGAGACGTGAAATTCAAGATGGCGGAGAAATCGCTGTTCGCGATCCTGCTGCGCTCGTCGTGGTGGGTGAGTTTCGCTGCCGCGGCGGGAGTGCTGGGCATCGCGCGCATCGTGCTGCCGGAGCAGTACATGATCGGCGGCATGATGGCCGCGATCCCGTTCCTGGGGATCGGCGTCGTGACGGCGTGGAGACAGCTGCGCGCGCCGAGCGCCGCGCGCATCGCCTCCACGCTGGAGGTCCTGGACGCGATGTCGTGGCGCGAGTTCTCGAGCGCGATCGAGGATGCTTTCCGCCGCGACGGCTATGCGGTAACGCGCATCGGCGGGAGCGCGACCGACTTCGAGTTGATCAAGGCAGGACGCAAGTCGCTGGTCATGTGCAAGCGCTGGAAAGCCGCGAGCACTGGCATTGAACCGCTGCGCGAGCTTGACGCAGCGAAGGAAGCGCGCGACGCGCACGACGGCATCTATGTCGCGGTCGGCGGCGTCACCGACAACGCACGACGGTACGCCGTCAGGCAGAATCTACGCGTGATCGAGGGCACTGAGCTCGCGCAGTTGCTGCGCGACGTGCGGCGCGTGAAATAGCGCCGGACCGCAAGCGGAATCAC
>CAWBGE010000020.1:0-177009 GCA_963788185.1 uncultured beta proteobacterium
GAACAGCTTGGCGCGCTTCTCGGCGACCGCCATCGCAGTCACCTGCTTGCCGGTCTTGGCGCCGGTGGTCGCCCGGTTCGCACGACGGATCTGCCGGTGCTTGTCGCTATTCTTGTCGCGCAGTTTGCGGCTGCGTTCGATCTTCGAGCGCAGCAGAGCCGCGGTCAAGGCGATTTCCTTGCTACCGAAGCTCTGGTGAACGCAACGCGTGCTCGGAGTCGTTGCACCACTTGCGAGCGCTGGCGAGGGGAAAGGCCATGAGAGTCCTTTGTGGTTGGGAAATCTTGTGCACGGGCTGCAGTCCGCCGGCCACCTTCAGGGCCGGGGATGCATCTGCCAATTCGACGTGGGCTCGGCGACTTTGTGCAGCCGGTTACTGTCCGCAGAGAGGAAGGCAACTCCAACGGCATTTCCTGAATTGTCTCTTCCGCGTCAGCCGTGGTCAATCACGGAGCTTGTGTCAAGCGTCCGCAGGGAAATGGCACGAATCGCCGTCCGCGCCATGCCTCGGGTCAACCGACCAGCCGCGGTAAGTCCGCTTGATAGTCGGAGGCACGAGCGCGCCCTGCCAAGCAGGCGATGCAACCATTCGCGTCGAACGACCCGCGTCAGTCGCGGCGGGATGAGTTTCGCGAGCGCTCGGCGTATCCCACAATCATAAATGGCAGATTGAAGCGTCCGGCGCTCGTCGACTGCCCGTGGGACAAGCGTCCCACCGGTGGAGTCCAGTTTCGCAGACAACAAAAGACTGCCCAGCATGGTCGGTGCCAGCGTTCAGTTTGTGAGACATTTTGGTGAGTGGGCAAACCACGGCTGGCCATTATGACACATTCAAACGGCAGCACACGCCGCCAACGGCCCGTTACAGGTCGCCAAGAAAAACGTCTGATCAAGAAAACGTTTTAGGCTTTACAGCGGCAGTCGGGGCTGCGAGAGTGCGCACCAAAAGCTCGTCGATGCAGGGCGGCGCCCATGTTGGTTTGTTGCAGTACGTTGGCCCCGTCCGGCCGGAATGACGCTCCTCACGTGTCGCCCTTTGCCGAGCGATCTAGGCCGAATGCCGTCCTGCCTTTGAAAGACGGCGGGCCCTTACGGGTCCGAGGCTCAGTTGATAGTCATGCTGCGATAAGTTTCTGCGTTACCGCAGCATCGTACGTGCTGACGCAACGGCAACCAGCATTGCGCCGTACGGCATCGAATCTCGACGTCGGGAACTTCTGCCCGCTTGCGTCCCCGCGAGCACCCCCTTCGACCGGTGTGATGTGCACCGCCTGCCGGCGATCGTGTGCCGCAGCCTCGTGCTGCCCACGCGATCGACGCCGGCCTCTGCGCCAACACCCCTGGTCCAACGCGCGTCGTTACTAGCGGCCCACCGCTAGTGACGTACGCGCATACCCGCAGCGGCGCGCCATGTTAGCGGCGTTTCGCCAAGTGACGTAGCGCTTCTACCTACGCGATGGCCTCCGCTGCCGCCATCACGCCTCTCGTCGCTGCCACGCCGGTCGCCACTTGATCCGCCCAACGGATCGTCCCACGCGCCTGCTTCGGCGCTCCTTGAGTCCGGGATCTAGGACTTTCGCGCTTGACCGTTCCCACCGGAATGGAGCGCGAGCCAACCAAAAGCGCCGTGCGGCGCTGGCGAGCAGCAAAGCAACCGCGGCACACAACGGGATGTGGTGTCCCGTACTCGCATCTACCACTGGAGTTGCTACGGCGCTCCAGGCGAGCAGTAACACTTACCCGACTGGATTCACCACAGCAACAAGGAATGGCGCCCCGGCGCCTTTGGGACAAGGCTCTGACCATAGGAAATGACTCATGCGCAGGGAACGTATTATCGGGATCACTGTTGCATCAAGCAGTCGCGCTGTCGGCTGCTCCTGCAACAAGTTGCGGGCACGGCGGCCCTCGCTCGCGCCCTCCTCCCCACTTCCGAGGTGAAACCCGTGCGCGACTTGAACCATGATTTCAAAGAGCTCTGCCGGCACAACCGCGATGGCAGCTATGCCACCCGAGCCGATCGGGAGCACATCCTCGACTTGGTCGCCAATCAGCTCCACGAGATGGGCTACCGGGGGTTGCGCGCCCACGGCTTGAAGCCCAAGCACGTGGAGAAGCTGGCCGCCCGCTGGCTCGCTGAGGAACTCTCGCCTGGCACCATCAAAAACAGAATGGCAACCCTTCGTTGGGCAGCACAGAAGCTCGGCAAGGAGAACATCGTCGCGCGCACCAACGCCGCCTACGGCATACCGGATCGGGTGTACGTCACCAACATTTCCAAAGCGAAGGAGCTTGGCATGGAACAACTCGCGAGTATCCGCACCCCCTGTGCCCAAAATGTCGCTGCGCTTGCAGGCTGCCTTCGGCCTGCGCCGTGAAGCCTCAATCAAGATCGTGCCGGCGTGGGCCGATCGCGGCGATACGCTGCTGCTCAAGGATTCCTGGAACAAGGGTGGGCGGGGAATAAGGATTCCCGTTCGCACTTCGGAGCAACGTCAACTCCTCGACGAAGCCAAGGCGCTCGCCAAGGGCAAGAGTCTGGTGGCACCGGGCTATGCCACCTACTACGCCTACCTCATGCACTTCCGCTACGAGTGTGGGCGGGTCGGCATTCATGCCTTCCACGGGCATCGCCATTTGTATGCCCGCAACCCGCTACCAGGAACTGACCGGCTGGGCGTGTCCAGCGCGCGGTGGTCCGAGGTCCAGGCATCTCGCCAAGCAACAGAAGGCAATCGACCGCGAGGCGCGGGAGACCATCAGCCACGAGATGGGCCACGGCCGCGAGCAGATTACTGCGGTGTATCTCGGGAGATAACGCCGCGTCGGTCAAGGGATGAGTCGATGCGCCCCACCAACCGCGTTTGCAAGCGTAACGGCCTCCACCGGACCGGCTGATCGCTGGGTCCTGATCATCGAGCGCGCCGCCAAACCGCTGACCGTGGCTGCCCTCGAAAGGGCTGCCAAACATTGCGCTTGGCGTAGAATCTCGCCCCTTCCTTCGCTGGCGCGACGTCCATGACCCCTCGAAAATCGAATCATGCCGTCCTGTACCTGAGATCGAGCAAGGACAGGTCCGACGTATCAATCGACGCACAACGACGTGAACTGATTGCCCTTGCGAGTCAGCGCGGGCTGGTCGTTGCAGGGGAATTCACCGATGTCGTCGAATCGGGCAGCGACGAGCATCGCCCAGGCTTGCGGTGCATGGTCGAAGAAATGCGTCGGCGCCCGCGCAAGTGGGACACGATCCTACTGCTCTACACGAGCCGGCTGGCGCGGCAGCCGATCATCTCCGTCTTGTTCGAGTGCGATGCCGAGCGAGCCGGGGTGCAGGTCGGCCATAAGTCCATCCCGGACGACGATCCGATCATTGGCATGCTGCTGAAAAATATCACGCGTGGTGTTGACCAGTGGCACAGCCTCACCAGCAAGCGCAAGGGACTTGCCGGCATGGCCGAAAACGTCCGACAAGGCTGGCGCGCCGGCGGTAGGGCTCCGCGCGGCTATCGACTGGTCTCCATCGGTACCGGCACCGTACGCGAGGGCGCAGAGGTCGCAAAGACGAAGTTGGAACCCAGCGAAGGACGCCGCGCTCGTCGGCGAGTACCTGCGGCTGCGGGCGGAAGGCCTGGGACGTGGCGTGCTTGCGCGCAAGTTGAAGGTGACGTGGCCTCGGACATCGCTGAACGGCATGGAGTGAGCTGCGCGCCGGCCGATTTCTCGATATGGCAGCAGACCTCGCATCGCCTGCTTCCATGCTGCGCAAGGTGGACGAACTCGAACGACGGCGGACCGTGATCGAGCAACGCATCGTGGCTTGGGAGAAGGACGACGAGGCCGCCCAGACGCTCGCCAAGATCACGGACGTCCAGGTCCGAAAGATGCTTGGCCGGATGGCCGAGGAGATGCGCATCTACGATCGCGCCGAGCTGCGCGACTTTCTGGGCTCTATCCTGGACCGGATTGAGCTCGAGCCAACGGCGGCGACCTTGCAGGTCTGTTACCGCATCCCACTGCGCAGTGGGAATAAGGTGGCGTCCCCAGGGGGATTCGAACCCCCGTACTCACCGTGAAAGGGTGATGTCCTAGGCCTCTAGACGATGGGGACCCGGAACGGCTTGCCGCCGGCGCGTTTCCGCGTGGCGACGATTATCGGTGGTGGAGGTAAGCGGGATCGAACCGCTGACCTCTTGCATGCCATGCAAGCGCTCTCCCAGCTGAGCTATACCCCCAACGGCGAAGCTATAAGTATAACGTGGAAAAACATCCGAGTAAACGCCCAGTCTTTTCCAATATGGTATGAGCCTGGACGGGAGTCCGCGATTCCAACGCGGTGTGAGCCTGAAGCGGGGGCAGCCGTACTTGGCGCTCCCATCTGCAGCGTTCGGTTGCGCCCGCGAACCTACCCCGGCCGCGACGGCGGGCGCGCCCTTCCCTCCCGAGGGTCCTCGCTATAATCCGGCTGTCCATCCAGCCCAACACCGTCATCGCCATCGACGCCCACCGCGCGCGTTCAATCCGCAGATCGTTCCTGCTCGTGGCCGGCCTTGCGCTGGCGGGTGCGCTGCTGTATTCGGGCCTGGAATGGCAGCAGCAGCACGATGTGCTGGGCGCACCCCACGAAGAGGGCGTACTCGTGGTGCTGGTCTATCCGGGACCCGCCTCGCACTTTTCCGGTCCCGGCGGTGAGCCGTCAGGATTCGACGTCGATCTCGCGCGCCTTTTCGCCCAGCAGCTGAAACTTCCGGTTCGCTTCGAGATCGCTGCCTCGCCCGGCACGCTGGTCGAAGCGGTGAGCGCCGGTCACGCGCACATCGGCACCGGTGGACTTTATCGACCGCGCAAAGCGGACACGCCACCCGCCGCGCCTGCGGGCACCGCCGCCGCAAACGCGGATCGAGGCGGCGTCGATTGGTCCGTCGGCTACTACCCGGTCGACACCTTGCTCATCTACAACAGCGAAGGATTCAAGCCCCGATCGTGGCAGGACCTGTCGGGCGAATCCGTCGCCTGGGTCGAGAATACCGGTCTGGATCCGGAGATCGCGGCCTTGCGTGCGGCACACCCCGGCGTCCGCTGGACGCCGCTCGCGCTTCCCGCCACCGATTCGCTGATCGCGCAGGTCAGCGACGGGCGCATCGGGTACGCGCTCGTGTCCTCGCACGTAGCCGCAATCGCACGCAACATCTTTCTGGACTTCGAGGTTGCGTTTGTCGCTGGCGGCCGGCGCGAACTCGCGTGGGTGATTCCGTCGCGCTTTCCAGCGCTGCGCGAGGCTGTGGATGCCTTCCTCGCCCGGGTCAAACGCGACGGCACGCTCGCACGCCTCGCCGATCGCTATTTCGCCCATTCCGCGCAGGTACGCCGTATCGACGCCGGCGTCTTTCATGACCGCATCAAGACGCTGCTGCCCGACTATCGACTGCTGTTTCAGCACGCGCAGGCAGCCACCGGCATGGAGTGGCGGCTCCTCGCCGCGATCGCGTATCAGGAATCGCAATGGGACTCCCTGGCAACCAGCGAGACCGGCGTACGCGGCATGATGCAATTGACGGAGGAAACCGCCCGCCACCTGGGCGTGCGCAATCGCCTCGACGCCAAGGAGAGCATCGTCGCCGCGGCGCGCTATCTCACCGACCTCAAGCGCGCGCTCCCGTCCAGAATCCAGGAACCCGATCGCACCTGGCTTGCACTGGCGGCATTCAACATCGGCATGGGCCATCTCGAGGACGCGCGGGTGCTGGCCAAGAAGCAGAAACTCGACCCTGACCTGTGGAGCAACGTCAAGCAGGCGCTGCCGCTGCTTGCCTCTCCCGAGTTCTACCAGCAGGCGAAGCTGGGCTACGCGCGCGGCGGCATGCCGGTGGTGTTCGTGGAGCGCGTTCGCGCCTACTACGACATTCTGCTCGCGCGCGAGGCGGCATACATCCCGCGCCTGCACGTCGGCGTCGTTTCCGCCGAACCGGAACGTACAACGGGCATCAGCGCATTCGGCGGCCCATGATGGGCGACGCCGTCGCCGCCCGTCCGGACAGCGCACGCGGACGGATCAGGCGCCCGGGCGGAGCACCTCGGTGCCCCCCATGTACGGCCGCAGCACCGCGGGAATCGCGACCGAGCCATCGGCACGCTGGAAATTTTCCAGCACGGCTACCAACGCGCGACCGACCGCCAGTCCCGAACCGTTGAGCGTGTGCACGAGCTCGGGCTTGCCCTGCGCATTGCGGAACCGCGCCTGCATCCGCCGTGCCTGGAAGGCTTCGCAGTTCGAACAGGACGAGATTTCTCGATAGGTGTTCTGCGCCGGGAGCCAGACTTCCAGATCGTAGGTCTTGGCGCTGGCGAATCCGATGTCCCCGGTGCACAGGGCCACCTTGCGATACGGCAGCTCCAGCCGGCGCAGGATCGTCTCGGCATGGCCGACCAGTTCCTCCAGCGCAGCGTACGATTGCTCGGGATGGACGATCTGGACCAGTTCCACCTTGTCGAACTGATGCTGGCGGATCATCCCCCGCGTGTCCTTGCCGTAGCTGCCCGCCTCCGACCGGAAGCAGGGCGTGTGCGCGGTCAGCCGGATCGGCAGCGCTTCGGCGGGCAGGATCTCGCCGCGCACCGTGTTGGTCAGCGTGATCTCGGAGGTCGAGATGAGGTACAGCGTCTCGCCAGCTCCCTCGACCCCACCCTTCCTGACCGAAAACATCTCGGCCTCGAACTTCGGCAACTGCGTCGTGCCGACCAGTGTCTCGGCGTTGACGATGTAGGGTGTGTAGCACTCGACGTAGCCGTGCTCGCGCGTGTGGGTGTCGAGCATGAACTGCGCGAGCGCACGGTGCAGGCGCGCGAGGTCGCCGCGCAGGAAGGAGAATCGCGAACCGGACAGCTTGGCGGCGGTGGCGAAATCGAGCAGGCCGAGTTGCTCGCCGAGGTCGGTGTGGTCCTTCACCGGAAAGTCGAACGTCGCCGGCGTGCCCCAGCGCGAAATCTCGACGTTGTCGTCGCTGCCGGTCCCGACCGGGGTGCTCGCGTGGGTGAGGTTCGGCAGCCCGAGCAGTAGTTCGCGGACCTCGCTCTGGACACCGTCGAGTTCGGCTTCGAGCCGCGTGAGGTCGCCGCCAATGCCACCGACCTCGGCCAGAAGCGCGCTTACGTCCTCGCCCTTGCCCTTGGCGGCGCCGACCGCCTTCGACAGCGCATTGCGCCGCGCCTGCAGTTCCTGCGTCCGGGTCTGGATGTCCTTGCGCCGCGCCTCCATCCGTTCGAAGGCATCGGTGTCGAGCACAAGGCCGCGCTTGGCGAACCCGCCGGCGACGCCGGCCAGGTCGTTGCGAAAGAGATTGATGTCGAGCATACCGCCATTTTATCAGACGGTTATGCTTCCCCGCCGACGCGGCCCGCCGCGGACACCGTCTCGCCGTCGGCCACCGTGGCCGGCAATCCACACCAGCGCTGCTCGCGCCGGGCCAGGGGCCGGGCGCCGCGCAACCGACCCAGGCTCAGTAGATCTGCAGCCGGTTGAGGTAATCGACAAGTGCCAGGATGCGAGCGCGGACCACCGCGTCGCCGTCGTACGGAACGTCGAAGTACCGTTCGCCCGCCTCGATCGCGAAATCGCGACCCCAGATCGGCATTTCACGCGGCCCGTGCGCCTTCACGCTACCGCGTCCGTCGATCGCCTGCACGACGTAATCGAGCGGAAACACGCCGTTGTTCTTCTTGGTGATGACGGTGAGATTTGTGGGCGCCACGGTCAGGAGCGGCTGGTAGTAGCCGTCCCCCTTGCCGGTGAGGCCATGACAACTTGCGCACTTGAGGTTGTACTCGCGCTTGCCGAAATCGACTGGGTCGGCTGCGAGCGCCACCCCGGTGATCCCCATCAACGCTGCCGCCAGCAGCACCCTGCCCCACTTCGCTTGCCTCATGATCAACCTCCTTGAAGAAGGTCGGAAGAAACAATGCGTGTTGCTTTCGCCCCGTTCCTTTCGGCGGGCCGCTGTGGCGATGCGCCGTTTGCGGCGCCGCAATTATCTTGTAACTCCGGAAACGCGAATTCGCGTTGACGGCCGTCAACGATCGGTCGAATTTTCTTCCGGGGGGACCGCAACGGCCTGCGTTGCCGAACGATCCTGCGCGCGCAGCCACTCGAGCTTGTCGCGGATCTTCGCTTCGAGACCCCGGTCCGTCGGCTGGTACCAGCCCACCTCGGGCATGCCGTCGGGAAGATAGCGCTCGCCGGCCGCGTAGGCGCCGTCTTCGTCGTGCGCGTAGCGGTAACCCTTGCCGTATCCCAGTCCCTGCATCAGCCGCGTCGGCGCATTGCGCAAGCGCAACGGGACCGGGCGGGATCCGTCGTTGGCGATGAACGCGCGCGCGGCGTTGTACGCGTTGTACACGGCGTTGGACTTGGCCGCGCAGGCGAGATAGAGAACCGCCTCGGCGAGTGCCAGTTCGCCCTCCGGCGAGCCCAGGCGCTCGAACACGGCAACAGCGTCCAGGACCAGCGCGAGGGCGCGCGGATCGGCAAGTCCCACGTCCTCGGTTGCCATCCTGATCAGCCGCCGTCCGACGTACAGCGGATCGGCGCCGCCATCGAGCATCCGGCACAACCAGTAGAGCGCGGCGTCCGGATGCGAACCGCGCACCGATTTGTGCAACGCGGAGATCTGGTCGTAGAACGCCTCGCCGCCCTTGTCGAACCGGCGCAGGCTGCGGGCGATCGTCGCCTCGACGAATGCAATGTCGACGTGTTCGGTGCCGTTGGTCGTGGCGGCAATGGCGAGCTGCTCGGCGAGATTGATGAGCCGCCGCCCGTCACCGTCCGCATAGCCGATCAGCGCCTCACGCGCGGGAGCGTCGAGCGTCAATCCCGGCGCCGCCTCGGCGACTGCGCGATCGAGCAGCGCGCCGAGCTCGTCCGGCGCGAGCGGCTCCAGCACGTAGACGCCCGCGCGCGACAGCAACGCGCTGTTGACTTCGAACGACGGATTCTCAGTGGTTGCCCCGATGAAGGTGACGAGCCCGCGCTCGACGTAGGGAAGGAATGCGTCCTGCTGGGCCTTGTTGAAGCGATGGACCTCGTCGACGAACAGGATCGTGTGCCGCCCGCTTTGCGCCAGAGTGGCCTCGGCGCGTGCCACCGCGTCGCGGATGTCCTTCACGCCGGAGAGCACGGCGGAAAGCGCGATGAACTCGGCCTGAAACGCATCGGCCATCAGGCGCGCCAGCGTGGTCTTGCCCACGCCGGGGGGCCCCCACAGGATCATCGAATGCGCCCGCCCCGATGCAAACGCGACGGCCAGGGGCTTGCCGGGTCCGAGCAGATGGCGCTGGCCGATCACCTCGGCCACGCTCGTCGGACGCAGACGTTCGGCCAGCGGCGCCGCAGGTTGGTTGGACGCGAAGAGATCGGCCATCGGTTCGCGCGTCACTCGCCGACGACATCGGCGCCAGGCGGCACCGCGAAGCGGAAGGCACCGGCGTCGATCTCGACGTTCCGCTCGAAGCTCCCGAATTGCAGCAGCGTCGTGTTGCCGAAGCTGTCGGCGAGTTCCATCACCCGCGGCAGGCCGTCCTTGAAGCCGATGCGCACGCGCTCGAATCCCGTGTCCGCCGTCCGCGGAAAGGCGTTGACGTACTCCAGACCTTCGCCGACCCCGCCATCGGTGAGCGTGAAGTTGCGCTCCAGCGCGTTGTCGCCGGCGAGGATCGCCGCCGGACTGGTCCCGAGCCCCCTATCGAGCTTGCGCACGATCACCTGGTTGAGATCGCGGTCGTAGATCCAGAGCTTCTCGCCGTCACCGACGATCAGCTGCTCGAACGGCTGCTGATACGCCCAGCGGAACTTGCCCGGCCGCGCGAAGGCGAAGCTGCCGGTCGATTGCTTGCCGACGCGCGCGGACTTGCCGCTGACGGTTTGCGTGAACGACGCCTTGCCGCTCCTGGCGGTCGTGAGGAATGCACGCAACTGCTCGATTCCGGAAGCATCAGACGTCGCCGCCCAAACCGAACAGAGGCCGATGATCGCGGCGATCGACCGCCTTGTGCACGATCGATTCATGTTCCGGGGATGTTGGCGATGCAGTTGCCGACGGGGTCGAGGATCACATAGCTGTGCTCCCTCCCGCGGTGGTTCTTCTGCCCATCGTCGAGCCGGTACTGAAGCGCATAGACGCGCCACGTGTCGAGCGCCCACTCGGCGTCCAGATCGCAGCCGGAGACGAACCACGTCGGTCCGCAAAAGCCCTGGGGCAACAGCGAACGCGCACGCTCCGAAGCTTCGGCCGCGGTGATCCTTCGCGCGTCCGCGGAACGATCGCGCGGACACTCGCCGGGCCCCTGGCGATAGGCCTCGACCGCCCCCGCCAGTGCGGGCGCGGCGACCAGCAGCAGGAGCGCCACGCCCAGGCGCTGCATCACGAGACGTCGCCCTTGCCGGCCGGCACCAGCACGTCGCGATTCCCGTTCGTCTGCATCGGCGACACGAGACCGGCGCGTTCCATCTGCTCGATCAGCCGCGCAGCGCGGTTGTAGCCGATGCGCAGGTGACGCTGCACCAGCGAAATCGATGGCCGGCGCGTCTGCAGCACGATCGCGACCGCCTGGTCGTAGACGGGGTCCGACTCCGCATCGGCGCCCTCGACCGCCGGGCCGTCGCCGTTTCCGCCGTCGCTGCCATTGCCCTCGAGAATGCCGTCGAGGTACTGCGGCCCGCCCTGCGCCTTCAGGTACTCGACCACCTGGTGCACCTCGGCATCGGAGACGAACGCCCCGTGGACGCGCAGCGGATAGCCGGTGCCTGGCGGCTGGAAGAGCATGTCGCCCTGCCCCAGCAATGCTTCGGCGCCCATGTGGTCGAGAATCGTCCGCGAGTCGACCTTGCTCGCGACCTGGAACGCGATCCGCGACGGGATGTTGGCCTTGATGAGGCCGGTGATCACATCGACGCTCGGCCGCTGCGTGGCGAGGATCAGATGAATGCCCGCGGCGCGCGCCTTCTGGGCGATGCGCGCGATCAATTCCTCGATCTTCTTGCCGGTCACCATCATCAGGTCGGCAAGCTCGTCGATGACGACGACGATGAACGGCATCTCCTCGATCGGCTCGGGCGCCTCCGGCGTCAGCGTGAAGGGATTGGTGAGCGCCTTGCCGGCCTTCCTGGCCTCCGCCACCTTGGCGTTGTAGCCCCCCAGGTTGCGCACGCCCAGCGACGACATCAGCTTGTAGCGGCGCTCCATCTCGCCCACGCACCAGTTCAACGCGTTGCCGGCGAGCTTCATGTCGGTGACGACCGGCGCCAACAGGTGCGGAATGCCCTCGTACACCGACAGTTCCAGCATCTTGGGGTCTACCAGCACCAGCCGCACCTGCCGCGGCTCGGCCTTGTACAGCAGCGACAGGATCATCGCGTTGACAGCGACCGACTTGCCGGATCCGGTGGTGCCGGCGACGAGCAGATGCGGCATCCGCGCGAGATCGGCGATGACCGGCTTGCCGGCGATGTCCTTGCCCAGCACCAGCGTCAGCGGACTGGCGGTGTCGTTGTAGGTGGCCGACGACAGGATTTCGATCAGTTTGACGATCTGCCGCTTGGGGTTCGGCAGTTCCAGACCCATGCAGGACTTGCCGGGAATCGTCTCCACCACCCGGATGCTCACCACCGACAGCGCGCGTGCGAGGTCCTTGACCAGATTGACGATCTGCGCGCCCTTGACGCCGACCGCCGGCTCGATCTCGAAGCGGGTGATCACCGGGCCGGGATACGCTGCCAGCACCTTCACCGCGACGCCGAAATCGGCGAGCTTGCGCTCGATGAGCCGCGACGTGTACTCGAGCGTCTCGGCGCTGACGGACTCCTGGCTTGCCGGCGGGTCATCGAGCAGATCAAGTGGCGGCAACGGCGAATCGGGCAGTTCGCGGAACAGCGGGCGCTGCTTTTCCTTCACCACGCGGTTCGACTTGGGGACTTCGACGACGGGTGGGACGACCAGCACGGGCTCGCGCAGTACCACTTCGGTCTTGGCCAGGACGACCGCTTCGCGCTCGGCGAGCGCCTGCACCCCCAGTCTCCGGTCCTCGCGCGCCTCGGCGCGACGGCGGAACCACGCGACCGAATGCTCGATACCGGCACCGACGCGTTCCATCAGCCGCAACCACGACATGCCGGAGAAGAGCGACCAGCCCACCGCGAACAGCGCGAGCAACAGCAAAGTCGCCCCGTTGAACCCCATGAGCCGCGCAAGTCCCCCGCCGACGAGGTCACCCACCGCCCCCCCCGGGGCGAGCGGCAGCGTTGCCGGCAGCCGGTACAGTCGCAGTGCCTCGAGCGCCGCACTCGTCGTCAGCACGAGCGCAAAACCGAACACCGCGAGCCCCGCCGGATGCTCGGTCGCAAAGTCGGGATGACCGATGCGTCGGTAACCAGCGGCGACAATCACGATGCCGGCTGCCACCCACCACCAGGCGGAGGCACCGAAGAGGTAGAGCAGGAGGTCGGCCAGCCACGCACCCGCCGGTCCACCCCGATTCGCGATCGCGTCGCCGGTTCCGGAGAAGGACCATCCCGGATCGGTCTTCGTGTAAGTGGCCAGGATGAGCGCCAGCCAGAGGAAGGCGGCGACGACGAGCAACCACCACGACTCGCGGACCAAACGCGCAAAACGCGGTGGCAGCGCCGAGCTGGCCACGCTGTCGGTCGTCGAGCGACGGCGCTCGTTAGATTTGTTTCTTTGGAAAATCATTGCGTTGCCAGCTCAACCTCAAGCTATGCATTATACACAAATCGGTAAGCGGCCGACGCCGGAACGATCGCATCGGGACCTGGCTTGGAGCAGCAGGAAGGTGCCCCCAAATCAGCTAGAATCGAACGCTTGAAGATCGAACCGGAAAGCGAGAATACGACATGTCCGCAAGACACATCCGCCTGCTGATCCTGGGCTCCGGGCCCGCCGGATACACCGCCGCAGTATACGCCGCACGCGCCAACCTCAAGCCGGTGCTGATCACCGGTCTGGCGCAGGGCGGGCAATTGATGACGACCACGGACGTCGACAACTGGCCGGCGGACGCCGACGGCGTGCAGGGACCTGACCTGATGGCGCGGTTCGAGGCACACGCGAAGCGTTTCGACACCGAAATGGTCTTCGACCACATCCACACCGCGCATCTCGCCGAAAGACCGATCCGGCTGGAAGGTGACAACGGCCAGTACACCTGCGACGCCCTGATCATCGCCACCGGAGCGTCGGCACGGTATCTGGGCCTGCCCTCCGAGCAGACGTTCATGGGCAAGGGGGTATCCGCCTGCGCCACCTGCGACGGCTTCTTCTATCGCAACCAGGATGTCGTGGTCGTCGGCGGCGGAAATTCGGCGGTCGAGGAAGCGCTATACCTGTCCAACATCGCGCGCAGCGTCACCATCGTCCATCGCCGCGAGCGCTTCCGCGCCGAGGCTATCCTCATCGACAAACTGATGGCGAAGACCAAGGCCGACGGCAACGTTCGCGTGATCTGGAACCATGTCCTCGACGAAGTGCTCGGCGACTCCACCGGGGTCACCGGCGCGCGGCTCGCGCATCGCGACACCGGAGTCAAACAGGACCTCGCGGCCACCGGCGTCTTCATTGCCATCGGCCACACGCCGAATACCGGCATCTTCGAAGGCCAGGTCGACATGGCGGGCGGGTACATCTCGATCAAGAGCGGCACGGCGGGGAATGCGACGGCGACCAGCGTTGCGGGCGTGTTCGCGGCCGGCGACGTCGCGGACCACGTCTACCGGCAGGCCGTGACGTCGGCAGGCACCGGATGCATGGCGGCGCTGGACGCCGAGGCCTTCCTCGAAGGCCATGGCTGACCGGGTGCCGCTGCCGCCAACACCTCCGGAATCGGCATGTCGAAGCTGACCGACCTCAAGCGGATGCTGGATGCCGCGCGGTCGGCCGACGCAGCAAAGAAGCCGCCGGCGCCCGCCGCGCGAACGCGAACCGCTGCCGAGGCGAAGCGCGCGACCACGGCGACCAAACACGCGACCGGAGACATCGACCTGGCGCGCGTCTTCGCCGACGTGCGCCGGCTGCCCCCGCACACCCGGGCCCGGATCGAACCAACGCGTCCCGCACCCGTGGCGCGCCAGCGCCTGGCCGATGACCGCGACGCACTGCTCGCGTCCAAATTCGGTGCCGAGCCCGCACCGGACACCTGGGACGTGGGACAGGAGCACGAGAGCGGACTCACGTTCCTGCGCCCCGGGCTGGGCACCGACGTCCTGGTGAAGCTGCGCCGTGGCCACTGGACGCTGCAGGGCGAGATCGACCTGCACGGAATGACCTCCGAGGAGGCGCACGACGCGCTGGCGGACTTTCTGGTCGACGCGCGCGGCAGGGGGCTGCGCTGCATTCGGGTGATCCATGGCAAGGGACTCACGTCGCCCGGCAAGGAGCCGGTGCTCAAGGGCAAGGTGCGCAAGTGGATGTCGCACTGGGACGATGTGCTCGCCTACTGCGAAGCACCGCGCCACGCGGGCGGCGGTGGTGCGGTGCTGGCGCTGCTCAAGGGCGCGAAGTAGCGCCGCGGTTCCCGGGCGCTAACGCAGTTTGCGATGCGCCAGCGCCGGCAGGCGCGCGCGCACTTCGGCCATGCGCGAGGGCTCGACGTCGCCGATCACGATGCCCTGCCCTTCCGCTCGTTCGGCGACCACCCGCCCCCACGGATCGATCAGCGCCGAATGGCCGAAGGTCCTGCGCCCGCCGGCGTGCTCGCCCCCCTGCGCGGCCGCCAGCACGTAGCACTGGTTCTCGACCGCCCGCGCGCGCAGCAGAAGATGCCAGTGGGCGACGCCCGTCGTGGCGGTGAACGCCGCGGGAACGAGGATCAGCGCGAGTTCGCCCAGCGCCCGGTAAAGTTCGGGAAATCGCAGGTCATAGCAGATCGACAATCCGACGCGGCCGCAGGGCAATTCGAAGGTCACCGGCGCTTCGCCGGGTTCGATGGTCCGCGCCTCGTCGTAATTCTCGCCGCCCTGCGCAAAGGCGAACAGATGGATCTTGTCGTAGCGCGCGACGCGCCGTCCGTCGGGTCCGTACACGAGGCAGGCGCTGCGCACGCGACACGGATCGCCGACGGCGATCGGCACCGAACCCCCCACCATCCAGACCCCGTGCCGTTGCGCGATCTGCGCGAGAAACGCCTGCTGTGGCCCGTCGCCATCGGCTTCACGCACCGCGAGTTTGTCGGATGCGCGCGCGCCCATGATGCCGAAATACTCGGGGAGTACCACCAGCTTCGCACCTTCGCCGGCCGCGGCATCGACCAGCGCCGCCGCCTGTGCAAGGTTGTCGCTGACACTCGCGGTGGAGACCATCTGCACCGCGGCGACCCGCAAGGACGCTGCGTTCATTGGGCGCCCTTGGTTGCGGGAACGTCCGATTTGGACGGGGCGCCCTTCGCCACGACCGGATCCGACCAGCTACCGGTCACTTCGTAGTCATAGCTGAACATCTGCTCGATCGGATCCTGGAGCATCTTCTGGGCAAGCAGGGATCCCGCGCCGACGACCGCGCCCACGATGGGATTGGCGAGAAAAAGCAGCGCTGCCCCGGCCGAAACACCTGCCGACAGCGTCGGCTGCACGCGAACATGGAGCCGCTGCGTTTCCTGGGCAAGGTCGGCGTCACCGGTGATCTCGACCTTCGCCGCAGGCCCCAGCAGCTTCAGGTTGTCGGTGGTCAGAATGCCCCGGTCGACCCGCACCGTGCCGTTGATCTGATCGAACGTGAACCCTTCGCTGAAAATGTCGCGAAAGTCGAGCGTGATCCGACGGGGCAGCGCCTGCAACGACAGCACGCCGAGGAGCTTGCCGATGCCCGGCTCGACCTTCGTGAAGCGCCCGGGGCCGACGTCGACGCGAAACGTGCCCGTCAGCGTCGGAAAGTCGAGCCCATTCGGCGCACCCGCCCACGCCAGCTGGCCGGTGATTTTCGTCGGCGCTCCCTGCACCGCGTTCGGGAATCCGAACCGCGCCAGGAATCCGGCCGCGTCCCTGACATCGAGCAAAACGTCGAGCTTGGTCTGCTGCCGGCGGCTGCCGCCGCGCCACGCGCCCTCGGCGTCGAGCCGGCCTTCCTCGGCGACCAGGCGGAGCTGCCGGATCTGCCACTCGGCGCCTCGGGGCAGCGCCACGAGCTCTAGGCGACCGAGTTCCCGGCCCTTGGACACGTACAGGTCTGCGGCGATGTCGAGCTCCGGCCATGCACCGGCAGTCGTCGCATCCTCCGGCGGCAGCTCGGAAACGGTCGCGGGACGATCCGGACCGCCGCCCGTCGCGAGCCGCGAGAGACGTGCGGTCAACCGGCCGTTGGGGTGCCCGACGCCGGGCGGAGACCAGACGGCGGATCCGGTGACGTCGCGCCCGGCAAGCTCCAGCTTGAGGTCGGCTGCAGCGGGGCGCCCGGCGACCCGAATTCCGTTCCAGGAACCGCCGAACGCTTCCAGTTGCCCGATGTCGAGATCGAAGCCGCTGAACGCCGGCAAATTCTCCGACTTCGCCTGTGTCCCTGTCCCCGCAGCGGACGGCCGCCGGAGCACCGCGATCCACGCATCGAGATCCAGGACCGGCAGGTCCGCCTTGAGCCACGTGCCCGAACGCTCGGCCGACGCCGGCACGCCGGAGCGCGCCTTGGGCCCGACGGCAACTTCGACCCGCTCCCACTCGACGCCGGCGTCCGCCTGCCGCCGTCGTCCCACAACCTGCAGGTCGCCGCCGTATCTCACCGACAGGAGTTCGCTGTCCGGATGGTCCGCGATCGGCTGACGAACGACGCGCAAGGGCACGGCATCCTCATTGCGCTTGCCGATCGGAGGCGGCAGGTCGATCGCCATCCCTGCCGTCGAACTGTCGACGGTCCACGTCACTCCCGCCGGCGCGGCGTCGATGACGACAGACCAGGGCAGGGTTCCGGTCAGACGGTCGCCGAGCGGCATCGAGATTTCGCTGCGCAATGCTGCGACGCTGGCAACCCCGCTTCCCGTCACGCGCAGGTGGCCGTCGGCGTTTCCCAACGACACCCGGGCCGGTCCGCCCATGACTTCGAGTTCGATGTCGCGCGCGTCGAACTCGGACTCGGTGAACGAAAGCTTTCCGTTGACTTTCGACAGCGGCGGCACGCTTTGCAGGCGCAGTTGCGCATCGACGAATGTGAAGTCGCCGGCCACCTTGTTGTCGGCTTCGTTGCCGAGCGCAAGGTCGAGTCGCAATCCCAGTCGCCCATTGCCCGACGCCTCGGCGCGACGGGTGACGTCTCCGATCCATGCGGCGACCGGACTTTCTTCGACGAAGTGCAGAAACTCCGTTGCCGGACCGACGGCCTCGCCGACGACCCCGAGCCGCGGAATCGCTGCGTCTAGATCCGGGATCTCGGCGTGCGTCTTTCCGATCTGCGTGCCCAGGATGCGCGCCGACCTGCTGTCGATGAAGAGACCCTTGCCCTCGAACCGGACCACCGCGTCGATGTCGGTGAGCTTCGGCCAGTGTTCGGCATAGTCGAGCGTGACGCCGCTCGCCTTGGCGATCACCTGGAACTTCCCGGTCTTACCGTCGGCGAAGGGAAATTCCGCCAGATTCCCGGTCAGCTTGAGCGTGGCTTCCGGCGCGATGCCCTTTGCAAGTCCGCGGCGCAGCCAATCCTGCGTTCCCGCATCGATCCACCGGGGAAGGTAGCGATGGACTTCGGTCACCTGGGCGTTGGCGAGCTGCGCCACGAGATCGATGGCCCCGGGACCCTTGGCCGTGGTCCGGTAGAGGCCGCTGGCCTGCCCCGACGCATGGGCATTGGCGAACTCGGCGCTGACAAGACGCACCAGGGTCGCGCCATCCTTGCGTTCCCAGGTCGCCGTCGCGTCGAGCCGATCGAGATCGATCGGCAGGGCGAACACGCGCGGCAAGTCGAGCGTGGCCGCACGCGACTGCAGCTTGAGGGTCCCACCGGCTGGCGTGAACTCGATGCTTCCGGAAAACCCGGTGCCGCCCGGCAGCAATCGCTGCGCTGTGACGCCGACCAGCGCGAAATCGGCCTGACCCGAAAGTGCAGTGGGCGCGTCGTTCGGCCCCTCCCACTGGACCCGGCCACGGGACAGCGTGCCTCGCGGCGCAAAACCGGCGAGGTCGGCACGAACGGACTCGGACAACGGAAGCTGGGCGGCAAGATCGCGCAGCGGCTCCAGCTGCAACTGGTCGAACTCGAGCAGCGTCGTCGCCGGTGTCGAGGGCGTGGCATCGCGCGCCACCAACCGGAAGCTGACCGGCTCGAGGTCCGTGCCTGCCGCCGTCGAAAATCGCAGCTGCCGCGCCAGAAACTCGCGTCGACCATCGTCGTCCTGCCACCGGATGCGCCCGGCGAGATGCGCGAGCTGCAGCTTCGGCAGGTTGTCGGCGAGCCGGGCTTCGACGTCCTCGAGCTCGACGTCACCTGTGATTTCGCGCGCCACGCCGCCTGCAAATTCGAACCAGAGCCTGAGCGCGCCCTTGCCGCTGGCGAGTTCCTTCGGCAACGGCAGCCATTCGCGCCATGCCGCGACGTCGGCGTAGTCGAGTCGCGCGTAGAGGCGCCCCTCCGCTTGATGCCAATCGCGCACCGACCCGCCCCGCCATTCGCCGCGCACGTCGATGGGTGCCGCCAGTTCCGGCGGCGGCGTGCCGCGCAACCCGAACCGATGGCGGCCAAAGTCGTGCTCGAGGCGCAGCTGGACGCGATCCAGCACGAGTTGCGGGGCATTGCGCAGATCGTCGTTCCAGGTGATGAGCGCGTTGCGGACAAGGATCTGCGGCTGGCGAAGGATCCAGTCGGTCAGTGCAGGTTCACCCTCGACGTCCGCCGGGTCGATCTCGATCCCACCGACATGCAGCATCCCGGCGCGATCGCGGCGCAGCGCGAGCCGGGGACGCTCGATCACCAACTGCTTCAAGCGCAGCTCCAGGAACGGCATCGAGGTCCACGCCACGATCATCTCGACCTGGGGCAGCTCGAGCAGAGGCAGCGATGCCACTCGGGCGGAGTCGCGGACCCGGAACCCGGTCATGATCAGCTTGGGATTCCAGCCGTCCCAGCCCGCGACGAGGGCGTCGATTTCAACGGGCTGGCCGAGCTGGCGCGAAAGCGCTGCCGCTACATTGTCGCGATGGTTCTCGACCTGCGGAAAGACGACGTAGCGAACGCCCAGCAACGTCAGCGCGAACGCTGCAAACGCCGCAATCAGGGTGATGCCGGCGATCCGGCCTAGGCGAAGCAATGCAGTCTCGGGCGGCGATGGAAATGAAAGTAACGCGGCGCCACGGGGGCATAATGGCAAATGGCGCTGGCATTGTAGCGGAATGCGCGAAGGTGGCCTGGTGCCTCTGATTGTCGCTTCCCGGCCGTGGTGCCTCGACTGCGGTCCTCGGCACCCGATCAGGCTCCGAAACCTCTCTGCCGCTCCTGCTCGTCATGGATCTCCTCGCCGCACTCGCTTACAGCCACTACGCCACCGCAGCCCTCGCCAACCGTCCGCTCGAGCGAAGCAGGCTCGAAGCCACGCTCGACGCCGGTTTCGACTGGGACGCGGCCGAACGCACGGTCGGCGACAACACCGACCCGAGCGATCCTGCGCGGCTGGCGCTTTGCCTGCGCGCGCTGCGTCGGCAGCTGATGGTGCACACGCTGGCGCGGGATCTCACGGGTCGTGCGCCGTTGACGGAGGTGTGCGCGAACATGACGCGACTTGCGGAGGTCGCTTCCCGATCGGCGGTCGCGCTGAATCACACGCTGCTCGCTGCCACGCATGGCGAGCCGCGCGGCGCAGACGGCCGCGCGCAGCAGCTGATCGTCATCGGCATGGGCAAGCTGGGGGGCGGCGAGCTCAATGTCTCGTCCGATGTGGACCTGATCTTCGTCTACCCCGAGGAGGGCGATACCGACGGCGCGCGCACACTTTCCAATCGCGAGTTCTTCGACCGCCTCGGTCGCCGCGTCATCGCGGCGATCAACGACGTCACCGCCGAAGGCTATGTGTTCCGCGTCGACATGCGTTTGCGCCCCTACGGCGACAGCGGACCGCTGACGGTTCCGTTTTCGGCGCTGGAGCAATACCTGATCGGCCAGGGCCGGTCGTGGGAGCGCTACGCCTGGCTCAAGGCACGCGCGCTGACAGGGAACCGTCACGACGAACTCGCGAGCCTCGTCACGCCGTTCGTGTTTCGCAAGTACCTCGACTTCGATGCCTACGACGGCCTGCGCGACATCCACCGCCAGATTCGCGAGCAGGGGAAGCGCCGCGACTATGCGCCCAACATCAAGCTCGGCCCCGGCGGCATCCGCGAGATCGAGTTCATCGTTCAGGCGCTGCAACTGGTGCGTGGCGGCCGCGAACCGGCACTGCGCGTGCGCGGCACGCTGCCGGCGCTGGCGGCAATCGAGAGCCGGGGTTTGCTGCCCGAAGCGGCGACCGGACGGCTCCATGCCGCGTACCTTTTCCTGCGCCGGCTCGAACACTGCCTGCAGTATCGCGACGACAGGCAGACGCAGACGCTGCCGGAAGATTCCGCCGAGCGCGAGGCGCTCGCCGAAGCGATGGGCTTCGCATCCCGCGCCGCCTTCGAATCCACGTTGGCCGAACAGCGAGCCGCCGTCGATGAGCAGTTCGCCGCCTTGTTCGGAGCGACCGAAGGCGAGCCGGAAGACGACGCCAAACCTGCCCCAGGCGTCGGGCGCGACGGGAGGACCGGCGACATCGCCGGCTTCTCCGGCCTGTGGCGCGGCGATGTCGATCGGGAATCCGCGCGTACGATGCTGGCAACGGCCGGTTACGCCGACCCGGACGAGCTGGTGAGCACGCTCACACGCGTGCGTACGAGCACGCGGTATCTGCAGCTCCCCGCGCTGTCGCAACAGCGCTTCGACGCGCTGGTGCCAAGCCTGCTCTGGGTGTCCTCGGACGAGGAAGTTGCCGGCGTCGCGCCACAGACGGTCTTCCTGCGCCTGTTGGCCTTGCTGGAGACGGTCAGCCGCCGCAGCGCCTACCTGGCGCTGGTGATCGAGCACCCGCCGCTGTTGCCCCGGCTCGCCCAGCTGATGGGAGCATCGCAATGGGCAACCGACTTCCTGATTCAGCACCCTATCCTGCTCGACGAGTTGCTCGATGCGCGCGTGCTGCTTGCCGAGCCCGACTGGAGCGCCTGGCGCCACGAACTTGCCGCAAATCTCGCTCATCACGTCGGCGATCCGGAAGGCCAGATGGACGCGTTGCGGCATTTCCAGCACGCGCAGGCGTTTCGTCTGCTCGCCCAGGACATCACCGGAACACTCACGGTCGAGCGCCTCGCCGATCACCTTTCGGCACTGGCCGACACCGTCCTCGACGCCACGCTCAAGGCCGTCTGGGCCCAGATGCGCGGCGCCGATGCACCGCCTCCGCGATTTGCGGTCATCGGCTACGGCAAGCTCGGCGGCAAGGAACTGGGTTACGCGTCGGACCTCGATATCGTCTTCATCTACGACGACGCAGGCGACGACACGGCCCCCGAGCGCTACGCCCGCCTGGCGCAGCGCGTCGTCACCTGGCTCACCAGCACGACCGGCGCGGGTCAGCTCTACGACACCGACCTTCGGCTGCGGCCCGATGGTGCCTCCGGGCTGATGGTCACCTCGCTCGCGAGCTTCCGCAAATACCAGCACACGCAAGCCTGGACCTGGGAGCACCAGGCGCTGACACGCGCCCGTTTCGTCGCCGGGGATGCGACGATCGGCCAGGCATTCGAGTCCGAACGCGAAGCGATCCTAAGGCTGCCGCGCGATCCGGCCCGGCTGGCGCGAGATGTGGTGGAAATGCGCCTCAGGATGCGTGAAGGCCACGCGACTCCGAAGGACCGTTTCGATCTCAAGCACGATCCGGGAGGCATGGTCGACGTGGAGTTCGCCGTCCAGCTCCTGGTGCTTGCGCACGCGCACCGGCATCCGTCGTTGACCCGCAATGCCGGCAACATCGCGCTCCTCACCATGGCGGGGGCGCTGGGTCTCATCGACGCCGACACCGCGACAGCGGCGGCCGATGCCTATCGCGAGTACCGCCGGCTGCAGCATCAGATCCGCCTGACCGGCGCCGCGCATGCGCGTGTCGACCCCGAGACGCAGGCGCCACGACGTGCGGCCGTGATGAAACTGTGGAACCTTGTTTTCGGCGGCCCGTGGCACGCCGTCGAAGCAGATGCGTGATTTCGGCTAGAATAAACGACCAACGCTTACTGGAGATTTCGCCATGTCGATGGCCGACCGTGATGGTTTCATCTGGTACGACGGCAAGATGGTGCCGTGGCGCGAAGCCACGACCCACGTGCTCACGCATACGCTGCACTACGGCATGGGCGTGTTCGAGGGTGTTCGTGCCTACAAGACCGTCGATGGGACGGCGATTTTTCGCCTGCACGAACACACCGATCGGCTGTTCCGGTCGGCGCACATCTTCGGCATGAAGATCCCCTACACCAAGGACGAACTCAACGCCGCGCAGATCGCCTGCGTGCGCGACAACAAGCTCGAGTCCGGCTACATCCGTCCGATCGCATTTTACGGTTCCGAAGTCATGGGCGTCGCGGCCAAATCCAATCCGGTCCGGGTGGCCGTTGCCGCATGGCCCTGGGGCGCGTACCTCGGTGCCGAAGGCCTCGAGAAGGGCATCCGCGTCAAGACGTCGTCGTTCACGCGCCACCACGTCAACATCACGATGACCGGGGCCAAGGCCTGCGCCAACTACCTCAATTCGATCCTCGCCAACCAGGAGGCAACCCAGGATGGTTACGACGAGGCGCTGCTGCTCGACGCGCAGGGTTACGTCTCGGAGGGCGCAGGCGAAAACGTCTTCATCGTCATCGATGGCGAATTGCACACCCCCGACATCGGCTCGGGCGCGCTGAAGGGCATCACCCGCGACACCGTGATGCGCCTTGCGCACGACCTTGGCATCGCCGTCCACCAGCGCCGTATCCTCCGCGACGAAGTGTACTGTGCGGACGAAGCGTTCTTTACCGGCTCTGCCGCCGAGGTCACGCCGATTCGCGAACTCGACAACCGTAGCATCGGCATCGGCCGCCGTGGTCCGCTCACCGAGAGGTTGCAGGCGCTGTTCTTCGACTCCGTCAACGGCCGCAATCCCGCCCACCGCGACTGGCTCACCCGGGTCGAACCATGACGTCACAGGGTGAAGCGCCGGCGCTCGAAGTCGATCCGAGCGAACTGCCGGTGTTTTGCCCGAACCCGCGGATGCCTTTGTGGTCATCGCACCCGCGCGTTTACCTCGACGCGGCGACCACGGGGTCCGCCCGTTGCCCCTACTGCGGCACGACTTACCGGCTGCGCGACGGCGCAACCAAGGCCGGTGGCCACTGATCTGCCAACGAAGCGCGGCTTCCGGCTTCCGCGCCCGTCACCGCCACGCATGCCCAACCGCGTACTCATCGTCGCCCCCTCGTGGGTCGGGGATGCGATCCTTTCCGAGCCGCTGGTGTCGCTGCTGCGCGAGCCTTACACCGACCCCATCGTCGACGTGCTGGCGCCGCCCTGGTGCGCGCCGGTCTACGCCCGGATGCGCGGCGTCGCGCGCGTCATCGAAAATCCGCTGGGGCACGGCCGTTTCGGCTGGGCGCAGCGACGCGCGTTGGCAGCCACCCTTCGCAGCCACGCGTATACGCACGCGTTCGTCCTGCCGAACTCGTGGAAGTCGGCGCTGATCCCCTGGTTCGCCGGCATTCCGCGGCGGATCGGCTACGTTGGCGAAGCCCGCTGGGGCCTGCTCACCGATGCCCGCCGCCTGGACGAGAAGGCACTGCCCCGACTGGTCGATCGCTTTGTCGCGCTCGGGGTTTCGGCCGGCGACCTCGTGCCGATGCCACCGGGCCCGGTCCTGGTGCCGGACGCCGCGAACCGCGCCGCGGCACTGCAGTCGATGAACCTGTCGACTGCGCGCCCCATCGCGGCGCTGTGTCCGGGCGCCGAATACGGCACCGCCAAGCGCTGGCCGCCGAACTATTTCGCCGAGCTCGGCGCAAGGCTGCAGGGCGACGGCATGCAGGTGTGGCTGATCGGCTCGCCCAACGACAGGCTGCCGGCGGCATCGGTGCGTCAATCGGGTGGAGAGGCCGGACGGCAGTTCTACGACCTCACCGGCCGCACCGACCTCGGCACGGCGATCGACCTCCTTTCGCTCGCCAGCCTCGTGATCAGCAACGATTCCGGGCTCATGCATGCTGCCGCCGCCGTAGGCGCGCCGCTGGTGGCACTGTTCGGCTCGTCGTCGCCGACGTTCACTCCGCCGATTTCGCCGCTGGCGCGGATCGCGCGGATCGACATTCCCTGCAGCCCGTGCTTCAAGCGCGAATGCCCGTTGCAGCACTTCAAGTGCATGCGCGACCTCGAGCCGAACGTGGTGTACGATTTCGCCCGTGCCACCCGCGCCGCGGCCCGCGTCCGACCGCCAGCGCTCCCGACCCTGGACTGACGCCTGCCCGCTCCCTGATGGCCAAGCCCCGAAATCCGCCGATCTTCACCACGCCCACCGATGCAGCGCTCGCCTTCTATCAGGCATTCGAGGCCGGTGACGTCGACGCGATGATGGCGACCTGGGCCGAGGACGAGGACATCGTCTGCGTGCATCCGGGCGGCGCGCGGCTGGTAGGCTACGCCGCGGTGCGCGCGGGTTGGGAACAGCTGTTCGCCGGCGGCGCCCGTCTGCTCTTCCGGCTCGAACAGGTCGTGGTGATCGAGACCGTGGGCCTCTCGCTGCAGAGCGCAGTCGAGCATGTCACCGCGAGCGGCAACCGCAGCGAGAGCGGCGCTGCGCTCTGCAGCAACGTCTTCCTGCGAACGCCCTCGGGCTGGCGGATCGTGATGCATCACGCGTCGCCGGCACCTGCCCCAGCGGTGATCGAGGCCACGGGGCCGCTGCACTGACCGGCCGCCGGTGGCGGGCGACCGTCGCGCGTCGGTCCGCCGTTTCGCAGCGGCACCGCACCCTCTCAGTCGGGATCGAATCGCGGCGCCGCAGCCGTTGCGGAGCCCGGGTCGATGCCGATCAGTCGCGCCACCTGCAGCGGTGCGTCGGACTGATGCAACTGCTGAACGCGATCCAGCAGCTGTCGATCCGACATGGTCATCCGGCTGCGCAGGCGCACGTATTCCGCCCACGAGGTGATGACGAAGCGCTCGACGAAGCGGCCGTCTTCGCCCACGTCGCGAAAGACGCGCCACGCGTTGGCGCCATTGCGCCGCCGGATCGGTTCGATGAGGTGGATCTCGTGCAGGAACCGCGCACGGTTCTCCGGCGCTATCCGATACTCCACCTGTATCAGCACCGGCCCGTCGTCCGGCGACGGCGGCTCGGCCAGCGACAGTTCGGGCAACCGCGCACCGGGGGTGACGTCGGCCGCATCGCCCATCTGCACCGGCAGCCAGCGACTGGCGAACAGCAGCACGAGCAGCGTCCCCGCCGACGTGACCAGCGCGACGCGCAGTCCCGCGTAGGTGGCGAGCGAGCCCCAGATCACGCTGCCCACCGCAAGACTCGCCTGCACCGCAACGAGGGCCATCGCCACGGCCCGGGCGCGCACCCAGGCGGGAGCCGCGCTCTGGGTGCCCGCGGACAGGCTGGCGAGCACGCTGACCCAAGCGGCGCCCGCGCCGAACATCCCCACCATCGCCAGCGCCGTGTGGTCCGCCCACGCGATCAACGCCACCGCCGCCGTCCACAGCAGCGCGCCCATGGTGACCACCCGGTTGAGCCCCAGCCGCTGCAGCTGCCGCGGAATCGTCAGCGCGCCGACGATGGCCCCGCAGCCGAATCCCGCCGACAACAAACCGAATCCGCCGGCGCCCAATCCCAGCTGGTCACGGGCGATGACCGGCAGCAGTGCCCACAACGCGCTGGCGCAGATGCTGAACGTCAGGTTGCGGATGATCAGTGCCCGCAACAGCGGCGAGTGCCGGGCATACCGCAGGCCGGTCTGCACGCCGGAAATCAGCGTCTCGGGGACGCCGGGAAGCGGACGCTCGCCGCTTTTCCAGCTGCGCACCGCGGCGACCATCAGCAGGAAGAAGCAGGCGCTGACCAGCGAGGCGGTGCCACTGCCGGCGACGGTGACGATCGCCCCGGCGATCGCCGGCCCGACCGCCCGCGCGAGGTTGTACGCCACCGCGCCCAGGGCCACCGCGCGCGGCACCTCAGCACGCGCAACGAAATCGTTGACGCTTGCCTGCTGCGCGGGCATGTAGAACGTGAACCCGGCACCGATAAGGAACGTGAACACGAGCAGCGATTGCGGCCCCATCAGGCCGGCCAGCGTCGCGATGCCCAGCACCACGGTCGCCACCCACAGCACGACCTGCGTGACGAGAACGACACGCCGCCTGTCGACGATGTCGGCCAATGCGCCGGCCAGCAACCCGAACAGCAGCGATGGCGCCGTGCTTGCCGTCTGCACGAGTGCCACCATCAGCGCAGAGGTCGTCAGCGTGGCCATCAGCCAGGCCGCGACGGTCCCCTGCATCGTGTACCCGAGCGCCGCACCGATCGACCCGATGTAGAACCGGCGAAACGGCGCGTGCCGAAGCGGCGATGATCGGAACAGGCCGGCGAGGAACGAATCTGGAGGTGCGGACACGAAACGGGGCCTGGCGAATTTTTCTGTCTAGCGCGCGACGAAACGACGAGATTCCCCGCGCCCGCGACGACGCGGGATCAGGCAGTGCCGCCGACGGTCAGTCCCTCGATCTTCAATGTCGGCTGCCCGACACCTACCGGCACGCTCTGGCCATCCTTGCCGCAGGTGCCGATGCCGCTGTCCATCTCCATGTCGCGGCCGATCATCGTCACCTTGGTAAGCGCATCGGGGCCGTTGCCGATCAGCGTCGCACCCTTGACCGGGTACGCGAGCTTGCCGTTCTCGATCTTCCAGGCTTCGGCGGCCGAGAAGACGAACTTGCCGCTGGTGATATCGACCTGTCCGCCGCCGAAATTCACCGCGTACAGCCCTTCCTTCACCGACGCGAGGATCGCCTCGGGGTCGTGCTCGCCGGCGAGCATGATCGTATTGGTCATGCGCGGCATCGGCAGATGCGCGAAGGATTCGCGCCGGCCGTTGCCGGTGGGCGCGACTTTCATCAGCACTGCGTTGAGTCGATCCTGCATGTACCCGCGCAGAATGCCGTCTTCGATCAATACGGTGCGCCGCGTCGGATTGCCCTCGTCGTCGACGTTGAGCGAGCCGCGCCGGCGTTCGATCGTGCCGTCGTCGATGACCGTCACGCCGCGCGCCGCCACCCGCTCGCCCACGCGTCCCGAGAATGCGCTGGTGCCCTTGCGATTGAAATCGCCTTCGAGCCCGTGCCCGATGGCTTCGTGCAACAGTATGCCGGGCCAGCCATGCCCGAGGACGATGGTCATCATGCCTGCGGGCGCCTCGCGCGCACCGAGATTCAGCACCGCCTGCGCCACCGCCTGCGTCGCGTAGTCGGCGAGCACCGCGTCGGTGAAGTATCCGTAGTCGAAGCGCCCGCCCCCTCCCGAGAAGCCCTGCTCGCGGCGGCCGTTTTCCTCGACGATCACGGTCAGGGACACGCGCACCAACGGCCGCACGTCGGCCGCGCACAGGCCGTCGCTGCGCGCGACCAGCACGACGTCGTACTCGCCGGCAAGTGAAGCCATGACCTGCACGACGCGCGAATCGCGCGCCCTTGCCAGCCGCTCAAGGCGTTCGAGCAACGAAACCTTCGCTTCCTCCCGCAGCGACACGACCGGGTCGGAAGGCGCGTAGAGCGTCAACCCGGTCCGGCTGCGGGTAAGGGGGGCAACAGCCGACACCCCCTGGCGACCGATCGCCCGCGCCGCGGCCGCGGCCGCTTCCATTGCCGCCAGCGTGATGTCGTCGGAATAGGCGAAGGCCTGCTTCTCGCCCTGCACCGCGCGGATGCCCACGCCGCGATCGATGCTGAACGCCCCGGACTTGACGATGCCTTCCTCGAGACTCCAGCTTTCCATCCGCGAATACTGGAAATAGAGATCGGAAAAGTCGACCGCATGGGTGTGAATCGAAGCCAGGATCCGGTCGAGCTGGGGCATGTCGAGCCCTGCCGGATCGAGCAGGAGACGGCGTGCCTCGCTCAGGGCGTGGCCGTCGGCGGCGGATAACGAGGAATCGGTCAAGGTGGCCTTTGCAGGGGCGGCGCCGGATCGAAGGCCGGCTGCCCGCCGAAAACGCATATTGTCGCGGCTTATCCGTTGCCGCGGCAAGCGCGCCTTCAGGATGGTTTTTTCAGCGCGCCGGCAGCATCCCTCGCCTGCGGCGGTACGGCGGCGTCATGCCGGCAGGATCCCGCCTCCCCCGAGATACGCGGCGGCCACCTGCGGATTGGCTGCCAACTCTGTGCTGGAACCCTCGAGCGCGAGTTCGCCGGCTTCGAGCACGTAGCCGTAGTCGGAGACCTGCAAAGCGGCCCGTGCGTTCTGCTCGATGAGCAGGATGGAAACGCCCGCGCCGCGCAGATCCGCGATGATGCTGAATATCTCGCGCACGACCAGCGGTGCGAGGCCCAGCGACGGTTCGTCCAGCAGCAGCAGGCGCGGCTTGCCCATCAGTGCGCGGCCCAGCGCCAGCATCTGGCGCTCGCCTCCGGAAAGGGTCCCGGCCATCTGCGCACAGCGCTCCCGCAGTCGTGGAAAGCGGGAGTAAACGGCCTCCAGCGTCGACCGCCGGTCCTTTTCGCCGCGGCGCGCGAGCGCAAAGGCGCCAAGTTCGAGATTGTCGGCCACACTCATCGCGGCAAAGAGTTCGCGCCGTTCCGGGACCAGGATGAGACCGCGCGCGACGCGCTGTTCGACCGCCAGCGCGGTGATCGATGCGCCTCCATAGCGGACTTCGCCACGCGCTGCGAGCAGACCCATGACCGCGCCGAGCAGCGTCGTCTTGCCGGCCCCGTTGGGCCCGATGATCGACACGATGTTCCCCGGCGCGACGCGGAACGAGACACCGTGCACGGCTTCGACCTTGCCGTACGAAACGGACAGGTCGCGCACGTCGAGGACAGCATCCATGGTACGTGTGGTGACCGCTCAGACGCCGCCGAGATAGGCTTCCAGCACCTTCGGATTGCGCTGGATCTCGGTCGGCGAACCCTCGGCCAGCTTTTCGCCGAAGTCCATGACGACCAGACGGTCGGCGAGCCCCATCACGAAATCCATGTCGTGTTCAACCAGCAGCACCGTCATCCCGTCGGCCTTGAGTTCGCGCAGCAAATCCGCAAGCTCGCGCTTTTCGACATGGCGCAGGCCGGCTGCGGGTTCATCCAGCAGTAGCAGCGACGGCGCCGCAGCCAAGGCGCGGGCGATCTCGACGATCCGCTGCTTGCCCAGTGGGAGGCTGCCGGCAGCGTCCCGGGCATGCGCGGCCAGGCCCAGGCGCGACAGCGCGTTCACCGCCTCGGCACGGGTCCGCGCCTCCTCGCCGCGATCCAGGCGCAACGCTGCACGCACCACGCCCGCGCGACCACGCAGGTAGGCGCCCAGCGCCACGTTGTCCAGCACCGTCATCTGCGGCACCAGCTTCACGTGCTGAAAGGTGCGCCCGATGCCGCGCCGCGCGATCTCCCAGGGCGTCGCGCGGGCAATCGACCGGCCGCGAAAGACGACCTCGCCGGCTGAAAGCGACAACGCGCCGGAGATGAGGCCGAAGGTCGTGCTCTTGCCGGCGCCGTTGGGGCCGATGAGGCCCACGATCTCGCCGGGGCGGATCTCGAACGAGAGCGCGTCGACCGCGACCAGGCCGCCGTAGGTCTTGCGCGCGGACCGGACCTCCAGCATCGCCCCCGTGACGGAGCCGAGATTCCTCGCGGGCAGCGCCGATGACGCCGCAATGCGGTGCGGAACGCGGTCAGGCAGCCACCGCGCCAGCCACGGCCAGACGCCCTCACGCGCCCGGTGCAACACCACGACGATCAAAATGCCGAAAACGATGATCTCGAAGTTGCCGCTGCGCCCGAGCAGTTGCGGCAGAACATCCTGCAGCACCTGCTTCGCCACGGTGATGAGCGCTGCCCCGACCACTGCGCCCCAGACGCTGCCGGCCCCGCCCACGACGGCCATGAACAGGTACTCGATCCCCTGGTTGATGCCGAAAGGGGTCGGATTGACGAACCGCTGCAGGTGCGCGTAGAGCCAGCCCGAGATGCAGGCGAGCCACGCCGCGTACACGAAGACGACGATCTTGAGCCGCGCGGCGTCCACGCCGAAGGCCTCCGCCATGTCCAGCTGCCCCTTCAACGCCCTGATGGCGCGGCCGGAACGCGAATCGAGCAGATTGCGCGTCGCCCACAGCGCCGCGATGGCGACGCACCAGATGATGGCGTAGATCCGCCGTTCGTCGTGCAGCACCAGTCCGAACAACTCGAGATCCGGGATGCCGGTGATTCCCGTGTGCCCGCCGAGGGCCTCGACATTGCCGAACAGGAAATAGAGGCTGATGCCCCAGGCTATCGTCGCCAGCGGCAGGTAGTGGCCTCGCATCCGCAGCGTGATGAAGCCGAGGAAGAGCGCCAGCACCGTGGTCAGCGCGAGCCCCACGGCAAGGTTGGCCCAGGGCGACCATTGGTACTGGGTGGAAAGCACCGCAGTCGCATAGGCGCCGATTCCGACGAAGGCCGCCTGGCCGAAAGACGTCTGCCCGGCCACCCCCGTCAGCACGACCAGACCGAGGGCGACGATGCTGTAGAGGCCGATGTAGTTGCCGAGCGTCACCCAGAACTGGGGCGCCGCCCAGGGCACGCCGATCAGGACGGCCACGAATGCGCAGGCGCCCAGCACGTCGAGCGGGATTGCACGGCCGGATTCCGTCACCCTACTCGTCCTCGTCGTGGTGGTCGGTCGTGAGGCTGCGCCAGAGCAGCACCGGAATGATCAGCGTGAACACGATCACTTCCTTGAAGCCGCTGGCCCAGAAGGCGGCAAAGGACTCGATCTGACCGACGAGCAGCGCGCCGGCGGCAGCCAGCGGATAGCTGACCAGCCCGCCGATGATCGCGCCGACGAATCCCTTGAGGCTCACCAGAAAGCCCGAATCGTAATAGAGCGTGGTGATGGGACCGATCAGGACGCCGGAAAATGCGCACAGCAGCGATGCAAGCGTGAACGTCAGTGTTCCGGCAAGCGTGGGCGACACGCCGACGAGCCGGGCGCCGACACGATTCATCGCTGTTGCCCGCAGCGCCTTGCCGTAAAGCGAGCGACCGAAGAAAACGTACAGTGCTCCGATCAGCGCCACGCTGGTGCCGACCACCAGAATGCTTTGCAGGCTGACATTCACGTCTCCGACGGCGAAAGACAACGTCGAAAACGCCGGCGTGCGCGCGCCCTCGGCACCAAATATGTAGAGTCCCAGCCCTGTCAGTATGTAGTGAACGGCAACCGAGACGATCAGAAGCACCAGGACCGGGGCATCCGCGATCGGTTGATAGACGATCCGGTACATGAGCGGCCCGAGCGGGGCGACCAGCACCAGGGTAAGCAGGACCTGCGCCGAAAACGGCAGCGCCAGCGAGGCCAGCCACGTGCCCGCACCGGCAATCGCCGCCGGAATCCCGGTCCAGAGCAGCAACTGCCGCGGCATACGTGCCACCTCGCCCCGGCGCGCGCAGGCAGCGAGCTCCATGCCTCCGGCAGTCGCCGCCATCGCCACGAGCAGGATTGCCGTACCGGGCAGCTTCCCCAGCTGCAATGCGGCCAATGTCAGCGTGCCGTACGTGACCAGTTCGCCGCAGGGCACCCAGATCACCCGCGTCACCGTGAACACGAGCACGAGCGCCAATGCGAGCAGCGCATACACGGCACCGTTGGTGGCGCCGTCCTGCGCGAGCAGCGCGAGAATCGACAGGTTCATCGGGGCGGTGAGAATATTCGCGCGGTCGCGAAGTGCAACCGACGCCGCCGCGTCGGCCTGAACCGCGGCCCCGCACCGCCGGAGCAGCCTCCGGAGGGCAAACGGCGCAGCTCAATCCGCGCTATTTCTTGATCGCGTCGCGAATCTCCCGCAACAGCAGGACATCTTCCGGCGTCGGAGCCGGCGCCGCGGGTGCCGAATCCAGCTTGGCCTTGACCGCGTTGAAGCGCTTGATCATCCAGAAGATCACCAGCGCGAGGATGACGAAATTGATGACGATTGTGATGAAGTTGCCGTAGGCGAACAGCGGCACTCCGGCCTTGGTCAGCGCCTCGTAGGTCAGAGGCCCCGTATATCCCGCCGGCGGATTGCCGAGCTGAATGAAGAAATTCGTGAAGTCCAGCCCGCCGAAGATCCTGCCGATGATCGGCATGATCAAGTCCCTCACCATCGAATCGACGATCTTCCCGAACGCCGCGCCGATGATCACGCCGACGGCCAGGTCGACCACGTTGCCCTTGACCGCAAAATCACGAAACTCGCTCGCAAATGACATTTCCACTCCCTGCAGGAAATTGCCCGCTTCCCCGACCGCCCCCCGGGAAGGGTGCTACTGCGCTCCGATCAAACCGCGGCCTCGCCCGATTCACCGGTACGGATGCGGACGACCTGCTCGACCGCGGTCACGAAAATCTTCCCGTCGCCGATCTTGCCGGTGCGGGCCGCCTTGACGATGGCCTCGATGGCGCGATCGACGTCGGAACCCTTGACGATGAGTTCCACCTTGACCTTGGGCAGGAAATCGACGACGTACTCGGCGCCCCGGTAGAGTTCCGTATGCCCCTTCTGGCGGCCGAAACCCTTCACCTCCGCAACCGTGAGCCCCGTGATGCCGACTTCCGACAACGCCTCGCGCACTTCGTCGAGCTTGAACGGCTTGATTATCGCTTCGATTTTTTTCATGGATTGGACACCGGATGCAGATGCTGTGATTGGGCAACGGGACGAGTATCGTCAATGGCAGCTTACACGATGCCCGTCATCGGTTGAAGTACTGTTCCACTCAGGGTCGCGGCAGGACATCGTTCCAGTCCGACCACGCGGACGTGATCGGATACCGCCAATCGCGCCCGAACCCGCGCGGCGTAATCCTGATCCCCACCGCCGCCTGGCGGCGCTTGTATTCGCTGATCTTGATCAGGCGGACGACCTTGCGCACATGCTCGGCCGGATAACCCATCGCCACGATTTCGCGCGGTGCCTTGTCCTGCTCGACGTAGGCCTCCAGGATCGCGTCGAGTATGTCGTAGGGCGGCAGCGAATCCTGATCGGTCTGATCGTGGCGCAGCTCGGCCGAAGGCGCCCGGGTGATGATCCGCTCGGGAATCACCCGGCCCAGCCCGTTGCGGTAGAGACAGAGCCGATAGACCAGCGTCTTGCTGATGTCCTTCAGCACCGCGAAGCCCCCGGCCATGTCGCCATACAGCGTCGCGTACCCGACGGCCATCTCCGACTTGTTGCCCGTGGTGAGGACGATCGAGCCGAACTTGTTCGACAGCGCCATCAACAGCGTGCCGCGGATTCGCGCCTGGATGTTCTCCTCGGTGGCATCGATCGGCAACCCGGCAAACTCACGGGACAGCGACGACTGGAACGCATCGAACATCGGCCCGATGGGAATTTCGTCGTAGCGCACGCCAAGTATGCCCGCCATCTCGCGGGCGTCCTCGAGACTGATCGCGGCGTTGTATCGCGAAGGCAGCATCACCGCCCGCACCCGATCCCGGCCGAGTGCGTCGACGGCCACCGCGAGCGTCAAGGCCGAGTCCACGCCTCCCGACAATCCGAGCAGCACACCGGGAAAGCGGTTTCGGCCGACGTAATCGCGCACTCCCATGACCAGCGCCGAATAGACGTGCTCCTCGAGGCAAGTCGACAGCGAACCACGGACTGGCTTGATGTGCCCGTCCTCGAAGCCCATCAGGGCGACGGCTTCGTGCCATGCCGGCAACTGCTGGACGATCTGCCCCGACGCGTCGACCGCGAACGAGGCACCGTCGAAGACCAGCTCGTCCTGGCCGCCTACCCGATTGACGTAGACGAGCGGCAGCGACAGATCGCGCGCCCGCGCGGCCACCTGCGCCAGCCGCAACGCGTGCTGACGCGTATGGAAGGGGGAACCGTTGGCTACGATGATGCATTCGGCGCCGGCAGCCTGCGCCTGCCGTGCCGGGTCGATGTACCAGACGTCCTCGCAGATGATGAACCCGAAGCGGACGTCGTCCACCTCGACCACGCAGGGCGCCGCGCCGGAATCGAAATAGCGCTCCTCGTCGAACACCGTATAGTTGGGCAGTTTCTGCTTGCGGTACGTCTGCGCGACGCGCCCGTGGCGAAGGACCGCCAGCGCGTTGTACCGCCGCCCGGCGTCGACCTCCGGGAATCCCACGACCACCGGAACCTCGCCGACGCCCGCCGCCATCGCCACCAGCTCGCGGGCGCAGGCATCGAGAAAGGCCGGGCGCAGGACAAGATCCTCCGGCGGGTAGCCGCAGAGCGACAACTCAGCCGTCGCGACGAGGCGCGCCCCGCCGCGCGTCGCTTCCGCCGCCGCGCGGAGTATCGCGTCGGCGTTTCCGCGCAGGTCTCCCAACGACTGGTTCAACTGCGCCAGAGCGATCTGCATGGCGAAAATGTTAGCACGCCGAGAGCCTCATGCCGGCGCCGAGCGCGAAAACCGCTGCTGGCCGCCGCTTGCCCCGACGGGTGCCGAACCCCACAATCACGCGTGTCTTCATCCGTCACCGCATCGAGCGGCACCGTTCCCGACCCCGTCATCCGCGACGACGTGCCGCTGGCGGAGATCCGCCCCGAGCAATGGAACGCCCTGGTCCCTGGGCAGCCGCTGCTGTCGCACGCTTTTCTTTCCGCGTTGCATGCGTCTGGCTGCGCATCGCCGCGGACGGGCTGGGATCCCCGCTTTCTCACCGCCTGGCGCGGCGACCGGCTGGCCGGCGCCGTGCCGCTGTACGGGAAAGCGCACTCGTACGGCGAATACGTGTTCGACTGGGCGTGGGCAGAGGCCTTTGCCCGCCACGACCGCGCCTATTACCCGAAGCTCCTGGCGGCGATTCCGTTCACGCCGGCAACGGGGCCCCGCCTGCTCACCGACGATGCCGAACTTCGGCGCCGCCTGCTCGATCGCGCGAAGGTCATGCTGCAGCCTGCATCGAGTGTGGCGGGCAATTACTCGTCGCTGCACCTCAATTTCCTGACCGGCGACGAAGCCCTTCTGTGCGAGCGTGAGGGCCTGGCGCTGCGCCAGGGCGTGCAGTTCCATTGGCACAACCCCGGTTACCGCGACTTCGCCGACTTTCTCGCTGCGTTCAACCACGACCGGCGAAAGCGGATCCGCCAGGAGCGGCGCAAGCTTCAGGGCAAGGACCTCCGGTTCGAGCGCAAGACAGGCCGCGAGATCTCCGCCGCGGATTGGTCTTTCTTCCACCGCTGTTACCTGAACACCTATCGCGCGCATCGTTCGACACCGTACCTCACGCTCGCCTTTTTCGAGCAGATCGGATCATCGATGCCGGACAATCTGCTGCTGGTGGTCGGCTACCGGAACCACGTCCCGATCTGTGCAGCGCTCGACGTGTTCGGCGGGCAGGCACTTTGGGGTCGCTACTGGGGCGCCGTCGACTTCGTGCCCGGACTGCACTTCGAGGCCTGCTACTACCAGGCGATCGAGTTTTGCATCGAGCGCGGCCTCGCCCGGTTCGAGGGCGGAGCGCAAGGATTGCACAAGCTCGCGCGGGGACTGCTGGCAACGCCCACCTGGTCGGCGCATGCGATCACCGATGCCGATTTCGCACCGGCCATTGCCGCGTTCTGCGCCCGCGAGCGCAGCGACGTTGCACACACGCTTGAGGAATTCGAGGCCGCCTCGCCGCTGCGCCCGAAGTGACGACGATCGCGTGCTAGACTGAAATCAGATGCCACCTTCGGCGCGCGCGTCCTTCGCTTCCGGTTCGCGAGCCGGATGATCGCCCCGGGATACGACGATGAATCCATCCGTACTTCTGACCCTCGACGGCCCGGTTGCCACGCTCTCGCTCAACCGTCCCGATGCGCTCAACGCGCTTGATTTCGACATGGTTGAAGCGCTGGTGCAGCGCACCGGCGAGGTTGCCGCCAATCCGACAATCCGGGTGGTGATCCTTGGCGGCGCAGGCCGTCACTTCATGGCCGGCGGCGACATCCGCACCTTCGCCGGCGAACTCGAGCACCCGCCCGCGGAGCGGCAGAAGCGTTTCCAGCGCATGGTCGAGCGCGTGCATGCCGCGATCGAGAACCTGCACAGGATGCCGCACCTGCTGGTCGGGAGGATGCAAGGCGCGGTCGCCGGTTTCGGTCTGTCGCTGATGAACGCATGCGACCTGGTGCTGGCTGCCGATGACGCGTACTTCACGTCGGCCTACCGCCATATCGCGTTGTCGCCCGATGGCGGCGGCTCGTGGACGCTGCCCCGGCTCGTCGGCCTGCGCAAGGCGATGGAGATCATGCTGCTGGGAGAGCGCTTCGACGCTGCCGAGGCCCTGCGCCTGGGGCTCGTCAACCGGGTCGTCCCGGCACCGGAACTCGAAGCGGCGACACTCGACTTCGCGCGCGCCCTTGCGGCCGGACCGCGCCTCGCGCTCGCCAATACGCGCCGGCTGGTACATTCCGCGCTGACGCAATCGCTGTCGGAACAGTTGCAGGCCGAAGCCGTCTGCTTCGGTCAATGCACGGCCGATCCGGACTTCGCGGAAGGGATTGGCGCTTTTCTCGGGAAAAGACCCGCCGCCTTCGGCAGCGAATAACGCATTCCTGCCATGCCGACGCTCGCCCAGCGGACGCTGTTCATCTCCGGTGCATCGCGGGGAATCGGACTTGCGATTGCCTTGCGCGCAGCGCGCGATGGCGCCAACGTCGCGATCGCCGCCAAGACGGCCGAGCCGAACCCGAAGCTGCCCGGCACGATCCACACCGCGGCACGATTGATCGAGGCCGCCGGCGGGCGGCCGCTGGCCCTCGTCTGCGACATTCGCGACGAGGCGCAGGTCGCAGCCGCAGTCGAGGCCACGGTGGCGGCATTCGGCGGCATCGACATCCTCGTCAACAACGCGAGCGCCATCAGCCTCACCGGCACGCTTGACACGCCGATGAAGCGTTTCGACCTCATGTTCGGCGTCAACGTGCGCGGCACGTTTCTCTGTTCCAGAGCGTGCGTGCCGCACCTGCGGGAATCTGCCGCCCGCAGCCGCGATCCGCACATCCTGACATTGGCTCCCCCCATCGACCTCGACCCCAGATGGTTTCGTGACCACGTTGCCTATACGATCGCGAAGTACGGGATGAGCATGTGCGTGCTGGGCATGGCCGAGGAGTTCCGCGGCGACGGGATTGCGGTCAACGCGCTGTGGCCGCGCAGCGTCATCGCGACGGCGGCGTTGGCGATGATCCCCGGCGCCCGGGAGGCAATCGCGCGCACGCGCAAGCCCGAGATCGTCGCCGATGCCGCACACGCGATTTTCTGCGGCGATGCCCGAAGGGCGACGGGGCAGTTCTACATCGACGAGGACGTACTGACCGCGACCGGCGTCACCGACCTGTCGCGCTACGCGATGCAACCCGGCACGGACCTGCTGCCGGACCTCTTCCTGGACTGACGGCGCGGCGGACGTCAGCGGTTGCCGAAATCGTCGTCGACGATCTTCGGCCCGGGGCCGCTTGGCGCTTCGTTGCCGAAGTCCCCCGAGGCTGGTTTCGGTCCACGGCGACTGCGGTTGCCGAAATCGTCGTCGACGATCTTCGGCTTGGTGGTGCGCGGCGCTGCGTTGCCCAATTCGCCGGTGACGGGCTTCGGTACGCTGCGATCCCGGTTGCCGAGATTGTCGTCGACGATTTTCGGTTCGGCACCGCGCGGCGCTTCGTTGCCGGGCTCGCCGAAGGCAGGCTTCGGCCCACGGCGATTCCGGTTGCCACGCGGACGATTGTTGCCGCCGCCCGCCAATCCGCCAGGTTGGCCGGGCATGTTTCCCTGCGGACCCCGGTTCCCCTTGCCCCCTTTGCCGCCCTTTCCTCCCGGGCCTCGCTTGTCTCCGGCGACTTTCGGCCGCGGGCCTGTGGTTCCCGGCAATCCAGGCGGAATCGCGCCGGGAATCGTCAACGTCGTCGTGACATAAGGCGATGCGCCGCCCTGTGCTCCCTTGGCGTGGCCACCGGGCCGGGGCTTACCCTGTCGCGGCCCCTTTCCTCCGTAGCCGCCCGTGCCGAATTCGCCTTGCCGCGGGCCGCGCGCGCCCTGCGGGCGACCGTACGAACGGCCCTCGCCCTTGCCGAACAGACTGCCTACCGACCGGTTGTGATGCGTCGGCTGTCCGTGCACGCTGTTTCCGGGCTGCGGACCCTCGTGATCTGTGTCGTCCGAACCCGAGTCGGCCAAGTCGGCCCGCGCTGGCGCGGGACCACGATTGCCGATGGCGTCGCGCTCCTCGCTCGTCATGTGCGCGGTCGCGCCAGGACGTGCGCCCTTCCCCTTGGATCGCGGCGGGCCTGGCGGCCGCGACGATCCGTGAGGCCTGGGCGACGGATTTCCCTTGCCCGCGGCCGGCTTGAGTCCCGCCGCGACCAATACGGCGGCGACTTCCTCGGGCGTGAGTTCCAGCGTCTGGTTGCGCTTGACCCGCGACGGCATCGCCACCGGACCGTACCGCGTACGTATGAGGCGGCTGACGGCAAGCCCAAGCGCCTCGAACAGCCGGCGCACCTCGCGGTTGCGTCCCTCCTTGAGCACGACGTGATACCAGTGATTGGAGCCCTCGCCGCCGCCATCGGTGAGCGATTCGACCTTCGCGGTGCCATCCTCGAGCTCGATGCCGGCGAGCAATTGCTGCTGCTGTTCCGGCGTCAGCGTGCCCAATGTACGAACGGCGTATTCGCGCTCGACCTCATAGCGCGGATGCATCATCCGGTTGGCGAGATCGCCCGCATTTGTGAAGAGCAGCAGCCCTTCGGTGTTGAAATCGAGTCGCCCGATGGCGATCCACTTGCCGTTGCCGATGTTCGGCAGGTTGTCGAAGACCGTCGGGCGCCCCTCGGGATCGTCGCGGCTGACGATTTCGCCCGCCGGCTTGTGGTACATCAGCACCCGCGCCCGTGGTTCCGCAAAACGGACCTTGACGAGCTGACCGTTGATGCGGACCTCGTCGCCGGGACCCACTTTCTGGCCCACTTCGGCGGGTTCGCGATTGACCGTGATGCGCCCGGCGACGATCATCTCCTCCATCGCGCGGCGCGATCCGAAACCGCAGGAAGCCAGCACCTTGTGCAGCCGCTGGGGTTCGGTGAAGACCTCGTCAGTGGAGGACTTGATGCGGGTCGGCGCCAGACCCTCCGTAATCTGCTGCAAGGCCAAGCTCGGCTGCTGCATCGGTCCGGTCGGCGGACGGTGCCAGGTCCGGGCTCGCGAGCGCGGGCTGCGCTTCGGCGGCTTTGGTTGTTGCATCGGGAATCTCCAGCAAGTGGGAAGTGTCGAGCTCGGACAACGGTGGCAGCTCGGAAAGCGAGCGCAGGCCGAGATCGTCGAGGAAGGTCTTGGTGGTCCCAAGGAGCGCCGGGCGACCCGGCGTTTCGCGATGGCCAACCACTTCGACCCATTGGCGATCCAACAGCGCCGTCACGACGCTGGTCGAGACGGCGACACCGCGGATGGCTTCGATGTCGCCGCGAGTCACAGGTTGCTGATAGGCGATGATCGCCAGCGTTTCCATCACCGCTCGCGAGTAATGCGGCGGCTTCTCCGGCGCAAGCCGATCGACAAAGGGCTGCAGCGACGGCGTGCCCTGAAAGCGCCAGCCCGATGCGACCTGCACGAGTTCGGCAGAGCGCCCCGACCAGTCCTCGCGCAGTTCGTCCAGAAGCTCGCGCACCACCTCGACGTCCAGCGCCGGCTCGAACATCCGAGCCAGACTCGCCGTCGGCAGCGGCTCCCCGGAGATCAGCAGCGCGCCTTCGAGTATGCTCTTGATCACCTTCAAGTCTTCCATTGCATTGCGTCCGGAAACCGAGTGAACCCTTGCGTGGGTGCTGAACCAGCGCGTTGGCCGGCCACCCACACTTCGCCGTGTTTGCCGCGCGACGTCATTCGAGATCCGGCGCAAGGGCAAATGCCGGCGCGCCGCGCAAATGAATGTAGATCGGCGCGAACGGCTCTGCCTGCGCGATCTCGACCAACTGCTCCCGGGCAAGCTCGAGCAGCGCGAGAAACGCGACGACCAGGTGCGCCAGGTCGCGATGTTCGGCAAACAGGACCGTGAACTCGGAGTAGCGAGACGGCTCAAGCGCCTTCAGCATCCGGCTCATCTGGGCGCGCACCGACAGCTGCTCACGCGTGACAAGATGATGCCGGTTGTTCTTCGCCCGCGCAACGAGCCCCGCCCACGCGGCGCGCAGGTCGCCCGGGAACACCTCCGGCAAGCGCGCAGTCGCCACGCGGTCGAACCAAACGCGAACCGTCGAGTAGTCGCGGTCGACCAGCGGCAGCAGGTCCAGTTGCCGGGCCGCCTCCTTCATGCGCTCGTACTCGAGCAATCGGCGCACGAGTTCGACCCTGGGATCCTCCGCTTCCGCCCCAGCCGGCACCGGTGGTCTCGGCAGCAGCAGCCGCGACTTGATCTCGATGAGGACCGCCGCCATCAGCAGATATTCGGCCGCCAGCTCCAGCTGCGTGCGCCGCATCATCTCGACGTAGCCAAGGTACTGACGCGTGAGCTCCGCCATCGGAATCTCGAGCACGTTGATGTTCTGGCGGCGAATGAGGTAGAGCAGGAGGTCGAGCGGCCCCTCGAAGGTGTCGAGAAAGACCTCCAGCGCCTCCGGCGGAATGTAGAGATCCCGCGGCAGTTCGAGCATCGGCTCGCCATAGACCTTGGCAACATGCGCCCCGCCCTGCCGGGCGAGATCGGGCAGCGGCAACACCTCGCCGGCGGTCATGACTTGCGACTCATGTGTAATCGAGCCCCATCGCCGCGCGTACGTCGCGCATCGTCTCTTCGGCCAGCTTGCGCGCACGCTCGCAACCGTCGGCGACGATGTTGCGCACGAGCTGCGGGTCGTCGAGGTACCGCTGCGCCCGCTCGTGCAGCGGCGCCTGCTCGCGCACGATGGCGTCGATCACCGGCTGCTTGCAGTCCAGGCAGCCGATGCCCGCCGTCGTGCAACCCTTTGCCACCCAGTCGCAGGTGTCCGCGTCCGAGTATATCCGGTGCAGGGGCCAGACCGGGCATCGTTCCGGGTCGCCTTTGTCCGAGCGGCGCACTCGCGCCGGATCGGTCTGCATCGTGCGAACCTTCTTTGTGACGTCGGCCGGATCCTCGCGCATGAAGATCGCGTTGCCGTAGGACTTCGACATCTTCTGCCCGTCCAGCCCCGGCACCTTCGGCGTCTCGGTGAGCAGCGGCTGCGGTTCGGGCAGGATCACCCGCCGCGTCCCTTCCAGGTAACCGAACAGGCGCTCACGGTCGCCCAGCGACAGGTTCTGCGTATCGTTCAGCAGCACGTGCGCCGCTTCGAGCGCCGCCGCGTCTCCCTGCTCCTGGAACGCGGCGCGAAACTCGCTGTAGCGGCGCGCTTTCTTCGAACCCAGCTTCTTGATCGCCGCCTTGGCGAGTTCCTCGAAGCCCGGCTCGCGTCCGTAGATGTGGTTGAAACGCCGCGCAAGCTCGCGCGTCACCTCGATGTGCGACACTTGGTCCTCGCCGACCGGGACCATGTTGGCGCGATAGATCAGGATGTCCGCCGACATCATCACCGGATACCCGAGGAATCCGAAGTTGGACAGGTCGTGGTCGACGAGCTTCTGCTGCTGGTCCTTGTAGGTGGGCACGCGCTCCAGCCAGCCGACCGGCGTGACCATGCCCAGCAGCAGCGCAAGCTCGGCGTGCTCGGGGACGCGCGACTGGATGAATAGCGTGGCGCGGGTCGGATTGATGCCCGCAGCGAGCCAGTCGACGATCATCTCCCACACGCTGGCCGAGATCGTCTCCGACGAATCGTAGTGCGTCGTCAGCGCATGCCAATCCGCAGCGAAGTAGAGGCACTCGTACTCCTCCTGGAGCTTTACCCAGTTCTTGAGCGCGCCGTGATAGTGGCCGATGTGCATGCGCCCGGTCGGGCGCATGCCGGAAAGAACGCGGTCAGCAAACATGATGAGGAATCAGAAACCGCCCGGCAGATTGATGCCGGTGAGCGCCTCGACCAGCGAGGTCGCAGCGTTGATCAACGGCCGCATCGCGACCCCAAGCACGCCCGTCATCAGGAGTGCGATGACGATGACGAAGCCGAAACGCTCGGTGCGTGCATAGGGCACCGCGAGCGAATGCGGAAGCAGGCTCACGGCGATGCGCCCGCCGTCAAGAGGAAGGATAGGCAGTAGATTCAGGACCATCAATGCGATGTTGATGCTCACTCCAATGAGACTCATGAACTGCAGGCCGCCGCTCGCCAGAAGACTTCCGGAGGCAATGCCGAAGAACAGCGCCCAGGCGAGTGCCATCAGGAAATTCACGCCTGGCCCTGCAGCCGCCACCCAGAGCATGTCGCGTTTGGGATGCCGCAGGTTGCTGAAATTCACCGGAACCGGCTTCGCCCAGCCGAACAGAAATCCGCCTCCCGACAACAACAGGATCCCGAGCGGCACCAGAACGGTGCCTACCGGATCGATGTGTCTCAGCGGGTTCAATGTGACTCGCCCGAGCATCCAAGCGGTCGAATCACCGAACATCCGGGCTACGTAACCATGCGCCGCTTCATGCAGCGTGATCGCCAGGACCACCGGCAATGCTGCCAAGGCGATGGTCTCCAACATTGAAGAATCCATCGGACGGCATTTTACCTGACTTGGGGCCCCGTGCGCCTGTCCCGGAAATTCAGGCCGTGTCGGCCATCGGAAGCCCCAACCGCGCCGGATCTCCTGCGCCAAGGCGCACGATCACCGGCGGATCGGCGGCGAGATCCACGACCGTAGTTGGCGTGGCCGGGCACGTACCGGCGTCGATGACGAGATCGAGCTGCTGCTCCAGCGCGTTGCGAATGTCGCCGGCGTCAGCCAGCGGTTCGCCGGCGCCGGGCAGGATCAGCGTCGACGACAGGATCGGCTCGCCCAACTCCGCGAGCAGACAGCGCACGACGGTGTGATCGGGTACCCGAACGCCGACGGTGCTCCGGCGCGGATGTTGGAGGCGACGCGGAACCTCACGCGTCGCCGGCAGCAGGAACGTGAAGCAGCCCGGCGTACCCAGGCGGACAATTCGGAATTGCCAGTTGTCCAGCCGGGCGAAGTGACCGATCGCCGACAGGTCATTGAGTACCAGCGTCAGATGGTGCTGGTCGCCCAGATCGCGGATTTGTCGAATCCGGCGCGCCGCGTCCGCGTCGTCCAGCCGACAGCCCAGCGCGTAACCGGAATCGGTCGGGTAGGCGATGACGCCGCCGTCGCGCAGTATCGCGGCAGCCTGGCGGATGAGCCGTGGTTGCGGATTGACGGGGTGGACCTGGAACAACTGGGCCATGGCGATCGCGATCGGGTCAAGACAATGACGTGGCGTCTCGCGCGGCGCTTGAAACAGGCGTCGGGCGATATAATCGTCGACGATTTTAACCCACGCCCACCGGCGCCAAATTGTTCCCGGCACCCCTGGGCCAACGACCTCCGAGCCTCCTGGTGAACCTGCAGCAGCTACGTTATCTCTGCGCCATCGTCGATCATGGCCTCAATGTCTCGGATGCCGCGGAAGCGCTGTATACATCTCAGCCGGGTATCAGCAAGCAGATACGGCTGCTGGAGGAGGAGCTCGGCACCCGGGTCTTCGTGCGCCAAGGCAAGCGCTTCACCGGCCTCACCCCTGCCGGCGACGCCGTCGTCGCGACCGCACGCCGTGCGCTCAGGGAAGTCGAGAACATGAAGCGCGTCGGCGCCGAGTTCCAGCACGACAGCGTCGGCACGCTGTCGATCGCCACGACCCACACTCAGGCGCGCTATGTGCTGCCACCGGTGGTGAAAGAATTCGCCGCAGTGTACCCGAGAGTGCGCTTGTTGCTGCATCAGGGCAATCCGGTCCAGGTCGCCGAGCAAACGGCCCGTGGGGAGGTCGACGTGGGCATCGCGACCGAGTCGCTCGCCGCCTATCCCGAACTCGTCACCCTCCCCTGCTACCAGTGGAACCGCTGTGTGCTGGTTCCGCGCGGGCACCCTCTGGCGAAAGTTCGCCCCCTCGACTTGCCGGCCATCGCCCTCTACCCGATCATCACCTACGACTTCGCGTTCACCGGGCGCTCACAGATCAATGCGGCATTCGAGGCAGCGGGACTGTCGCCAAATGTGGTGCTGACCGCCCTCGACGCCGACGTGATCAAGACGTACGTCGAGCTCGGTATGGGTGTCGGCATCGTCGCTCGCATGGCCTACGACCCGGTCAGGGACAGTGCGCTGACGCAACTCGATGCATCGCATCTGTTCGCCGCAAGCACCACACGGCTTGCCGTCCGCCGCGGTGTTTTCCTGCGCGGGTATGTCTACGACTTCATCCGGCGCTTTGCGCCGGCGCTCGACCGGGAAACAGTCGACGCTGCGCTCTCTGGCGCCGCAACTCCCGAACTGCCGTGAACGCAGCCATCCCGCGCCGGGACGGGTGATGAACGCTCCACGCCGGACCTGGGCGTTCGCAGCATTGCTCGCTTCGCTTTCGATGCTGGGGCCGTTCGCCATCGATGCCTATCTGCCTGCCTTCCCTGCGATCGGGCGCGAATTCAACGCGGCACCGCTGGCAGTGCAGCAGACGCTTTCCGTCTACCTCTTCGCCTACGCCTTCATGATGCTTTGGCACGGCGCGCTTGCGGACGCGCTGGGGCGCCGCCCTGTCGTCCTGGGTGGACTTGTGATCTACGCGATCGCGACACTGGGCTGCGCGATCGCCGGCAACATCGAGTCACTGTGGCTCTTTCGCGCCTTGCAGGGCGTCTCTGCGGGTACGGGGCTGGTCGTCGCGCGGGCGATCGTGCGTGACAGCTTCCACGGCGCCGAAGCTCAACGATTGATGTCGCAGATAACCCTGGTGTTCGGCATCGCACCCGCCCTCGCGCCGGTCATGGGTGGCCTTGTGCTCGACCAGTACGGGTGGCGCGCGATTTTCTGGGTTCTGCTCTTCCTCGTGTCCGCCATGCTGGCGTGGGCGTCCCTTCGGCTGCCGGAGACGCTACCACCGAGCGCCCGGATCGCCCTTCACCCGATGACGATGGCGCGAAGCTACCGCAACGTCCTCACCCGGGTCGATTTTCTGCTGCTGGCGTTGATCCCCACGCTCAATTTTTCGGCTTTCTTCCTGTACATCGCCGTGGCGCCTGTCTTCCTCATCGACCTTCTGGGGCTCACTTCCCGGAGCTTCGGGTGGCTGTTCATCCCGATGATCAGCGGCATTATGATCGGCGCCACGGTTTCGGGCCGCCTTGCCGGAAAGTGGTCGACTCGGGCTACCGTCCACCTGGGTTACGGACTGATGTTCGCCGGCGCCCTTATGAACGTCCTGGTCTGCATGCTGATCGCACCCGGGGTGCCGTCGAATGTGCTGCCCATCCTTCTCTTCGCGATCGGTTCGAGCATCGTGATGCCGTCGGTGACCTTGCTCATCCTCGATCTCTTTCCTGCCACGCGCGGGCTTGCCTCGTCGTTGCAGGGATTCGTGCAGTTCGCTGTTTCCGGACTCAACGCCGGTACGATCGCGCCCCTGCTTTCCGGAAGTCTGCGCGCGCTGGCTCTGGGAATGGCGGGATTTGCGTTGGCCAGTTTCGCGCTGTGGCAGATCTACAGCTACCGGAATCCGCTCTCAACGAAAGGTTCGCCCCCATGATCCGCATCGCCCGGTCGATTGTGCTGTTGCTTCTGCTTGTCGCTGCCCGAAGCGCGGCAGGCGCGGACCTCCCCACACGCACGCTCACCATCAACGGGTATTCGGTCACGGCCGAGGTAGCAGCTACGGGCGAGCAACGGGCAACCGGGCTAATGCATCGCTTTTCACTGCGACCGAATCACGGGATGCTGTTTGTGTTCGACAAACCCGAACCTCTCGGATTCTGGATGAAGAACACGTTCATCCCCCTTTCAATCGCCTTCATCGCCGAGGACGGGCGCATCGTCAACATCGAGGACATGGCCCCGCAGACGGAGACAACCCATCGATCGAGGGGGCCGGCTCTATTTGCACTGGAGATGCGCAAGGGATGGTTTGCGGAACACGGCGTCAAGGCCGGGGACAGGGTGGATCGGCTCTGGCCGCAGGGCCGGTAGCGCTCCCGGCCCGCTGGCGGCCAGGAATCGGCGCGACCCCTGTCACATTCACCGGGGTAGGCTAAGCAAACGTGGTTTGCCCCGCGGAAAGCTTGTAGGATAAAGTCGAGAAAAGGGAAGGCTGCACTTCCCGACAAGCGGCCGGGCAACGGTTCGCCGTGCCCGCCAAGGTACGAGGAGGGACTATGCTGGGAGAAGTGCACCCGACCAAGCCCGATCTTTCCAAGCTCGAGAGCATCGATGTGCTGTTGCAGCCGCTACTCACTGCGGCCGCCGCGGGGGAGCCACTCGAACCCGCCTTGCTCAAGATCACCCGATCGCTTGGCTTTGACAGCTTTGTTTACGGAATCGCGACGGCGAGCCGGCCAAACCGGGATAGTCGCTCCATTGTCTGGACCTCTCTCCCTCCGTCTTGGTTGGCAGCGTATGAAGCAAATGCCTATGTGGAGGTGGATCCCCGAGTTGCAGCTGTTTTTGATCGGACTTCACCATTCATTTGGGATGCGGCGGCGATAAATTGTGAGGGACGTACTAAGCGCTTTCTCGAGCATGCTGCCGAATACGGTATTCGAAGTGGCGTGATGATTGCATTCAGTGACCCAGGCGGTTCCCGAGTCGGCTTTGGCCTCAACTCTGCACTTAGCCCGCTACCGCCCGAGCGGCGCGAGGAAATCACCCAACATCTTGGAACACTGATGGTCCTGGGAACGCGCTTGCATGATGTCTTCATGGCGGAAATCATTCAGCGGGGCGTCACACCCATCCACCTTGGAAAACCGCTGTCGCCGCGCGAGAAGCAGTGCCTAATCATGGCTGCGCGCGGACTCACCAGTGCGGACATCGGTATCAAGCTCGGCATAACCAATCGCACGGCAAATTTTCATTTCGGCAACGTCCTGAGCAAGCTCAGCGTGCTCAATCGCAACGAAGCCATCGCCAAGGCGATAACGCTGGGCCTGATAAACACAAGAAACTGATCGCCAGTCAGGATTTAGAACGGCATTCCGGGCGAACGGCATTCCGGGCCTCCCTACCAGGAGGCCGTACGTGGTTGTGGGCCCTTAGCGGTTTGCGGCCATATCCCCGGTAAACGGGCGTCGGGTTCGCTGATTCAGGCGTGAGGGCGCCGGTCGCACCGCGCACCTGACGGTACGAACCCTCGAATCAGCGCCACATCGGCACGCCGCGGCGCACGCGCAGCATGATTTCGCCGCCCAATGCGGCACCGAATCTGCGTGCGACACGGTCGGCAATATTGTCCTCGGGCGTGAAATCTACAATGTCCTCTGCTTTGATCACATCGCGCGCGACGGAATCCATGTTCCCCAAGGCGTCGGCGAGGCCAAGCTCAATCGCACGACTGCCGTTCCAGACGAGCCCCGTGAAGATTTCGGGCGACTCCTTCAATCGAGCACCGCGACCAGTCTTCACTGCGGCAATGAACTGGCGATGCACGTCATCCAGCATTCCCTGCACAAACGTCTGTTGCCCGGGGTTCAAAGGCAAAAACGGGTCGAGGAACGCCTTGTTCTCTCCCGCCGACAACACCCGCCGCTCGACGCCCAGCCGTTCCATCGTCCCGGTAAAGCCGAATCCGTCCATGATCACGCCGATCGATCCCACGATGCTTGCCTTGTCGACGTAAATCTGGTCGGCAGCGGCAGCGATGTAATAACCTCCGGATGCGGCTATCTCCTCCACCACCGCGTGCACCGCAATTTCCGGGTACAGCGCACGCAGTCGGCGCACCTCGTCGTAAACCTGTCCGGCCTGCACGGGACTGCCGCCGGGGCTGTTGATGCGCAGGATGACGCCTTTGATCCCGCGATGCCTGAAGGCTTCGCGCAGGCCGGCGTTGATGCGCTCGGCACTGGCACGTCCTCCCGCCTCGAGTTCGCCGCGCACTTCGACCAGCCCACTGCATTGGTCGAGGCACACGCGGTCGCGAGACACCACGGCTGCCAGCACGAGAAACAGCGTCAATCCGATCACCGCCAGCGTAGCCAGCCGGAAAAAAATGTTCCAGCGACGGGCGCGACGCCGTTCGACCAGAAAGTCCCGGGCCAATTGCTCCAGAACGTTGTGCTCGAGTTTCAGATCCGGCATGGCGAGATTCTCGGTGCGGTGGGTGGTGCGCAATCGTACAACGTAAACCCGTCCGGTGAACGAACGGTCGCCATCCGAGGCGCGCTGCGGAACGACGCGCCACGGTCAGGCGTTTGCGCGCAGCCACAGCCGTAGCGCCGGCACGGATCCAAGCATGGCGAGCGGTTGCAGCCGCGCCAGCTCCGCCCGAGGATGCGCGCCATAGGTTACCGCGAGTGCCCGAACACCGGCGTTGCGCGCTAGATCCAGGTCGTGCGTGGTGTCGCCGATCATCAACGTCTCTCCGGCAGCGACGCCGGTACGCTCCATCAGGTGAAACAGCATCTCCGGGTCGGGCTTGGCGGGACCTTCATCGGCGCAGCGTGTGGCGACAAAGAGATTGCCGATGCCCTGTTGCGCAAGTGCCCGCGCCAGCCCGTGCCGGGATTTTCCCGTCGCAATCGCCAGCAGGAATCCGCGCGCGTCCAACTCGGCGAGCATCTCGCGCGCGCCCTCGAACAGCGGAATCTCCGTGTCCTGCGCAAGAAAGTGATCGCGGTAACGCGCGGCGAGTTCGGGGTGACGCTCGACCGGCAGCGCCGGCGCGACGAGGTTCAATGCCTCCCCCAACCCCAGGCCAATCACATGGCGAGCCACAGACTCGTCGGGTACGACGGCACCCACATCCCGGCACGCTGCCTGTATCGACGAGGCAATCAACGCAGTCGAGTCCGACAGCGTCCCGTCCCAGTCGAAAACGATCAGGCGAAAGCGCCCTGGCGGCGACGCCGCGTGGCGGTCAGGCATTGGCATTTGCAACGGTCGGCACACCCAGCAGCGCGACGAACCTCTCCAGCTCGATCGGCAGCGGTGATTCGACAACGACCGGCTGCCCGGTCGTCGGATGCGTGAACTCGACCCGAGCAGCATGCAGGAACATCCGCTTGAGCCCCTGCTTTGCAAGCTGACGATTCCAGGCAAAGTCCCCATACCGCGGATCCCCGGCCAGAGGATGCCCGAGGTGCGTGAGATGGACGCGAATCTGGTGCGTGCGCCCCGTCTCGAGTTCGGCTTCCAGCAGCGCCATCGGCGGGTCGACGTCGCGCCAGACACTCAATCGCCGAAAGTTGGTCCGCGCAGCGCGTCCGGACTGATCGACCCGCACCCGCCGCTCCCCGTCGCTGCCCACATACGATAACAGCGGCACGTCGACCCGCCGAAGCGCATCGCGCCAGCGGCCTCGCACGAGCACGCGATAGCGCTTGTCGACCCGTCCATCGCGCAGCTGCGCATGAAGCGCAACCAGCGCCGAACGCTTCTTGGCCACAAGAAGAACCCCGGACGTCTCCCGGTCAAGCCGATGGACAAGCTCGAGGAACGGGGCCGTCGGACGCGCAAGCCGCAGGCGCTCGATGACACCGTGAGCGATTCCGCTGCCCCCATGCACGGCGACCCCCGCGGGCTTGTCGAGGGCGATCAGCACGTCATCCTCGAAAAGGATCGGCGGAACCGGGAAAGCCGGGGCCACCGGGTCACGGCCGACCCCGCCGACCCCTGCCGCCACCCTGATGGGCGGTACGCGCAAACCATCACCAGCATGCAGCCGCTCTTCGGGTCCGGCTCGGCGACGATTGAGGCGAACCTCGCCGCTGCGCAGGATGCGATAGACGTGGCTCTTGGGAACACCCTTCAGAACCTTGAGCAGGTAATTGTCGATGCGCTGACCTTCGCCCTCCTCCCCCACCGTCAGCCAATTGACAGAATCCTTGCTTAAATCATTCATTTGATTATAATTCTCGCCTGCATCGCACATTGGTTAACGGTACTCCGGCGCTCACCGTGGTGTGACGTGCCCGGAGCCGCGGCGACGGCAAAGAGGTTCAATGGTTGCGAAACCGCCTCCTCCGATGCCCGACCAGCACGCGTTGCAGGGCAGGCCGTTGCGTTAGGCGCATGAATCGGCCAGCGGTTAAATCGACTCACCGTCCGGGCGTTGCAACCCGGAAAAGTAGTGATGGTAAATGAAGAGCGCAGTCTCCGCACCCGGCACTGGGCCGGTTCGAAGCGGCGCATTGCGCGGCGAAACCAGCGAATTGACTGTCCTTCGGTACTAGTCCGCATCCAGCGCGCAGTTCGCGTCAGGGGCGAGGGCCGAAGGCCCGAACGCTTGTACACGAGACCAGAACTCCCCCGATCCGCGAGCGTGGGCCCTCTTGCAACACGCAAGACCCGCCCCACAGCACCTGCCGCGCGCAATGCCGGCCTGCTCGCCTGCCCGGTGCCACCGCACCCGGCCCGGGGCGTCCATCTCGCGTCCGCCGCGGAGTAGCGTCGGCCGCGTCGCGCGGCCCTAGTTTCGACCCGCCCATGCCCGGCCGGATCCGCGCCGGAAAGACATCATGAAGCGCATGCTGTTCAACGCCACCCAGGCGGAGGAGCTACGGGTGGCCATTGTCGACGGCCAGAAGCTGATCGACCTCGACATCGAATCCGCCAGCAAGGAGCAACGAAAAAGCAACATCTACAAGGCCGTCATCACCCGCGTCGAACCCAGTCTCGAAGCCTGCTTCGTCGACTACGGCACGGACCGCCATGGCTTTCTTCCGTTCAAGGAAATCTCGCGCCAGTACTTCAAGGGGCGGGGCGACGACGCGGACGGAGAATCCGGCGGCGGTCGCGTCCGGCCGCAGGACCAGTTGCGCGAAGGCATGGAACTCATCGTCCAGGTCGACAAGGACGAGCGCGGCAACAAAGGCGCGGCGCTCACCACCTACATTTCGCTTGCGGGCCGCTACCTGGTCCTGATGCCGAACAACCCGCGCGGGGGCGGCGTATCCCGTCGCGTCGAGGGCGAGGATCGCAACGAACTTCGCGATGCCGTCGGCTCGCTCGACGTTCCCCAAGGCATGAGCGTCATCGCGCGCACCGCGGGCATCGGCCGCAGTGCCGAGGAATTGCAGTGGGACCTGAATTATCTGATGCAGTTGTGGCGCGCCATCGAAGACGCGTCCAAATTGACCGGTGGCGCGTTCCTCATCTACCAGGAGTCGAGTCTCGTCATCCGCGCGATCCGCGACTACTTCCATCCGGACATCGGCGAACTCCTCATCGATACGGAGGCAATCTACGATCAGGCGCAGCAGTTCATGAGCCACGTGATGCCGGCAAACGTGCATCGCGTCAAGCTCTACAAGGACGACGTGCCGTTGTTCTCTCGATTCCAGATCGAGCACCAGATCGAAACCGCGTACGCGCGCCAGGTGCCCCTCCCGGCCGGCGGTGCCATAGTCATCGATCACACCGAGGCACTGGTCGCCGTCGACGTGAACTCCGCCCGCGCGACCAAGGCTGCCGACATCGAGACGACAGCGTTCAATACCAATCTCGAGGCTGCCGACGAAATCGCCCGCCAGCTCCGGTTGCGCGACCTGGGCGGACTCATCGTCATCGACTTCATCGACATGGAGAGCGCGAAGAACCAGCGCGAAGTCGAGGCGCGCTTGAAGGACGCCCTGCGCTATGACCGTGCCCGGGTGCAGCTCGGAAAAATTTCGCGTTTTGGCTTGATGGAGCTGTCGCGGCAACGCCTGCGCCCGGCGCTTGCGGAGTCGGCCTACATTCCCTGCCCGCGCTGCCACGGTATCGGGCACATTCGCGGCACCGAATCGACGGCGCTGCACATCCTGCGCATCCTGCAGGAGGAAGCGATGAAGGAGAACACCGCGCAGATCGTTGCGCAGGTTCCGGTCGACGTCGGAACCTTCCTGCTGAATGAGAAGCGCAACGAGGTCCTCTCGATCGAGACGCGGTTCAAGGTCAACGTGCTGCTGGTCCCCAACCGGTACCTCGAGACGCCCAACTACAAGGTGCAGCGCCTGCGGCACGACGATCTCAATCAGAGCGAGCCGCTTGCGGCATCGTTCAACCTGGTCGAACAGCCCGAGGAACACGACCCGGCCAAGGAAATGCAGGAGGAAGCGAAGGAACCCCGGCAGGAGGCCGTCGTCAAGGGCATCACGCCGTCGCAGCCCGCGCCCCTGCCCTTGGCGCCGGCGCCGGCGTCGGCGCCACGCGCCCAGCCTGCAGCGCCGGCGGCCGGAGGGTGGCTCGAAAAGGTGATGGGCTGGTTCCGCACCAAGCCGGCGCTTCCCGCACCCGAGGTGCGCAGCCCTCGACCCAGCGAGGCGCGCGAACCGCGCCGTGAGGGGCGCGGCGGTGGAGACAACCGCAATCGCGGCCAGAATCGCGGCGAGGGCCGTGACAATCGTCGTGGAGAAGGGCGTGGTGAGCACCAGAACCGCGACGGCCGGCGCGACCAGCGACGCGATGGCGAACGTGCGTCCGGGGCCGGAGAAGGCCCGTCGCAGCAGCAAGGCACGGGAGGACAGCAGCAGGCTGGCGAGAAGAGGCGCGAATCGCAGGCGCCTCGCGATGGCCAGCCCGCGCGTGAGCCGCGCCCGCCGCGCGAAAAGCGGGAAACTCGCGAGCCGCAGGCGCCGCGTGAAACACGAGAAGGTCAACCGCCGCGCGAGCCGCGGCCACCGCGCGAGCCGCGACCGCCACGCGAACAGCAGCGGCCTGCGGCTCCGGCCACCGATATGGCAGCGGTGAGCAGCCCCGAACCCGCGATCCTTCGCGAAGACGAAAGTGCGGCGGTCGAAGGCGAGGGTCGCGAATCCGGAAGCCGTCGCCGGCGCGACCACCGACGTCGTGGCGATCGGCAAGACCAAGGCGAGCGCCCTGCCGAGCAATCAGATGCCCCGGTGACCGCACCGGCTCCGGCGCCGGCTCCAGTTCAGGCTGAATTGCTGCCTGCTGCCGAGCGCACGGCGCCCGCAGCAGTCGCACCAGTCCCCGAACCTGTGGCCACGCGATTGGCGCCAGAGGTCAGGGACGCGCCGCCGGTCGCGCAACCGGCGCCGGTAGTGGCAGCACCTGTCGCCGCGATGCCCACGCCCACGGCGCCACCGCTACCATCGGCACCTGCACCAACGCCCGTGTTGCCCCGAGTCACCATGACGCTGCCGCCGGATTCCGGGCTGGAGCTTGTCGAGACCCGGTTTCAACCTGCGCCCGCGGCGGAAGAGGCCCCGGTGCTCGCTTCGCGCCGGACGCGGCCGCCGAAGGTCCAGATCGCCGACGAGCCGCTGCAGATCGTAGAAACCCACAAGGCGCCGCCGGCAGCGCCCTGATCGAAGCCACGGCGCTGAGGCAACCAGGAGCGGCGAGCCATTCGGCTTGCCGCTTTTGCTCGCCGGTAACACCAATGGCGGCGTAAACAAATGTCAGGGTAACGGCGATTCGGGAAACAGACGCGCGAGCACCGCGCGCGAGGCCGTCTCGGTGAGATCGAGGACGTGCTCAAAGCCCTCCAATCCCCCGTAATAGGGATCCGGCACCTCCCTGACGGCGAGAACAGGCGCCAACTCCAGGAATAAACCCAGATGCCCCCGATAGTCCGGCGGACGCATCGCCTGCAGCACCTTCAGGTTGGACTCATCCATCGCAAGTATCCATCCGTAGCGTTCGAAATCACGCGGATCGACTTGGCGTGCGCGCAGCGCCGTCAAATCGTAACCGCGCCGGCGCGCCGCCTGAATGGCACGACGATCGGGCGGCGATCCGACGTACCAGCCGCCCGTACCAGCGGAGTCGACTCGCAATTGGTCCGCGACTCCCAGGCGTACCGCGATGTCCCGCAGTACACCCTCCGCGGTCGGCGATCGACAGATATTGCCCAAGCACACGAAGAGGATCGACGATGCCGGGGGGACTGATTTCCAAAGTTTCATGGGCGGAATCCGATTGGCGCGTCGCGTCGCGACGCAAGGCCGGCCGCGGGCGCAACGTTTCTACCTCCCGCGCACTGCATCGGCGACCGGGATGCCTGCACGGATGGCTCAGGTCTCGATCGGCAGGGATACGCCGAACATCGCCTGCTTCAGTTGCAGCAGACGGTCACGCAACTCCGCCGCTTTCTCGAACTCGAGGTTCTTGGCTGCCTCGAGCATCTCGCGCTCCAGTCGCTTCAACTCCCTCTCCATGTCCTTTTCGGGCATCGCCTCGTACTTGCGCTTCGCTGTCTCGGCTCTCTGCCGCGCCTTGCCCTCGTCGACATCGTAGACGCCGTCGATGAGGTCCTTGATGCGCTTCTGCACGCCCACCGGCGTGATGTCCATCTTCTCGTTCCAGACCAGCTGGCGTGCACGTCGGCGCTCGGTCTCTCCGATCGCCGCCTTCATCGAATCGGTCATCTTGTCCGCATAGAGGATCGCCATGCCGTTGATATGGCGCGCAGCGCGCCCGATCGTCTGGATGAGGCTGCGTTCGGAGCGCAGGAAGCCTTCCTTGTCGGCGTCGAGAATCGCAACCAGCGACACCTCGGGGATGTCGAGCCCTTCGCGCAGCAGGTTGATGCCGACTAGCACATCGAACTCGCCGAGCCGCAGGTCGCGAATGATCTCGACCCGCTCGACGGTGTCGATGTCCGAATGCAGGTAGCGTACCCTGACGCCGTGCTCGTTCAGATAATCGGTCAGATCCTCGGCCATCCGCTTGGTCAGCGTCGTGACCAGGATGCGCTCCTGCTTCCCGACACGGAGCCGTATCTCGGACAAGAGGTCGTCGACCTGCGTCTGGGCAGGACGCACATCGAGCAGCGGGTCGACAAGCCCCGTGGGGCGGACCACCTGCTCGACGACCTGGCCCGCGTGCCGCTTCTCGTAGTCGGCCGGCGTTGCCGAGACGAAAATGGTCTGCGGCAGCAGTTTCTCGAACTCGTCGAAGCGCAGCGGTCGGTTGTCGAGCGCCGAGGGCAGGCGGAAGCCGTAGTTGACGAGATTTTCCTTGCGCGCGCGATCGCCCTTGTACATACCGCCGACCTGCGGGATGGTGACGTGGCTTTCGTCGACGATCATCAGCGCACGCGACGGCAGGTAATCGATCAGCGTTGGCGGCGGCTCGCCGGCGCGGCGCCCGGAGAGGTGGCGCGAGTAATTTTCGATTCCCTTGCAGAAGCCGATTTCGGTCATCATCTCCAGATCGAATCGGGTGCGCTGCTCGATCCGCTGCGCCTCGACCAGTTTCGTTTGTCCGACGAAGAAATCCTTCTGCTGGACGAGCTCGACCTTGACCTTCTCGATCGCATCCAGCACCTTCTGCCGCCCGGTGACGTAGTGGCTGGACGGAAACACGGTGAAGCGCCCGATCTTCTGCCGGATGTGGCCCGTCAGCGGGTCGAACACCTGCAGCGATTCGACCTCGTCGTCGAACAGCGAGATGCGCACGGCATTCTCGGCGTGCTCGGCGGGAAAGACGTCGAGCACGTCGCCACGGACCCGGAACGTGCCGCGCTTGAAATCGAGCTCCGAGCGCTGGTACTGCATCTCGGTCAGCCGCTTGATCGCCTCGCGCTGCGTGATCCGGTCGCCCTGTGCGACGTGCAAAATCATGCTGTGGTACTCGGAAGGATCGCCGATGCCGTAGATCGCCGACACCGTGGCTACGATGACGCAGTCGGGCCGCTCCAGGATGGCCTTGGTGGCGGATAGCCGCATCTGCTCGATGTGCTCGTTGATCGAGCTGTCCTTCTCGATGTAGAGATCGCGGGACGGAACGTAGGCCTCGGGCTGGTAGTAGTCGTAGTACGAGACGAAGTACTCGACCGCGTTGTGCGGAAAGAACTCGCGGAACTCGGAGTAAAGCTGCGCGGCGAGCGTCTTGTTCGGCGCCAGCACCAGCGCCGGACGCCCGGTGCGCGCGATCACGTTGGCCATCGTGTACGTCTTGCCGGACCCGGTGACGCCCAGCAGCGTCTGGAAGGCGAGTCCGTCCTCGAGACCCTCGACCAGCCTCGCGATGGCCTCGGGTTGGTCGCCGGCCGGCGGGAAGGGCTGGTGCAGTTGGAAGGGACTACCGGGATACGTGACGGCCATGCGACCTCGGACGAATGAAGACCAGCGAACCGGTGATTCTAGCGCCGAACGCTCGTTCGACCAAAGTTCCTATCCGTCCGCCGCTTCTTCGGTCTCGCGGTTGCCCGTCGCGGCACCAAATTGCAGCGCCGCCAGGCGCGCATACAGCGCATTGGTCGCCACCAGCTGGTCGTGCGTGCCGACTCCCTTGATCTGCCCCCGGTCGATGACCGCGATGCGGTCGGCATGACGGACCGTCGCCAGGCGATGCGCGATGATCAACGTCGTGCGCCCCGCCATCAATCGTTGCAGGGCCTCCTGAACCAGACGCTCGCTCTCGGCATCCAGTGCCGAGGTCGCTTCGTCCAGCAGCAAAATCGGCCGATCGGCGAGAATCGCGCGTGCGATCGCCAGGCGCTGCCGTTGACCGCCGGAGAGCCGGACACCGCGTTCCCCGAGGAAACTCGCGTAGCCTTCGGCAAGCTGCTCGACGAATTCGGCCGCGTGCGCCGCCTCGCACGCCGCACGAACGTCGGCGTCGCTTGCGGCGGGCCGGCCGTAGCGCACGTTTTCCAGCACCGAGGCGGCAAAGATCACCGGATCCTGCGGCACCAGCGCGATCCGCTCGCGCACGGCAGCCGGGTGCGCCGCTCGAACGTCGACACCATCGACGCGCACGACGCCGCCCTGCGGATCGTAGAAGCGCAACAGCAGCGCAAATACCGTCGTCTTGCCGGCCCCGGACGGGCCGACCAGCGCCAGATTCTCGCCCGCGCCGACGGAAAGGGAAAAGCTGTCCAGTGCGAGCACATTCGGGCGCGACGGATAGTTGAACGACACGCTCTCGAAGGCGACCGTACCCGCCGAACGATCCGGAAGCCGCACCGGATGCGATGGCGCGCGTATCGCGGGTTCGGTGTGCAGCAGTTCGAACAGGCGCTCGGTCGCCCCCGCCGCGCGCTGCAGGTCGCCCAGCACCTCCGACAACGTGCCTGCGGAGCTGGCGACGACGACGGCGTAGAAGACGAACGCCGAAAGCGCCCCGCCCGACAGGCGCCCGGCCACCACGTCGTGGCCTCCGATCCAGAGAATGATCCCGATGGCGCCGAACACCAGCAGGATCACCGAAGCCACCAGGAAGGCGCGTTGCTGGACCCGGTCGCGCGCGGTCGCGAATGCCGCCTCCACGCGCGCGCCGAAGTGCAGGCGATCGGAGGCCTCGTGGCCGTAGGCTTGTACGGTGCGAATCTCGTGCAACGCCTCGTCGAGATACGCGCTCACGTCACCTACCCGATCCTGCGCCGTGCGCGCCAGCCGGCGCACGCGGCGACCGAAGAAAACAATCGGGACTACAACCAGCGGGACGCCGGCCAGCACCAGCAGCGTCAGCTTCGCGCTGGTCAGCGCCAGCATGACGAGACTGCCCACCAGCAACAGCAGATTGCGTACGGCCATCGACGCCGAGGATCCGATCGCCGTCTCCAGCATCGTCGCGTCGCTGGTGAGACGGGACATCACTTCGCCCGTGCGCGTGGCCTCGTAGAACGCCGGTGGCAGCGTCAACAGGTGATCGAACACCGCGCGCCGAAGATCCGCCGTCACCCGCTCGCCAAGCCAGGAGACCAGATAGAAGCGCGTGTATGTCGCCACCGCCATCACCGCGACGACACCGAGCAGCATGATCAGTGCGCGATCGAGTTCCGCCGCGTCACCACCTGCGAATCCGCGGTCGATCACGCCCTTCAGTCCCTGGCCGATCGCCAGCATCGCGCCCGCCGCAACGACCAGTGCGATCGCGGCGATGACGACGCGTACGCGGTAAGGACGCAGATAGCACCCCAGTCGCGCCAGCGTCCTGACCGCCGTCGCCGGAGGCAATCGGGGTGCCTGATCCGGATTCATCACTGACTCCCTTCCCTGGTTGCTGATCTTTCGGCTCACCTGAGGAACGGCGGGCGCAGTGCGCCCCGTTTCGCCGGTGACCTCGGGAACATCCGCAGGCACATCCCGGCCGGAGACGGCCGACACGGTACAATAGCGCCCGACGCTTTTGCCCCCCTCCTCACCCGACTTGCCGCCACCCACCATGACCGCCGCCAACGCCGCCTCCGTACTTGCCGCCGTCGAACTCGCTCCTCGTGACCCGATCATGGGGATCACCGAGGCCTTCAATGCCGACCCCAACCCGAACAAGATCAACCTGGGCGTGGGCGTGTACTGCAATGACAGCGGCAAGGTGCCGCTGCTCGAATGCATCAAGCGCGCCGAGCGCGAACTCACCGACAAGGCTGCGCCGCGCAATTACCTCCCCATCGATGGACTGGCAGCTTACGACAAGTCGGTGCAGGCACTGCTGTTCGGCGCCGACGGCGAGGTGGTCCAGTCGGGTCGCGCGGTAACCGCGCAGGCGCTCGGCGGGACGGGAGCGCTGAAGATCGGCGCCGATTTCCTGCGTCGATTCGCTCCCGACGCCCAGGTTTGGTTGAGCGACCCGAGCTGGGAGAATCATCGCGCGCTCTTCGAAGGTGCGGGTTTCGCGGTCAACACCTATCCGTACTACCACGCCCCGTCGCGCGGCCTCGATTTCGACGCCATGATCGGCGGGCTGGAGCGCATTCCGGCGGGGCACGTCGTGGTACTGCACGCGTGCTGCCACAATCCGACTGGCGTCGACCCGACCGCCGAGCAATGGGATCGGATCATAAGTGTGGTGCGCACGCGCGGTCTCGTTCCGTTCGTCGACATCGCCTACCAAGGCTTCGCCGACAGCCTCGAACAGGATAGTGCCGTGGTTCGCCGTTTCGCCGCCACGCCGGGACCGCTGTTCGTCTCCAGCTCGTTTTCAAAGTCATTCGCACTCTATGGCGAACGCGTCGGCGCGCTGACCATTGTCACAGCTTCGAAGGAGGAAGCAGGACGCGTGCTTTCGCAGTTGAAGCGCGTCATCCGTACCAACTACTCCAATCCACCGACGCATGGCGGGCAGCTCGTCGCCACCGTGCTGGCCAGCGCTGAGCTGCGCGCGCTGTGGGAAGCCGAGCTTGGCGCCATGCGCGACCGGATTCTCGACATCCGCAAGTCCCTGGTCGATCAGCTGCGCACTCTCGCGCCGCAGGCGGATTTCGGCTTCATGCTGAGGCAACGCGGCATGTTCTCGTACTCCGGCCTCACCAAGGATCAAGTGGAGAAGTTGCGCGGCAAGCATTCGGTATATGCCATCGACACCGGTCGCATCTGTGTTGCCGCGATCAATTCGCGCAACGTCGATTACGTCGCCAGGGCCATCGCCGACGTCATCGCCTGACGGACCCGGGGGCAAAGGCGTTAGCGAAGCGCGACGACAGCGCGGCAGCGCGGCAGCGCGGCAGCGCGGCAGTGATTTGGGTTGCTCGTGATCGGTTCGTTGTCCATCTCATCCTCGACCATCGCTTCGCGCCAGCTGTTTTGTTTTTGACAGGCTCGAGTTTTCCGATATAATTACAGGCTGTCTTATGCGGGAATAGCTCAGTTGGTAGAGCGCAACCTTGCCAAGGTTGAGGTCGGGAGTTCGAGACTCCTTTCCCGCTCCAGTTGCCTCCAGGGAGAGCCATCAAGCGAAACGCAGGCGGCTCTCCCTCTTCGTTTGACGCGTTGCATCTTGCGCATGCGTTGCGCGAAGTTTGCAATGGCTGCTCCTGGCGGGGTGGCAGAGTGGTCATGCAGCGGCCTGCAAAGCCGTCCACGCCGGTTCGATTCCGACCCCCGCCTCCAACAAGTTCTATGAAACCCGCCTCGCGCAAGACCGTCATTCGTGCGTCGTGTCAGCCCTTCACGCGCCTCATCTCGGGGTCGTAAAGGGGTCGAAGCGACGTACGCGCAGGATATTCGATACCCGCAATTTCGACCGTCCACGCGCCGCAATCGAGCCACGCCTGATCAATCGCGGTGTCTGCCTCGATCATCGCGAGCCCTACCGCGCCGCCGAGCGTATGCCCATAGGAGGCGGCGCGCACGTAGCCTGTCGCGCGGCCCTCACGCTTGACAATTTCGGCGTGGAACATCAGCGGCTCGGGATCCGTGACCAGCACCTGGACGAGCCGCTTCCTTAGCGGACCTCTCGCTTTCTGGGCGAGCACCGCTTCGCGCCCGACGAAGCCCCCAGGTTTGTCGAGCGCAACTGCGAAGCCTAGCCCAGCTTCCAATACCGTGTCCGTGTTGTCGATGTCGTGGCCGTAGTCGCGATAGCCTTTCTCCATCCGCAGGCTGGCGAGCGCCTTCAGCCCCGCGTGGCGCAGGCCGAAACCTCCGCCCGCCGCAACGACACGGTCGTAGACGTGTGTCGCCTGCTCGGCGGGAATGTAGAGCTCGTACCCCAGCTCGCCGATGTAGGTGATGCGGATGCACAGTGCACGCGCAAATCCAATGTCGATCTCGCGCGCAGCGCGAAACGGGAACGCCACGTTCGACATGTCGGTGCTCGTCAGGGACTGCAACAGCGCGCGCGAGTGTGGCCCCTGCAGGTTCAGCTGCGCGTAGCCCGAGGTGACGTCGGTGACGAACGCGTGCGCGCCGTACGGCGTGTTCCGGCGCAGCCAAGCCTCGACGTGACGGTGCGCAGTGTCGGTGGCGACGATCCAGAAACGCTCCTCATCGAGCTTGGTCACGGTCAGGTCCGCCTGCAGCTTCCCGGCCTCGTCGAGCCATTGCGTGTAGGTGATCGTGCCGGGAGCCCCGTCGACCGAGTTTGCGGAGACGCGATCGAGAACGCGGCCGGCATCGCGGCCCTGGACCAGGAACTTGGACATGAACGACATGTCCATCACGACCACGCCCTCGCGTGCGGCGCGATGCTCGGATTCCCACCACGGGAACCAGTTCTGCCTTCGCCACGACAGCCGATCGACCTTTGGCTCGTGCCCGGCGGGCGCGTACCAGTCCGCACCCTCCCACCCGCTGACGTCCTTGAAATACGCGCCGCGCGCGGCAAGCCGGTCGTGCAGCGGCGAGCGGCGCGCACCACGCGCGGTCTGCATCGAGCGCGTAGGGTAATGGCACTGGTACACCATCCCGAGCGACTCCATGGTGCGTGTGCGCCGGTACTCGGGATTCGACTGGTAGCGATGGAGCCGGTCGATGTTGAAACCGGTCACGTCCACGTCGGGACGGCCGTGCACGATCCAGTGCGCAAGCACGCGCCCGACGCCCCCGCCCGTCAGGATGCCGATCGAGTTCATGCCTGCGGCGACGAAGTAGTTGCGCAGCTCAGGCGCCTCGCCGACGATCGGCGCGAGGTCCGGAGTGAAACTCTCCGGGCCGCAGAAGAACTTGCGCACGCCTGTTTCGAGCGCGACGGGCACTCGCCGCATCGCCGCCTCGACGTAGGGTCCCATGCGCTCCCAGTCCGGCGGCAAGTCGCCGAACGAGAAATCCTCCGGTACGCCATCGACCCGCCACGGTGCGCAAACCGTCTCGAAGAGACCGATCATCAGGCCGCCGACTTCCTCACGGAAATAGCCGAACGACGCAGGATCCTCGATCACCGGGAGGGTATTCGACAGGCCCGGGATCTTCTCAGTGATGAGGTAGTAATGCTCGGCGGATTGAAGTGGCACGGTCACGCCTGCCTCCTCGCCGAGTTGGCGCGCCCACATGCCGGCGCAGTTGACGACGTACTCGGCCTCGATGACGCCGGCCGTGGTGCGCACACCGGTCACCGTGCCATGGCGGCTCGTCACCCCGGTCACGCGCACGCCTTCGACGATCGTCGCGCCCTGCATGCGGGCACCTTTCGCAAGCGCCATCGTCACGTCGACCGGATCGGCGCGCCCGTCCCCCTTGACGTAGAACCCCGCAAGGATGTCGTCGGTGCGCGCGAGCGGAAAGAGCTCATTGACCTCGGCTGCCGAGATCTCCTGAACGTCGACGCCGCAATGCCGGTTGAACGCCGCCACACGCCGGTACTCCTCGAGTCTGTCCCGGTCGGCCGCGAGTTCGATGAACCCCACGGCCTTGAAACCAGTCGCCTGCCCTGTTTCCGCAGGCAGCCGAGCGTAGAGGTCGCGCGTGTACTTGCGCATCTCGGTCGACGTTTCCGACAGCGAGCCGAACGTGACCATCAGCCCCGCCGCGTGCCAAGTCGTGCCGGAAGTGAGCCGATCGCGCTCGAGCAGCACGACGTCCTTCCAGCCCATGTGCGCGAGGTGGTACGCCACCGAACAGCCGATCACTCCGCCTCCGATAACGACTACGCGGGAACGGAGGGGAAGGGTAGGCGGATCCATGGGCTCAGATCATACCCGCGATGCCAAAAGGTCCAACCCTTCCCGTACATCGCAGCGCCGTACCAACCGGAGCGTAGCTGTTGCCGGTGCGTGCCGACGTTCCGCGGCTCGCATAGCGCTTGATTGAATTCGCTCGATCCACGGGTAAAGCCAGGGTTCCGCCGAAGCACCAGTTCTGCTGCAGGTCGCTTTTCAGAGCACCGCTCACGGTTTTCCTGCCTCCGACGAAGTACGCGGTATCGAGCGAAGCACGTCATCAGGCGTCTGCCGGTCAAGGCTGGAGTGCGGCCGGCGGCGCTCCTGCGATTACGGTGTAGGCATGCAGTCGTGCTTGCGCGGCGGCCGAAAGGCCCTCCAGCACCGAAGCACCGAGCGTCTGACCCAGCGCCTCGGCCAGCAGCATCCGCTCGGCTTCCTCCTTCGCCCTCGTGTTTCCCCACAGCTTTCGCTGACGTGCGGCCAGGAGACCGGCTTCGAGATGCTGCTGCACCGTGTCGCTTTTCGCCGAAGCGAGGGCTTCGGCCAGCGCGTGCCTGCATCGCGATGAAGGCGGCGCGTTGAAATTGCCGGTGTGCTGAACGACATGCGGCTCGAGGCGAGCACCTCGAATCTGACGCGTGATGCGAACCTCAGCCGTCGAGGTTGGCCTGCCGCCGTCACCCTCCCGGATGCCCAGGATGAAGCAGTTCGCCTCCATGCAGTCGGCGACAAAGCTCTCCAGCTGCGCGTCTTCCAGGCAGTTGTTCAGCGCCGCCCCGTGGCGACTGAGTGCCGTGCGACTCGTCAGCGGCCTCACCACGCGTGTCCCGTCCTTCGACGCCACCTCGCCGGGAAACAGCGGCCAGAAGCCCTCGCCACTCAGCATCGCGGACTGCCGCACGAGGTCCGATCGGAGGTTCAGCAGGTCGCTCACGAATCGTTCGGCGATCGCGTTCAGCCGGCGCGGCTGTCGGGTCGATACGTAGTGATCGGCAACCGAATCGAACGCCATCCTCGGCACCGTGAGCGCCACGTCCGCCTGCCGCGCAAACTCCAGCGCGAGGAAGCGCGCCAGGCTGTCGCGAAAGCGTTGCACGGCTGCGATGGCGGCGGGATTCCACAGGTCCTGCTCTGTTTCGTCATCGAGATCCGCCCACCCGCGACGCGCCGCCCCACGCAGCCAATTCTGCGCCAATGCGGATGTCCATGGCGGGCGGCGAAAGATCCGCTCCGCGACCGCCACGGCGCGATTGAAGTGCGACCAATCCGCGCCGTCGCGCTTCGGGCGATCCTCGGGCCGCAATGCATCGAGCACCTTGACCAGCCCGCTGACGTTCCCGTCCCAATTGCCGCCGATCGTGGCAACGTCAAGGCGCAGCAGGCTGCGGATCGCGCCGTTGCCGACTCCCCAGCGTGCAGAGAGGTGTCGCACCAGCGGAACGCCCCGGTCGACGGCGCGCCGGATAGTCTCCCCCGCGCTACCCTTGGTACCGGTGGCGGCCGCGCGCACAAAGATCGGGAAGGTGCGCGCCAGCTGGAGACGCCATGCACGATGCGGCGGTTCCACCAGATAGTTGTAGCGCGTGATGTCGGCACTGCCGGAGGCGGTCGTCGCCTCCCGCAACGCCTCGACGTCGATCTCGGCGCGAAAATCGGCAAGCGCGGCGTCGAGTGCGGTTGCGAGGCCGCCTTCGACTGCGTGGACCGCAGCCGCGAGCGCCGGGGGATCGACCTGCCCGCCAGCGGTGCGCAACGAGCGCATCACCATGGCGACTGCCGTGCGGCGAAGGTCCCAGGGGTTCGGATCGGCCCGGTCCAGAACGGGAGACAGTACCGCCACCGACGAGATCTCCAGCGCGAAGGAAAGCCGACCGGTCAGGTACTCGGTGTCCTGCCATGCAGTGCGCCCCGCCTGCAGCGTCTGTGCGGCGACGACCAGCCTTATCGGCGACCAGGGGGCGCCGCGGGTGCGCAGCAGCCAGATCGTCGCATCGTCGAGGCGGATGAGCGCAAGGCACGCCACGTGGCGAAGATGCGTCGGCACCAGCACGCACTCCGGGGCAGGAATCGCCAGGTAGCTTCGAATGCCGGCGTCCGGGATCGTGCCGACGTTCAGCGGCGCGTTGCCGAGAATGTCGGCGATCCGCGCAGAAGACGACTCAAGCGAACGCATCGAAACGTCAATCGATATTCTGTAGCGAGGACGATCAGGACCGAGGCGAAGCGACGCGTATCGCGTCAGTCCTTTGCAGCCAGGGCTGCACGCACTTCCTCGATCCGCCTGCGATTGGCGCCGAAGTCACTGCGGCCGATGCGCGACGCCGAACGCACCTGGATCACCTGAGTCGCCGGATCGAACCAGAACTCGACGTCGTCCACGAATCCCATCAATCTGGTCGTGAACTCTGCGTACAGGTAGTCCGATTCGATTTTCACCACCCTGCCACCTTCCATGGTTTCCACGATGACCCCGATCCTGGCCAGCGTGTCCCGACCGTCACCCGCCAACGGCAGTGGAGCGATAGCGGCAGAATTGCGTTGCGGGTGGCCGGGATGGAGCGCGGCCTGGCTGCTGACGCTGTTCGCGGTCGCGGACGGCGCCTTCAGCTTGCCGTCACGTACGCCCAGATCGGCAGGGACCGGCCCTCGCAGCAGACCCATCTGCCCGGCCCCGACCGCTGACATGGCGAACAACACGAGCGCAATGGCGAGCCACTTGACGATCGACACGAGCGAACTCATTCAAGGCCTGATGATCGCATGACCCGATTGCCAGCGGCGCGCCCGGTTACGTGAGCGAAGAGGCTCGCCACGGTTTCCCGCTATCCGGTGAGGATCGGTTTCAGCGTGTCGATCTCTTCGACGAGGAAGTCGAACAGGGCCGCCACGCGTGGCGTGCGACGCAGTTCCGGTGTCGTGAGCAGGCGCCAGATTCGGGCGAGCTCGGGGATCGGTTCGAGCACGCGTATCAGGTCTACCTCGGCGTCGCCGAGGGCGGTCGGCAACGGTGCGATTCCGATGCCTGCTTTCACCGCGTAGAGCAGACCGAGAACACTGTCGTTGCGGGCGACGATCTTCCCCTCAGGTGCGACCTGCCGCAGCCACTTCGCGGCACGGTGATTGGTCATCGTGTCGTCGAACCCGACGAGGGGATGTCGTTCGAGATCCTCGACCCGTTCGGGCTTGCCGTGAAGTTCTACGTATTTCCGGCTCGCATAGACGGCCCAGATCGAGTCCGCGATCTTGCGCCCGACGAGCACGTTGTCGTCGGTGTCGCCGGAGCGCAGCGCGATGTCCACCTCCCCTTTTGCGAAATCCAGATATTTGTCACTCATGACGAACTCCACCCGGATTCCCGGATGCCGGCCATGGAAACGATCGAGGAGCGTGGATTGGGTGATACGGTAGACCAGGGGTTCGGGGCAGGTCACGCGGACGACGCCGACCGCCTCGCGCCGCGAGGTTTCGAGGTGCTGCTCGAATGCCAGCACAGCCCGTTCCACCGTTTCGGCGTAGGCCACCATCTCTTCGCCGAGTGCCGTTAACTGATAGCCCGTCGACTGGCGCTTGACGAGCGGGCGACCGATGCGCCGTTCGAGCGCCGCGATACGCCGTTGCACGGTGGACTGGTTCACCTGCATCGCGTGCCCGGCCGCAATCGTGCTGCCCTGGCGTGCGACAGCCAGGAAGTAGCGGAGGTCGTCCCAGTCGAACATGGTCGAGCTATGCGCTTGCGCGGCCCCGTTCTGCAGTCTTGCGGCTTACGCACGCGCATCGCGGCGTATAGATTGTTCTAACGTCTTTTCGTGAAGGAGATGCACCATGGAAACCGCAATCGCGATGGATACCGACGCCTTCAAGGCAGCGACCCGCTACCAGTGGGACCAGACCGCTCGAAGCTGGGACGATCATACTCCGCAGGTCCGCGCCTGGCTGCGCCGCGGCACTGACGCCATGCTCGACATGGCGGGAATCCGGAGCGGCGCGCGTGTGCTCGACGTCGCCGCCGGCTCGGGCGACCAGACGCTCGACATCGCTGAACGCGTGGGACCCACCGGCGCGGTGCTCGCAACCGATCTCTCTCCCGCTATCCTGAAACTCGCGCAGGCTAACGCGCGGCGTGCGGGCTTCGGGAACGTCGAAACGCGCGTGGCCGACGGTGAACACCTCGGCCTCGACGATGCCGGCTTCGACGCAGCCGTCTGCAGGTTGGGCCTGATGTTCTTTCCCGATCCTGCCCGGGGGCTGCGCGAAATGTATCGCGCGATGAAGCCCGGAGCCGGGATCTGCACGATGGTGTTCGCGGGACCCGAGACCAATCCGTGCATCACAACGCTGATGTCGACCGCGTTTCGGCACGCTGGCGTTGCGCCGCGCGATCCTTACCAGCCCGGAGGCCTGCTGAGCCTCGGCAAACCGGGCGTGATCGACGAGCTGTTCCGGCGCGCAGGATTCAAGGACGTCGCGACCACCCGGGTCGTTGCGCCGTTCCGGCTGCCCTCCGCCCGGGACTATGTCGAATTCATCCGGACGTCGGCGAGTCCGATACAGCAGATTCTCGGCAAGCTCGATGCCGCTGCCGTGGGCGCGGCGTGGACCGAGATGGAGGAGCGCCTCAAGCAATTCGACACGTCCACCGGATGGGAAGGTCCGAACGAGCTGCTGCTGACCGCAGCGAAGCGATGAACGTTCCGGCAGCAACGGGTGGTGCCGAGGACCGGACTCGAACCGGCAGGCCTTGCGGCGGCGGATTTTCGTCACACCACGCCTTTCGGCGCCAACCCGATCACAGCAGGGCTGTTCGTGCGCTGGACTATGCCTTCGCCGTTGCTCAATTCGAGCGGCAGGCGCCCCCCGTCTAGTCTCTACACCTTCCCTGCGCACAGGGCTTGGCTCGGCGTTGCCTCGATTTCCCCAGGGGTTTCGCCGAATTTGAAGGGATTCAAACGGGGGCTTTCGCACCCCGCTGCTCAAGCTGTTTCAAGTCCGCTGTGTTTACCAATTTCACCACCCCGGCACTGCGCAGCATTCTATCCTGTGCGTAATCCGTGCGTAAGTCATGCGCACATCGGTGCGCAATGCAGCACCATGAGACGACGCCGCCACCGCCCGCATCACCAACCATGCGTCTCTGGCACCCGCTCTTGTTTTAGCGTGGTCCGGGGAGGCGGGCCAGTCAATAGCGATACGGCCCCACGCCTGGAAATCGTCAATGCGAAAAAAGCCGCGGCTCGCACCGCGGCTCCCTTTGCAACCGTCGCTTCCGGGGATGTCAGCTCACCGCTTGCCGCCCGGCATCATCTTGGTGAAATCGTTCATCACGCGTTGCATCGACTCGAACGCCGTTCCGCCAGAGGACATCACGCCCTGGAGGGCCGAGACGAGATTCTGCGTCTGCTTGAAGTCGGGCATCATCGCCATTGCCGCCTTGGTTTCCTTGACGCCCGGCACGCCCGACATCTGGTCTTCCATCAGCGAGAACAGGCGCTTCTGGATCTCGACCACCAGATCGAACATCTGTCCCCAGTACGCCATCGCCTGCTCGACCACTTCCTGCGACGCTGTTTGTCCCGCCGCCACCAGCGATGGCATGTCGCCCGCCTCGGCCGCGTGGCGTGCGACCTTCTTCTGCATGCTGCGGGCCTTTTCCTCGCCTTCGAATTGCAGGCGGCGGACCTTGGCGGTGCTTTCGAGCGCGGCGTCGATCACGTCGAGCGCGAGCCTGGCATTCTGCCGGTACAACTCGAACGCCTGCTCGGGTGTGATCGTCTTCGCGTAGGCAGCGAGCTGCTCGGCGTCCGGCATCGCGAACATCGGCGGGACCGCGGTGGCTTTGGGCGCGGACTTGCTCGCTCCGGCCTTGCTTGCAGCCGATTGGGTGCTGGCCGTCCTGGAACTCGGTTTGGTCGCCATGTTCAACGCTCCTCTCTACCGTGGATGAAGAAAGCTCGGCCGGATTACGCTCCTGGCCCGGTGTGAAGCTGCCCGCCGCACTTGGCCAACGATCCCGCGCCATCCTGCAGTATGCCAACATTCATCGTGGCAATCCATGCAGAGCCCTGCGGTTCGGACGTCACCGAATTCGCCGCGGAAGCGGATCGGGTTGACGACGGCGTTGCGCCGGCTATAATCCGTTTACCGTATAAATATACGGCATTCACGACAACGCGCTCGGCGCGATCAGGGAGCCTGCCATGGCGCCGGAACTGCGTACCGCGACCGCACTGCCGCTGACGGCGCGTCAGCAGGAAATCCTCGACTGGATCCGCCGCCACCTCGAAGTCACCGGCATGCCCCCCACGCGCGCCGAAATCGCAGCCGGGCTGGGCTTTCGCACGGCGAGTTCGGCCGAGGATCACCTGCGCGCGCTGGCCAGAAAGGGGGCGATCGACATGCTGCCCGGCACCTCCCGCGGCTTGCGCCTGAAAGAGATGCCGGAACTGCCGGGGATGGGGTTGCCGCTCGTCGGCCGCGTTGCCGCCGGCCACCCGATCCTCGCGGCCGAGCACATCGAGGGCCACGTCCGGCTCGATCCCTGTCTCTTCACGCCGCGCGCCGATTACCTGCTGCGGGTACGCGGCACCAGCATGAAGGACGCTGGCATTCTCGACGGCGATCTGCTGGCAGTCCATCGCTGCAGCGAGGCGCGTTCGGGGCAGATCGTCGTCGCCCGGTTGAGCGGTGCCGGTGGCGACGAGGTCACCGTCAAGCGCCTGAAACGCCGCAGCGGACAGGTGCTGCTCGTCGCCGAGAACCCCGAATTCGCGTCCATCGTCGTCGAAGGCGGCCGCGATGCGCTCACGATCGAGGGCATCGGCGTGGGACTTTTCCGCAGCGGTCGCGCGTTGTGACGCGGGCGCGAGCATCGCGTCGATCGACATGCTGCCGTTGCCACTCGACCCCGTGCTCGCCCATCCTGCGCTCTGGCGCGGCGGGGGTTGCGCGCCCGAGCCCGCGGCGACACCCACCGGATTCGCTCCGCTCGATGCCGTGCTGCCCGGTGGCGGCTGGCCGCAGGCAGCGCTGACCGAAATACAGCTGGCGTGCGAAGGCATCGGCGAGATTCGCCTGACGCTGCCGGGACTCGCGCGCCTGCAGGCCGAGGGTCGCGACATCGTCTGGATTTCGCCTCCGCATCTGCCCTATGCACCGGCGCTCGCTGCCGCCGGACTCGATCTCACCCGGTTGGTTCTGGTCGATGCCCGCACGACCCACGATGCCCTTTGGGCCTTCGAGCAGGCGTTGCGGGCGCCCGAATGCGGCGCGGCATTCCTCTGGCCCGCCTGCCCGGTCGATGATCGTGCCGGGCGTCGCCTGCAGGTCGCCGCCCGCGAAGGCAGCACCTGGGGCGTACTGTGGCGGCGGCCGGGGCAGCACGGCGCCGTTGCCGCCGCACCCTTGCGCCTGGCGCTGGCCCCCGCAGCGCGGCAACTCGCGGTGCGGGTGCTGAAGCGGCGCGGCGGCGATGTCACCCAGCCGGTCATGCTTGACCTTGACCTCGACCCGGTACCCGGACCCGTGCTTGCCTCAGTCGCAGGTTGCCCCCTCCCTGGTCCTGGCCCCGCTCGCGTCCGCTCCCGCGGCACGCAATGATGTTCGACGATGGCTGCCGACCATGCTGTGGGCCTGCCTCTTGCTGCCGCGCCTTCCGCTCGACGTCTTCGCGCCTGCGCGCGCCTCCTCGGCATCCGATCCCGCACCGCCGTTCGCGGTGACCACCGGCGGGCATTACCCGCGGATCGTCGGCGCCGATGCGCTCGCGCTCGCAGCGGGCATTCGTCCCGGCGAACTCGTCTCTGCCGCGCTGGCACTTGCTCCCGGCATCGTGCTGCGCGAGCGCGATGCGTTCGCCGAAGCCCGCGCGCTTGCCGCTGTCGCGACCTGGGCCACGCAATTCTCGCCTGCCATCAGCCTCGCCCCGCCCGATGCGGTGCTGGTCGAGATCGGTGGCAGCCTGCGGCTGTTCGGTGGTCTTGCTGCACTTCTCGCGCGGCTGCGCCAGGGCATCCGCGAACTTGGTTACGCAACCCGGTGGGCCGTGGCCCCTACCGCTGCCGCGGCGCTGCTTTTCGCACGCGCCGATCGCCCCGTCGCGATCACCGAGAGCACCGCGCTGCTGCCGGCACTCGCCCCGTTGCCGCTCGAGTTGCTGGACATCGATCCCCGCGTCGTCGCCACCCTCGCCGGTGCCGGCATCGCGACCTTCGGCGCCGCCTGCGCGCTGCCGCGTGCCGCGCTGGCACGCCGCGCCGGCACCGCATTGATCGCCGCCCTCGATCACGCGCGGGGAATTGTCGCCGACCCGCGTCCGCCGTTCGTGCCTCCCGCTCGCTATGAAGGCCGGCTGGAACTCGCCGCACCCGTCACCGACACCGAAGCGCTCGCCTTCGCCGTCCATCGCCTCGTGCTCGAACTCGCCGGCTGGCTGCTGGGGCGCGGCCTTGGCGTCATCGAACTCACCCTCACGCTGACGCATGAGCGCGATGGGCCGCCCCGAGCGCGAATACCGGAGTGCGCAGCACGAAGGTGCGCCAGTGAGCGCGATGGGCCGCCCCGAGCGCGAATACCTTTGTTCCCAGCACGAAGGCGCGCCAGTGAGCGCGACGACATACCGGCCACTGTCGTGGCTTTCGCACTGGCCGCTCCCGCGCGCGAGCCGGCCCACCTCGTCACCGTGCTGCGTGAACGCCTCGCGCGCGTCACCCTGCCTGCACCCGTCGAGTCCCTCCTGCTCGCGAGCCAACGGGTGGCGCCACTGGCCGCGCGCAACCTCGGTCTGTTGCCCGGCGATCACGATCAGGCGACGGTGCCGCTTCTTGACCGGCTGCGGGCGCGCCTGGGCGAAGCGTCCGTGACGCGGGTCGCTCTCCATCCCGAGCATCGTCCGGAACGTGCATCGAGAAGCAGCGGTACGGCTGCGACGACCGGACCCGGCGCGAAAGGGAAATCCCGTGCGCAGAGTTCGCCCGGCGCGACGAAAGGCTTCGCGCCTGAAGGCGCTCCTACAGACCCCGGCAACCCATGCGTCGCTCTTGTGGGAGCGGCTTCAGCCGCGAATCCAAACCTTCGCGCCAACGTGTTCGCGCCCGAAGGCGGCCCTGCAACCGCGAATGCCCCACCCGCCTTCCGGCTGTTGCCGAATGCGCCGCGGCCCCTCTGGCTTCTCGACACGCCGCGGCCCCTGCGCACGCCGCCCGACCATCGGCCCTGGGTGCTGCACGACGGTCCGGAGCGAATCGAATCCGGGTGGTGGGATGGCAACGATGTGCGACGCGATTACTTCGTCGCCGAGAGGCCATCCGGGGAGCGAATCTGGATCTACCGCGACGGGCGGGACGGCTTCGGCGAGGGCGATGGCGAGTGGTTCGTGCAGGGGTTTTTCGCCTGAGGCACCTCCCACCCCTCGTCAAAAAGCGATCGCGACGTAAAGAAACGAGATGAGCGCCAAAGGTCCCATGCCCAGCGCCGCCAGGTTGGCCGTCTTGCGGGTGCCGAAAATGTAGGCGTAGGTCAGTTTCATGAGGTTGTTGCTGGCGCTGGCGATGATGATCGCCTGCAGGATCTGCACGGTGCCAAGCCCGAGGTCGCCCTGCAGCACCGAGACGACGAACGGCGTGATGTCCGAAAATCCCACCACGAACGACAGCACCCGCAAACCGAAATCCTGGAACTTCAGCAGCGTGTACTTGGTGGCGATGGAGATGACGACGAACAGCAGCGCAAACAGGAACGCTGAATTGAGTTCCAGCGGGTTGTTCCGCAACGCCGGCTCCAGCGGCCCGACGTCACCCACCTGCCCCTCGTCCGCGACACCGGGCGCCGCCGTCAGCCCGTTTCTCCTGTCGTTGACGATCCAGATCGCGTAGCCGGCCGCAAGCGCCGAAAGCAACAGCAGCGCCGGTCCCACCTGCAGCGTCGACTCCACGCGAAAAATGGCCACCAGCACCAACAGTCGCAGATACATCATCGACACCGCAAGCAGGATCGCGGCAGCGGCTTCGCGATCGCGCCCCGGCTGGGCGCGCGACTTCTTGGCCAGCACCAGCACCGCGGCCGTGCTGGAGTAGACGCCGCCGATGAGGCCCGTCAGCAACAGGCCCTTGCGCGGAAAGAGGTAGGTCTGAAGCGTGTAGCCGAGATAGGAAATGCTGGTGGTGATCACCACGGCCAGCCAGATCTGCCGCGGCGTCACCGGCAGGGCCGAGAGAATCGCTCCCGGGATTCCGCCGACCGGCGGCATGGTCTCCGGAATCATCGGCAGGATCACTGCTGCGATCGCCAGGAACTTGCATACGGTGACGACCTCCCCCGTCTCGAGCCGATCGGTGAGCCTGCGCACCCGCCCCTTGGAGTGGAGGACGAAGAGAATGGAGACCGCGAGAAGCACCAGGAACCAGGCGGGCTGATGAATCGACACCGGACCGATCGCATAGGTCAGTTGCGCGATCGTGACCCCGATCAGACCCGGGCTTTTCTTCTGGCCCACCTTGTCGTAGTAGTAGACCAGCAGGAACAGCACCACCGTCACCAGCCCGAGCAGGAAGGCGTGATTTCCGATCTCCGGGAGCGTGTACAGCATGAAGCCCAGCATCCCGATGAACACGAACGTGCGCACCGTGCCGAAGGTGTCGAACTTGCCCTCGCCCTCGTAATAGTCGCGCAGCCCGATGCCGATCAGGAAACTGACCGCGAGTGTCAGCAGGAAGGGAACAACCAGGGGCGGCAGCACGGTAGTCGGAACGGAAGCGATCATTGAGCAGTTGGACGAGGGGCGCGCCGGTCACTCCGGCCATCAGGTTCGCCGGATCAGTCGAGACCGACGACGCGCTTGGCCGCCTTGAGGTAGTTGGTATTGGGCAGCCCCGCGATGCCGAGTTCCTCGATCACGTTTTTCATTCCGGTGTAATTCTCGCTCTCGACGCAGGCCGATTCCAGCATGGCGCCATTGAACCAGACCTGCGCGTATTCGCAGATGATGCCATCGACGGTGAAGCCGTAGCGCATTTTCTCGACCGTCACGGCGCGCAATTCCCCGTGCTCGCGGACCATCGCCATGAACTCGTCGAACGTACGATTGTCCTCGCTCGGCAGCGGCCGGACCTTGAGGTGGGACAAGATCATGTAGAGATCGTCGCGCCCGACCGGAAACCGGAACTTTCCCCGAGGCTGGAAGATCTCGTAGCCTTCCGGGGTTTCGCCCACTTTGGTCTTGATGTCGAGCAGTCCGTCCCGGACCTTGACGTTGGCTTCGTTGGTGTTCGCCGACAGGCAATAGGTCTCCGCGGGCATGCGGCGCGCGTGGCCAAGGACGGTCCTGCCGTTCCAGATGCGCGCCTTGACGGTCTCGATCACGCCGTGGCCGAAGACGCGGAATTCCGCCCGGGACACGGTCCCGGCCGACTCGGCGGCAGGCGTGGCCTGAAGCTTGTCGAATGGGTCGGACATCAGCATTCTCCTTCAGCGAATCCGGATCACCGACCGCGCAAGGCCGGCCGGATGGAAGGCGCGCAGGGCCGTCGGCCATCGCCACGCTCGACGACGTCCCCGGCTGACGACGCGGGACGGGTCGAACATAGCGAAACTCATGGGGCGCGGTACTCGCCCCAGGTCTTGAACGGATGCTTCTGCAGATTGGCGTTGTAGTAGCGCGGATCGCCGGAAACTTCCGTGATCGCCCAGGCGGGAACGACGAACTGCTCGTTTTCCGAACCGAGTTCGATCTCGGCCACGACCAACCCGTCGTTGTCGCCATGAAAGACATCTATCTCCCAGGTCTTGCCGTGGTGCAGTTCCTTGTGCCGATGCTTGTCGATCAGCGGCTGCAAGCACAGCAGGTCGAGCAGGATTGCCGCGTCTTCCAGCGGAATGCCGTACTCGAACTCCGACCGCGTCACACCCGCGGTCACGCCCTTGATGGTGAGCTTGGCCTTGTCGCCTTCGATGCGCACGCGGACCACGCGCTCGCTCTGGGTATTGAGATATCCCTGCTTGAAATGGATGCCTTCGTCACGCGGCTTCCACACATCGACGTCCACCAGGTATTTCCGCTCGATTTCCTTGCCCATGCGCTTCTCCATCCGTGATCCGGTTGCAGCGATATCTCGTGGTATCGCAAGGATCTGCAATGCCGCCATGGCCCGAAACGCACAACGTCGCCTCGGCGATGCCCTCGATGATGCCGATGGTCAGCGTCGACACCTCGTCAGCGCAGCGACACGCGAGCGCGAACGACGCCCGCCTTCTCGTGCCGCAGCGTCACCGCAACCTCCGTGCCGGGTGCCGCGCGCACCACCCACTCCACCTTGACGCGATCGTCGGTCACCTGCGCATCGGGCCAGAACGACACCCCGGTGTGCTTGTACGCCTTGCCCTCGAGCTGCCCGACGTCCTCGCGCCGCTTGCCCTGCAGAAGCTCGGCCCCATCGGGCAGCGCGATCTCGGCGATCACGCCGCGCACGACCTTGCGTTCAAGGGCCCGCTTGGACACGTAGCTCGGCAGCCAGCCGGTGTTCTGCGCCACCAGCCGCACGCGCCAGCAGTCGCCACCCAGCGCGGCGGCGTCGGCTGCGACCAGTTCGAGCTGCGGCGAGGTCAGCGCCTGCCACAGGAGCCAACGCGGAAAGCGCTCGAGTTCGCGTTCGAGACACTGCGGCGGCGGATTGGAAAAGGCATGGAAGCGGTTCCAGCCGCCGATCTCGACGGCACCGAGCTGCGGATGCGCGAACGGCTTCCAGGGGATGTGCGCGAGCCCACCGAGCTTGTCCTCGCTCCAGCGATGGAGCTTGAGATCATCGGCGATCGGATGGTCGCGGAACCAGTCGACGTAGAGGTATTTCTCGATGCCGGCTTCGCGCATCGGGCTCCAGATCTCGACCACCCAGCTGTAGAGGCCCAGGTGCTCGTACATCCAGTCGAAGGTGCCGCCGATCACCTGCTTGGGATGGTAGCGAAACTCGTGATAGACGGAGATCGCCGGATACCCGGTCAACTCGAAGCCCCTGTCGCCGGCCTTCCTGTAATGCCACAGGTCCTCGGCGTGCATCTCGTCGTCCGACATGTGCTCGAAGGGACGCAACAGCACACCGCTCCAGGTATGGAATGTCGTGCCGCCGGTGATGTTGGTGTGCCGCGTGATGAAGTCGACGACAGCGCGCACTTCGGGCTCGGACGTGGGATAGGGGCCGGCGCCCAGTTGCTCGAACTCCTGCCGCCAGCTCGCCGGGAAGTTGCGGTTGAGATCCAGGCCCTGCCGGTTCTTCTTGATCCGTAGCGTGTAGCCGTCCCAGCCTTCGACGCTGCCCTCCGGCATCACCCGGTAATAGCGGCCGCCAGTCTCGGTGGGCTCGCGCCGCACCATGAGTCCCGGCGCCTCCGGATGATCCTTCCACAGGCCGTTGGTGTCGGGGATGCGCATCTGCAGGATGCGTCCGTCGCCGTCGATATCCTCGACGCTGAGGCCTTCGATGTCGTCCTCGTCGAACGGATAGGGACGCGTCGACGAGCGCACCCACTTCGGCCGATCGGCGAGTGCCCATTCGGCGCCGTCGGGATTGATCCGCGGGCACACGTAGAACGCCCGCGTATCGAGCGCGCGCGTCACTTCGTTGTCGCTGCCATAACCGTGCAGCAGCGTGTGGATGAAGTGGAGATTGGCCGCCGACGCGGCGACCTCGGTGGCGTGGATGTTGCCGTCGACCCAGAACGCCGGCTTGTCGGCCGCTGGCCCCGTCGCGATGTTGGTGATCGTCAGCACCCAGAGGTCGCGGCCCTCGTGGCTCTTGCCGATCGATTCGATGGCGGCGAGCTGCGGATACTCGCGGACGAAATCCTGCAGCACGGCGCTGAGTTCGGCGTAGCGGTAGAAGCGGTCGAAGGCGATGGTGGGCATGGAAGCGGTGCGGCGGAAAAGGAGGATTTGCGTGGCTTCGAGGCTGGCGTGGCCGCCGGTGGCCGGTCAGATGTCGTCGTGCCGGGTGTACTTGTTGGGCAGCAGCGTGGCAATCGGCATGATCACCTCGCCCTGCGGACCCGGCACGATCACGTTGGCGCCGGGCCCGTAATCGGCGATCAGTTCGCGGCACATGCCGCAGGGCGCGACGACGTGGCCCTCCTTGTTGACGGCGACGATCGTCTCGATGTCGGTGTCGCCCTCCGCGGCGCCCATGCCGATGGCGATCGCCTCGGCGCAGACGTCGATGCGCCCGACGTAGGCACCGACGTGGACGGAGGTGAAGATGCGGCCGGAGCGCGTGCGCAGCGCGCAGCCGACGCTGTGCCATTCGGGCTTGCGCCGCAGCGCGATGATCCTGCGGGCGGCATCGACCAGTGCCCGGTCGCCGGCGGCCAGGCCCGCGGGGTCGCCTCCGGAGCCCGGTTCGGTGGCGGGGGAAACAGATGCTTTCATCGGATAAATACCGTATATTTATGCGGTACACGACTCCATCCTGCGCAAATGGGGGCCGGTCCGCGAACCTCGCATTATCCATGCTTCCCGCCTACGCCGAACTGCACTGCCGGTCGAACTTCTCGTTTCTCTGCGGCGCCTCGCACCCGGAGGAGCTGGTCGAACGCGCGCAGGCGCTGGGCTACGCAGCGCTGGCGATCACCGACGAATGCTCGCTGTCCGGCATCGTCCGCGCCCATCTCGCCGCCCGCGACGCCGGGTTGCCGCTCGTCGTCGGCAGCGAGATCGCGCTCGACGATGGCGTGCGGCTGGCGCTGCTCGCAACCGATCGCGCGAGCTACGGCGACCTCTGCCAGCTCATCACCCGCGGCAGGCGGCAGGCGAAGAAGGGCCGCTACGCACTCGACCGCAACGACATCGCTGCATTTGCCGGCGGCCTGCTCGCGCTGTGGATGCCGCCCGACCTGCCTCCCCACGAGGCGGCCGCGCCCGATGGGCCGTTGATGCAGGCGGGCCGCTGGGTCGCCGCGACGTTCCCGGGCCGCGGCTGGCTCGCCGTGGAACTCTTCGCCGGCGCCGGCGACCGTGCTCGCCTCGCCCACGCCGCAGTGCTCGCGTTGTCCTGCGGCTTGCCGCAGGTCGCCGCCGGCGATGTCCACATGCACGTGCGTGCCCGCCGCGCGCTGCAGGATACGCTGACAGCGATCCGCCTCGGCACGCCGCTGGCCGAATGCGGTTACGCGCTCTTCCCCAACGGCGAGCGGCACCTGCGCGCGCGCGCCCGGCTGGCCTCGATCTATCCGCCGTCGCTGCTCGCCGAGACGCTCGCGATCGCCGGGCGCTGCCGCTTTTCCCTCGACGAGCTGCGCTACGAATACCCCGAGGAAATCGTGCCGCCCGACACCACGCCGGCAGCGCATCTCGCCGCGCTGGTCGAGGCCGGATTGCGGCGCCGCTATCCGGCGCAAGGCGTTCCGGACGCCGTCGGCGCGCTGATCGCGCACGAACTCGCGCTGATCGCCGAACTCGGCTACGAGCCCTACTTCCTCACCGTGCACGACATCGTCGCCTACGCGCGGGAGCAAGGCATCCTCTGCCAGGGCCGCGGCTCGGCCGCCAACTCGGCGGTCTGCTATGCGCTGGGCATCACCGAGGTCGACCCGGCGCGCAGCTCCATGCTGTTCGAGCGCTTCATCAGCCGCGAGCGCAACGAGCCGCCGGACATCGACGTCGACTTCGAGCACCAGCGGCGCGAGGAAGTGATCCAGTACATCTATGCCAAGTACGGCCGCGACCGCGCGGCGCTGGCCGCCACGCTCATCACCTACCGGCCGAAGAGCGCGGTGCGCGATGTCGGCAAGGCGCTGGGGCTCGACCTCGCGCAGGTCGACCGGCTGACGCGCGTGTTCGCCTGGTGGGATGGGCGCGAGGTCCTGCCCGAGCGCATCCGCGAGGCGGGCTTCGAGCCCGACAACCCGGTGATCGTGCGCCTCGTCAAGCTCGCCAACACATTGCTGGGCTTTCCGCGCCACCTGTCGCAGCACGTCGGCGGTTTCGTCATCGCCCGCGACCTCCTCGAACGCATGGTGCCGGTCGAGAACGCCGCGATGCCCGAGCGCACGGTGATCCAGTGGGACAAGGACGACCTCGACGCGATGGGACTGCTCAAGGTCGATTGCCTGGCACTGGGGATGCTGTCGGCGATCCGCCGCGCACTGGCGATGATCTCGCAACGCCGCGGCCGGCCGCTGTCGATGCAGGACATCCCGGCCGAGGATCCCGAGGTGTACCGGATGATCCAGGCCGCCGACACCGTGGGCGTGTTCCAGATCGAGTCCCGCGCGCAGCAGTCGATGCTGCCGCGATTGAAGCCCGCGACTTTCTACGATCTCGTCATCGAGGTCGCGATCGTGCGCCCGGGGCCGATCCAGGGTGGGATGGTGCATCCCTACCTGCGCCGGCGGCAGGGACTGGAGGCAGTCACCTACCCCAGCGCCGCGGTCGAGGATGTACTCGCGCGCACGCTCGGCGTGCCGATCTTCCAGGAGCAGGTGATGCAGCTCGCCATCGTCGCCGCGGGCTTCACGCCAGGTGAAGCCGATCAGCTGCGGCGCTCGATGGCGGCGTGGCGGCGCAAGGGCGGGCTCGAGAAGTTCGAGCAGCGGCTGGTCGACGGCATGGGTGCGCGCGGATTGTCGGAGACCTTCGCGCGCCAGGTCTACCAGCAGATCCTGGGCTTCGGCGAATACGGCTTCCCCGAGTCGCACTCGGCGTCGTTCGCGCTGCTCGTCTACGTGTCGGCGTGGCTGAAGCACCACGAGCCCGCCGCGTTCTGCGCCGCCTTGCTCAATTCGCTGCCGATGGGTTTTTACGCGCCGGCGCAGCTCGTCGCTGATGCGCGCCGGCACGACGTCGACGTGCGCCCCGCCGACGTGACAGCAAGCGAGTGGGACTGCAGGCTGGAGCAGGTCGACGCGGGCACGGTCGCACTGCGCCTCGGCCTGCGTCTGATCACCGGCTTGGCCGAAGCCGCGGCGCAACGCGTGGTCGCCGCGCGCCGCATCAAGGCCTTCACCACCGTCGCCGACCTCGCGCAGCGAGCGGCACTCGATCGCCGCGAGTTGGCCTGCCTCGCCAATGCCGGCGCGCTGGTGGCACTCGCGGGCAACCGCCACGGCGCGGCGTGGGAGGTTGCCGGTGTCGAGAGGCTACCGCCGCTGCTGGCCGGCAGCCAAGGCGACGAAGCCATCCCGCAACTGGCCGCGCCGACCGAGGGCCAGGACATCGTCGCCGATTACCGCACACAGGGCTTCACGTTGCGCCGGCACCCATTGGCACTGCTGCGCGAGCGGCTCTCCCGCCGCCGGCTCTTGACCAGCGCCGAGATCGGCGAGACGCCGCACGGGCGAATCGTCCGCACCGCGGGCCTCGTCATCGGCCGCCAGCGGCCCGACACCGCGAGCGGCGTCGTATTCGTCACGCTGGAGGACGAGACCGGCGCCACCAACGTCATCGTCTGGCGCGACGTCTCCGACCGCCAGCGGCGCGAACTCCTGAACTCGCGGCTGATGGCGGTCTACGGCAAGGTCGAACGCGAGGGCAGCGTCGTGCACGTGATCGCGGGGCGGCTCGCGGATCTCTCGCCGTTGCTGGGCGGGCTCGAAGCGAAGTCGCGCGATTTTCACTGACCGCAGCGACAAATCGAGCCCCGCCGCGGCAGCGCTGTAACATCTGTCCGCAACGGACGGCTGACGTGCACCCGGCATCCGGACCCCAACGTGGCAGGATCCGAATTCGACATCGCTCTGCATCGTTCGCCGAAACCCATGCGCCTGTCGATCATCATTCCCGCGCTCAACGAGGAAGCCGCCATCGCGGCGACTCTGCTGCCGTTGCAGGCATTGCGCTTTGACCGCCACGAAGTCATCGTCGTCGACGGCGGGAGCGCCGACGCCACACGCGAGCGGGCGATGCCGCTCTGCGATCGCGTCATCGCGGGGTCCCGCGGCCGCGCCACGCAGATGAATGCCGGAGCGAGCGCGGCGGTCGGCGACGTGCTCGTCTTCCTGCACGCGGACTCGCGGTTCGATGCGACCCATGCCGACGCTCTGGTTGCGGCGTGGCCCCGTTGCGGCCGCAAGTGGGGCCGCTTCGACGTGGCCATTGCGGGACATCCGTGGATCCTCAGGCTCGTCGCTGCGATGATGAATTTCCGCTCGCGCCTGACCGGTATCGCGACCGGCGACCAGGGAATATTCGTCGACGCTGCACTGTTCAGGGACGTCGGGGGTTTTCCCGACCAGCCGCTGATGGAAGACATCGAGATCTCCCGCCGATTGAAGCGTGCGGGCGGGCGGCCGCTTTGCCTTCGCCACCGCATCGTGACCTCCGGTCGCCGCTGGGAGAAGCACGGCCCCTGGCGCACGATTGCCGCGATGTGGAGGCTGCGCCTCGACTACTGGCGCGGCGTCGATCCACGCGAGCTTGCCGCACGTTACCCGCCCCATGCTGCAGCACCCTTGCCCACGCTGCAGATCTTCGCGCGCGAACCCCTGCCGGGCGCCGTCAAGACGCGGCTTGCGCAGACCATTGGCGCCACGCGCGCAATGGAGGTGTACGCGCAACTCGCCACGCGCACGCTCGTGCTCGGCGCCGAGGCGCGCGCGCAGAGGATCGTCGGCCAAGTGGAGCTGTGGTGCGCTGGCGACGGCGCCACGCCCGTCTGCGCGCGATGGGCGCGGCAGTTCGACTTCGCTCTTCGCGCCCAACAGGGCGCGGATCTCGGGGAACGCATGCGCAACGCGCTCGAATCGGCACTCGCGCGCGGTGAAAAGGCGATCCTCATCGGCACCGACTGCCCGCTGCTCGACACGCCGGCACTGGCCCGGGCGGCGGCGTCGCTGGTCGACCACGACGCGGTGCTGATCCCTGCCGAGGACGGCGGCTACGTGGCGATCGGCCTCGCGCGGCCGGTGGCCGCCTTCGACGGCATTGCCTGGGGCACGCCCGAGGTCGCCGCATCGACCCGAGATCGACTTGCCGCTGCCGGCGTCCGCTGGTGCGAGTTGCCGGCGTTATGGGACATCGACGATGCCGCGGACCTCGCCCGCTGGGAGTCCATGACGGCGGACCAAGGACCGTTGCGATGACGCGACGGATCGGGCGGCACACCCGCAGTCGACGCGAGGCCGCGGTATCAGGGCAGCGTGGCTCCCAGCGTCAGCATCGCGCCTGCAGTGCCGAAGAGGACGAACTCCGAGCAGAAGCGGTTGTAGCAATAGCCGACTGACGGAAGTATTGCCGGGGCGACGCCCGAGTCGTTGAACGGAATCTTGTTGTCGTAGGGTGCCTTGTAGCCGTGCAGCAGACCCGCGGTGATCTTGAAGTACAGCGGCTGGGCACTCTCAAATGGCCGTACGAGCCACCCACCGTAGACGTATTGCGACGGCTGGCCGAAGGAGTTCTTGAAGATGGCGGCGCCGGCGAGCCACTGCCCGCCCCCCCAATGGCTGTCGAATCGGTAGTCGACGTTCAACAGATCCTGCTGGTTGACGTGGTCGGGATCCGGGCTGAAATGGACGGTGGCGAGGCTGGTCTGCACGTAGAATCTGTCGCTGCGCCACGGCTCCGGCGCCGACCAGGCGGCGGCGAAGCTGTCCGCCTGCGGTGCGTCGGCCGCGGCCGTCGACTGGCCGTTTGCACCCGCGGCAACGAGCGCGAACGAAATGAACGCGACGCACCCGGCGCTATGCGACTTCCACTGCCACGATGTGCCAGGGCGATGATTGGACGCCAGCATGGTACGGGTTCCCCTGATTCGAAAAATGACGAACCCTAACACGGGGCACCCCGGTTCGTCGCCTGCAAACTGCGGCCGATGCCCGGCCTGATCCGGCCAGCCGCGCGATCGCGGCAATTCCGGCACGGTTCTGCGCGCTCACGCCGACGTGCAGGCGACCGACGCTCCCGGTTTGTCCCTGGCGATCGCCACGCTTCCGATGTGCGCCAGCGCCACACCGTTCTTGATTGCCGTGATCTCGGCCAGTATCGACACGGCGATCTCCGGCGGCGTGCGACTGCCGATGTACAGCCCGATCGGCCCGTGCAACCGGGCGATCTCCCGCTCAGTGAGGTCGAATTCGCGCAGGCGCTCGCGGCGCTTCGCATTGTTGGCACGTGAACCCAGCGCACCGACGTAGAATGCCGGCGACTTGAGCGCCTCGAGCAACGCCAGGTCATCGAGCCTTGGATCGTGCGTGAGCGCGACGACAGCGCAGCGCTCGTCGAGCTTCATCGCGACCACGGTGTCGTCGGGCATCGTCGTCACCAGTTCGACGCCGGCAACGTCCCACGCATCCGCGTATTCCGCGCGGGGATCGCACACGGTCACCCGATAGTCGAGGCCGACGGCGATCTGCGCCAGGTATCTGGACAGCTGCGATGCGCCGATGACCAGCATTCGAAACCGCGGACCGTGCACGGTGACCAGCGTGGCGCCGTCGAAGCGCAGTCCGTCCGTCGCACCTGCCGGCGCCAGCGTCGCGCGGCAGGTCGCCAATTCGAGCGACCGTGAAACGAGGCGCCCGGCCTGGATCTCGCGCAGGAGCTCGCCGATCCCCGACGCCTGATCGAGCGGCTCCTGCACCAGCTGGATCGTGCCGCCGCAGGGCAGGCCGAAGCGTCGCGCCTCGTCGGCAGAAACGCCATAGGTGACGACCTCCGGCCTGGCCGCAGTGAAGCCGTCGGCCCGCATCCGGCCCACGAGATCGTCCTCGATGCAGCCTCCGGACACCGAACCGACGACGTGACCGTCGTCGCAGACCGCGAGCATCGCCCCCGGCGGTCGCGGCGACGATCCCCATGTCCTGACCACGGTCGCCATCAACACGCGGTGTCCGTCGGCGATCCAGGCGGCACATCGCTGCAGCACGTCGAGATCGACACTGTCCATCTGAAGGTTCCGTCCGTGGCCAATGGGCCGGGAGATTCCGGGTCCGCAGGCAGCGAGCAGCATAGCAAAAGCGCTGCCGCGCCGATGGACGCGAAACATCGTCACGGTTAGACTCCGCCGCTTGCCCACCACTACGACGTTGCCGACGATGCCTTGCCTGAAGCCCGCATTTGCACCTGCGCTCCGCCCTCCTTCACTCCGGCCCCCCCGATGACGCCGCGCGTCCGCAGCGCAACAGGTCCGGGGACCAGGACAGGCACGCGTTCGAGCAACCCGGTCGCATCGAAGCCTGCGGCGCTTGCGATGGAGCAACGGGCGGCGCTTGAGGACACAAGACCATGAGCGATGACCCTTTCCTCGCCGTCGCTTCACGTGCAGCGCGACGCGCCGCCTCGATCGTCGAGGATGCGACGCGCGACTTGAAGCGCCTGCCCGCGCACGCCGCCGCGCAGGGCGAGATCGTCACCGCCGCCGCCGCGGATGCCGAGAACGCGATCATCGCCACCCTGCGCGCGGCATTTCCCGAGCACGCGATTCAGGGCGCGGAGTCGGGAGGCGTACTGGGCGAGGCCACCGCCGCGCAGCCCGGCGCGTGCAAGTGGTTCGTCGATCCGCTCGACGGCAGCATGAACTTGTTGCGCGGCTACCCGCATTACGCGATCTCGCTCGCGCTTGCGCAGGGCGCGCACATCACGCATGCGGTCGTGTTCGATCCGCTGCGCGACGAGCTGTTCACCGCAGTTGCCGGGCAGGGTGCGGCCCTGAACGGGGTCCGGCTTTGTGTTTCCGCCTGCCGCGAACTCGGCGATGCCGTGGTCGGAACCGCATCGCCGTTGCGCAACAGCACAGCGACGACGCCGTACCTGGCGGTCTTCGCCGCCGTCGACACGCATTGCGGCGACGTGCGCCGCGCCGGTTCGTGCGCACTGGACCTGTGTTACGTCGCTGCGGCGCGCCTCGACGGATTCTTTGCCATGGGTCTCCCCAACTGGCACGTCGCCGCCGGGGCGCTCATCGTCGAGGAAGCAGGGGGGCGGGTGGGCGATTTCGCCGGGGGGCCGGACTTCCTGCGCACGAACGAGGTCATCGCCGCCGCGCCAGGCGTCTTCAACGCCCTGCGCGAGGCGATCGCGACCGCCAAGCGCTGAACCGATCGCAGCCGCGCCTTTCGCGAACTGCCCGTGGCGTCCGGTCCCGAAGGCGGGTCAATGCTGCCAGGGCAGACGATCCATGTCGACGTTGCCCCCCGAAACGATGATGCCCACGCGCTTGCCCCTTGCGTCCAGCGAGCCTTCGATGAGACAGGCGAGAGGCACGGCCGACGAGGGCTCGATGATGATCTTCATGCGCTCCCAGGTCATGCGCATCGCGGCGACGATCGCGTCCTCGCTGCAGGTGCCCATCGCATCGACGCAGGCGCGCAGCGCCGACAGCGTGCGCGGCGCGAGTGTCGTGCGCAGTCCGTCGGCAATCGTCGTCGCCGGGGGCAGCGGCTCGACCTTTCCGCTTCTGTAGCTGCGCGTCGCGTCATCGGCCGCCGCGGGCTCCGCGCCGAACACCCGCAGCCGCGGCTGCAGCGCCTTGGCAGCGATCGCAGTGCCGGCCAGCAGCCCGCCGCCGCCACACGGCGCGATCACCACGTCGAGATCAGCGACGTCGGCCAGAAGTTCCAGCATCACGGTGCCCTGCCCGGCGATCACATCGGCGTGGTCGAATGGATGGATCAGCGTCGCGCCGGTCTCTCTCTCGATGCTCGCGCATGCCGCCTCGCGCCCGGCGACGGTCGGGGCGCAGAAGTGGATCGTCGCGCCGTTGCGCCTGACGTTGTCGACCTTCACCTGCGGGGCGTTCTCTGGCATCACCACCCACGACGGAATGCCGCGACGCCGGGCGGCATAGGCCAGCGCGGCCCCGTGGTTGCCCGACGAATGCGTGACCACGCCGCGGCTCGCGATCGCGGCGGCGAGCGCGTAAACCGCATTGGTCGCCCCGCGCGCCTTGAACGCTCCGATCTTCTGCAGGTTCTCGCACTTGAAGAACAGCCGTGCGCCGACTTCCGCGTCGATCGATTCGGAGGTCAGAACCGGCGTGCGATGAACGTGGCCTGCGATGCGTGCGTGGGCCGCCCGGATGGCAGCGAGATCGGGAAGCAGGGGCATGGCATCCTCGTGCATTGAAGGGAAACGGCGGCGGGCGCTCAGAACGCGAATGCGCTTTGCGCCACCGGGGCAAAACTGCGCCGGTGCGCGGCGCACGGTCCGAGCGCATCGAGCGCGGCCAGATGCAGCGGCGTGCCGTAGCCCTTGTTGCGCGCGAAGCCGTAGCCCGGATACTGCAGGTCGAGATCGAGCAGCAGCCGGTCGCGAACCGTCTTGGCGAGGATCGATGCCGCCGAGATCGCCGGCACATCACGGTCTCCCTTGACGATGGCGCGCGCCGGACAGGACAGCATCGGGCAGCGATTGCCGTCGACCCATGCCTCGGACGGCGTGACCGGCAGCGCTTCGCAGGCGCGGCGCATCGCCAGCAACGTGGCCTGCAGGATGTTAAGCGCGTCGATCTCCGCGACATCGGCCTCGCCGACCGCCCACGCCAATGCGCGCCCGCGAATCTCCGCTGCGAGCAGCTCGCGGCGCGCGGCGGAAAGCAGCTTGGAATCGCGCAAGCCCGCGATGGGCCGCGACGGATCGAGGATCACCGCCGCGGCCACCACGGGACCGGCCAAAGGTCCGCGTCCCGCCTCGTCGATGCCGACGATCAGCATCGGCATCCGGCCGCGCGCAACTCCCCCGCCACCGCCTCGGCGGCCAGCGCGCCCGTATCGGCCCTGAGCGCCGACGCGAAGCCCGCGAACAGCGCCTCCTGGCGGCGGCGGGTCACGGTGTCGTCGTAAAGATTGAGTGCTGCCTGCGCGAGGTTCGCGGCGGTCGCATCCTGCTGCAGGAATTCCGGTACGACGAATTTCCCGGCAATGACGTTGGGCAGACCCACCCAGGGCAGCAACAATCTGCGGCGGACCAGCCATGCCGAAAGCGCGTGCAAACGATAGAAGATGAGGTGCGGACAGCGGGCGAAGGCCGCCTCGAGCGCCGCTGTCCCGGACGCGACGAGTCCCACGTCGGCCGCCCGCAACGCATCGGTGGCGTGGCCGTAGAGAATGGTCAGCGGCAATTGGTCGAGCCCGCGGCGGAAGATCGCCGCTTCGAAGCGATCGCGCGTCACTCGCGTTGCGAGCGGCACCAGGAAGCGTGCGTCGGGTCGCGACGCAACCAGCAGTTCCGCCGTGTCGAGCAGCAGCTCGGCGTGCATGTCGAGCTCGGACCCGCGGCTGCCCGGAAGGAGCGCGAACACCGGCTGCGCCGCGGGGAGCCTCAGCTGCTCGCGCGCCGCGCGCCGCGAAGCTGCGTCGGCAGCGTGCTGCGCCATCGGGTGGCCCACGAAACTGACCGGAATCCCCGCGCTCTCGTAGATCGGCGACTCGAAAGGAAACAAGGTCAGCATCCGGTCGACCGCGCGGCCGATGCCGGCCACGCGCTCGCCCCGCCATGCCCAGACCGACGGACTCACGAAGTGGATGGTGCGCACACCGCGGCGCTTCAGGCGCGCCTCGAGCCCGAGGTTGAAATCCGGCGCATCGACGCCGACAAACAGCGGCAGGCGCTCGGCCAACGCACGCCGGGCAAGGCCGCGCCGGATGCCGACCAGTTCAGGCAGGTGCCCGAGCACTTCGACGAAGCCGCGCACCGACAAGGCTTCGAGCGGGTACCACGCCTCGCAGCCGGCAGCCTGCATCCTGGGGCCGGCAATGCCCGCGAAGCGGACCCCCGGCAGGCGCGAGCGGACGGCCTCGATCAGGGTCGCGGCGAGCGCATCCCCCGAAGCCTCGCCGGCCGCGATGCCGATGGTGATCGCCTGTGTGGAATCTCCGGCAGGCATCGGTGCGCCGGTTGCCCGGTCAGCGGATGATGCCGCGCCCGGCCGTCGCAAGGAACTCCGACAGCGGCCGCAGTACCGGCGTTTCGACGACGGCAGCGGCGATCCGCACCCGTGCGTCGTCGAGCGCAAGACCTTCGCGGTAAAGCGCCTTGTACGCGCGGCGCACCGCGAGAATGTCATCGGCACTGAAACCTCGCCGCCGCAATCCCTCGTTGTTGGTGCCGTGCGGCTTCGCCGGGGAACCGGCCGCGGTGACGAAGGGCGGCACGTCCTGCAGGACGATGGCGCCGGCGGCGATCATCGCGTGCGCGCCGATCCGGCAGAACTGGTGCACGCCGCCGAAGCCCCCCATCGTGACCCAGTCACCGATCACGACGTGGCCGGCTAGCTGCACGTTGTTGGAGAACGTCGTGTGATCGCCGACGACGCAATCGTGCGCGATGTGGCAATAGGCAAGCAGCCAGTTGCCGCTGCCGATGGTCGTCACGCCCCGATCCTGCGCCGTGCCGGCATGAATCGACACGTACTCGCGGATGACGTTGTCGTCGCCGATCACCGTGGACGTGGGCTCACCGGCATATTTGCGGTCCTGCGGAATCTCGCCGATCGACGCGAACGCATAGACGCGATTTCGCCGCCCGAGCGTCGTGCGGCCGGTGATCAGCGTGTGCGAGCCGATGACGGTCCCCTCGCCCAGGACGACGTCGGGCCCGACGACCGAAAAGGCACCGACCACCACGTCGGCGGCGATCCGGGCTCCGGAGTCGACCTGGGCCGTCGGGTGGATGCGCGTCATCGTCGAGGCTTCATTCACGAGCCGCCCGCTGCTGCCGACGGATCGGCGCGCAACGCGGCGAGCAGATTGGCCTCGGCCACGACCTCGGTGTCGACCAGCGCGCGCACCTCGAACTTGCCGACGCCGCGCACCATGCGGTTGGTCCGCCCCTCGAGTATCAGCGTGTCGCCCGGCTGGATCTGCCGCCGGAAGCGGGCGTTGTCGATACCCGCGAAAAAGATCATTTTTCCCTGTCCCGGTTTGGTGCCGAAAATCTTCCAGGCAAGAATCGACGTGATCTGCGCCAGCGCCTCGATGACCAGCACACCCGGCATCAGCGGAAACCCCGGGAAATGGCCCTGAAAGAACGGTTCGTTGATCGAGACGTTCTTGATGCCGCGAATGAAGTGGGCGCTGTCGCACTCGTGCACGCGATCGACCAGCAGTAACGGGTAGCGATGCGGCAGGTATTCCATGATCTCCCGGATCTCCATCGCTCCGGTGGCCGCTGTGGTCATGTCTCGTCCTCCTGCGGCTTGCCAGCAACCGCATTTCGTTGGTGTTCAAGCCTGCGCACGCGCTCCGCGAGCGAGCGCAGCCGCCGCATCTCTGAGGCGACATGGCGCCACTCCCGGTGCGGAAGCGCCGGATACGCCGCCGTATAGACGCCGGGTTGGGTGATCGGATCGTAGACCTGCGTCGCCGCGGATATCGTGACATTGTCGGCGATCGTCAGGTGCCCGCCGATCATTGCCGCGCCGCCGATCCTGCAATTGCGTCCGATCCGCGCGCTGCCGGCGATGCCCACGCAACCTGCAATCGCCGTGTGAGCGCCGATGCGGCAGTTGTGGGCGACCTGGATCTGGTTGTCGAGCTTGACGTCGTCCTCGATCACCGTGTCTCCGATCGCGCCGCGGTCGACGGTCGTGTTGGCGCCGATCTCGACGTCGGAGCCGATCACCACGGCACCGACCTGCGGAATCTTGATCCACCGCCCCGCCTCCTCCGCCATCCCGAAACCGTCGGCACCGATCACGACGCCGCTGTGGATGAGGCAGCGCTCGCCGATGGTGCAGCCGTGATAGACGGTGACATTGGCGGCAAGGCGGGTGTCGTCACCGACGGTGGTGTCGTCACCGACGCTGCATCCAGCGCCGATGCGGACGCGCTCGCCCACCCGGGCATGGCAACCGATCACCGCATGCGGTCCGATGGTCGCGCTGGCGGCGATCGACGCGGTCGGATCGACGACCGCCGACGGATGCGTGCCCGGCACGCCCGGTGCCTCGGCATAGAGCAGCTGGGCCACCCTGGCATAGGTCGCGTAAGGGTTGGAACTCAGCAACTTGGGCAACGGCGTGGCCTTCGCCAGCGCCGGCGGCACGATCACCGCGGCCGCGAGCGTGCCGTCGAGCTGCGACCGGTACCGGGGCCCGGCGACGAAAACGATGGCATCCGGACCCGCTGCATCGAGCGTCGCCACCCGTGTGATGCGCACTTCGCCGTCGCCGTCCAGCGTCGCGCCGGTGGCCGCCGCCAGGCGCTCGAGCGCAATGCCCGCTTCAGCGGCATCCGCGGCATCGGCGGTGATCGACATCGTGCGCTCGGACGCCGTTGCGAGTCGCGGCGCCTACTTGTCGGCCAGGGCCTTGATCACCTTGTCGGTGATGTCGATACGCTGGCTCGCGTACACGATCGGATCCTGCAGGATGAGATCGTACTTCTCCGCCTCGGCGATCTGCTGGATGACCTTGTTGGCACGCTCCTGCACCGCCGCGAGTTCCTCGTTCTTGCGCAGGTTCAGGTCTTCGCGGAACTCCCGCTGCGCGCGCTGGAAGTCGCGCGACAGATTCGCCAGATCGCGTTCCTTGTTCCGCCGCTCGGTCTCGGCCATGGTCGCGCCATCCTTCTCCAGCGACGTCTGCAGCGCCTGCATCTGCTTGGAGAGCTTCTGGACTTCCACATCGCGATTGGCGAACTCTTTTTCGAGCTTCAGCTGTGCGCGCTTCGCCGGCGCGGCATCGCGGAACAACCGCTCGGTGTTGACGAATCCGATCTTGTAGTCGGCAACCTGGGCAGTGGCGGTCCCGGCAGCCAGGAAAGCCGCCGCAACCAACGCCATTCCCAGGGTACTGCGAACGCTTTGAATCAATTTGATCTCCTGCTGCGATGTCGACATGACAGTGGACGACCCGTCCGATGCGCCGACGTGGGCTTCACGATGGGTCAGAATACGGTGCCCACCTGGAACTGGAACTGCTGTAACCGGTCGCCGACCTTGTCGTTGAGCGGCCACGCATAGCTGAACTTGAGCGGCCCGATCGGCGAGTTCCACGCAAGACCGACGCCTGCCGAGTAACGGAAGGTCTCGAAATTCGGCTGGGTGCCGAAGGCGTAGATCTGACCGGCATCGGCAAAGACACTGCCGCGGACCGATTTGTCGCCCCTGATGATCGGGTAAAACACTTCGATGTTGCCGACGATCTTGCGCTTGCCGCCGATCACGTTGCCGATCATGTCGCGCGGACCCAGCGAAGCCGTTTCGTAGCCGCGGACGGAACCGGCGCCACCGGCATAGAAAACCTTGAAGAACGGCAACGGCTCCCCCGCTATCCCGTCCGCATAGCCAAGGTCGGCGCGCAACATGCTCACGAAGTCTCCGTAGACCGGGTAGAACCACTGGTGCAGGTAGTTCACCTTGTAGTAGGCCAGGTCGCCGAATGGCAACCCCGTCTCGACCAGGAGGCTCTGAAGGCGACCCGAAGTAGGATAGAGGATGTCATCGCGGGTGTCACGCGACCAGCCCGCCGACATGATGTAGCTGGTGGTGACGTCGCCGTACTGGTCGACGAATGCAATGTAGAGTTCCGGGCTGTTGTCGTACAGCGTCAGTTCGGTCCGCTCGACACGAAAACCCAGGTTGATGCCGTCGCTTTCGGTGATGGGCACGCCGAAGCTGACCGCGGCGCCCATCGTCGACGACGAGTATTGCGAGACCGAGAGCGACGTCGGGTCGATGTTCCTCTGGTAGGCCTCGAGCGTGCGCGAGACGCCGTCGACGGTCCAGTAAGGCTGCGTGAAGGCGACGGAAATCGTGCGGTTGACTTCGCTGGTGTTGATGGCCGCGATGAGCGCATTGCCGCTGCCGAAGATGTTCTGCTGCGAGACCGATGCATTCAACACGACGCCATCGGAGCTCGAATACCCGATGCCGGCGTTGAGCGATCCGGTGGAGCGCTCGGTGACGGTGACCTCGACATCTGCCTGATCGGTCGTCCCGGACACCGGTGGCGTCTCGATGTTGACGTCGTCGAAATAGCCCAGCCGGCGCACCCGGACTTTCGATCGCTCGATGCGCTGCCCGTCGTACCACGCCGACTCGAGCTGCCGCAGCTCGCGCCGTATGACCTCGTCGCGGGTCTTGACATTGCCGTTGATGTTGATCTTGCGGATGTAGACACGGCGGCCTGAATCGACGAACACCGTGAACGAGGCGACGCGCTTGTCGTGGTCGATCTCCGGAACGGCATTGACATTGGCGAATGCGAATCCCTCGGCGCCCAGCCGGTCGCTGATGTCCTTGGCCGTCCCCTGGAGCTTCTCGCGCGAATAGATGTCGCCGGTGCGCAGCCGCAGGAGCCGCTGCAGCTCGGCCTCGGGCACCATGAGGTCGCCCGCGAGCCGCACATCCCCGACCCTGAACTGCGGGCCTTCGACGATGTTGACGGTGATGTAGATGTCTTCCTTGTCGGGTGTGATCGACACCTGCGTCGATTCGACGTTGAACTCGAGGTAGCCGCGATTCTGGTAGAAGCTGCGAAGCTTCTCGAGATCGGCCTGCAGCTTCTGCTTCGAATACTGGTCGTTCTTCGTGTACCAGGTGATCCATCCCGGCGTGGTCAGCTGCATTTCACCCAGCAGCTCGCTTTCGCTGAACACCTGCGCGCCCACGATGTTGATGCGCGCGATCTTCGCCGACTCGCCCTCCTCGATCGTGAAATTGATCGCGACCCGGTTGCGCTCCTGCGGTGTGGCGGTGGTCGTGACCTTCGCGCCGTAGCGGCCGCGAGAAATGTACTGCCGCTTCATTTCCTGCTCGGCGCGCTCCAACGCCGAACGGTCGAAGATCCGCGCCTCGACGAGTCCGATGTCCTTCAGCGCCTTCTTGAGGGTATCGGTGTCGAACTCCTTGTTGCCCGAGAACTCGACCTTGCTGATCGTCGGCCGCTCCTGAACCAGAACGACCAGCACGCCGTCCTGGACCTCGAGCCGCACATCGCGAAAGAAACCGGTGGCGAACAGCGCCTTTACCGCCTGCGACGCCTTTTCATCATCGAGGCGTTCGCCCACCTTGACCGGCAGGTAGGAAAACACCGTGCCCGCCTCGGTGCGCTGGACGCCTTCGACCCGGATGTCCTTGACGACAAAGGGCTCGAAGGCGAGCGCCGCCGGGCTTGCCACTGCCGCTGCAACCGCAAGCGCGACGACGTTCAGCAAACGTCGCCACACACGCGGCGCGGCGTCACGTGCGCGGGCCGGCGTGGAATTCGACGACGAGGAGGATTCAGAACAAACGCGAGAGGTCATTGAAAAGCGCCAACGCCATCAACATCGCCAGCGCGGCCATGCCGATGCGCTGGCCGACCTCGAAAGCGCGATCGGAAACAGGACTGCCCTTGATGAGTTCCGCGAAATAATACAGCAAATGCCCCCCATCCAACAGCGGGATCGGGAGCAAATTGAGAACGCCCAGACTGATGCTGATCAACGCGAGATAGCCGACGAACACGAGCGGGCCCGCCAACGCCGATTGGCCGGCAAAATCGGCGAGCGTCAACGGACCGCTGATGTTTTTCACCGATGCCTCGCCGATGACGATGCGCCCCAGCATCTTCAGCGTGAACACCGAAAGATCCGCGGTTCGGCGCAGACCGGCGCCGAGGGCATCGAGCGGTCCGTAACGGACCGTCATCGCGAGCCTTTCGGCGTGGACGGGATCGATCCTGAGGCGCACACCTGCCAATCCGATCCTTTGGCCTGCGCGATCGCCGACCTCGGTTTCGAACGTGGCATCGAAGGCAGCGCCGTCACGCTCGATGCGAAATGTCACCTCGGCGCCGGGCTTGGCGTTGGTGAGCGCGGCGACGTCGCTCGGCGAGCGGACGCGATTGCCGTCGACCGCGAGGACCCGGTCGCCGGCGCGCAATCCGGCCCGCGCCGCCGGCTTGTCCGGCACGGCCTCTTCGATCAGCGGCGAACCGAAGTCGGCGCGCAACCCAAGCAGCGGCATGAAGCTGCCTTCCCAGTCGGAAGGCGTGACCCGCGACAGCGCAAGCGTTCGCGCGGCGGACGAACCATCTTCACGCGTGACCTGCACGAGCACCGCGTCGGCCCCCGACGCTCGCAGCAGGCGCCAGCGGAGGTCCTGCCAGCTCTGCACGGCCACGCCATCGACGCCGGTGACGAGATCGCCCTCGCGCAGCCCCGCCTCCAGCGCAGGCGTTCCCGCGAGCGGCTCGGCAATGATCGCCTTTTGCCCGGGAACGCCGGCCATGTACGTGCCGGCGAACAACACGACGGCGAGCAGCAGATTGGCAATCGGTCCGGCGGCGACGATAGCGATGCGCCGGCCGACGCCTTGCCGGTTGAAGGCGCGCGGCAAGTCCGCGGCGGCCACGTCACCCTCGCGCTCGTCGGCCATCTTGACGTAGCCGCCGAGCGGCACCGAAGAAATCGCCCACTCGGTCTGATCCGGGCCCACGCGGCGCGACCAGACCACGCGCCCGAAACCCACCGAGAACCGGATCACCTTGACGCTGCACCAGCGCGCGACAAGGTAGTGGCCGAGCTCGTGAAAGATTACGAGCACGCCGAGCACGACCAGAAACGCCAGCAGCTTGGTGAGAAGATCCATCAGCGCAGGCTCACGCGCGTCCAACGCCCGGCAAGCCTACGCAGGCGCGCGCAGCGGATCGCGCTTCCTCGTCCGCCGCCAGCGCGTCGTCGAGCCGGGTGAACGACTGTGCGGACACCCGGTCGAGAACGTCGGCGCAGATCGAGGCGATCGCGGTGAAGCGGATTTCGCCGGCAAGGAACGCCGCCACGGCCACTTCGTTGGCGGCGTTCAGCACCGCCGGCGCCGTGCCGCCCTCGGCAAGGGCGGCGTACGCCAGCGGAAGGCAGGGAAACCGCGCTGCGTCGGGCGCCTGGAACGTCAAGGCGCCGGCACGCAGGAGATCGAGTGACGCGGCACCCGCATCGACGCGGTCCGGATACGCGAGAGCCTGCGCAATCGGCGTGCGCATGTCCGGCGCGCCGAGTTGCGCCAGCACCGAACCGTCGTCGTACTCGACCATCGAGTGGATGACGCTCTGTGGATGCACGACGACCTCGATGCGCGACGCCGGCACGCCGAACAACCAGTGCGCCTCGATCACCTCGAGTCCCTTGTTCATCATCGTCGCGGAATCCACGCTGATCTTCCTGCCCATCACCCAGTTGGGGTGCGCACATGCTTCGTCCGGCGTGACGCCGACAAGTTCCGCCGGTGCACGATCACGAAACGGGCCGCCGGATGCCGTCAGCAGGATCCGGCGCACGCCGGCCGCCGCCGGATCGCCGGCGTAGCCGCGCGGCAGGCACTGGAAGATGGCGTTGTGTTCGCTGTCGATCGGCAGCAGCGTCGCTCCACCCTGCCTGACTGCAGCCATGAAAGCCGCCCCGCCGATGACCAGCGCCTCCTTGTTGGCGAGCAGGATGCGCTTGCCTGCGGATGCCGCCGCCAGCGTGGGCGCGAGTCCCGCGGCGCCGACGATGGCAGCCACCACGATATCCGCCTCGGGGAGCGCCGCCACCTCGCACAGGCCCTGCCCGCCGGACAGCACCCGGGTCGGCAGACCCGATCCCGCGAGCTCGCGCCTGAGCTCCCGCGCGGCATCGGCGTCGAGCAGCGCGGCATACTGCGGACGGAAGCGATGGCACAGCACCGCCAGCTTGCGCCATTGCCGGTGCGCAGCAAGTGCCGCGACGGCGAACCGCGCGGGATGCCGGGCGATCACGTCGAGCGTCGAGTCGCCTATCGACCCCGTCGCCCCCAGCAGCGTCACCTGCCGCGGCGCGGTCATCGCTGCATCACCTGCAGGGCGAGCGCCGCAGCCGGCATCGCGGACAACAGCGCATCGACGCGATCGAGGACGCCGCCGTGCCCGGGAAGGATCCTGCCGCTGTCCTTCACTCCGGCGTGGCGCTTCAGCAGCGATTCGAAGAGATCACCCAGCACCGACAACGCCGCGAGCATCATGGCCAGCGGAACCCACACGAGCGCGCCGATCCCCGGACTGAAATCGCGCACGCTGGGCACGAGAAGCAGCGCGTAGAGGGCCACTGCCACGAGTCCGCCGTAGACGCCCTCCCAGCTCTTTCCCGGACTGATCTGCGGCGCCAGCTTGCGCCGACCGAACGCGCGCCCCGAAAAATAGGCTGCCGTATCGGCGATCCATACGATCGCCATCGCCGCCAGCAGCGCCCAGGGGGAACGGGCGTGCAACTGCACCAGGGCCACCCACGCCGAAACGAGAATAGCGCCGCCGAGGAGCGCCGCCGGCAGGCCCGCCGGCAATCGCCAGCGATGGCGCAACCACGGCGGCACGACCAGCACCCAGAATGCCGTGGCGAGACCGCACACCGGCACCACAACGGCGTCGCGCCAGCCGCTTCCAGGCTGGAACTCGGCCGCGTACAGCAGCACCCATGCCGCGACCAGCGTCCCGACAACGAGGCCCCACCGCGACACTCCCTTCCAACCGGCCAGCGTCGCCCACTCCGCCGCGCCGATGGCAATGACCGCGAGCAGCGCGAGCGCGAAATGCGTGGTCGACAGGCCGAACATCGCGGCGAGGACCAGCGGAATCAGGACGAGAGCGGTGAGAATTCGCGTCGACAGCATGCGGAGCGGGCGGCGGGAACGCGAAGGCCCTGTCAGGCGCGCAGCGTTGCGTGCACCTGGTCGCTGGTGCGGCCAAATCGCCGCTCGCGCTGGCGATACCAGTCGATGGCGGCAACGAGGGCCGCAGTGTCGAAATCCGGCCACAGGCGATCGGTGAAATAAAGCTCCGCGTAGGCAAGCTGCCACAGCAGAAAGTTGGACACCCGCTGCTCGCCGCCGGTGCGGATGAACAGATCCGGCTCCGGCGCATAGGCCATCGCCAGAAACGGATCCAGCGCCTCGGGCGCGAACTCGACTTCGCCGCGCAACGCCTCGGGATGCAGCGAAAAGTAGCGCCGTGCCGCCTGCGCGATATCCCAGCGGCCGCCGTAATTGGCGGCGATGGTCAGCGTGAGCCCGGGGTTGGTCGCGGTCAGCGCCTCCCCGGCGGCAATGAGATCGCGGATCCGTGTGTCGAAACGCGTCAGATCGCCTGCGACCCGCAGCCGGATGCCGTTCTTGTGCAGCTTTCCGACTTCCTGATCCAGCGCCCGGACGAACAGGTCCATCAGGATCGAGACCTCGTCGGCCGGCCGGCGCCAGTTCTCGGTCGAGAAGGCGAACAGCGTCAGGAACTGGACGCCGCGCTCCATGCACGCCTTGACGGCTTCCCGCACCGCCTCGACACCCCTGCGGTGGCCCGCGACCCGCGGCAGCATCCGCTGCTTCGCCCAGCGGCCGTTGCCGTCCATGATGATCGCGATGTGGCGCGGAATCTCGCGCGCGGGCGGAACTTCACGCGTGGAGCTGGTATGAACAGGGCCGCGCAGGATCAATGGGATTGGCTCCGCAGAGTGGGAAACAGCGGCCGCGCCGGGCGATGAGGATCTGTCCGACCTGCCGTCAGATCGCCATCAGGTCCGTCTCTTTGGCGGCGAGGACCTTGTCGATGTCGGCAATGGCGCGGTCGGTCAGTTTTTGCACGTCGGCCTGCGCGTGGCGCTCGTCGTCCTCGGCCACCGCATGCTCCTTGAGCAGCTTCTTGAGATGCTCGTTGGCGTCGCGACGAACGTTGCGCACGGCGACGCGCGCACTCTCGGCCTCGTGCCGCACCACCTTGATGAGATCGCGCCGGCGCTCCTCGGTCAGCGCAGGCATCGGCACGCGGATGACGTCGCCAGAGGTCGCAGGGTTGAGGCCCAGGTCGGAGTCGCGGATGGCCTTCTCGATCACCTGGACCATCTTTTTTTCCCAGGGCTGCACGGCGATCGTCCGCGCGTCCGCCAGCGTAATGTTCGCGCACTGCGTGATCGGCATCGGCGAACCGTAATAGTCGACGTGCAGATGGTCGAGAAGCCCGGTGTGGGCACGGCCGGTGCGAACTTTCTGCAGGTCGTGCTTCAGCGTCTCGACCGTCTTCGCCATCTTCTGCTCGGCGGTACTCTTGATGTCTGCAATCATTGCCTGTCTCCTGATGTACCTGGACCCGCGTGCGGTCAGCAATGCACCAGCGTGCCCTCGTCTGCTCCCAGAACCACGCGTTTCAGGGCACCGGGCACGAAAATCGAGAAAACCTTGAGCAACATCTTCTGGTCGCGGCAAAGCGCCAGCGCCGTCGCATCCATCACCTTGAGATTGCGCACGATCGCCTCGTCGAAGGTCAGGCTCTTGTAGCGGGCGGCGGCGGAATCCTTCTTGGGGTCGGCCGTATAGACACCGTCGACCTTGGTCGCCTTCAGCACGATGTCGACGTTCATTTCCCGGCCCCGCAGCGCCGCCGCGGTATCCGTGGTGAAAAACGGATTGCCGGTGCCGGCGCCGAAGATGACGACCTTGTGTTCCTCGAGATGGCGCAGCGCGCGACCGCGAATGTACGGCTCGGCGACCTGGTCGATGCGCAACGCCGACTGCACGCGCGCCTCGACGCCTGCGCGCCGCAACGCGTCCTGCAGTGCCAGCGCGTTCATCAGCGTCGCCAGCATCCCCATGTAGTCGGCAGTGGCGCGGTCCATCCCCGCAGCGCCGGGCGCCACGCCACGGAAGATGTTGCCGCCGCCGATGACGACGGCGATCTCCACGCCCAGCCGCGCGACGTCCGCGATCTCGGCCACGATGCGGTCGATGACCACGCGGTTGATGCCGTAGGGATCGTCGCCCATCAGCGCCTCCCCGGAGAGCTTAAGCAGGATGCGCCGATACGCCGGGACCTGCGCCGCGCCCTCGGCACCGGACGCGACGGCGCGCACCACGGCAGGGTCCGGGCTCACTGGACCACCTTCGGGCTCATGACGTTCAGGCTCCGATCGAAGAAAACGGGCGACGGGACCAATCAGCCCTTGGCCATCGCAGCGACTTCGGCGGCGAAGTCGTCCTTGCGCTTCTCGAGACCCTCGCCGACGACGTAGAGCGTGAACGCCTTCACGGTCGCGCCCTTGGCCTGCAGGTGCTTGTCGACAGTCTCGTCGGGATTCTTGACGAACGGCTGTCCGAGCAGCGTCACTTCGGCGAGGTACTTGTTGATCCGTCCCTCGACCATCCTGGCGACGATATCGGCCGGCTTGCCGCTTTCGGCCGCCTGCGCCGTGTAGATTTCGCGCTCTTTGGCGATGAGTTCGGCTGGCACCTGGTCGCGCGACACGCAGACGGGCCGCGTGGCGCCGGGCGCCGCCGACGCGGCGACATGCATCGCGATGTCCTTGCCGGTCTGCTCGTCGCCGCCTTCGATTTCGACGGTGACCCCGATGCGACCGCCGCCGTGCAGGTACTGCATCAGCCGCGCCGGCGTCGCGAAGCGCGCGAAGCGGCGAATCGCGACGTTCTCGCCGATCTTCTGCACCAGCGCCTGGCGCACCGATTCGACCGTGCCGCCGTCGACGGGCAACGCCGCCAGCGCCGCGAGATCCGCGGGATTGCGGTCGCCGATCAGTTGCGCGAGCGTCTTCGAAAACGCGAGAAAGTCCTCGTTGCGCGAGACGAAGTCCGTTTCGCAATTCACCTCGACCATCGCCGCTGTTCTTCCGTCGCCGGCAAGCCATGCGCCGACGATGCCCTCGGCGGCGACGCGACTCGCCGCCTTCGATGCCTTCGCCCCGCTCCGGATGCGCAGCAATTCCTCGGCCTTGACAGGATCGCCGCCGGTTTCGGTCAGCGCCTTCTTGCACTCCATCATGCCCAGCCCGGTCCGCTGGCGCAGTTCCATCACCATGCTTGCGGAAATGTCCGCCATTTCAGTACTCCGTTGTCTATCACTGCATTTCGTCGGCTCACCGGGGACGGAGCGCACTCGCGCCGCGTCGCCGTGGCCCTGCATTCGGCTGCTCGCACGAAGACGGGGCGGACGGCCCCGTCGTCGCGGAAAGGAACCTACGCCGGCTTCTCTTCCGCCACCTCGACGAACTCATCGCCGGCTTGCACGATTTCCTGGATCACCATGCTCCGGCCTTCGAGCACCGAATCGGCAACGCCGCGCGCGTACAGGCGAATCGCCCGAGACGAGTCGTCGTTGCCCGGAATCACGTGCGCGATGCCGATCGGCGAGTGGTTGGTGTCGACGACCCCGATGATGGGGATGCCGAGCTTGTTGGCTTCGGTGACGGCGATCTTGTGGTAGCCGACGTCAATGATGAACAGCGCATCGGGCAGGCCGCCCATGTCCTTGATGCCGCCCATGCTCTTGTCGAGCTTTTCCATTTCGCGCTGCATCGTCAATGCCTCGCGCTTGTTCATCTTCTCGAAGGTGCCCTCTTCCTTCATCTGCTCCAGGTCTTTGAGGCGCTTGATCGACAGCTTGACGGTCTTGTAGTTGGTCAGCATGCCGCCGAGCCAGCGGGCATCGACGTAGGGCATGCTGCAGCGGGCCGCTTCCTCGGCGACGATCTCGCGGGCCTGGCGCTTGGTGCCGACGAAGAGGATCGTGCCCTTGTTCGAGGACAGTTGGCGGACGAACTTCATCGCCTCCTGGTAACGCTCCATCGTCTTCTCGAGGTTGACGATGTGGATCTTGTTGCGCTGGCCGAAAATGTACTCGGCCATCTTCGGGTTCCAGTACCGGGTCTGGTGACCGAAATGCACACCGGCCTCCAGCATCTGACGCATCGTGACTGACATCTTGGCGACTCCTGACAGGGTTGGACCACGACCCGCGCGAAAGGCTCGGACCACGGGCGCGAATTGCGCGCCGGCGACGGTTCGGGCACCCTGACGTGTGCGGGTCTGCGAATTACCCGGTCCCGCACCGCGGCCCCGCGCTCCCCTTGATATCGGGAGCGGTTGCCGCAAATTCAGCGAGAGATCGAGCTAACTGTTGATTTTAACACGTTTTTGGCCCTGGAGACGAGCCGCTGTCAGCGGCGAACAGCGCCTCCGGTCGCAACAGAAGCGATCCCCGTGCCTCTTCGAAACGGATCACCATGCCCGCCACCACCGCCCCGCCCGACCCGACATCCACGCCGACGCCCACGGACGCCGCCACGGGCCTGGCCGCGGCCAGGCATTCGGCTGTGGTCGTGGATCTGACCTCCTGCGCCGTCATCGAAGCCCGCGGCCCGGATGCGGAAGCCTTTCTCCAGGGACAGTTGTCGAACGACGTCAGGGCACTCGCGGTGGGCGCGAACCAGTACACGAGCTACAACTCTCCCAAGGGCAGAATGCTGGCCAATTTCGTCCTCTGGCCGCTCGGCGCCGACTGCTTTAGGGCACTGGTGCCCGCGGATATCGCGCCGGCACTGGTGAAGGGCCTGTCGGTGCATGTGCTCCGCTCGAAAGTCACCATCACTGACGTCTCGGCATCCATCGTCCGTCTGGGCGTCGGCGGCCCGGCGGGGGCGGCGGTGATTTCCAGCGCGTTTGGCGCCGTCCCGGAGAAATTCGGCGTCGCGACCGCCGACGAAGTCACGGTCCTGGGACTGCCCGGTCCGCGTTACGTGGTGTTCGGCGAGGGCGCCGCGGCGAGTGAACTGCCCGCCAGACTCGCGCGCCATGCGCCCGCCGCGACGCTTGCCGTCTGGCGGTGGCTCACCATCGACGCCGGGATCCCGGTCATCACCGCGGCGACCCAGGATCTGTTCGTTGCCCAGATGGCGAATTGGGATGTCCTGGGCGGGGTGAATTTCCAGAAGGGTTGCTATCCAGGACAGGAAATCGTCGCCCGCACCCGCTACCTCGGCCGGCTGAAGGAGCGAACCTACGCGTTTCATGCCGCGGTTGCCGACGTCGGGCCGAGCGCGCGGCTCTTCAGCGCCGTCTTCGGCGACCAGCCCTGCGGCACGGTGGTCAACGCCGCACCCGCACCGGAAGGCGGCGTCGATCTGCTCGCCGTGGCGCAGATCGCTGCGGTTCTGTCCGGGGATGTCCGGCTCGACGGGCCCGACGGCGTGCGCCTGCTCCAGCGGGCGCTGCCGTACGCGATGCCCGCCCCGCCCGAGCCGGTCAAGCGCTGAGCGGCTGACTGTCGTCCGCCATGGCGCGACCCGAACATGTCTACGTCTACTACCGGCGACGCGGCGATCCCGGGGCAGCCCGCGCGGCGGTCGGTACGCTGTTCGCCGACATCGAGTCGATGACCGGCGTTTCGGGCCGCCTGCTCGCGCGCGGCGACGACGCGGAAACCTGGATGGAGATCTACGCGCCGGTGACCCGACCCGCGACATTCCTGCGTCTTCTGGCCGGTCGCGTGCAACAGCACGGATTGTCCGAATTCGCCGTCGACGGCCGGCGCAATCTCGAGCGCTTCGTCGCGGTAGAAGCGATCGCGCGCGCGCGCCGCGCCCGCTGACCGGTTCGAGCCCGTGTGCCTCGCCGTCGTCGCGCTCCACGCCCACCCGCGGTATGGGATCGTGGTTGCCGCCAACCGCGACGAGTTCCATCGGCGTCCGACCGCTGCCGCGCACTGGTGGGACGAGGGTTGGTTCGCCGGACGCGACCTCCTCGCCAACGGTACCTGGCTCGGCGTCACCCGAGCGGGCCGCTGGGCGCTGCTGACCAATGTGCGCGAGCCGGCGCGCAACGATCCCGGCGCGCCGTCGCGGGGCAGCCTGGTGCCCCGCCTCCTCGGCAGCGGCGAATTGCTGCCGGACTGCGTCAGGGCCGCGGTCGCCTCCGGCGCCCGCCACAACGGCTTCAATGTCCTCGCCGGCGATACCCGCAGCGCACACTGGGGCTCGAACCGAGCGGACCTGCCGCGCGCACTCGACGCCGGCGTGCACGGCCTTTCGAACGCCGCGCTCGACACGCCTTGGCCCAAGCTGACCCGCACCGTCGGCGCGATGCGCGGGTGGTGCGCCTGCGCGAACGACGATCTCGCCGGCATCGTGGCGCTGCTCGGCGACCGTAGCCGGGCGTCCGACATCGAGCTGCCTGCGACCGGCGTGCCGCTGGAATGGGAGCGACGGCTGTCCGCGCCGTTCATCGTCGGCGGCGAATACGGCACGCGGTCATCGACGGTGCTCGCGATCGACAACACAGGCCGCGTGAATTTCATCGAGCGCTCGTTCGACGCCCGAGGCAACACCACTGGCGAGGTCCGCGAATCGTTCGCGCTGGAACGCGCCTGAAATGAAACAGCCCCCACGCTCGCGGTGCTCACTGCCCCCCGAGGGGGCGCAGTCAGTACCCTTCGGACGGCCGGGCGGGTACTGACGTCATGACAGCTCGCGCACCATCTCCCGGTGCGGAATGCCGGCCTCGTAGAATTCCGGCCCCTGCGCCACGAATCCGTGCCGGCCATAGAACGGCAGCGCATGCGTCTGGGCGTTGAGAACCACACGGCGAAGTCCGGTCTCGCGCGCGAGCTCGACGAGTCGACCGAGCAACGCCGCCCCTACCCCGCGTCCGCGCCACGGTGCCCGCACGGCCATGCGCCCGATGTGGCCGTCCGCAAGCAGGCGCCCGCAGCCGATCGCCTCCCCGCGCGAATTCTCGGCAATGGCGTGGCGACATCCGCCGTCGATGCCGTCCCATTCGAGTTCGGCCGGCACGCTCTGCTCGACGACGAACACCGCGTGACGGATCGCGCGCAGTGCCTCGGCGTCTTTCTGCCAGTCGGCGAGGCGCACGCGAAAATCGGCGGCGGCTGACTTCACGCGGTCCCCGACACGATGACCCGCGCACGGCCATCGCGGACCGTGAGCTGCGCCCGGCCGCCGACGGGCAGCGTGAGCTTGTCGCGGATGTGGCCAAACGGCAATCCGGTGTAGATCGGAACGCCAAAATGCCGGCGCGCGTGCGCGACGACCGCGTCGAGATCGTAGCCGTTGTCGTGGGGTCCGGGCTCGCAGTTCGCGAAGCTGCCCAGCAGCACGGCCCGCTGCCGCGCGAGGACGCCGCAGAAGTGCAGCTGGTAGAGCATCCGCTCGACGCGGTACGCGGCTTCGCCGATGTCCTCGAGAAAGAGGACTCCGCCGTCGACGCACGGAAAGTGCCGCGTGCCGGCAAGGTGCGCGACGAGCGCGAGATTGCCGCCCCAGAGCATTCCCGCAGCATCGATGTCGGGCCCGTCGAGCGCGAGCTCGAGCGCCGTCGTTCCCGTCTCCAGCAGCTCCCAGCAATGGTCCTGCGTGAAGGCGGAAGGATCCGCGGCGCCGAAGTCGTACGCGGCCATCGGCCCCGCGTAGGTCACCATGCCGGTTTTCGCCAGCGCCGCGAGCTGGAACGCGGTGAAGTCGCTGTGTCCCAGCCACTGCTTGCGCGAACCCGCCAGCGCCGCGAAGTCGAGTGCATCGAGCAACCTCGACCAGCCGTAGCCGCCGCGAGCCGCAATCGCGAGTTCGACTCGCGGGTCGTTCGCCATGCGCATCACCGCCGCCAGTCGCGCTTCGTCGGTCCCGGCAAAGCGCTGCCAGCGCACGCTGCAGGTGGCGTCGACCAGCACGCGATGACCCTGCGCCTCGAGGCGGGCGACCGCCCGCTCGACCGCGCCGCCATCGATGACAAGTCCTGCCGGCGCGTACAGCCCGATGCTCCACGCACGCCGATTCACGGCTGTCCCTTTTCCGCGCCGCGGCGCGCCGCGAAAAAAGCGCCGAGCAACGCAACGCTTTCGTCGGCGCCGACACCTGCGCACACGGTCGCATGATGGTTGAGCCTCGGCTCGGCGAAGAGATCGACCACCGAGCCGCAGGCCCCGGTCTTGGGATCGCGAGCACCGAACACCAGCCGCTCGATGCGCGCGTGCTGAATTGCCCCTGCGCACATCGCGCAGGGCTCGAGCGTCACATAGAGCGTGCAACCCGGCAGCCGGTAATTGCCGATTGCGCGGGCCGCGTCGCGCAACGCCGCGATCTCCGCGTGGGCGGTGGGATCGCTCTGCGAGATCGGCGAGTTGCCGCCACGCCCGACGATCATGCCGTCCCTTACCACGACCGCGCCGACCGGCACTTCGCCGCGTGCCGCGGCGTCGCCGGCGATCGCCAGCGCCTCGCGCATGAACGCGAGGTCCGCCGCCGCGGCGGCGATTCCGGAATCAGTCGCCGACACGCGATTCACCGTCGGGCTCATCGTCGGCCATCAGCGCGTCCGCTTCGATCTCGACCAGCATCGCCGGGTCGATGAGGCGCGCCACCTCGAGCATCGACGTCACCGGACGGATGCCGCCGAACACTTCGCCGTGGGCGCGACCGACCTCCTCCCAGCGCGAGATGTCGGTCACGTAGATCCGCGTTCGCACGACGTCGACGAGCCCGGCACCCGCCCGCACGAGCGCCGCTTCGATGTTGGCCAGCGCGGCCCGCGTCTGCGCGTAGGCATCGCCGATCCCGACGATGCGACCGTCCGCCGCCGTCGCCGTCGTTCCGGCGACGAAGAGGTGCGGGCCGACGCGAACCACGCGCGAGTAGCCGACCGGGCCTTCCCACTGCCCGCCGCTGGAGAAATTGATCCGTTCGTTCATGGTTTCGCCCGGCAGCGCGAAAGACGCAAAGTACCTACGCATCGGATGGATCGACGAGCGTGCATTTTACCTGCTCGCAGACCGAGGCGACGCAGGCTTCGGCCTCTCCCGGCGGCACATGATCGCCTCAACGAGCCGTGCTGATGACGACGATCCCGGCGACCACGAGCACGACGCCCCAGATTTCGCGCCGGGCGACGGGCTCGGCGAAGAAGCGGCGCGACAGGAAATAGCTGTAGATCACCTCGACGAGGCCGACGATGCGCACGTCCACGGCGCTGCGCATGGCGAATGCCGTCAGCCAACCCATCGAGGCGAATGCCCCCGTGAACCCGGCCAGCAGCGAGACGCGCCACTGCACCAGCACCTCTGCCAGGCCCGCGCGGTTGCGCACGGCCAAGTAGCCGCCGAGCAGGAGGGTCTGGAGGGTCAGTGCAAACACCAGCGCAAAGATCCCGGAGACCCACGGCAGCGGATGATCGAGGGCGAGCGTCGCCGCCCGGTATCCAACCGCCGACAACGCGAAGGAGGCCCCGGAAGCGAGGCCGAGCGCCGCCGCCGGCGAGAACCACGAGCCCAGCCCGACGCCACGTTCGGCCATCGGCTTCACCGACAGCAGCACGACCCCGACGCTGGCCAGGGTGATGGCGCTCACCCCGGGAAGCGTCAGCGGCTCGGCGAGCAGCAGGATCGAGTACACACCGATCTGCACGATCTCGGTCTTTGAATAAGCGACGGCAACGACGAAGCTGCGCTGCTCCATCGCGCCGATGAGGAAGGCGGTCGCGGCCAGTTGCGCAACGGCGCCCAGGCCGACCCACGCCAGGAACGCCGCGTGCGGGCTGGGCAATGGCACTGTGGCCGACGCACCAACGACAGCCAGCGCACAGACCGCGAACGGCAGGCCGAAGACGAAACGGACGAACGTCGCCGGCAGCGTGCCCACGGACTTGACGAGACTGCGCTGCGCGGCATTGCGAACCGTCTGCGCGGCGGCGGCCGCGAGAACAATCGGGATCCAGATCCAATCGTTGACCATGATTGCGGACTGACGACCCTCCGGCAAACGAAAACGATGACTTTCGCCGGCCGGGGCTGTACCGGGGCCGCTCGAGGATATCAGGCCCGACTGCGACGAATACGGCACTGAGCGCGCACCCTCGCGGATAGCCGTGACGGATGCACTTCAAGACGGTGACAATGTGTGAACGACCAACTGGACTCCCCGATTGGGCAAAGCGGACGATACCTGACGAACGTGTCGCCAGGCGCGGTGCGCCGGATGTCAGGGCTTCGAGGTAACCAATGCCTCACGCAAGTCAATCATCGGTTGCTGGCTGACATTGATGAAGCCCTGGCCGGGCCGGTCCAGATCCGCAATCACCATGATGACGGCCGAGAACGCAATGGCCACGGCCAGCATGACTGGGCTGCGGCCGGTACCGGCGACACCTCCGTGGTAGCCCACCGCAGCCAGCGCAAGGATAGCGACGATATACAGGACCGCCCAATAGGCGCCCGGAATCCGGCTTCGTTCGCGCACCATGAGGCGCTCCTGCTGCAGTTCGACGATTCTGCCGGCGTAGCCCAAGAAGACGTCAACCCCACCGGGATTCTGCGCGCCGACGGCGGTGGCCGCCTTCCCCAACCGATCAAGGAGATCGTTGGCTGATGCGCCGCGCCCGTTTGACTGCCCATTGGCCCACCGCAGCCTCTCGTCGGTGTATTCACGCAGGATCGTTCGAATTTCGGAGCGATACGCCTCCGGTATGGTGTTGGCGAGGAGATAGGTCACCCGGATGGCGTTAGCCTCCTGTACCAGCGACACTTTCCTCGCGTGAAAGGCGTCGGCGGCAATGCCGAAGGTAAACGCGAGCAGAAACGCAAGCAGACCCAACGTAGCGCCCACCATGGCGCCCACGGGCGCCTCTTTCTCCCGCTCCCGTTTCTGTTGCCTCTGTCGGGCCCACCGATAACCGACCTCTACCGAGACGAGCACCAGCAGCAAGGTGCCGACAAAGAGGCCCCAGATCGGGAGATCAGTGAAAATCTGGTCCATTCCATTTCTTTCGCGTAGCCTCGAACAAGCCTCGACCAACCGATTCTACACACACCGGCAACTCGCCCAGAGCGTGTGGCGCCGCGATCCAAGCGGCGCGGCCGATCCGGGCGACCCGGGACTTGCACGCTCCGCAGTTGACGCCAATGCCGCTGTTGATCGTGCGCTGACAGTGTCAAGTCGATCGTTCCTCGCCTTTGTCGCTGCCTCGCTTCCGCGACGCCCTGCCTGCGTCAAGTCCAAGAGTGATACCTTTGCCGTTCGGCAGGGGCTCTGACCATCGGGGTTTTTGGCCTATTGCATGCCCGCCTCGAAGTATCAGCGCCGAGAACTGCCGGCTGTCGGTCGGATTGGGGAGAAACGGTTTGAGCCCAAGCAAGAGATTCGTTGCATACGTCCTGGTGATAATCGTGTTCGGACCCGATATCGGTGTGCCGACGGCGCACGCCCAGCGTGCAATCGATTCGCAAGGCGGGCCGGCAACCCCGATGTCTCGGTCTGCATCGGGATTCGAAATCCTGCAGGGACGGTGGGTGCGCCCCGATGGCGGTTACGTGATCGCGATCAAGGCGGTTGATGCCGGTGGCAAGCTTGACGCCAGCTACGCAAATCCGAGCCCACTGCCGTTCGCGAGGGCCGAAGTCTCCACGGACGGCAATGCTCTCAAGGTCTTCCTCGAACTGCGCGCTGGCGGCTACAACGGGTCCACGTACACGCTCACCTATGACCGGGTGAACGATGCGCTCAAGGGCGTCTACTACCAAGCGGTCGTGAGGCAAAGCTACGATGTGCATTTCGTGCGCGCCAAGTGACCGTCGCTCATTGTCCGCAAATGGCTCTCCAGGGCACCGGCATGGGGGAGGATGCGAATGAGTGGGCCGCTCCGAACATGGCGGCGGGGCAGCCGAGACGCTGAACACGCCGGCGCGGCAGCCACATCGTCCGTTTCAGTTACGAGATGAGCTGGGTCGAAAGCGCTTGGACCATGATGATCGCGGCGAGCCTGATGCTCGGCGTGGTCCACCTGTTCGTCTGGCAGAAACAACGATCCCAATACGCCCACCTGTTGTTTTTCGTGCTCGCCGCCTCGGCCGCCGCCTACGGCGCATTCGAGCTCAGGAGAATGGGAGCCGAAACGCCCGCCAGCCTCGCCGCGAACGGACGCTGGTCGCATGTGCCGCTCGCCATGGTCGTCGTCTCGATCGTGGGGTTCGTCCGCCTTTACTTCGACGCGGGTCGACTCTGGCTCGCCTACGCAGTGATCGGGATTCGGCTGGCCGCCCTCGCGCTGAATTTTCTGACGGGGGTGAACGTGAACTTTCGGGAGATCACCGCGCTGGACCATCTGCAGCTTTGGGGCGGTGCCGTCGTCGCCGGACCCGTCGGCATCCCAAATCCATGGGCATTCGTCCCCCAGCTCAGCAACCTGCTGCTTGTCGCATTCATCATCGACGCCTCCATCACCCTGTGGCGTAGGGGCGGAACCCTGGCGCGGCGCCGCGCGGTTCTCGTCGGTGGCAGTCTTGCTCTTTGCATCGTGACAGCCGCCAGCGTTGCCGCTCTGGTCGTCACCGGCGTGGTACACGCGCCCACCATCCTCATGCCCGGCTTTTTCATCGTCGTACTGGCGATGGGCTACGAGCTGGTCTGGGACCTCACGGCTGCGGCGCAACTCGCAGCACAGCTACGCGCAAGCGAGCAGCGCTTCCGCGCGGTCGTCGAAGCGGCTCCGAGTGCGATTCTTCTGGTGGACGACAAAGGCATGATTGTGCTCGCAAATGCGCACGCCGAGACCCTGTTCGGTTACCGGCGTGAGGAGCTCATCGCGAAGCCGGTCGAAATGCTGATGCCGGAGCGCTTTCGCGCGCAGCACGTTGGTATGCGGAGCGCCTACGCCAGAGACGCGCGGGCACGGGGGATGGGGACCGGAGGCGAGCTGTTCGCGCGCCGCAAGGACGGCGGCGAGATCCCGGTGGAAGCGGCGCTCAGTCCGATGCCGACCGAGCGCGGAATGTTCGTACTGGTGTCGGTCGTCGATATCACCGAGCGGAGGCGCGTTGAGCGGGAAACGGCCCGTCAGCGCGACGAACTCGCGCACCTGTCGCGGGTCGCAATGTTGGGCGAGTTGTCCGGATCGCTGGCGCATGAGCTCAACCAACCGCTGACGGCCATTCTGAGCAATGCGCAGGCGGCGCAGCGGTTTCTCGCGCAGAGCCCGCCGCGCATCGACATTCTCGCCGACATCCTCACCGACATCGTAAAGAGCGATCACCGCGCCGGAGCGGTGATTCAACGGCTTCGATCGCTGCTCAGGAAGGAGGAGGCGCAGCGTCATCCGCTTGACATCAACGACGTGGTCGAGGAATCGCTGCGCCTGATGCGCAGTGACTTGCTGAACCGGCGTGTTGCGGTCAGCACCGACCTCGACGAAGCGCTGCCAACCGTCAGCGGCGATCGAAACCAGCTGCAGCAGGTGTTGCTCAATCTGGTGATGAACGGATGCGACGCCATGGACGGCCGGGAAGTGGACTGCCGGCTGCTGGTGCGAACGCGAACGACTGCGCATGGCGGCGTCGAGGTTTCCGTCACCGATGGGGGCACGGGAATACCCTCGGCGGATCTCGAGCGGATATTCGAGCCATACATGACGACCAAAGCGAAGGGTCTGGGCTTGGGACTGGCCATTTGCCGATCGATCGTCGGGGCCCATGGCGGCCGCCTGTGGGCAACCAACAATCCGGACCGGGGCGCTACGCTGCATTGCGAAGTGCCAGCGCGGCGGGACTGACGTCGATGGGAGCGTCGACGCCAACGGTATACGTGGTCGACGATGATGCCGATCTGCTGAGGGCCATCGGGCGGCTGCTCGAGTCCGTCGGCCTGCGCGCTGCGACGTTCCCGTCGGCCTACCAGTTCATCGAGCAGTACGACCGGAGCGCTCCGGGTTGCCTCGTACTCGATCTCGCGCTGCCCGGCATGAGCGGTCTCGAGCTTCAGCGCGTTCTGGAGCAACAGGGCAGTCTGCTGCCGATCGTCTTTCTCACGGGCCGGGGCGACATCGCAACCAGCGTCCAGGCGATGAAGCATGGTGCGGCAGACTTCCTCACCAAACCGATCGACGATGACGAGCTGATTGCCGCCATTCACGAGGCACTGGCCCGGGACCAGGCGCTTCGTCGTGCGCGTCTTGAGCGAGAGCGCCTGGCGGAGTGCCTTGCAGCGCTTACCGAGCGCGAACGGCAGGTTCTCGAGCTGATCGTCGCCGGAAGGTTGAACAAGCAGATCGCCGCCGAGCTCGGCACGGTCGAGAAGACGATCAAATTCCATCGCGCCAACCTGATGCGCAAGATGGGAGTTCGTGTCGTTGCCGATCTGGTGAAGCTGGCGGAGCGCGCGGGCGTTGGCTCCGCTCCCGGGACCTGAGCCAACGTCCCACGCTTGCGCCGGGCCCAATACCTGGACCAAGGTCCAGTAGGATCGGCTGCCTGTGCTTGATACCTTGTGGCCAGGATGATGAGCGAAATGCCGCTGCTGGCCGTGGTGGACGACGATGCGGACGTGCGCGTTGCCCTGACGCGACTCGTTTCTTCCGCCGGTTTCGGCGTCGAGACGTTCGCGTCCGGCGCGGAGTTTCTGCGCTCGATCGAGGATCACGAGCCGGATTGTGTCGTGCTCGATCTGCACATGCCGGAGATGAGCGGATTCGACGTTCAAGGCGCGCTCGCCGGTCGCCATGCAACGGTACCGGTCGTCATCATCACGGGGCACGACACTCCCGAATCGCGCGCGCGGGCGTTTGCATTGGGCGCGAAGGCCTATCTCTGCAAGCCCGTCAACGACGAAGCATTGCTCGCGGCGATCGGTGCCGCCATCGGCGTCGTGTCGCCTTGAGCACGACGTGAAGCATGGCCTTGACCGCCGTACTGCGGATGGTCAGAACGGCCAAGTGAATCGGCGATCGAGCACCATTACGTCTAACGAGGAGATTCCCATGTTCCGGTTACGCTTTGATCCACGGCGAGCGCTTGCGATCGCGCTTGCCACCTCCATCGCCCTGCCGCAAGCGGCCTTCGCGCAGACGCCCGCATCCGCGCCGACCATGCCGGCGCCGGCGGCGACATCGCAGCAGAAGGTGGAACTGCTGTTTGTGCAGAACTCGACGGGTGTGGCCATCGACCAGGCCAAGGGCACGCTGCGGCTCAAGAACGTGAGCCCGTCGACGCTGTTCTTCACCGACCGGCCGGTGCGGATGGCCGGCCACTATCACACGAAGGGCGAGTTCGTGAAGATGTGGAGCGAAGGGCCGGACAGCTTCGCCAAGAACCCGCCCAACGCCACGCTCTCGATCGTCGAGCCGGGCCAGCCGGACCTGCAGAACGCGGTTGTGGTCCTGCGCAACCCGCGGATCCAGGGCAACGATCTGATCTACGACATCAAACTGGTCGAGGGTACGCTGCCGAAGGCGGGGAATGCCGCGGTGCTGTTCATCGACATCCTGGGGGTCTGGCGACGCAACATCCGGCGCGTCGCCGTGATCGGGACTGCCGCTGCCGTGACGACGGCTGCGGTCGCCACCGCGGCCGCCGCGAAGCCGACGACGGTGAACGTGCAGGTCGCTGCGTCGCCGCCGAAGCCCGCACCCCAGCCCACCGCGACGGAGAAGCTCGAACAGCTGAAGACCCTGCAGAGCGAAGGCCTGATCACGCAGGCGCAGTACCAGAAGGCATCGCAGGAGGTGCTGAACGAGGTGGTCAAGTAGCGAGGGCGTCCGATGATGATCCGGCGAGCGTTCGCCGCTGCTGCGGCGCTCACCGCGGCATCTGCACCACGCGAGCCCGCCACTTTGGCATTCCCGCGCGGGCGCTGCGGGTACGGCTACGCGCCGCAGCAGTTGTCCGCGCACCAAGCGATCCTTCGTCAAGCGGCTGCCAGCACGGATATTTCGGGAGAGACATGATGAATGCACAGCAAGTGTTCAAGCTACTGGCTTCTGTGGTCGCGGTCGCCTCATGCCTGGGAGCGGCCTCGGCACAACAGGTTACGGGTACGCTGGGATCTTCGAGCGCCACCACGACGCTCGACGGCAAACAGCTGCCGCGGCCAGACCCGAGTTTCGGCGGGGTCGTCCAGGAAAAGGCCTCCGAGTCGAAACCATGGTGGGCGCCACGGGTCGTACCGCCAAAGGGCGCGCCCAATGTACTGCTCATCATGACCGACGACGCCGGTTTCGGCGCGCCGGGCACCTTCGGTGGCGTCGTTCCGACACCGGCCCTCGATCGTATCGCGCAGAGCGGGATGCGTTACACGAATCTCCACTCCACGTCGCTATGCTCGCCGACGCGTGCGGCTTTGATCACCGGGCGCAACCACCACGTAGCCGGTTTCGGAGTGGTGGGCGAGATTGCCACTGGATTCCCGGGTTACAACTCGGTCATCAGGCAGGAGAACAGCACCATCGGTGCCATCCTGAAGAACAACGGGTACGCGACCTCGTGGTTCGGCAAGAATCACAACACGCCCTTCTATCAGGCGACGCAGGCCGGACCCTTCGACCAGTGGCCGAATGGCATGGGCTTCGAGTACTTCTACGGCTTCGTCGGTGGCGATGCCAGCCAATGGCAGCCGAACCTGTACCGCAATACGACGGCCATCTACCCCTTCGAGGGCAAGCCGGGCTGGAACCTCACCACGGCCATGGCCGACGACGCGATCCGGTACATGAAGGAGATCAAGGCGGTCGCGCCCGAGAAGCCATTCCTCGTTTACTACGTACCCGGCGGCACGCATTCCCCACATCATCCGACGCCGGAGTGGATCAAGAAGATCGGCGATATGCACCTGTTCGACCAGGGCTGGAACAAGATTCGCGAGACCATCTTCGCCAACCAGAAGCGGCTGGGCATCATGCCGGCGAACGCCCAATTGACCCCATGGCCGAAGGAACTTCCCGAGTGGGATTCACTCGGGATTCTGGAGAAGAAGCTGTTCATCAAGCAGGCCGACGTGTACGGGGCATACCTCGCGTATACCGACCACGAGATTGGCCGCGTCATCCAGGCCGTCGAAGACCTTGGCCAACTTGACAACACCCTGATCATCTACATCAGCGGCGACAACGGCGCGAGCCCCGAAGGCATGCTCAACGGCACGCCGAACGAGTTCACCACCTTCAACGGCGTTCCCGTGCCGGTCAAGGCCCAGATGCTCTGGTACCCGTTCTGGGGGTCCGAGCGAACCTTCCCGCACTTTGCGGCACCGTGGGCGTGGGCGATGGACACGCCATTCAAGTGGACGAAGCAGGTGGCGTCGCATTTCGGTGGCACGTCCCAGGGCATGGCCATGTCGTGGCCCGGCCACATCACGGACGTGGGCGGCATACGGCGCCAGTTTCACCATGTGATAGACATCGTTCCGACCATTCTCGAAGCAGCCGGGATCCCGATGCCGGAAACGCTCAATGGCATCAAGCAACGTCCGATGGACGGCGTGAGCATGGCCTACACCTGGGACAAGGCAAACGCAAATGCGGCGTCGCGGCGAACCACGCAGTATTTCGAGATGCTCGGCAACCGCGCGATTTATCACGAGGGTTGGCTGGCGGCGACGACCCCGGCGACGCTCCCGTGGGAACTCTCCACCAAGCCGGCGCCCGACGTGATCACCGGGTACCAGTGGGAGCTCTACAACGTCGCGGAGGATCCGACCGAGTTCAACGATCTGGCGGCCAAGATGCCGGACAAGCTCAAAGCGATGCAGGACCTCTTCTATGCCGAGGCGAAGAGGCACGATGTACTGCCGCTCGACAACTCGTCGCTGACACGCTGGAACGCCCCGAAGCCGAACCTCACCGGAGGACGAAAGGTCTTCACCTACTCGGGGGTGCTGACCGGCGTGCCCAACAGCGGCGCGCCAAGCATCCTGAACAAGTCGTACACCATCACCGCCGAGGTCACGATTCCCAAAGGGGGCGCGGAAGGCATGATCGTCACCGACGGTGGCCGTTTCGGCGGCTATGGACTCTTCCTGAGCAAGGGTGTGGCGGGCGTTCGCAAGAGCAAGCCGGTGTTCCTCTACAACCTGCTCGACCTCAAGCGCACGGTGTGGGCGGGGCCCGAGTTGGGTGCTGGCAAGCACACCATCGTCTTCGACTTCAAGTCCGCCGGCCCGGGCCTCGGCAAGGGCGGGACCGGCGTGCTCTACGTGAACGGCAAGGAAGTCGACAGGAAGTCCATGGAAAACTCGATGCCGATCACCTTCCCGGAGGACGAAACCTTCGACATCGGCAGCGACACGCGCTCCGGAGTCGCTATGCTGGAGTATCGCTACGACAGCCCGTTCAAGTTCACCGGCACGATCAACAAGCTCACCTTCAACCTCGGACCGGACCAGGTGACGGCAGAGGAACGCGAGCACGCGCAAAAGACCGTCGCCCGGGCGCGTGACTAGTGGCGGATGCGCAACACCGGATCCAGGCTGTGCAAGGAGCAAACATGGGCCCGATGAGACGTGTGCTTGCTCTCGCCGCCTTCGGTGAAGCGGCGACCGGAGCGGCGTTGCTGCTTGTCCCGTCGCTGGTCGGGCAATTGCTGCTCGGGGCAGAGCTGACCGGCATTGCCGTGACCGTGGCGCGCGTGGCCGGGATCGCCCTGATCGGATTGGGTGTCGCTTGTTGGCCTGGCCCGCCGCTGCTCGGCATGTTGATCTACGGCGCGGCCGTCACGCTGTATCTCGCCTATGTCGGCTTGGCGGGCGGTGTGACCGGCATACTGCTGTGGCCAGCGGTCGTCCTGCACGCGATCCTGACGGCATTCCTGACCCGGGCATTGATGAGCGACAAGGCAACGTAGACACACAGAGAAATGGAACCTGTCCGGCCGGAGCGGGTTCAGCGCTCCCCGCTACGGCTTGGCGCGTCAGCGACGATCACCGAAACGCCCCAGGTTCGCGTGACCTGCACTGGGCTCGGCGCGTTTCCATGCTTTCAACCACTGAGGACACTCGATGACCCCCCCCATCACATCCAACCGCAATCTCGCCTTCGTCGCGCTGGTGGTGGCCTGTCTGCCGTGGACCGCGTCGGCGCAGGCTGCCGGCGTCGATCCCCAGGCCGATGCCGTGCTGCGTTCGATGACGCAATACATCGCCAACCTGAAGCAGTTCAGCGTCAAGACCGAGAACACGGTCGAAGTCGTCACAAACGAAGGACAGAAGATACAGTTCAGCGCGCCGGCGACGCTCACCGTGTCGCGGCCGGACAAGTTGAAGGCAGACCGGCACGGTGACATCGTCGACCAGTCGTTCTATTACGATGGCAAGTCGCTGACGCTTTACAACCCGGGCACCAAGCACTATGCGACAGTGCCGGCGCCCGCCACCATCGACGCCATGCTTGACTTCGCCCGGACACAGTTGGACGTGATCGCACCGGGCGCGGACCTCATCGACACCCGAGCCTACGAGCAGTTGATGCAGGGGGTCACGGCGGGCGCCTATCTGGGGTTGGCGGTCATCGCCGGACACCGCTGCCATCACCTGGCCTATCGCGGCGCCGAGGTCGACTGGCAAATCTGGATTCGCGATGGCAAGCAACCGCTTCCGTGTCGATACGTGATCACCTCCACGACCGTCCCCGGCGCACCGCAATTCAGCGTCCAGCTCGCGGGTTGGGACTCCGCGCCCAAAATTGGCGCAGCCACGTTTCGCTTCATTCCCCCGGCCGGGGCGAGAACCGTTGAATTCTTGCCCGTGAGCCAGCTGCGCTGATGCCACAAGGAGTCCATCATGAAGATCTCTGCCCTTCTGCTTGTCACCGGTTCGGTCCTGCTGCTCGCGGCATCCGAGTTCATCCCAATGCCTGGTATCGGGTTCATCGCCGACGCGCAGGCCATCATCGGGCTGCCGCGGACGCCGGTCAGTGTCGCCGGGGTTGCACGGCGCACGGCCGTGCGTACCACGGCCGTCGTCACGACCTCCGCGGCCGCATCCTCGGCGGCGGCAGCGTCGACTGCAGCGGCATCGTCGCAGGCCGCAGCAGCGCAGGCGGCGGCCGCGAAGCCCCCAGCTCCGGCTCCTGCGCCGAGCGCCGGGCCGCCTGCACTCGGGACGGTGGTGGGCAAACTGCCAAACGGGTGCGTGTCGGCGCCCGTCAGTGGTGTCGAGTATTACCTCTGCAATGGCACCTACTACCGTGCGGCGTTCCAGGGCAACAACCTGGTGTACGTGGTCTCGAAGCCCTGAATCCACGCCGCGATTCCGTTGCGATGCCCAGTGTGCCTGTCGCCCCAAGCTTACCCAACACGAGGTCCACCATGAACAAGCCCAGGCAGTTGAAACTCAGCGCCGCTGTACTCGCCCTCGCTGCCGGTGCGTTGCTGCCGATGACCGCCGCCGCGCAGTACGCGCAGCCTGGAGCGCCCGGCAAATGGCAATTCGCCGCGACGCTCTATGCCTACCTGCCGAGCATCGGCGGCACGATGTCGTTCCCGGCAGGCTCGGGCAGTTCCGGCCTCAACGTCGATGCCAGCAAGCTCCTCGACAGTCTCGATATGGCCTTCATGGGATCGCTCGAGGCCCACAACGGCCGCTGGGGGATGTTCGCTGACGTGCTCTATCTCGATGTCGGCGGCAGCGGGTCGACGACACGCGATTTCTCGATCGGCAATACTGGCCTTCCGGCGAGCACCACCGCGGACCTGAACCTCGACCTCAAAGGTACGGTCTGGACGCTGGCCGGCGAGTACCGGGTCGCATCGGATCCGTCGTGGAAGGTCGATCTGCTCGCCGGGGCGCGGTACTTCGGCGTCAAGCCGACGCTCAACTGGTCTATCTACGGCGACCTGGGTCCGATCGAATCGGCGGGCCGCGTCGGCAGCAAGGAGATCGACGAGACCGTCTGGGACGGCATCGTCGGCCTCAAAGGTGCCTACACGTTCGGCGAAAGCCGCCGGTGGAGCGTGCCGTTCTATTTCGACATCGGCACCGGACAGTCCGACCTGACCTGGCAGGCCGCGGCCGGTATTGCATACAGCTATCGCTGGGGCGACCTGATAGCGATGTGGCGGTACGTCGATTACAACTTCAAATCCGACAAGAACCTGCAGGACATGAATTTCGACGGCCCGATGTTCGGGGCGACCTTCCGCTGGTGACCGTTCCCGCCGGCGAGAACGGGGCAAGGGGGCGGCCGTTCAAGGGGAGCGATTCATGATGACGAAACAACATCGCATTTGGATGGTGGCCGCCCTGACCGCCGCGGTTCTTCTCGCGGTCACGCCCGCGCAGGCGGAGTTGAGCGCCCAGGAACTCGCAAAACTCGCGCAGAACCCGGTCGGCAACCTCATCAGCGTACCGTTCCAGAACAACACCAACTTCAACTTCGGACCGGAGAAGGGCACGCAGAACGTGCTCAACATCGAGCCGGTGATTCCGATCTCGGTCGACCGCGAGTGGAACATCATCACGCGCACGATCCTGCCGGTGATCTCGATGCCGGCGCTCGGTCCCGACATCGGCAGCACCAACGGAATCGGGGACATGGTCGTGACGGCGTTCCTGTCGCCTGCGGTGCCCAAAGGCGTGATCTGGGGCCTGGGGCCGGTGGTTCAGATCCCCACCAACAGCACCGCCGAGCTCGGCAACAAGAACTGGGGGCTGGGACCGTCGGTCGTCGTGCTGCGACTCGATCATGGCAGCCCTTGGGTCTACGGAGTCCTGGTCAACAACGTCTGGTCGCTGACCAGCGACAAGCAGGGTGGCGGTTACAACAACGGCCTGATTCAGCCCTTCGTCAACTACAACTTCCCAGAAGGGTTCTATCTCACCAGCGCGCCGCTCCTGACCGTGAACTGGAAGGCTGACAGCAGCCAGCAATGGACGGTGCCGTTGGGTGGTGGCGTCGGCAAGATCTTCCACTTCGGCAAGCTGCCGGTGAACACGCAGATCTCGGCCTATTACAACGTGGTCAAGCCCGACTTCGGGCCGAACTGGCAGTTGCGGGCGCAGGTGCAGTTCATGTTCCCGAAGTAAATCGCGCAAAGTTGCCGGCAACTGCCGTTCCGGGCGCGGTGCCGAACGGACCTCAGCTTCACGCATCCTCGTCGCCGGGCGCCGGCTCGAGAATCTCGAAACTCACTCCAGCCTCGGCAAACATCGACGTCGAACTCTTGACGTCGTCGGCCCAGCGCTCACTAAATGCCGACAGCGGCTTGGCGCTGACGACCCGCACTACGCCGGCTTGAATGAGCTTCGCGGCGCAGCGAGCACACGGCGGGTGGGTGACGTAAATCGTACAGTTCTCAACGCTGCGGGTGGCGAACAGCAGCGCGTTTTCTTCGGCGTGGATGGTCCTCCGCAACCGTTCGTCCCGGTTCGCGAGAATTTCGGCGTCATCGGCAACTGCGCGCGGCAGGCCGTTGAAACCCAAAGCAACCACGCGATTCTTGGCATCGACGATGGCGGCGCCAACCTGGGTCGACGGGTCCTTGGACCAGCTCGAAACCAGCTGCGACAGGCCGATCATCCGATGGTCCCACTTGCTGAAGGGCACGATTACGCTCCTTGTTCGGATTTGTTGAGATCCACTTTGGCGTCGCGGGCACATTGCGTCGATGTCGTTCGTGGAGACGCCGCGAATGCCCTTTTCATAGCCACGTGCAATGAGTGACGATATCAGGAGTGCCGGCGCGCCCACCGCAGTCTTGCCGTCACCCGCTCATCATGACTTGCGCGATCAGCTCGTAAGAGCGATGCCGTGCGGCCGGATCGTGGGTCCAGGTATTGATGACGATTTCGTCGAGGCCGAACACAGCCGCGAGCTCCCTGAGCTTCGACACTACTTGGTCCGCGCTTCCAACGATGGCTCGCTCGCGGAGGCGCTGGATGGTCGACTGCTCGGCCTCGGAGTAGCGGTGAGTTGCGGCGGCCTCCGGGGAAACAAGCGGCGTCCGCAGCCCTTTTTCGAAGCCCACGCGCCAGTGCTCGCGCGTTTGCAGCAGGCGCCGCGCTTCGGCTTCCGTATCGGCTGCCAGCGCCCAGACGCAGATCGTGGCCACCGGCTGGGGGTGATCGGCGCTGGCGCGGAAATGACGTCGATAGAGCGCGAGCGCCTCCTCGGTGCCGCGCCCGTCGGTGAAGAAATACGCGTACGCATACGGAAGCCCGAAATGCGCCGCGAGCTGCGCCCCGTAATCGGAGCTGCCGAGGATCCAGATCTGCGGCGCGGTCGGGCCCTGCGGATGCGCATGAATCGCGCGGAACGGGTGTCCCGGCGGCAACGCCTCGCCGCGCAGCCAGAGACCCAGCTCCTGCACTTGGGTCGGGAAGCTCTCCGCGGCATTGGCGTCGGGATTGAGCGCCATCGCCGTCGTCCGGTCGGAGCCGGGTGCGCGGCCCACGCCGAGGTCGATGCGCCCGGGCGCGATGGCTTCGAGCACGCGGAACTGCTCGGCGACCTTGAGCGTCGCGTAGTGCGGGAGCATGACGCCGGCGCTGCCGACACGAATGCGCGCCGTGGTCGCCGCGATTGCCGCCATCAGCACCTCCGGCGCGGTGCCGACGATACTCGCGCTGTTGTGGTGCTCCGAGACCCAATAGCGGTGATAGCCGAGCACGTCGCAGTGCTTCGCCAGCGCGAGGGACTCGCGAATGGCGTGATCCTGGGTCTTGCCCTGCGCGGCAGGGGATTGGTCGAGGACGGAAAGTTTCAGGGGGCTCGGCATAATGCGCATTGTCGCCCACTATCGGGCGCCAACTCATCATTGGGTTGCAGAGTTCGTTCCCACCGCCGCACGCCACGCTTCGTAGCCGCCTCGCAATGGACGCACCGACAGGTAGCCGTTGTCGAGCAACTGCCTTGCCGCCTGGACCGCCCCGGCGTCTTCCGGGCAGGCGCAGAAGGTGACGATGGGTCGGTCCTTCGGCCAGTCGCGGACGGCCTCGTGCAGTCGATCGTGCTCGGCAACCACGGCGCCCGTCACCTGGGCGGTTCCGGCGATCATGGTTCCGCCGCGCAAGTCGAGCAGAAGCGGCGGGTCATCGCTGTTCATCGCAGCGAGCAGTTCGCCGGGGCTGATGTGGGGCAACGCGCGAAGCTTCCGGAACCGATGCTTCTGCCAAAGCTTCAAGGCCAGCCACAACCCGGCAAGCAGAACGACGACTTCGACGACAATCGCCGCGTGGCGCTCGAGTACGGCAACGGCAGCAGGTGCTGCCTCGCGCAACATCCAGCCCGCGCCGAGCGCCGCTCCGGCCCAAAGCCCGGCGCCTGCCGCGGCCGCCACCAGGAAGCGCGGCAGCGACATGTGCAATGCGCCGGCAATCGGTGGCGCCACGGTCGAGAATCCGGGAACGAATTTCGCTACCAGCAGCGACCAGACGCCCCAGCGCGTGAACCTCGCCTCGGTGACGCTGATGCAGGAAGTCGGATTGATCGACAGCTTGCACAGGCCGGCCAGCACGCGGTAACCATAGGCTCTTCCGGCCCAATACCACAGCCCGTCGGCGAGCACCGATGCGACCACGGCCACCGCCAGGCTCGTGACCAGCGCAGCCGGCTCCACCGCGAGACTTCCCGCCAACAATAGCGTCGGCACCACCGGCACGGGAAGTCCGAGCTGCTGCATCAGGACGTTCACAAAGACGACGGCCGCCACGTTATCCCGCATCGCGCCGACAATTTCGGTTAGCGCCATAAGTCCTCCCGGCGTTCGCTGCTGCGGCTTTTTCGATCAGCCGGCGCGGTCCTCGGCAACAGGGTACAGATGCCCAAGCTTGACGCGCTTGGTGGCCAAGTATCGCCGGTTCGATGCAGTCTGCCCAACTACGATCGCGACACGCGCCACGACCTCAGGACGCGACGGTCAGCGGGCGGCCAGATCGAACACCAGCACCTCGGCGTCGGATCCGTTGGCCAGCACAATCCGGCTTTCGTTTTCGAGCAAGACGGCATCCCCGGCGCTGAGCCGGTGGCCATTGACCTCGAGAGCACCGCGCACGAGATGCACATAGCCTTTGCGGGTCGGGTCCAATGCAAGCTCCGCGGTCTCGCTGCCGTCGAACAGGCCCGCGTACAGTGCCGCGTCGGCATGGATGGCGACCGAGCCCTGCGCCCCGTCGGGCGAGGCCACCAGCCGCAGGGCGCCCCGCTTCTCTCCGGCCGGAATCGTCTTCTGCTCGTAGCTCGGCGGAATGCCCGTCACATTCGGCTCGATCCAGATCTGGAGGAAATGGGTGGTCTGGCCTTCGGCGTGGTTGAATTCGCTGTGCATCACGCCGGTGCCGGCGCTCATGCGCTGCACGTCGCCGGGCGGGATTCCCTCGACGTTGCCCATGCTGTCCTGATGCGCGAGCTCGCCCGACAGCACGTAACTGATGATTTCCATGTCGCGGTGACCATGCGTGCCGAAGCCCCTGCCCGGCGCCACGCGGTCTTCGTTGATCACGCGCAGGTTGCCCCAGCCCATGTGGGCCGGATCGTGATAGCCGGCGAACGAGAACGAGTGGTAGCTCTTGAGCCAGCCATGGTCGGCATAGCCGCGGTCCTGGGACTTGCGAAGTGTGAGCATCAGCGTACCTCCTGGTTGATGAGCTCGATTGTGGGCTTCGCCACAGGCTTCCGGCATGCGGCGATTTGATGGCATCATTCAATTAATTTGAATGTAGAAGGCTCGATGGCTACGCCCCGTGATGCATTGACCCCCGACGCCCTGGCGATGCTGCAGAGCATCGCCCGCGCCGGCAGCTTTGCCGCTGCCGCGCGCGCCAACAACCTGGTCCCGAGCGCCCTCACCTACCGCGTGCGGCAGATGGAAGACGCACTCGATGTGCTGCTGTTCGACCGCAGCTCGCGCCAGGCCCGTCTCACCGAGGCCGGCGCCGAATTGCTGCGCGAGGGCGCGCGCCTGCTGACCGACATCGATGCCGTCGCCAACCGGGTCAAGCGCGTGGCCACGGGCTGGGAGCCGCAGTTCACCATCGCCGTGGACAGCGTCATCAATGGCGCCACGGTGATGGAGCTTTGCGACGCCTTCTTTTCTCTGAAGCCTCCGACCCGGGTCAGGCTGCGCGCCGAAACCCTGTCCGGCACGCTGGAGGCGCTGACCTCAGGCCAAGCCGACCTGGCCCTTGGCGTGGTGATCGTTGCCCACGCGACGGCCGATCTGCACCGCGAGCCGTTGGGCAGCGTGCGCTTTGTCTTTGCGGTGGCGCCCCACCACCCGCTCGCGCGCGCCCCCGAGCCACTGAGTGATGAAGTGATCCGCCAATATCGGGCGGTGGCGGTCGCCGACTCGACCCGGCATGGCAGCGGACTCTCCATCGGGCTGCTTGCGGGTCAGGACGTATTCACCGTGACCGGCATGCCGATCAAGCTGGACGCGCAGATTCGGGGGCTTGGCGCCGGGTTCTTGCCGACCTGCCTCGCGCAGTCCTACATCGATACCGGGCGGTTGGTCGTCAAGCGCGTGGAGAGGCCGGAGCAGCAGATCCAGGTCAGCTACGCCTGGCGCAAGAGTGGCCGCTCCAGCCAGGGGCGCACACTGCAGTGGTGGCTCTCCCAGATGCAAAGCCCGGTCACACGCGCGGCGCTGCTGGGGGAACGTCGCGACGTCTGATTCTGTCAGCACGCACACGACGAAGGCGTACAGTTCCGTCATGCAGTTCTGAAGCAACTGCTTCATGCGGTCGTCGGTGACCTCGCCCTCGGCGAGGTTCCGATCCCGACATGGGTGACAGGACGGTCCGCCAAAGCCGTCGCTCGGCCGCGACGAAGCCTGCTCGCACTCAATCTTCAACGGCACTCGCAAACCGCTGTCGCCGATATGACTTTGGTTCTGCGAATGGCATTTCTACCGTCGCCTTCACCGTCACTTTCATCGCATGCCCGACGAATGGCATTCAGCCTGTCGCAGCATGTGTCGACGAGCGTCGCAGACAGCAGACGAACACCCTTCGGGATCCATCGAAATCTGTCGGCAACTATTGCGACCACCCGAACACTTGTCACTTGCTCGGAACCGGATGCATGGGTCAATTCTTGACGGTGGTTCTTGAACTGCGCGCTGCTTGTCGCTTGATCTCGGCACTACCTCTGCGCTGAGATGACAATCGGGTCAGTGGTTGCGACACAACAACGCCATTGCCTGAAGAAATGCTGCGAGCACGGGCAGCGCTAAACAGCTCTCGTGACGCCGCTTGACTGACGGCAACCGCGGCCGGGTGCTGCATGCGACGCTCTGTGGTTATCGCATAGAGCTGCTCGATGACGGATTCGATGCGCCCAACTGCACGAACGTCGTATTGCTGGCACACGTAATCGGCGATCGCGGTCGGTGCCACAAACAGTCCGGCACCGCCCTGTCCGAAGGCTTTGAGCAGTGCGCTGTCGTCGAATTCGCCCACGATTCGGGGGCGCACGCGCTGTGCTTCGAACCACTGTTCAAGTGCCGGGCGAATCGCCACCTCCTCGCCGGGCAACAGAAACGGCGCATTATCCAGGAGCTCCGGAAATGTCCCCTTCAGCGTCTGCACGACCTCTTCGGCACCGAAGACTGTGACGTCGCTCGATCCCAGCAGGTGGTTGTAGGCGCGGACCCTCAGGTCAGTGGGCAGCGCGCGATCGGCGATCACCATGTCGAGCCGATGTACCGAAAGATCGGCGAGCAGGGACACGAGTCGTCCTTCCTTGCAGACAAGCCGTACCGGTTCCTCCATGTGCAGGGCGGGTTCCACGACGCGATAGGTCAGGGACTTTGGTACCGAGTCCGCAATGCCGATTCTAAATGGGAGCACGGCCCTCGAACCCTCGTTACGCACGACCGCGAGCAGTTCATCCTCAAGGCCAAAGATCTCCTCCGCGTAACTGACGACGCGGCGGCCAATTTCGGTCATCTCGAGACCACGCCCGACGCGACGGAAGAGTCCGGTTCCGAGCGCCTCTTCCAGCTCGGCCAATTGACTGCTGATCGACTGCGGAGTCACGTGCAGCTGGGTGCTCGCGCGGGCGATGCTGCCGGATTTGGCGACCGCCCAGAAGTAGCGCAGGTGCTTGAAATTGATCGTTGCCATGATCCTCAAATAATCAGTTATTTTCTGATTGTTCGTTAATTATAATCGAGTTGTTCGATGTATGTGAGTTACCTAGAATTGCGTCCCAAGCAGCACCTCGTCAACGCTCGGGAGGCAACATCATGCAGATCGACATCCAGGCCAGGGGCTTTGAGCTCACCGAAGGATTGCGCACTCGGGCCGAGCGCAGACTGCGGTTCGCGCTCGGATCGGCCAGCGGCCGGGTGCACAGCGTCGTCATGCGCCTTGCAGACGAAAACGGACCGCGTGGCGGGCTGGACAAACGTTGCACGATCCGGGCCAATCTCCCCGGCACCCCTCCCGTGGTCATCGAACAACAAGAGACGGATCTCTACGTCGCGATCGATCGCGCCGCCGATCGCGCCGGTCGGGCGGTATCACGTCGACTGGAGAAAGGTTCTGCCTGGCCCCGCGACGCCACCTCGGCTTCAGGCGGCAGCCTTGACACGAAACCGTTGAATCGCTGACGAGGAAATCGAACGTGGAAACTGTTGGAAACTGGTGGATGTGGGCGGGGTTCGCCGGCATTGTCATGGTCATGCTTGCCATCGATCTGTTCGTGGTGGGCGGTGGTAAGCAACATCGCGTTTCCATGCGCGAGGCAGCCGCCTGGTCCGGAATCTGGGTCGCGGTGTCCTTCGTCTTCGCAGGCGCCTTGTGGTGGCATCTCGATGGCGCCGCTGGGCGCGCGGTCGCCAATGAGACAGCGCTCGAGTTCGTCACCGGCTACCTGATCGAAAAGTCCCTGGCCATCGACAACGTGTTCGTCTGGCTGATGCTGTTCTCGTTCTTCGCCGTGCCGCTCGAGCTGCAGAAGCGCGTACTGATCTATGGCGTCCTCGGGGCCATCGTGATGCGCACCGTCATGATCTTCGCCGGCGTCTGGCTGATCGCGAAGTTTCACTGGCTGCTCTACGTCTTTGGCGCATTCCTGCTGATCACCGGCATCAAGATGTGGTGGTTCGCGGAAGAAAAGCCTGATCTTGCCGAAAACCCGGCCGTGAAATGGATTCGCCGTCACATGAATGTGACCAACGAGCTGCAAGGCGAGCGCTTCTTCGTGCTGAAGAAACACGGCGGCAAGGTGGTGCGCTACGCGACCCCGCTGTTCCTGGTGCTGGTGCTGGTCGAGATCACCGACCTGATCTTCGCGGTCGATTCGATCCCGGCGATCTTCGCGATCACCACCGACCCGTTCATCGTGCTGACCTCCAATGTGTTCGCGATTCTCGGTCTGCGTGCGATGTACTTCCTGCTCGCCGACATGGCCGACCGCTTCTCCTTGCTGAAGTATGGCCTCGCGATCGTGCTGATGTTCGTTGGCGTCAAGATGATGCTGATCGACGTGTTCAAGATTCCGGTGCTGATCTCTCTCGGAGTCGTAGCCACGATCATCACCACCTCGATCGTCCTCTCACTGCGCAAGGACGCACGGGAACGCTTAGCCGCTCCGGTAGCTGATGCCACCCGTACTTGACCTGAAGGACCCACATGGAAAAGAAGACGCAATTCTCGATCTGGTACTTCGCACTGGCACTGTTGGCCGTGATCTTCCTCCACGACGCGTGGGTCGGCGCCCGCAGCACCGCGCCGATTCCATACAGCGAATTTCAGACGCTGGTCAAGGAAGGCAAGGTCGCCGACATCGCCATCACCGACAACCAGATCCACGGCACGCTCAAGGCCCCCGTCGACGGCAAGTCGCGCTTCGTGACGACACGTGTCGAGCCGGCGCTCGCCAAGGACCTCGCGCAGTTCGACGTCAAGTTCACCGGCGTCGTCGAAAACACTTTCCTGCGCGATGTGCTCGGCTGGGTGGTTCCGGCAGTGGTCTTCGTGGCGATCTGGATCTTCGTCATGCGTCGCTTTGCGGACAAGATGGGCGGGGGTGGTTTCATGAGCATCGGCAAGAGCAAGGCCAAGATCTACGTCGAGAGCGACACCAAGGTCGATTTCGCCGATGTCGCCGGTGTCGAGGAGGCCAAGGACGAATTAAAGGAGATCGTCGGCTTCCTCAAGGATCCGCGGCGCTTCGGTCGTCTCGGCGGACGCGCGCCGAAGGGCGTCCTGCTGGTGGGCCCGCCGGGCACCGGCAAGACCCTGCTCGCCAGAGCGGTCGCCGGCGAGGCTGGCGTCCCGTTCTTCTCGATCTCCGGGTCCGAGTTCGTCGAGATGTTCGTCGGGGTCGGCGCCGCCCGCGTGCGTGATCTCTTCGAGCAAGCCCGGGCGAAGGCACCGGCGATCATCTTCATCGACGAACTCGACGCGCTCGGCCGTGCCCGCTCGGCGGGAGGCGCCCTCGGCGGCCACGATGAAAAGGAGCAGACCCTGAATCAGCTGCTCGTCGAGCTCGACGGCTTCGACTCATCGAAAGGGCTCGTGTTGCTCGGTGCGACCAACCGTCCGGAGGTGCTCGATCCGGCTTTGCTGCGTGCCGGGCGCTTCGACCGTCAGGTCGTCGTCGACCGGCCGGACAAGTCCGGCCGTATCGCGATACTCGGCGTCCACATGAAGAAGATCACGCTCGCTGCCGGACTCGATGCGGCGAAAGTCGCCGACCTGACGCCGGGCTTCACGGGCGCGGAACTCGCCAATCTGTGCAACGAAGCCGCACTCGCAGCCACCCGCCGCAATGGCGATGCGGTGACGCTCGAGGATTTCACGGTGGCGATCGAGCGCATCGTCGCCGGCCTGGAGAAGAAGAACCGCGTGCTGTCGGTCAAGGAGCGCGAGGTCGTCGCTCACCACGAGATGGGCCATGCGCTTGCCGCAATGGCTCTGCCCGGAGCCGACCCGGTGCACAAGGTGTCGATCATCCCGCGCGGCGTCGCGGCGCTTGGGTACACGATCCAGCGCCCGACCGAGGAACGCTATCTGATGACGCGCGCCGAGATGGAAAGCCGCATGATGGTGCTCCTCGGTGGGCGGGCCGCCGAGGAGCTGGTCTTCGGCCACTTTTCGACCGGCGCCGCCGACGACCTGCAGAAGGTGACCGCCATCGCCCGCGCGATCGTGACCCGATACGGGATGCACGGTGAACTTGGCCACGTCGTGTACGAAAAGGATCGGGAGAACTTCCTCGGCCAGGTGTCACCGAGCTTCGGCGACAAGCCATATAGCGAAGCAACGGCACGCGAGATCGACCTCGCCGTGCGCGATATCGTGGCCGTCATGTACCGGCGAACACTGGAACTCCTGCGTGCGAGGGAGCCGCTGCTGCGTCAATCGGCGGCCGAGCTGCTTGCTCGTGAGACGCTCGGGGAACCCGATCTCGAGCGCATCCGCGCGGTCGCCACCGCGCCTGTCCTTCCTATACCCAAAGCCGCCTGAGACTGCTCCACACTTCCTACGCTCGAGGATCAGAGGGTGGGCCGGACTTCACGATGGATCTGGATAGAAACCGATAGTCCGCGAAAGACCCCTACTCCCACTCGATCGTCGCCGGAGGCTTGCTCGAGATGTCGTAGGTGACGCGGTTGATCCCGCGAACCTCGTTGATGATCCGGTTGGAGACCTTGGCCAGAAGATCGTGCGGCAGCGGCGCCCAGTGCGCGGTCATGAAATCGGTCGTCTGCACCGCGCGCAACGCGACGACGTGCTCGTAGGTTCGGCCGTCGCCCATGACTCCCACCGACCGCACCGGCAGGAACACCGCGAACGCCTGCGCGGTGAGGTCGTACCAGCTATGTCCCTCCTCATCGCGCGCCTGCCGCAATTCGTCGATGAAGATCGCGTCGGCGCGGCGCAGGAGGTCGGCGTGCTCGCGCGCCACCGGCCCGAGAATGCGCACGCCGAGTCCCGGACCCGGAAACGGATGCCGGAACACCATCTCGCGCGGCAACCCGAGGGCCAGGCCGAGTTCGCGCACTTCGTCCTTGAAGAGGTCACGCAACGGCTCGAGCAGCTTCAGGTGAAGCGTGTCGGGCAGCCCGCCCACGTTGTGATGCGACTTGATCGTGTGCGCCTTCTTGGTCTTGGCGCCTGCAGACTCGATGACGTCGGGATAGATCGTGCCCTGCGCGAGCCACTTTGCCAGCGGCAGCTTCGCCGCCTCGCGCTGGAACACATCGACGAACAGGCGGCCGATGATCTTGCGCTTCTGCTCGGGATCGGCGACGCCAGACAGCGCCGCGTACATCTCCTCCACCGCATCGACATGGACGACACGCACGCCCAGGTTGCGCGCGAACGTGTCCAGCACCTGTACGGCCTCGTTCTGGCGCAGCAGTCCGTGGTCGACGAAAACGCAGGTCAGCTGGTCGCCGATCGCCTCGTGAATCAGCGCCGCGGCGACCGACGAATCGACGCCGCCGGACAACCCGAGGATCACCTCTTCCGCCCCCACCGCTGCGCGAATGGCGGCCATGGCCTCGGCGACATAGTCGGCCATGTTCCAGTCCTGCCCGCAGCCGCAGATCTCGTGCGCGAAGCGCGCGAGGATCGCAGCGCCCTGACGGGTGTGAGTGACCTCCGGATGGAACTGCACCGCGTAAAAGCGGCGCGTTTCGTCGGCCATCGCCGCGATCGGGCACGCGTCGTTGCTGGCAACGACCTTGAATCCCGGCGGTAGCGCAGTGACCTTGTCGCCATGGCTCATCCAAACGTCGAGCAAACCATGGCCGTCGGCGCTGCCGCGGTCCTGGATGTCGCGGAAGAGCGCCGAATGCCCGCGCGCGCGCACTTCGGCATACCCGAACTCGCGCACTTTTCCGGACTCGACCGCGCCTCCGAGTTGCGCTGCCATCGTCTGCATGCCGTAGCAGATCCCGAGCACCGGCACGCCGGCCGACCAGACGGCCGCCGGAGCGCGCGGCGGCTCCCCGTCGGTGACGCTGTTCGGGCCTCCGGACAGGATGATTCCCGACGGCGCGAAGCCACGGACGAACGCATCGTCGACGTCGAAAGGATGGATCTCGCAATAGACGTGCGTCTCCCGAAGGCGACGCGCGATCAGCTGCGTCACCTGGGAGCCGAAATCGAGGATCAGGATGCGGGAATGCGCGGACGAAGCCATGGCGGATCGCAAGCCGGAGTCGGGGAGAGTACGGCGCGTGGAATCACTCGACGCGGTAATTGGGCGCTTCCTTGACGATCTGCACATCGTGCACGTGCGATTCGCGGATACCCGCCGACGTGATCTCGACGAACTCGGCGCGCGTGTGCAATTCTTCGATGGTCGCGCAACCGCAGTAACCCATCGCCGCGCGCATGCCCCCCATCAACTGGTGGATCACGTTGACGAGCGCCCCCTTGTAAGGAACACGGCCCTCGATGCCTTCCGGGACCAGCTTCTCGGCGGCCGCGATCGGATCCTCGCTCGCGAGCTCCTGGAAATAGCGGTCGGACGAGCCCTGCTGCATCGCGCCGAGGCTGCCCATTCCGCGGTAACCCTTGTACGAGCGGCCTTGGTAGAGCTCGATCTCGCCGGGCGACTCGTCGGTGCCCGCGAAGAGGCTTCCGAGCATCACCGTCGAGGCCCCCGCCGCGACCGCCTTGGCGATGTCGCCGGAGTAGCGAATTCCGCCGTCGGCAATCACCGGCACGCCGCCCTTTTCGGCGCCTTCGAGGGCGCGCTGGATGGCAGAGATCTGCGGCATGCCGACGCCGGCAACGATACGGGTCGTGCAGATCGAGCCGGGCCCGATGCCGACCTTCACGCCATCGGCACCCGCATCGACCAACGCTCGCGCCGCGGCCGCGGTCGCGATGTTGCCGCCGACCACCTGTACCTGGGGAAAACGCTTCTTCACCCAGGTCACGCGATCGAGCACGCCCTGCGAGTGGCCGTGCGCGGTGTCGACGACGATCACGTCGACGCCCGCAGCCACCAGCAGCTCGGCCCGCTCCTCGTTGTCGACAGCCACGCCGATCGCGGCCCCGACGCGCAGTCGGCCGTGACCATCCTTGCACGCATTCGGGTGCTCTGTCGCCTTGAGGATGTCCTTGACGGTGATGAGCCCACGCAACTCGCGGCGCTCGTTGACGACCAGCACGCGCTCCAGCCGATGCTTGTGCATCAGCGCCTTCGCGGCTTCGAGGTCGGTGCCTTCCGGCACCGTGACCAGGCGGTCCCCCTTGGTCATGATGTTGGCGACCGGCTGATCGAGCTCGGTCTCGAATCGCAGGTCCCGATTGGTGACGATGCCGACGACACGCCCGCCGTCCACCACCGGCAGTCCGGAGAAGCGGTATTGTTGCTTCAGGGCGATGATCTCGCGCACCGTCATCGTCGGCGGGATCGTCAGCGGGTCCTTCACCACACCGCTCTCGAAGCGCTTGACCTTCGCCACCTCCGCCGCCTGCTTCGCCGGCGACATGTTCTTGTGCACGATGCCGAGCCCGCCTTCCTGCGCGATCGCGATCGCGAGGCGCGACTCGGTGACGGTGTCCATCGCCGCCGAAACGAGCGGAATGTTGAGCGTGATCGTGCGGGTGAGACGGCTGGCGAGGGAGACTTCGCGGGGAACGACGAGCGAGTGCGCGGGAACCAGCAGAACGTCGTCGAATGTCAGTGCTTTCCTGACGACACGCATCGGGTCATCTCCTTGGCGCAAATTGCAATTATACCCGCGCCCGGCGCCGCCCATGAACGCAAGCACCCGTCGCGCGGCCCGGAGGCTCCGTTCGCGGCGGCGGTTTGACCTGCCTGCCGTCTTGGATTAACTTGCCATTGTCATGAGACCTGTCGAGGCTTCCCCGTGAACCACCGCCTGATTGCAGATGCGCCGCGTCGCAGCACAACGAACCGTATAGCGGGTGTGGCGATCGCTGCAGCCATTGCTTGCCTGGTGCTGCCGGTACCTGCCGCAGCAGCGCTCTACAAGTGGACCGACGCCAACGGCCGCGTGGTGTATTCCGATCAGCCGCCGCCCGCCAACATCAAGGCCGAGCAGCTCAACGCCACGCCGCCACCGGCGAATCCGCACGCGGTGCGGGAAATGGCCAATCAGGAAGCCGAACTCAAGAAGCGCCAGGCCGAGCGCGCGAAGGGTGACGAGCAGATTGCCAAGACGCGCGCCGAGGCCGAGAAGAAGTCGGCGGCATGCGCGCGCGCGGCGGGCCAGGTGCGCGGGCTGGCCGCGGGCCAGCAGGCCATGTATCGGGTCAACGAAAAGGGCGAACGCTACGCGCTCGACGATGCCGCGCGAGCAAAGGAACGCCAGGAACTCGAGGCGTGGATGAAGGCCAACTGCCGGGAGTGACCGCTGGCGTCATTGCGTTCGCGCCGGACCCGCCTTCGCGACGCGGTGCCGGGCGCTACTTCTTCTCGACGTTCGCCTGGTTGATTTTCACGTCGGACTTCGATTTCAGCACGCCCAGATAGGCTCCGAAGAGCTCGCGTCCCAACTGCTCGTTCAAACGCGATCCGGCCGCCGCCAGCTTGGTCCCATCCGCCGGCGGCGAAGCGATCACCCGCTCGACCCTGTAGATCGAAAATCCGCCGCGCTCGTTGGGCGCGCCCAGGTATTTCGGCAGCGCGTCCGGCGAAACCCGGAAAATGCGCGCCAGCGAGTCCGGCGAGAATCCCGGTTGCGCCTGGTTGCGGGCGAGCGCGACGGTCTTGCCGAAGTTGACGCCGGCGTCCTTGGCGCTCTTGCCCTGCTCCAGCAGCGCGAGCTTCTCGAGGCCGGCTTTCTGTGCGAGTTCCGCGGCCCCCTTGCGCACCAACTGCCGGCGGATCTCGTCGGAGACGTCGGCAAGGGCCCGGGGCGCGGCGGGCCTGTGCTCGGCGATCCGGCCCGCCATCAAGGCGTTGGGGCCGACTTCGATCGCCTCGGTGTTGCGCTTGCTCTGCAGCGATTCGGGCGAGAACAGCGCCTGAACGAACTTGGCGCTGCCAAGCGCGATCTTCTGTGCGTCGCTGCGGGTGACGAGCGGCGAGGTCTTGACCTCCAGTCCGATCTTTTCCGCGGCCGGACGCAGCGAATCGGCCTGCTCGTAGACCAGGTTCTGCAGCTGTTCCGCCGCGCTGGCGAACTGCTGTGCAGCCCGCTGCCGCTTGAGATCGGTCTCGATCTGCGCCTTCACTTCGTCGAAGGACCGGGTCTTGGCGGGGGTCACGGCGTCGAGGCGGATCACGTGGTAGCCGAACTCGGTTTGCACGGGTCCGCTGATCTCGCCGGGTTTCATGGCGAAGACCGCGTCATCGAACGTCTTCACCATCGTGCCGCGTCCGAAGTTTCCCAGATCGCCGCCCTGCGCCGCCGAACCGGGATCCTGCGAGTGCAGCTTGGCGAGCTCGGCGAACTTCGCCGGCGCGGCCTTGACCTGCGCGGCGAGATCCTCGGCTTTCTTCCTCGCTGCGGTCTTGTCGTCGTCCTTGGCGTCGGGCTTCACGGCGATGAGGATGTGGGCCGCCTTGCGTTCTTCGCCCTGCGTGTAGAGCTTGGCGTTCTCGTCGAAATGCTTCCTCACCTCGGCCGCTTCGACGTTCACCTGTCCCAGCAGTGCGTCCTGCGTGAGCAGTACGTATTCGAACTTCACCTGTTCCGGCGTCTCGAACACCTTGGCGTTGGCGTCGTAGAAGCCCTTGATGTCCGCGTCGTCGACCTTCACGTCCTTGACGAAGGGCTCGGCATCCACGATCGCCAGCGCGATCTCACGCTGCTGCTCCAGGAGGGCGATGTAGCGCTCGCCGGAGCCGCGCGCGACGATCCCTCCGAGCAGCACGGGATCCTGCAACGGCGCCAGCGTGAGTTCCTGGCGCACGCGATCCTCGAACATCAGCGGCGACATGTTCTGTCCGGCGAGCAGTTGACGGTAGCGCTCGGGCGAGAATTTTCCGTTTTCCTGAAATGCCGGAATCTCGGCGATGAACTGCTGCAACTGCGAGTCGGCGACACGGAAATTCTCGGACTGCGCCTTTTGACGAAGCACGTGCTGGCTCACCAGCGTCTCGAGTATCGAGTAGCGGATCTCGGAATTGTCGAAGATGGCCGGATCGAAGTTGCGGCCCATCTGCTGCCGCATGCGGTCCTGCTGGTCGCGCAGCGCCTGATCGAACTCGGCCAGGGTGATCGGCTGCTTGCCGACCTTGGCCACGTCGGTCGCCGACGCGTCGCCGCTGCGGAAGTAGTAGTCGACGCCGAAGAACGCGAACGGCAACGCGATCATGGCGAGGACGACCTGGACGATGCGTTTGTGATTGGAGACGAAATCGAACATGGCTTCAGCCTGTAAGTCGCGGGGCGCCGCGGCGCGTGCCCTCGATCATCTGCTGCCGACTTCGCGCAGGGTGCGAATGCGGCATCGATATCAAAAAAGGGCGAACTCGCGTTCGCCCTTCGTGCGTTATTGGCGGAGTGGACGGGACTCGAACCCGCGACCCCCGGCGTGACAGGCCGGTATTCTAACCAACTGAACTACCACTCCCCTGGTCCGCTGCGCATTCGGCTTTCGCAACGGTTTTGAAACTGGTGGGTGCTGACGGGCTCGAACCGCCGACATTCGCCTTGTAAGGGCGACGCTCTACCAACTGAGCTAAGCACCCATGCACCGATCGGCGACGACACCCCAGACGGCCTCGCGCCCCCGAGCGCATCCTGGCACAAGCACCGTCAATCAAGCTTGTCAGTTTACAGCATCCTTGAGTGCTTTTCCAGCACGGAACTTGGGAACCTTCGCAGCGCGAATCCTGATCACGTCGCCGGTCCGGGGATTGCGGCCGGCGCGCGCCCCCCGCTCGCCGACGAAGAACGAGCCGAACCCGACAAGGGTCACGACGTCGCCGCGTTTCAGCGATCCGGCGACGGCCTCAATCGTGGCGTCGAGCGCGCGCCCGGCGGCGGCCTTGGAAATGTCCGCATGGCGCGCGATGGCGTCGATCAGTTCGGATTTGTTCACTGTACGTTCCCCCGGGTGGCGATTCTCCGCGAGGACGGGCAACCGGCCCGAGCTCGTCGCGAATCGGTCATTGCAAGTCAGTGCTTGAGCGCCGCCTGCTTGTCGTCGCCCGAGGGCGCTGCGGAAACAGCCGGCACTTCAGCGGCGGCAGGGGCGTCCGGCAGCGGCTGCGGGTAGCGCTCGAGTGCCGCCTCGAGGACCTGCTCGATCCAGCGCACCGGCCGGATCTCGATGCGGTTCTTGATCTCGTCGGGAATCTCGGTCAGGTCCTTCACGTTCTCTTCGGGTATGAGGACGGTCTTGATGCCGCCACGCCCCGCCGCCAGCAGCTTCTCCTTGAGCCCGCCGATGGGCAGCACCTCGCCGCGCAGCGTGATCTCTCCGGTCATCGCGACATCGGCGCGCACCGGGATGTTGGTGAGGATCGATACGATGGCGGTGACGATCGCGCCGCCCGCGGAAGGGCCGTCCTTCGGGGTGGCTCCCTCCGGCAGGTGGATGTGGAGATCGGTCTTCTGGTAGAAATCGGGCGCGATCCCCAGCGCCTTCGAGCGATGCCGGACCACGGACAGCGCCGCAGCGATCGACTCGTTCATCACGTCGCCCAGCTTGCCCGTCGACGTGGTCTTGCCCTTGCCCGGAAGCGCCACCGCCTCGATCGTCAACAGATCGCCGCCGACCTCGGTCCAAGCGAGCCCCGTCACCTGACCGACCTGGTTCTTCTTCTCGGCGATGCCGTAGGTAAAGCGCCGGACACCGAGGAATTTGTCGAGGTTCTTCGCGTTCACCTCGACCGGGCCCTTGGCCTTGCGCAGCTTCGCGCCGCCTTCCTGCAGCAACAGGCTCTTCACGACCTTGCGGCAGATCTTGCTGATGTCGCGCTCGAGACTGCGAACGCCCGCCTCACGGGTGTAGTAGCGGACGATGTCGCGCAGCGCGCTGTCCGCCACCTTGATCTCGTCGACCTTGAGTCCGTTCAGCTTGATCTGCTTGGGCAGCAGGTATTGCTTCGCAATCGCGATCTTCTCGTCTTCGGTGTAGCCGGACAACCGGATCACTTCCATCCGGTCGAGCAGCGGCGGCGGGATGTTCATCGTGTTGGCAGTCGCCACGAACATCACGTCGGAAAGGTCGTACTCGACTTCGACGTAGTGATCGACGAACGTCGCGTTCTGCTCCGGATCGAGCACTTCGAGCAGTGCCGACGACGGGTCGCCGCGGAAGTCCATCCCCATCTTGTCGACCTCGTCCAGCAGGTACAGCGGATTGCGCACGCCGACCTTCGACATGTTCTGCAGGATCTTGCCGGGCATCGAACCGATGTAGGTGCGACGGTGACCGCGTATTTCCGCCTCGTCGCGCACGCCGCCCAGCGACATGCGGACGAACTTGCGGCCTGTCGCCTTCGCCACCGACTGCCCGAGCGACGTCTTGCCGACGCCGGGCGGGCCGACGAGGCAGAGGATCGGCGCCTTCAGCCGGTCGACGCGCTGCTGGACGGCAAGGTACTCGACGATGCGCTCCTTGACCTTTTCGAGGCCGTAGTGGTCGGCGTCCAGGATCTTGACGGCCGCGGCGAGATCCTTGCTGATCTTGGTCTTCTTGCGCCACGGCAGCGCGACCAGCGTGTCGACGTAATTGCGCACGACCGTCGCCTCGGCCGACATCGGCGACATCATCTTCAGCTTCTTGAACTCGGCCATCGCCTTGGCCTCGGCCTCCTTCGACATCCTGGCGGCCTTGATCTTCTTTTCCATGTCCTCGAGATCGACGTTCTCGTCGCCGTCCCCGAGTTCCTTCTGGATCGCCTTGACCTGCTCGTTCAGGTAGTACTCGCGCTGACTCTTCTCCATCTGCCGCTTGACGCGACCGCGGATGCGCTTTTCGACCTGCAGGATATCGACTTCCCCTTCGAGCAGGCCAAGCAGGTGCTCGAGCCGCTTGCCGATATCCCCCATCTCGAGGATTTCCTGCTTCTGCTCGAGCTTCAGCGGCAGGTGGGCTGCGATGGCGTCGGCCAAGCGGCCGCCATCGTCGATACCCGACATCGAGGTCAGGATTTCGGGCGGGATCTTCTTGTTGAGCTTGACGTACTGGTCGAACTGCGCGAGCAAGGCGCGCCGCATCGCCTCGACCTCGTTCGCCTCGCCGTCCTCGCCGACGAGGGGCAGCGTCGCAGCGGACAGGTATTCGCCCTCATCGGCAACCTGGGACAGCCGCGCGCGGCGCGCACCTTCGACCAGCACCTTGACCGTGCCGTCGGGCAGCTTCAGCATCTGCAGCACCGTCGCGACGCTGCCGATCGAATAGAGATCCTCCGCCGCGGGATCGTCCTTGGCGGCGGATTTCTGGGCGACGAGCAGGATCTGCTTGCCGGAATCCATCGCGACGTCGAGCGCCTTGATCGATTTCGGCCGCCCCACGAACAGGGGAATCACCATGTGGGGGAAAACCACGACATCGCGCAGCGGCAGCAACGGCAGTTGCGTGAGTTCGGCAGGCAGAACGGATTCGATGGCCATGGCACAGCCTTGCATAAGGTACCGGCTCGGTACGGGTTGGTTCAATGGTGAGGCCGGCCGGCCCCAATATCAAGCGTCGACGCGGCGGGCGGGCGCCGCGTCCGCGCGGTCAGGAGTTGGCCGAAGCCACCTTCGGCGGTTCGGCAAACATCAGCAGCGGCTTTCCGTCGTTGGCGATCGACGCCTCGTCGACCACGACGCGCGCGAGGTTGACCTGCGAGGGCAGGTCGTACATGACGTCGAGCAGTACCTGCTCGAGGATGGAGCGCAGGCCGCGCGCCCCGGTCTTGCGCGCGAGCGCCTTGCGGGCTATCGCGCGCAGCGCGGGCTCGCGAATCTCGAGTTCGACGTCTTCCATGCGGAACATCTTCTGGTACTGCTTGATCAGCGCATTCTTGGGCTCGACCAGGATTTCGATCAGCGCGGCCTCGTCCAGCTCTTCGAGCGTTGCCACCACGGGCAAGCGGCCAACGAACTCGGGAATCAGACCGAACTTGATGAGGTCTTCGGGCTCGGCCTCGCGCAGCAGCGCGGAAATGTCCTTGCGGGCGTCCGGGCTCGACACCTCGGCGCCAAAGCCGATCCCCGTCTTGGCGGTCCGCTGCCGGATGACTTTTTCGAGGCCGTCGAAGGCGCCGCCGCACACGAACAGGATGTTGGTCGTGTCCACCTGGACGAATTCCTGGTTCGGATGCTTGCGCCCGCCCTGCGGAGGCACCGACGCGATCGTGCCCTCGATCAGTTTCAGGAGCGCCTGCTGCACGCCCTCGCCCGACACGTCGCGCGTGATCGAGGGGTTGTCGCTCTTGCGAGAGATCTTGTCGATTTCGTCGATGTAGACGATGCCGCGCTGCGCCTTCTCGATGTCGTAGTCGCACTTCTGCAGCAGCTTCTGGATGATGTTCTCGACGTCCTCGCCGACGTAACCGGCCTCGGTCAGCGTCGTGGCATCGGCGATGACGAACGGCACGTCGAGCAGGCGTGCCAGCGTCTGCGCGAGAAGCGTCTTGCCGGATCCGGTGGGTCCGATCAACAGGATGTTGGACTTGGAGAGTTCGACTTCGTCGTCCTTGGAGCCGGATTCGAGCCGCTTGTAATGGTTGTACACCGCGACCGAGAGGATCTTCTTTGCCGGCTCCTGCCCGATCACGTACTGGTCGAGAATCTGCCGGATCTCGTGCGGTGTCGGCAGCTTGTTCTTGTCGCCCCGGGACCCCTCGGCGGTCGCCCCTTCCTCGCGGATGATGTCGTTGCAGAGTTCGATGCACTCATCGCAGATGAACACCGACGGACCGGCGATGAGCTTCCGCACTTCGTGCTGGCTCTTGCCGCAGAAGGAGCAATAGAGGAGCTTCTCGGCGGAGGGTTTGTCGGCCATCGGGCGGTGGGGTCGCGTAGTGAGCGGCGGGTCGATAGTGCGGTCCTGCGCCGACTTTAACCGGCTTGGCCCCGCTTCTGCAATACCTGGTCGACGATGCCGTAGTCCTTGGCCTGGGCCGCAGTGAGGAAGTTGTCGCGGTCGTGGTCGAGTTCTACCTGCTCGTAGGTGCGGCCCGTGAAACCGGCCATCTGGTTGATGAACCGCCTCTTGAGGTCGATCACGAATTGTGCATGGCGCTCGATGTCGGAAACCTGCCCCTGGAAACCGCCGGAAGGCTGGTGAATCATCACGGTGGAATTCGGCAGCGCAAATCGCTTGCCCTTGGCGCCGGCCGCGAGCAGGAACGCCCCCATGCTCGCCGCCATGCCGACGCAGAGCGTGGAGACGTCGGGCTTGATGAACTGCATGGTGTCGAAGATAGCCATGCCCGACGACACCGATCCCCCCGGCGAGTTGATGTAGAAGTTGATGTCCTTGTCCGGGTTTTCCGACTCCAGGAACAGCATCTGCGCGACGATCAGGTTGGCCGCCACGTCGTTGACCGGGCCGACCAGGAAGATTACGCGTTCCTTGAGCAGACGCGAGTAGATGTCGTAAGCGCGCTCGCCGCGTCCGCTCTGCTCGATGACCATCGGAACCAGGCCCAGCGCATTCGGTTCTTCCATGTTGCCCTCGTCAATCGCCCATCGGGCGGTCATTGGCCGCCCGGGGGCGGTCGTTGTGGACGGCGCGCGCGGGAACCCCCGGCGTGCACGTTGAGTTGCAGATCAGGGCGCCGACAGCGAACGCAAGCAGCAGCCGGCCGTCCGGATGATCGCCGACTTGTGGGCTACCAGCTGTAGCATGCCACGCGGTCGGCGATGACGCGTCCCGGGGATCAGCCCGCCGGCGGCGACATGAGCTGCGCGAACTCGGTCGGCTTGTCCAGGACCTTCGCGCGCGCCAGCAGCCATTCGACGACGTTGCGCTCGACAACCAGCGCCTCGAACTCGTTCAGACGCTCGGGCTTCTCGTAGTGCCAGCGGACAACGGCATCCGGCTGCTCATAGGTTTGCGCCGCCTCCTGCACCATGGCCTTGACCTGCTCCGGCTTCGCCTGCAGGCCTTCGGTGCGCACGATCTCGCCGAGCACCAGGCCGAGCGCGACACGGTTCTCGGCGTTGGCGCGGAAGAGATCCGGCGTCAGCTTGATGTCCTCGGCCTTCATGCCCTGCTGCTTCAGATCCGCCGCCATGCGCTCGGCCATTGCCTGCGCCTCGAGCTCGACGAGCGATTTCGGGATCGCGAATTCGGCCTTCTCCCGCAGCGCTGCCAGTGCCTGATCCTTGACCTTGCCCTCGATCTTGCGTTTAAGTTCCAGCTTGAGATTGGACTCGATTTCCGCGTGCAGCTCCTCGAGGCGACCGCTCGCGATGCCGAACGCCCTGGCGAACGCTTCGTCGACGGGAGGCAACTGCGGTTCGGCCACCGCGGCAACGGAGAGGACAAACTCGGCGGTCTTTCCCGCAACGTCCTTGCCGTGGTAGTCGGCCGGGAACGTCACCGGAAAGGTCTTCCTGTCGCCGGCCTTGACCTCCGCCAGTGCCGCCTCGAACTCCGGCAACATCCGGCCCTCGCCCAGCGTGATCGCAAAATCCTTGGCCTGCCCCCCGGGGAACTCGACCCCATCGATGCGGCCCGAGAAGTCGACGGTCACCCGATCTCCCGCTGCCGCACCGCGTTCGACCGTGTTCCAGGTCGTCCGCTGCTTGCGCAAGGCTTCGATCGTATTGGCAACGTCGGCCGGTGTCACGTCTGCAGTCGGACGTTCGATGGTGACCGTCGACAAGTCGCCCAGTTTGATTTCCGGGTAGACCTCGAACACCGCCGAGAACTCGAGCTGGTCCGATGCGGCGTCGCCGGTCTTGGGCTCGATCCGCGGATAACCCGCTACCCGCAGTTGCTCCGAGCGAACCGCGCTGGAAAAGCTCGCCTGCACCTTGTCGGTGATGACTTCCGACCGTACCTGCGGCCCGTATTGCTGCGCCACCATCTTGAGCGGCACCTTGCCCGGTCGGAAACCGGCGATCTTGACGTTTTTCGCGAGGCGGACGAGACGCTTCTTGATCTCGCTGTCGATCTCGGCCAGCGGCACAGCCACGTTGAGGCGGCGCTCGAGTTGACCCAGGGTTTCCAGACTGGTTTGCATATGCGTCGAATCCTTGCTAGTGTTGCCCGATGGTGCGAAAGGGGGGACTCGAACCCCCATGGGCTGCCCCGCTGGAACCTAAATCCAGTGCGTCTACCAATTCCGCCACTTTCGCGCACCGCTTCCGCGTAACGCGCAAGTATAGTCGATACACGCCGCCCCTGCCAGTGCGAGAACGTCGTCGGTCCGGGGTTTCTCTGTTGACGAATAGGGTAATTTCGGCGCCGTGCGCCGCTCCCGCGTGTCAGTCGCCCACTACGAAAATTTCCCGGTCGCGTCAGTCCTCCTGCCGCGACCGCTCCGCCCGGCTGTGGTCGCCATCTACCAGTTCGCCCGCACCGCGGACGATTTCGCCGACGAGGGCGATGTCCCACCGTCCCAGCGACTGGCGTCGCTGCATCGCTACGAGCGGGCAATCGACGCGATCGCCGCACGGTTGCCGCCGCCCGAGCCGCCGTTCCCGGATCTGGCGGCCGCAATCGATCGCCATCAGTTGCCGCTGGCGCCCTTCCGCGATCTGCTTTCGGCCTTCCGGCAAGACGTGACGGTAAGCCGTTATGCGAACTACCTGGACCTGCGGGACTACTGCCGCCGTTCGGCCAACCCGGTGGGTCGCCTGCTGTTGCACCTCTACGGCGCCGCCACTCCGGCAAACCTTGCGTCGAGCGACGCGATCTGCACCGCGCTTCAGCTCGTCAATTTCTGGCAGGATGTCGCCGCGGACTGGACCCGTGGACGCATCTACATCCCGCGCGAAGATCTCGATCGCTACGTCGTCGGCGAAGACGACATCGCGAGCGCTCGCTGCAGCGAGCGCTGGCAGGCGTTGATGGCGTTCGAGGTCGACCGAACACGTCGCATGCTGGAAGCCGGACGTCCGCTCACGCGCGCACTCCCCTGGCGGCAAGGACTTGAACTCGCGGCCGTGCTAGCGGGCGGGCACCGCATTCTCGATGGCATCGAATCGGTGCGCGGCGACGTGTTCCGCCGTCGGCCCCGGATCGGCCGCCTGGACTGGCTCGGCGTTGCCCGCGATGCGGTTTTGCCGCCACGTCGGCACACCCTGTTCGCGTCGGCTTCATGACGCCCGACGCGTACTGCCATCAGAAGGCCGCGCGCAGCGGCTCGAGCTTCTATTACAGCTTCCTGTTCCTGCCGCCGGAGCGAAGGCGCGCCATCACCGCGCTCTATGCGTTCTGCCGCGAGGTCGACGATGTCGTCGACGAGGTCGCGGACCCTGCGATCGCGCGCACCAAGCTGGCCTGGTGGCGCAACGAGATCGCCGCGACCTACGCCGGCACGCCGCAGCACCCGGTGGGTCGCGCGCTGCAACCGGTCGTGGCCCGCTATCGCCTGCCGGAAGCGCATCTGCAGGCGGTGATCGACGGCATGCTGATGGACATCGAACGCAACCGGTATCTCGATTTTCCCGATCTCGAAGCGTATTGCCACCGCGCAGCCGGCGTCGTGGGGCTCATGTCGGCGGAAATATTCGGCCGCACCGATCCGGCCACGCAGGGTTATGCGCGCGACCTGGGCATCGCCTTTCAGCTCACCAACATCATCCGTGACGTCGGCGAAGATGCGCGTCGCGGCCGCATCTACCTGCCGCAGGACGATCTGGCCCGCCACGGTGTCCTGCCGTCGACGCTGCTGCAACGGCAGGAAACCGACGCCTTCCGCGCCATGATGGCCGAGCAGGTCGGCCGCGCCCGGCAATGGTACGAGCGTGCGATGACCCAATTGCCGGCTGCCGACCGGGCGACCCAGCGCCCTGGCGTCATCATGGCGGCGATCTACCGGACGCTGCTCGACGAAATCGAGCGCGAGCACTACGCCGTGCTGAACCAGCGCATCGCCCTGACCCCGTTGCGCAAGCTGTGGCTCGCGTGGACGACCTCGCGCCGCAAGTAGGCGCCGGCGCAACGCGGATCGCCATCGTCGGCGGCGGCTGGGCGGGCTGCGCCGCCGCGGTCACCCTCGCCGACCATGGCCTGCCGGTGACGCTCATCGAGCAGGCGCGTACGCTCGGAGGCCGGGCGCGGCGAGTCGATCGGGGTGCCGCGCCCGTCGACAACGGACAGCACCTGCTGCTGGGCGCGTACCGCGAAACGCTGCGCCTCGTCGCCCGCGTGCATGGCAAGACGCCGACGCAACCGCTCTTTGCGCGCATGCCGCTGGCGCTGCAGCCGTTCGGATGCCAGCCACACGCATCCCACCTCATCGCCTGGCGACTGCCCGCGCCGCTGCATCTCGCCGGCGCGATCCTCGTCGCGCGCGGTCTCGACTGGCGCGCCCGGCGGGCGCTGACCTCGCGGCTCATTGCGCTCAAGCGGCAGCGCTTCCGGATGCCCGCCGACCAGGACGTCGCCGCCTGCTTCGCGGACGTGCCGAAAGCTGCTTTCGACGCCGTGCTCGCGCCGCTGTGCATCGCCGCCCTCAACACGCGGCCCGAGGAAGCGTCGGCACAGATTTTCGCCAATGTGCTGCGGGAGGCTTTTTTCAGCCGCCGCGCGATGAGCGACTTTCTGCTGCCCACGGTGGACCTGTCGGCGCTGTTTCCCGAGGCCGCCGCGCGCCACGTCGAAGCCCGTGGCGGTCTCGTCCGCACCGCCGCAGCCGTCCGCGGCCTGCGGTCCGGCGATGGCCGCGTCGCGCTCACGCTCGCCGGGCAAGACGAGGTCTTTGCGGCCGCCATTGTCGCCGTGGGCCCGCATCAGCTGGCGAGCACGCTCGATCCGGAAGCGGCTCGCCTGCCCGGCTGCGCACGAACGCTGGCAACCCTGGCCGCGTTTCGTTACGAATCGATCACGACCGTCAATCTTGCGTTCGCCGGTCCCGTCGCCATGCGCTGCCGGGTGGAGCGCCTGGACGACGCGCCCGGGCAGTGGGTGTTCGACCGCAGCGCCGCCCTCACTTCCGGCGCCGGCAAGCAATCGCTGCTGTCGGTGGTGATCAGCGCCCATGGTCCGCACGACGCCATGAACCACGCGACGCTCGCCACCGTCGTCGTAGCGCAACTGCGCCGCCTTGCCCCGAACCTGCCGCCGCTCGCCTGGAGCCGTGTCATTGCCGAGCGGCGCGCCACCTATGCGTGCACGCCCGGCCTCGAGCGGCCCGCTGCCGGCCGCATTGCGCCGCGACTGTACCTTGCCGGTGACTACACCGATCCCGAGATGCCCGCCACCATCGAAGCAGCCGTGAGAAGCGGCGTCCGGGCCGCGGAAGCTCTGCTCGCGGACCTGACGGCTACCGTTCCATGCCCGTGAGCCGGCGGCAAACGGTCACCCGCGCGCGCTGCCGGTGCGGTTGCGCAACAGCCGCTGCTGCTCGCGATTCCACTCCCGGTCGCGAATCGTCGCCCGCTTGTCGTATTGCTTCTTGCCCTTGGCAAGCCCCACCGAGAGCTTGATGCGGCCCTTGCTGAAGTGGAGGTCGAGCGGCATCAGCGTGTAACCTGCACGCTCGACCTGACCGACGAGCCGGCTGATCTCGGCACGGTGCAGCAGGAGCTTGCGCGTACGAACCGGATCGGTGTGGATGTGCGTGGAGGCCGTCGAAAGCGCCGAGAAATGCGCCCCGATCAACAGAATTTCACCTCCCTTGACGATGACGTACGCCTCTTTCAGGTTTGCGCGGCCCGCCCGGATCGACTTGACCTCCCATCCCTCGAGGGCGAGTCCCGCCTCGAACCGCTCCTCGATGAAGTAGTCGTGGTAGGCTTTTCTGTTCTCGACGATGCTCATGGCGGCTGGCGGGCTCGATGGGCGATTCCGCTTCTTATGAAGGGTGTCCGATTCTAGCAACCTATGCAGCGCGTGAAGAAATCGGTCCTCGTTCCGTTCGCCGCCGGCGAGATGTTCGGCCTGGTCGACCGGGTCGAACTGTACCCGCAGTTCCTGCCCTGGTGCGGCGGCGCCCGGATCCTCGAAGAGCACCCCGGGGGCAAGACGGCGCGCGTCGACATCGACTACCACGGCGTGCGCGCCCATTTCACGACCGACAACACCAACCGGATCGGCGAATCGATCGTCGTGACGCTGAGGGACGGGCCATTCCGGCACCTGCACGGCGAATGGCGCTTCACCGCGCTGGCGGAAGACGCCTGCAAGATCGAGTTCGAACTCGCCTACGAATTCACGACACACCTGCTCGAGCGGGTGGTGGGACCCGTGTTCAGCCACATCGCGGACACGTTCATCGACGCCTTCGTGCGCCGGGCCGAGGTTCTCCGTGCCGGACACCCATGACGCCCATGACCGTAAGCGTCGTGTGGGCAACCGGCGATGTCCAGGAATTCGTCACCCTGGCGCTGCCTGCCGGCGCGACCATCGCCGATGCGCTCGCACTGTCGCGCCTGTCCGAGGTCTACGCGCTCGATCCGTCGGCGCTGGGTTTCGCGCTGCAGGGAAGACGGGCGACGCTGGCGACCGCCCTGTGCCACGGAGACCGGGTTGACATCACGCGGCCGCTGGCGGCCGATCCCAAGGCAGCGCGCCGCCGGCGCGCCATCGACTCGCCGCTGGCGACACCTGCGCAGATGCGGCGCTCCAAAACGGTGCGCTGAACCGCGAGCGGCCGCCTGGCGCGATTTGCCCTGATCGCTGCAATCGGCGACAATCCGCCGATGCATTTTCTCCCCCGACACTGTCGGCAGGCGTTGGCGACCGTTGTTCTGGGGGCTGCGCTCGCCTGGTCGCATGTCGCGATCGCCCAGGAAGCCGTCGATCGATCGGTCGCGAAAGCCGCCGGTGCGGCCATGCTGGACGCTGCCACCGCCGCCTGGCACAGCACGCAGGCTCTTTCGTCGTACGCACTGGGGCTCCTCGGTGTCCGCTACAAGTTCGGCGGCAACTCGCCCGAAACAGGGCTCGATTGCAGCGGACTCGTCCAGTACGTGTTCCAGCAGGTCACCGGCGTCACGCTGCCGCGTACCGCCAGGGAAATGAGCCGCATCGGCGACCATGTCGCCGTCGCGGACTTGATGCCCGGCGATCTGGTGTTCTTCAATACCCGGCGCTTCGCTTTTTCGCACGTCGGCATCTATCTGGGCGAGAACCAGTTCATCCACTCGCCGCGCCGCGGTCGCGAGGTCGAGGTCACGACCATCGACAAGCGCTACTGGCAAAAACGCTTCAATGGCGCGCGGCGGCTGGTGGGCGTGCTGCCCGACATGCTGCCGACGCTGGTCAGCGAAGCCACCGCAGCGCCGGCAGCGCCCGCATCGTCTCCGTCGCCGGCCGACTAAGTGCGCCGCGGGCCGCAAAGGGCCGAAATCAGCCCCGCGCCCCGGCCTTCCGCAGCAATTCGATCATCGCCTTGTCCTCGCTGCGCTGCGCGAAGTCGAGCGCAGTCATCCCGTTGTCGTTGCGCCGATTGGGGTCCGCACGCTGCGCGATCAGAAGTTCCAGCGTAGAGAATCGCGCTTCGCGCGCCGCCATCATCAACGCCGTCGTGCCGTTGGGCGACTCGGCATTGATGTCGGCGCCCTCTTTCAGCAGATAGAGGACGATCTCGTTGTGCCCGCCGGTCGCCGCATAGATCAGCGGGGTCCAGGTGCGGGGCGCGTTGAGCTCCCCTCCGGCGGCGCGAAGCTGCCGCACGATGGCCAGGTGCCCGCCCAGCGCGGCCAGCGACATCGCGGTGTCGCCGAAGCGCGTCCGCGCATTGACCGGCGCCCGCGCTGCCAGCAGGACATCGACGGTCGCCGCATTGCCGCCCCGCGCCGCGGCGACCAGCGCGGTATCGCCGTTCCTGTCGACCGACCCCGGGTCGAGGCCGCGCTGCAGCATCGCCTTGACCTCGCTGACGCGATCGTTGGACGCGGCGATGACGAAGTCGTCGCTGAGGCTCTGTGCCGCGACCGTCCAGGGCAACGCGAACAGCAGCACCGCGCGCGCGAACTGCAGGGCTGGGGATTGTCGGTGCATCGCTCTACTCCTTGGGGTCGATCCTGAACAGACGAAAATAGTTGGCCGACGTCGCTTCGGCAATGGTCTCGACCGGCACGCCGCGCAACGCTGCGATCGCGACGGCAACGTGCGCCACCCACGCCGGCTGGTTTCGCTTGCCGCGATGCGGCACCGGCGCGAGATAGGGGGCATCGGTCTCGATCAGCAGGCGATCGAGCGGGACCCGGCGCGCGACCTCGTGCACCTCGCGCGCATTCTTGAAACTGACGATGCCCGACAGCGAAATGTGGAAGCCCAGGTCCAGCGCCGCCTCTGCGACTCCCCAGGCTTCGGTGAAGCAATGCATGACGCCGCCGACAGCGCCGGCATGTTCCTGCTGCATGATCGCAAGCGTATCCGCCGCTGCCGATCGGGTGTGGATCACCAACGGCAATCCCACCTCGCGCGCCGCCGCGATGTGGAGGCGAAACCGCTCGCGCTGCCACTCGAGGTCTCCCGTCAGGCGGTAATAATCGAGTCCGGTCTCGCCGATGGCGACTACCTTGGGCAAGCGCGCGCGGTCGACGAGATCGTGACGCGAGGGCTCGACCACGTCGGCGTAATCGGGATGCACGCCGACCGTGGCGTGCAGGTTGCGATGCGCCAGCGCCAGGGCGTGCACGGTGTGCCAATCCGCGAGGTTGACCGAAACGCAGAGTGCGTGGGACACGCGTGCGTCGGCCATCCCGCCCAGCAGCGACGGCAACTCGGCGGCGAACTCCGGAAAGTCGAGATGACAGTGCGAATCGACAAACATGGGCGCTGGCGCGGCAACCGCCGGCGTCGCACCGCATTCGGCGAGACACCGCGACACGCCGGCATTCGACGCGAGTCACATTGTGTGCGTGGGCCGCGACGAGGCCAGCGTCTCGCCGAGGATCTTCTCGATCGCCGCCCGCGCGGCGGCTCCGGTATCGTCCTGCGTGAACTGAACACCGATGCCCTGGGTGCGATTCCCCTGGACGCCTTCGGGCGTGATCCAGGCGACCTTGCCCTGCACCGCGATCCGGTTGGGATCGTCCATCAGCGATAGCAGCATGAACACTTCTTCGCCGAGGTGGTATTGGCGGGCGGTGGGTATGAAGATGCCGCCACCCCGAAGGAAAGGCATGTAGGCGGCATACAGCGCCGCTTTCTCGCGGATGTTGAGCGAGAGGACGCCGGGCCGCGCGATGTTGGCCGCCGCCACGCTCGCCACCGGTCCGCTCGGTCTGATTTCTGCCATCGTCAGGTGAAAAGGCTCTTGTAGTCGATCAAAAGGGCTTCGGCAACCAAACGCGGCTGCAACGGATGCGCGAGCAACGAACGATGCGCGAGCAACGAACGATGATAACGAAACACCGGCAGTGGCGCCACCCGGGATGCCAATGCAGCCAGGGCGGGAGCGAAATCGGGATGACGCCGCGCGTGAGCGCCGGACAGCACCCGGGCCAGGTCGACCATCCACGCGAGCGACCAATCGATGGCGTGCGACAGGCGCGCTTTGCGCGCCTCCTTGCCGCCGGCGTCGATCCAGGCCGAGCGCGCGAGGATCGACAGCGTCTCGGGCGTGGCGAGCGCGGAGAGCCACGACTTGCGGTCCCCGGCCAGCGCCGGATCGGCGAGCGAGTGCGCAACCAGCGGCGCTCCGCCCGCCTGCGCCAGCGCGAGCGCCGGTTCGGCTACACCCTGCTGTTCGAGCCACCGCTCGGCGTCGTCCGTCGGAGGCAGAGGTACGGCGAGCTTGCGACAGCGTGACAGGATGGTGGCCGGCAATCGTCCCGGCTGGTCGGCAACGAGCAACAGGAAGGTTCCCGGGGGCGGCTCCTCGAGCGTCTTCAGGAGCGCGTTGGCGGCCGCCGCGTTCATGCGCTCGGCGGGACAGATCACCGCAACCTTGGCGCGCTGACGGTGGCTGGTCAACTGCACGAAATCGATCAGCGACCGAACGCGATCGATGGCGATCGTCTCGACGGCCTTCAACGCCTCCCCGTCGTCGTCAGGCACCAGCAATTCGAGGCGCAGGAGATCGGGGTGCTGGCCGGCGACGGCATAACGGCAGCCCGGGCACTCGCCGCAGGCAATGCCGTCGGCGCGCGGGGATTCGCACAGCAGCCCCTGGGCGAGGTTAAGCGCGAGCGCGTGCTTGCCGATGCCGCGCGCCCCGTGCAACAGCAGCGCGTGCGGCCACGTCGCGCGCGCGCCGAGTTGACGGCGCGCGATCACGATCTGCCACGGATAGAGCGGCAGCCATGGCAAGGACAGTGCCGAAGTGCCGGAATCGCTCGCATCGGCCATGGTCAGTCGATCCCCAGGTGGGCGAGCCCGATGTCGAGCTGCGCGCGCACGTCGTCGACCGGGCGGGTGCTGTCGATGACGCGGAAACGCGCCGGATGGTCACGGGCGCGATCAAGGTACGCCGCGCGCACGCGCTGGAAGAAGCCGTCGGCCTCGGTTTCGAACTTGTCGAGTTCCCGCCCCTGCGCCTGCGATCGATGGAGACGCGCCCGCGAAACGGTGGTCGGCACGTCGAAGAGCAACGTCAAGTCGGGCTGGCAGTCGCCGTGAATCCAGGCTTCGAGCGCGCGGACGTGGGCGACCGGAACGCCGTGTCCGCCGCACTGATAGGCGAACGTGGCGTCGGAAAAGCGGTCGCAGATCACCCAGTCGCCGCGCGCCAGCGCCGGCCGGATCAGGCGTTCGAGATGCTCGCGACGCGACGCGAACATCAACAGCGCCTCGCTGTCGTGTGTCATCGGCTCGTGCAGCAGCAGGGCGCGCAGCGACTCGCCTAACGGCGTCCCCCCCGGCTCGCGCGTCGCGATCGCCGCCCGACCGCCGGCTCTGATGCGATCGGTGACCCAGCCGATGTGCGTGCTCTTCCCCGCGCCGTCGATGCCCTCGAAGGTGATGAACTTGCCGCGGGTCGGATTCATGGGGAATGGGGAGCGGAAGCGTTCATGGCGGCGAGGCTAACGCCCGCCCGTCTGGAATTTTGCCACGGCACGATTGTGGTCGCTCAAGTTCGTCGAGAACTCGGACGATCCGTCGCCTCGGGAAACGAAGTAGAGATAGCGCGTCTCGGGTGGATTCAGCACGGCGGCGATGGACTGCTGCCCCGGCAGCGCGATCGGCGTAGGCGGCAGCCCGCTGCGCGTGTACGTGTTGTAGGGCGTGTCCGCATCGAGGTCGCGCCGACGCAGGTTGCCGTCGAAGCGATCGCCCAGCCCATAGATGACCGCGGGGTCGGTCTGTAGCCGCATTCCGATGCGCAAGCGGTTCACGAACACCGAAGCGATCAGCGGGCGATCTGCGGCCCGTCCCGTTTCCTTTTCGACGATCGAGGCCAGGATCAACGCCTGGTAGGGCGTGTCGAGCGGCAGGCCGGACACGCGGGCTGCCCACGCGGCATCGAGCCGCACCTGCATCAGCTGGTGCGCGCGCGCAAGAAGCGTCAGATCGGTGGCACCCGCGGCGAAGAAATAGGTGTCCGGGAAGAACCATCCTTCCGGGCTCATTCCGGGCGACCCCAATCGCGCCATCAGGTCGCCATCCGACAACCCCTCGGTGCCGCGCGCAACGTCGGAACGTTTCGCCAGCGCCACCCTCAATTCGGCGAACGTCGATCCCTCGACGACCGTCAACGATGCCTGCGTGACGTCGCCCTGCGTCAGCTTGTCGAGGAGCTGCGGCAGCGTTATGCCGCTTCCGATTTCGTAGTTTCCGGCTTTGATCGCGCGATCGACCCGCCGCCACCGTGCAAGTGCGACCAGGACGCGCTCGTCCGGCAGCACGCCGGCGGCAGCGAGCTCCCGGGCCACGACCTTGAGACTCGCACCGGGACGCACGTCGAACGCGTAGGGCGACTCCGGCAGCGACAGCGGCAAACCCAGCCACCATCGGCCAGCGCCGAAAGCGACGGCCACCAGGATGACGATGGCGGCGAGGATGAGGGCGAGGCGGCGCATAACGTGGGGTTGGCAGAATCGCAACGGTTTGACACGCGAACGATCCAGGTGGGCGTCCTGCATCCCGGCGGCGGATTATAATCGCCCGATGCTGAAATCACCGCCTTTCCCCCATCGCTCGCACCGCGGATTCACGCTGATCGAGATCATGGTCGTGATCGTGATCCTCGGGATCCTTGCGGCGCTGGTCGTGCCCCGGGTCCTCGACCGACCGGATGAAGCGCGCGCAATCGCGGCGAAGAACGACATCGCGACCATCGGCCAGGCGCTGAAGCTCTACCGGCTCGACAACCAGCGCTATCCCACGGCAGAACAGGGATTGGCCGCATTGGTCGCCAAGCCTGCGCTGCCGCCGGCACCGCCGAACTGGAAGCCCAACGGCTATCTCGAGCGCCTGCCGAAGGATCCCTGGGGTTACCCTTATCAGTACGTCAACCCCGGCCTGCGTGGCGAGATCGACGTTTTCAGCCTCGGCGCCGACGGCCAGCCGGGCGGTACCGGCATCGACGCCGAGATCGGCTCGTGGGACCTCTGATTCGGCGCGCGCTCGCCCCTCGTCGGGTGCGCGACGCGGGTTTCACGCTGGTCGAAATCCTGGTGGTGCTGGTGGTGCTCGCCATTGCCGCCGGAACGCTGGTGGCGCGACTCGACCGCGACCCGCGCAACGTCGTCGACAGCGAAGCGCGGCGCCTGGCCGGCGCGCTCGAACATGCAGCGGCGCTGGCACAGTGGACGGGGGAGACGCTCGGCGTGTCGACGCACGGCGGCGGCTACCGTTTCTGGCGGCGCGGTGCCGACAGCCGCTGGTCGGCGATAACGGACAGCGACGTGCTCGCGCCGCACGACGTCCCTGCCGGCATCCGCGTTCTTCCCGGCACCTACGCCGGCGCGGCAGCGGCGCCGGACGCGGTCCTGCCCTTCCGTGCCAGCGGCCGCAACGAGCCTTACACGCTGATCGTCGCCGCGCCTCAATGGGCGACCGTGCTCGCCGCCGATCCGCTGAACCGCATCTCGCTGGCCGGGTCTGCCACCGATGCCCGCTGAGGGCGCGGCGGCGCGAAGCGCGAGGTTCACTGCGATGCAGATGCCAGCGACTCCGCGCCAATCCATCGGCGCGCGAACCCGCTGCTTCGGATTCACCCTGATCGAAATCCTCGTCGCGCTGGCGATCATCGCAGTCGCACTGGCGGCGGGCATGCGGGCACTCGCGCAATCGACCAACAGCGCCACATTGCTGAAGCAGCGCACGCTCGCGCTGTGGATCGCGCAGAACCGGCTGGCCGAGGCACAGCTCGCGTCCTCGGGCCTTGCGGCGGGCGCACGGGAAGGCGAGGCGACGCAGGCAGGCACACGGTTCGTCTGGCGCGAATTGGTGTCGGGCACGCCCAATGCGTCGTTTCGCAAAATCGAGGTCACGGTGGCCGATCCCGCAGCGCCCGACTACGCGCTCGCGCAGCTCGTCGGTTACGTCGGCATGGCGGGCGCGCGATGACGCGAATCTCGCGCCGCGGCTTCACACTGGTCGAAATCCTGATCGCGCTCGCAATCCTGTCGTTGATTGCCACGCTGGGTTACCGCGCGCTGGCCTCGCTCACCGACAGCGAGGTTCGACTCACCGCGGAAGCTGCGCGCTGGCGCGCGCTCGACGGGCTCTTTGCGCGGCTCGAGTCCGATATGCGGCAAGCGCTGCCGCGCGAGGTTCGACTTGGCGAAGCCCGTGAACCGGGCTGGCTGGCCGAGGTCGACGCCGCGGGAAACTCCGAACTTCGCATTTCGCGCGCGGGCCCGGAGTTCGAGCCCGACCCGGGCGCGCCGGGGCAGCGGATCGGATACCGGCTGCGGGGCGACGGTGTCGAGATCCTCTACTGGCCCCATCTGGACCAACCCTCGGCAGCGGTGCCACAAAGCTACATGCTTGCCTCCGAGGTCCTCGAGTTCCGGGCGACATTCCTCGATGCGGCCGGCACTTGGCGGCCCCGTTGGCCCGCGCCGGGCGAAGCGGCAGTACCGCGCGCCGTGCGCATCGAATTGGCGCTCGCCGACGGCACGCGGATCGAACGGCTGCTGGCGCTGCGATGACCCCCCGTCACGAAAGGAGATCCGGCGAGCGCGGCGCTGCCATTGTTCTGGCCATGCTGCTGGCCACGCTCGCCGCCGCGGTTGCCGTCACCGTATTCGCGGAACAGCGGCGCTGGGGCGAAGCCGTGCTGCATCGTCGCGATCAGGTGCAGGCGCAGGCGCTGGCGATGGCCGGGGTGCAGTGGGCGCGACAGATACTCAACGACGATGCGCGGCGCGGCGCGATCGATCACCTGGGCGAGCCCTGGGCGGTGCCGCTGCCGGCGATCCCGCTGGAAAACGGCAGCATTCGTGGCACGATCACCGACGCGCAGGCCGGACTCAACATCAACGCGATTGGAACGACCAGCGCGGCCGCCAGCGTCGGACTCGCCAGAATCGAGCGCCTGCTGGCACAGCTTGGCGGGCCTGGATCGGCGTTGAGTGCCATCGCGGACTGGATCGATGCCGACGGCGAACCACGCCCGAACGGTGCCGAGGACGCGCGTTACCTGGCGCAGCCCGTTCCCTACCTCCCCGCCAACACCGCCGTCCTGCGCCTCGCGGAGCTTGCGGAAGTACGCGGCGTCGCGCCGGGCGCGCTGGCCTCGGGGACGGCATTTCTCACCGCGCTGCCGATGGAAGCGACCGTCAACGTCAACACGGCGCCCGCCGAAGTGCTCGCCGCCATCATCGACAACGTGTCCGCCGACGCACTTTCGCAGCTGATCGCCGGCCGCGCCCAACGGCCGTTCACGACCGTTGCGGAGTTTCGCTCGCGTCTGCCGCAGGGGGCGGCGCTGACCAGCGAACTGGGACTTTCGGTCAGGAGCGACTTCTTCCTCGTCACCGTGGAGGCATTGCAGGGTGCGACCATTGCGCGGACGCGCGCGCTGCTTCAGCGCAGGGCAGGCGAATGGCCGGCCATCGTGTGGCAGGTCGTCGAGTAAACTAGCTGGGTGAAGACACTGGTGCAGGAGCGGCGCGTGACGATGAGCAGCGAATCCACGGCTTCCGTGGACGGGCGACACGCTTTGAGCGTATCCCGGTGCCGATGAGCACGCTGCGCGTCCTGTTGACCGATTCGCCTGCGCCCGATCGCGCGGTGCAATGGGCGCTATTCGGCCCGGACGGCGCGTTGCGGCAGGTCGGCTGCGATCGCCCTGACGGGTGGCCCCGGGCCGAATGCTGCGAGGCGGTGATTTCCTCCTCACGGGCCCGCATCGCGATCGTCACCTTGCCACCACTGTCCGCGGCGCGCCTGCCGGCGGCGGCCGCCTTCGCAATCGAAGACCAGCTGGCCGGACCGGTCGAGGCTGCGCATCTGGTCGCAGGCGCGCAGGATGCGGACGGCCGCGTTCGCATCGTCGTGGTCGACAATACATTGCTGCAGTCGATCGCCGCGTTTCCCGCGCCCCCGGATGGAGCGTTGCGCTTCGCGCGCGTCGTCGCCGAAGTCGATCTGCTGGCGAAACGCTCCCGGTGGGACTGGTGCATCGACGAGCAGCACCCGACGCAGGCGTTTGTCCGTGCTCCCGACGGAGCGGCATTCCAGACGTCCGGCTTGTCCGACGACGACGAACTGCCGCGAGAACTCGCGCTGCTTCTCGCCCGCGTGCCGGCGGCGAACAACGAAGTCTGCGTGCACGCCGACGTAAGTCCGGCGCAACTCGCGCGCTGGTCGGCGGGCACCGGTGCTTCATTTGCGGCAGTGCCGCCGTGGCGCTGGCACGACGTTCCGGCAACCGCCTTTGACGCCGCCACCGATCTGCTGCCGCAGGAAGCCACGCGCCATGCAACGGCTTCGGCGCCCCGGCGTTGGCTGGCGCTGCGCCCGGCGGCATTGATCGTCGCTCTGGCGCTCACGCTCCATGTCGCTGCGACGCTCGCCGAATGGGCATGGCTCAGATTCGACGCCGGGCGCGACGCGCGAGCCTGGAGCAGCCTCGCCCGCAGCGCCGGAATCGCAGCGGATGCTGTCCCGGGCACCGCCGCGGCGCGCGCCGCCCTCCTTCGCCAATACGCGGAACTACGCCATGCGAACGGCGTCGCCACCCCCGACGATCCGCTGCCGCTGCTGGCGCGCGCCGCCCCCGCACTCGCAAGGCTGCCTGCCGGGATGCTCAAGAGCGCCACGTTTGCCGATGGTACCTGGACCCTCGAGCTTGGCCCCCTCGACGCCGTCATGCTCCTTCAACTCGATGCGGGGATGAAGGCGGCCGAGCTTCCTGCCGTCCGCGCCACGACCAGCGCCGGGACTCGCGCCCGCTTCGGGTCTCACTGATGCCGACGCCGACGCCATCGATGCCGATGATTGCGACCACCCGACGCTGGCTGGCGGGTCGCGCGCCGCGCGAGCGCCGGCTTCTGACGGTCGCCGCGGCACTGCTGCTGTTGGCGGCCGGCTGGTGGGGCGTCTGGGAGCCGATGGGGCGCGACATCGCCCGCATGCGCGGAGAAGCGGTGCGCACCAAGGCTGCGCTGCTCGTGGCGACGCGCGCCGCCGACGAAATGCCGGGGCTCGCCCGCACCCGGCGCGCAGTGCCGACCACGCCGCTGCTCACCGATGTCGAGCGCGCGGTGACGGCGGCGCTCGGGCGTCCCGCGGGTCTCGCGATCGATCGCCAGGACCAACGCGTGCACGTCGTACTTCCCGCCGTCCCTGTCGATGCGCTGGCTGCGCTGCTGGAAACGCTCCAGCGTGATGCGCTGGTTCAGGTCGCCGAAGCGAGATTGACGGCGCGCATCGAGCCTGGAACCGTCCGCGCGGAGTTGATGCTTTCGCGCTGAGCGAATCCTGGCGCTCCGGGCACTCATCGATCATGCGCGCTGTCGCGACCTCCCTGTTGACTGCGGTGCTTCTGGGCCTCGCGTTGCTCGCGCTGGCCCCCGCGGCGCTGCTGGGTCCGCGCCTGGCCGAGGCGAGCGCCGGCGCCGTCACGCTCGTGGAACCCGAGGGCAGCTTGTGGCGCGGGCGCGGAACGCTGGTGATTTCGGACAGCAGGCTTCCCTGCACGTGGTCGGTCGATGCGGGCGATCTCCTGCGCGGGCGGTTCACCTTGCGCGTCTCCCCGCAGGACGCCGGCAGCACGATGCCGGCGGCGACCGTGACCGCACACCGCGATGGACTCGTGCTGTCCGGCGTCGACGTGGTCGTGCCGGCGCGCGCGGCATGGAACTCATTTCCATCCGCAAGGAAAATTGCGCTCGGTGGCGATGTCTCGCTGTCGATCAGGCAGTTCGAGATCCAAAGCGGCGCATTGAGCGGGCAGGCGACCATCGTCTGGCGGCGGGCGCGGGTAGTCGTCGCAGTGGGAAGCCCGGCGCTCGATGTCGGCGACCTGACGGTCACGCTCGCCGGCAACAAGGGGCGGCTGGCGGGACCGATGACCAGCGAGGGTGACCGGATGACGATTCGCGGCGATGTCGCGCTGAACCTCCGCGGTGCGGTTGCGGTGACCGCGCTGGTCACGCCACGCCGCACCGATGACGGCGAACTCGCCCGCATGCTGGCCGCGGTCGGAAAGCCCGAATCGGGGGGTTGGCGCATCGATTGGCGCAACGGAGCCCCGTGAGCCGCAATCGTCGTCGGCAGCCGCCGCCTGCAGCCACGGCGTTCGTCGGCGCGTCGGTCGCACCCGCGCGCGTTGGCGCCGTTGACGCCGCGCGCGGATTCGCCATCCTGCTGATGGTCGGCTATCACTTCTGCTTCGACCTGCGCGTCTTTCGCCTCTCCACCGCCGACTTCGAGCGTGACCCGTTCTGGCTCGGCCTGCGGGCATTCATCCTGTCGAGCTTCCTTGCGCTCGTCGGCGTGTCGCTGGTGCTTGCCGACCGGCCGGGCGCGGCAGTCGCGCCTTTCGCCCGCCGCCTGGCGCTGATCGCCGCCTGCGCAGTCGCGGTATCGATTGCCAGTGCCGCCGCGTTCCCGAAATCGTTCATCTATTTCGGCGTGCTTCACTGCATCGTAGTGGCATCGTTGCTCGCGCGGCCGCTGCGACACGCGCCGCGACTCGCGATCGTGCTGGGACTTCTCGTCATCGGCGCCGGCATCACCTGGTCACATCCGGCTTTCGATGCACGGACTCTGTCGTGGATCGGGTTCGGTACGACGAAGCCCAACACCGTCGATTACGTTCCGCTCTTCCCCTGGGCCGGGGTGACGATGCTGGGCACCGGCGTGGCAGGGGTCATCGGGCGCAACGTACTGCAAGCACGCTTGTCGCGCCTTCGCTCCCCGCGCTGGCTCGAATGGATGGGCCGCCACAGCCTCGCCATCTACATGATTCACCAGCCAGTGCTGATGGGCATACTGTGGCTGGCCACCTCGACCTGACACGACGCCTCCGCCGCCCGGCAGCAAGGTCTCGCGCATCGTGAGTCCGCCACGCGGTACCATCCGCAGCACTTATCCGTCCACTGACCCCTTGCCATGATTTCCTACGCTGCTCCCCTCGTGTCCGCTCCCCGCTGGTCGTGGTTGCCGCTGCCCGGCACCTGGAAGTACCACGCACTGCTGGTCTGTCTCGGCGTACTGGTGCTGGGGCCGCTGGGTGGCGTCACGGCGTCGTACATGAATTTCTCGCTGGGCTTCTTCGTCGGTGGGCAGGTGCTCGCCGGAATACTCGGCTCGACGGTCACGTTCGGCTACGGTGCCGAGGGCAAGCACGGCGCCAACTACATGCAGACGGCGGCCGCATCAGTCGCCAGCATGAGCGCAATGGGCGTGCTGATCCAGGCGATGGTGTGGATGGGACTTCCGCAGCCCCCCATCTGGCAGATGATTCTCTACATGTTGTGCATCGGGATGTTCGGTGCCGGGGTCGGAATGCTCTACACGCCGATGCTCGTCGACCGGCTGCGGCTCACCTACCCTTCGGGCCTCGCGGTGGCCAACATCCTGCGCGCGCTCACCGATCCAGTGCTGCTGCGAAAGTCGGTCATCAAGCTCGGAAGCGGGATCGCCGCCGGGATCGCGGGCGGCATCGGCGCCGGAAAGTTCGCGTGGCTCGGCGCCATCGAACTGTCCACGTCGACGCTCGGCGCCGGAATGCTGGTCGGCGCGCGGATCGGCGTCCCGGCCATCGTCGGCGGACTCGTCGGCTGGGCACTCGTGCCGTGGTTCATCTCGATCGGCTGGCTCAGCGAAGGCGAGCCGTTCCGCAAGATCACCTTCCTGATCGCGCTCGGTCTCATCATGGGAGCGGCCATCATCGACATCGCGCTGGTGCTCAAGGAAGCACTCGTCCGGATGAGCCACCGTGCCGAACCTGCGCCTGATGAAGCCGAGTGGAAGCGCGTCAACACCAGGCGACTGTTGTTGTGGGTGTTGTTCTGGGGGATAGGCATCGTCGCCACCGGGCATCTGGTGCTGCGCCAGCCGGTCGGCTTCCTCGTCTTCGCGGTGCTGTTGGTATTCGTGTTCGCGATGGTCAACGGCATCTCGGTCGGCATCAGCGACTCGAATCCGATTTCATCCGCGTTTGTCGTCAGCGTCGTGCTGATGGCGGCACTTGGCCTCAAGGATCCCGCGGTCGGTCTCATGGCGGGTACGGTGCTGCTGGTGTCGACCAGCGTCGCCTGCGACATGCAACAGGACCGCTCGACCGGATGGCGGCTGGGCACCAATCGCGTCCTTCAATTTCGCTACCAGGTCGTGGGGATCCTCATGGGCGCGGTGATGGCGGTGGTGTTCGCCAAACTGTTCATGACCGCGTACCCGATTCTGCTGCAGGACCAGACCGTGATGAAGGCGGGCGAGCAGCCCGCCGAGTGGAGCGCCGCAATGACCTACAAGTTCGTCGGCGTGCTGCGCAGCCTCACCGACGACAAGCCCTACCAGCGCACCGCGATCCTGGTCGGCGTGGCGATCGGCTTCGCCATCCAACTCGCACGCAAACGCATCAAGGCCCACGCCGGCTACCGGCGCTTCGTCGCCCGAAGTCGGACCGGCTTCGCCGCCGATTTCCTGCTCGACGCGGTGCTGCTGCCCTCGCCCTATGCTTCGTCGTTCGGCGGCTTCGTCAACCTGCACACGTCGCTCTGGTTCGGCGGCGGCGGCATCCTGTCGAGCGCGGTCAATTCGCTGTCCCGGAAGAAGCCGGCGCCGGGCGAGACGGCGCTGCCGGACGACATGAGCACGACGTCGCTCGTCGGTGGCGGGCTTATCGCCGGCGATTCGCTGGCGGCACTGGGGCTCGGCATCGTGGGTCTGCTGGGCGTGGTCCTCGCCTGACGCGTGACGGCGATGCGTACGCAGCATCGATCGCGCCAGTCGAAGCGCTTTCGATCAACTGCAGGCAGGCACTTCGACAGGCTCGGGGCGTGCGGTTCGATCACGTACATGCCGGATCAATGTGCTCCCCGCTCGTCGAACCGCACCGAATTGCATCCGGCCTCCTTGGCCAGATACATGGCCCGATCGGCACAGTTGATGACGTGGTCCTGGCTGAGTTCATGTCCGAGGTACAGCACCACGCCGATGCTGGCGGTACAACGGTAGTCGATTATCGTTTCCGGCATTCCCTCATTGCAGATTCTCAGCACGTAAGTCTCGGCCAGTGCGACGCGAAGCTTTTCGGCGATGACGCCGGCTTGTGCGGCGGACTCTGACTTGTCCGCATCCAGTTCCCCGATCATCACCACAAACTCGTCGCCGCCGAAGCGTGCCACCGTGTCCATCTCGCGCACGCAACTCCTCAACCGCTCCGCCGCCACACTCAGGAGCAGGTCGCCCACTTCGTGACCATGGGAGTCGTTGAGCGCCTTGAATTTGTCGAGGTCGATGAACATCAGCGCGCCGTAGTATCCGCTGCGCTTGCTCGCCCCCATGGCTTGGCTCAGGCGGTCGCTCAGCAGGCGCCGGTTCGGCAGACTGGTGAGCTGGTCGTAGAACGCGAGGCGCCGTACCTGGTCTTCCATCTGCTTGCGCTCGGTGATGTCCAGCGCGATACCGCCCAGCAAGGGAGCCTGCCCATCCCGGCGTATCCTGAACTTGTGCGTCTGGTAAAGCCTTGACCTGCCATCGGCGCCCGGTATCAGTTCCTCCGCAACCACGTTCCCCGTTTCCACCGAGCGTCGATTGTCGGCAATCATCTTGTCCGCCAATTCCGCCGGAAAGATATCCCGAGGCGATTTTCCAACCCAGGCTTCCAATCCGAGAAGGTCTACGCCGTAACGATTGACGTAGAGCGTCCCGCCCTCTTCATCCGTGATGAACGCTGCCGCAGGCAGGGCATCCATGAAGCTGCCGAAACGCTCCTCGCTCTGGACCAGCGCCTGTTCGATTTCCTTGCGCTCGGTAATGTCCACGAGAATGCCACTCCACAGTACGGCGCCATCCTTTTGGCGCTGTGCCTCGGCGTGGCCCCCGATCCACTTGAGCGTCCCGCCAGGCGTGCGAATGCGATATTCATGGACCCAGGGGCGAAGGCTCCGGGCAGACCGCTCCAACGATTGCCGATGGGACGCTCGGTCCTCCGGCAGGATGCACCGCGTCAACGCGAATTGATCCCGAAGCGCCGCTTCTGACGAGACCTCGAAGAGGTCCCGAACGCCCTTGCTGACGTAGAGCAACTTCCACACCCCGTCCGGCCTCTGGGAAAACTGGTAGACAACACCGGGAACGGCAGCGGTCATCGATGCCAACTGCTCCTGCGACGCCCGCGCCGACTCTTCAGCCTTTTTATTCTCGGTGATATCGACGTGCGCGATCACGGCCCCGGGCGTCCGATCGAAATCGAGTGGCGTGACCCTCATGCTGAACCAGCGCTGTCGATCGCGTGAGTGGCAAGCGTATTCCATGCTGAATCCGGGAAGCCGACCCGCCAGCACGGCCCGAATGCCATCGAGGGCGTCCTTGCCGCCATGCACGTCGAGCCTGGAGCAAGTCTCGCAAACGGCAAGGTAGTTGGTGCCGACCCCCGCCCTAGGCGCTGGCTGCCCAGGCTCCAACCCGTTCTCGATGGCAAAGCTCCGCCAAGCCTGATTGACCATGACGATCGAACCATCACCGTCGATCACTGCAATCTCTTCGGACACCGAGTCGACAACCGCGCGCAGGAAGGCTTCGTTCGGGACGAACACGTTTCTGCACCTTTGCCGATCAAGACAGCGGGGGGCCGAATGGCGGAAGTCAGTATCTCGCGCACATTATTGCCGATTCCCATGCGCACAGCGAGGTCTGCGGCATCCGCCGTTCGATGCGCGCGCGCAGTTGAAAGACCCCGCCCCATCGTATAGAATGCGGCGTTCTTTGCAGGCGCGTAGCTCAGCTGGTTAGAGCACCACCTTGACATGGTGGGGGTCGTTGGTTCGAGTCCAATCGCGCCTACCATGACTCGGCAGCACGGATTTGGCAGCCCGCCGCCCGGCACTTGCGACGCCTGGTGCCGCGGGACAGGGAAGAAAGTCGGTTATGACACCGCGAACGCACAGCGAGGCCCCCTAGACAGACGCGAGTTCGCACGCCCCGTGTTCGAAAAAGTGCGGCTCGTCCGCACTTTTTTTTGCCCTCCGGAGATTGCCATGCCAGCCATTCGTTTACCCGACGGTGCCGTCAAGTCGTTCGACGCCCCGGTCACCGTCGCCCAGGTCGCCGCCTCGATCGGCCCGGGACTCGCCAAGGCCGCCCTCGCCGGCAAGGTCGACGGCAAGCTCGTCGACACGTCTTTTCTTCTGGACGCCGACGCCAGCGTCGCGATCATCACCGACAAGGATGCCGAGGGGCTCGAGGTCATCCGTCATTCGACTGCCCACCTCCTCGCCTATGCGGTGAAGGAGCTCTTTCCCGATGCCCAGGTCACCATCGGTCCCGTCATCGAGGACGGCTTCTACTACGACTTCGCCTACAAACGGGCGTTCACCCCCGAAGATCTGGCGGCGATCGAAAAGAAAATGGCCGACCTCGCGAAGCAGGACGAACCGGTGCTTCGCAGTGTGATGCCGCGCGACGATGCCGTCGCGTATTTCAAGCACCTCGGCGAGCACTACAAGGCGGAACTCATCGCGTCGATCCCGTCGAACGAGGACATCTCGCTGTACGCCGAAGGCAAGTTCACCGATCTTTGCCGCGGCCCGCACGTGCCGTCGACCGGCAAGCTCAAGGTGTTCAAGCTGATGAAGGTGGCCGGCGCCTACTGGCGCGGGGACTCGCGCAACGAGATGCTGCAGCGGATCTATGGCACCGCCTGGACCAGGAAGGAAGACCTCGACGCCTATCTCGTGCGGATAGAGGAAGCCGAAAAGCGCGATCATCGGCGTCTCGGCCGGCAACTCGACCTCTTCCACCTTCAGGACGAGGCGCCCGGCATGATCTTCTGGCATCCCAAGGGCTGGTCGATCTGGCAGGAAGTCGAGCAGTACATGCGGCATGTCTACCGCGACCACGGGTACCAGGAGGTCAAGTGCCCGCAGATCCTCGACCGCTCGTTGTGGGAAAAATCCGGACACTGGGAGAACTACAAGGAGAACATGTTCACGACCGAGTCGGAGAAGCGCGATTTCGCGATCAAGCCGATGAACTGCCCCGGTCACGTGCAGATCTTCAACTCGGATCTGCGCAGCTACCGCGAGTTGCCGCTGCGCTATGGCGAGTTCGGCGCCTGTCACCGCAACGAGCCCTCCGGCGCGCTGCACGGCATCATGCGCGTGCGCGCCTTTACCCAGGACGACGGCCACATCTTCTGCAGCGAGGACCAGGTCCAGGCCGAGTGCACGGCCTTCAACAAGCTCTCGCTCGACGTCTACCGGGATTTCGGCTTCACCGAGATCGCGATCAAGCTGGCCTTGCGGCCGGAGAAGCGCCTCGGCACCGATGCCCAGTGGGACACCGCGGAGCAGGACCTGCGCGCTGCGCTCACCGCCTGCGGCGCCGAGTGGGTGGAACTGCCCGGCGAAGGCGCGTTCTACGGCCCCAAGATCGAGTACCACCTCAAGGACTCCATCGGGCGCTCATGGCAGTGCGGCACGATGCAGGTCGACTTCCAGATGCCGGGGCGTTTGGGCGCCGAGTACGTCGCCGAGGACAACACGCGCAAGGTCCCGGTGATGCTGCACCGCGCGATCGTCGGTTCGCTGGAGCGGTTCATCGGCATCCTGATCGAGAACCACGCCGGTGCGATGCCGCTCTGGCTCGCCCCGGTCCAGGCGGTCATCCTGACCATCACCGACCGCCAGGCGGCGTACGCCCGGAAACTCGAGCAGATGTTGCGGGACGCGGGTCTGCGCGTGCTGGCCGATTTGCGCAACGAGAAAATAACCTATAAAATTCGAGAACATAGCCTGCAAAAGTTGCCCTATCAGTTGATCGTGGGCGACAAGGAATTGCAGGCGGGACAGGTGGCCGTGCGTACCCGCAGCGGCGAGGACTTGGGCGCGATGTCGCTTTCGTCCTTGGTCGAGCGCCTTCGCGAGGAGGTCGCGATGCGACGTTGAGCAATCATCGGCGCGTGATGCGGATGGCACGGTTTGTTTTTGTTTGACTCGGAGAACAGCAATAGCCCAAGAGAAAGCACCGCGGATCAACGGCGAAATCGATGCCCCTGAAATCCGTCTGGTTGGAGTGGAAGGCGAACAGCTCGGCATCGTGCCGCTGACGGAAGCCGTGGCCAAAGCCGATGCGGCGGAGCTCGACCTGGTCGAGATCGCCCCGACGGCCAAGCCGCCGGTATGCCGGATCATGGATTACGGCAAGTTCAAGTACCGTGAGGCCAAGAAACAGCACGAGGCAAAGCTCAAGCTGAAGCAGATCCAGGTCAAGGAAGTGAAGTTCCGGCCCGGTACGGACGAAGGCGATTATCAGATCAAGCTCCGCAACCTGATCCGGTTCCTGGGCGAAGGCGACAAGGCCAAGATCACGCTGCGTTTTCGCGGGCGCGAAATGGCGCATCAGGAGTTCGGCGTGCGCCTGCTGGAGCGCATCCGCAACGATCTCGAAACACATTGTGTCGTCGAGTCGTGGCCGCGGCTCGAGGGTCGGCAAATGGTGATGCTGCTGGCCCCGAAGAAAGTAGCACCGAAGACGCATCACCCGACGAAGCCCGAAGCCGGTCACAAAGATTCTCCGTTGGAGAGCACCGCCGTGGGCAGCAAATAAGGGAGCAGTCATGCCCAAGATGAAGACCAAGAGCGGCGCGAAGAAGCGCTTCCGCGTACGCGGAAGCGGCAGCGTCAAGCGCGCGCAGGCGTTCAAGCGCCACATCCTCACCAAGAAAACCACCAAGAACAAGCGTCACCTGCGCGGCACCACCGGCGTCCACAGCACCAATGCGGACTCGGTGAAGGCCATGCTGCCGTACGCCTAACCGGAGCGAACCATGCCAAGAGTCAAACGTGGGGTAACCGCCCGGGCGCGGCACAAGAAGGTTCTCGATCTGGCCAAGGGCTATCGCGGCCGCCGTAACTCCGTCTTCCGTATCGCCAAGGAAGCGGTGATGAAAGCAGGCCAGTACGCATACCGCGATCGCCGGGTCAAGAAGCGCGAATTTCGCGCCCTGTGGATCGCCCGCATCAACGCCGCCGTGCGCGAACTCGGGATGAGCTACAGCGTGTTCATGAACGGCCTCAAGAAGGCATCGATCGACATCGACCGCAAGGTCCTCGCCGACCTTGCCGTGCACGACAAGGCAGCATTCGGAAAGATCGCGGAGCAGGCCAAAGCCTCTCTGGCCTGAGCGATCCGCACGAAACGAGGGAGGCGGAACAGCGCCTCCCTTTTTTTTTTGCAGCGACAACCCGGCGGCAATCAGGATCACCCGATGGAAGAACTCGAACGCATCATCGCGACCGCGCTTTCGGAGTTTGCAGATTCAGCCGACCCGGCGAGCCTCGAAAACAGCAAGGCGCGCTACCTCGGCAAGGCCGGTGCGCTGACCGAGTTGCTGAAGTCGCTTGGCAAACTTCCGGCCGCCGACCGCCCCGCCGCGGGCGCGGCGATCAACGACGCCAAGCAAAGGCTCGAACTCGCCCTGAGCGAGCGACGCCACGCGCTGGCCGAGTCGAAGCTCGCCGCCCAGCTGGCCACGGAAGCGCTCGACGTCTCGCTGCCGGGTCGCGGTGTCGGTACCGGCGGATTGCATCCGATCACCCGCACGCTGACGCGGATGGAAGCGCTGTTCCGAACGCTGGGGTTCGCGGTTGCCGACGGTCCCGAAATCGAGGACGACTTTCACAACTTCACCGCCCTCAACACGCCGGAGGACCACCCCGCCCGCTCGATGCACGACACGTTCTACGTCGAGGGCGGACAGGTGCTGCGCACGCACACCTCGCCGATCCAGGTGCGCTACATGGAGACGCACGCGCCGCCGATCAAGATCATCGCGCCCGGCCGGGTGTATCGCGTCGACAGCGATGCGACGCATTCGCCGATGTTCCATCAGGTCGAAGGCCTGTGGATCGACGAACACGTTTCCTTCGCCGATCTCAAGGGGGTCATCACCGAGTTCCTGCGCCAGTTCTTCGAGCGCGATGATCTCAAGGTCCGCTTTCGGCCGTCGTTCTTTCCGTTCACCGAGCCCTCCGCCGAGATCGACATGAGTTTCGGCGACGGCTGGCTCGAGATCGCCGGTTCCGGCCAAGTGCACCCGAATGTGCTGCGCGCGGTCGGCATCGACCCCGAACGCTACCAGGGGTTTGCGTTCGGCCTGGGTCCCGATCGCCTCACGATGCTGCGCTACGGCGTGAACGACCTGCGCCTGTTCTATGAAAACGACCTCCAATTCCTGCGCCAGTTTGCCTGAGGCACGGCAATCATGAAATTCTCCGAACACTGGCTGCGCACGATGGTAAACCCGTCGCTCACCACGGCGGAACTCTGCGACAAGCTGACGATGGCCGGCCTCGAGGTCGAGGGCCTCGAGCGCGCCGCCCCCGATTTCTCCGGCGTGGTGGTGGGCCGAATCGAAGCCGTGGCGCCGCACCCGAACGCCGATCGCCTGCGCGTATGCACTGTCGACGTGGGCGACGAATCCCGGCTCCAGATCGTCTGTGGCGCACCGAATGCCGCCCCTGGAATCAAGGTGCCTTGCGCGCGCGTCGGCGCCACGCTGCCGGGCGGCCTCGTGATCCGCGAGGCCACGATGCGCGGCGTCGCATCGCACGGGATGCTCTGCTCGGCGAAGGAACTCGGCATCGATGACGACGCGTCCGGCCTGTACGTGCTGCCGGAAGGCGCCTCCGCCGGCAGCGATCTGCGCGCCGAACTCGCGCTCGACGACGCGCTCATCACGCTGAAGCTCACGCCAAACCGCGCCGACTGCCTGTCGCTCACCGGCATCGCGCGCGAAGTTTCCGCCATCACCGGTGCCGCGCTTTGCCTGCCCGCGGTGACGCCGGCGGCGGTCACCGACTCGACCCGACGCCGGGTTCGCGTCGACGCGCCCGAAGGCTGCCCGCGTTTCACCAGCCGCACCATCGACGGTATCGATCCGACGGCCCCGACGCCGGAATGGATGAAGGCAAGGCTGTCGCGCAGCGGCATCCGCTCGATATCCGCGGTTGTCGACATCACCAACTACGTGATGCTCGAACTGGGCCAGCCGATGCACGCCTATGACGATCGACTGCTCGACGGCGACATCGTCGTCCGCTTCGCGCGCGACGGCGAGGAACTGGTGCTGCTCAACGAACAGATCCTGAAACTCGAACGCGACCTGCTTCTGGTGTGCGACGAGAAGAAGCCGCTGGGCCTTGCGGGGATCATGGGCGGCGAGCATTCGGGCATCAACGACACGACAACCACGGTGTTCCTGGAAGCCGCGTTCTGGACGCCCGCTGTCATCCAGGGCAAATCGCGGCGCCTCGGATTTGCCAGCGACGCCGGCTACCGCTTCGAGCGGGGCGTGGATTTCCGCGGCAGCGTCAACGCCCTGGAGCGGGCAACGCAGCTCATCGTCGAATGCTGCGGGGGCCGCGCCGGACCGGTCGACGACGTCCGCGGTGCGTTCCCGGAACGCGTACCGGTGCGTGTGCGGCCGCGACGGGTGACGCGCCTGCTTGGCGTCGACCTCCCGAAGTCCACGATCACCGCGCTGTTCGATCGACTGGGTCTCACCTACGAAGACGCAGGCGACGACCTCCTGGTTACGCCACCTTCGTACCGCTTCGATCTTGCGATCGAGGAGGACTTCGTCGAAGAAGTCGCGCGCCTCCATGGCTACGACGCGATTCCCGCGACACCCGCTGCGCACGTCCAGCGGATGTTGCCGACGCCCGATGCGGCGCCGTCGGCCGGCGTCCTCGCGCAGCGCCTGGTCGCGCGCGACTGGCAGGAAGCCATCACGTTCAGCTTCGTGAACTCCCTTTGGGAGCAGGCCTTGTTTCCCGATCGCCCGGAGGCAAGCGCCGCGATCGCGGTGCTGAATCCCATCGCCAGCCATCACGACATCATGCGCACGACGCTCGCAGGCGGGCTCATCGATGTATTGCAGACCAACCTCGCGCGACGGCAGGATCGGGTGCGGGTATTCGAGATCGGCCGCTGCTTTCTGCGCGCGTCCGGCGAATTCGAGCAACCGCTCCGGCTGGGCGGACTTGCCTACGGCGACGCCAACGGCGAGCAGTGGGGCATCGCGCCACGCCCGGTCGACCTGTTCGACGTCAAGGCCGACCTGCAGTCGCTGGTCGGGCCGCGCAGCCTTGCAACGACGCGACGCGACCACCCGGCGCTGCACCCCGGACGTGCGGCCGCGGTGATGCTCGACGGCAACGATATCGGCTGGATCGGCGAACTGCACCCGCGGCTGGTCCGCCACTTCGAACTGCCGCGTGCGCCCGTGCTCTTCGAACTCGACCTCGGCGCGCTAAATGCCGGTACGGCGCCGGTTGCCCGACCGATTTCGCGGCTGCCGGTGGCCCGCCGTGACCTCGCCATCGTGGTGGACGAGGCCTTGCCCGCACAGGCCATCGTCGACGCTCTCGAAGCCTGTGCGATTGCCCACGTCGACACCATCCGGCTGTTCGACGTGTATCGCGGGGCAGGACTGCCGCCTGGGAAGAAAAGCCTTGCGATTCTGGTGCTTATGCAGGATACTGAACGTACTTTGACGGACACCGAGATTGACGATATCGTCGCGCAGTTGTTGCGTGTCGTCGTCGATGACTTCGGGGGCGCGCTCCGACACCAGGATTCCCGATGACGCTGACCAAAGCCGAACTCGCCGACCTGCTTTTCGAGCAGCTTGGCCTCAACAAGCGTGAAGCCAAGGATATGGTCGAGCACTTCTTCGAGGAAGTCCGGATCGCGCTCGAACACGGGGACAGCGTCAAACTGTCCGGTTTCGGCAATTTCCAGTTGCGCGAAAAGCCGCAGCGCCCCGGACGCAATCCCAAGACCGGCGAGGAAATACCGATCACGGCCCGGCGCGTCGTGACGTTCCACGCGAGCCAGAAGCTGAAGGCGATGGTCGAGGCGGCAAACCATGCCGGAACCCAGCCGAGCTAGCGCCACCGAACTTCCGCCGATCCCCGCCAAGCGGTATTTCACCATCGGCGAGGTCAGTGATCTTTGCGCCGTGAAGCCGCATGTGCTGCGCTACTGGGAACAGGAGTTCGCGCAACTCAAACCGGTCAAGCGCCGCGGCAACCGGCGCTATTACCAGCACCACGAGGTGCTGCTGATCCGGCGGATCCGCGACCTGCTGTACGAACAGGGATTTACGATAAACGGCGCGCGGCATCGTCTCGAAAGCGAGGGCGACGTCGGCGCTCCCGCAACACCGACCAGCGGCGAAGCGTCAGCCAAGTCTTCTCTGCGGCCTGGCGACATCAAGCCGGGTACGGGCAAAACTACGATGACGACTGCCGAATTGCGGCAGGAGTTGCAGAAAATACGGCAGCTGCTAGGACCGGAAACCTGAAACCGCTATAATTCGCCGTTTACGTCGGGGCGTAGCGCAGCCTGGTAGCGCACCTGCATGGGGTGCAGGGGGTCGGAAGTTCGAATCTTCTCGCCCCGACCACTATATGAGGGCCGGCTCGGAGCAACCGAGCCGGCCTTTGGTGTTTTTGGGACGGCGCAGGCCTATGCCGGGCGCCGGCACAGTGCTCGCGAGACCGCTTCGGCCGCCCCGATCCCGGCGTATAGTGCGCCGGTGCGCCGCCAGTCACCTGTGGCAGGCATCGTAATTGCTTGAGTCACGCAGTCAGTCTGCCGTAGCCTTCGCCACGACAGTGTTGGGGAGAGTTTGATGTCTGCCGCGCAGACGCGCACCACTACGAGCAGCGCCGTCATTTCCGACCTTGCGCTGGTACGAGCCCAACGCAACACGGTGCTGATCATCGACGACCTGTTCAGCAGCCGGCTGTTGCTGGCGGAGATCGTCCGCCAGATCGATAGCAAGCTCAACCTCGAGCTCTTCGAAACGCCGGCGCGCGCGCTCGAATTCGCGCGCAACAACCGCGTCGACATGATCCTCACCGACTACAAGCTGCCGGAGTTCGACGGCATCGAGCTCGTCCGCCGCCTGCGCAGCCTGCCGCACTGCGTCGACGTGCCGATCGTGGTGATCACCGTGGTCGACGACCGGCGCATTCGCTACGATGCCCTGGAAGCAGGCGCGACCGATTTCCTGATCAAGCCACTTGACGAACACGAGACCCGTGCGCGGTGTGCCAATCTGCTCGAGCTGCGGCGGCACAAGATCGTGCTGGCCGATCAGGCCCGCGTGCTTCAGTACCAGGTCGACAAGTCGGTCGCGGAGATCCACGAACGCGAGCTCGAAACGCTGTCAAAGCTCGCGAAGGCGGGCGAATACCGCGACGAGTCGACGGGCAATCACCTGACCAGGATGGCAAGGTATTCGGCGCTCGTGGGACACAACCTCGGATTGGGAGCCGAGACCGTGCACGTGCTCGGAATTGCTGCACCAATGCACGATATCGGCAAGATCGGCATCCCGGACGCGATCCTGCGCAAGGAAGGTCCGCTGACGGCGGGTGAGATCGAACTGATGCGAACACATCCCCGGATCGGCTACGACATCCTCAAAGGCAGCCCGTCGAAATACCTCAGCATGGGCGCCATCATCGCGCTGGGACACCACGAGAAGTACGACGGCACCGGTTACCCGAACGGGATGCACGGCGAGGACATACCCGTGGTTGCGAGGGTCGTGGCCATCGCCGACGTGTTCGATGCGCTGGTGAGCGAACGGCCCTACAAACGCGCCTGGTCGATCACCGAGGCGATCGACTATCTCAAAGGCCAGCGCGGCAAGCACTTTGACCGGCTATGCGTCGACGCATTCCTCGCGGATGTGTCGAAGGTCGAGACCATTCTCGCTGAATTCGCCGATTGAAGTCACTCGGGAGCGGCGCTATCCGCGCCCTCCTCCTGCACCCACCGCAGCACCCGCGGCCACAGCGAATCACGAAAGCGGCTGCGGAAGAAGCCAAAATGACCGATCCGCTGGCCGCCAGCGTCAGCCCGGGTAAGCAGCCATTCCGTCGCCACGCAACCTGAGAACAGGCTCAGGACGCGCTTGGTGGCCGACTCGGTCGCGAACGGGTCATCGGCAAAGCGGACCGCAAGCACGCGCGCCTGGATGGCCCCAAAGCGCGCCAACACTTCGCTGATCCGGGCAGTGTCGGGCAATCCTTCGGGAGTCCTCGCGTTCCACCAGAAATCAGGGTGTCGCCGCGCCGCCCACTCCAGCGCGACGCCGCGCGGCAGATCCTCGAGCAAGTGCAACCTGCGGCCGGGGAAATACCCAACGACCCGCGTGACCAGAGGCATCCACACATGCCAGAGGACATACATCCACGGCCGCGCGAACGGGGCGTAATCGCCCCAGTAGCCCGTATGGGCTCCGATCAGCACCATCTGGTCGATCAGGTGACCGTTGGGAGCAAAGCCGGTCAGGAACCCGCCGATGCTGTGCCCGATCAGCAGGCGCTTGGCACCCGGGAACCGATTTGCCAACCATTCAAGTACTGCGGCACAATCTTTGCTTCCCCAACATTCAACTGAAGCATCGAATCCGCGCATAGACTCAGGGCGCGAGCGGCCGATACCTCGATAATCGTAGACAACAGTGGGGATGCCGGAATTCGCAAGGAACGCGGCGAATCGTTCGTAGTAGCGTGAATCGATACCGGCGCCAGCGTTGATCAGGGCGACAAGCGCGGCGTCCGTACCCTCACCCGCCACCCAGATACGCGCGCTCAAGCGGCAGTCATTAGCACTCGAGACTTTGATCAAGACTCCAAACATGAGTTCGCGCTCCGACCGTGGTCTTTTGTACCTCGCCCAAGTCTCCCCGACAGGTTCTGCGCGTCCAAGTGTATCAATCAATACTTGTACCGACAGGCATTGGTGTCTCTGCGGACGTTCGATTCTGGCGAATGGTTATGAGTGACAAGGTTACTAAGCTTCTGCGCAAGGCCAATTTTGGATCCCTGCTCCAGGCTGCACCACGCCCAGAATTCGAGCAGGCGATGCTGCGCCTTGTTGTTTCGCTACTCATTGTGGCCTACATGGGTTGGTACCTGTCGCGCGAGCACGTCGCCCCACCCGGCGAATTGACCGTTGTATGGTTCGGCATCTTCTTCTTTGCCACTGCGGCCACGATCGCGATCCGAATTGTGGTTCACCCTCAGAAATCGATTGGCCGTCGCATTGTCGGCATGCTTGTGGACAATGCAGCAACAACCTACTCGATGATTCTGATGGGCGAGGGAGGGGCGCTCATCATTGGCGTCTACCTTTTTGTCGCGCTTGGAAACGGATTTCGCTTCGGTCGCACGTACCTGCACGTGTCGCAGGCGCTGGCGTGCGTCGGGTTTGGAGTTGTCCTCGCGGTATCGCCATTCTGGTCGCAACATACTGCCATTGGTCTTGGGTTTCTCATTACGCTGGGAGTAGTCCCTCTCTACGCGGGCGTTCTCGCGGAGAGAATAAACGAGGCCAGGAAACGCGCCGACGACGCCAACCTTGCGAAAGGTCGGTTCTTGGCAAACGTGAGCCATGAAATGCGTACGCCGCTCAATGGTGTCATCGCAATGGCTGACCTTCTTCAGGATACAAAATTGTCCGAATCTCAATGCGAGATTGTCGAGACTTTGGGGACATCAGCACAGTTACTGCTCGCTCAAATTGAGGACGTACTCGATATCTCAAAAATCGAGGCTGGACGAGTAACAATTGAAACGCATCCGTTTGATCTCGGAAAATTGCTCTCCAATACCGTCAAAGTAATGATGCCGCAAGCCCGATATAAGGGGCTCGCAGTCTCGCTGGAGGTACCAGCGGCGATACCAACGTATTTTCGTGGTGACGATCATCACTTACGGCAGGTGTTGCTCAACCTCCTCGCGAATGCGGTGAAGTTTACGGAACGCGGGGAGATAACGCTACGAGTTGCGCTGGTCAACCGGAGCAGTTGCAACGTACGACTTCGCTTCGAAGTTAAGGACACGGGTATAGGCATCCCAAAGGAGAAACAAGCGATCATTTTTGAGGCGTTTGCGCAGGCGGACGATTCGATTACCCGTACGCATGGCGGAACCGGGTTGGGTACAACAATCGCACGCCACCTTGTGACACTAATGGGTGGTGCGATTGGAGTCCAGAGCGAAGAAGGCGTAGGAAGTCTATTTTGGTTTGAGGTCCCGCTTTCGACCGCCGAAGCGAGTGAGTGCGACTTCACGACGGACGTTGATTCGAGCGCCCGCCTCTCCGCATCCGCATCGGTCTTTGCTGGGAGCGGGCTGGCAAAGGTGGCGCGAATTCGTGGTGCCCGTGTCTTGGTCGCGGAAGACAACCCAACTAACCGGCGCGTGACGCAACTCATCCTTGAGAGCGGGGGCCATCAGCCTACAATTGTCGAAAATGGTGAAGCAGCACTAGACGCGCTCGATGGAGGACGATTTGATATTGCGCTCTTCGATCTTTCAATGCCGATCTTGAGTGGCCTACAAGCTCTTAAGATGTACCGCTTCACCAACAGCAAGCCAATTCCGATCCTAATTCTCTCGGCAAATGTCACGACAGAGATTGTCGCGGAATGCCACGCCGCCGGGTGTGCAGAATTCGTCCCTAAGCCACTACGTGCCAGCGCGCTGCTTGACGCAATCGAGCACTACCTTTCCCCAGCACGCACCCGATGCGCCACAAATCCCGATTCGAGTAGTCGAGCGACCGACCCTTACGGTAATCGACACCCCCGTAGTCGACACTCAGGTCATCGAAGACCTCGAACTGCTCTCACCGGATGCGACATTTGTAGAGCGTCTACTAATTGGGTTCAGGGGCGACGCGGAACGCATCGTCGTCTGAAGTTTCAGCTGCACTACACTCGCGTCGTTACGAACAGATTAAGGACATCGCCCATGCGCTAAAGGGCGGTGCTGGAAGTGTCGGCGCGATACAGTTGATGCAATTCGCCGCGCGTCTTGAGAAGACTAACCACGACACACTCCGCCAAAACTCCAATGCACTGCTCGAGGAGCTGAATCGGACCACGAATCAAGCGTTCATTGTGCTGGAGCGCCATCTGGAGCAACGACAAAGACGTCTTCCGACACGAAAGCGCGATTGAATGGGCGCAAGCCGAACAAGTCCGTTGCCAAACAGAGGTGGTGCCGGAAAGTCGGACAGGGGGATAGGTGGGTAGCTCTGCTTTAATGGCGCTTGGCGCCGAGGAGCAGAGAGCATGAAACGACCCCGTAGGAACCATTCAGCGACGTTCAAGGCGAAGGTGGCGCTGGCTGCCGTGCGCGGCGACAAGACGCTGGTCGAGCTTGCCGAGCAGTTCGATGTCCATCCTAACCAGATCACCCAGTGGAGGAGCGAGCTGCTGGAGCGCGCAGCGAGGTGTTCGCGACGGCGGCCGAGAAGCGCGAGGCCGGCCCGGACGTCAAGGCACTGCACGCCAAGATCGGCCAGTTGGCGATGGAGAACGATTTTTTGTCCACCGCGCTCGGTCGCATCGGCGATGCGAGCGCAAAACGATGATCGACCCGGACCACCGGCTGCCGATGCGCGCCAGGCGCAGCTGCTCGACGTGTCGCGCTCGTCGGTCTACTACCGGCCGCAGCCACGTCGGACGCGGATCTGGCGCTGATGCGGCGGATCGACGAGCTGCATCTCGAGCATCCGTTCGCCGGCAGCCGGATGCTGCGCGACCTGCTGCAGCGCGAAGGCTTCGCGGTCGGCCGCCAGCACGTCGCGACGCTGATGCGCAAGATGGGCATCGAAGCGCTCTACCAGAAGCCGCGCACCAGCGGGCGCAATCGCCAGCATCCGGTCTTTCCGTACCTGCTGCGCGGGATGACCATCAAGCGGCCGAATCAGGTCTGGGCCATGGATATCACTTACATCCCGATGCGCCAAGGCTTCGTCTACCTGGCCGCCGTGCTCGACTGGGCGACCCGCCGGGTGCTGGCGTTGCGCCTGTCGAACACCTTGACCACGGACTTCTGCGTGGAGGCGCTCGAAGGAGGCGATCGCGCGCTACGGCGCCCCGGAGATCTTCAACACCGACCAGGGCAGCCAATTCACTGCCGGCGACTTCGTCGACGTGCTGCACGAGCACGGCATCGCCATCAGCATGGACGGCAAGGGCCGCTGGCTCGACAACGTGTTCGTCGAGCGGCTGTGGAAGAGCGTCAAGTACGAGGATGTCTACCTGCATGCCTACGAGAGCGTTTCCGACGCGCGGACCAAGATCGCGACCTACCTCGAGTTCTACAATAGCCGTCGGCCGCACAGCCGAATCGACCGGCGAACGCCCGACGACGCGTACTTCGACCTGTCGTCGCTCAAGGCGGCGGCTTAACCCGGCAGAGCTACCCACTTAACAAACCCGAAAATCTGTCCAACTGCGCGGGGCCACGTCTGTCCTCGACAATTTGAAGGAAGGCGTGATCACGCCGGACATCTATGAACCGCAACTCAACCGCGTCTATGGCGCGATGCTCGCGCACTACGGCGGTGGTGGCCGACCCTGCTCGCGTACGCGATCCGAATCGAAAGGGAACGGTCGAGAATGCGATCGGCCACACCCAGGACACGGCCCTGAAGGAGCGCCGTTTCGAATCGCTGGAGGGTAAGCGTCCCCAAGCCCCCGTATTGAAGTGACTTTGCTATTCGGCCATGGTCGTGCTCCCTTTGGTGATGGAGAACGACCATGCAAGCGAAAGCAGTTCGGAGTGGAAATCAACCAGCTGAGGCAAAGCGGAGGCGGCCACGCCGCGCACGCCACACGGCCACGCAGTGGGCGACGATCATCGCGGCGCAACGGCAATCGGCGTTGACGCTGGTCGAGTTCTGCCGGCGCCGACAGATCGCGCTGGCCACATTCCGGTATTGGCGCAAGCGCCTACCGTTGCTGCCGACAGCCACGCAGCCGGCGCGGCGGTTTCTCGCCGTGCCGCTGGTCGCGCCCGTGACCGGGCACATCGAGGTCGATCTCGGCACGCTGCGTGTCCGCCTGGAAGGTGCCGCCGCGGTGCGGGTAATCGATGCCATCGTCGCGCGGATCGGCGAGGCGGCGCGGTGATTCCGCTGCCGTCGGTACGCGCCTACGTCTGCGTCGAGCCGGTGGATATGCGCAAGCAGATCGATGGCCTGGCGCAGATGGTGGCGGCGGTGTTTGCGGCCGATGCGTTGAGCGGTCAGGTGTTCGTGTTTCTGGGCAAGCGTCGCAACAAGGTGAAGCTGTTGTGGTGGGACCGCAATGGTTTCTTTCTGCTCTACAAGCGACTCGAACGCGGCCGGTTTCCACGTCCAGAAGAACTCGCGCGTGATGGCTTGTCGTTAGGCGAGCTCATGGCCTTTCTCGAAGGCATTGACCTATCGCGCGCGCGGCGATTGCCCACGGTCGCAGTCTCGCGCGTAGCGTGATTGGTGTGCAGAAATTTTGTTGTGTTCGGTAACAATTTCTGTCAACGCGCGGGCATGCCGATTCGTTGATTCCGCATGCTCGCGCTCGCCGCCCTCGACCTTCAGCAATTGCCCCGTGATGTCGACCTCCTTCTCGGTGTGATCGGCGAACTGCATCAGCAATATTCGACCATCCTCGATTCGCTGCATCACCAGTTGCAGAACTTGCGCCGCCTGCATTTCGGCGCGACCAGCGAGAAGCTCTCCGGTCAGCCGGATCTGTTCGTGCACACCGAGGAACTGCCGGTCCCGCCGCAAGACCTGATCGACGTGCGCTACCAGCGCCAGCGCAAGGGTCGTCCGGCGTTGCCGAAGAATCTGCCGCGGGAGCGCGTCGAGTACGATCTGTCGGCCGCGGAGAAGGCGGAGTTCGACCGGCTGGAGCGCATCGGCGAGGAAGTCTCGGAGACGCTGGAGTTCACGCCGGCGAAACTGACGGTGATCGAACATATCCGTGCCAAGTACGCCTGCCACAAGGACGGCGAATCGACGATCCGCACCGCCTTCGCGCAACCTTCGCCGCTGCCCAAGAGCAATGCCGGGGCCGGCCTGCTGGCGCAGATCCTGGTCGCGACCTTTGCCGATCACCTGCCGCTCCATCGCCAGGAGGTAATCTTCAGGCGCCACGGTGTCGAGCTGCCGCGCTCGACGCTGTGCGAGTGGAAGCTGGCCGCCGGCGAGCTGCTCGCGGTCCTGCGGGCGCCCCTGATCGCGCACACGCTCGCTGCGCCACGGCTGCACAGTGATGACACGACCATGCCGTTGCTCGAAGGCGGCCGCGGACGGACGAAGACCGCACGGATGTGGGGCTATCTGGGCGCCGGTGCCCGGCAGAACGAAACCGGTGACTGGGTGGACCATCCGCGGTCGGTGGTCTTCGAGTTTACTGACTCCCGCGAGTCGAAATATCCGGTTCGATTTCTGCGCCAGTACCAGGGTTACCTGCAGGCCGACGCTTATTCCGGCTACGACGCGGTCTACCGCGCCGGGGGGATCATTGAGGTCGGTTGTTTCGCGCATTGCCGACGCAAATTCTTCGAAGTTGCCAAGACCCAGAAGACCCCCGGCCTCGCGGCTGAAGGCGTCGGGTGGATTGCGAAGCTGTACCGGATCGAGGCGACGATCAGGGATAAACCACCGGGCGAGAAACTGAAGGTGCGGCAGGCGGAGGCAGTACCAGTACTCGCCGACTTCCGGCGCTGGCTCGAGGGCCACTACCCGACGCTGTTGCCGCAAGGGGCCTTGGGCGAAGCGTTCGGCTATGCGCTGAACCATTGGCAGGCGCTCACGCGCTATACCGAGAGCGGCATTCTGGTTCCGGACAACAACCTGTTGGAAGCGGCGATGCGGCCGATCGCCATGGGAAGAAAGGCGTACCTCTTCGCTGGCGCCGTGCGCGGCGGTCATGTGGCCGCGACCCTGTACTCGCTGCTCGGGACCTGCAAGCTCCACGGCATCGAGCCCTACGCCTATCTCAAGGACGTGCTGCGCCGATTGCCCGGCCAACGCCGCGATCGCCTGGCGGAACTCTTGCCGTTCAACTGGAAGCCGGCGACCTGAGCGACACTGATCGGCGCTAAGATGACTGTCCCGGGGCGGCGTCCCACTGTGGCTGCGCCGCCGCGCGCAGAAGGACATGGATCTACACGAGGTGATGAGTTCGCTGCAGCAGGCCACCGACCTCGACCTGCTCCGATTGAGTACGGCCATCGATCACCTGCTGCTCAGTCCGTCGCGCATCCTGGCCGTGCGTCAGCACCTGCACTTGGGCCAGGAGGTTCCGTTCTGGAATCTTCACCTCAATCGGATGCATCACGGCCGCATTACCAAATTCAAGCCCGAAGAAGTGCTGATGCTGACTCAGACGCCGGCGCAGTACTGGTGGGTACCCTATGCGGCGATCCAGCTGGACCCGAACCAGGCGCCGCCGCCACCAGCGCCCAAGCGGCCCGAGCGCGCTGACTTCGCACGCAGCGACACCGTGAGCTTTGAAGGGCGCGATCTGATCCAGCGCATTGGGACCATCGTCCGACTGAACCAGAAGACGGCCACCGTCTCCTGCGATGGCACGGAGTGGCGCGTCTCCTTCGCGTTGCTGCACCACGTCATCGATCTCTGATTCGCCACCCCGCCGTTGGCTGGCCGGTCAAGACGGGCAATTGGGGA
>CAWBGE010000021.1:0-455249 GCA_963788185.1 uncultured beta proteobacterium
CCGCACGACACCCGGGACAATCTGGAAACTTCGGGAAAGTGCAGCAGAGAGGCGCGATTATACATCGAAAACAGGACGCGTCAACACCTGTTTTATGTCTGTCTTACATCCGCTTCAAAATTCTGCGCGCACGCCTCCGGCCACCCATCCAACGAACCCATCCGCTCGACTGCCGCGACGATCTCTACGGCGCCCCACTTGTGGCACCGGAACAAAACTTGCGTCAACACTTTGCAAGGGAACCCGGCGAACTGCCCCGAATCGGGCCTCGCCTCCCCGGTAGCGCCGGGCCGACGCGACAGCCAAAGGCCACCCGCCGAGGAAAAACATGACACAGATCAAACTATTTCACACTTCCACGGCGGCTTGTCTTCACAATGGGCATGAAATGCCGGTGTCATCGCCGCTGCGCCCTGTTCCGCTGGCGGGCTTTGCCCACTCAAGATGCCGAATCGCGCCGGAATCCTCTGCCGCGCGGCGTCACTATTGACAGAATCGGGCAGTCGCCACCACGCCCTGCTCATGTCCAAGTCATAATTCGTCGACTATAGGCCAGTTCGGAACGAAAGCGTCCCATGAACCACATTCTTGTGACTCTCAGGTCAAGCTGCGCCGGCCTTCTGGCCTTGCTGATCATCGGTTCCGCCATCACCGCATGTCCTGCAACCGCGGCGGAGACGCCCCCGGCGCTCTTTTCGCCGCTGCCGGCGGACGGCGCCGCGAAGGGTCGCCTCGCCGAGAAAAGCGCCGCGGTGAAACCGCACATTGCGCGACAGCGTGCAGTGGGCGTCAATCTCAAGCACCTCGAACCGCAGGCAGGACGGCGCAACCTCGCACTGACCGTCGAACTGTTCGACGGCGTCGCATTGCTGGCCGACCTGGACCGGGTCGAGATCCGCAGTGCGCAGAGTTATTCGTGGTTCGGAAAGGTTCGCGGCCTCCCGAACAGTCGCGCGACGTTGACAGTCGTCGATGGAATACTCGCCGGGAATCTGATTCTCCTCGACGACTGGCACCGGCTCAAGGGGAGCTATCAGGTCCAGTACGTGGAAGACGGACTCTACCTTCTGGAGGAACTCGACACATCCGCGTTTCCTTCTGATCATCCGCCCGGAATCGACCTGCGACCGCCGATTCCGCCGATGCGCCTCGATGCGCCTGCGCCAAAGGGCGATGAGAAGGCCGGCCCCGTCACCATCGACGTGATGGTGGTTTACAGCAATGAAACGGCGACGGCCGCGGGCAGCGCCATCGGCGCCCAGATTCAGGCGGCCGTCGATTCCGCAAATACGATCTATGCCAACAGCAGTGTCAACGCCCGGCTGCGCCTCGTCCATGCAGCGCCCGCCAACTACAATCAAAGCGGCAACTTCAATACCGACCTGAGTCGCCTTACGAGCACCAGCGATGGCGTGATGGACAACGTCCACGCCATGCGCGACGCCTACGGTGCCGATCTGGTGAGCCTCTGGGTCGAAACCAGTCAATACTGCGGCCTCGGATGGATTGGGCCGTATGCATCCTATGGCTTCACCGTCGTCAATCGCGGTTGTGCAACCGGCAATTCGACCTTTGCCCACGAGCTGGGGCACAACATGGGGGCGCTGCATGACCCCTATGTGGATCCGAGCACCAGCCCCTTCAGCTACGGCCACGGCCTCGTGAATCTCGTCGCACGCTGGCGCACGGTGATGGCCTACAACGATCAGTGCGCCGCCACGGCGCCCAATACCAGCTGCACCCGCATTCCGTATTTTTCCAACCCGAATCTCACCTACGGCAGCGCCCCGCTCGGCACCGCCGCAGCCGGCACCACCCCCACTTCCGACAACGCGCGCGTGCACAACAACGTCGCGGCGACCGTTGCCACCTTTCGCCCGACAGTCGTCGGTGCGCAATGCACGTACACGCTGTCGCCGACGACGGCATCGCCTACCTCCACCGGAGGTGCCGCGACCGTCACGGTGACGACGCAGACCGGTTGCGCCTGGACAGCCGCCAGCAGCGCATCGTGGCTGACCCTCTCCGGTGCGACGAGCGGCAGCGGCAGCGGGACCGTCAACTATGCGACGAGCGCCAATACCGGCGCCGCGCGGACCGGGACGCTCACCATCGGCGGCAACACGGTCACCGTCACGCAGGCAGCGCTGGTCTGCAGCTACACGCTTTCACCCGCCAGCGGCTCGTTCACGGCAGCGGCCGGAAGCGGGACCGTGACCGATCGACTTCGCCGACCGGCTGCGCGTGGACGGCGACCAGCAGCGCGTCGTGGCTGACCGTGACGACGGGTGCATCCGGCTCCGGCAACGGCACGGTGACCTACGCCGCCACCGCGAATACCGGCACGACCCGCAGCGCGAATCTCACCGTCGGCGGCAAGACGTTCACGGTCACGCAGGCGACGGGCTGCACGTACGCGGTGTCGCCGACCAGCATCTCGGCTGCGGCAACCGCGGCCGGCGGAACCGTCGCGATGACGTCGGGGTCGGGCTGCACGTGGACGGCGGCCAGCAGCGCGTCGTGGCTGACGGTGAGCTCGGGCACGACCGGCTCCGGCAGCGGCAGCGTCGGTTACTCCACGACGGCCAACACCGGCGCAGCACGTACGGCCACGCTGACGATCGGCGGCAAGACGGTCTCGGTGACGCAGGCAGCCGTGGCGTGCAGCTACGCGCTTTCACCGGCCAGCGGCTCGTTCACGGCAGCGGCCGGCAGCGGCACCGTCACGATGACCGCACCAACGGGCTGCGCTTGGACGGCAACCAGCAGCGTGTCGTGGCTGACCGTGAGCACGGGTGCGTCGGGGTCGGGGAATGGGACGGTCACCTACGCCGCGACCGCGAACACAGGTGTCGCTCGCACCGCGAATCTCACCGTCGGCGGCAAGACGTTTGCGGTCACGCAGGCGACCGGCTGCACGTACGCGGTGTCGCCCTCGAACATTTCTGCAGCCGCGACCGCGAGTAGTGGAACCGTCGCGGTCACCTCGGGGTCAGGGTGCACGTGGACCGCAACCAGCAATGCGTCGTGGTTGACCGTCAGTTCGGGAGCGTCAGGATCCGGCAACGGTGCCGTGGGCTATTCCGCAAGCGCCAACACGGGTGTTGCGCGGACGGCCGTGCTTACCGTCGGCGGCAAGACGGTCAGCGTTGCACAGTCAGCGGCCCCCGTAGCGATCGCCCCTCCCTCGGGCACCAATGTGGCGCTGGCGAGCGCGGGGGCGGTGGCGTCGGCGTCGAGCACGCACAGCGCAGGATTCGCAGCCGACGCCGTCAACAACGGCGAGCGTGCGGGTCTCAACCCCGGCAACGGTGGCTATTGGAATGACGGAACCATTTCCTCATTCCCGGACTGGGTCCAGATCGATTTCGACGGCGCCAAGTCCATCGATCGCGTCGCAATCTATTCGGTACAGGACAACTACACCGCGCCGACTGAGCCCACCGACACCCAGACCTTTACCCGTTACGGCATCACCGACTTCACCGTCCAAGGCTGGAACGGCTCGGCCTGGGTCACCCTCGGCACCGTGACCGGCAACAACCTCGTCAAGCGAACCGTATCCTTCCCCGCTTTTGCCACCGATCGGATTCGCATCAACGTCACTGGCGCTACCAACGGCGTCTGGTCCCGCATCACCGAAATCGAAGCCTGGGGGTTGTCAATCGGTGCGCAACCGTCCAACGTCGCGCTGGCGAGCGCGGGGGCGGTGACGTCGGCGTCGAGCACGCACAGCGCAGGATTCGCAGCCGACGCCGTCAACAACGGCGAGCGTGCGGGTCTCAACCCCGGCAACGGTGGCTATTGGAATGACGGAACCATTTCCTCATTCCCGGACTGGGTCCAGATCGATTTCGACGGCGCCAAGTCCATCGATCGCGTCGCAATCTATTCGGTACAGGACAACTACACCGCGCCGACTGAGCCCACCGACACCCAGACCTTTACCCGTTACGGCATCACCGACTTCACCGTCCAGGGCTGGAACGGCTCGGCCTGGGTCACCCTCGGCACCGTGACCGGCAACAACCTCGTCAAGCGAACCGTATCCTTCCCCGCTTTTGCCACCGATCGGATTCGCATCAACGTCACTGGCGCTACCAACGGCGTCTGGTCCCGCATCACCGAAATCGAAGCCTGGGGGTTGTCAATCGGTGCGCAACCGTCCAACGTCGCGCTGGCGAGCGCGGGGGCGGTGACGTCGGCGTCGAGCACGCACAGCGCAGGATTCGCAGCCGACGCCGTCAACAACGGCGAGCGTGCGGGTCTCAACCCCGGCAACGGTGGCTATTGGAATGACGGAACCATTTCCTCATTCCCGGACTGGGTCCAGATCGATTTCGACGGCGCCAAGTCCATCGATCGCGTCGCAATCTATTCGGTACAGGACAACTACACCGCGCCGACTGAGCCCACCGACACCCAGACCTTTACCCGTTACGGCATCACCGACTTCACCGTCCAGGGCTGGAACGGCTCGGCCTGGGTCACCCTCGGCACCGTGACCGGCAACAACCTCGTCAAGCGAACCGTATCCTTCCCCGCTTTTGCCACCGATCGGATTCGCATCAACGTCACTGGCGCTACCAACGGCGTCTGGTCCCGCATCACCGAAATCGAAGCCTGGGGGTTGTCAATCGGTGCGCAACCGTCCAACGTCGCGCTGGCGAGCGCGGGGGCGGTGACGTCGGCGTCGAGTTGAGTTGTTTTGAGCCAATACGCTGGTGCTGGTGCGTCACGCCTCCGCTTGACCAAGCAGAAATCGCACCCGGCCATCTGGCCCGAGATAGAGTGAGGCTGCAGGTCAGATAAGCTCGCGGTAGACCTCGATGGTTCGCCGCGCGCAGGTGTGCCAATCCGCGTTCCGTGCGCGCGTCCGGCGCGCCTCCGCCCCGGCCGAGCGCGCGGCTTCGTCGACCGCCCGGATCATGGCCGCCGCCATCGCGTCGGCATCGCGCGACTGGACGAATTCCGCAAGGTCGCCCGCCACCTCGTGGAACACCGGAAGATCGCTGGCCACGACGGGCAACCCGGCACCGAGCGCTTCGAGGACCGGCAAGCCATATCCTTCGCCGAGCGAAGGGAACACGAATGCCCCGGCGCCCGCATAGAGATCTCGCAGTGCAGACGAGCTCACGTAGTTCAACCAGACGCATCGGCCGCCCGGTGTACGACGGCAAAGGTCATCGCGAAGCGACTCCGCACCCCAACCGTATTTCCCGACGACCACCAGCTGGCGATTGCCAGCGACATGAGGCGGCAACCGGTCGTACGCAGCAAGCAGCGTTTGGAGATTCTTGCGCGGCTGCAGCGTGCCGACGAAGAGAAAGTACCCCGCGGCAAGCCCCCAGGCGGCGAGCGTCTCCTGAACCTGCTCCGGCGGCGGTTCATCCAGCCATCGCGGATCAATCCCGAGTGGCACGACGCGTATCCGCGTTTCGGGAATGCCATAGTGCTCGACGAGTTCGGGTACGGCAGACTGCGAGATCGCAATCACCCGATCGGCGCGTGCGACGCTTGAGCGCAACAACCAGTTCTTGAGTCGACGCAAACGTGCGCTCGCCCATTCTGGCCGCGCCAAGGGAATGGCGTCGTAAATCGTCGCGACGACCGGCGTCTGTCGAAACGCCGGCACCATGTAGTCGGTCACGTGGTATATCCCGATCGATTCCTCGACCCGTGATCCCCCGGGCGTCGCCATGCCGGTCAATGCCGTCGCCGCGAGGCCCAGCGCAAGCGGAAGTCGAAAAGATGGCGTAGGCGGGGGCGACGCCCGTCGCAACCACTCTTCCGGAGTCGGCGCACCAACCCGTGACACGCGCACTCCGAGCGCTACGAGCTCTCGCTCAAGGGCGCGCGTATAGATCCCAATGCCGTCGAGCTGGCCTTCACCACGGCCAGCATCGAGAACGCTGCCACCCAAGCCGATGATGGGAAGCCCTTCAACCGAGAGTCCACCCGTTGGCATGAGTTGCGCGGACGAGGCGCTGATTTCCACTAGGACGTCCCTGCATGATGCCCGCTCGGGCTGCGCACTCCAGGCAGAGCCGGCACCCGCGTCATTCACGTCGGACACGAGCTATGGACCACTGGCAATCAATGAAGCCTTCTCCTTCGGCAAAAACAACAGATCCTCGATTCGCACGTGATCGCCCCAATGGTCGATCAGGTCACGTCGCGCATCGACCGCGACAATCTCGCAACTCACCTTGTCGAGCCGGTAGATGAGATAGTTCATTGCCGCGATCCACTCAAGATATTCGGCCGGAGCAATGCCGGAAACGCGTTGTATCATTTCGTGGCTGAACTCGTTGATGATCGCCGGGCGACTTCGGGCGATCAGTTCCTTCCCGCCCTTCAGACAACGGTACTCGGCACCCTCGACGTCGATCTTGATCAGGTCGACGACTGGCAAATCGAAGCCATCGAGTGTGAAAACGGGGACCACGCTGCCATGACCGTGCAGCGAAATGAACTCCTGCGTCACGAACCCGCCGTTCGAGCCTATATGTGTTGAAAAGTATGCCCAGCCGGGCTCATCCGCGAGCGCACACGGCACCAAGCGCACGTTGCGCAGGCCATTGCGCTCGCACCCCATCAGTATCAATCGACAGTTCTCGGAATTCGGCTCGAACGCATAGCACTTGCCCTGCTCGCCGATCAGCGTTGCGAGCAAGAGCGTGTGATAGCCCACGTTTGCTCCAATGTCCAAGACCACGCTGCCCGCTCGACACACTCGACGGAAGCATGCTGCCAAGTGCGCTTCCCAGTGCCCGGACGAGGCACCGGGCACCGAAACGGAAATGTCATGCCGATCGACTGGGCACTCGATCTCGTTGACGCGCAAAAAACCGACGTCGCCAGGCGAAAACCGTACGACGATCGGCGTCGGAAATGTCTGCCGGTCAAGTGCCATGGTCACTGCGCGGGCATCAGCCATCGTCTCCACGACCTTCTTGCCCAGGAGATCCTGAAGCCAGCTCTGAACCTCTGCGGTAAGGTGCGCGTTCTCTCCATAAACGAGTCGCAGAAAGTCGGCCAAGGGAATTGCCAAGGTCATGATGTGTCCATGAAAGAAGACCAGTTAGTCACTTTCGACCAGAGCTGCTCGGATGGAATCGGGAGCCCAGACGTCGCGCTGCACACCTGCCGATGCAGCGGGTCCTGGTGAAATCTCAATATAAACGGAAGCGGGCTGGTCGTACCCCGGCAACGAAAGGCGACAGCAACGATTGCCGGCGCTGCGGTGGACGCGCCACGTTGGGAAGCCCCATCCTTGCCGCTCGGACACGCTCGGCTTTCACTGTGGCCGTCAAGCGGCCTCGACACAGCGCCTGGAAAGTCCACCACCGCTTCCGGGCACAGACGGCCGCGTCATTTATGATGATATCATTTGAAAGTTTCCGTTTGAATGCGGAGCCGGGGACAGTGTCCCCTCGATGAGCGCAGCATTTGCAGGACTCCGAGAGAACGCAAGTTCTTCGCGCCATTTTCGAAGTAGCGCGCCGTCGGCGATGGGTCGGGCCGCTTTTCTGGTGCCGCTTGTCCCGCGGGCGACTGTTCTCCTCGCCGTTGCCTCCCGCTGCTTTCACGTCGGCGTGAGGCTAAAGACCATCGCACAAATTGTAGGGTCAGCCTGATGCTGCACTCGCTTTGGAACTATCGCGGCTTCGTTGCAAGCAGCATTCGGCGCGAATTGCGCATGCGCTACGCCGGCAGCGCGCTCGGCGCTGCATGGCAAATCCTGAGCCCGTTAGCCTTGATCTTGATCTACACCATCGTGTTCGCGGAACTGATGCGCACACGGCTTACGGGCGTCGAGGATCGTTTCGGCTACGCGATATTCGTCTGCTCCGGCCTGCTCGCCTGGAACATGTTCGCGGAGATACTGCTGCGCTCGCAGGGCATGTTCGTCGAACACGCAAACCTCCTCAAGAAGGCGAGTTTCCCGCGCATTTGCCTGCCAGTGATAGTGGTTGGGAGTGCGGTCAGCAATTTCGGCATCGTGTATGGCGTTTTTCTCACCTTGCTGCTCGTTTCCGGGCGCTTCCCGGGTCCGGTGTTCCTCTCCGCGGTCCTGCCGCTCGCTTTGCTCGCGCTTCTCGGTGCCGGTATCGGTACGTTGCTTGGCACCGTGCATGTCTTCTTCCGTGACGTGGGTCAGGTGGTCGGCATCGTGCTGCAGCTCTTATTCTGGCTTACGCCCATCGTCTACCCGCTGACGGCGCTGCCCAACCAGTATGCGCAGTGGATCGCCTACAATCCGATCACGCCGATCGTGAAGTCGCTGCAGGAAGTGTTCGTAAACGGAGTCGCTCCACCGCTCGATGCGCTCATCTTTCCCTTCGCCGTATGCACCCTCGTGTCCCTGGCCGCATGGGCCGTGTTCAAACGGCAGTCGCCTTTCGTCGTGGACGAACTTTGAACGGTCGGATTCGACTTCACCGGATTGGCAAGGCCTATCGGCGCTACGAAACGCCTTGGCGTCGCCTGGGCGAATGGGTCACCCTCGGTCGCCTAGTCCGCCATACGGACGTGTGGGCCTTGCGTGACATCACGCTCGAGATCGCGCCGGGCGAGGCAGTGGGTATCGTCGGTGCGAACGGCGCCGGAAAGAGCACCCTGCTCAAACTCATTGCCGGAACGGCCTTCCCAACGGAGGGCACCTCCCACGTCGACGGCATCGTTGCAGCGATCCTCGAGCTCGGTATCGGCTTCCATCCCGAATTCACTGGCCGCGAAAATGCCTATATGGCAGGCCAACTTCTTGGCTATTCATCAGTCCAGATCGGCGAACGTATGCCGGACATCGAGGGCTTCGCGGAAATCGGGAGCTACATCGATCTTCCCGTGCGCACTTACTCCAGTGGGATGCAAGTTCGGCTCGCGTTCAGCGTCGCGACTGCAATTCGTCCGGACGTGCTCATCGTCGACGAAGCATTGGCGGTTGGTGACGCCTACTTTCAGCACAAGTCGTTCGCCCGGATTCGCGATTTCAAGCGCCAGGGAACCACTCTTCTCTTCGTCTCGCACAGCCCGGCAATCGTGAAGTCCGTCTGCGACCGCGCCGTTCTCATCGACAAGGGATTGCTGGTGCGGGACGGAACCCCTGATTCAGTGCTTGATTACTACAACGCGCTGATGGCCCACCGCGGTGTCGAGTACGAGGTGCAGGCCGTACGAGACGAGGGCGTCCGCTCCGGCGATCGCAGTTGCATCATCGAACGCGTGGAGTTGCTCTATGAAGGCAGGCCCGCCTCCGCAGTCCCATCGGGAGCGTCCGCGACCTTTCGGATCACACTGCGTGCAAACGTCGACCTTGCCGAATTGACGATAGGAATCGTAATACGGGATGCCGTCGGCAATGATGTCTTCGGCACCAACACTTATCATCTCGGCCGCCCTCTGCGTCACGTCCTTGCGGGACGCCAGATCACGTGTGACTTCCTTGTCAATGCGGTCGCGCTTGGCACGGGGAACTACAGCCTCAGCGTCGCGCTCCATCGCGACATGACGCACGTGAGCGGGAATTACGATTGGTGGGACCGTGCGCTCGTGTTTCAAGTGCTTCCGAACAACGGTCCTCATTGCATCGGAATAGCAATGCTCGATGTCGATTGCCGCATCAACGACGACATCGTGTGACGCCATCAAAGCGCTTCTATCGTGACGCAATCGATCGAACAACCCGGTTCCGTCTCCCGGCCCAACGGGCCAACTACCGAGCAGTTGGCAACGCTGATCCGTTTGGAGATCGCCCGCCAAGGAATGGCCGACCCGGCTTCGGCGCTCTCCGCTGCGGCCTCAACTCGGGCGTTCTCGGCCATGACCACAGCCCCTATGGATACCCGCCGGCACGAATACCGACTCCACGATCTCACAGTGCTCGATTCCCGGGCCTTCGTCGACAGCGCGTTTCATGCACTGCTCGGCAGAGATCCTACGCCGGAGGAGCGATGTGAGTTCACCGCCAGGCTTCTCCGCGGCGAGCCGAAGACCGCCGTGCTGGGTGCCCTACGGTTCTCTGCCGAAGGACGCGTGCAGGGTGTGCATGTTGCGGGACTGCTTGGCCGTCACATTGCGCAGACCGTATTTCGCGTACCGTTCATCGGATACGCCTTCGAGTGGGTGAGCGCACTGCTCAAGTTGCCGCTCGCCCTGCGCTTCGGCCGGCACATCGAGCAGCGACAGGCTACGGCGATCGCGGACATCGAAGCCGCTATCGCGGCGATGCGAGCCGATATCGCGACCAATCACTCCGACCAGGCGACTGCCGCAAAGGTCCATGCGGATGCGATCAAAGCCCATGCGGAGGTCATCAAGACCCAAGCGGATGCCATGCAGGCTCAGGCGGCGCTCCACGAGACGCTGGAAGCCAATCTGGCTGGCCTGCGTGATCGGGTTGCGCCACTGCAGGCCTCGGTCGACCGTCTGCTGCCGGCAGATCTTCCCCCCGTCCTCGAACTGCGTGGCGAACCGCTGGTCGCCCCGACCTCGATGGAGACGGCAGGCGGTTCGGCACAACAGCGTTTCGACGACTGGTACGGGGAATTCGAGCGCGTGTTCTACCAGAGTCACGTCGTCGCCGAAAAGCAACGCGTCTACCTGCCCTACCTCGACCGAGCGCTGGCGGAGCGGTATCCGTTTCTCGACCTTGGCTGCGGCCGGGGAGAGTTCATGAGCATCCTTCGAGCCGCGGGCATTCCCAGCGTCGGCGTGGATCTCAGCACCGGCAACGTCGAGCGCCTGCGGCGTGCAGGCCATGAGGCACACGAAGGCGACCTCATCACTTTCCTCGAGCACGATACGCGCACCTACAGCGGCGCGGTTGCGCTGCAGGTCGTCGAACACATTCCGGCTGCGGCGTTCGAGCGAATGCTGGAACTGCTCCGACCGCGGCTCGCACCAGGTGCGACACTGATCATCGAAAGTGTCAATCCGCATTCGCCCTTCGCGCTCGGCAACTTTCACATGGATCCAACCCACATCGCACCGATTCCCCCGGATCGCGTTCGCTTCTGTATGGAGCGTGCCGGATTCGTCAGGACGTGCGCGCTGTTCCAGGCGCCGATTCCCGCCTTCGCGTTCGGCGGACCTGAGGCGCGAGCGCACTACTGCGACTACGCCGTCATCGGCTACCGGCCCTGACGTGAAGATCGTCGTCGATCTGCAGTCCTGCCAGACGACCGACTCGCGGCAGCGAGGCATAGGCCGCTATTCCATTGATCTTGCCAAGGCGCTTCTCCGCAACAGGGATTCCCACGAAATCGCCTTCCTGGTGAACGATGCCTTTGCCGAGCACGCCCCCGGACTTCGAGCCGAACTGGAGGCCGAAGCAGAAGGCGTTCGCCTCGATGCTTACGCTGTCGCCCCCCTGGCCGGCGCGCAGGGTGATCGGAGACGAAGTCTGCAGCGGTTGAACGACGTCCTCCTCAACTGGCAGTATTCGTGCGCAGAGCCCGACGTCCTCCACATCTCCAGCGTATTCGAGGGCTGGCTGACGGGCAACGCTCACGTCACCGGCCATCCCACGGATGTGCCCGGCGCAATCTGCTCGGCGACGCTGTACGACCTCATTCCGCTTCTGTTCTCGGATATCTACCTGTCGACCGAAGTGCGACGCGACTATTTCGCCAAGCTTGGCGTCTTCAACCAACTCGATGTCGTGCTCGCCATCTCGGAGTCGGCACGCCTGGACGCAATCCGCCACCTGGGTCTGGACCCCGAACGCGTGGTCAACATTCGAGGTGCGACCGGAGGCAGCTTCCACCGCATCGCCAGTCCGGATCCGGCGCGTACGCAGGCCGTGCTCGCCCGCCACGGCCTCGGCGAGAGATTCCTTCTCTATACGAGCGGCATCGACCATCGCAAGAACAACCACGCACTCATCGATGCCTATGCGCTTCTGCCCGTTCAGCTTCGCGCTCAGGTCCAGCTCGCGATCGTTTGCGCCGTACTCCCCGAGCAGCGCGCCGATCTGCTCCGATATGCCGCACGGCGCGGAATCGCACCGAATCGCGTGCAGTTGACGGGCTACATCGATGACGACGATCTCAATCTGCTCTACAACGCCTGCGAAGTGTTCGTCTTTCCGTCGCTCTACGAAGGCTTCGGCCTGCCACTGCTCGAGGCAATGACCTGCGGGGCCTGTGTCGCCGCGGCAAACACATCGAGCCTGCCCGAGATCGCGGGGCGCAGCGACGTTCTGTTCGATCCTCGCAAGGCCGAATCCATCGTTCGCGTGCTGCTTCCGTTGCTGGAATCCCCGGCACGACGCCGCGATCTCTCGGAATTCAACCTGGCACGCGCACGCGAGTTCTCCTGGGACCGCTGTGCCCGCGACACGATTGCGGCGTTCGAGAAGGCGGACGAGCGCCGAAAGCGGGCGAAAGGCGTGCGAGCGGGCGGCAAGAGGCAGCGGCTGGCATTGTTCTCACCGCTGCCCCCGCAGCAGTCGGGCATCGCCGACTACACCGCGGCGCTGTTGCCGCATCTTGCGCAGCATTACGACATCGACCTCGTCGTCGAGGGCTACCTGCCCTCTCTCGACGCGATTCCCGGCAATTACCGGGTACTGAGCATCGCCGAGTTCGTGGCACATGCCTCGCGCTACGACACGATCGTCTACCACTTCGGCAACTCCGAATTTCACCGCTACATGTACGACGTCGCATTGGCGCATCCGGGTATCGTCGTCATGCACGACTTCTTTCTGAGCGGTCTCGTCAACTGGATGGACCGCAAGGGCCATTCGCCGGGGTTGTTCGCACGAGAACTCGTTCGTTCCCACGGCGACGCGGGCACACAGGCGCTGTTGGCGATGCAACGTGGCGAACTGGCGCTGCACGAGTCGATCTATCGATTTCCCATGAGTCGAAGCGTTCTCGCCTCGGCTCGCGGGGTCATTTTTCACTCGCGGTACGCGTCACGGTTGCGCGAAGGTCATTTTCCCGATCTCGATCCGCTGCCCACGCGCATCGTCCCGCATTTCGCGAAGCCGGCGCAACCCTTCGAGCAGGAGCGGCTGGAGGCCAGGGTCGCGCTCGAGCTTGGAGCGGATGACATCCTTGTCTGTGCGTTCGGCTTTCTTGCAGAGACGAAGCAGAATCACCTGCTTCTCGAGGCGCTCGCCATGCCGGTACTCGCGACCGAGACACGGATCAGGGTGGCGTTCGTGGGCGAGTTGCCCCGTGGCGACTATGGCTCGCGCATTCGATCGATGATCCATGCCAGTCCGCACCGTGAGCGGATCGAGATCACCGGTTATGCCAGCGAGGAGAGCTATCGGCGCCATCTTGCCGCATCCGACATCGCAGTCAGCCTGCGGGCGCTGTCACGCGGCGAGACTTCCGGGGCGCTGTTGAAGAATCTTGCCTCGGGCTGCGCGACGATAGTCAGCGACGAGGCGACGATGGGTGAGTTCTCGGACCAGGTCGTACGCAAGGTTGCCCCAGGCTCGACGATGGCGCTCGCGGCGGCGCTACGCAGTCTGATTGACGATGCCGCCGCGCGATCCGCGCTCGGGGATGCGGCTGCACGATTTGTCGAGAGGGAATTGCAGCCGGCGATGATGGCGCAGTCCTACGCCAATGCCATAGCCGAGTTGATGGCGCTCGACGCTGCACAGAGCGCTGCCGGCGTTGTGCGCAGTGTCGCCCGCACCATAGCCGGCGAACGCCTGGCGCCCGCGGTCGCGACAGCTGCCGCCGATGCAATCCGCGCCACCCTCGCCCGCCGCCCACACCTCGCTCGCTCGCTCCCAACCGATCCGCCCACGGCCGCATGAGCGTGATCCTGATCGCCGGCGTTCCTGCGCTGGCATGGGTGTGCGGCCGATGGTTGCTCGACCGCTCCTTCGGGAGGAGGCTGCCGGATCGATGGCTCGCCAGCACAATCCTGTCTCTGACGGTAGGGGTCGCGCTCCTTACGCCCATCCTGTCAATTTTGGCGATCTTCGGCTTGTTCCGCGCCCCACTCCTGGGTGCGGCGGGCTGGGTGGTGGCCGCAGCGGTGTTCCTGCAAACTCGGTTTGCGGCAATTCCGCGTCGCGGATTCGACACAGCCGATGCTGTCGCGCTTGCCGTCGTTGCGGGCTTCGTCATTGTTGCGATGCTCGGGCGGGACGACACGCTGGGTGCGGGGCGGGATCAGCAGGTTTACGCCGAGTTCGCTGTTGCACTGTCCGAACGCGGACAGGCCTCGGCGACCTATTCGTCGCTTGACGAGGCGGATCGGGAGTTGCTCGCGCACAGCGAGATATTCGATGTTCCAGGCGCAGAGCACTACCGCAACGGGATGGACCGACCGATTACGCCCCAGTTCCCGCTCGGCTGGACGGTGTGGCTTGCTCTGGCTCATGCGGCGATGGGGACTTCGGGCCTGTTCGGCGCCAACGCCCTCGTATTCGCCATCGGCGCGCTGGTGTTCTTCCTGCTTGCGCGGCAGATCGCCACCCCAATCCTGGCGGCAGCTGCGACCGTTGCGCTTTGCACCCTGCCGAGCTCGCTGTGGATCGCGGGTATCTCATTGAGCGAACCCCTGGCGATGGCGCTGCTGCTCGCAATACCGCTCGTTGCCTTCGCCGACCCTGAGCGTGCCCGATGGCCCTGTGCGGTGCTGTTGTTCGGCTCCGCACTGGTCCGTATCGATGCTTTGCTGGCCTTGCCCGCAATGCTGCTTGCGGTAGTCTTGGTTCGAAGCGCTGCACCAACCGGCACCCATTCAGATCAGACCCGGCAGTTCGCGATTGCCCAACTCGGAGCAGGGCTCGCGGCGGCCTTGTTTCTCTATGCCTTTCATCGGCCGTATTTCCTCGACAACATTGGATATCTGCGACTGATCGCGGCGGCTGCGATCGGACTCGCCGTGGTCGCGTTGACGTTTCCATCGCGTTCACTGAGAACCTTCGGCCAAATCGTCGCCTACCGCGGAACCACCTGGCTGATGGTTGCAATCCTGGTGTCGCTCCTCGTCTATTCCGTCGCAATCAGACCATCACTCGAACCATTCAGCGTCATCCCGCCAGGGACCGGGCTTGAGGGCACGCGGGATTTCCGCGAGGACTCGGTCCTCGGGCTCGCGTCCTACCTCTCCTGGCCGCTGCTGGTGTCGGGAGCGGCGGGCGTCTGCTTCGCGCTGATGGCGGGGTGGGCGGCGCGACCGTCCCTGCCCCGACCGTTGGTGCTCGCGCTCGGAATGGTGCCGACGTTGCTCTACTTGTGGTCTCCGCATGTGAGCCCGGATCATCCTTGGGCCATCCGCCGCTTCGTCCCTCAAGCCATTCCGTTTGTCGTCTTGCTGGCGACGGTATTCAGCGCCGGACTTGCGCGCCGGTTCGGCCGGCTGGGAACCGTCGGTGGTGTCGTGCTGCTTGTCCTGCCGCCAGCCCTGTTGGTGGCGGGCTTGCCCGCTGACGTGCGCTTGCTGCGGGAGAACTACGGTACATCTGGAGAGCTTGCCGCGATCGCGTCCGAATTGCCCGATGGATTGGTCGTGTCGGTGGGGCCGCATGAGAACTTCGCGACAGTCCTCCTGGTCGCCTTCGGCAAGCCGGTTGCCATCACGAACAACGTTTTCCGCAACAGCGATAAAGGCGAGACGCTCGCCCGCTGGGTGGAGGCCAAAATGCGCTTGGGGCGTCCGGCGTGGCTGCTGTATGGTCCCGACTTGCCGCGTACCGGCCTGCTCCTCGAAACGGTCCGGGATTGGCGTGTCACCCGGAAGTTCATCGCGCCAACGACCAGAGCGCCGGCAACCAGCGCGGCACACAGCGAGACGCGCCTCTTCATTGCACGCGCGCTCGGGCTCGACCACGGGTTCGGGGCTCGCATGTTCGGTGGCGAATGGGCGTGGGGAGCGCACGACGAGGGCTTCTTCGAATCAGAAGTGGCACCCTTCGGAATGTTCCGATACACGCGGGGCTACGCCAGGATCCTCCTGCCCGCCGCGCCTTTGCGAACCGCCGCAGCACTCAAGATCGATTTGTTCACCTTTGCCGAGCCTGGCAAGACGCGCGCAGCGCAAGTGAGCATCGACAACCAGGCCATTTGGAGCGGCGACCTCGCCGGGGGCGTCACCACACTGGTGATCCCCGTGGGAAATGCATTTCGGGACGATGTCGCGAATTTCGAGTTGCGGAGCGAGACCGTCGACCCTGGATCGATAGGCATTGCCGACAGTCGCAGCGCAATCGGCGTGGGGCTGATAGGGGTGCGTCCGCTCGCCACCGAATCGATGGCCGCCCAAATGCCCGGGGTGGAAGGATTCCACGCCCGGTTGGCCGCGCACAGCCTGCCGAGCGAACCTCTGCGTGTGTTGCCCGGCAAGGAGTGCTCCTTTGTCCTCGATGTCGAGAATGCCGGTTCCGCATGGTGGCCGACGGTGCGCGAACTCGGCGGTCCGCTGGGTGCCGTCCAGATCGCGTTGCGTTGGCACCGCCGCGGAACGCCTGCGGACTTTGTTGGGGACAATCGCTGGCCGATGAGCGTTTCCTTGCTCGCCGGCGACCGGACACGCATGCAAGTGCCATTGGCTGCCGTAGGCCTGAATGGCGCGCCATTGGCTCCGGGCGACTACGAGGTGCGCGTCTTTCTTGTGCGAGAAGGTCACGGAGTGTTTTCCGACGACCACACCGGTGTTGTCCGGATTCCGGTCACCATCACCTGATGAATGGAGACCCTCAATCCTGTTGTCATGCACTGTCTGCGGACAGTCCGCCGCGTGGAATTGCAGACTCGGTTCCAATCCGACCCCTGCCTTCGACGCAGCGTTCAAGGTATGCTCCACGCGAATTCGTCGCCGCCCGCCAGCCCGCGTCGCGGGCCCTCACTGCCGACCACCCGCTCCCGTCAGCGTTTATCGAGTTCCACCGTGAAGCTCATCATCCAGATTCCCTGCTACAACGAGGCCTCGCATCTGCCGGCAACGGTCGCCGACCTGCCACGCGCAGTGCCCGGGATCGACGAAATCGAAATTCTCGTCATCGACGATGGCAGTGACGACGGTACCGCCGAAGTGGCGCGCGGACTCGGGGCCCAAGTCGTGCGTCTGCCCGTCAACCGGGGGCTTGCCCATGCGTTCATGGCCGGGATCGACGCGGCACTCGCGCGCGGCGCCGACGTAATCGTCAATACCGATGCGGACAACCAGTACAGCGGAGCGAGCGTCGCTGCGCTGCTCGCACCCATACTCGCCGGGGGGGCGGATTTCGTCGTTGGCGCGCGCCCGATCAGCGAGATCAATTCGTTCTCGCCGATGAAGAAGCTTCTGCAGCGACTGGGTTCGTGGGTCGTGCGCTGGCTTTCCGGTACCACGGTGACCGATGCAACGAGCGGCTTCCGGGCAATGAGCCGCGAGGCCGCGCTCGAACTCAACGTGTTTTCCAGCTATACCTACACGCTGGAGACGATCGTTCAGGCAGCGCAACGCCGGCTGCGTGTCGTATCGGTCCCGATAGCCGTGAATCCGGCAACCCGGGAGTCGCGGCTCGTCCGCAGCAACCTCGACTACGTCTGGCGCACCGGCAGCGCACTGACGCGCATCTTCGTCGTGTATCGGCCATTCCGCTCATTCATGATCCCCGCGGGACTGCTGTTCGTCACTGCGACCCTGATCGCCTTGCGCTTCGTCTACTACTTCATCGCGGACAGCGGTACAGCCGGGCATACGCAAAGCCTGATCCTCGCCGCGATCCTGTTCGGACTCTCCGGCGTGCTGATGGCAGTGGCGTTCATCGGCGACCTCGTCGCGATCAATCGTCGGCTCCTGGAGGAGTTGCGGCTCGATGCCCGCCGCGCACGGTCCCCTCCGCGCCAGAGCCAGCGCAGGGATGGCTGAACGTACCCACCCGCGACGCGCCGCCACCGACGTCTGGTTCGTGACGCGCAAATATCCGCCGAGCATCGGCGGCATGGAACTGCTTAGCTGGGAACTGACCACGCGGATCGCGCGACGCCGTCCGGTGAAGATCTTCTCCCTGCGGCGCGGATCGCGCTGGTTGCCCTTGTTCGTGTTGACGAGTGCGGCACGCGTCTTGGCTGCGGCGCTGAACGGCTCGATCGCCGTCCTGCATCTCGGCGACCCGGTGCTCGCACCCGTCGGCGCACTCGCCCACCTGTTCCGCGTTCCCGTCTGCGTGACCGTGCATGGCCTCGACGTGACCTACCCGAACCCGCTTTATCAGCTGTGGTTGCGGGCTTTCTTCCGCCAGATCGATGCCTATGTGTGCATCAGCAGCGCGGCCCGCGATGCTGCCGTCGCGAGGGGCGTGGCGAAGGACCGTACGACGGTGATCGGCGTCGGTCTCACAGTGCCGGAAGCGACCTATCCGGCGCCCCCGCGCGACCCCGACCTGCTGCTCTTCGTCGGCCGCCTCGTTCGTCGCAAGGGTCTCGGATGGTTTGTCGGGTCGGTGTTGCCGATGCTGATCGTGCGCAACCCCCGCGTACGACTCGCGATCATCGGCACGGGACCAGAGCGCGACGCTATCGAAGCCGCTGCCGCCAAGTGCGGCGTCGGCGACAGGCTCGTCTGGCTCGGCCTGGCAAGCGATGCGGACAAATGGCGCTGGCTGCGCACCGCGTCGGTCTGCGTGATGCCGAATGTGCAGGTGCCCGGCGATATCGAAGGCTACGGCATCTCGGCGCTCGAAGCCGCAGCTGCCGGCTGCCCTCTGGTCGCGGCCAACCTGGAGGGCCTCCGCGATGCGATCGGTGATGGCGAAGGCGGCCGGCTCGTCGCTTCCGCCGATGCAGTGCAGTGGGCCGACGCGGTGCATTCGCTCTTGGCGCAGCCTGCGGTGGCACGGGCTTTCGGCGACCGTGCCCGCGACTGGGTACGCACGAACCGGAACTGGGATGCGGTCTGCGACCGATACGAGGAGGTGTTCGCGATGATCGCGCGCCGGCACTCGCGATGACGCATCTCAGGCTTTGGCGCTGGAGTCTTGCGTTGCTGATCCTCGTCGGCCTCGGCTGGCAACTCGCCGTTCATGCCCCCGACGACTGGTCGGCGCTCGCAACGCCGGCGTTGTCGCCGCTGGCACTTGCCGCAGTCGCGGCGACTGCGAGCTATGTTGCAATGGCGACCGCATGGGCACGCCTTCGCAACCGCGGCGAATCGTGGGTCGACGTCGGTGGCGCCTGGTTCGCCTCGCTGCTCGCACGCTACGTTCCGGGGGGCATATGGCAGGGCGCGGTGCGCGCGACTGAAGGCCATGCGCGTGGCGAGCGGCTTTCCGACAACGTCGCCGCATTCCTGTCGGAACAGGCGCTGGCCTGCTTCAGCGCGGCGTCGCTGGCGTTGCTCTCGCTGGTTGCCGGTCCATCGATGCCCGCGTGGCTCGTCACCGGGCTGGCCGCGGTTGGCGCGATCGCCGTTGGTGCGTCGTTCGTGCTGGCGCGAATCGCTTCCCACCCGACTTGGCCAATGAAGGCCGTTGGATGGACATTGCTTGGTCATGGATTGATCGCCGCCTCGTTTGCCGCTTTTGTCGCGAGTTTCGCGCCCGGTGATTCAGTCGATCTCCTCGTCTCCGCGCGGGCATTTCTCGTGGCCGGGCTTGCCAGCGTTCTCGTCGTGTTCGTGCCGGCTGGGCTCGGCGTGCGCGAAGGCGTACTTGCGTGGATGCTCGCGCCGCGGCTCGGCGTCGGCATGGCGCTTGCGGTCGCGCTGATGGCTCGCATCGGGCTGCTCGGTTGCGAGCTTGCTGCGTGGGGGATCTGGGCAGCCGCACGCAGGCGCGGGAGACAGCCATGACAGCCCATGGTCCCGGCGCGACCGGGGCTGAACGGTACGGCTTCCTGCATGATCCGGAGGGCCGTCGACGGCGCGGTCGACGAATCGTTCGCGCACTCGCGGATTTCGGTCGCGTCGACCTCGCCTCGGCGCGCGTCCTCGACGTCGGCTGCTCGGCAGGGCTGATCACCAACGAGATCGGCGCGCACGCAGGCCTCGTGGTCGGCACCGATCTGGACGCGGCTGCCGTCGCGCATGCCGCCGTGGGAGCGCAACGCGCATCGTTCGTTGTCGCGTCCGGCTTGCTGCTGCCATTTGCCGATTCGAGCTTCGATGCGGTCGTGTGCAACCATGTCTACGAGCACGTCGAGGACCCGCATGCCCTGCTGTGCGAGATCCATCGCGTGTTGCGTGACGGCGGCTCCTGTTACTTTGCCGGAGGGCACACGTTGCAATTGATCGAACCCCATCACCGCATCCCGCTGCTCTCGCTGCTGCCACGATCTCTGGCCAATCTCGTATTGCAGTCGATGCAACGCAGTTCACGCTACGAGGAGCGATTCCTGCCGCCATGGCGCATTCGATCCCTGTTCAGCGAGTTCGCGCGCGCCGAATTCGTGTCTCCGGCGATGCTGCGCAATCCAGTTCGGTACCAATTCGCGGAGCTCGCTCGCATGCCACGCGTGCTGCGCGGCATGATTGCAGCCTGCGCGTGGCCGGCCGCGCTGTTGGCGCCTACATGGATCTGGATTCTTCGCCGGTGACAGAACGATCTTCGCGGCAATCCAGGCCACCCATCCAGCGGCACGGATGCCGGTCTCGTCCGAGAAGATCGCCGAATGCCGTTCGGCCGGAAGGATTCGACGCGCTCGTCGACAATATTCCGGGATCGTCGGCAGCACCTCCAACAGGCGATGCTTGCGGGAGCGCCCACGAAGTGGCCCCGCAGCTATCCGAGCATTGACCTCGCCGCACCGGAAGCGCGGGCACGATAGATGCTTGATATCGGGACATTCTCCAATGAGAATCCGACCAGGTCGCCTCTCTTCGCGAGTCTGCCGCCATGAGATTTGAACAGCACCGAAGTGATCCGAGCCTCCTTTCCGCGCAATGTGCGTTCCCCTTTCGAATTCCTCACAGGCCTGTGCCGTTGCACGTTTCCCTTGTGGGTGTTGCAGCGCCGGGATCGCTTCGGCTCATGTGGTGCCTCGCCACGCCGTGCAAAGGGCGACGGCCGTGCTGACACGTTTCCGGACCGCATACCTACCCGCTGGTCCGAGGACCGCGCGCCTGCTCTTCGCCGGAGTTGTCATGGCAGCCGCGGCCGTTGCGGCGTACCCCCTCGCCGTCACGGCGCAGGGCGTGCAACTGGGCGACGCCGTGCGCCGATTCGAGCCACAGGACACGTCGAACTGGGATCGGCGGCCGAAGCCCAAGGCGGGCTTGACTCGCGCGCTGGTTGTCCAGCTTTACAACAACAGCTACGTGCCCGGTGACATGGTGCCGCTGATCTGGACGGGCGCGATCGCAACCTGCGCTCCCGGAACCACCGACCTCACTCACCAGAATGCCGTGCTCGGGCGCATCAACTACTTCCGGGGATTGGTCGACCTGCCACCGGTAACGTTGTTGACCGAGCCGCAGACTGCTCAATCACAGGCAGCCGCATTGATGTACTCGGCCAATAATGCGCTATCCCATTCGCCGCCGTCAAACTGGCTCTGTTACAGCACCGTCGGAGCCATCGGCGCCGCCAACTCGAACATCGCACTCGGTGTCAACGGTGTGCAGGCGGTTGACTTGTATGTCGACGATCCAGGCTCCGGCAATACTGCCGCCGGGCATCGGCGATGGATTCTGTTCCCGCCTCGCGGATCCATGGCCACCGGTGACGCCGCCCAGAACGGTGCCAATCAGCCGGCGAACGCCTTGTACGTATTCGGGCCCACGACGACGCGCCCGGCAACACCTGCCGGCATTGCATGGCCACCGGCCGGGTTCGTACCGTATCGGAATCTTCCGGGTAATTCCAATCGGTGGTCGTATTCGTATCCTGGCGCCGACTTCGCCGGTGCGTCGGTTACGATGATCGGCCCGGCTGGGCCGATTCCGGTCACGGTTGAGCCTGTCGACGTCGGTTACGGCGACAACACCATCGTCTTCCGCCCGACGAATGTTCCCTACACCAAGCCATCGGCCGACACCGGCTACACGATAGCGATCAGCGGTATCGGCGGCAGCGCACCGGCCTCCGTCCAGTACACAGTGATCGTCATCGACCCCGACCCTGCGCCCGCACCCATCGGCGGAATTGGAACGACAATCGTATTCCCGATAGTTGCCCAAACCTCCTCCTTCACCAGCGAGGTCACGCTCTACAATCCGGGCGACGCGAATCTCTCGGCGACGGTCACCTTCTACGAGGCTCTCAATTCCTCATCGCCGGGCGCCACGACTTGCGCCCCGATCAACGTTGCCGCGAACCGCTCGGCGCAGTTCTCCGTTGGCAGCCAGTGCAACCTTCCAACGGGTCCCCACTTCGGGTTGTTGGCTGTCCGCGATACTGCCCCGGCTCCGGGCCACCCTTTCTACGGGTATTCGCGGACACAAAACCCGCAGGGCATCGGATTTTCGATCGAGGGCTTCCCTGTGGGGAGCTTGAACAACGGTAGCCACGTCATCGGCCTCAAGAAGCAGGCGGCACCGCCGGCCTATCAGACCAACTGTTTCGTCGGCGCATTGGAGCAACCCGTATCGTTTGAGCTGCGTCTGGTCAGCGATGGCACCGGGGCGCAGATCGGGGAGACGCTGGGTGGCTACCTTGCCGCCTTTGAGCAGTACCGCTACCTCGACATCTTCGGGCCGGCAGGTGTGAACGCGCCGGCCGGCGATTACGTCAACGTCCGCGCAGAGTTCACGAACACGATGGGCGGCACAGCCAAACTGGTCGCATTCTGCACCGTGCAGGACAATTCCAGTTTCGGAGCCGACTTCCGGATTGCAAAGTAGTGGAAGACGCTGCCATGAAATCACCACGCTCGCCCGCTATCGACACCGCCTCCGGGCTTGGAACCGAAGGCCCGCGAGAAGCGCAATACGATGCGCACTACTTCGACGCCGAACTTCACCATGATCACTGGTTCACCAACAACGAAGCGAAACGCGCGCGGCGATGGCGCGAGGTCGTGAGGATGCTGGAACCTGTGGCCGATGACAGGGTCCTCGAGATCGGCTGCGCTGCGGGCGAACACGCGCTAAGGCTCGCTCGCCAGGTACGCACAGTCGTCGGCATCGATCTCGCGCCGGCCGCCATCGAGCGCGCGCGCCTTCGTGCCGCAAAGGAGGGGGTGCGCAATGCCCGGTTCGAGGTCTGCGATGCGGGTAATCTTCGCCCGTGGCCTGACGCAGCCTTCGACAAGGTCGCAGCCATCGACTTCGTCGAGCACGTCGACGATATCGCGTTGGCGGTGATCCTGCGCGAGGTTCGACGTGTGCTGGTCCCCGGCGGGCGCCTTGCGATCTACACGCCCTGCGCGACACACTATGTCGAGCGGTTGAAGGCACGCAATCTGGTGCTGCGCCAGATTCCCGGGCATATCGCCGTCCGCTCACCGGAACCGTACCGCAAGCTTCTCGCGGCCGCCGGCCTCGAGGTCGAGGCACTCTGGTTCCTGCCGTCGGACTACCCGGGGTTCGGCGCCGTCGACCGCACCCTCGCTCGGCTGCCGGTTGTGGGGCGGTGGTTTCGCTTTCGCATCTGTGCCGTTGCAACCAAGCCCGGCCCCTGAGCATCGGGCCAGGGCGTCGCCAATCGATATGCTCCGGTCCGAACCCAACGACGTACAGGCGGTGGATCCGGCGTAGCGGCCGATGTCCTTACCCGGGAATCGCCGGACAGGATTACCGCCTGCGCAACCTGCCGCACCTGCTCCGCATCAGAAATTATCCGCGTCGGTTGCCCTGACCCACGGAACGGCGACTCCGTTGCCGGAATGACATGTGATGCCATACGAGATCGGGACGGTGCTGTTCGCTGATCCTTCCCGATAGGACACATCGATGAACCATCGTGTCGCATAGCCGTCGGTATCGATGACGGCGTCGTTGCGGTGACCGGTGAAAATGTAGAACGAGGTCTTGTTGTTGCCGCCGCTGTCGTAGGGTGTAGTCGACGGGAAGACCGGGGCGGAGAACGTATCTCCGGTGCCGCGCAACTGTATCTCGAGGTCGGCAAGGCGGGGGCTCACCAACTCGCATTTCACGTAATCGGGTTGCGCGATCATCGTCTGATGAATCACCTTCTTCGTCAGGTCCGTGATCTGGGCAGGAGCGATTGCGGCGACCGTGCCACAGGAGTCCTGGCTGTAGCAGATCACCCGTCGCTGGCGGTTGTCGAGGGCATCCGAGGACTTCGCGATCCGGAAGTCGGCGCCGAAGGTCACGCTCTCCTGCATCGTGCAGAATCCGACGAACGCGGGGTTGCCCGCGTTGGTGTTGTCGAACACCGCCCGGACATTGGCATAATCGCCGGCGGGGGCGCCTGCTGCGGTGAAGATGTCGAGATGACGCACCATCTGATAGGGTGCAAGCGACCCGGTGACCGGGTTTCCGAGGACCGAATTGTCGACGCCGTTCCGAAGGTCGATCCGGTAGTCGACAGCTTCGCCGAGAGAAGCCACGAAGCAATTGGACTGGTATTTGGCGCCGGTCGACGTGCGCCGCAAGCCCAGCACCGTTGCGCCTGCCCCGGAGAAGTTGCCCGCCGGGAACCCCTCGACACTGAAGCCCGCACCGGCAGGCGTCTGGCTGCGCGAATAGGCGGCGAAGAAGTCTATCTTCTCCGCCGCCGCGTTTTCAAGAATGAGCAGGCCGAAGTGGCTGCCGGCGCCCAGCGTGCACTGCGTACCCAAGGTGAGCACAGTCGACGAGTTGGCGGGTGCCACGAACTGCGTGCACGGCCGCTGACCGGGCACCGAAGAGTTCTGCCCCTCGTAGAACTTCACATTCAGCGTAAGTACACCCGCGCCAGGGTTGCGCACATACACTTCGGTACTGTAGGAAGCTGTCTGCGCCGCGATCGGAATGACTACTACCGTGCCGGCTCCCGCGGTGGTCTGCGAGTGTGTGGCCGTGCTGCTGAAAATCGCCACGACGGAGACGACGAAGCAAGAAAGCCTTAGGCGGTCGTTCATCGGTACTCTCCTTGTCGGTGGCCCGGGAGAAGATTCGCCGTATCCCGGTCCGCGCCCCTGACACCCGAAGCGGGCAGGCAGCTATGCAAAAGCTACGCTGCAATCCCAAGGGGTGCAACAAGGAGAGTTGCAGCTAGTCCTTCCGGCACATCCGACGCATCAGGCCCATCCCCGCCAACGCGAGCACGAGAGTCGCCAGCGTGCCGGGTTCGGGGATCGGCACGGGTAGCAGTGGTTGTGGCGGCGCCAGCACCGGCGACGTGCGCATAGTGATGACGAAGTGCAACGACTCCCGGTAGTCCGCTCCTCTGGCATACGGGGATGCCTGCTGGAACATGCTAACCAGGTAGTTGAAGCCCCCGTACTCGAATTCCTGGCCCAGCTCGCCCCCCGAACCCAGGGTATCCAGCTCGCTCGCTCCTCCGAGTTGGGCGGCGAACTCGAGCGTGACCGGCGTCGCGGTGGACTCGTAGACGATTCCGGACCCGGTTTCGGTGAGCCTGAACGTCGAGTGGAATGCGGTCGTTGCGGGCCCGCCAGATGACACATCACTGTCACCGATCAGTTCCGAAACCAGGCCGGGGTTGTCGACGTCGTTGGTGGCGTACCGGCCACCCGTTTGAGTCGACGTTTCCGCCGTGTCGAGCCGAAAGTCGATGTCGTAGTCCCACATCTCGACCAAGCCTGCCTGCGCATGCTGCGCGATGCCCAGACCGACCGTCGCTGCGAGCAAACTGGTTAGCAGTGGGTGCCTCATCATTACGCCTCTCGCTTCTTGTGTTGTTCTGTACAATTTTATTTACTGTCAAGATACTGAAGCAAGATGGGGGCCAGGAACAAAACGCATTGATAAGCAATGCTTTCTCTATGATTTTATTGGGTACTTGGCCATCTTTGTAAAGACTGTCGACAAGATCCGTGATGCGCACCTCGAAAGAGGCCGATTGGCCGCGTGTCGATGAGGCTCTTTTTGGCCCTGTTTTTCTCATATTGTAGTCTACGTAATGAGTGACGCAACACAAAAACCTTGCCATTCAACGGGTTAACGTCGCCATATCGCGCATTGCGTTTAGCACACGCCAGCGGGTGCCGTTCAGAACACGCCGACGGCGCTGTAAAGCTTGCCGACAATCCCCGCCATGGATCGACGCAGATACCCCGGCGCTTACGGTTTTGGACTGCCGGGCGCCCCCAAAAAAAAACCGACCGGCGCAAGGCCGGTCGGCGTTTGAACCGCGATGCGCGCTTCGTCAGAACACGTCAGGCAGGTTGCGGCCTACCCAGAAATAGCCGCCACCATGTCCGCTTCCGCTTTGGCATCGGATCGAATAGGTGGCACCCGCACCCGATGAGTTCGTCGCCTCCACCTCCAAGATCCAGTTGCCATTCGATCCGCCGTTGCGGGTGGACTTGTTTCCAAGGAATACCTCGCCGAACGACTGGATGTCACTTCCGCCTGCCACGACGGTGGTTCCATCCGGCGCTAGGAGCCGCATCTCGAGGTCGGCCAGCACGCCTGCATCGGTCCGCGCGACGGCACATTGCACCCAATCCGGATGCTTGAATTGAATCACGTGCTGGTTGCGGTCTGCAGAGAAATATGACCCGATCGTGAACTTGTTGCCATTGTGGTCCGTCGATTGCGTGAAGTCGCGATTCGTGTGGCCGTCCTGAACCGGAGAGGCCTTTGCGATTCGGAAATCGGCATCGAACGTCTGGTTGTTCTGCACCGTGCAGAACACGATCGCACCCGGCTCCCCGGAAGCCTGAAACTCGGTCGCGGTCAACCGAAAATTGGCGTAGTCCCCGGCCGGCGCGCCGACAACAGCAAAGATGTCCGTGAGACGGCGCATCTCGTTTGCGGCCAGCGTATACGTTTGCGTGGTGCCCAGTTGAGCACCGAGACTATCCCGCAAACTGATATCGAGTACGGTCGGCTCCGACAAAGCAGTGACGAAACAATTGGTCCCATATCCAGGAGCCGCTGCCTGCCGCTTCAGCCCGGTCACGTGCATGGTGGCGGCCGTAAATGTGTGCGGCGGAAACCCTTCGATTTCGAACCCCTGTCCCTGGGGGTTGTCGACGCGCGTGAACACCGCATAGGGTTCGTTGGTCGGATTGCCCTCGTAGGTGTAAAGCCAGCCAAAATTGGAACCGGCCGCAATTCCGGGACAAAGGCTCGCAAGATTGTTGAAACGCAGGACTTGATTCGCAAGGACAGCCTTGCTCCCGCAGAAGATCGGAACGGCGGTCGGTGTGCCGACCGCCGGAAAGTACGAGACGTTGATGTTGATGGTGATCGGATTCGGATTGTGGAAAAAGAACGAAGTCGTAAAGCTTGCGGTCGATGCCGCAATCGGAATGATCTGGATCGTGTGGTATCCGTCGGTACTCAGCGCCACCGCGGGACTCGCCGCAGACATCACGAGTGCGCCGGCGATCGCGGAGGTCATGAAGCGAAATCGTTCGAACATCTTTAGCATTGTCGTTCTCCCATTGATTGCTGAAAGCAACTCAGAAAACCGCGCCGCACATTGCCGCACTTTGGCGCGCACCAACACTTCCCGGCGCGGGCAGGTTGCCCATGCCGCTCGACCTTCTTCATGGTCTTGACCTTCGCTCGGCAACCAGTCGATCCGGAAACGGCTGCTTGCCGTCGAGCATCGCCTGCAGATCCTCGAGTTCGAGGTGATGCCGCGCTGCAAACGCCGCCGGATCCGAGCGTGCTTCACTGATGGTCGCCTGACGAGCCAAACCATCGGCACGGCGTTCCGCCTCGGTCTCGGCTGCCGTGTAATTGCGCAGTACGTATGTTTGGCCGTCGGGTCCCGCGCGCACCTCGGAAGGCGGCGCCGCCGGACCGGAGTCCGTTCCAGAAAAGCTGGGGGGCATTGCGCGCGGCGCGCGCGTTTGGGGGCTCAGGGCCCCGCTGTCGCCCGAGGGTGGCGCAGCACCCGTAGCTCGGGATAGTGTCGAAGACATGCGCGCGTCGGCCTCGCCGATGGACGAAGATCCCGACTGCGCGGAGAGAGGCGCCCCGACTGCTTTCGACGCTCCGGGTTGCGGCCGTCCGGCACGCTCCTCCGATGCTGCATCGGGTTCGGATCCCGAGTCGAGTGCGCGCGGCGAAAGCGCAACCAGCGCACCGAAATACAGGACTGCCGTGCAAACTCCGATCACAAGCAGCGGTCCGGGCGCACGGTTCATTTCCAATCTCCAAACTGCGCTAACCTACGTGTTCAATCAAAGCACAAAATCCACTTCAGTGCCAAGCAGAATATTCACCACGAACCGACATTTGCCGGAAGCCGACGCACATGCAAATTGTCGTCAACAATCGCCGCCCCTTGAGGCGACCACCATAGTTCGGGCACGGCAATGCATCAGGCTTGGTCCGAGTACGGCGTGCCCTGCGAGCGTCTGCTGCCATGCGCTACGGCAACAGACAACCTCGGCTGCCCGTCAACAGGATGCAGTGACATGCGAGCGCGCACGGCAATAGTCCACGACTGGCTCGACACCTGGCGCGGCGGCGAGAACGTCCTCGCGGAACTGATCGCGCTGTTTCCCGACGCCGATCTCTTCGCACTGGTCGACTTTCTGCCGGATGAGTGGCGGTCGCGCCTTGGCGGCAAGCGCGCACGCACGTCGTTCCTGCAACGCCTGCCCTACGCCCGCAACCGGTTTCGCAACTACCTGCCGCTGATGCCGAAGGCCATCGAGTCGCTCGATGTCGGCGCCTACGATCTGGTGCTGTCCACGTCGCACGCGGTGGCGAAGGGCGTGCGCACGCGCCCCGACCAGCTGCACATCTGCTATTGCTTCACGCCGATGCGCTACGCGTGGGACCTGTCCGAGCAGTACCTTGCCGTCAGCGGCATCGCGCACGGTCCCGCCGCACCGCTGGTGCGCGCGCTGCTGCGCCGGCTGCAGGAGTGGGACCGACGGACCAGTTCCCGCGTCAACCATTACGTCGCGATCTCCGAATACATCCGCGATCGCATCCATCGCTGCTACGACCGGGACGCGACGGTGATTTATCCGCCGGTCGACGTCGACTTCTTCACGCCCGACACGATGGCGCCTCCACCGGCGCAACGCGACTACTTCGTTACCGCCTCGCGCTGGGTCCCGTACAAGCGCATCGATGCGATCGTCGCCGCGTTCAAGGCGTTGCCGGATCGCCGGCTGATCCTGGTCGGCGATGGTCCCGAGGCGCCGCGCATACGCGCCGCGGCGGGCGCCAATGTCGAGTTCGTCGGCGAGGTGCCGCGGGAGCGGCTGCGCGATCTGCTGCGAGGTGCGCGCGCATTCGTCTTCGCCGCCGAAGAGGACTTCGGCATTCTCCCCGTCGAAGCCCAGGCTTGCGGCACGCCGGTGATCGCCTGCGGCCGCGGCGGCGTGCTCGAAACCGTGATCGAAGGTGGCGCGGGCCGCACGGGGATCTTCTTCCATGAGCAAACGCCCGCCGCGATCGCCGACGCGGTCAGTCGCTTCGATGTCGAAGTCGCCGGGATCGACCCGACAGCATGCGTTCACAGCGCGCAGCGCTTCGCAAGCGGACGATTCGCGCGCGAAATCCAGGCCTTCGTCGAGCGCACCCATGCGGATTTCCGCGCCGGGAGGCGATAATACGATGTCATGCAACGTCGCCTGCTGAAGCCCCACGCCTCGCTGTTCGCCGCCGTCCTGCGCGCCAGCGATCCGTTGGCAACGGTAGTCGTCGGCATCGTCGGCTACGCGCTGTACCTTCAGGACTTCCCACTGCCCGAGCGCTACGTGCTGTTCCTGGTGGTGGGCGCGCTCGCGGTGGCCGCGCTGTTCCCGATGTTTCGCCTCTACGAGCCGCAGCGAGGCGTTTCCGTCGTCGAGGAGATCCGCAGCCTCGTGTTCGCGTGGCTGCTGGTGACTGGTCTCGTCGGGGGCGCCATCTTCGCCACCAAGTCGGGCGACGCGTTTTCGCGCGTCTGGGTGTCCGTCTGGCTGGCCGGAGGCCTCGCGGCCACTGTCGTCCTGCGCTTGTCCGCACGGCTTGCGCTGCGCGCGCTGCGCCGCCGCGGCCTCAATCTGCGTTATGTAGCCATCGTGGGCGCGGGCACACTGGGTCGGACCGTTGCCGAACGACTGCAGGGCGCGCCTTGGGCGGGCTACAGCGTGGTCGGGTTCTTCGACGACGACGCGAGCAAGATCGGAACGGAAGTTGCGGGCCGCCGCGTGCTGGCCTCGCCCGACGTCCTCGCCCACGAGGTCAATGCCGATACGATCGATCAGGTGTGGATCGCGCTGCCACTGCGGGCCGAGCCGCGAATTCGCGCGATCCTGTCGTCGCTGCGTTCGTCAACGGCGGAAATCCGGTTCGTGCCCGACATCTACAGCTTTCACCTGCTCAACCACTCGGTCTCGGAAATCGCCGGCTTGCCGGTCGTGTCGTTGACGGACACGCCCATGTCGGGACCGAACCGGGTCGCCAAGGCGGTCGAAGATCTCGTGCTCGCCAGCTTGCTGCTCCTTCCGGCGTTGCCGCTCATGGCACTCATCGCGATCGGCATCCGCGCGTCGTCGCCCGGACCCATTTTCTACCGCCAGAATCGCGTCACCTGGTACGGCGAGCGATTCGAGATGCTCAAGTTCCGCACCATGCCGGTCGACGCAGAAGCGGGCTCGGGTCCCGTGTGGTCGAAGCCCGGGGAAAAGCGGGCGACGCCGTTCGGCGCGCTGCTGCGTCGATTGAGTCTCGATGAACTGCCGCAGCTCTTCAACGTGCTGAAGGGCGAGATGTCGCTCGTCGGCCCGCGGCCGGAGCGGCCGGAGTTCGTCGAGCAGTTCCGGCGCGAGATCCCCGGCTACATGCAAAAGCACCTGGTGAAAGGCGGCATCACCGGCTGGGCGCAGATCCACGATTTGCGCGGCGGCACCGATCTCGTACGACGCATCGAATACGATCTCTTCTACATCGAGAACTGGTCGGTGTGGTTCGACCTCCGGATCCTGGCACTCACGGCTGTGCACGTTCTTCGAAGCAAGAACGCGCATTGAATCGCGATTGCGGTACCGCGCCGGTAGAATGCCGCCCTAAGTACCCCGATTCGCAAATGCGCAGTTACGAATCGGTGTACTCAGAGGCATTCGCTTGAGCCGGTATCGGAAACTGAACCCGTTAGTTTGAACCCATGACGCGCGCCGACGATCCCGATCAAACCGGAAACCCCCCGGACCCCCGGCCGTTCCGGTTCGACAGTGGCCCCGTGCGGCTGGAGCCCCTCCCCGAGCAGCCGCCGCTGACGCCAAGCGAGCCTTCGCAGGATGCCGATCCGGATGCCGCGATCGCGGCACGGATGTCGCGCATCCAGCAGCGCCTGGACAGCCTGAAGAAGCGATCGTCATCGGAGGCTGCCGGATCGAGCGGGATGGCGAAATTCGGGCGCTCCGTGCAATGGTGGATCGTCGGGGTCCTCGGTCTGACTTCCGGATTGGCGGTGATCATCGCCTACCTCGCCGTGGCCGTTCCGGGGCCGTGGTTCCCGTCAAGCGCCGAGCAGTCGTTTGGCGGAACGTCGCTCCAGCTTGTTCGCGGCCACGGCGAATACGTCGGCGGAGCGTTGATCGTTTCGGCACCGGCCGATGACGGTGTGGCCGTCATTTCAGTCAACGGCAACCTGCGCGCCGATCGCATACGCGGAATTGCCTGGACCGTAACGGGAGTTCCCGATACCGCCAAGGTCGGGATCGCGTGGCGAAGCGACGTCCAGCCGGGGCGAACCTACGGCCTGCCCGCCATCGTCGAGGCCGGTCGCCTGCGGCCGGTCGTTGTCGGCGGTGCTCCGGGCTGGATCGGCAACATCAACGGACTGGGGTTGGTCGTCGCGGGGACATTCGTCCAGCCAATTCGCGTCGTTGGCGTCACCGCGAAGCCGATGGGCGCCATCGAGACCTTGCGCGACCGCGCCGCCGAATGGCTCGCCTTCGAGGGATGGAGCGGCACCTCTGTGAATGTCATCGCCGGGGGCGCCGACGCGCAGGACTTGCCGCTTCCGCCGCTGGTCGCAGCCGTCGTCGCACTGGGTGCGGCCTTGTTGCTCGGACTGCGCCGCTGGCGCCCGCACTGGGTACCCAATGCTGCCCTCGGGGTTGGTGTCCTCTTCGTCGTCGGCTGGTTCGTCCTGGATCTGCGGTGGTCAGCCAACCTCATCCGCCAGGTGGCGACAACCTGGAGCATGTTCGGCGGGAAGAGCGAGCGGGACAAGCGTCTGGTGGACGCGGACGGGCAACTCTACCAGTTCATCGAAAGCGTGCGTGCGGTGCTGCCACCCACGCCGCAGCGTGTCTGGGTCGTGTCGGACGCCCCCTATTTCAGCGGCCGGGCTGCGTACCATCTCTATCCGCACAACATCCACTTTCGGCCGCGTAGTCGCGCGATGCCTGATCGGGCGTGGATCAAGCCGGGGGACTGGCTGCTCGTATTCAATCGGCGCGGCGTGGAGTTCAATGAAGCGCGCCACACGCTGCGATGGGACGGCGCCACGGAAGTCGCTGCCGACCTGAAAACTTCCGGCGCCGGCGCCGCGCTGTTCCTGATCAGGTAGCCGCATGATCGACTATCTCGTTCTGTTGCTCGGACACGCATTGGTCTGGGGCCTGGGTATCGCGCTGGTGCTGGCACTCCCCGGCCCGAAGGCGCCCCCCCCGCGTGCAGGACGAGTGCCCGACCCGACGGGCGAGGTCGCCTGGACGCTGGGCGTCGGGTGGTTTGCCGGCGCATTCGTGCTCACCCTGGTGATCAGGCTTGCCGGCATCATTGGCGTGCCCTTCAGTCGGATTTCGATCGGCGGCCCGGTGCTGCTGCTACTCGTCCTGTTCGGGATGCTGGTCCTGTCGGTACGAAGAGTGCGCGGACCATCGGACATCCGCGCCGGCGAAGATGCCCACGACGCGGCGCCGGATGCATCCGGCGGCACGCTGCTGTCCCGCTGGCAGCGATGGCTCTGGTACGCGTTGCTGGCGTGGATCGTGTTTCGGCTCGGGCTGCTCCTGGTCGAGACGGCGACGCGGCCCCTGTACGCATGGGACTCGTGGATGCAATGGGCAACCAAGGCCCGCGTCTGGTTTGCGCTGAAGGACATGACCCCGTTCGCGCCGCTGGAGGTCTGGCTCGCGGGCAACGGCGCGTCCTACATCGATGCCGCGCCGCACTATCCGGCGACGGTTCCGCTTTGGCAGCTGTGGTCCGCGCTGCTGATCGACCGCTGGGACGATTCGCTCACCAATTTCGCGTGGTGGGCGACGGCAGTGGCGCTGGCGAGCGCCACCTACGGCTTTTTGCGCAGCACCGGGGGCAGCGCACTGGCCGCGCTGACGGGCGCGTGGCTCGTCGCCTCGCTACCCATACTCGATGCGCATGTGGCCCTCGCCGGCTACGCGGATCTCCCGATGGCGGGTTATTTCACGCTTGCGGTGTTGTGCGGGATGCGCTGGACCCGCAAGCGCGACTTCCGCGACCTTGCGCTGTTGGTTCTGTTCGCAGTCGCCCTTCCGACGATCAAGAATCCGGGCAAGGTGTGGCTGCTGCTGCTCCTTCCGGGCATGCTGATCGCCCTGCTGCCGCGCCACGGCCCGCGAGTGGTGGGAGTGCTCGTGGGGCTGGGCGTGCTTGCCACGCTCGTCCTGGCGCAAACCTCCACATCGATCCTGGGCTACCAGCTTCATCTCAGCGGAGCATTCCCGGCGCGCGGCCTTCTCGACGCGTATTTCCTGTACGCGAACTGGCATCTTCTCGGCTTCGCCGTGGTCGCCGCGCTGCTCATCGGCCACCGATCAGCGTTGGGACCCGACATCGCTCCGATGACCGTGACGCTGGGTATCGGACTGCTGTTTCTGCTCTTCGGCTTCACCTTCACCAATGCCTACGCGTGGGTCGAAGACCAGTCAACCGTCAATCGGGCGACGCTGCACCTGGCACCCCTGCTCGTCACCTGGCTGATGCTGGTTTTCGGCGACTGGTCGAAGCGGATGACTGCCGCGCCGACGGCAGGTGCCGCTTCCTGAACGCCGTTCGTGAACGCACCCCAGGCCGAACTCCTGTTGCGGTCCGCCGCCGCGGCGATTGCGGCGAACGACCTCCCGGCCGCGATAGCGCTGTATGCGCAGGTCGTTTCGCTGGTGCCGAACCGGGCCGATCTGCATTACAACCTGGGCGTCCTGCTCAAGGACCATGGCGCCCCGGATCGCGCCCAGCGCGCCTTCGCCGACGCGCAGCGCCTGCGCCCCGCGTGGCCCGCCCCGGCACTGGCCCTTGGCCACATCGCCTTCTCGCTCGAGCGTTTCGACGAAGCGCGGTTGCACTTCGAGCATGCGCTGGCGCTCGCGCCGGGGTCCATCGAGGCGCTGTGCAATCTCGGGATGTCCGTCGACAAACTCGGACGACCCGAGGACGCGAGACCGCTGCTCGAACGCGCGCGGACGCTGGCACCGGGCGACGAAACGATCTTTCTTGCCCTCCGGACGATCCTTTTGCGCGACCGCCCGGAAGACGCGCTCCAGGACCTGCTCCGGTTCGAGGCAATCGCGCAGGTCACTGCAAAGTTGATCGTGACGGCGTTGAGAGCGTCGAGACAGCTCGGGAACGACCGTCTGGAAAGGAAATACCTGAGCCTCGCGCTTTCGTTCCCATACGCCAGCGACGATGTCGAATCGCTGGCATCGGTCGTCGCGACGCTGCAGTATTTCGACGTTGCCATCGCCGACGTCCGCCGCCTGCTGCACAGGTACGACGAACTGCAGCAGGCGAGGCTCGGGGGCTGGGCACCGCTGCTACGCCCCCGGCGCGACACACGCGACCGGATACGCATCGGCTACCTGTCGGCGGACTTCCGCATCCACGTGATGGGGCTGCTGATGTACGGCATCATCGGGCAGCACGACCGCTCTGTTTTCTCGGTGCGCGCCTACTCGCTGGTTCCTCGCGTCGACGAGGACGGCATGACCGAACACATCCGCGGCCTGGTCGACGGTTTCGTTTCGCTGGCCGGACAGGACGACCGCGCCGCCGCGGCCCGAATTGCCGACGACGATCTCGACATCCTGATCGACCTGATGGGACACACGGCGGGCGGCCGTCCCGGGCTGCTGCTGTACAAACCCGCGCCGGTCATCATTTCCCATCTTGGACTGCACGGGGCGATAGGACTGCGCCAGGTCGACTTCAAGCTGACGGATTCGCTCGCCGACACCGAGGCCGCCCCCGAATATTGCGTCGAAGCGCCGTTGCGTCTCGACGGCTGCGTCATGCCCTTCTTTCACGCGGTACCGGAGGGCGCGCCCCTTGCGACTCGTCGGCAACTGGGAATCGACGATTCGGCGATCGTCTTCGCTGCATTCGTCAACCTGCTGAAGCTGAGCCCGCACTGCCTTGCTCTCTGGCGCAGCATACTGGCAGCCGTCCCCGGCGCACGGCTGGCATTTTCGCCGACGCGCGATTCCGATCAGGCTGCTTTCGTCCGCCGCGCCACCGGGTTCGGCATCGCCGCCGAGCGTCTGGTCTTCATTCCGATGACCGGGCATGTGCCGACGGACCGCACGCGGTATTCGATCGTCGACATCGCGCTGGACACCACGCCGTACACCGGCGGCGACACCACCGTCGCCGCGCTCGACTGCGGCATTCCCGTGGTGACGCTGCGAGGGGAACGGCAGGCGGAGCGGATGGGATACAGCCTGCTCGCGCATCTCGGCGTCACCGACACGGTCGCCGCGACGGACGACGAGTACATCGCCATCGCCTGCCGTCTCGCGACCGACGGCGACTACCGGGCATCGCTGTCGGCACGCATCCGCCATCGCGTCGAAACTTCGGGAATCGCCGACAAGGCGCTCTATGCGCGACGACTCGAGGACGCGTATCGGCAGGCGATCGCCATCGTCCAGGGCCACGCCTAGCTTTTCCACTTTCCGATATACGCGTCGTATTTCTCGCGCCAGCGCGGGGCTCCGAACGTGCCGCCGCTCTGGTGGGTGAGACAGATCGGCCACGTCCCGAGGCGCAACCCCCGCTCCCGCGCGCGACGACAGAAATCCATGTCGTAGAAGTGAAAATCGAAGCGCGCGTCGAAGCGCACGTCTCTCTCGCGCAGTGTTGATTTCCTGGCTGCCAGGAAGACGCCGTCCAGAAGCTCGCACTCGGCGGGCGCCGATCCGAAGTACGACACCGGGCCGAAGGGATTCACACCGTGCGCGACACCGCCGCTGAGGTTCTCCGGTGCGTCCCAGCTGAGCGCCGCATCGACGAACGGCCAGGCGGGCTGATTGGGCACCCGGCGGCGATTGCCCGCAACGCCGATCGCGTCGTAGGCCTCGAGTCCTTCCAGCACGCGATGGGCGAGAAAGAAATCGTCGATCCACACGTCGTCGTGAATGAACACCAGAATCCCCGAATCGTCATCGGCGGCGATGCGCTCGTTGAAGACCTCCGGAAGGCCGCGATGATTTTCGTAAGCGATCCGCGGTACCAGCCGCGTGTCCCGCGCCAGGCGGCGCAGCGACCAGCCAAGCGCGGACTTCTTCCAGAAGTCCGATTCAGAGAACCGCGTTGCGCTGACGATCTCGATCACGGCCCTATCCTCGATTTCCGCCGGCGTGACACTTCAACGCCACCATTGCCGAAAGTTGTAGACGCGCACGGTCCAGTCGTGGGTGCTGAACACCTCGACGAAGAACCATCCGCCGAGGCTGACCGGCGACGGATTGGCGTCGTCGCTCGCCGAATGCGACGCAAGGCGTTTCCATCCGCGGGGCTCCCGCCGGGAGATCGTGTAGCTGATCTCGCGCATCGGCTTCGCCCGCGAGTCGACGCGGTAGGCGATCGCGACGCGGTAACGCTCGCCGTTGCGCAACTCCGGCCCTTCTGTCCGCGAATGGATGCAATTGCCTCCCGCCCAGAAGCCTTCGATCACGATGGTGCCCGGTCGCCTGGTCGGCCCGCAGGCTGCACGCTTCGGATACTCGGTCACGTTGCCCAGGACGACGCCGCCGCCCTGCAGATCCGGGATCCCGTCGCCGTTGGCGTCGGACAGTCCGTCGCCGCGGAGCCCGATGGCGAAGTGCCCCTTGTTGCCGGGTCGAAAGTAATCGTCGCTCTCGAACTCGAATTCGAGATGGTGCGACGTCGTTCCCGGTGGTTGCGTGAGCCGCGCCGCCGAGTAGATCTGTCCGTCCCCGGAGCGGGTGGCCGATACCACCGATCGAACGCCGCCCCTGTTCGACAGCACGAAGTCCTCGGCCGCGGCGCTTGCGCAGGACGCCGCCGAAAGCCAGAGCAGCGTCGCGCAGCAAGCCGCCGCGCGGCGTGTGGCGGCCGTCATCCCGTGGCCGATGGCGCGGGCCGACGTCCGGCGGCGGCGAGCCAGTCGGCGAATGCCCGCACGGGCGCCGCGTCGCCGAAGATGCGATGCCGCGAGTCCAGAATGCGCGCGCGCAGCGCGCCGTGCCAATCCGGGTCGCGGGCCAGACGTGCCGCGACGCGAATGTAATCGTCGTCGTCATCGCATGTCAGGTCGTCGATGCCCAGCAAGTGCAGCATCGCCGCGCTCTGCCGCGCGCGCATCAATCGACCCGGCCGGGTCACCACCGGCAACCCGACGGCAAGCGCATCGAGCGTCGTGTTGCCCCCGGACCATCGGGTCGTGTCGAGCATCGCCGTGCAGACGCTGTTGATGCCGAGATAGTCGTCGTGACTGCATTGCGGCAGCCAGCGAACGCGCGAGTGCATGTCCACGCCGACGCGCCGACACGCCGCTTCCATTCGCGCCGCGAACCGCGCCGTGATTCTCGGGTGACGGCCGTGGAAGAGCACCAGGGTGGCATCGGGGACAGCGGCGAGCACGCGGGCGTGGAGGGCGTCGTCGTCGGGATGAATCTTGAACAGCGACTGCGGACAAAGAAACAGCGGCCCGTCCGCAGGCAAGCCATACCGCGACCGATCACCTGCAACGGGCAGGGCCGGAAGCGCATAGTCGGTTCCGATTCCCGGCAGGCGCACCAGGGTCTCGGTGTAGTGCCCGGCGCAGTCCGGGGGTTCCATCGCGGCGCAGGTGAGAAAGACATCGATCGATGCCTGGCCGGTGGTCACCGGATGACCCCAGGCCGCGCACTGGAGCGGTGCCAGGCGGACCGCCGCCAACGCGACGCAGTTCGCATCCATGCCGAGCTCCGGATACACGAGCACGTCCAGCTTGTCGCCGCCGATGACCGGGATCGCGCGTGACGGCGGCCAGCGGGGCATCTCGCGCATGACGTCGGCGCGCGCGCCGAGCCGCTTGCACAACGCATCGATCCCCGCCCCCAGGTGATAGACGTAGACCTCGAAGCGCTCGCGATCGAGTCCCGTGATCCAGCGCTCGAAATACCTCCCCACGGTACCGTCGCGGAAGAACGACGAAACGAAGCCGACCCGAAGCCGCCGGATGCCGGCCTGCGCGCCCGGGGCCTCGGCGCCGCCCGCGGCCGCAACGTCGAGCGACGCGACCAACCCGCGCACGATCGACGCATACCGCTGTTGCAGCGGCCGGTCGTTCTCGCCCTGATAGGCCAGGAGAAAATTGCTCCAGGCAAGGCGATCGACGACCTGCGACGCGGTGAGCGCCTTCGCGTTTGCGCGCAGAATCGGCGCCAGTTCGTCCAGGCCGCGCGCAAACCCGGAACGCAGGTCGCCGATCGCGTCGGCGTCGTCCGCAATCATCGGCAGCGACAGATGCTTCCCCAGCCACGCGCGCAGCTCGGCCGGGTCGCGGCGCAGGGCCTCCGCATAGACGGACCGCGCATCGCCGAGCTCGTCGCGTTCGGACAGCACGCCCGCGAGCTGCAGGCAGGCTGCGGTTGCTTCCGGCGACCGCTTCGCGGCCGTCGCGAAATGGCGAGCCGCCTCGTCCAGTCGTCCCTGGTCGCGGCAGAGCCCGCCCAGGGCGAAGACGGCAGTCGACGAATTGGAGTCCAGGCTCGCTGCCTTTTGCAGCGCCGCTTCCGCCGCGGGCGCATTGCCCAGATTCCGCAGGGCGGTCCCAAGGTTCGACCAGGCCAGCGTGTAATCCGGCTTGCGCTCGACGGCCGCGCGAAACGCCGCGGCAGCGCCGCGAAGATCCCCCTGGGCGCTGAGGCAATTGCCGAGGTTGTTCCAGGCGCGAAAGTACCCGGGATCGGTGCCGAGCGCCCGGCGAAACGCCGCTTCGGCGGACTTCGTGTCGCCGTGCGAAACCGACACGATGCCAAGCTCGTTCCACAGCGCGGCATCCTGCGGCGACAAACTCACGGCCGACTGCAGGTCCTGTACCGCTGCAGACAGATCGCCCGCCATTTCGTAGGCTCGCGCGCGCAACCGCAACACGCCTGTACGCTCGACGGGGGTGGCAGTGGCTGCCTGCAACATGGACGATCGCCCGGGCGATTGCGGCCGCCGCATCGCCCTGATCGAGAAGCCGCTGGATGCCGGACGCATCCATCAGCCCGCATCCTTCGAAACGCGAATCTCCACCGCAGCCAGCCCCGCCAGCGACTCGGGGGCGCGCGCCTCGAGCGCGACGAGGTACGCATCCTCGAGTCGTTGCGTGTAGAGCCGCGCGTCCGCCAGCGCAGAGGTAGGCAGCCTGTCGCGAATGGCACGCCGGACCTCGTTCATGAAGCCGGCATCGTCGGCAAGCCGTACCGCGATCTCGACGTAATCACGTCCATTGCGCGCAACGGTGGTCTCGACGCCCAGATTCGCGAGTATCGAATAGGCGGTGCGCTCGCCATGCCGCTTGCCCAGCAGCGTCACGACCGGAACGCCCATGTCCAGCGCTTCCAGCGTGCCATTGGCGCCGCCGAATGGCAGCGGGTCGAGCACGACGTCGACCAGCGAATAGCGCGCCTGATTCTCCGCTTCGTTGCGCCCTTGCGGGAGAAAGACGATGCGATCGGGAGCAATGCCGGCCGCGGCAGCCAGCCGGGCATACTGCGCGCGCAATTGCGCGTTGAGCGGCGAGAACGCAAGCTTCGCGCGCGGAACTCGCTGCAGGACTTCCCGCCACAGGCCAAGGCAGCGGCGGGAGAGTTTCAACGCGGTGATGAACGCCCCGATGACGAAGGCATCGCCGGCGATGCCGAACCGCTCCCGCTGGAACGGGTGATCCACTGCCGGCGCGATGTGCCGGTAGGGATAGACGCATCCGGCCATCGGCAGCAAGGTCTCGATCATGTCGGACTGGGTCTCCGGCACGTCGGCGAAGCGATCGGTGAGCTTGTAGTCGACCGCGGACAGGCCGACGGTGCCGGCGCTCGCCACGTGCGTGATCTGCACGCGCGCGGGTTTGAAGGCGAGGATGCCGGGCCTGGAGCCGCGCGTATGCGTCGACAGGTCGACCAGGATGTCGAGATCGTCGGCGGCGATGCGCCGCGCCGCCTCCGCCTCCGGCAGTGCAGCGACGACGGCATAGTGATCGGCACGGCCGCGGAACTTCGCCGTCCATTCGTCTTCGTGTGTCGACAGCGAGTAGCAGAAGAGTTCGAACTTCGCCGGATCCGAGTGCTCGATCGCCGGCCACGACATCTTGCCCATCACGTGGTCGCGCAGGTCCGCCGACAGATATCCGATGCGCACGCGACCGGGCCGGCGCGACTCCGGCCGCGGCAGCGGCTCACCGTACACGCGCCGCGCCGCGGCATCGTAGGTCCGCGCAAACTTGTGGATCAGGTCGGTGTCGACGTCGAAGAACAGCAACAGGTAGAGGATCTCTTCGAGACAATCGACCAGCTCGAGTTCGTCCGCGGCGACGAACTGCTCCTGCCGCAGCCCTTCGAGGTAACGCCCGAGGCGCGCGAAGTCGGCCCGGTACTGGCAGGCTTCCAGCGCCTGCACCGCCAGCGGCAGCGCGTTGGGGCAGCGCGCCTCGAACCGCTCGAACGACGCCAGCCACTGATCGATGCGACCGGCGGCAAGCAGTGTTTCGCCCAGATTCTTGTGGGCCGCGACATGCGACGGATCGGCCCTCAGCACCGCTTCGTAGGCTGCGACCGCCGCATCGTGCGCGCTCTGCTCCTGGAACAGCACGCCGAGGTTGAAATGCGCCGCGACGAGGTCGGGACGGACGAAGAGCGCACGCTGGTATGCCCGCGCAGCCCCCGCAGAATCGCGCTGCATCTGCAATGCGACGCCGTGGTTGTAGTGCGCTTCGCCATCGAGAGGATTGCGCGCCAGCGCCCGAACGAATGTGGCCGCAGCCGCCTCTCCATCGCGCAATGCGAGCTGCGCCATTCCCAGCGCACACTCCAGTTCGAACCCGGCCTGACCGGCCGCAATGCCCCGCCGGCAGAGGTCGACGGCCGCAGCGGGATCGGCGCTGTCGATTGCCAGGCGCGCCGCAGCGACGACCGCACCCGCGTAGCGCGGCGCCGCCGCGATCGCCGCTTCGAAATGCGCCCTTGCGGCAGTCACTTCGCCCGCCTCCCGTGCAGCGATGCCGAGCAGGTAGTCGGCCGGCGCGAAGCCGGGCTGCTCGGCGAGCACTTCCGCGTACCCGGCGCGCGCTGCAGGCTTGTCGCCTCGCCCGTGCGCCGCGACGGCTGCGTTCCAGAGCGCCGACATCGCGGCAGCGTTGAGGCGGCTCGAAGCAGACGGTTCTGCGATTGCCGCGGATGCGACGAGCTGATCCAGCGCAGGATGCGTCGCCGGCACCGCGCTGTCGACGAGCGGCATCACATGGGCGTATCGCGCGATCGACCAATGTCGCGATCTGCCGCGCCGGCCGCGCAGCGAGCAGCGGTCCGCCAGAAGCCGCAAGCCCGGCAAGATCGAGCAGGAGATCGGGATCCAGTGCCGCAATGCGGCGCGCGTCCTCGATGCCGGGCACCGCCGGCAGCGGCAGCACACGCAGCTCGCGCGCCGCGTCCGAGAGCGGCCAGTCGTCGGGCCAGCCCGCCGACCCCATGATCGCGACGACGACATCGCAGCGGCTCGCGTGGCGTGCCAATCCCTCGATCGTCGAGAGGTCGTCCATCGCCGCTGCGGCCAGGGCCATGACGCGCACGCGCACTCCCGCCGTGCGGCGCGGCCACAACAGGGGAAGCGGTGAAGCGTGGGCACGAACGCAGAGTTCGCCGTGCAACGCACGCAACCTACCAGCCTGCGCATCATCGATGCTCGCGGCTGCGAGCGCGCTCCGGCGCAGCGCGTCACAGTCGTCCGGCGACCAGGCGCGGTCCACCGCCGACGCGCAAAATTCGGCTCCGAGCGTGGCCGCGCGCAACTCCGCGACCCGCTCGAATACGTTGGCGAACAACGCCGCCGGCATGGCGGCGCGCAGATCCGGGTCGCGTGCCGCATCGACGAGCTGATCGCGCAACGCGATCGTCGCCGCAGGGACCGCGCGATCGAGCGAACGCGCCAGCGTGCCGGCAAAGGCAGGAACCGCAAGTATCGACGGCGCACGTCCGAGCGCCGCGCCCAGGACATCGGCTGCCGGCACGGGCGCGTCGGCAGACGCAGATTCGATCGCCAGCAACCACTCCGCAAGCGCGAGGCGCGCAACCGCATGGGGGTTCGCCGGCTCTGCCGCCAGTGCCGCCATCGCGGCTGCGCGCGCGGCGACGGCATTCCCCTGATCCGCATACGCGTCGACCAGCGCGCGTTGCGCCGGCAGGAACTCCGGCGCGACGCTCGCCGCCTCGATCCACGCACCGGTCGCATCGGTCAAGCGCCCGAGCTGCAGCAGCACCTCACCCAGGTGGAAGTGAGCGTCCGGGAGATGCCGATCGCAGCGGATCGCGCGGCGATAGCACAGCATCGCATCGACGACCCGGCCCTGAGCCTGATGCTCGCGCCCGCGGCCGAGCCATTGCAGATACTCGGCGCTTGCCATCAGCGCAATCTCGCTCGCAACCGCGCGAGCAGCGACGCCGGCAGCAGGCGCGCCATCGTGCGCCCCGGCGGAAGCATCCGGCGCAGATAACGCCGCACGCCAGCGACATCGCGGGCCGGCAACGGATCGTCGAGCGTCGAAGCGCTCGCGCTTTCGCCCGTGTTGTCGATCGACTCCGGCGGCCACCACAGCCGATAGCCACCGGCGTCGCGCAGACGCTGCGGCGCCCAGCGGACACTTTCATCGGGTATGCGCGGAGCGAGGGTCGCGTAATGCGCGAGCGTGCGCGCCGCCATGTCGACGAGCGTCGGCTGGAATGCCGCGCTCGCCCGCTGCCCGGCCTGCGCCAGCGCCTCCCGGTCGGAGACGATCGCGGCGATGCGCTCGAGCATGCGCGCGTCGTCCCGCCAGTCGGCAGCGTCCAGAATCCATCCTGCCTTCGCCGCCCCCACCCGCTCGGCCAACGCCCCGAATGGCGGAACCACCACCGGGAGACCGGCGGCCCAGGCTTCGGACAGCGTGAAGCTGAACGTCTCCGGACCCGCCGACGGGAACGCCACCAGCCGCGCGCGATAGTGGCGGAGCAGCCGCGGCAGATCATCCGCTTCATAACGCCCGTGCACCGTCAGCCGCGCGTCGTCGCTTTGCCAGGGGTTCTGCCGGATGTCGAGGTAGCCGATGACGACGAACCGAAGGCGCATTCCGGACGCGCGGGCAAGCGCGACCATCCGTTCGATCCGGCGCGCGCCCTTGTCCGGACCGATCGCGCCGAGCACCGCGACCGTCGGCACGTCGTCCTCCGGGAGCAGCACTGCGCTGCACGGTCCGCGCTGCCGGCGGTCGGCAGTGTCCGGCAACGTCCTGCCTGCCCATACGCCCGGCGCGCCGTGCGCAATGACATCGACCGCCTTGCCGGGAAAATAGCGAACGAACGTATCGGCCGCCCATCGCGATGGTGCGATGACGAAACCGGCTCCGCCGACGAGCTCGCGATGCGCCTCCCGCCACCGAACGATGTCGATGCCGGAGAACGCCGGCTGCGCCGCAAGACAGGCGCGGCAAACAGCGGCATCGGTCTCTCCGCCGCAAAAGAGTCCGTCGCGACCCGCAAGCGTGATCGTCGGGCACGCGAAATTGAGATCGTGAACCGTGTAGCCATAGGGAATGCGCAGCGCGCGAAGCGCCTCGGCGAGGCCCTCGCGGCAGCCGGAAATGTTGTGCAGGTGGATCAGGCCGATGCGGAAGGTTGCCGCCAATCCGGCCAGGAAATCGTGCAGCGACTCGCCGGGCGCGAGGGTCACCGCAAAGCTGCGCAGATCGCCATTTTCGGGATGTTCCTCGATCCGCCACTCGGCGCCGCGGGCAATGGCCAGATAGTGGCGGCACCGCTCCCGCGACGCGCCTATCAGCGCGCGAACGTGATGCTCGGTGCCGCCGCCTTGGCCGTGGATGATGTGCAGCACTCCGGGGAGCGGATCGTCGTGCGCGCGCATCGTTGCCAGCGCGGCATTGCGTATCGGCAGCAACGGGTCTCGGGCAATGTAGTCGCTGACCATCGCTTCGTAATGCGGAAAGCGCTCGCGCAGCACGCGCGTGTTCGTCGCGACGAGCGCGGCCTTGTCGGCGGAGAACGAGCGCGCACCCAGGTGCAGAACGAACGCGTCGTCGCACAGCACGTTGCGCCAGCCGGCGCGAAACCCCCGCAGGCAGAAATCGTTCTCTTCGCCATAGCCGCGGCCGAACGCTTCCTCGTCGAAGATGCCGATGCCGCGGAGCAAATCGCGACGAATGAAGAGGCAGAACCCGACGCCCGTCGGCAGTTCGGGGTAGGTGGGCACGGCGGCGCGCGCCAGCGCCGCACGAACCACCTCCGGATCGGCACCTTCGGGCCAGCGATTGTCCTCGCAGAAACGCGGGAACGAGCAGATCTCGGCGTTGTTCGAGAACGGCGTGATCGTGCCGATGTGCGGGCTCGATGCCGCGCAACGAAGAAGGGCGTCGAGCCAGCCGTCCGTTACCACGGTGTCGGAGTTGAGCAGCACGACATCGCGGCCCTCGGCGGCGCCGTGCTGCATCCCGCGATTGGCCGTGCCGGTGAACCCGCGATTGCTCTCGTTGCGCAAGGCTACGAGCTGGGGCAGGTTGCGGCGGGCAAGCTGGTCGAAGAAAAGACCGATCGCCGGATCCGTCGAAGCGTCGTCGATGAGGATGAGCCGGTAGTCGCCGCGCGTGCACGCGAGCACGCTGTCGACGCAGCGCGCGAGATCCTCCGGCGCATTGAAGACCGGGATGACGATGTCGACGGGAATGCCTGTCGGGAGTTCCCGCGCGAGGCCGGTCATGGCTGCGCCACCTCAATCGATCCCGGTACGACGACGCAGCCAGCCCCTGAGCCGGATCAAGGGCAGGCGCAGCCACCCGCGCAGGCTGTGGTCGTAGGCGATCAGCCGCTCCTGAGCGGCAAGGGCCGCTTCGAGGCGATCGATTTCCGCCTCCCGGGCGGTCAATTCAGCGCGGCTCGTCGCAACGATTTGATCGCGAGCATCGATCGCCCGATCCCGCTCGGCACGGGACGTCGCAACGATTTGATCGCGAGCGTCGATCGCCCGATCCCGCTCCTCGACCATCGCGTGGAGTCGCTGAACCTGCACAGCAGCCGCTTCCTGGCGCGCTGCCGCGACCTCGGCGAGGCTGCCCAGTGCCGAAAAAGCAGCGGCGCCCGACCAGTCGCCGATCCAGCGCGCTGTGATCGCGATGCGATCGACGAGCATTGCCGTCTCTGCGTCGAGGACCGGATCGATCCACGCATCGCCGCGCACCAGCGCAAAACGATTGTCGTCCAGCGCAATCGCATCACGACCGGCGACAAGATTGCCGCCGGGGAGGCCGAGTCGCCAGACCTCGCGTTCACCGGCGAACATCGCGAAGGCTTCGACGATGATCACGCCGACGCGATCGGCCAGGAAAATGCGCGTCGCCTGGACACCGGGTTCGAAACGGAATTCGGCGACAACGGGGTCGCCATTCACCGGAACGAACAGCGTCTGGGCCCGCTCCAGCGACAACTCGCCGGCGGACGGCGCACGCAGGAAGCGCAGCGGCACCCGCTCGCCCCCGGATAGCGTCGGCGGATACAGGCGGCTCTCGCCTGTTCCGGGAACCGCGCGAACCAGCCATTGATACGCATGGTGCCGGGTGCCGGGGCCCAGGACGGCGCGCACCTCCGGCCTCAGCGCCTCCAGGCGCGAGCGGAATTCACTCTCCCAGGGCGTCTTCTCGGTCGCGTCCCAGGCCCGCAGCTCGTACCCCGCAGCGCGGAGGACCGCGGCCAGCGATTGCCAGGTGTAGAGGCGGACGTGGGTCGGGTCGAGCAGGCCCTCGCCGCCGTATTCGAACCGGTCATCCAGCAACCCGATGATGACCGAGGCATGCGCGACATTCGGCACCGAAAGCAGCAGCTCCCCGTCGGGGCGAAGCCGGTGCCGAAGTCGTTCGAGCAAGCGCTGACCCTCGCGCAAATGCTCGAGGACGTCTGCGCACACCACGAAGTCGTAGGTCGCGTCGCCCAACGCGTCGTCCCAGCCGTCGGCGTCGAGGTCCGCAACCACGACCCGCCGGGCGAAGCGCTGCGCATGGAGTGCCGCCGCCGGATCGATTTCGACGACGTCGACGCAGCAGCCCTGCTGCTGCAGCCACTCGGTAAAGTATCCGGCGGCAGGACCGAGTTCGAGCACCGTGGCACCGGGGCGAACCCATCGCGCGAGCTTCGCGAGCGAGTCGCCGCTGTCGAGATCGATTGTCCGCTGGTAGATCACGATGCCGAAAACGCAGGAAGCAGATGCCAGAAGTGCCAGGCACCGGGCTGCGCGCGAATGCGCTTCTCGAAGATTGTCGCGATGGTGCGTACGTCGGCAGCGGGCATCCGGTCCGCCTCGACGTGTCGCCGGCCGCCGGGTTCGCAATACGCGGTCAACAGCAGCAGCTCCGCGACCTCGTCCCGCGCACAGTCCACGAGCCCCGAAGGCCAATGGATCGGCGCCTGAAACAAAACGGCATTCGACGCCGCGCGTCCGCCTGCCACCGGGACATCGATCAGGCCGTAGGCGGCGCCGCCTCGCCGCAGGGTCGCAGCAATTTCCTGTTTCGCGCCGCCCGTATAGATCGGAGGCATTCCCGACAGGCGTCGCACCATCCACATCCGCAATCGCGCGTAGCCGTAATGGGTCGTGCTCGCGAAGGCCTTCGCATCGAAGCGCATCGACAGGAATCGTGCCGGCATTCCGCGACTCCTCAGCCAGGAGAGCAGCCACAGACCCTGCCCGTAATGCATGCTCACGACCAGCAGTGGTCCCGAGCCCGACACCGCAGGCGCGTCCATCAGCGAATGCAGGAACCGGCGCGATCGCGTGAGCGCCCAGAAGAGGTCGGCATGATCGATGAGTTGCGCAAAGCGAAAATCGACCAGCCAACGCCTGTCATCGTCCTTGCACACATCACGGTATTGAGCGAGTCCGGACTGCGCCGCCGCATCGTAGAGCGGCAGCGCACGGGCGAGCAAGCGCGCCAGGGCGACGCCCATCGGATAGGGCAGGAGCGCCACCAGCACGGGCCAGGCCCAATACTCGGCAAAATCCGAAAACTCCCGCCGCAGCCGCGACATCAGGCGCCCTCGACATCGGCAATGCGCGGCGAAATCGCCGGCTGCGTGTCGCTTGCCGCCGCGCTCCACACTCGCGGCATGCGGGCATGGCCAAGCTCGCGGGTCGTGCCCGCGATGACGAAGGGAACCTCGTGGGTGTCGTACAGCCGCAGCCCTTCGGGATCCATCGCATGGGCGCGCAACAGGTAATGCCCCGGCATCAATGGCAGATCGTGGAACAGCACCCGGAACAGGAACAACTCGCCGTCACGCCCGCACGGCGACGCCCCGTCGATCTCGCTCGTGGTTCCGTACACCGCGGTCCCGTCGGCGCGAACGACGCCCAGGGCGAGCACCGGAGGACGGCCGTCCGGGGAAAAAACCGCAGCGTCGACCTCGAAGCCGGCGTCCGCGTCGACCTCCGTGCCGGCTCCGCACGCGCGCAACGACACCCGCGCGACGCGATAGTCCATTGCGCCGGCCGCCGCCGCGGCGGCAGCCTGCCTGGCCTTGCTGCTGCGGATCTCGTGCCACGCCAGGTACTCGCGCGCCACGAGATCCGCGTTGTCGTACATCCTCGCGGCGCCATGGTCCAGCCACAGCGCGCTGCGGCAGAGCCGCTGGATGTGATACATGCTGTGCGAGCAGAGGAGCAGCGTCCCGCCCTCCTCGAGATAGGCTTCCATCCAGGCCACGCACTTCTTCTGGAAGGATTCGTCGCCCACGGCCAGCACCTCGTCGGTGACGAGCACGTCCGGGCGCAGCGCAGTCGCGACGGCGAAGCCAAGGCGCACGATCATCCCGGACGAATAGTGCTTGATCGGGTCGCGAATGTGCTCGCCGAGGTCGGCAAAGGCGACGATCTCTTCGCGCTTGGCACTGATCTCGTCGGGACCGAGCCCGAGCAGCGCGGCCGCGAGGTCGATGTTCGCGAGCCCCGTGTATTCCGGATGAAAGCCCGAACCCAGTTCGAGCAGCGCCCCCACCCGTCCATTGACCCGGAGGGTGCCGCGCGTCGGCTTTACGACGCCGGCGATGATCTTCAGCAGCGTCGACTTGCCGGCGCCGTTCTCGCCGATGATGCCCAGCGATGCGCCGCGCTTCAACTCGAAGCTGATGTCGTTCAGTGCGCGGAAGATGTTCGATGCAGGGTGCCCGCGCAGCAGTTCCCAGACCAGCCGCAGGCGACCCCCGTTGATGTCGATCTTGGCGTAGTCCTTGCCGACCGCCGACAGCGCGAGCAGCGTGGTCACAGGAGGTCCTCGAACTGCGGGGAAAGGCGCCGAAACACCCATAGCCCCCCCGCGAAGAGCGCCGAGGCGACGGCGAGCGCGACCAGGTCGCTCCAGTCGAAGGCGATGCGCCCCTCGAGCAGCGCGTCGCGCATCCGATCGACCAGCCAGGCGAACGGATTGGCAACCACCCACGGCCGCAGATCGTCCGGAACCAGCGTGATCGGATACAGGATAGGCGTCAGGTACATGAGGATCATCAGCGTGGGCATCAGGATGTGCTCGATGTCGCGAATGTAGACCTGCAGCGCTGCCAGCGCGAGCGCCAGTCCGGTGATCGCCAGCGCCATCACCAGCCAGAGCGGAACGGCAATCAGCAGGCCGCCGAATTGTACCGGCTCGCCGAAGGCCGTCAGGGCGACGAGGACGATCAGGTAGCCGACGAACTGCAGCAACAGCGTCGCGCTGACCGACGCGTAGATGACGAGTTCGTGGGGGAACGCCACCTTGCGGATCAGGCCGGCATAGCTTGCCAGGCTCACCGTCGCCCGCTGCAGCCCCTCCTGCGCCGCCAGCCACGGCCAGAGCGCGACGGCGACGAACAGCAGGAAGCTCCTGCCCTGGTAGCCTCCGGCCCTGAACACCATCGTGAACACGAAGTGGTAGACGGCGAGCAGCGCGAGTGGATGAAGCAGCGCCCACGCGAGCCCCGTATAGCTCCCCAGATAGCGAACCGAAAGCTCTCGCCGCAGGAAATTCTGGAAGAGCGCACGGTGACGTGCCACGCTGGACGTCGGCGCCATTATTGATCCGGCACGATGAAGGCTCGAATGGCTCGAGTTTGTTGGAGCGGCTTCAGCCGCGATCTCTTCGTCCGCCACCACCGCTTTCGCGCCTGAAGGCGCTCCTACAAATTGTCCACCGTCGCCTCGCTATTTTGCCGGCGATGGCTTCAGCGGGTCCCTGTTCGGAAGCGTGATCAGCGCGTCGACGGCATCCTTGTTGACGTACAGATCCGGAACGTCGCGCAGCTTGGCGATCTCTTCGGCGCGGCGGCGCTCGACGTGGCTTTTCCGCAAAGCGGCGACGATCTTGAGGCGCGCCTGCTCGTAAGTCGGGGCCGACGCGGGGCGCTTGCCTTCCAGCCGCACCAGGTACACACCCTGGGCGCCCGGCACCGGTTCGGAGAGGTCTCCCACCGCACGCAGCGCGAACGCGGCGTCGGCCAGTGCCGGGTCGAGCTTGTCGCGCGTGACGGCTTCGAGGCGACCTCCGTTGCGCCGGGCCAAGGGCTCGTCGGACAACTGCCGCGCGAGCAGTGTCATGCTCTCGCCCGCGACGATCCGCGCGCGCGCTTCGCGCGCCAGGTGCATCGCCTCGTCCCTGCTGCGACGCGTGACGTCGAACAGAATATGCGTGATGCTGATCTGCTCGGGCGTGCGCAGGCCGTCGCGCTCGACCAGGTACCGTTCGCGCGCCTGCTGCTCGACACCGGGCAGCGCGTCGAACTCCTTGCCCGCCGCCGCGTCGATCCGCGCGAGCAGCTCGGTGGCGTAGAGCTTGTCGATTTCCGTGCGCACCCGGTAGCGCATCTGCTCGCTGTCGTCGAGGCCGCGCGCGCGCGCCTGGTCGGCCAGAATCCGCGTCAGCAGCATGTTGTTCAACAACCCCTCGACGCGCGCGGGATCGGCACCGAAACCGGCGCGGGAATCCTCGGGCAGCCTTGTAAGTTCCGCCTGGTAATCGGCGACCGTGATCTCGATCTTGCCGGTGCGCGCCAGCACGGTTGCGCCGGGACGCGGTGGTTGCGGATTCTCGGCAGCCAGTGCCGGATTCGATAGAAAGAGCGCGGCGGCAGCGGCCAGTGAGCAAAGGCGGGGAATGGAGGGGGAACGCATGACAGGTCGCGAATGTCGCTTGAGGAACACCGAGTGTAAAGAAAATGCGGGCACCGTCAACCGGCGCCCGCATCGTTGGTCGCGCGTATCGCGAATCAGGGCTTGTAGAGCTTGATCGAGACGTCACAGTCCCCCGATGTGCAGCTGGACTTGGTCGAAAAGACCGCCTCGTTCTTGACCATCAGATACCAGGTCTCACCTGCAAACATCGGGACGTGATCCTTGGGCGCAATCCCTCCGACCTGGATTTTCATCGTCGTTCCCAATCCGGCTGCGCGGTAGGGAATGGCGGTCGCGGACGTGTCGCACATAGACTTAGACAACCAGGTCTTCCGGTAAGTCGCGAGTCCCTCCTTCACGTATACGGAAAGCGTCGTTGGCCCGGATATATCGGACGGAACAACGATAGGCACGACCGCTATGGTCGACTCGGGACCGGCGAGTCCTGTGGTGCTGTATCTCTGACCGGTGAACATCATGGTCTTGTTGGAAGCGTCGGTTGCTTCCACCGCCGGGATGACCTTCAGGTTGCCGCAGGACGCTGTAGTCGGCGGGGTGGTCGCATTGGCAGCGACGGTCGCGGTAAAGGACACGGTGGTGCAGAGGCTTCCGGCACAGACCGAACCCGTATAGGTATAGCGTTGCGCGGTGGTAGACGCGTTGGCGGGCAGGTCCACCGGGAATGTGACCGCGGCGCTCTGGGACGCCCACGTCGTCGTGAAGGACGTCGGGCCACCCGTGCACGAGACCGTCGGTGCACCCACCCGGCCCCCTTCAACCGGAAGCGCGACGCTCGGCGGCGCGACCGTGCAGCCGGTCGGCGCACCGTCGACGGGAGGAGGCGGCGCCACCGTGTTGCAGGTGATCGTCCCGTCGGCCTCGACGGTCAGCGTGTCGCAACCGTTGATGGTGAGCGTTGCGGCCTGCGAAGCCGCGGCTGACGCGAACAGCCCCAGCGCGGCAAGAATGGACAATTTACGGCTTTGCTTCATGGTGGGTCTCCAAGCCAATGATCTTCATCGAAGTTCTCACCACGCTGCATTTCCCTGTATACAGTAGTGGCGACATCCCGCAGCTTCGCTGCCCCATCAGCGATTGCCATGATATTAGCATAAGCTGTGCCGGCGATTGCTGCCGAAGACAACAAAAAAGCGGGGCCGAAGCCCCGCTTTTAGCTGCATTCCGACCAACGGTCGAAATTAGTCCACCAAGTACGTCCGCTTGTACTTGTGCATGAAGTTGCCACCATAGCTCGACTGGATCAACTTGCCGGTCGGGTCGGTCAGGTAGCCATTCAGGAACGTTTGCACGCCGAACCCGATGATCGGCAGACCCTGGAACGTGCCGTTGGTCATCGGCAGTTCGTGGTAGTTGGCTTCGTAGATGCTGCTCGCCGCGACCGGGAAGCTCAAGTCCATCCAACCGTTCTTGTAATCGGTCGTCAGGCTCACGTTATTGGTCGAGGCCAGCGCGTTGCCACCGTTGAACGTCAGGACGTTCGCTTCCCAGCAGATCGTGCCAGGCTTGCCGGCAGGCGGCGGCGGCGAGAATCCCGGCGGCGTCGTCTTGAACTGCTCTTCGCGGTCGTAGATCCTCGCGTTGACGTCGTCGCAGGCACCGGTGGCGGTGAAGTTGCGCTGGAACAGGTACTGGACCACGCCGTCGCTGTCATAGTAATAACGCTTCGTCGGCATCGTGAGCACCCAGTCGGTCGTCGACTTGGTGCCCGAATCGAGCACGAACTCGTTGTAGACCGCGCTGCGCATCATGATCGCGCTGACGTTGTCGACCGGCTGAACCACATAGCTGTCGGTGATGACGCTGGCGCCGTCGATGATCTGGGCGTCGGTGCCGACATCCTGCAGGTCAGGCTTGATGTCGCCCGGAAGATCGTACTTGCCGGTGGTCCGGAAGTTTTCGAGCGCGACGGCGTCGGCGGTGAAGTCTTCGCCGGACAGCACGTTGATCAGCGTCACGCCACCGAACAGACCGCCCGTGGGCGCGCCAACCGCAGCCGACACGGTCGCGTCGGCCAGAAGGCTCGGCTTGGTCCAGCACGGCGGCTCGCCGGCGACGTGGGTCACCGAGGTTTCGACGGTGCTGCTGGTCACGGCGCCCATTTCGATGATTTCGATGTAGCCCTCGCGGGTACGATCGAGCGAATCACCGGCACCGTCACCGACATACGCGTAGTTGACGAACGGCGTCGGGTTCGCGGGATCGGACGCGACCTTCGGCACCGTGCAGGACTTGTCCGGGGTGTAGACACCGGCACCCGCCGCGGTCTTGATCACGCCGGCAACCCAGACGTCGTGCTTGGACAGCCACAAGTTGAAGTCAAGGACTTCAGCGCTGTTCTTGCCTTCGATGAAACGGACCTTGACAGCCTTGGCCGAGTTGGTCGTGTTGACGACCGACAGGTAGGTGTCGAAGGGGGCCGCGCCGACCACCTTGTCGCGAACCGTGTAGTACGGATAGATCAGGACCTGGCCCAGACCGTCCGGGTTGAGATAGACCGCTTCCGCAACTCCGACTGCGCCAACGGCGCTGAGACCGGCGAACGCAGCAACGAGAGTTTTCGTTTTGAAATTCTTCATGAGCTTTTCCACTCCTCTGATATTACCGATAAAAGTGATCACTTTTGGAACCGACAACAGGTTGATTCTACCCAACTTCCTACAACCAATACAACAATAATGCAAATTAACTGCCCGGCGCGTGTTGGATTTGTACTACGCACCGCTACTTGATGGGGTCGACATACGACATCTGCCCCCGTTCCAGAACCCAGGTCTCCTTGAGCCTTGTCGTCCCCCCCTTGAACTTCCGGTGGTCATAGGTGACAAAGATCTCGGCACTGCAGGCTTCGGCATCGCAACTCACGGCATCCACTTTCACACTCCGGTAGACCACAACCCGGGTCCGTCCCTTGAAGCGCTCCAGTGACGTTGCACCGCGCGATGCCTCCGTCATGTAACTGTAAGCTTTCTCGTAGTCTCCGGCGATCAGCGCTTCCCATCGCGCCCGGGACCGGCTCTCGACCGCCGCCTGCCGCGCCGCCATCGGCGCGTCGCTGGCCAAGCCCCCGACTTCCGGAATCCCTGCACAGCCAAGCAACAATCCGGCCAGCATCGCCACGCCCACCAAGCCAGCCCGATCGAGCCGCATGATGAAATTTGTCTGGCGGGCACTGCACCTGCGACTGCTCGAATTCATCTGGATCTGCACCCTCGAAAACCAGTTGTGCGTTGCAAGACCACGATTGCGGAACTGCCTCGCGATCCTGCTAACCGAACGATGGCGCCTCAATCCTTGACCTGAATCTAACGAAACCTCCGCAGGTCGTCAACGGCGTTTGAGCCCGGCAAGGCGACACTAAACTACTGTTGCCGAGGCGCAACACCCGTTTGTCGGGTTTCGGCGACGCTTTAGGCAATTTTCCCAGTGAATGTCGCTGTCTGGAGACGGTTTGGCCGCGCAACGTCAGTGCACGAGGCTGCCCCCCCAGGGCTGCTTGGAACCCGGGAAAACGCCTTCCAGCCGCTCCATCCGATTCCGCAGGTCGTCAACGACGCCCTTGAGGTCGAATTCACTCTCGACCACGCGCGGGGTGATGAAGAGTATGAGCTCGGTGCGCTCGTCCTTGAACGTCTGCGTGCCGAACAGCGCGCCGATCACCGGAATCTTTGACAGCAGCGGGATGCCGTTGGACTCCAGGATCTTCCGGTCGCTGATCAACCCGCCCATCACCATCGTCTGGCCCGACTGCACGGACAGGATCGACTGCACCGACCGGGTGTTGATCGGAGGCGCCTCGCAGGTTTTCGTGGTCGCGCCGGGGATACTCACCTCCGCCTGCACCTCGAGCTGCACCAGGCCGCCGGCGTTGATGTGCGGGACCACCGACAGCAGCACGCCGGTGTCGACGTACTGCGACGTCGTCGTCACCGCGTTGTTCGTCGTACCGGTGGTGCTCCCGACGAAGGTTTCCTGGCAGATTGGAATGCGGTCGCCGACCTTGATCGTCGCCTTCTGGTTGTCCATCGCGGCGACGTGAGGATTGGCGACGACCTTGGTGTCGCCTGCGGTGCCGAGCATCGTCAGCGCCGCCTGAACGCCACCGGGAACCAGCCCGGCGAGGAGGTAGGAGAAGCCCGGCACCACCGGGCCGATCCCGGCCACGGCCGCACTCGCCGCGACATCGAACAGGTTGCCGGGAACGGTGCCCGACCGGAACAGTCCGCCCGCCTGCTTCGCGCCATTGGTGAAGTACCACTCGACGCCGTACTTGAGTTCGTCGGTGAGCGCCACCTGGGCGATCGTCACCTCGATCACCACCTGCCGCGACGGCACGTCGAGCTTCTTCACCGCCGCCTCGATGACCGAATATTCTGCCTGCGTGGCGACGATGAGGATGGTGTTGTTGTCCCGGTCGGCGACAACCTGTACGTTGCGCACGACGCCCAGGCCTTCGGCGGCGGCGCGTGCGGCGGCGGCAGCCGAAGCGGCAGGGGTCGGCGTGCTCGGCGCGGGAGTGGGCGCGGCGCCGGCCTGCGACTGGAAGACCGGCGGGTTGGTGATCGTCCCGGCCGGCGTGCCGGGGGCCAGCGTCGGCGCGCTGGGCGTCGTCGCAGCCGGCGCGCGGCCGGTGAACGCCTGCTGCAGCAGCGGTGCGAGCTTTTCCGCCCTCTGGTTCTGCAGCTGGTAGACGTAGAAGCGCAACCCTGCGCCCGCGGCGCCGCCCTGGTCGAGTCGCTCGATCCACTTCTTCGCTTCCTCGAGGTAGGCCGGTTGCGGCGTGATGATGAGCAGGGCGTTGAGGCGCTCCATCGGGATGACGCGCAGGATGCCGGTCAGCGGGCTGGTGTTGCGGTCGCCGATGATCTTGTCCAGTTCCTGCCCGACGGTCTTCACGTCGGCGCTCTGCAAGGTGAACAAGCCGACCGACATCCCCGACATCCAGTCGACATCGAAGGTGTCGATGGTGGCCAGCAGGTGCTTCAGCTCGCGCTCGGTGCCGGAGAGCACGAGCAGGTTGCGCAGATCGTCGGGGCGCACTGCGGCGGCGTCCTTGACGAAGGGCTCGAGGATGCGCGCCATCTCGCGCACGCCGATGTAACGCAGCGGCACGATCTGCACCGAGAACCCCGGCGGCAGCGAACGCGCGGAATTGCCGAGCTGCGGAGCGAGATTGCCGCGCACCGCTGCCGCCTGCGGAACGATCTTGAAGATTCCGGCTTCCTTGACCATCGTCGCGCCGTTCATTCGCAGCAGCGTCTCGAGCGTGGCCGGCAATGCGTCACGGGAGATGCCCGACGACGTACGAATCGTCACCGTCCCGCCCACCGACTGGTCGATCGTGTAGCTCTCGTTCAGGATGTCGCCGAGGACATTGCGAATCACCTCGCGCAGGTCCGCGCCCTCGAAGTTGAGGACGACGCCCCCGCCAGCCGGTTGCGCCGGCGGCGCCGGGGGCAATCCCCCTCCCGGCTGCTGCCCCTTGACCAGGACGCCGCTCCCCTTGAAAACCCTCGCCGCGTCCTTGCTTTCCGCCGCGGCAGCCTTGGCGCGCGCTGCGGGCTCGGCCGGAATGGACTTGATCGTCATTTCGGAGCGATGCGGAATCGCCCGTGAACCGGGCGTGCCATCGGAATCGGCGCCCGGCGTCGCGCATGCCGCGAGGACCATCGGGATCACGGCGATTGCAGCCGAACGAAACAGCAGGAGAATCATCGTCATGGGTTGCTTCCATTGATCGCGGGAAGCCGTGGGGCTCTCCGCGTCTATCGTGACCTGTCGGCGTGAATTGCGGCTCATCGCGTCCGCTGCTGGTAACGTTGGTAGACACCTGCCCAGGCGGGATCGGCCCCAGGCGGTGCCTGGGCCGGTGCCTGGGGTGCTTGAGGTGCCCGGGTCGTTTCCGCAGCCGAACCGCCTTGTTGCGCCGATTGCGCCGCCCTCGCCGCCCGTCGGCGAGCGGCGAGGGAGTCGCCGGAATCCGCGGGAGGGCTGCCGGCCTGCGCCGCCGGCGGGGCGGTGCCCGGTGCCTGACCCGGACGCTGCACTGGAGCCTGCACGGGTGCCGGAGCGACAGCCACCGCTGTGGGCTTCGGGTTGGTGACGACCTTCAGCGTGAGGTCTTCGGATTCGTCCGCGAAAGTCAGTTTTACGCGGTTCGGCTGGACATCGGAAACCGTCAGGCCATTGATCGATTCGCCCTGAATGACCCGCCGCGACTTGCCGCCCGCCACCTCGCGCAGGAATGCCGTGCGCTTGCCGTCGGAGACCACCGTGCCCGTCAGCACGAACTGGTCGCGTTTCATTTTGGGCTTTGGCGCCTCGACGACCTGCGCCGCCGCAGGCCGCCGCGTCGGATTGAACAGCGTCCGCGCGACGGTGTCGGGGCGCGCAGCCACTCCGCCGGCGACCACGTAATCCGGCAGCACCGCGGCGGCGACGGGCTTCGGCGCGACCGGCGCCTCCTCGGGCGGCGACAACCGCAGCGAGCGCCCCCAATCTGTCTCCCAGCCGAGTGCGGCAGCAACGATCGTCAACGGGATCAGCCACCAGGCAACCGAAGCAATAGACGCGAGAAGTCGATTCATGATGTCGCGTGTCACTTTTTCGGGGGTACCGCTTTCGGGGGTTCCGGATAGGCGAACCCGATGACGTCCAGCTGGACGTTGATTTCCGGCTCCTGCCCGGCCGCCGGTCGAAAACCGCGGAACGCGTTCAACGGCCGCAAGGTGAGATTGTCGACCAGGAGGTACGGTTGCTGCGTCTCGATGGCGTGCAGGATCTTCTGCAGGTTCGGCGTGGTGGCGAAAAACTGGAAGGTGACGCCGATCTGCTTGAAGCGGCCATCGTCGCGGGGGCTCTGGTTCTGGCTGGTCGAGATCCGGCCGCCATTGCCCTCGATCGCGGCCCGCACCAGTTCCTGCAGCTCGGCGCCGGCAAGATTCGCCGCCGTGTTCTTGAGAAAGAAGCGGCGCGCGTCCTTTTCGCGCATCGCCTCGAGCGCCTTCTTGTATTCGGGCGCTTGTGCTGCGACCCGGCGATAGGTTTCGAGCCGTTTCGACGACGACTCCAGCGCCTCGTCGTAGTGCCGATGCAGGAGCAGGATCGGCGCGAGCACGATCGCTGCGACGACGGTCACCACGACCACCAGGATCGACAATGCCAGCCAGCGCTGCTGGCGCGCGGACAACCGGGCAATGGCGGCGTTCATGGACGCCCCCCGTTGCGGCCCGATGGCGGCGGCACCGGCGCGGCCGATGGCGGCGGCGCGACGCCGCCACCGCCTTGCGGCGATGCAGAGGGAGCAGCGCTGCCCGGCGCGACGGCCGCCTGATCCGGATGCGGCGCTTGCGCGGGAGGCGCGGGCGCCGGAGCACCGGGAACGGCCGAGGCTGCGGACGGCGCTGCAGGCTGCGCCGGGGCCGGACCTGCGGCGGGAGGAGAACCCGCAGGCGGCGTCCGGGCCTGCGGCGCGCCCTCGGGCGCGGTGGGCGCGACCGCCGCGGGCGGCGTCGCGGCCGGGGTCGCGGCCGGCGACCCTTCCGGCGCAGCAGACGCGGCGGCCGCGAGTTCGATCATCGACGGCGGCGGCAACGGCTTCAGCTGCGCGCCGATGTCGAAAATCTCGCCCGGTCCGGGCTGAATCTTCGTCATCGGCGACCGCGGGCTCGCCTGCTCGAAGAGCGTCGACTCTTCAAGCAGCGCCACCAGCCGCCCCGCACTGCCGCTCTCGCCCCGCAGCACCATCTCGCGCTGCGCTTCCTTGCCGCGGGTCGCGCCCTTCAGCTCCAGCTGCAGCAGCCAGGTATCGTCGGGCAGCAGCTTGCTGATGTCCTCGATCAATTGCACCGTCGACGGATACGCGTATTTCTTCGCCAGTGCGAAGTTGTAGTCGCTGGTGGTCCGCTCGAACTCGCCGCGCAATGTATCGGCCGCTGCCGCCTGCACGCGCGCCTGCTCGGTGACCTGCGCCATCGTGATCGTGTAATCGCGTTTTTGCCACACCGGCAATCCGACGGCGAAGAGGATGGCCGCCAGCAACAGCGCAATCGGCGCCCAGACTTGCCAGCGCCGCCACGGCGTGGTCTCGGTCCTCGCGTCCTCGGGCAGCAGATTGAGTCGGCGTGAAGCCACCGGCACACGGCCCGCAACACCCGGCACGTCGGGCGTGACGCCCACGACGATCGCGCCCCAGCCTTCCGCCAGGCGACGCGCCTGATCGACGTGCGTCCGCAGCGCCGCCGCCCAATCGACGCGGATCTCCTTCTTCTGCGTGTCGCGCCCGACGACGATGGCATCGAAATAAAGCTGCTCGGGGGGAAAGGGCGTGTGACGGTCGAGGTCCCACGCGATCGCCTGTTTCAGATTCTCCTCGACTGCGGCGGGCAACTCGAACTGCTTGCGCAAGACCTGCGAGCCCGGCAGCGCGATGATGACTTTCGTGGCCGCATCGCCGCGGCCTCGCGTTTCCGGCGGCAGCCGATCGATCGCCGCGCGCCCGGCCTGGCTGACCGCAGCTGCGTCCCCCCCAATGGGAACGCGCGCGACTTCGGCCAGTTCGAGCACGCCCCCGGACGTCCGCGGCGCCCACAACACGACACTGCCTGCCTCGAAAGCCAGCACCGGGCGAGCGCGGCGACGCCCCACCGCCCGCCTGAGCGCGGAGGGAACGAACGAGCCGAGTTCGGCCACCCACCAGCGCCAGAGCGGCGGGAGTCCGTAACGGTGCGCGAGATCGCGCAGGCTGTGCCAAAGGTTAAAGGTTGCCGGTTCCATATGCGGGAGTTGCAGGCGCGGCGGCGCCGGCGTTTGGTTCGGCTGGCGGCACCAGCGTGCCTTCCTGCCACAGGTACGCGATCAAGGGCCGCCGCGGATCCGCCGACGGACGCAGGACCGCATCGCGGATGAAGGTTACACCATCGGGCAGCCGTGCCTCGGCACGAATCCGCCAGACCGGGACCGCGCCGCCGCCAAGCCCTGCCGCCTGCGGGAACGGCGGTACCGGCAGCTTGTTCTGTCGGGCGTCCTGTCGCTGGGCCAGGAATGCATCGACGACCTCGGCGGTCACGCCGGGAAGTGCGAGCAGTACGTCGCGGGAGGCGGTCGCCGGGTTGATTCCCGGACGGTACGAATAGACGGTGAGCGCCCCGCTGATCCGGGCGAACAGTTCGGGCGTCATTCCCAGCACGCGCTGCAGCTCGCCGAGGGCTTCGAACGATGCATTCGGGGGGCGGTAGCTGCGGCCGGCCGCGCGGTACTCGGCCTCCTCGGCGCCGTTGGGGCGACGCAGATCATCCGGATCGCGCCAGTCGGCGATCGCGTCGACGAGCTTCTGGGCGGCGTCCGCGTCGAGCTCCCCGACGACTGTCAGGAGTCCCTTGAGCAACGGCTCCGGGCCCATGTTGAGATCGATCTTCGCCGATTCGTCGACGGCGCGCGCGACGATCGTCACCTCGCCATCCGTCCAGGTGTGCGGCTGGTCATCACCCGCCCAGGCGTCGGCAAGCGTGCGCGGCCGCTGCAGTTCGAAGGCGACGCGCTCGATCGCGCCGTCGGCGATCGCCCGCACCTGCGCCAGCGACAACGCGTTGCGCGCGGACAGCGCCTCGCTGCGCATGCTGAAAGCGAACCCGCTGCCGATGACGGTGAGCAGGATGGTGAGCCACAGCACGACGATCAACGCGATGCCGCGCTGGTGGCGACCAGACGCGGCGAAGCGTCGTGGCTGTGGCTGTAGGAGCGGCTTCGGCCGCGAATTCCTGGTGCGTGATGTCGAATCGCGGCTGAAGCCGCTCCTGCAGGGAATGATCCGCATGCGCGTCATCCCATCCCCGCGCAGACGCCGCGTACCTGATCCCACGCGCGACACCCCGCCTCGGGCGCGCGTCGCGGCTCGACGATCAGCACCGGCCAGGCCGGGCCACGCTCGGGCTTGACCTCGATGCGGATGAGATCGGGCAGGCGTTGCCGGTCATCCCAGCGATCGCGCCACGACGGCTCGCTGTCCGGCAGCGAATTGGCATCGCGGCCGAAATAGCCGATCTTGAGTTCGGCGATCCCCTTCGCCAACACCGAGCGCTCGGGCTTGTCGAACCGCGGCTCGTCCACCGCATCGGGCTCCGGGATCACGCGTTCCAGCACCAGCTCGTTGCCGGTCCCGACACGAGCCAGCAAAAGCCGGAAGAAGTACACCCCGCCTTCGGCGACACGTGGCGGCAGAGCCGCGGCGTAACGTATCTCCTCGCGTTCGCCGCCAAACATCAGCGGCAGACCGACCGCCTTGCGGATGCGTTGCGGGTACTGGGCCGACAGTTGCCCGCGCAGGAATTCCTGAGTCTGCCGCATCTCGGACACCTCGCCGGCCTTGGCCTCGCCGCTGTCCCAGCTGCGCGCCGAAAGCGATACCGAACCCACGAGCACCGAACCCATGAGGGCGAGCAGCAACAGCGCGATGACGAGTTCGAGCAGGGTGAAGCCGGACTGGCGACCGGAGCGAGGGTTCATCGCGACTCCCGGGCACCGATGCGGGTCGTCGCCAGCGCGAAACTGCGGCGGCCGCCGGCCGGCGACGGAAATGTCACGTCGACGACGATGCGATACAGGCGCGTCGGCAGCGACTCCGACGCACGCTCGACTTCGGGATCGGTGTCAGGAGGAACCCAGGGGGTGACGCTGGCAGTCCACTCGATGCCGCCGTCCTCCACCGACCCCGAGCGCGTGCCTTCGCGCAGCGGCTTGGCGCTTGCGGTCTCGGCCAGCACGCTTTCCGCGACCAGCGCCACCCGGCTGAACTCGTCGGCGGCGCTGACGTTGGCAAGCGAGCCGGCGAAGAGACGGAAGAGCGCCGTCGCAACCAGCGAAAGGATGACGAACGCGACCAGCACTTCCAGCAGCGAAAAGCCGCGGCTCCGGCAACACGGCAAGGCGCGCCGCGTGCGATGCGATGACGTGCGCATCGTTCAGTCGAGGATCGCGACCCGGCCGGTCAGCCAGTCGACGTCCACCTCGTATTTGCGCTCGCCCGCAGCCATCGTCACCCTGCCCCCGTTCGAGCCTCCGTCGGGGTAGAAGCGAATGGCACCGGACTTGTCGGAAATGAGATCGCTCTGCGCGGTGAAGAGCTTCAGCTCGACGTCCTTCGGCAACGCGATCTCGCGCGCGTCGCGATCGACGCGGAACACGCGCCGCTCGAGGTCGATGGCCACGAAGGACTCGCGGCGCGTCGCCACTGCATCGCTGCGCGCCAGGCGCAGTGCCGCTGCGATCTGCCGCGCGGCGGTCTTCAGCTCGGTGGTGGACACGCCGCCCCCGATCCGCGGATACACCATCGCCGCGACGGTCGCCATCAGCGACAGCACGACCAGGAGTTCGAGCAGCGTCACCCCGCGCGTCGCACCGCGCGCGTGCCGGTCGGGAGATGACGCGCGAACGCTCATTGGCTGCTCGAGATGTCCTTGTCGACGCCCTCGCCGCCTTCCTTGCCGTCGGCGCCGAGCGAAATGATGTCGTACGGGCTCTTCGTGCCCGGCGCGACGTACTTGTACTCGTTGCCCCAGGGATCCTTGGGCAGCGTGTTCTTCTTCCAGTACGGGCCGTTCCAGTTGGCGGTGCCGGCCGGCGCGCTGATCAGCGCCTGCAGGCCGTCCTGCGACGACGGATAGCGGCCGATCTCGAGCTTGTAGAGGTCGAGCGTCTGCGAGATCTGGCCGATCTCGATGCGCGCCGCATCCGCCTTGGCCTTTTCGCCCTTGCCGATGAAGTTTCCGCCGACGATCCCCAGCACGATGCCGATCAGCACCAGCACGACGAGGATTTCGATCAGCGTCATGCCGGACTGGCGGGTGCGATGTCGGATTCGAGTGTTCATGTTGCTTTCCTTCCTGCAAGAGTCACCTCAACCTGGCCGGGGTTCGACCACGTCGGCGCAAGGGTTAGACAGAAATCACCGGACGAGTTCGCTCATCCCCATCACGCCGAGCAGGATCGAGAACACGATGCCGCCGATCATCACCGCGAGGCCCAGTATCAGTGCGGGCTCCAGCACCGCGAGGAAGCGCTTGACCGCCATGGCCACCTCGCGGTCGTACACCTCGGCCACGCGGTTCAGCATTTCCTCGAGGCGCCCTGACTCCTCACCGACCAGGATCATCTGCGTGGCCAGCTTCGGGTACAGTCCCGTGTCGGCCAGTGGCCGGCCAAACCCCTTGCCTTCGCGCAGGCGCGCGATCACACCGTCGAGCGCGGCGGCAAGCACGCTGTTGCCGAGCGTTTCCTTGACGATGGCGAGCCCCGCAAGCAGCGTGACGCCATTGCCGATCAGCGTGGCGAGCGTCCGCGAGAAACGCGCGACTTCGACCTTGGTGACCAGATCGCCGACGAGGGGCCAGCCAAGCAGGCGGGCGTCCCAGCGCGCGCGCACCTTGGGCGATTTCATGTGCCGGCGCATCCAGCTGATCCAGACCACGATGCCGATGGCCACCGCCCACCACCAGTGGCGCATGAAGGTGCCGACGACGACGACGATCTCGGTGGGCAGCGGCAGCGCTTTTCCCGCCTGCTGAAACGTCTGCTCGAACTGAGGCACCACCCAGATCAGCAGCACCATCACCGACAACACCGCAACGCCGATGAGTATCACCGGATAGATGAGCGCGCTCTTCACGGTCTCGCGCAGCTCCTTGTTGCGCTCCATCGTGTCGGCCAGGCGCGTCAGCACAACCCCGAGCGCGCCGCCGGCCTCGCCGGCACGGACGATGTTGACGTAGAAGCGCGAGAACACGTCGCGTCGCGCATCGAGTGCCTGCGACAGCGCCTTGCCGCCGCGCACGTCGTCGCGGATCTGCTGCAGCATCGCCGCGACCAGCGGCGTGGAGGCGAGGCCGATCAGCAGCTCCAGCGCGCGATCGAGCGGCAACCCCGCACGCAGCAGCGTTGCCAGTTCGCGTGTCATTGACATCAGGTGGTCGCCCGTGACCTTGCGTGACGCGAACCACGAGCGCCGACGCGCATCGCCGGGGCCGCGCGCCGCGACCGCCGCGACAGCGCCGGACGCGGGCACCACCTGCATCGGCATCAGGCCCTGGTCGCGGAGGCGGCCGACGATTTCGCTCTCGCTGGCAGCGTCGAGTTCGCCGGCGGCAACCTCGCCGGCGGCGTCGACGGCCCGGTAGCGATAGACGGGCATGGCGTTACACCTGCGGCTCGCAAAGGGATGCGCCCATCGGCGTTCAGGCTTCGCGCGTGACGCGCAGCACTTCCTCGACCGTGGTGACGCCCTTGACCGCCTTGCGCAGGCCGTCCTCGTACATCGTCTGCATGCCTTCGCCCACGGCCGCGGCGCGCAGCTCGGCGGCGGTCGCGTGCTTCATCACCAGGCTGCGCAGCGGATCGGTCATCGGCAGGATCTCGATGATGCTGACGCGACCCGAATAGCCGGTTTGCGCGCACTGCGGGCAGCCCTTGGCGCGCCAGAGCGTGACCTCGCCGCCCGCGGGCGCGAAGCGCGCAAGCCCAAGCTCGGCCACAACCTCCGGCAAGACGGTGTAGGACTCGCGGCAGTGGACGCACAGCGTGCGCACCAGGCGCTGGGCGAGGATTCCGATGATCGTCGAGGTGAGGAGATAGTCGTCCATCCCCATGTCGAGCATCCGGTTGACGGTCGCCGCGGCGTCGTTGGTGTGGACGGTCGACAGGACCAGGTGACCGGTGAGCGCCGACTGCACGGCGATCTGCGCGGTCTCGAGATCGCGGATTTCGCCGATCATTATGACGTCCGGATCCTGGCGGACGATCGAGCGCAGCGCGTTGGCGAAAGTGAGGTCGATCTGCGGCTTGACCTGGATCTGGTTGATGCCCGGCATCTGGTATTCGACCGGGTCCTCGACGGTGAGGATCTTGACGTCGGGCTTGTTGAGGCGGTCGAGCGCGGTGTAGAGCGTCGTCGTCTTTCCGGAACCCGTGGGCCCGGTGACGAGCAGGATGCCGTGCGGCTGCATCAGGATGTCGAGGAAGATCCTGAGCGTGTCGTCCTCGAAGCCGAGCTTCTTGAAATCGAGCGCCACGCCGCCCTTGTCGAGAATCCGCATCACCACCGACTCGCCGTGCATCGTCGGCACCGTGGACACGCGCAGGTCGATCTCCTTGCCCTGCACGCGCAGCCGGATGCGCCCGTCCTGCGGCAGCCGGCGCTCGGCAATGTCGAGATTGGCCATGATCTTGATCCGCGAGATCACCGCGGCCGAGAAGCGACGCGGCGGCGATTCGACTTCGTGCAGCACGCCGTCGATGCGATAGCGCACGACCAGGCGATTCTCGAACGGCTCGAAGTGGATGTCGGAAGCGCGCGCCTCCAGCGCATTGGTGATGACCAGCGAAACGAGGCGGATGACGGGTGCCTCGGCGGCGAGATCCTTCAACTGCTGGACATCGGCGTCGAAGGACAGGTCGTCGCCGCGTGTCTCGACGTCGCCGAGGATCTGCCCCACCGCCGAGCGGCCGGCGCCATAGAGCCGTTCCAACGCGGCTTCGAGATCGGTGGGAATGGCCACCAGCGGCTTGACCTCCCGTCCGGTCACCATCCGGAACGCGCCGATCGTGTATTCGTCGGTCGGGTCGGCCATCGCCAGCGCCAGCTCGGTCTCGCTTTCGCGCACGGGAAGCGCTCGCGACTCGCGCAGGAATCGCGGCGACACGCGCTCCTCGAGGATCGGAAATTCGGGATAGCCGCCCTGCTCGAGGAAGGGCAGCCCGAGCTGGGCAGCCAAAGCTTCGGCAACGTCGCGCTGCGCGCACAGGCCCAGCGTGACCAGCAGCGCCCCGATCTTCTCGGGGGTTTCCTGCTGCAGCCGCAGCGCGCGGTCGAGCCCGGCAGCGTCGAGCTTGCCGCGTTCGATCAGAATTTCGCCTAGACGTTTTCGGGCCGGAATATCCACGGGTTCGAGCGGAAGTAGATGAGGCTGTCGCTGTCGGACAGGGAATTCATCCGAAAATTCGCGGCTGCGGGCAAGCTTCGCATCATAACATGGCAGACCCCGTCGACAGCGAATTTAGCCGGAGGAATCAATGATTTGCGCGCGAATCCTGCTGCGAACTGTCGTCGCGCCCCGACGTTTTGGCCGCGTGTGTCGTCGCTGCCCGACGCTCGCCCAACCCGGTCAGACGAGAAACGCCTTCTCGGCCCGCGCAACGGTGCTGGCGATATCGTCGTCGGTATGCGCTGCCGAGACAAACCCTGCCTCGAAAGCGCTGGGCGCCAGATAGACGCCCGCGTCGAGCATGGCGTGGAAGAAACGATTGAAGCGCGCCTTGTCGCAGGCCATCACCGTGTCGTAGGTGTCCGGCACCGCGGCGGCGAAGTAGAGCCCGAACATGCCGCCCACGCTGTTGGCGGCGAACGGCACGCCAGCGCGCGCTGCCGCCGCCGTGAGGCCATCGCACAGCGATCGCGTTGTCGCGGCCAGCCGATCGTGGAAGCCGGGCTTCTCGATTTCCTTCAGCGTCGCGAGGCCCGCGGCGACGGCCACCGGGTTGCCCGACAGCGTCCCCGCCTGATAGACCGGGCCCAGCGGCGCGATCTTTTCCATGATCGCGCGCTTGCCGCCGAATGCACCGACCGGCATCCCCCCGCCGATGACCTTGCCCAGCGTCGTCAGGTCCGGCGTGATACCGAACAGTCCCTGGACGCCCTGCGGGTGGACCCGAAAGCCGGTCATCACCTCGTCGAAGATCAGCACCGCGCCGTAGGTGTCGCAGAGGGCGCGCAAACCGGGCAGGAAATCGCTGCGCGGCATGATGAGGTTCATGTTGCCGACGACGGGCTCGACGATCACGCAGGCGATGTCGTCGCCGTCCGCCTTGAACATTGCTTCGGCCGCCGCCAGGTCGTTATAGGGCAGAACGATGGTCTCGTTGGCGATCGCCGCAGGCACGCCCGCCGACGAAGGCTGGCCGAAGGTGAGCGCGCCCGACCCGGCCTTGACCAGCAGGCTGTCGCCGTGGCCGTGGTAGCAGCCCTCGAACTTCACGATCTTGCTGCGACCCGTGTAGCCGCGGGCGAGCCGCAGCGCCGACATCGTCGCCTCGGTGCCGGAAGAGACCAGCCGCACCATCTCGATGGAAGGCAGCAGGCGCACGAGCGTCTCGGCCATCTCGATCTCGATCTCGGTGGGCGCGCCGAAGGACAGCCCCCTCGGCGCCGCCTCGATCACCGCGCGCACGACCGCGGGGTGCGCGTGCCCGAGAATCGCCGGCCCCCAGGAGCCCACGTAGTCGATGAATTTCCTGCCGTCGACATCCCACAGATAGGGGCCTTCGCCGCGCACGAAAAAACGCGGCGTGCCGCCGACCGAGCGAAAGGCGCGGACCGGCGAGTTGACCCCGCCGGGGATGGTGCGCTGGGCGCGGGCGAAGAGTTCGTCGTTGCGGCTCATGGTCGGAGGTCTCCGGGGTCAGTGGCGTGTCGAAGTGTGAAAGGCTGCCGCGATTTCTGCAACGGCAGTACGCGAATCGCCATGGCGTCAATGACTGCTTCTCGAATCGGCCGCGCGCGGCGGCACCGCCTCTTCGGCCGCCGCTTCCGGCTCCTCGCGGGCCCAGAACAAACGGTCGGGCAACAGGTGTCCCATCCCGGGCCGATACGCCTTGTGCAGCGTCTGCCACGTGTAATCCTGGGCTTCGCGGACGGCCTCCGGCAACTCGAGGCCGCTGGCAAGCATCGCCGCGATCGCCGATGCCAGCGTGCAGCCCGGGCCGTGAAATGTTCCCGGCAGTCGCGGCCAGGTGTCGGTGCGCACCAGCCCCGAGTGGCCGTACAGACTGTTGACGATTTCGGCGGTGGGTTCGTGCGTCCCGGTGATGAGGACGAATTCCGCACCCGCCTCGCACAGCCGTTCCGCGCAGGCCGCGAGCGTGGGCTCGTCGCTCTCGTCCGTTTCGGCGAGGCGCCGCGCTTCCATGCTGTTGGGCGTGATGATCGTCGTCTGCGGCAGCAGGAGTTCGCGTATCGCGTGCATCATCTCGTCGGTCGCGAGCTCGTCGCCGCGACCCGAGGCGTGGATCGGATCCAGCACCAGCGGGACATCGGGGTAATCGGCGATGATCTCCGCGATCGCCGCGACATTCGCCACGCTCCCCAGCGTGCCGATCTTGAAGGCGTCGACGCGCATGTCCTCGAGCAGGCAGCGCGCCTGGTCGACGACCCAGTCGGCGTCGATCGCGAGGATGCCTTCGGCACCCAGGGTGTCGCCGACCGTGATTGCCGTGATGACCGACAGCGGGTGGCAACCCATGCTGGCCAGCGTGAGTATGTCCGCCTGCATGCCCGCGCCGCCGCACGGATCGGTCGCGGCAAACGTGAGCACGACGGGCGGCAGCGAGGGTGCGGTTTCGGTCGACATGGGAAAACTCGCAGGACGCCGCGCCACGGCTGCGCGCGGCAAGCACGGAGCTTGCTAGAATTACAGTTTACTTTATTCCAAGTCCTTGACACGCATGAAAAAGTACATGTGCCTCATCTGCGGCTGGATCTACGACGAAGCTGTCGGCGCTCCGGACGATGGCATTTCGCCGGGGACCCGATGGGCCGACGTTCCGCCCAACTGGACCTGCGTCGAATGCGGCGCGCGCAAGGACGATTTCGAGATGGTGGAGTTCTGATGCGCATTCTCCACACCATGCTGCGCGTCGGCGATCTCGATCGCTCGATTCGTTTCTACACCGGGGTCCTCGGCATGCGCGTCCTGCGCCAGCACGATGTTCCGAGCCAGAAGTACACGCTGGCGTTTATCGGCTACGACGACGAGGCGTCGGGCGCCGCGGTACTGGAGCTCACCTACAACTACGGCGTCGAGTCCTACGACCTCGGCACCGGTTTCGGCCACATCGCCATCCTGGTGCCCGATGCCGCCGCGGCCTGCACAGCGGTACGGGCCAAGGGCGGCAACGTAACCCGCGAGGCGGGGCCGATGAAGGGCGGCAGCACGGTCATCGCCTTCGTCCAGGATCCGGATGGTTACAAGATCGAACTGATCGAAAGCCGGCCCGGGCGCTGAACGGTCAGCCGGACGAAGACGCCTGCGCGGATTCGGCGACGACCGCCGTCAGCAGCGCTTCCCAGTCGCGCGCGAATCCCGCCGTGTCGAACAGCGGCAGGCGCAGGCGCTCGCGGTCGAGATAGGCGCGGTATCCGGCAAGCGCCTCGCGGTGCGCGGCCAGCCGCAGCAGCAGCGACCCGTACTGCGTGGGCGTTTCGGCGACGAGATCGTCGAGCCCGACCGCGTGCAGCAGGCTCGCGCCGACCCGGCCGGCGAACCGGTCGCCGCGACAGGAGAGCATCGGCACGCCAGCCCAAAGCGCGTCGCTGCCCGTCGTGTGCGATCCGTAGGGCAGGACGTCGAGCACGAGATCCGCGGCGCGCAACCGCGCAAGGTGCTCGCGCTGCGGCAGCGCGCCCGCGAACACGATGCGCGAGGTGTCCGCGCCGGCCGCGCGTGCCGCCGCGACGAGGTTTGCGCGGGCCAGCGCAACCGGCGCGTAGATCCAGAGCACCGCCTGCGGCACGCGTTCGAGCGCGGCGAGCCAGAGGACGAAGAACTCGCGCGACAGCTTGTAGGTCTGGTTGAAGCAGGCGAGCACCACCGCGTCGTCGGGCAGGCCCAGCGCGGCGCGCGGCGTCGGATCGGGCAGTTCGCGCGTGTCGTCGGTCACCTGGTAGCAGCGGGGCAACCGGTATACGCGCTCGTGGAAGTGGCGCTCATCGCCCGGCGGCACGACGATGTCGTCGGCGACGATGCCGTCGATGGCATCGGTCCCCAGCGTTCCCGGAAAGCCGAGATAGTGCAGCTGGCAGGGCGCCGGACGGCGGGCGAGAATGCCGAGTCGCGCGTCCTGCGTGTGACCCTTGAGGTCGACCAGGACATCGAGGCGGTCTTCGCGCATCCGCCTGGCCGCAGCGTCGTCGCCCAGCGCCGCGATGTCGACCCAGGCATCGACTGCGGCCCGGATGCGACCGCGGACGGGGCTGCGGTCGTCGGGGCCGTGGCTGTAGACGCGGACATCGAACCGCTGCCGGTCATGACGCTCGAACAGGCCGGCCATGAGATACGCCGTCGCGTGGGCGTGCAGGTCGCCGCTGAGGTAACCGACGCGCAGTCGATCGCCGCGGGAGCGCACGATGGACGGCGCCACCGGCGGCAGCGTGCAGAGCGACCAGCGCCGGGCGATCGCCAGCTGCTGCGCCTGCGTCACCGGCAATCCCAGCGCGACGAAGGGATTGAAGCGCGGGTCGGCGTCCGGCCGGTCCAGCAGCGCGCGCCATCCGGCCCCGCTCGATTCGATGCCGTCCCAGGCGCAGATCGCCTGCTGCGTCCTCACCAGGTTGGTCGCGGCCGTCGTGAGCAGGGGATCGGCCGCGAGGGCAGCCTCGAACACCTCGATCGCGGCACCGTGATCGCCCCGCGCCCGCTCGGCCAGGCCGAGGTTGTCCCAGGTCGTCGCGAGCACGGGTGCCCGACGCGCGGCGAGGCGCAGCTGTTCGCAAGCACGCGCCGGATCACCCAGCTGCAACAGGATCGCGCCCAGGCAGGAGCGCAGCGTCGGGTCGTCCTGCCGCCCGAACAACGCGGCCTCCAGCCGGTCGCGCGCCTCAGGCGCGCGACCGGCGTTACGCAGCGCATCGACCAGGCGCAGCAGCAGATCCCGGTCGTCCGGGAAACGGGCGAGGCCGTCGCGGGCCAGGTCGATGGCGGCGCCGACACGACCCGCCTGCAGCGCGACGTGCGCCGCCACCTGGAACGCATGGGCCGATGCCGCCGGGATGGCGACCGCCTCGCTGGCCGCAGCGCCCGCCTCGGTCCAGCGCCGCTGTGCCGCGAGTGCCAGGGCCAGATTGGAGTGGGCCGGCGCGCTGGCCGGATCGCGCGCGACCGCGCGGCGAAAACAGGCTTCCGCCGCCTGCGCGTCGCGCTCCACCAAGGCGAGTTCGCCGCAGGCCAGCAACGTCGGGGTGTTCTCGGGGGCCGCGTCCAGCGCGCGCGCGAACGCCGCACGCGCCGCCGTACCGTCGCGACGCGCCGCCTCGACGCGGCCCAACGCCAGCCAGAGGTCCCCCGCCGGCAGCGCCTGCGGCACCGCAGCCGCACAGGCACGAACGAGCTGCTCCCGCGCCACCTCCAGCCGTCCTGCGGCCAGGTCCTGCTCGGACAGCTTGAGCAAGGCCCCCGGATGATCCGGAATCGCCGCGAGGATCTGCCGGTAGATCGATGCGGCCCGGTCGGAACGCCCTGCGGCTTCGTGCGCGAAGGCCTGGGCGAACGCCTGCTGGATGGGGATCATGACGACTTGCAGCGCAAGCTTGGAACGTGCGTCGCGCCCGGATTCAACGCCGGCGTCAGCCGCCGGTCCGCAGCAACTCCGCGAGATCGTGCGCAAACACGTCCGGACCCGCGCCGTAGCTCACGTAGACGCGCAGCCGCCCCTGCGGATCGAACAGGTAGGCGCCGGCGGAATGGTCCATCGTGTAAGTGGCGGGCGTCGACCCCGGCTGCTTCTGGTAGACGATCTTGAATTCGCTGGCCGTGCGTTCGAGCGCCGCGTCGTCGCCGTAGAGCCCCAGGAACGAGGGATGGAACGCCGGAACGTAGTTCTTCAGGAGCTCCGGCGTGTCGCGCGACGGATCGATCGTGACGAACAGCACCTGCACGCGCGCCGCGTCGGCGCCCATCCGCCGCATCGCTTCGGCGACTTCCGACAGTGTCGTCGGGCAAACGTCGGGACATTGCGTGTAGCCGAAGAACATCACGATCGCCTTGCCGCGGAAATCGGCGAGCGTCCGGGGTTGCCCGTTGTGGTCGGTCAGCGCGAAATCACGGCCGTACGTGGTGCCGGTGATGTCGGAAGCCTTGAACTTCGGCGCCTCGCTGCTGCAACCCGAAACCGCTGCTGCGATGAAGACCAGCAGGACGAGGACACGGCGGCGAACGCGCCCGCCCGAGGTCTCCATCAGTGCCAGTAGTGGTCCACGAGCAGCGCGGAAAACAGCGCCGCAAGGTACCAGATCGAATACTTGAAAGTGGCGCGGGCGAGGAGGTCGCTGTAATCGCGGTACAGCTGCACGGCGTACAGCAGGAACCAGCCGCCGAGCCCAAGCGCCGCGACGAGGTAGAGGTAACCGCTCATCCTGATCGCGAACGGCAGCAGCGTCACCGCCACCAGCGCGCAGGTGTAGAGCACGATCATCAGCTGCGTGTAGCGGCGGCCGTGCGTGACCGGCAGCATCGGAAGGCCGGCGCTCGCGTAATCACGGACGCGGTAGAGCGCCAGCGCCCAGAAGTGCGGCGGCGTCCACACGAAGATGATCAGAAACAGCAGCAGCGCCTCGGGCGCGACCTCTCCGGTGACCGCCGCCCACCCGAGCACCGGGGGCATGGCGCCCGACGCCCCGCCGATGACGATGTTCTGCGGCGTTGCCGGCTTGAGCAGCACCGTGTAGATCACCGCGTAACCGATGAAGGTGCCAAAGGTGAGCCACATGGTCAGCGGATTGACGAAGCCGTACAGGATGGCAAGGCCGATGCCGCCGACGATCGCGGCGAAGACGAGCGTCTGCAGCGACGTCAGATCGCCTTGCGGCAGCGGACGCCGGCGCGTGCGCGCCATCAGGGCGTCGATCTTCTGCTCGACCAGGCAATTGAACGCCGCCGCCGCGCCGGCGACGAGCGCGATGCCCACCGTCGCGAAAAACACGGTGGCGGGCGGCGGCAATCCGGGGACCGCCAGGAACATGCCGATGACCGCGCAGAACACGACCAGCGACACGACGCGCGGCTTGGTCAGCGCGAGGAATTGCCGCAGGCGGTCTTCGGAAATCGTCAGCGTGGTCATGGGGAGAATCGGCGGTATGTCGTGCGCGGTGGGGCGGGGAGTTTACCATCGGAATGCGGCTGCAATGGCATTGTCGGTCGAGACTTTTCAACCGATGCGCGAGGCCTTGAGGAGGCGGGTCAGATCCTTCGCCAGGCCCTTGATGTCGGGATCGGCGGCGTAGCGCAGCACGAGGTTGCCCAGCGGATCGACCAGCAGAATTGCCGGCACGCTCCCCGGGAGACGGGCGACGGCTGCGGCGTCGCCCGCGACGGCCACGAGGCCCGGGAGCGGTTCGACGAGGCTCGCTGGCAGCGGCTCCGTGCCGGTCACGACGAGCATCCGCACGATGCGATCCTGCTCGCGACCCTGCATCGTGCGCGCCTGCCGCGTCGCGTAGAGCATGCGTTCGCATTCGGTGCCGCAGCGCTCCCCGGCACTTGACGACGAGCACCCACTGACCGCGCAGGTCGGCAAGGCGAAATGAAGTGCCATCCGCCCGCACGCCGTCGAGTTCGGGCGCGGGCGCGGTCGGCAACAGCGTGCCGTAATTCGCCTGCCGGTCGCGCGGAAACCCGTAGTACACCGCGTACGACAACGCCACCGGCGCGATGGCGATCGCGGCGAGCAGGATCAGGATGCGGCGGTTGCGCGCCGTCATGCCGGCGGGGGGCGGCGGCGGCACGCGCAGCGGCGGCGGGTCGGTCGGCGTCATGGAGAGAGGGCGTCCTGCGAGCGTGCGCTGCGAAAACGAAAGTACAGCCAGAGGCCGGCCGTCATGGCGGCAAACGCATACCACTGCATCTGGTAGATCCAATGCTTGTCGATGCCGAAGTCCGGCAGCGGCCAGTCGCGGACGAGGCCGGACGTCGGCGCGCCGCCCGGGGCCTCCTCGATGATCGCGGGAAGCACCGCCAGCCCGGTCGCGATGGAAAAGCGCGCCGGGTCGAGGTTCTGCCACACGGCGCCGGCCGCCGCGCCCGCCTGCAGCTCGACATAGCCCGCCGCAGGCAGATTGAGGCGGCCGGTGACTTGACGTGACCGGCGGGAGGCGGGGCGACCGGCAGCGCGGCGCGCGTCGCACCCGGCGCAATCCAGCCCCGGTTGACGAGAATCGCGCGCCCGTCCTGCATCCTGAGCGGCGTGACGACGTGATAGCCCGCGCGGCCGGCATGCACCCTGTTGTCGATCAGGATCTGGCGCGCGGCATCGTATTCGCCATCGACGGAGACGATCCGATAGCGCCAATCACTCCATGATTCCAGCATTGCCGCCGGAGGCAAGGGCATCGCCGGCGCCTTCTGCGCAGCGTCGAACTGCGCACGCAGCGCCTCCTTCTGCGCCATGCGGCGCCCCTGCCAGTTGCCGGCTGCGACGAACACCGCAATCGCGACCGCGGCGGCCAGCGTCGGCAGCGCAGCGCGGCGCAGCGGCGACGGAATGCGAATGGACGGGATCCGGGCGCTGCTCATCGACGGCATTTGGCAGGGATCGGCAAGTCTTCTACACTGGGCTTCGGGAAAAGCATCGCGCCTCTCGCGCCAGTCATGAAAGTCATCGTCATCATCGGGCTCGTCGCCGTCATCCTGAGCCTTTTCTCCGCGCTCTTCTATCTTTACCGCGACCGCGGCAGCGGCACGCGGATGATTCGTGCGCTGGCACTGCGCGTCGCGCTGTCGGCGTTGCTGGTCGGTTTTCTGGTGTTCTCGTACCAGATGGGCTGGATCGCGCCCGCCGGGATGCGCTGACGAGGCGCCCCGCGCCCGGCGCCGGTGTACATCGACCTTGTAAGCGCGGCTGAAGCCGCGCCTACAAATGCCCGCGCGTCACAGCCAGTAGACCAGCACGAACAGCAGCAGCCAGACGACGTCGACGAAGTGCCAGTACCAGGCGGCGGCCTCGAACGCGAAGTGGTGGTCGGGCGTGAAGTGACCCCTGATCGACCGGGCGAGCATCACGGTGAGCATGATCGCGCCAACGGTCACGTGCGCACCGTGGAAGCCGGTCAGCATGTAGAACGTCGATCCGTAGACGCCGGTGCTCAGCTTGAGATTGAGCTCGCTGTACGCATGGATGTACTCGTAGGCCTGGAAGCCCAGGAACGTGAAGCCCAGCGCCACCGTGCAGAGCAGCCAGAGCTTCAGCGCACCGCGGTGGTTCTCCTTCAGCGCGTGATGGGCAAGCGTCAGCGTGAAGCCCGAAGTCAGCAGGATGATGGTGTTGAGCAGCGGGATGCCGATCGCGCCCATCGGCGTGAACTGCTCCTTGATGTACGGCCCGACCGACGGCCAGCCGGCCGCGAAGCCGGGCCAGACGAGCTTGCCGTCGAGGCTCCCCAGATCCGGCACCGAGAGGTTGCGCACGTAGAAAAGCGCACCGAAGAAAGCCGCAAAGAACATGACCTCGGAGAAGATGAACCAGCCCATGCTCCACCGAAACGAGGCATCGACCTGCCTGCCGTAGAGCCGGCCCTCGGATTCGCGGATGACGGTGCCGAACCAGCCGAACAGCATCACCAGCAGGGTGATGAATCCCGCCCCGACCATCCAGGGTCCGGGGCCGAAGTTGTTCATCCAGAACGCGGCACCCATGCCCATCAGCAGCAGGGCGACCGAGCCGACGATCGGCCAGTGCGACGGCTGGGGGACGAAATAGTGCGGTGTGGTGCCGGTGTGCGCTGCGCTCATCGGTGACTCCCTGATCGATGTTCCCGGCCCTCGACGCCGGGTGTTGCCTGGTGTTCGGTCCCGCAAACGGCAGGACGTCAGTTTTTCGCGTTGCCTTCGACTTCGAAGAACGTGTACGAAAGCGTGATCACCGGAATGTCCTTGGGCAGCGCCGGATCGACGACGAATACCACGGGCATCTGCCGCTTCTCGCCTGCCTTCAGCGTCTGCTTGGTGAAGCAGAAACACTCGAGCTTCTTGAAGTACCTCGCCGCTTCGGGTGGGCCGTAGCTCGGAATCGCCTGGCCGGTCATGTCGCGCCCGGTGGTGTTGACGATCTCGTAGGTGACCTGGCGCAGCTCGCCCGGATGGACGCCGACGATCGTCTCCAGCGGCCGGAACTCCCAGGGCAGCTTGCGCACGTTGGAATCGAACTCGATGCGCACCGAGCGCGTCACGTCGACCTGCGTGTTCTGCACGTCGTCGGCGCGCGCCACGTCGCGCATCCCGGTGACCTCGCAGATCTTCTCGTAGAACGGCACCAGCGCGTAGCCGAACGCGAACATGATCAGCACGATCACGCCGAGCTTGACGAACAGCGCCCGATTCCCGGCCGCCGTCGATGGCTCGCCGGACTCGGGGGGCCCCCCCGGATGCGCGCCGGTCTGCGCGGTCATCGGCGCGGCCTCCGAAGCGTCCGTGGAGTTCGCTGCGTCCGGGTGGTCGGCCGCCCACGCCGATTCGGCTTGCCGTCGATCCCCGGCTGCCCGCCGGGGCCCCTCGCCAGGTGCCTCATCGCCGCAGGTTGCGGCCGATGGCCACGATCAGGAACAGCAGCACCGCGGCGCCCATCACGCCGATCGACGTGGACGGCGAACCCAGGAACTTGGAGGCGATGATGCCGACAAAGAACACCGCGGCGATCGACGCCAGCACCAGCGCAGTGCGCAGGTTGGCGGCGCGCAGCTTCGATCGCTCGTCGGGCACGGAGCGTGTATTCGGGCTCATGATCGGCAACCTCGTCTCGAATCGGGGAACGCGCGCAGCGGTCACTTGACCAACGGCGGAGTCTCGAAGGTGTGGTACGGCGCCGGCGAGGGCACGGTCCACTCCAGCGACGTCGCACCCTCCCAGGGCCTGGCCGGCGCCCTGGCGCCGCTGCCGCGCGCGCACTTGATCACCGCCCACAGGAAGATGAGTTGCGAGAAGCCGAAGCCGAAGGCGCCGATCGATGCGACCATGTTCCAGTCGGCGAATTGCTGCGCGTAGTCGGGGATCCGCCGTGGCATGCCGGCGAGGCCCAGGAAGTGCATCGGGAAGAACGTGACATTGAAGGTGACGAACGACGTCCAGAAATGCAGCTGGCCGATCTTCTCGTCGTACATCGTGCCGGTCCACTTCGGCAGCCAGTAGTAGGCGCCGGAGAAGAACGCGAACAGGCTGCCGGCGACCATCACGTAGTGGAAGTGCGCGACGACGTAGTACGTGTCCTGGACCTGGACGTCGATCGGCATGATCGCGAGAACGAGACCGGTGAAGCCGCCCATCGTGAACAGGAACAGGAAGCCGACGGCGAACAGCATCGGCGTCTCGAAGGTCATTGCTCCCTTCCACATCGTCGCCAGCCAGTTGAAGATCTTCACGCCGGTGGGCACCGCGATCAGCATCGTCGCGTACATGAAGAACAGCGTGCCGGCGAGCGGCAGGCCGGTGGTGAACATGTGGTGCGCCCAGACGATGAACGACAGGATCGCGATGCCGGCGGTCGCGTAGACCATCGACGCGTAGCCGAACAGCGGCTTGCGCGAGAACACCGGGATGATCTCGGAGATGATGCCGAACGCGGGCAGGATGATGATGTAGACCTCGGGATGGCCGAAGAACCAGAAGATGTGCTGGAACAGCACCGGGTCGCCGCCGCCGGCCGCGTTGAAGAACGACGTGCCGAAGTGGCGGTCGGTGAGCAGCATCGTCACCGCGCCGGCGAGCACCGGCATCACGGCGATCAGCAGATAGGCGGTGATCAGCCAGGTCCAGCAGAACATCGGCATCTTCATCAGCGTCATCCCCGGCGCGCGCAGGTTGAGGATGGTGGTGATGATGTTGATCGAGCCCATGATCGACGACGCGCCCATGATGTGGACGGCGAAGATCGTCAGGTCCATCCCCATGCCGGCCTGGATGGTCAGCGGCGGGTAGAGCGTCCATCCGGCGGCGGCGGCGCCCCCTGGAACGAACAGCGACGTGATCAGCAGGATCGCAGCGGGGGGCAGCAGCCAGAAGCTCCAGTTGTTCATCCGCGCAAACGCCATGTCGGGCGCGCCGATGAGCATCGGGATCATCCAGTTGGCGAAGCCCACGGCGGCCGGCATGATCGCGCCGAACACCATGATGAGGCCGTGCAGCGTCGTCATCGAGTTGAAGAACTCCGGATGCACGACCTGGAGCCCGGGCTGGAACAGCTCGGCGCGGATGGTGAGCGCCATGCAGCCGCCGACCATGAACATGGTGAACGAGAACAGCAGGTACATCGTCCCGATGTCCTTGTGGTTCGTCGTCGTCAGCCAGCGCATGATGCCGGCGGGCCGGTGGTCGTGCGCGTGATCGTGGCCGGCGACGTGATCGTGGGGAATGCTGCTCATCGGGTGCTCTCCAGTCGGAATCGCGTCGCCGGCTACTTGCGGGCGGCCAGCACTTCGGAAGGTTGCAGCGCGTCGCCGGCCTTGTTGCCCCAGCTGTTGCGCGTGTAGGTGACGACCGCGGCGATGTCGGCGTCCGACAGCGTGCCCTTCCATGCCACCATCGCCGTCGGCGCGCCGTTCTTCGACACGCCGTTCATGACCACGTTGAGCTGGTCGGCCGTGGGGCCGTTGACGACCTTCGAGCCGTCGAGCGCCGGGAAGGCCCCCGGCACGCCCTTTCCGTTGGCCTGGTGACACGCCACGCAGTTGGCCGCATAGACCTTCTCGCCGCGCGCCATCAGATCCTTGGCCTCCCAGACCTTGGCCGGATCCTCGGCGGCGGCGGCGACCTTGGCCTTCTGTCCGGCGACCCAGGTCGCGTAATCGGCCTTGCTCTTGACCTCGACGACGATGGGCATGAAGCCGTGCTCCTTGCCGCACAGTTCGGCGCACTGGCCCCGGTAGACGCCGGCCTTCTCGGCCTTGAACCAGGAGTCGCGGACGAAGCCGGGAATCGCGTCCTGCTTGACGCCGAATGCCGGCACCCACCAGGAGTGGATGACGTCGTCGGCGGTGATCAGCAGGCGGACCTTGGCGTCGACCGGCACCACCAGCGGATTGTCGACCTCGAGCAGGTAGTTCTCGCCCTTGGGCTCGCGGTTCTCGATCTGCGACAGCGGCGTCTTGAGGTTCGAGTAGAAGCCGAAGCCTTCCTGCAGGTAGTCGTAGCCCCACTTCCACTGGTAACCCGTCACCTTGACGGTCATGTCGGGCGCCGACGTGTCCTTCATGGCGAGGATCGTCCTGGTCGCGGGAAACGCCATGAACAGCAGGATCAGGAACGGGACCACCGTCCAGACGATCTCGACCAGGGTGTTCTCGTGGAACTGCGCAGGCACGTGGCCGACCGATTTCCGGTGCCTGAAGATCGAGAAGAACATGACGCCGAACACGGCGACGAAAATGACGACGCAGATCCAGAAGATGTACAGGTGCAGGTCGTATTGCTGTTGCGCGATCGTCGTGACGGGGGTCTGCAGGTTCCACTCGCGCGCCGCGAGCGCCATCCCCGGCGCCAGCAGCGCCGCGCCTGCTGCCCACTGCATCAGCCGTCGGCCGGCTCCCTGTATCGATCGAGTACGCACCATGCTGCCCCCAGTAGCCCGCTGTGTTCGTTTGCAAACCTCGCCCCCTCACGGCCGGGCGGGCGCGAGCAGGATCTGGCAGGGGAGGATCGCAGCCGCGCCCCGCCGTCGGGACGCCGCACCGCCGCAGAATCGCGGACAAACCCGTCGCGGCTGAACAAACACAGGCGGGGGTCTGCCCGCAGCCGTTTCCTCCACGCCGGAGCGCTGCAAAGCGGCCGGATCTTAACATGGATCAAACAATGGTCAAAAAAATCGGTGACCTTTTGCCGCGCACCGGCCCCGCCCGGCGTCAGGGTGCGACCGGGGCGAGGCCCAGGCGGGCGGCCATCCCCCGAATCGGGGGGGCCGCGACGCCCGCCGCGAACGGAATGTCCGCCATCAGGGGCGCGCCCAGCGCGGCAGCGAGCGCGGCCACATTGGCATCGGCATCCTCGAGTCGCGGGTCGATCCGGTTGGCGATCCAGCCCGCGAGGATCAGTCCGCGCGCCCGGATCGCCAGCGCCGACAGCAGCGCGTGGTTGATGCACCCCAACCGGATGCCGACGACCAGCACCACCGGCAGGCCGAGGCATCGGGCGAGGTCCAGCATGTCGCGGCGCGCGCCGAGCGGCACCAGCGCCCCTCCCGCCCCCTCGACGACGACGACGTCCGCGGCCGCGCCCAGGTGCCCGTAGGCCTGCGCGCAGCGATCAAGATCGATCGTGACGCCAGTACGCGAGGCCGCAAGGTGCGGCGCGGTTGCCGACGCGAACGCGTAAGGATTGATGTCCGACAGCGGCACCGCGACGTTGGCGGCCTGCGCCAGCGCCAGCACGTCGGCATTGGCGACGGCACCGGCGTCGATGCCCGCCGCCACCGGCTTCATGCCGGCAACGCGATAGCCATCGGCCACCAGCCCCTCGATGAGCGCCACGGCCGCACGGGTCTTGCCGATCCCGGTGTCGGTGCCGGTGACGAAGACGCCTGGCGTCGTCCGCATTCCCGTGGGCAGCGCTTGCATTCAGCGACCCGCGGGCGCGGGTCGAATGATCTTGATGATGGCGCGACCATCGGCAGCGTGCGTCGGCGCCGCCTTCCACGCGTGGCCATACACCACTTCGTAGGTCGCAGGAAGCTTCGCACCGGGCGATTCCACTCGCAGGGCGTCGAGACCGGCGAGCAGGCGCGTCCAGCGCGCGCGCCCCATCAGTCCGCGGGCGCGGTCGTTTCGCGCGTTGGTCGCGCCGATAGCCTTGAGATCGCGCAACATCGCCATCGGTTCGTCATAGGTCAGCGTGAAGCGCTCCATGTGCATCACCGGATCGGCAAACCCGGCATCCATGAGCATGTCGCCCAGGTCATGGAGATCGACGAACGGGCTCACGTGCGGCTCGCCGTCGATGGCGGAAAACGCCGCGCGCAATTCCTGCAGCGTGTCGGGCCCGAAAGTCGTGAACGTCAGCAAGCCGCCGACGTCGAGCACGCGCAGGAACTCGCGCAGCGTGCGCGGCAGATCGGACACCCACTGCAACGCGAGGCTGCTCCACACCAGATCGAAGGCTCCTGCCGCAAAAGGCAGCGCGGCCACATCCGCGCAGGCGAACACGGGAGCCGCCGCGAAGGGATCGCGGCGCAGCGGCGCGAGCAGCCGATCGGCCAGCGTTCGCCGATCCGCGGATTTGTCGCGTGCGCAGAGCAGCATCGGCCACGCGAGATCGACTGCGATGCGCCGCGCCTCCGGGTAGCGGGTCGCGAACTCGCCCAGCGCGTCGCCGGTGCCGCAGCCTGCATCGAGGATGCGTCGCGGCTTCAGCCTGACGACGTCGAGGTTGGCGGCCAGCCGCGCGCCGACCTCGCGCTGCAGCAGCGCGGCCGCATCGTAGGTCGCGGCGGCGCGGGAGAAATGGCGCCGGACCGCGGACCGGTCGAACGGCAAGGGACTTGCGCCAACGCGTTCAGCGGCCATCGAGAAACCCGTCCACGGCGGCGTTGAAGGCATCGGGATGCGACAGGAACGGCGCGTGCCCGGCACCCTCGATCGCCACGAGCGAGGCCGCGGGCATCGTGGCGGCCAGCCAGTGCCCCGCCGCCGCCGGCGCCAGCGTGTCGCGATCCCCGGCGACGACGAGCGCAGGCTGCGCGATCGCCGCCACGCGAGCGCGCAGGTCGATGCCGGCGAGAAGACCGAGCGCCGCGCCGAGCACTTCCGGGGCCGGCTCGCCGCGGCTGAAGAGCTGCTTGCGCATCATCGCCAGTGCCGCCCGCCCGTGATCGCTGCCGTGCAACTGCAACGAGAGGAAGCGCTGCAGCGTGAGACGGTAGGCGAGCGAGAGTTCGTCGCCGAAGCGCGCCAGCGTCATGGCGGACATCGCGTGCGGCCAGTCGTCGCCGGCGACGAACCGCGGCGACGTGCAAACCAGCACCAGCCGCGACACGCGCGCCGGCTGGGCCAGCGCCCACTCCATCGCCACCACGCCGCCCAGCGACCAGCCGAGCAGCGTCAGCGGCGACGTTTCGGAAGCCACCGCGGCATCGACCGCGGCGACGATTTCGCCGATCGTGTACGGATCGGTCACCGCGCTGTGCCCGTGCCCGGGCAGGTCCACCGCATGCACGCGATAGCGGCGCGCAAGATGCGGCAACAGCGGCCCCCACAGTCCCGAGTGCAGCGCCCACCCGTGCAGCAGCACCAGCGGGGGGCCCTGCCCGACCGATTCGACGTGCACGCTCACAGCGTCGCCTCGAGATCGCGCAGCGCGTCGCACAGCGCATCGACATCCGCGGTCGCGTGCGCCGCCGACAACGTGATCCGCAGCCGCGCGGTGCCCTGGGGAACGGTAGGCGGACGGATCGCCGGCGCCCAGAAGCCCCGCTCCCACAATCCGTTGGCGAGCGCCACCGCGGCCGCGTTGTCGCCGACGACGAGCGCCTGGATCGGCGTCGGAGAAGCCAGCAGCGTCCAGCGACTGCCGCCCATCCGGGCGCGAAAGCGCGCGATGAGCGCGAACAGCTGCGCGCGTCGCGCCGGCTGGCCGCGGATCAGCGCGAGCGCCGCGCCGAGCGTCGCCGCCAGGTGCGGGGGTGCCGCCGTCGTGAACACGTAGCTGCGCGCCGACTGCAGCAGCGTCTCGATGACCGTCGGATGCGCGGCCACGAACGCGCCCGCCACACCCGCCGCCTTGCCCAGCGTGCCCATGTAGACGATGCGCTCGGATTGCAGCGCGAAGTGCGCGAGCGTCCCCCGGCCGCATTCGCCCAGCACGCCGAAGCCGTGGGCGTCGTCGACCACCAGCCATGCATCGAAGCGCTCGGCCAGTTCGAGCAGCGCCGGCAAAGGTGCGAGGTCGCCGTCCATGCTGAACACCGCATCGGTGGCGATCAGCTTGCGGCGCGCAGTCGATGCGGCAAGGTCGCGGGCGAGCCGCGACAGGTCGCCATGAGGATAGCGATGGAAGTCCGCCCGCGACAGCAGCGCTCCGTCGTTGAGACAGGCGTGATTGAGACGATCGCCGAATATCGCGTCGCCGCGACCGCAAAGCGCGGTCAGGATGCCGATGTTGGCGAGATAGCCGGTCGAAAACGTGAGCGCCTCGGCTCCGGCGCAGGGCGCAACAAACGCGGCCAGTTCTCGTTCCAGCGCGGCGTGCGCGGCGAAGTGCCCCGAAAGGAGGTGCGATGCGCCCGCGCCCACGCCCCAGGTCCGCACCGCGGCGCTCGCCGCCTCGACGAGCGCCGGATCGTTGGCAAGCCCGAGGTAATCGTTGCTGGCAAAGGCGACGACGTCGCGGCCGTCGGCTGTGATCCGCGCACCCTGCGGCGTCGACAGCACGCGGCGCTGCCGCCAGATGCCCGCCGCCTTGCGCGCGGCAAGATCCTGCTCCAGCGCCGCGATCAGCGCCATGAACGACCGCGTTCAGGCCAATTCGTGTCGGCGGCGACGATGGATGCCACGCACGCGTCAGGCGGGAACGATGCCCAGCGTCGCAAACAGCGCCTGGTCCGCGGCGACGTCGGGATTGCCGGTGGTGAGCAGATGCTCGCCGTAGAAGACCGAGTTCGCTCCGGCGAGAAAACTCAGCGCCTGTCCGGCCTCCCCCAGCTCGTGCCGGCCGGCCGACAGCCGCACCATCGCCTTGGGCATGGTGATGCGCGCAACCGCGATGGTGCGCACGAATTCGAAGGGGTCGAGTATCGGCGTTCCGGCGAATCGATCGTGCAACGGCGTGCCCTCGACCTGCACCAGATAGTTGATCGGCACCGACTCCGGATACGGATCCATGTTGGCCAGCTCGGCGACCAGCGCTGCCCGCTGCAACCGCGATTCGCCCATGCCGACGATGCCGCCGCAGCAGACGTTGAGGCCCGCACTGCGCACGCGTTCCAGCGTGTCCAGCCGCGCCTGGTAATCGCGCGTCGTGATGACCTCGCCGTAGAACTCCGGCGCGGTGTCCAGATTGTGGTTGTAATAGTCGAGCCCGGCGTCCTTCAGCTGCTCCGCCTGCCCTTCCTTCAGCATGCCCAGCGTGCAGCAGGTTTCGAGACCCAGCGCCTTCACCTCGCGCACCATTTCCAGCACCGGCTCGAGGTCGCGCTGCTTGGGTCCGCGCCACGCGGCGCCCATGCAGAATCGCGAGGCTCCGTGCTCCTTTGCCGCCCGCGCCGACGCGACGACGCTGTCGACGTCGAGCAACGGCGTTTCCTCGACTCCCGTGCCGTGGCGCTTGGACTGCGAGCAGTAACCGCAATCCTCGGAGCAGCCGCCGGTCTTGATCGACAGCAACGTCGACAGCTGCATGGTGTTGGGCGCGTGATGCTCGCGGTGCACCTGCTGGGCGCGATAGATGAGATCGGAAAACGGCAGCGCGAAGAGATTCGCGACGTCGGCGACGGACCAGCGCGGCGTCGGGATGGGCGCTGCGCGCGCGGGCTCCGCAACGGACTCGCGGATCGGGGTCATGTGTTCGGCGGATGGCATGAAGCGGGCGTCCTGCGTTAGTTTGGCGATGAAGTCGATGACAGCGGAAATGTTGCCGCGCAGTGTCGAGGGAGGGTCATCCATTGTCAAATTCGGCGGTCACGACATTTGACAGCCAAACGCGCCACGGGTGGTGCCTGCTGGCGCGTGCCCTTGCGCGGCGCGCTCGTCTCCTTCTGCCGCAGCACTGCGAACTCTGCGCGGCCCCCGCGCATGACCAACTGATCTGCCCCGCTTGCATGCCGGCGCTGCCGAGGGTTGTCGATGCCTGTCCCCGCTGCGCGCTGCCGTCGGCAGCAGGCCTGCCGTGCGGCGCCTGCCTTGCGCACCCGCCGCCCTTCGACGCCGTGCTGGCCGCTTATGCGTATGCTTTCCCCGTCGATCGCTTGCTGCAGGCGCTGAAGTATGGCGGCCGGTTGGCGCTTGCCGAGTGGGCGGCCGTATCGCTGGCGGCGCAGGCGGCGCCTGCGCTGCGTTCGCGTGCGCGCCAATGCGCCGCGCCGACGATCGTGGCGTTGCCGCTGGCGCCGGCGCGGCAGCGCGAGCGAGGCTTCAACCAGGCGCGGGAGATCGCCTCGCGTCTCGCGCCTGCACTGGATCTCCGGCTTGCCAACGTCCTCGAACGCCCGCATGCGCGACCGCCGCAGGCGGGTCTGCCCTGGGCGCAGCGCCGCAACAACGTCCGCGGGGCATTTGCCGTCTGCGACGACGTCGCGGGTGGGCACTACGCGCTGATCGACGACGTGATGACCACCGGCGCCACGCTCGCCGAAGCCGCACGGGCACTGAAAATCGCCGGCGCCGCGCGGGTGGAGTGCTGGGTCGTCGCGCGCACGCTGCCGCCCGGCCGGGCGTGAGAACATAAGGGATGGCCGCAGCACTCGCTCCCCTGCCGTTTGCCGTCGTACTCGTAGCGCCCGAGATTCCGCCCAATACCGGCAATGTGATCCGCCTCACCGCCAATGCGGGGGTCGAACTGCATCTGGTCGAGCCGCTGGGGTTCCGGATGGACGACCGCGAACTGAAGCGCGCCGGTCTCGATTACCACGAGTACGCGCGCGTCCACGTTCACGCCGATTTCGCCGCCTGCCGGACCGGACTCGATCCCGACGGCAAGCGTCGCTGGTTCGCGTTCACGACCGGGGGGATGCGCTCGCTCTACGATGCGCGCTTCGAGGCCGGCGACGTGCTGGTGTTCGGGCGCGAGACGGCGGGCTTGTCCGACGCACTGCTCGCCGGCTTTGCGCACGACCATCGGCTTCGCATACCGATGCGCCCCGAAGTGCGCAGCATCAACCTGTCGAACGCCGTCGCGATCGCGGTGTTCGAAGCCTGGCGGCAGACGGGGTTTCCGGGCGCAGCGTGACGCCCGTCAGGTGCCTTCCGGACGCGGTTCGCGCCGCAGCAATTCGACGACCGCGTCCCGGGCCGGCAGGCCTTCGTACAGCGTCCGATAGACCGCATCGCAGATCGGCATGTCCAGCGCGTGGTGGCGGGCAAGGCCGCGCACCATCGCCGCTGCCATGACACCCTCGGCGACGTGCCCGATGTCGCGGAGTATTTCCGGCAATTGCCGCCCGTCCGCCAGAGCAAGTCCCACGCGGCGGTTGCGCGACAAGTCCCCGGTGCAGGTGAGTACCAGGTCGCCCAGCCCCGCGAGGCCCATCAGCGTCTCTCGCCGCCCCCCCAGCGCCTGCAGCAGCCTGCCGGTCTCGGCGATGCCCCGTGTGATCAATGCGGCGCGCGCATTGTTGCCGAATCCAAGGCCGTCGCTTATTCCGGCGGCGATGGCAAGCACGTTCTTGACCGCCCCGCCGGCTTCGACGCCGGCAATGTCGTCGCTCTCGTAGGCACGCAGCGCGCCGCCGCGCAGCGCCTCGGCGACCGCGCCGGCGAGCCCGGGATCGGTCGCAGCCACGGCAACCGCGGTGGGCAATCCCCGCGCCACTTCCTCGGCGAAGCTCGGACCGGAGATGACGCCCACGGAGGCCGGCCACAGCCCGGCGATGATCTGATGCGGCAGCGCCGCCGCTCCGGGAAGCATCGGCGCCGCGAGAAAGCCCTTGGACAGCCAGACGAGCGGCGCGCGCAGCGACGCGGCGGCAAGTGCCCCGACCAGTTCGGGCAGCGCGGCGACCGGAGGCGCCGCGATCAGAAACTCAGCGGCGCGCAGGTCGGCGAGATTCGCCGTCACCGCCAGCGCCTCGGGCAGCACGATTCCCGGCAGATAGCGCGCATTGATCCGCGCCGAGGCGATCGCCCGGGCCTGCGACGCGTCGCGCGCCCAGAGCACGACTCGCGCCCGATCCTGTCGAGCCAGGTGCAGGGCCAGCGCCGTGCCCCAGGCACCCGCGCCGAGCAGGGCGATCAGGGGTTTCATCTGTGGTCCGGGCGATCGCCGTGGCGGCGGCTGGGCGAGGGTCAGGCTAGGGCCTGTTGACGCTACGGGAGGACTCGCGCCGGGTGCCCGCGGTCAAAGGCCGAAGACCTGGCCGATGCGCACGTAGCCCACCTGGCCGTCGCGGTGACGGACCTTGATCCAGCCCGGCGCCGCGGTCGTGGCCATCGAAGTCGCCGGTTCGGCGACCTCCAGCAGCACCTGAAGCTCGGCCCTGAAGACCAGCGGCGCGGCGTCGTCGGGATTGGCGCGCACCTCGGCCAGCGGCGCGCGCACGACCAGCATGCGCCGGTCGGACAACGCCTTCTTCTCGACCCAGCCGATCGTGCCGCCGGCGTCGCGCACCTTGATCCAGCTTTCGAGCGGAACGATGACCTCGACCGGCGTGTCGCGGCCGAGGATGAAGAGCGGCCGTGCCTTCGCAGACGGCGCGTCGTAGAGGATCGTCGCCGGTTCCGAAGTGGAACGGTAGTCGGCGGCGGCTCCGAGCGACGGCACCAGCGCGAGCGCCACGGCGCACAGGGCGGCCGTGGCTGGCGACTGCATGCGCGCGGGCCCTGTCGGCATGGCGCCGCCGGTCAGTTGGTGACGGCCGGAGCCTGCGCCTGTGCCTGCGCCAGCTGCTGCTGGTAGAGCGCCTCGAAATTGATCGGCGCCAGATGCACCGGCGGGAAGCCGGCACGCGTCACCGCGTCGGCCAGCGTCTCCCGCACGTAGGGGAACAGCACCGTCGGGCAGTTGATCGCGATCACCGCCTGCAGGTGCTCGGGCGGCACGCCCCGAATGGTGAAGATCCCGGCCTGCGCGGCCTCGACGAGAAACAGCGTCTTGTCACCCGCCTTGGCCGTCAGGGTGACAGTGAGCACGCACTCGTAGATGTCCGGTTCGACCTGCTCGCCGCGGGTGCGCAGGCCCACTTCGACCTGCGGCGCCTCCTGGTTGAGGAACGACTTGGGCGCGCCGGGGTTTTCGAGGGAAAGATCCTTGATGTAGATCTTGTCGATCGAGAACACGGGGGATTGCGCGGCGGGTTGCTGGGCTTCGGCCATGATGCGACTCTTTCGAAAGGGGAGGAAAACCGCTTATTTTAGCGCATCACTGTGGCAAGGCCGGAACGGCCGGCGCCCGCGCTCCCCCGGCGAGCAGCGGATCGAGCTTGCCGGCACGATCGAGCGCGACCAGGTCGTCGTAGCCGCCGACGTGCACTTCGCCGATGTAGATCTGCGGCACGGTACGGCGTCCGGTGCGCGCCATCATCGCCTCGCGCAAGCCGGGCTCGGCATCCACGCGAATCTTGGTGATGTCGGTCACGCCCTTGGCCTTCAGCAGGCGCTCGGCCCGGATGCAATAGGGACAGACGGCGGTCGTATACATGGTGACGGTGGTCATGTCACTTCTCCACCGGCAGTCCCGCCGCTTTCCACGCGTGATAGCCGCCGTGCAGGTTGTAGATGTCCTTGAACCCCATGCGCGCCAGCGCGGCGCCCGCCGAGCGGCTGCGGTTGCCGCTGGCGCAGTAGGCCACCACGGGACGCGACGTCAGTTTCGCGAGTTCGTTCGCACGGCTGTCGAGTTGCGACAGCGGAATGTGGACTGCATTGGGCAGGCGGCCGGCCTGGTACTCGCTCGTCTCGCGCACGTCGAGCAGCACGGCATCCTGCGTGTTGATGAGGTGCGTGACGTTCAGCGTGCCTACATCCTTCATCGGCGAGAAGCGCCGCTGCATCAGCGGCCACAGCAGCATCGCCCCCGAAAGAAACATCACGAGGATCAGCAACCAGTTGTTCTGAATGAAAGTCATGGGGTTCCGGCAAGCGCCGCGCGGCAAAAGGGTAAAATGATAGCGTATGCGGAGGCCGCAGGCTTCAGGCGGCGGTCGGCTGTGGCCGATACCGCAAGGGTTGCAGCGCGCCCGCGCTGCTTCGCTCCGACTCCAACTTCCCGCTGGCGGCTTCGCGCCCCACCCATGCCATGACCGCTTCCGACACCCTCTCCCGTCCTGCATTTGCCCGTACCGGGCTCTCGGTCCGCCCGGCGGTCCTGCTGATCCTCGACGGCTTCGGCTATCGCGAGGACACCCCCGACAACGCGGTTACCCGGGCCAAAAAGCCTCATTGGGACCAATTGTGGGCGACCTGCCCGCACACGACGATCAACGCGTCGGAGCTCCATGTCGGCCTGCCGCGTGGCCAGATGGGCAATTCAGAGGTCGGACATCTCAACATCGGTGCCGGACGCGTCGTCTACCAGGATTTCACGCGCATCGACCACGCGATCGAAACCGGCGAGTTCGCCGCCAACCCGGTGCTCAACGACGCCGTCGCCACCGCCAGGGCCAACGGCTCGACGCTGCACATCTTCGGCCTGCTGTCGCCGGGCGGGGTCCACAGCCACGAGCGCCAGCTCGCGGCGATGGTGGACATGGCCGCCAACGGCGGGGCGCCGCGCGTCCACGTCCACGCCTTCCTCGACGGCCGCGATACGCCCCCGAGGAGCGCCGCGCCATCGATCGCCTTCATGCAGGCCGCCTGCGACGCGCATCCGGGGGCGAGGATCGCAACGCTGGTGGGCCGCTATTTCGCGATGGATCGCGATCAGCGCTGGGACCGTGTGCAGCAGGCCTGGGAGCTGATCGTCGACGGCAAGGCGCCCTGGTCGGCCGCCACCGCGGCGGCGGCGCTGGACGCCGCGTACGCGCGCGGGGAAAACGACGAGTTCGTCCAGCCTACCGTCGTGACCGACGCCGCGGGCGCGTCAGGTCGGGTCGAGGACGGGGATGTCATCGTGTTCATGAACTTCCGCGCTGATCGTACCCGCGAGCTGACGCGCGCCTTCACCGATGCCGCGTTTGCCGGCTTTCCCCGGGCGCGCGTCCCGCGACTCGCGCGTTACGTGTGCCTCACCAACTACGGCGACGAGTTCGCGCAGCTGCCGATCGCCTTCGGCGCGCAATCGGTGGCCAACGGCTTCGGCGAGTACGTCGCGTCGCTCGGGCTTACGCAGCTGCGCATCGCCGAGACCGAGAAATACGCCCACGTGACCTACTTCTTCAGCGGCGGCAACGAAGCGACGCAACCGGGAGAAGACCGCATCCTCGTGCCGTCGCCGCGCGTCGCCACCTACGACCTGCAGCCCGAGATGAGCGCCGTCGAGGTTACCGACAAGCTGGTGGAGGCCATTGCAGGCGGGCGTTACGACGCGATCATCTGCAACTACGCCAATGGCGACATGGTCGGCCACACCGGCAATCTCGACGCCGCCACCCGGGCGGTCGAGACGCTCGACGCCTGCATCGGTCGGGTGATCGAGGCCACCCGCGCAGCGGGCGGCGAAGTCCTGATCAGCGCCGATCACGGCAACGCCGAGCAGATGTTCGACGTCGCCACCGGACAGCCGCACACCGCGCACACGCTCAACGTCGTTCCGGTCGTCTATGTCGGACGGCCGGCCGCAATCGCCGAAGGCGGTTCACTGCAGGATCTCGCGCCGACGCTGCTGGCGATCATGGGCGTGCCGCAGCCCGCCGAGATGACCGGCCACTCGCTGGTGAACTTCGCCTGACGCATTACTGCGACTGCTGTGTAAGTGTTCCGCCTTGCGCTCGTCCTCTTCGCCGCGGCCGTCGCGGGAACGGCAACCAGCGCACGCGATGCGGCGCCGACGGTCGACGCCAAAGCGCTCGAAGCGCAGCGTCGCGAACTCAGCCTGCGGGTCGAGGCGGTGCAGCGCGAGCTGAAGGCTTCCGAATCGTCCCGTGCCGATGCCACCGACGCGCTGAAGACCACCGCCCTTGCGATTTCCAGAGCCAACCGGCGGCTGCACGAACTCGAGGGCGAACGCCGCGATGTCGAGACGTCGCTCTCGCGCCTCGATGCCGAGCGCGCAGCTCTCGAGCAGCAGGTAGCGGGAGAGCAGGTGCTGCTCGCGCGTCTGCTCGTGCAACAGCAGACGGGGGGGCGCCAGGAGCCATTGAAGTTGCTGCTCTCGGGGCGCGATCCCGGCGAGATCGCGCGCCTGCTGCATTACCTGCAGGCAATAGGCGACATGCGCGCGAAAGCGATCGCGAGCCTGCGCGGCCATCAGCAGCAGGTCCGGACGCTGGCCGCGCAAGCGCAGATGCAACGGGACCGGCTGGGCGCACTGGCGCGCGACGAAGCCGCTCAGCGCGCCGACCTGCAACAGCAGCGTGACGCCCATGCGCAGGTGCTACAGCGCGTTGCCGCCGACATACGCCGCCAGCAGCGCGAACTCGATCGGTTGAAGCGCGACGATTCGCGCCTGTCGCGACTGATCGATCGGCTGGCCGAGCTTTCGCGGGCACGCACGCCGCCGCGGCGCGAGCCGCCGGCTGGCGACCGCAAAGCGCCGCCGCCCCCGGGAAAGACCACAATTGACGAAAGGTTGCCGGCAACAGCGTCCGCGTATCCGGGGCTGGGATCGGGGCGCGGATCATTGTCCATGCCGGTGCGCGGGGAACTTGTGGGCAGGTTCGGGACACCAAGGGAAGGTGGCGCGATGACCTGGAAAGGCTGGTTCATCCGCTGCGCCGTCGGGCAGGAGGTCAGGGCGATTGCCGCCGGTCAGGTCGTCTACGCCGACTGGCTGCGGGGCTTCGGCAACCTCTTGATCGTCGACCACGGCGACGGCTACATGAGTCTCTACGGCAACAACGACGCCTTGCTCGCCTCGGTGGGCGCGTCGGTAGGCGAAGGCGACGCTGTCGCGCAGGCCGGTTCTTCCGGTGCCGGCTTCGAGCCCGGGGTATACTTTGAGATTCGCCATCAGGGCAAGGCCTTGGATCCGGCCACCTGGATCGGGAAGTAAAGGACGGGACGCGATGGGTAACTGGAAAAAGGCCGGATTGATCGGATTGGGCGCCGTGCTCGGCGTCCTCCTGTCGCTCAATTTTTCGGCGGTGGCGCAGCGCGAGCAGAAGCTTCCGATTCCTTACGAAGACCTGCAGCTGCTGGCGGCCGTCTTCGGCAAGATCAAGAGCGACTACGTCGAGCCCGTATCCGACGACAAGCTCATCAAGGAAGCCATCAATGGCATGGTGCGCGGCCTCGACCCGCACTCCGACTTCCTCGACGCCGAAGCGTTCAAGGATCTGCAGATCTCCACGCAGGGCAAATTCGGCGGCCTGGGAATCGAGGTAGGGGTCGAAGACGGCCTCGTGCGCGTGGTCTCGCCGATCGAGGACACGCCCGCGTTCCGCGCCGGCATCAAGACCGGCGACCTGATCGTCAAGATCGACGACACCGCGACTCGCGGCCTGCCGCTGTCCAAGGCCGTCGAGAAGATGCGCGGCAAGCCTGGCACCGACGTGGTGTTGACCGTCGTGCGCAAGGACGTCGACCAGCCGCTCACCTTCACGCTGACGCGCGAGGAAATCAACGTCAAGAGCGTGCGCGCGAAGATGCTGGAGCCCGGCTACGGCTACATACGCATCCGCAGCTTCCAGGAGCGCACCGGCGAGGATCTCGCCAAGACGATCAAGGACTTCTACAAACAGGGCGAACTGAAGGGCCTCGTGCTCGATGTGCGCTCGGACCCCGGCGGCCTGCTGAACCAGGCGGTGGCCGTGGCTGCCGCCTTCCTGCCCAAGGATGCGCTGGTCGTCTACACCGACGGACGCACCGCCGACGCGCGCATGCGCCTCACCGCCACCAAGGACAACTACTCGCGCCGCGGCGATGATTACTTCAAGGATCTGCCGCCGGCGATCAAGAAGGTGCCGCTGGCCGTGCTGGTCGACGGCGGCACCGCGTCGGCGTCCGAAATCGTTGCCGGCGCACTCCAGGACCACAAGCGCGCGACGGTGCTCGGCACGCAGACCTTCGGCAAGGGTTCGGTGCAGACGATCCTGCCGATTTCTAACTCCGCCGGCCTCAAGCTCACCACGGCCCGCTATTACACGCCGGCGGGACGATCGATCCAGGCCAAGGGCATCGAGCCCGATGTCTACGTCGATGACGGCCGCGATTCTCCGAACCGCATCCGCGAGGCCAACCTCGAGCGGCACCTCGAGACCAACAAGGTCGGCACTGCCAAGGGCGCCGCAACACCCGACGCGCAGGCGGCCAAGGATACGGCGGCGAAGCCCGGCGCCGGCGCCGCGGCCGCACCGGCCAAGCCCGAAGCGCCGCAGCCGCTGCCGCCCCGTTTCGAATTCGGCGCAGCCGACGACTTCCAGTTGACGCAGGCCATCAACCACCTGAAGGGTCAGCCGGTGATCGCTTCGACCAAGTCGGTGGCAGCCCAGGCCAAGACCGAGTAACGGTCGATCGATTGCAAGACACGACGCCCGGCGCTGCCGGGCGTTTTCGTTGGTGCGGGCGGCGGATCGCGGTGCCGCGTCGGTCAACCAGGCGGCGCCGACCGCGGCGCGCGCCACTCCCGTGCCGGCGGCTGCCGGTCCCAGCGCCGCTGCCATTCGGCTTTCTGCGCGAACCAGCGCTTCTGCCGGTAATGGGCATCCCAGTAGGGGCCCAGCGAGAATTCGACCGCCGGCAAGCCAAGCTTCGGGCCGCCGTCGAGGATCGTGATCGCACTGCCCTCGAACGGATACGCGAGGAAGCGCGCGTACACCCAGCCGCGGTCGCGACCGACGGTGACGTCGCACCAGCGCCAGTTGGCCGTGCATCCGACGACGGTCACCGAGGTTCCGGTCAGCACCCAGGTGACGGTCGGAAAGGCCTTGTCGGGCGCGGCACGGACATTGACCGAACTGGTGATGGTCGCCGTTTGCGCCACCGCCACCGACGCGCAGGCACTGACAGCGAGCGCGAGCAAGGATCGCAGGCGTGAACTCATGGACATCCTTTCGATGGTTCGTGGAATTCTACCGGGACGAGCGTCCGTCCGCGCCGCGCTTTCGAGCCCTGCCTATCCCGGGCCAAGCGTTGGATTGCGCACGGCCACCGTTGCAGACGCTTGCCGCACGCTGTGCGGAGCTTCCGCCGTGGGCGTCCGGAGCAGCAGTATTCGACAGACGGCGACTGCGGCGATGGCGGCCGCGATATGTTTGAGCGTGTGTCCGCTGACGACGTGCGTCAGCTCGTGCACCTCGCCGTCAAAAGTTTCCAGGAACTTGCTGAGCACGTACCACGCGAACACCCAATAGAGGCTCCTGGCGTGCGTATAGCGCGATGGCTTCATGCCGGCCAGCAACAGCAGTACGACCACCGAATACCCCTGCAGGATTCCGTAGGGGATGACGTTGCCCGCGCCGGCGCGCTCCGTTGCCCGCCAGTAGAAAACCGACAGGGCCCCCAGCGCCAGCATCGGAAGCAGCAGCGCGAGGCCCGCCCGGATGTTGATCCGCTCGACGATCTGGCTGCAGACCAGCGCCATGAACGCGACCGTCATCGGCAACCGGTCCCAGAACAGGGTCTCGTTGTCGGGAGACAGGTGGTAGTACGACGAACCGAGCGCCGTCAGCACGACGCCGACGAAGAAGATGACGTACGGCCACCGTTCGACGCTGTACTCGAAACGGGCGCGGCGGCCGACGGATATGACCAGGCCGGCGACGCCGACGATGAGAAACGCGGCGTTCGACGTCACATCGAGAAAGTTGTCGATGCCGAACACCCCGCGCGTATCGGAGAAATCGTGATACTCGAGCGGTTGCGGCATGGCCGGAACCAGCAAGGCGGCAGCGATTGCCACCACCTTGATGGCGACGATGAGCCAGATGCGCGCTTTCACGTTCGTTCCTCCTCAGGACGCGGACGAATGACGCCGCCGGAGAGCGCTAGTCGACACTTCGCGTCGCCGTCAACGCGCGCTCGCCGTCGGCACGATGCATGTCGAGCAGCCGACCGTCGAAAGCCCAGGTCGTCGCCGCCTCCACCGCTGCCAGGAACTCCCGCTCCTGCTGCATGACGCCCTCGCCCATGCAAAGCTTGCGCGTGGCGGCCGCGGGGCCGATGACGACACGGTCCGCAGTGGCGGTGTACTTCGCGCGGAAGCTGTTGCATCCGCCAAAACCCGCGACGGTTCCGCCCTTGAACGTCAGCGACAGCGTCGTGCCCGGCAACGGGCTCACGACGGCCTGGCGTCCGTTGTTGAATCCGGTGACCTTCCACGCCGCGCCCTCGAGCGCGGGCGCCGGCTCCATCTGAAACACCATGACGGGGGCGGCGCCCGCATCCAGCGTCAGGTGTCGATCGGCGAGGGTGTAGCGAAACGTCCCGGCCAGCGCGCGCTTCACGGCGGTTTCCACGGCCATGGGCGCGTCCGGGCACGCCATCATGGTTCCGCCCAGCGACCCGATCACGACCCGGTCGCCGTCGATCGTGTACGCGCCGAAAAAGGAGTTGCAGCCGGAGAACCCGTCGATGCGACCCGCGTTGAAGCGCGCCGTCACCGGTCGCATCGCGCCGCGCAGCATGCCGGGGTCCAGCCCGTCAAGACTTTCGAGACGCCAGATCGGTCCCTCGATCGTCATCGCTGCCGCGACCTTGCCGGGGGTGTCGGGGCCGCGCTGGGCGCTGGCGCCCCCCGCGATCACGACCGACACGACGAATGTTGCGATACGAATTTTGATCAAGATGGCGGACTTGGCAAGGAGTAACCCGGTCGAACCTGTCGTCGCTTCTGCGGCGTGGATCCGCCGCCGACATCCGCGCCCCTCGCTTCAACGTCGCGATCGCGCGCAGCGTCTCCTACTTGGACTGAATGATCGCCCGGCTGGCCAGCTGGCCGATGATGAGATCGGCGAAGCCGGGAGTCTCCCGCGCCACCGAAGTCGGATTGAAGGTGGTCGTCGTGGCGGCCCAGATCAGGCTTCGGGTCTGCACATCGAACAGCTTCGCTTCCACGGTCGCGAGCTCGTACTGGCTGACCTGCTGGACCGGGATCATCGTCCCGCGCGGAGCACCCCAGGTCGAGCCGCCCCACGACGACCCGCCCCATGGCCCCGAGCCCCAACCCATGCCACCGGACACCATCGTCGTCGACACCTGGGTGCGGGTGTCCACGCCCAGCAGCCGGACGAGCAGCAGACCCTGCGCTCCGGTCTTGGCGACGGCGGACGCGAACGGCGCGTCGGCGATGCGGGCCTCGTCGGCAATGACGGTGTAACCGGCAATGCCTTCGACACCCGCCGCGCGCAGCCGCTGCCGCGAAGAGATCCTCGAATACCCGGCCGTCGGCGACGCTGTTGATGCTGCCCACGACAACGACCTTGCGCATCGGCGGGCCGGTGAAGCCGGTGTCGAACCATGCGGACCGGATCGACGTGCTCTGGCAACCGGCGACGAGCGCAGCCAGCACGAGAACGGCGAACAGCGAGCGGAAATTCATGCGGAGTCCTCTTGTTGATCAGGTTCGGCGAGCAATCCCGCCGCGACGAGGGAAGTCAGGCACAGGTCGCCAGAAGCGACACGGAAAACCACCGGCATCTGCCGGCCTGATTGTACCCTTCGACGATCGATCAGTCTGCCGCTGCCGAGTGCAGGAATCGCGTGCTGGATGCGCCCCCCGGGGTCTCGTCGACCACGCGCACCTGCATTGCGCTCAGGCGATCCAGGAGCCGCGCCTCGGCGTAGATCGGCCACCAGTCGTAGAGAAAGATCTCGATCGGCCTCCAGAGAGCGACCCAGGCGCCGATCACGAGGCTCTCCGCCACGATCCGTATATAGCCATAGCGCCCGACCAGCTCCGCCACGAAATCGCTCAGCGCGATCGCGCCGCCGACGAACAGCACGCCGATCAGGAGGCTCACGCGCCCGATGCGCAGCAGCTTTCGCAGTTCCTTGCGCGTCGAGCGGGCGCTGGCGGCAAAGTATTCGCGAATCGCCTCCTGCAGCACCACGCCTTCTTCCGGCGCGACGGGCTCGCGCGACAGGTGCACGATCAGCGCGAGGGGATCATTGGCGCGCAGTTCACGGCAGGTGTCGACAATGAACCGCTCGGCTTTCGGGTCGAGATCGCGCTCGCGAAACGGCGCGGCGTCGATCGAGTTGAACAGCTGCTTCAGTTCGCCGACGTGCACATCGATCGGCTGCGTCCGCGGCGGCAGCGGGCCGTAGATCGGGTTCGCTGTCACGGTCATGTCCGGCTCTCACCCATCCGCATCTGCAGGGACCTGCACCCTCGCTTCAACGCAACAGTTCGATTCCGGTGGACGTGACCTGAACGCGGTCCCCGATCCGCAGTGCCGGGGCCGCGGTCTGCTGGATGGTGGCGAGGCTGCCGTCGTCGTAACGCACGGTGATCCGCCAGACGAAAGTCTGGTTGCGCTGGGCGGCCTGGTTGCCCACGTACCCTCCCCCGACGGCACCGACGACGGTAGCCACCGTCTGGCCGCGGCCGCCACCGACCAGGCTGCCCAGTCCGCCGCCAATCAGCGCCCCTCCGACGGTCCCCAGCGTCGTGTTGACGTTCTGGACGGTGTCCTGGGTGATCGATTCGACGGTGCCGACGCGGGCCACCGGCTGCTCGCTGACCTGGAAAGCCGGTGGCGTACTGCAGCCGGCCAGCAACATTGCAGCGCATGCGCCGAATGCAGCGGCACCACGCCGCCAACCAACAAACATTGTCATCTTCATTCTCCTGTGCGGAATCGGGGGTTCACTCGGGAATCGAATTCAGCAGGTACATGGCCGCGAGCAGGCTGGTCGGGCGCCCGAGCGTGCCCAGCCATTGGGCGAAGATCGCTTCGATGTCGCCGCCCATGTAGACCTGCGTGAGCGCCTTGTTGACCTCCAGGCGCAGCGCGGAATCATTGCGCGGCAATGCCATCGCGTACGGCTCGAGCGACAACTCCTGCGCCAGCATTGCGAGCTTGGCCGGTTCCTTCGCCGTGATGGCCAGGCCGACGAGCTTGATCTTGTCGCCCGCGTAGGCGTCCACGCCGCCCGATTCCAGCATCGCAACACCCTCCTTCGCGTCGGCGATCGCCACCACGGTGGCGTTGACGAGGCTGCGGCGCAGTGTGTCGTTGAGACGTGTCTCGGTCGTCGTGCCCTTGAGGACGGCGACTCGTTTGCCTGCCAGATCCGAGATCTGATTGATCGGCGATCCGGCCTTGACGAGAAAGCCTCCGCCGTCGAGGAAGATCAGGTTCGAGAAGTCGACATTGGCGAGCCGGGACTGCGTCTGCGTCGTGTTGGCGCACTCGAGATCGGCGCGGCCTGCAGCGACCATCTGCAGGCGTTCGGTGACGGAACCGGCGAGCCAGTTCACCTTCAGGTTCGGCTCGCCGACCGCGCGACCGATCTGCGCGATGACGCGCTTGCACAGGTCGATCGAGTATCCCGCCGGCTCGTTGCCGGCGCCCGCAAACGAGAACGGCAGCGAGTCGGTCGAATACGCGACGTTGATCGCTTTGGCCGACTTGATCTTTGCCAGCGTATTGGACGCGGTCTGGGCCGTCGCGCCGACGGCGACAAGACCTGCGGAGACGATCAGTGCCAACAGGAAACGCTTGACCATGGATACCTCGAGTGGCGAGTCAGTGTAAGTGGGTGAGAGTTCGATGGGTCGGTTGCGGTACTAGAGTCCGTCGCTCAATGCGACGCCGGCGCCGATCGTCGTCTGATTCCAGTTGTAGTCGATCAGGCTCTCGCCATACCCCGAGAAGACCTGCAGATAGCCACGAAGCGGGCCGAGGAAGGGCGGCGTCGTCCATGCAGCCTGGACCGCGCCCTTGCCCGTTCGCAGGTTGCCCCGGCCGCCGACCGAGAAGCTGTGGCCACGCCACCGGTACAGCGCAGCGATCTCGCCGTTGCCGTAGTAATCGGTGATATCCGGGTTGTCGTCGTCGACTTCGTTTTCCTTGAGCCGGTGCCATACGCGACCGGTGAGCATCAGGTTGTCGCGCTCGACGCCGAACTCGGCGAAGATCCGGTTCCAGCTGCGCGAAAGAACATCGGACCGGCCGTTCGACTGGTGGTTGAATCCGGCATTGACCAAGCCCCAGCGAAACCCGCCGCCGAGATCGACGTCGGGCCGGTAGCTCACCAGCAGTTCGGGCATGTAGTTGGTTTCGCGGAACGGGCGGGAAACGTCTCCGTTGTAGAGCTGCCACTGGTTCTGCTGCGTATACGCGGCCCACACACCCCAGCGCCGATCGTCGGTGGCCCACAGGCGCCCCTTGAAGCTGATCTGGAATTTCGCCTCGGTGGAGCTCAATTCCTCCGCCTTGCCGGCGGCCGCGAACAGCGGCTCGTAGGGCGCGATGTTGACGTCGTCCGTATAGCGTCCGAACAGGAAGTAATTCGAGTGGTAGTAGCGGATGTCGGCCGCCGGCGTCGACGGGTCGAAGTCCCAGGCCTCGTCGATCATCGACGCCCTTGCGCGATTCGGCGGAGGCGTCCCGCCTGCGGAAACCGGCGCAGGCGGCGCCACCTGGGGACTGGCTTCCTTGCGCGCATCGGCGGGCCGACCGCTGACGCCGTCGTAGCAGGCAAGCCGCGCCTGGCTCGACTCGATCGCGCGACACTCGGCGAGCGAGGCAGGTGACGTCTGTGCCACCACGGCACCGGCACTGCCTGCGGCAACGATGCACAGCGCGCGCAAGGCGGCCCGATGATTCGAATTCTTCATTGTTCGTATCCCTGGTGTGAGAAGCAATTTGCGACGCCCCAAGCCGATCGGCGCGAAACCAGCCTCGCGTACCGTGCAGACAAGTGCCGCTTCTGGTGCAGCGACCGCCGCCGCGGGCAGCGGGGCTGCTTGGCCTCGGAACGAGCCGAGGCCGCATTATAATGTACGCGGTGATGGTCGCCACTCGCGCTATTCGGGGCATGGACGAGCATCGAAAATGCCATCGCGCAAGGACAATCGGCTAAACTTTCGTGTCCGTCGGCGGCCGTTGAAATGCCAGACGCGAACACACTGCTGCCGGGCAGAAAAACTCAGGACGACAAGGGAGAACCGATGGTGAACGTGCCCGCCGACTGCGGACGATTAGAGACCCGTATGTGGATGGCGCCGGCCGTCGCCATCGCGACACTTGCGCTGCTTGCCGCCTGCAAGCCCACCGAGGCGCCGCCCGCGCCGGAAATCCGGCCGGTACGCGCCGTCAAGATCGAAAAGCGCGCGAGCGGCGACACCGTCGCGCTGACCGGCACGGTCCAGGCGCAGACCGAGATCAACCTGTCGTTCCGCATCGACGGCAGGATGCTCGAGCGCAACGTCAGCATCGGCGACACCGTCAAGGTCGGCCAGCCCGTCGCGCGGCTCGATTCGCAGAACGAGGAGAGCAGCGTGCTTTCGGCGCGCGCGCAGCTCACCGCCGCCCGCGCGCAGCTCACCGAGGCCCGGAACAACTTCGTGCGGTTCCGTGATCTCGTCGCCGAGAATGCGGTGTCCCGCGCGTCGTTCGAGCAGGCCGAGTCGATGGTGAAGGGCGCCGAATCGCAGGTCGAGACCGCGCAGACGCAGGTCACGATCACGGAGAATCGCCTTTCCTACACGCGGCTGGTCTCGGACGTGGCCGGCGTGGTGACCGCACAGGGCGCCGAGCCGGGCGAGGTCGTCGGCGCCGGCCGCATGATCGTCCAGGTGGCACGCGAAGGCGGACGCGACGCCGCGTTCGACGTGCCCGCACGCATCAAGGACGCGGCACCGGCCAATGCGGTGATCGAGGTCGTGCTGACGTCCGATCCCCGGATCACCGCGACCGGCTCGGTACGCGAAGTCGCGCCGCGCGCCGATCCTGTCACCGGCACGTTCCGCGTCAAGGTGCGGCTCAACAACCCGCCGCCGGCGATGCGGCTCGGTGCGACGGTGACAGGGCGGATGCGGCTCGCGACCGCTCCCGCCATCGAGATTCCGCCGTCCGCGGTCATCCGGTCCGAGCGACAGCCGGCGGTGTGGGTTGTCGACCCGGCAAGCGGCACGGTGGCGACACGCACGATCGAGATCCGGTCGTCGGATCCGATGCGGGTCGAAGTCGCATCGGGTCTCAACCCGGGTGATGTCGTCGTCGCCGCGGGCGTCCAGGCACTGCGCCCCGGCCAGAAGGTCCGCCTGCTCGAGGCGAGCAAGTGATCGGCCCGAATCTGTCCGAGTGGGGGCTGAAGCGCCCTTCGCTCGTCATTTTCATGATGATCGTCGCGGTGGTCGCCGGCACGCTGTCGTTCCTGCGGCTGGGACGCGGCGAGGATCCGGCGATCACGATCCGCACGATGGTCGTCGCCGCCGCGTGGCCCGGCGCCACCGTCGAGGAGACGTTGAAGCAGGTCACCGAGCGCCTCGAGCGCACGTTGCAGGAAACCAAGTACCTGCGCACGGTCCGCAGCTACACGACCGCCGGCCAGACGACGATCTTCGTCGATCTCGAGCAGTCGGCGCCTCCGGCGGCGATACCGGACGTCTGGTACCAGGTCCGCAAGAACATCGGCGACATGCGCGGCACGCTGCCGCAGGGCGTCGTCGGGCCGTTCTTCAACGACGATTTCGGCGACACCTTCGGCATCATCTACGCGTTCACCGCGGACGGCTTCACGTTCCGGGAGCTGCGCGACTACGTCGAGTCGGCGCGCTCGCGCCTGCTGCAGGTCAAGGACGTCTCGAAGATCGAGGTGCTGGGCGCACAGGACGAGCAGGTGTTCATCGAGTTCTCGACCGAGCGCCTCGCCGGCCTGCGGCTCGACTACCCGACGATCATCGCGACGCTGCAGGCGCAGAACCTCATCCGGCCGGCGGGCGTCATCCAGACTGCGCAGGAGCGGGTGTTCCTGCGCGTGACCGGCGCATTCGAGTCCGAGCGCGACATCGAGGCGATCAACTTCGTGGCGGGCGACCGCATCTTCCGGCTCTCCGACATCGCGACGGTGCGGCGCGGCTTCGTCGATCCGCCGCAGCCCATGTTCCGCGTCAACGGCAAGCCGGCGATCGGTCTCGCGATCGCGATGCGCGACGCCGGCGACATCCTGGCCCTCGGGAAGAACGTGCGCACCCTGATGGCCGACATCAAGGCCAACCTCCCGATCGGGATCGAGCCCGTGCTGGTCGCCGACCAGGCGGTCTCCGTCGACGTCGCGATCGGCGACTTCATGACGTCGCTGTGGCAGGCGATCGTGATCATCCTCGTCTGCAGCTTCGTGAGCCTCGGCGTGCGCCCCGGCACGGTGGTGGCGCTGGCCATCCCGCTGACGCTCGCGATCGTGTTCGCGGTGATGGACGCGACGCATACCGGGCTGCACCGGATCTCGCTCGGCGCGCTGATCATCGCGCTCACGCTCCTGGTCGACGACGCGATGACGACCGTGGACGCGATGATCCGGCGCCTCGCCGCGGGCGATTCCAAGGACGACGCGGCGACGTTCGCCTACCGGACGCTCGCGGCCCCGATGCTCATCGGCACACTGGTCACGATCTCGAGCTTCGTCCCGATCGGGTTCGCGCAGAGCTCGGCAGGCGAGTACACGTTCTCGATCTTTTCGGTGGTGGCCATCTCGCTGCTCGTGTCGTGGCTGGTGGCGGTCGTGTTCGCGCCGCTGATCGGCAAGGCGCTGCTGAAGCCCCCCGCGGCAGGCGGCGACGAGAAGCCCGGCAAGCTCCTCGGCCTCTACAGTGCGTTCCTCTCCGCGGCGATCCGCGCGAGGTGGGTGACCATCGCGCTGACGCTGGCCGCGTTCGCCGCGGCGATCTACCTGTCGCAGCACGTGCCGCGGCAGTTCTTCCCTGCCTCCGACCGGCCCGAGCTCACGATCAGCATGTCGCTCCGTCAGAACGCTTCGATCCACGCGACCGACGCGCAGGCGAAGCGGCTGGAGGCGATCCTGAGCAGCGATCCCGACATAGATCACTACAGCACCTACGTCGGACGCGGCGCGATCCGCTTCATCCTGACCTTCGACGTCCAGCTTGCGAACCCGTTCTTCGCCCAGTTCGTCGTCGTCGCCAAGGATTTCGCTGCGCGCGAGCGCCTGCAGACGAAGCTGGAGATGGTTCTTGCCGAGCAGTTTCCGGACGTGGTGGCACGCGTGTCGCCACTCGAACTGGGGCCGCCGGTGGGCTGGCCGTTGCAGTACCGGATCACCGGGCCCGACAAGGACGAACTCCGCCGGCTGTCGCTCGAGTTCGCGCAGATCCTCGCTTCCGACGCGCGCACCCGGCACGTCCACTACGACTGGATGGAACCGGCGCGGCAGGTGCGCGTGAAGGTCGACCAGGACGAGGCGCGCCGGCTCGGCGTGAGCTCGCGCGCGCTCGCCTCGGCGCTGAACGCCGCGGTCACCGGCAGCGCCGTCACGCAGCTGCGCGACGACATCTACCTCGTCAACGTCGTGGCCCGCGCAACCGACAGCGAGCGCGCGTCGTTCGAGGCGCTCTCGGCGATCCAGGTGCCCACGCCCACCGGACGCATGGTGCCGCTGCAGCAGTTCGCGGCGTTCACCGAGGATCAGGAATTCCCGCTGGTCTGGCGGCGCGATCGCGTGCCGACGCTCACCGTGCGCGCGGATGTCGCCCCCGGCGTGCTGCCCGACGAAGTGGTCGGCGCGCTGGCGCCGAAGGTCATGGAATTCGCAGCGAAGCTGCCGCGACCCTACAAAGTGGAAACCGGCGGCATGTACGAGGAGAGTGCGCTGTCGAGCGACTCGGTGTTCGCGGTCGTGCCGATCATGATCGTGCTGATGCTCGCCACGATGATGCTGCTGCTCGTGAGCTTCCGCCGCGTCGCGATGGTGGTGGCCCTGCTTCCGCTGGGCCTCATCGGCGTGGTGCTCGCGTTGCTGGTCTTCAATCGGCCGCTGGGCTTCGTCGCGATCCTGGGCATCCTCGCGCTGATCGGCATGATCGCGAAGAATGCGGTGATCCTGGTCGTGCAGATCGAAACCGACCGCGCGGAAGGCAGGGGCGTGCGCGATGCCGTGATGGCCTCGGCCACCTCGCGGCTGCGCCCGATGATCCTGACCGCCATCTCCACCGTGCTGGGCCTGATCCCGATCGCGCCGACCGTGTTCTGGGGACCGATGGCGTTCGCCATCATGGGCGGACTGCTGGTGGCGACCTTGCTGACGCTGATCCTGCTGCCGGTGCTGTATGTGACGGTGTTCGGCAGCGAGGAGGCGCCACCCTCCGACCCCGGGTCCGCGCCCGCATGATCCGGAGAGGGACTGCCCGATGACGCTCGACTCGCCGCGGCGCGCTGCGGTGCTTCGCGCGACGGCTTTTTTCGCCCTCTGGATGATCCTGATGCAGAGTCTGAAGCCGGCCGATCTCGCGGTCGGCGCGTTCGCGACGATCGCCGCGACGTGGGCCAGCCTGCGCCTGCTCCCCCCCGCATCGGGATGCCTGCACTTCGGCGCGCTGCTGGCGCTGATGCCGCATTTCATCTGGGAGTCGGTGCGCGCGGGGGTCGACGTGGCGCGCCGGGTGCTTGACCCGCGTCTGCCGCTGCGGACCGGTTTCGTCAGCTGCCCGCTGTCCTTCCCGCCGGGGCTCGCGCGCAACACGTTTGCCACGATCACCAGCCTGCTGCCGGGGACAGTGCCGGCCGGCGAGGACAGCGGCGTGCTGGTCTATCACTGCCTCGACACCGCGCAGCCGGTGGTCGAGCAGCTATGGCAGGAGGAGCGCCTGCTCGCCAGGGCGCTGGTGGCGGGAAAGCGCCATGTCTGAGTTCCTGCTTGCCGCATCGGGTTTCGTGCTGCTGATGGTCGCGCTGGGGCTTTTCCGCATCCTGCGCGGCCCGGGCGACGCCGACCGCGTGATGGCGGCGCAGTTGTTCGGCACCGGTGGCATCGCGGCGCTGCTGCTGCTTGGAGCGGCGATCGGCGAGGCCGCGATCGTCGACGTGGCATTGACGCTGGGACTCCTGGCGGCATTCGCGTCCGTCGCCTTCGTGAAGGCCGGACTCGCGGTGAACACCGACGACGCCGGATCGGACGACCGGGCATGAGCGTCGCCGTCGACCTGTTCACCATCGTCGCCGTCACCGCCGGTGCGTTCTTCTTCCTCGCGGGCACCGTGGGATTGCTGCGCTTTCCCGATACCTTCACGCGCCTGCACGCACTGACCAAGGCCGACAATCTCGGCCTGGGGCTGGTGGTGTTCGGCCTGTTGCCGCAGGTCGACGGCGTGCTTGCCGGACTCAAGCTGGTCGCCATCTGGGCGCTCGTCCTGCTGTCCGGCGCGGCCGCCTCGCAGCTCATCGCCCGCGCCGCACGATCCCGCAGCCCACGCGCATGATCGAAGGGTTGAATCTCGGGCTGGCGGCGCTGATCCTCGGGTTGGCCGTCTGGGTCGTCGCCGCGCGCGACGCGTTCGCCGCCGTCGCCGGATTCCTCGTCTACGGCCTGGTGCTCACGCTGGCCTGGGTGCAGTTGCAGGGCGTCGACGTCGCGCTGACCGAAGCCGCGATCGGCGGCGGCCTGACCGGCGCGTTGCTGATCGGCGCCGCAGCCAGGCTGCGTGCCACGGAAGCCGCGGCCCGCACCGAAAATGCGGGCGTGCTTCTCCGGTCGATGGCCGCCGTTCTGGCGGGCGCCGTCTCGGCGGCGCTCGCGATCTGGGTTCTCTGGCTGCCGGACGTCGCACCGACGCTCGCACCGGAGGTCGCGGCCAGCATGGGCGCCACCGGCGTCGGCAATCCGATCACCGCCGTGTTGCTCGCATTCCGCTCGATGGACACGCTGCTCGAGGCGATCGTGCTGTCGTTCGCGCTCATCGGCATCTGGTCGCTCGCGCCTGACCGCGTCTGGGGCGGACGGCCGGGACCGCGGCACGCGCCCGACCCCAATGGCATCCTCGCCTACGTCGCGCGCGTGCTGCCACCGATCGGCATCATCGTGGGAATGTACATTTTCTGGGTGGGGGCGGACCACCCCGGTGGCAAATTCCAGGGTGCGACGATCCTGGCGGCGATGTGGCTTCTGGTCGTGATGGCCGGACTCTCCGACACGCCGCCGATCGGCCGTACAGCGTTGCGCATCGGTCTGGTGGCCGGGCCGCTCGTATTCATCGCCATCGGCCTCTCGGGCGTGGTGACGGCGGGCGCGTTCCTCGCCTATCCGGACGGGTACGCGAAGCCGTTGATCGTCGCCATCGAGCTGGCGCTGATGCCCTCGCTCGCGCTGACCCTCGCCTTGCTGCTGGTCGGCGCCCCGCAACGGGTGGCATCGCGATGAGCGCGCCGGGCCGTCCCAAGCGCGAATTGCTCCCCCTCGGGGGGACGGCGCGCAGCGCCAAGGGGGTCCATCCATGACCGCGGCCACGCTGTTCGGGCTGTGCGCCGCCGCGCTCGTCGGCGTCGGGTTGTACGGCATGATCGTCAACCCGCACCCGCTGCGCAAGATCCTCGCCTTCAACGTGATGGGCAGCGGCGTCTTCCTGTTGGCCGGCACCGTCGCGCTGCGCGGGGCGGCCGCCGGAATGGGCGGCGACCCCGTGCCGCAGGCGTTGCTGATCACCGGTATCGTCGTCGCGTTTTCGGCCACCGCGCTCGCGGTTGCGGTGCTGTTGCGGCTGCACGACGAGACGGGCTCGGCGACGCTCGCCGCCGGCACGCAGGCCGAGGCCCCGACCGATGTCTCCGGCGCCTGAGGTCCGCTGACCATGCCAACTCCGGCGATGACGACGCCCGGCGGTCTCCTGCTCGCGCTCGCGGTGCTGGTTCCGTTCATCGGGGTGCTGGTCGGACTCGTCCTCGGCGGGCGCAACGCCCAGCGCGTCGCGTTCGTGACGCTCGTCCTCGGACTCGGAATCGCGATCGGCATCGGCGACGCGCTGCTGCGCTCGGGCGATGTCGTCGTCTATCTGCTCGGCGGCTGGTCGCCGCCGCTCGGCGTCGCGCTGCGCGCCGACGGCCTGTCGGTCGTCATGATGCTGGCCGTTGCCGTGGTGATCTGCGGGATCGGCGTGTACGCCCGCGCCGACTTCGGCACCCCTGTTGGCGTGCGGGAGACGCGCTCGTCGCTCACGTTCTGGTCGCTGCTGCTCGCCGTGTGGGGCTCGCTCAATCTCGTGTTCGTGAGCGGCGACCTCTTCACCTTGTACGTCGCGCTGGAACTGCTGACGTTCGCGGGCGTGCCGCTGGTCTGCCTCGACGGTCGCGGCGAGACGCTGCGTTCGGCGCTGCGGTACCTGCTCTTCGCGCTGCTGGGCTCCATGCTCTATTTGCTGGGGGTCGTTCTGCTGTACGGCGCCCACGGCACGCTGGACATCGCACTGCTCGCCTCCAGCATCCGCCCCGAACCCGCGGCATGGATTGCCGCCGCGCTGATGACCGCGGGGCTGCTGGCCAAGACCGCCCTCTTTCCCCTGCACATCTGGCTGCCGCCGGCACACGCCGGCGCGCCTGCTGCGGGGAGCGCGATACTCTCCGCACTCGTCATCAAGGGTTCGTGGTTCCTGATCGTCCGGCTCTGGTTCGACGTGATGCCGGGCGTGATCACGCTGGCGCCGGCGCAACTGCTGGCCGGCTTGGGTGCGGCGGCAATCGTCTTCGGCAGCGTCGTCGCCGTGCGGCAGGAGCGGTTGAAGCTGCTGGTCGCCTATTCGACGCTGGCGCAGATCGGCTACCTGTTTCTCATGTTCCCGCTCGCCTTCGAAGCCGGCGGCGACGCGCTGGTGCACGGTGCAGCGCTGGCGGGCGGACTCCTGCAGGCGATTTCGCATGCGACCGCCAAGGCCGGCATGTTCATGGCCGCTGGCCTCATCTACGCGGCGCTCGGTCACGACCGGATCGCCGATCTCGCCGGTGTCGCCCGTGCGATGCCCATCACCGTGCTCGCGTTTGCGGTGGCGGGCCTAGCACTCATGGGCGTCGTGCCGAGCGGTGCCTATCTCGCAAAAAAGCTCATGCTCGATGCCGCCGACAGCACGGGGCAGTGGTGGTGGACGATCGTGCTGCAGGTCGGCGCGGCGTTCACCGCGGGGTATGTCGTGCTCGTGCTCGTCAATGTCCTGCGCCGACGACGCGATCCGATCCCAATGATGCGGCGCGTCTCCCGACTATCCGAATTCGCGGCGCTGACGCTCGCCGCATGCTCGCTGCTGCTCGCGTTCGCCGCACTGGGCCCGGTTCCGGGCGAACTCGTCTCGAACCCGCTCAAGCCTGCGGAGCTCGGGTCGACCCTGCTGGTCCTGCTGGGCGGCACCCTGCTTGCGCTGGGTCTGGCGCGCAAATCGTTGCTCGCGTCCCGGCACGCCGGCGCCACCGCGAATGACGGGGCGGTGCGCCGCGCCATGGTCGCGGTGGGCGTCGCTTTCGAGGACGCGGACGCGTTCGTTCGGCGTTGGCCGTCCGCAAGCATCGCATTGCTGGCGGTGGCGGTGCTGTTCGGCTGGACGCTCGCCTGACCCGTTGCCCGACTCGGCGGCCCTCACCGGGCGCGCTCGTGGCGCACGTCGTGGATTCGACGGCCGGTGCGGGCATCGAACGTGAATCGGGCGAGCGCTGCCGCCGTCAGTCGCCGCACAGCAGGCGCACTCGCCGCTCGGCGCGATCGAACGCCTCCTGGTCCTCGGTCTTGAGCAACTGTTCCTTGGCTTGCGCGCAGGCACTTGCTTCGCGCACCTCGGATTGCGTCGCCGCCGGCGGCCGCGGGGCGGGCGTTTGCGCCGCCTTGGCCGGTCGCGCGCACTTCGAGTCGGCGACGAGCCGGAGATTGTTGAAGCCGCCCTGTTCGACGGCCACGCAATCGCCGACGCGGAGTCCCGACTCGTCCGTCACCATCCGGATGGTGTTGGTGCCACCGAGCAGGATCGTGTATTCGAATGCCTGGCTCTGGCTCGCGATCCGTCCGATCTGCTGGCCCGCGAATCCGCCGCCGACGGCGCGCAGCGCCCGGTTGCTGCCGGATTGGCCGGAACCCGATGCGAGTCCCAGGGCGCCGCCGATCAGCGCGCCGCCGGTCTGCGCGCGAGCGCTCTCCTGGGTGACCGTATTGACCGCGGTGATCCGGCCGTAGGTGATACTCGACTGCGCCAACGCCGCGCCCGACAGCCCCGCCAGCGCCAAGACGCCCAGGCATCCGATCCGCTTCCCGCTGCTTTTCATCTGCATTTCTCCTCGTTCAGGTTTTCCAGCACGAAATCAGGGCGATGATAGCAACCGGAATCCCGGCGCGCCGGTGACCCAGGGCGAACCCGCCAGCGCGCGCTGGTAGCCGACCTCGTACAACTCGGTCATCCGGACAGGGTCGAAAATTTCGCTGCCCCCCAATTTGAAACTCTCGGGAATCGTCACCCAGTTGAAGCCCGCCTGCTCCTGCAACGCCGCGACGTAGATGCGGAAGAGATCGCCGACGACCGCCGACTTTCCCACCGACTCGAAGACGCGCGCCGCAATGCCGCGCAGCGAACGCGGCGTCGTGGCTGGCGACGGCAGGAGCTGCCCGTTGTGAATGATGTAGATCTCTTCCTTCCCCGTGCCGCGCCCCACTCCCGCGCGTGCGGCCGAGAAGCTGAAGAGTGCGCCACTGTAGAACATGCGGGCGCCGACGCCTCCATCGACGTGCATCTCGTCGTAGCGCCGGCCGCCGGCCTCGACGTCGAAAAATACCGGCGGGAATGCGACAGGAACCGACGCTGACGCCAGCATGACCGCCCGGAACAGCTCCGCCGCCTCGGGGTTGCCGGCGGCAGCGATGAGTCCCATGTTCCAGATCCATACGCGCTGTGAGTCCAGGTCGACCGTCGCGACCAGCAGCCGCCGCCCGCTGTTGTGTGCAGCCGCGACCTGGCGCAGAACCTCGGCGTCGACTTGCTGTTCGATCATCGCCCGGAGCGGCGCGGTATCCGCCAGCGACTCTCCGCCCAGGAGCTGCGGGACGATCGAGAGCATCCGGAAAATATTGCGCGTCGATGTCGTCGTGTAGAACTCCTTCAGCGCGCCGTCGTAGGCCGCGCCGAGAAATGCGAACGGCGCGATCAGCGCGCCGGTCGAGACGCCGGTGACGATCTTGAAGACCGGCCGCTTTCCGCTTTTCGTCCAGCCCGCCAGGAACCCGGCCCCGAATGCCCCGTCCGCCCCGCCGCCCGACAGCGCGAGATTGGCGTAGTGGACACGGCCGTCCGCGTCGACCGGAAAGTCGCTCGCCGACTCCTGCTCGAAGGATCGGGACAGGTCGGCCGCCATCACCGCGCTGGGTCGCCCCGCCGACGCCCGGATGTCGGGCATGTTCGGAATGACGGCCTCGTCCATCAGGTCGAGAGGCACGGCATTGCGCGGCAGTACTCCGCATCCTGCGACCCACAGGACGGCGCACACGATGGCAACCCGGACGTGCGTCATGACGCTTAAAGTCGGTCCATGCGCGACACTACGTCGCGGCTGAACAGCGCCGATGCGGCTCGCGCCTTCCGATCGATTGCCGCGAAGGCGGCGATCGATCCAGCGTGCAGGCACCCCGACACTCGGCTTCCCCTATGCAGATGTGTTCAGATTCAGGCACGCAGCATCGTACCGCATGAGCGCGCAATGCCGACAGGTTTGCTGCGGCCGCGCGGCTGACAAAGTGGCTTTTTCGACGACGGACAAGTGAGCTCGAGGATCTGGCTTCCGGACGCTGGAACGAGCCTGCGCCGCGTTCCGCAAGTGGGGACTGTATGGTATCGTTACATGCCGTCTCCGGAGCGAAGTCCGGGAACGGTCACCATCGGCAGGCTGAGGTCAGGAGAACGAATTGAGGAAGTGCACGCTCGCGACTCTCGTTGCCGCGGCCATCGCCGTCAGCGGCTGCACCCTCGGACCCGACTACGCGCGTCCCGCCGTGGACGCGCCTTCCGCGTGGCGGATCGACTACCCCAAGGCCGCCGAAGTCGCGAACACGAAGTGGTGGACCCAGTTCGGCGATCCGGTGCTGAACGAACTCATCGACACCGCGCTGCGCGAAAATCGCGACGTTCGCATCGCTGCCGCGCGAGTCGAACAGTTCGCCGGTGCGCTCGTCGCCACGCAATCGCAGTTCTTTCCGCAGATCGGCTACGGCGCCGATGCGAGCCGGGCGCGGGCGAGCCGGGTGGGCCAGCCGCCGATTCCTCCCGGAGCCGATCCGTATTTCACGCTGTACCAGGCATCGCTGGGCGCTTCCTGGCAGATCGATCTCTTCGGCCGCGTCCAGCGCCTGAGCGAAGCCGCACAGGCGCAGGTCTATGCCAGCGAACAGGCACAGCGCGGCGTCGTGCTCACGCTGGTGGCGAACGTCGCGTCGTCCTACATCGTGCTGCGCGCGTTCGACCGCCAACGCGAGATCGCCGAGGCGACGGCCCGAAACTTCGGAGAAACCGCACGCATCTTCGACCTGCGTTTCAAGGCCGGCATCGTATCGCAGACCGAAGTCGTGCAGGTGCGTTCGCAATACCAGCAGGCGTTGGCCGCGATTCCCGCCATCGAGCAGCTGATCGCGGCGCAGGAAAACCTCATCTCGATCCTGCTCGGCCGCAACCCGGGGCCGATCCCGCGCGGCAAGTCCATCGACCAGCTGGTCGCGCCGCTCATCCCCGCAGACCTGCCCTCCGCGCTGCTCAACCGCCGGCCGGACATCCTGCAGGCCGAGCAGAACCTGGTTGCAGCCAACGCCAACATCGGCGCTGCGCGCGCGCTCTATTATCCGACCCTCTCGCTCACGGGCGCCCTCGGCACCGCAAGCACGGCGTTCGGCAATTTCCTCTCGGGACCGGCAAGCGCGTGGCTGCTGGGCGCGGGGCTGGCCGGCCCGGTGTTCACGTTCGGCGCCATCGAGGGACAGGTGCGCAGCGCCGAAGCACAGCAACAGGTCGCGCTCCTGGTCTATCAGCAGACGGTCCTGGGCGCGTTTCGCGAGACGAACAACGCGCTGACGGGCTCGCAGAAGAAGATCGATGAAGTCGCGATGCAGGACAAGCGCGTGGAAGCATTGCGCGAGTTTGCCCGGCTCTCCAACCTGAAGTTCGACAAAGGCGTCGCCGGCTACCTTGAGGTGCTGGTGGCCGAGAACGAACTCTTCGCGGCCGAACTCGCATCGGTGCGCTTGCTCGCCGACCGGTACACGCAGCTCGTGAACGTGTACCAGGCCATGGGGGGCGGCTGGGTGGACATCGCGGACTCGCTCACGCCTCGGCCGACGGGCCTCGCGGCGACGGGGACGGGAACCGGAACGCCGAAACCTTGACCAGCAATGCGGCCGACGGCCGTGACGGTGTGTGATCGGTGCGCGTAGCCGCACGAACTCTTCGGGGAGATTCAGCATGGCGTCAAATGATCAGAAGATGTCGCGGATGCAACTGACCGCGATGGTGGTCGGCGGAATGGTCGGGGCGGGCATCTTCTCGCTCCCGCGAACCTTCGCGACCGCCACCGGCCCGTTGGGCGCGGTCATTGCGTGGCTCATCGCGGGCACCGGCATGTACATGCTGGCACGCGTGTTCCAGGCACTGGCCGAGCGTCGGCCCGACATCGACGCCGGCGTGTATGCCTACGCCCGGGAGGGTTTCGGCGACTACCCCGGCTTCCTGTCGGCCTTCGGCTACTGGATCGGCAGTTGCATCGGCAACGTGTCGTACTGGGTGCTGATCAAGTCGACGCTGGGCGCGTTCTTCCCGGTCTTCGGCGACGGCAACACGGTGGTCGCGATCGCGGTCGCCTCGATCGGCATCTGGCTGTTCCACTTCCTGATCCTGCGCGGCGTGCAACAGGCGGCGTTCATCAACAGCATCGTCACGGTGGCCAAGGTGATCCCGATCATGGTGTTCATCGTGATCCTGATCTTCGCCTTCAAGATGGACCTGTTCAGTTTCAACCTGTACGGCGGCGACCTGACCAACGGCCTGTTCGAGCAGGTCAAGGCGACGATGCTGGTGACGGTGTTCGTGTTCATCGGGATCGAAGGCGCCAGCGTCTATTCGCGCTTTGCCAAGGAGCGCTCCGACGTCGGCAAGGCGACGATCCTGGGCTTCATCATCGTCACCAGCCTGATGGTGCTGGTGACCTTGCTGCCCTATGCGGTGCTGCAGCGCGCCGGCATCGCCGGCATGCGCCAGCCCTCGATGGCCGCGGTGCTCGAGTCCGTGGTCGGGCCGTGGGGCGCGATCTTCGTCAGTGTCGGGCTGCTGGTATCGGTGCTCGGCGCGTACCTCGCCTGGGCGCTGATCTGCGCCGAAGTGATGTTCGCCGCCGGCAAGTCGAAGGACATGCCCAAGGCATTCGCCAAGGTCAACAAGAACAACGTGCCGGTGGTGGCGCTGTGGGTGACGAGCAGCATCATCCAGCTGATCGTGATCACGACCTATTGGTCGCGCGATGCGTTTTCGCTGATGCTGAACCTGACCAGCGCGACCACGCTGATCCCGTATCTGTTCGTCGCCGCCTACGGCCTGATGATCGCGCAGCGCGGCGAGACCTACGACAAGCGGCCCGAGGAGCGCCAGCGCGACCTGATCCTGGCTTCGCTGGCCGTCGCCTACACGCTGTTCATGATCTACGCCGGCGGCCTGAAGTTCATCCTGCTGTCCGCCGTCCTGTTCGCGCCGGGCACGGTGCTGTACTACATCGCGCGGCGCGAGCAGGGTCTGCCCGTGTTCGCCAAGACATCGGACTGGGTCACCTTCGGCGTCATCGTCGCCGCCGGCGTCTACGGCGTGTACGGTCTTGCGACCGGCGCGATTTCCATCTAAACCGCATCCACCAACGGAGCTCATCATGGCAAGTGCAAGCGATGTCAAATTCGGCGTTCACTCGGAAGTCGGCCAGCTGCGCAAGGTGATGGTGTGCGCCCCCGGCCGCGCCCACCAACGGCTCACGCCCTCGAACTGCGACCAGCTGTTGTTCGACGACGTGCTGTGGGTCGAGAACGCCAAGCGCGACCACTTCGATTTCATCACCAAGATGCGCGATCGCGGTGTCGACGTGGTGGAGATGCACAACCTGCTGGCGGAGACGGTGGCCGTGCCCGAGGGCAAGAAGTGGATCCTCGACAACCAGGTCGTGGCCAACCAGGTGGGTTTGGGCTTCATCGACGAGCTCCGCAGCTACCTCGAAGGATTGAGCAATCGCGACCTCGCGGAAACGCTGATCGGCGGACTGTCGACGCTCGAGTTTCCCGAATCCATCGGCGGCAAGGCGCTGCAGGTGGTGAAGGAAGCCGCGGGTGTCACCGAATATCTGCTGCCGCCGCTGCCGAACACCCTGTACACGCGCGACACCACCTGCTGGATCTACGGCGGCGTCACGCTGAACCCGCTGTACTGGCCGGCGCGGCACGAGGAGACGATCCTCACGACGGCCATCTACAAGTTCCACCCCGACTTCGCCGGCAAGGTCAACGTCTGGTGGGGCGACCCGACCCAGGACCACGGCCTGGCCACGCTGGAAGGCGGCGACGTGATGCCCATCGGCAAAGGCAACGTGCTGATCGGCATGAGCGAGCGCACCTCGCGCCAGGCGATCAGCCAGCTCGCCGCGACGCTGTTCAAGAAGGGCGCCGCCGAGCGCGTGATCGTCGCGGCGATGCCCAAGATCCGCGCGGCGATGCACCTCGACACCGTGTTCACGTTCGCCGATCGCGACTGCGTGCTGCTGGCGCCCGACTTCCTGGCCAAGACCACCACGTTCTCGTACCGCCCGAGCAGCCATCCGAGCGGCGTGGAGCTGCATGCGGAGAACAAGCCGTTCGTCGACGTGGTCGCCGAGGCGCTCGGATTCAAGAAGCTGCGCGTGGTCGAGGCCGGCGGCAGCGACTACCAGCGCGAGCGCACGCAGTGGGACAGCGGCGCCAATCTGGTCTGCGCTTCGCCCGGCGTCGTCTACGCCTACGACCGCAACACCTACACCAACACGCTGTTGCGCAAGGCGGGCATCGAGGTGATCACGATCGTCGGCGCCGAACTCGGCCGCGGGCGCGGCGGCGGCCACTGCATGACCTGCCCGATCATCCGCGATCCGGTGGATTTCTAGTTCAAGTCGGAAGGCTTCCCTGCCGCGCGCGAGCCGATCGCCCGCGGCAGGGACGGAAGTTCAGTTCGAGGGATCGGGCGCGCGAGCAGCGTACGGGCAACCGCAATGATGGCGAAATTCGATCCCGTGCCGTTGCGGGTTTGGCGAGCCCGAAGGCATCGCCGCTCAGAATGCGATGCCGTTCAGCTCGGCCCATCCGGTCCACATGATCTGGATGCCGATGCAGAGCAGGATGAAGGCCATCAGCCGCATCATGACCAGCGTGCCGATTTCTCCCAGCCGGTTGAGCACGGCTGCGGAGTTCTTGAACAGAAGATAGAGCGCCAGCGAGACCAGCGCCGCCCCTCCCGCTGCCACCAGCGCGCCGGCGAGGAACAGCACCGGCCTGGTCGGGATCTGGGCGCCGAGGGCAATCGATGCGGCAATGGTTCCCGGTCCGGTGGTGAGCGGAAAGGTCATCGGGAAGAAGCTTTGCCGGACGATCTCGGCGTCCGAGAGCGCCGAGGCCTCTTCGAGGGCGACCGCATGGACTTCGTCGTCCTCGGTGCGGTTGAGCATCCGCCATGCAGTCGCCGCAACGAGCACGCCGCCACCGAGGCGGACGACGGGCAGCGAGATGCCGAAGATCTCCAGCACGTAGGTGCCGAAGAGTATCGAAGCCACCACCACGAACCAGCTGTTGATGGCAATCTGCCGCGCCAGCCGCGTGGCGAGCGCCCGGTTGGTCCCGACCACGCCGACGAATATGGGGGCCGTGCTGAGCGGATTGATGATCGGCAGCAGCGTCACCGGCACCAGGATCAGCGCCTTCAGAATGGGTACGACGTACGACTCCATGATGCCTCCGCAGGCGTCCTCCAGATACTGCGCGTCGGTCGAGAGTCTATCCTGACCGCCGGCGGCGTGTCTTTCCTCCGCGCGAACCGTCCGGGCGTCGCCCGGTAACGCAACTCTTCGATTGCCGCAAGCCATGATCAGACCCAAAGAGCCGCAGCCCGTAACGCTGACCGAAGCGATCGTCCCGATCGCCAGCCTCATCCTGCTCGTCGCCCTGTCCTTTTACCTGTTCGGCGACGCCGGCGCGGGAGGACCGAATCAGGTCGCCCTCGTCGTCGCCACCATGATCGCCGTGTTCGTCGGGTGGCGCCGCGGCCACTCGATCGAGTCTCTCGGCGAGGCCGCGACGGCGAGCGTCAGCACGGGCATCGGCGCGATATTCATCCTCTTCGCCGTCGGCGCGCTGATCGGCACCTGGGCGATGAGCGGCACGCTCGTGGCCATGGTCTACTACGGGCTGCAGCTGCTCAGCCCGAACTACTTTTTTGTCACCGCCTGCGCGATCTGCGCCATCGTATCGACCAGCATCGGCAGTTCGTGGACGGTCGTCGGCACGATAGGCATCGGTTTCATGGGGATTGCGCAGAACATGGGACTGGATCCGGCCATCGCCGCCGGTGCGGTGATATCGGGCGCCTATTTCGGCGACAAGTCGTCGCCGCTCTCCGATTCGGCGAATCTTGCCGCCGCCGCCGCGGGCGTCCCGCTTTACCAGCACATCCGCGAGACGCTGCTGACGTCGGTGATGGCGGTCACGATCGCGCTCGCCGTGTTCTTCATGCTCGGCCGGCCCGGCGATTTCGATGCCAGCGACAAGATTCAGGCGATCCAGAGCGCGTTCGCCATTTCGCCCATCCTGTTCCTGCCGCTGGTGGTCGTCGTCGTGCTCGCGGTGTTCAAGGTCCCGCCCTTCACCGCGATCTTCATCGGCGCGCTCGCCGGTGGCGTGCTCGCCGTGTTCGTGGCGCCCGGACGCGTGATCGCGCTCGCCGACCCGGGCGGCAGCATTCCGGCCTGGCTCGCGCTCTTCAAGGGGGTGTGGCTCGCCCTGGCCAGCGGGTACAAATCGACGACCGGGATCCCGGCGATCGACCTCCTGGTATCGCGCGGCGGCATGGACAGCATGCTGAACACGATCTGGCTGGTCATCTCCGCGCTCGCGTTCGGCGGCGTGGTCGAGAAGGCAGGTGTGCTCGACCGCCTGATCACGCCGATCATCGAGAAGGCGAAGTCGGACGGCGCTCTGGTTGCGTCCCTCGTGTCCTCGATCATTGCTACGAACATCATCACCGCCGACCAATACATCGCGATCGTCCTGCCGGGGCGAATGTTCAAGACCGCCTTCCAGAAGCGCGGGCTGGCGCCGGTGGTGCTTTCGCGCGCCGTTGGAGATACCGCGACACCCACCGGGTCGCTGATCCCGTGGAACAGCTGCGGCGCCTACATGGCCGCGACGCTGGGAGTGGCCACGTTGAGCTACGCGCCCTACGCGATCTTCAACCTTGTCAGCCCGCTGCTAACGGTCGCCCTCGCATACGCCGGCTTCCGCATGCTGCGCCTTCCTGCGTCCTCGGCGGAAACCGCGGCGGAACCGGCCAGGTCGGCGCCAACGCGTCAGGAGTGAGTGTCTCCCGCGAAGCCGGGGGATCTCCCTTGTTGATTTGGCACGCTCCGCAGGTACATCTCGCGCTGCGGCATCGGCACCTCAATCCCGGCTTCGGCGAGGCCGTTCTGCACCTCAACGGCCAGGTCGCTGCGCACGAGCAACCAGTCCGCACGGTCGGTCGTCCAGGCCCGAAGGTTGAACTCCAGCGCGCCGGGGGCGAGGCCGGTCAGGATAGCCACCGGCGCCGGCGATGTGGCGATGCCCTGCACTTTGCGGGCGATGCCCACCAGCAGGTCGATCGTGCGCTGCGGGACGACGGCGTAGCTGGTCGAGACGTTGATGTCGATCCGGCGGCGAGTGCCGCGGAGCGTCCAGTTCACCAGCTTGTCGGCGAGCAGCATGCCATTGGGCACCACCACTTCCGCGCCTTCAAAAGTCGTCACGATGGTGGCCCGCATGCCGATGTCGCGCACCCGGCCCGTCATGCCCGCGACTTCGACCACATCGCCGGGCTGGATGGGCCGCTCGAACATCAGGATCAGCCCCGAGACGAAGTTCTTGACGACGTCCTGCAGGCCGAAGCCGATGCCGACGCCCAGGGCGCCGAAGACGAGCGCCAGCTGCCCGATCTGCACCCCGGCCGCCGCGAGCGCCGCGAGCAGACCCAGGAACAGCACGCTGTAATAGCTCAGCGTCGAGATGCTGTTGCCGACTCCGCGCGGCAGGGCGAGCGAGGGCAGCAGATCTTCGGCCAGCACCAGGCGGATCGTCCTGGCCAACCAGAAGGCAGCCCAGATCGCAGCTGCGAACGCCGCGATGCTGCCCAGGCTGAGCGACAACAGTCCGAGCTGGAACTGATACGTAAGCACCGCGACGAGCGCGGCATACAGCGGGCGAAAGACGCGAAACGACTGGAGCGCGTAGACCAGCCAGGCGACCACCATCAGCATGCGACCCAGGCGGGCCGCGAGCGGTATCAGCGAGCCGGCATGGCGTCCGGCGATCCGCGACAGCATCGGCCGGGAAACCAGCACCCGGAACAAGGCCACCAGCACCGTGCTGCCGGCATACAGGGCAAGCGCGGCGTAGCTGCTGTCGAGCAGCGCGCTGGTGAGCATCGTCGCCAGCGAGATGTTGCCCAGGACGTTGGAGCCCGCCGACGCGAGCAGCACGGCGCTGGCGACCCAGGCGAGCAAGGTCAGGGCCCGACCCTGGATCGACCGCGCTTCGTCCGTGGCGCTGCGGCGGGCGAGCGAGATGTTCCAGGCCAGGGTCAACAACATGAGCAGGTTCAGGGTGAGCAGGAAACCGCGGTACAGCAGCTGATGGCCCAGCAGCAGCGAGGCCACCGTATTCACGAAATAGAACACCGCGCTGAGATAGGCCCAGGGCCCGACGAGGGCCAGGACGCGCCGCTGGACCAGCGCGAGCACGGGTACCCACGCGAGCAGCATCACTGCTTCCTGGCGAACACCGGGCCCCTGGATGTCGTAAGCGATCGCGCCGAGCAAGATGAGCAGCAACCACGCCGCCCAGGGCTGCGACAGCGCCCGCATCGATGGTTCGTCGGCCTCCCCGGCGGCCACCAGCAGCCGGGCGCGGCGTCTCAACCAGACCATTACCGGCAACAGCAGCACGGCGCCGACCGCGAGGGCGGGCAGCCAGCGCGCGTTCGCGGCGTCGTAGTCGCTCGCGAACGCAAGCTCGATCTCGAGACTCCGACTGAGCCCGACGCTCACCGGCTCGAGCGACTGGGTGTCGCCGAGGGCCAGCCACAGTGGCGGCGCATCCATGACCACGAGTCGGCGGTCCTGATCCTCGACCTTGCGCGACACGGTGGTGACGCCCTGTTGAACCTGGGCCGCCAACGCGCTGCCCGTTCGTCCGAGATCGAGCAGCTTGGCAAGGGGCGCCGAAAGCAGCTTTTCCGCATCGTCGATCCTGGCGATCAGCTCGTCGACGCGTTCCAGCAGCGCCGGAGCCCGACCCGGCGTTTGGCCGGTGGCCTGCCAGGCCGCGCGACGATCCGCCAGGTCGGCCAGATCCTCCGACTTCGCGTTGATGGCCTGCGCCAGCTCCGCCCGCGTCTGCGCGACGGCTCGCTCGTAGAGCAGCCAGTGGCGCTGCAGGCTCTCGAGCCGGCGCACCGAGAGCAAGGCGAGATCGCTCTTGTTGGACCGCTCCGCGAGTTGCTGGATGCCGGCGGATTGACGCGCGAACGCCTCCTCGTAGCGCCGAGCCACATCGGGAACCTGGGCCCGGCGCGTGATAGCGAGGATGTACTGCTCGTCGGCGTCGGCACGGGCCGGGATGTCGGCCGATCTATGGGCTTGGACCTGTGCCGCGGCCTCGACCGGTACGGGACGGGTGTCGGCGCCGGCGGTCGGGGCCTGCGCCCAAACGGGTGCGAATGCGCCCCAGGCACAAGCCCAAAGCAGCAGCGCGACGGCGGCGACCCGCCCGAGGCTGATTCTGACGCTCACTGGCGTTGATCCCGGTTCATGACGATTTGCGCCGATGAGCACCTGCGGCGCGGGATGGCGATTGCAAACAGGGATGGAGATTTTACATCGGGATGCATGAACTGACCGGGTTGCTGCCACCGCCGTTGCGACGCAGCGGACACATCTGCGCTTCGGGATTTTGACAGCCCACGCTGAGCTCCAATTGTGCTTATATGGAGCTTTTGTCGCCGGTTCTACGCGACCGCGATCCAGGCGCTTCGGCGCAACGGGAGACGATGCAGATGGGAATCAAGAGGGTCTTGAAGTGGGTGTTGATCGGGGTCGTGGTGGCCGGCGCGGCCATGCTCGCGGTGCGTTCGTATCGCGCCTTGAGCGGCCCCGCGCTGCAGCCCTGGCACACCTTCGTGCCGGCCGAATTGCACGCGAGCGACCTCGACGGCGCCGACTGGGCCCGATATCTCGCGCAGGAAGGGGCCATCTTCGAAAGCGTTCGCGCCGAGGTCAGCCAGAAGCTCGATGCGCAGGCGCGTGTGCCCATCAACCGCTATTTCGAGGCCAGCCCGGTCTATCCGGCGCGCTTCGCCCAGGACTGGAACCGATCGTATGTAATCGAACCGGACGGCAGGCCGATCGGGGCCGTGGTGCTGCTGCACGGGCTGACGGACTCCCCGTACAGCCTGCGTCACATCGCGAAGCTCTATCGCGATCGCGGCTTCGTCGCCATCGGCGTCCGCTTGCCGGGGCACGGCACCGTGCCGGCCGGCCTGACCAACGTGCGCTGGGAAGACTGGATGGCCGCCACGCGGCTTGCAATCCGCGAGGCAGGCCGGCGTGTGCCCGCCCCCGGCGCGCTGCACCTGGTCGGGTTTTCGAACGGCGGCGCGCTGGCGATGAAATATGCGCTCGAAGCGATCGAGGATCCGAAGCTTGCCCGGGCCGATCGCATCGTATTGATCACGCCGATGATCGGGATCACGCGTTTTGCGCGCTTTGCCGGCCTGGCGGGTCTCCCCGCCGTGCTGCCGCCGTTCGCGAACGCCGCCTGGCTCAGCGTCGTCCCGGAGTTCAATCCGTTCAAGTACAACTCGTTCCCGGTCAATGGCGCCCGCCAGTCGTACCGGATGACCGATGCGTTGCAGAGCCAGATGCAGCGCCTCGCGCGGGCCAACCAGCTGGGAACCCTGCCGCCGGTTCTGACCTTCCAGTCGGTGGTCGATTTCACCGTCAGCACGCCGGCGATCCTGACGGCGCTGTATTCGCTGCTGCCCGACAACGGCAGCGAGATCGTTCTCTTCGACGTCAACCGCACCGTGAAATTCGGTCCGTTGCTGCGCCCTTCCGCCTACGTCGCGCTCGATCGGTTGACGCCGACGTCCCCGCAGCCGTATCGCTTCACGTCGATCGTGAACGCGAGCGACGACAGCGATGCCACGGTCGAGCGCAGCATCGCTCCGGGCCAGTTGCAGGCAGCGGACCGCGCACTGAACCTGCCCTATCCGCCCGGGATCTTTTCGCTGTCGCACCTGGCGATCCCGATCCCCATGGACGACCCGCTGTATGGGCTCAAGCCCGACCCGAAAGTGCCGCCCGAGTTCGGCTTCAGTCTTGGCGCAATGGCCGCACGCGGCGAGCGCGGCACGCTGGTGGTCGACCAGGATTTCCTCACGCGCCTGCCTTCCAATCCCTTCTTCCCCTATCTGCTCGAACGGGTCGACGATGGCATCAATCGACCCTCTGGCCCGACCGGGCGCAATCTCGCAGCTACGCAATCGCCGGGCATCCCGGTGCGCCTCGAAGCGCTGCTGTCCACGTTTCTGCCCGACAATCTGGAGTCGCAATCGTTCTCCGGCCCGTAGGTCAGGCGCTGGCCCGCGCGCGACCGACCAGCGTTCGCAGCAACGCGAGGACAGAACCGCCCGTCAGCATGCCCAGCACGTAGATGCCGACCACCAGGAAGGAAACGGGGACCGTGAGGCTCGCGGAGAGAAGCGATACCGTCACGGTCTGGAGGTTCTGGATCTTGAACAGCAGAACGATGGCAGTGATGACGACGATCAGCCCGATGTAGACGAAGCGCATGGTTGCCTCCCTTTGGTTTGACGCGCAAGACCGCGCCGACCGAGTGCGAGGTGGGCGCGTTGTTGCGGCGCATGATGCCACTTCTCAAGTGTGGATGCGACCCTCTCTCCCGCGCGGCAGGACCGCGACGCGTTTTGGTAGTATCGGGAGGCTTCATCCACCATGAATCCCGGGCATCTTCGCCCACACCACCATGACTCAGGACCGACAATGAATTCGATCGACCGGAAGCGCTCGTTCGCAGCCGTAGCATTCGGCATGGCCACGCTTGCATGGAACACGGCCTACGCCGGGGGCATCAGCCTCTACGAGGTCGGAACCGCGGATGTGGGCTTGGCGGCGGCCGGCTATTCGGCGCGGGCACAGGACGCGTCCACGGTCTTCACCAATCCCGCCGGCATGACACGACTTGCCGGCGACCAGCTCACGCTCGGCGCGCAGCTGCTTTATGCGGATCTGGGTTTCTCGATCGCGCAAGGCACGTCGCCGGCGCTCGGCGGCAATGCTGGCGGCAATCCGATCGAATGGTTCCCGGGCGGAGGGATGTTCTATTCGCACTCCGTGTCTGCGGACGTCAAGGTCGGTGTCGCGATCACGGGCAACTTCGGCTCGGCGGTGAAATACGATTCCGGCTGGGTTGGCCGGTACTACATCCAGGAGGGCACGCTGCTGGGCATGTCGATCCTTCCGTCGGCGGCCTGGCGCGTCGACGAGCATCTCTCGCTGGGTGCAAGCCTCAATGTGATGTACGGCAAGTTCGACACCAAGGTGGGCGTCAACAACATCGTCGGACCCGACGGCAGCCTGTCGCTCGACGACAACACCTGGGGTCTGGGCGCGAACCTGGGACTGCTCTATGAAGTCAATCCCGGAACGCGGTTCGGCATCACGTACAACTCGCCGGTCGACCTCAAGTTCAGCGCGACGACGCAGTGGGACGGCTTGGCACCGGCGCTGCGGACGGTGCTCGGAACACGGGGGCTGCTGGATGCCGATGTCGACCTCGGCGTGACGGTGCCGCAGGGCGTGAACGCGAGCTTCTACCATGCGATCGACCCCCGCTGGGCGATCCTGGGCAGCGTCGGCTGGCAGCAATGGTCGAAGTTCGGCCATCTGGACGTCGGCATCGACTCGAACAATCCCGTCAGCGTGACCAGCGCTCTGAACTACAAGGACACCTGGCACATTGCCGGCGGTGCGCAATACAAGCTGTCCGATCCGTGGCTGCTCAATGCCGGCATCGCCTACGACTCGGGATTCCAGGACAACGACAACGTCGCCCTGGCGTTGCCCGCGAATGCGGCCTGGCGATTCGGCGTCGGGATGCAGAAGACGGAATCGAAGACCTTCAATTGGGGGTGGAGCGCCGAGTATATCTACGGCGCCGATCTGCACACCAATGTCGCCAACCGCGTCCCCGTCGCCATTGGCGGGCGTGGCGACGTGGTCGGTTCATTCAACAACGTCGGTATGTTCTTCGTCGCCACCAACTTCAACTGGAAGTTCTGACCTTCAGCGCTTCAGGGGGGCGGCAGCGCAGTCCACGTGGCATCGGGGTCGAAGCGCTTCATCGCGCTCGCAGTGGCGTCCGAAGCCGTGCCGAGATCCTTCTGGTACACGACGCCATCGTGGCTGACCAGGAACGACATCACGCCGGTATCCCCGTAGCGCGCAGGCCACGCGACGAGCGCGAAACCATTGGTCAGCTTGCCGCGGCTGAGGTAACCGCGCTTGCCGCCGTTCGCCGCCGCGCCCTGCGCCTCTAGGATCTTGAACCGGTAGCCGTAATAGCCGTCCTTGATGTCGCGGGTATCCAGCAGCGGTCCGGCGGGGCTCGGGGTTTCGCCGTCGGGCGTGGCCCAGTAGAGGCCGTCGCGCTTGCCGGGCGTGCTCAGGAAGCGGCGGGCGTATTCGAGGATGCCGTCGCCATTGCGATCCTGCTCCGCATATTCGCGCTGCGCATCGTAATAGGCATACGACGCCTTGATCGCCGCAAGCTCGTTGCGGCCGATGCGCCGCAGGCGGACCTCGTCCACTCCGGCACGCGCGTCGAAGGCCCAGCCCTCGCCGCTGCGGGCCATCGGGATCGGCAGCGTCCAGCCATCGCTCAGCACCAGCCGGGCATTCGCCCCGTCGCGCTCGATACGGTGACCCTGCGACCACGCAGCGAGAAAGTCGGTGCGGTCTTCTGCGGATGTTGCATCGAGCGGTATCAGGCGGCGATAGTCCGGACCGAGCACGATACGAACCTTGGCATCGTCGTGACGCGCGAGGCCATCGGCCAGCGCGTCCACGGCCGCTTCCGGCGTCGCGAAGATCTGCTGCGCGATCGCCGGCGCCGCAGCTGCCAGTGCCGCGACGAGCAGCAGCGCCGCGCCGCCCCGCGGCCACCACCTGCACATCGATTCAAGCTGAAAATTGGATTTCATGGTCACCGCCGCCGCGCCGCCGCGCCGCCGGCCGCACCGGCAGCGCGCTGCTGCATCGCCGCCTGACTTGCCGTGCCGCGATCGATCTGCTGCCGCGTCTGTGCGGCATTGCCCGCACCGCGCAATGCGTTGTCGCGATTGATCGTGGCGGCGCTGGCGTTCCGATTCTGCAGCTGCGACCGGTCGACGCCCGCCGCGCGGTTTTGAAGTTGTGCGCGATCGACGCTTGCCGCACGGTTCTGCGCCTGCGACCGGTCGGCCGTGGCAGTGCGGTTCTGCAGTTGCGCGCGATCGACGTTCGCGGCACGGTTCTGGACCTGGCCGCGATCGATGCCCGCGGCGCGGTTCTGCAGCTGCGAGCGATCGACGTTCGCAGCGCGATTCTGGACCTGGCCGCGATCGATGCCCGCGGCGCGATCCTGCAACTGGCCGCGGTCCACGCCGGCGGCACGGTCGCGCACATTCCCCCCGGTGCCGGCGGCGCCCGGCCGCTGCGGCAACTGGCTGCGGTCGATGTCGCGCAGCGCACCGCGGTCGAGATTCTCGGCGCCCACGCGGTTGGCCAGCTCCTGCCGGGCGCGATCGCGCTGCAGGTCGCGCCCGCGGTATTCGTCGCGCGAGCGCGCGTCGCCGACCCGCTGCTGCAACCGATCGCGCGTGGCCGCGTCGCGATAGGGCGTACCGTGGCGATTGCGGACGTCGTGCCGCCAGCTCACGTCGCGATCGCGCGAATCGATCCGGCGATTGACGTTGATGTTGTTCCAGTGATTGACGTTGATATTGACGTCGCGCCGACGCCAGTCGACACCGCCCCACAGCGAATGCGATACGCCGATGCCGACGCCCCACCAGAACCCGGTGTGGGCGGCGCTGCTCCAGCCCCAACCCCAGCGCGGCGGCGGCGGGAAGAAGAACGGAGGAAATCGCGGATGCCACCACGGGCCGAATGCCCAGATCGGATTGAAGATCGGCACGAACACGACCTGCGGATTGGCCGGCATGATGGTGATAATCTGCGTGGGCGGCGGCGGCGCGTTGACGACGATGACCTGGGGCGGAGGCGGGGCGGGCTCGACCGCGATGACCTGCTGCGCGTTGGACGCGAGATTGCCCGCTTCCTTCGCCTTCGAACGGAGAAACTGCACCGAGTCCATCACCTCGCCGGGTTGCGCAAGAAACGCGTCGCCCAGGTCGCGCACCCACTGCGGATTCTCGCCAAGCATCGCCAGCACCTGCGGGAACGCAACCAGCGACTGCACGCTCGGATCCCAGGGCTTGTCCTGAACCGCTTTCACCGCCGCGTCGCCCTCGAGTTGGCGGTTCGCGTACGCCCAGTCCGCCGCCAGCGCCACGTCCGACGGATACGTGGACGCCATCAGCACCTGCGACAACAGGGCGTCGGGAAACAGCGCGATCGACGCCAGCATCTGGTCGAGGTTGGCCGCGGTAAAGGGCGGCGGATCGGCGGCGCGCGCGGCACCTGCAGCCAGCAGACACGCGACCATGAACGCGGCGGCGGCGCGGAAAAAACGTGAACGCATGTGGAGAATCAAGGGAGCAAAATGGGAAGAAGCGAATGCTTCCAATTGATTCTAGGCTCGCGGCTACCCAAAGGCAAGAAAGAGCCACCGTCGCATGGAGTGGTGCAAGTTTGGTAGTATGGCAAGCCGCATTTCGTCCAGTTTCAAGCACGGGCACACTCGCCCACACCAATACCAAACACCAGAGGGAGAACTGCAATGAGCAATTTCTGGGACGTCATGCTGTTGATTCTGTCGAGCTTCGTCTTCATGGCCTACCTGATCGTCATGTTCCAGGTGGTCGTCGACCTGTTCCGCGATTCCTCGCTCGGGGGCGGCTCCCGCGTGCTATGGATCGTCGGCCTCGTCTTCCTGCCGTTCCTTACCGCGCTGCTCTACATCATTGCCCGCGGCAAGGGGATGACGGAGCGCCAGCGGACGGCGTCGCAGCGAGCGCAGTCGGACGCCGAGGCCTACATCAAGCAGGTCGCCGGAAAGTCACCCGCGGAGCAGATCGGCGACGCCAAGGCGCTGCTCGACAACGGCACGATCAATGCGGACGAGTTCGCCAAGCTCAAGGCCAAGGCGCTTGCCTGATCGCTGACTCGATCGACCGCATTCCGGTCCGGCGCCCGGCCGCGCCATGCCGGGCGATCCCGGGACTGCTCGCGCAGATCGATGACGATGCCAAACGCCCAACTCCAGGCCACTGTCTACGGCAGTGTCCTGGCGCTGATCATCGGCTGGGTGCTCTACATCGGGAAGGATATCTTCGTCCCGATCGTCTTCGGCGTCCTGGTGGTCTATGTGGTCGCCGGCCTTGCACGCCAGATGCAGCGGCTTCCGGTCGTCGGCCGGATGCTGCCGATTCAGTTGTGCCATGCGCTGTCCCTGCTCGTCATCGCGTTCGGGCTCGGCCTGGTACTCGACCTGGTCATCGCCAACCGGGACAGCGTGGTGGCGCTGGCGCCGCGGTACCAGGAACCGCTTCTCGTCGCCATCCAGAAGATGGCGGTGTTTCTCCGGATAGAGACCGAGCCCACCTGGACGACCCTGCGCCAGGATGTTTTCGCGCGGATCAGTCTTCAGACGCTGGTCGGGTCGATGGTCGCCTCCGCGTCCTCGATCCTGGTGACGATTCTTGCGGTGGCGCTGTATGCGAGTTTCCTGCTGATCGAGCAGCGTTCCTTCGCCGCGAAGATTGCCAACCTGTCCGAAGACCCGCGCACCGCCGCCCGGATTCGCCAGGTCACATCGGACATCAACGCGCGAATCGGCTCGTACCTGGCGCTGAAGACGCTGATCAGTATCTTGCTGGGTGCGGCAAGCTGGGCCGCAATGGCGTTGGTCGGGCTTGAATTTGCCGCGTTTTGGGCGATACTGATCGCGGTTCTGAACTACATTCCCTACATCGGCTCGTTTCTGGGCGTTCTGCTGCCCACGATGATGGCCGTCGTGCAGTTCGGGCATCTGAACGAGATATTTGCACTGCTGTTGTCGTTGACGCTCATCCAGTTCGTCATCGGCAACTTCCTCGACCCCTACGTCATGGGCAATTCGCTCAATCTCAGCCCCTTCGTCATTCTGGTCAGCCTGGCCGTCTGGTCCGGACTGTGGGGCATCCCGGGCGCCCTTCTGGCGGTGCCGATTACCGCAATGCTGGCGATTGTCTTTTCGGAGATCGCCGGAACCCGACCGATCGCCATTCTCATGTCGCGAAACGGCCAGCTGTGACGCCGACAATCGTCGTGGCGTCAAAAGGAGTTTCGACAATGACAGAGTCGGTATCGAAGACGAAGATTCTTCTGGCTCGGCTGGTCGTCGTGCTGATGGTCGCTTTCGTCGTTCTCGGCCTGGCGATGTACGGCTTCTCGGCGGAGGTTCGCGAGCGCATCTGGCAAAACCTGCTCGATCGCCCGGGCGGGCCGATGACCTTCCGTTTCTTTCTCCAGCCCACGATGGCGACGATCGCCGCGCTGCTCGACGGCATCAAGGACGCCCGGACCGGGCGCGCTCCCTATTTCTGGACGATCCTCACCAATCCCGCCAAGCGCGGCGAGCGCCTGAGCGAGGGCGTGATCGCCACCGCGCGAGTCATCCTGCTGGGTCTGTGCATGGACCTGATCTATCAATTCATCGCACTCGACTACTTCCACCCCGCCGAGGCAGTCATCATCGCGGGTCTGCTCGCCTTTGTCCCCTACCTGCTGCTGCGCGGCCCGATCGCGCGCGTGGCGCGCTGGTGGCTCGGCGATGCAGCGGGCAAGACGATCCGGTGATCGTGTTCCTATTCGAGGACGAACGGCGATGACAACACCTGCGGAACGGATTCTGACCGCGGCCCAGCACATGAAGCCCGAGCGGCGACATCTCGCGGCCGACTTGATGGCGGGCCTCACCTTTGCCGTGGTCAACGTGCCACAGGCGATGGCGCACGCGCTGCTGGCCATGGTCAATCCGGTGCTTGGCATCTACACGTTGATGATCGCGGTGCCCGTCGGCGCCATCTTCAGCAGTTCGGTCTACATGAACGTATCCAGCACTGCCGCGCTGTCGGTGGCGGCGGGCGTCGCGCTGACGGAAGTCCCTGCCGGCCAGAAGGTGGAGGCGCTGGTCGTGCTGGTGATGCTGGTGGGCGTGATCCAGCTGCTGGCGGGGCTGTTCCGGCTGGGGTTCCTGATCCGTTTCGTCTCCAACGCGGTGATGACGGGCTTTCTCAACGGCGTGGCCGTGCTGATCATCCTGGGCCAGTTGAGCGACCTGACGGGCTACCGGAGCGCATTCTCGAACCGGGTTGCTCAGGCACTGGATCTTCTGTTGCGTATCGGCCAGATCGACGTCCAGGTGTCCACCATCGGCGTCGTGACGCTGGGGCTGATCATGCTTCTGCTCCTGATGAAGCGATTGCAGCGGTTCGCCTTCATCATCGCCATTGTCGTATCGACCGTTCTGCTGGTCGTTCTGACGCTGCCGTTCCTGCCCACCGCCGCCGCCTTCGGTGCGGTCCCGACCGTCGGCGACATTTCGGCGATTGCGCGTTCGCTGCCCCAGCTGGCGTTTCCTCAGCCGTCGCTCATCCTGTCGATGCTGCTGCCGGCCTTCTCGGTGGCCGTCATCGGCCTGGTCCAGGGCGCAGGCGTCAGCCAGGGCACCCCCAATCCCGACGGCCGGTACCCGGACGTGTCGCGCGACTTTCTGGGACAGGGCGCCGCCAACATCGCCACCGGGTTCTTCGGTGGCATACCGGCCGGCGGGTCGGTCTCGGGCACGGCGCTGATCATGGGCGCCGGTGCGAAATCACGCTGGAGCAATATTTTCGTCGGACTGTTCGTGGCGGCCATCGTGCTGCTGGCCGCGCCGTTGGTCGAGCGCGTGCCCATGCCCGCGCTGGCCGCGTTGCTGATCGTGGCGGGGTACCAGGGCCTGCGCATCGAACAGGCAGTGATCGCGTGGAAGACCGGCAGGATCTCGAAAGTGGTCATGGTCGTCACCTTCGTGGCCACGTTGCTCGTTCCCCTGCAATTCGCGGTCCTGTTCGGCGTGGGCCTCAGCATCCTGCTCCAGACCTTCCGCCAATCGAACAAGATCGTGGTCGCCCAGTGGGTGCTGCAGCCGGGAGGGTTTCCGCTGGAGCAGCCCGCGCCCAGGCGGTTGCCCAGCCACCAGCTGACGCTTCTGCACGTCTACGGCAGCCTCTTTTTCGCGGCGGCCAAGAGCATGGAAGAGATGCTGCCGGACGTCGGCGACGCCACTCACGCCGTGCTCGCCATCAACCTGCGCGGCAAGAGCGAGATCGGGAGCACGTTCGTGACGGTGCTGCAGCGCTACGCGCAGGCGCTGCACGGCCGCCAGAGCAAGCTGATGCTGGTCGGCGTGGATCCGCTCGTGCGCGATCAGCTCGCCAAGACCGGTGTGCTCGCGACGATTGGCGAGGAGAATGTCTTCGTCGCCACGCCGCAGATCGGCGCCGCCCTGAACCAGGCTGTGGCAGCGGCCAACGCCTGGCTCGGCCAGCCCTCCGCCAGCTCCGCGCGAGGCTGACTTGGAGTATTTCAACGCTGTTGCCGCATGCCTTCGCTGCGTATGACGACCGGCTGGCGGCGTTGCACGACGAGGAATTTCTCCGATGAGCGATGATCAAGTGAGTGGACAGTCCGATCGGTTCGTCGTTCGCGCGACGGCCGACAGTCATTTTTCCTGGCTGCGCACGCGGCTCGCCCTCGAGCGCACGATGATGGCCTACCTGCGCACAGCCGTCTCGCTGATCGGATTCGGCTTCGCGATCGTCCAGTTCTTTCACAACTTTCATCAGATGCCCGGCGAGGTCGCTCCCCGCTTTCCGGAAGCGGCGTGGTACCTGGGCCTGGCGCTGATCTTCTGCGGTATCCTGGCAGCGGTCGTTTCGGTCGTGGAATACCGGTGGATGATCCGTTACCTGTGGAGTGGAAGTTTCGCGCCTGTCGCAGGCATGACAAAGGAAGGAATGCAGACGCCGCTGTATGCAACCGCGATCGTCCTCATCCTCATCGGGGTGTTCGCCTTTTTTGCCGTGCTGCTGAACCTCGTGTAGCCCTCCGATGGTCGCCAACTTCACCGCGATGTCGCCACCACTGCCCGCGGACGGCCCGCCGGGCTTCCACCTGCTGGCCAAGCCGAGCGGTTCGACCTGCAACATCGACTGCACCTACTGCTTCTTCCTGTCCAAGGAGGCGCTGTACCCGAACGACAGGCACCGCATGTCCGAGGCCACGCTGGAGGCCTACATCCGCCAGCTGCTCGAGTCGCACCGGGTGCCGCAGGTCACCGTCGCGTGGCAGGGGGGCGAGCCGACGCTGATGAAGCTCGACTTCTTTCGCCGCTCGGTCGAACTGGTCGAGAAGCACCGCCGGCCCGGCCAGACGGTGCAGCACACGTTCCAGACCAACGGACTGTTGATCGACGACGACTGGTGCGTGTTTTTCAAGAAGCACAACTTCCTGGTGGGCTTGAGCGTCGACGGCCCGCGCGAGCTGCACGACACCTACCGCGTCGACCGCCGCGGCAAAGGCACCTTCGACCTGGTGATGCGCGGCTGGCGGTATCTGCGCAAGCACGATGTCGACTTCAACATCCTGTGCACGGTCAACGCCGCCAACGAGAAGCACGGTCGCGACGTCTACCGATTCTTCCGCGACCAGCTGGGTGCTTCGTGGGTGCAGTTCATCCCGATCATCGAGCGCGCCACCGAGCAGACGATCCAGATCGCGAACAAGGGGTGGAGCGAGCAGCCGGGGCGCAAGCGCATGCTCTACACGCAGACCGGCAACCTGGTCACCGAGCGCACCGTAGGCGCCGAGCAATACGGCCGCTTCATGGTGGACGTGTTCGAGGAATGGGTGCGCCACGATGTGGGCAAGGTCTACGTGCAGCTCTTCGACGTGACGCTCGAAGCCTTTTTCGGCCGCCACCTGCTGTGCATCCACGCCCCGACCTGCGGCTACGGCCCGGTGCTCGAGTCCAACGGCGACCTCTACTCCTGCGACCATTTCGTCGAGCCGCGCTACAAGCTGGGCAACATCCACGAGACCCACATGCTGAAGCTCGTAGCCTCGGCGGAGCAGCGCAAGTTCGGTCAGGACAAGCGCGACACGCTCACCGCCCAGTGCCAGGGTTGCAAGGTCCGCAACTTGTGCAACGGCGGTTGTCCGAAGGACCGCTTCGCGATCTCGCGCGATGGCGAGCCCGGCCAGAACTACCTCTGCCCGGGGCTGGAGCTCTTCTTCATGCACACCGGCCCGACGTTCAACACGATGGCCGAGCTGCTGCGACAGAACCGCGCACCTGCCGAGGTGATGGCGCTGACCGCCGCCGAGGACAAGCGGCGCGGTCCCTACAAGCCTTGCCCCTGCGGCAGCGGCAAGAATTTCCGCTTCTGCCATGGAAACAACGCGCCAAGCGCGGCAGTTTGGCGGGGTCAATCCCGCAACGGAAAATGTGGGCGGCGGCGCCAATCCCTGACCCTGTGGGCTGAGAGGCTGAGAGTTTCTCGATCATGCCCGCTCATCACGCCGGAAGACGCCCGCTGTTCGTTGCAAATGCTCGCCATAGCCCGAGCTATGGCTGCGCTTTGCGCCTCGATCGGACGCCTTCTGGCGCGCTGCTCGGACACGCCCGAAAAAGCTCCCAGCCTCTGATGCCGCACGCGTCATGAATAGCCACGAAACGATAGACGCCGACGCCTCCCGGGTTGCCGGCGACGTGCGCGAGTTCTACGAGCGCCATCCCTATCCGCCCCCCGTCGCCGACCTCGACCGCTACCGACGGCGCTGGGACAATCTCCAACGGCGGCGCGTCGACGCCCACCTGTTCTGGCCGGCCGAACCCTACCGCGAAGACCGCAGCGTGCTCGTCGCCGGCTGCGGCACTTCGCAGGCGGCGAAATACGCGCTGCGCTGGCCGCGCGCGAGCGTGACCGGCATCGATGTCAGCGCCAACAGCATCGAAGAGACCGGGAAGCTCAAGCGCAGGTATCGGCTCGAGAACCTGGAGATCCGGCAGCTCGCGGTGGAACGCGCCGGCGAGCTGGGATGCCGTTTCGACCACATCGTGAGCACCGGCGTGCTGCATCACCTGCCGGATCCCGATGCGGGCCTGCGGTCGCTTCGCGACGTCCTCGCGCCGGGTGGTGCCATGCACCTGATGGTCTACGCCCCCTATGGCCGCGCGGGGGTCTACCTGCTGCAGGCGTATTGCCGCCGGCTCGGCATCGGCACGACGGCGGCGGAGATCCGCGACCTTGCCGCCAGCTTGAGGGCGCTGGCTCCGGATCACCCGCTGGTGCCGCTGCTGCGCAGTGCACCCGACTTCCGCACCGAGGCGGCGCTCGCGGATGCGCTGCTGCATCCGCAGGACCGTCCCTACTCGGTGCCGCAGCTGATGGATTTTGTGCGTGATGCCGGTCTGCAGTTCGGGCGCTGGTTGCGGCAAGCACCCTACCTGCCCCAATGCGGAGTTCTTGCATCCTCTCCTCATCAGTCGCTGCTCTGCGGACTGCCGGCAGACGAGCAGTACGCCGCCGTGGAACTCTTCCGGGGCAACATGGTCCGGCACAGCGCCATCGTCTTTCAAGACGACCTGCCCGGCAAGGCCCAACCGATCGATTTCGACGGCGATGGGTGGCTCGGCTATGTGCCGCTACGCAGTCCGGACACCGTCTGTGTCAAGGAGCGCCTGCCGCCCGGCGCGGCGGCGGTGCTGATCAACCGGACCCACACCCACACCGACCTCATCCTGCCGGTCGACGCGCAGGAATTGAGGCTGTTTGACGCGATCGACGGGGAGCGGACCATCGGCGAAATCGCAGGCGAGCCCAAGGACACCAAGATTGCGCACGCCCTGTTCGAACGTTTGTGGTGCTACGATCAAGTGGTGTTCGACGCCTCGCCTCACCGACGAGCCCCCGCGGGTCAAGCCGCCGCTTGACGCCGGTCAAAGACACTCCGTCGCCGACGCGCGGATACTGGTACGGTTCGCGTCTCCGGGATGCTACGATCACGGGGTCGGGTAATGGCCGAACAAAGAAGTCAACAAGAGTCAAGAGTCGAAAGGACGACATCATGGCAGCGAAGATCACGGCAGCAAAGAAACCGAACATCCTGATTCTCTGGGGCGACGATGTGGGCTGGTGGAACATCAGCTACAACAGCCGCGGCCAGATGGGCTATCGGACGCCCAATATCGACCGCGTGGGCAACGAAGGCGTGGCCTTCACCGACTACTACGCGCAGCAGAGTTGCACGGCGGGCCGCGCTGCGTTCATCACCGGGCAGAACCCGATCCGCACCGGGCTGACCAAGGTGGGCATGCCGGGCGCCACCAATGGCATTCAGGCGGAAGACCCGACCATCGCCGATCTGCTCAAGCCGCTGGGCTACACCACCGGCCAGTTCGGCAAGAACCACTTCGGCGATCGCGACGAGCATCTGCCGACGATGCACGGCTTCGACGAGTTCTTCGGCAACCTGTACCACCTGAACGCCGAGGAAGAGCCCGAGGACCCGGACTACCCGAAGAACCCAGAGTTCAAGAAGAAGTTCGGGCCGCGTGGTGTGCTGCATTGCAAGGCTGACGGCAAGGGCGGGCAGACGATCAAGGACACCGGGCCGCTGACCAAGAAGCGCATGGAGACCATCGACGACGAGGTGACGAAGCACGCGCTGCGCTTCATCGACGATGCGCACAAGGCCAAGACGCCGTTCTTCCTTTGGTACAACACGACGGCGATGCACTTCCGCACCCACTGCGCCGAGAAGCACAAGGGCAAGAGCGGCGGCCAGGGCGACTACAACGACGTGATGGTGGCGCACGACGAGAACATCGGCGTGATGCTGAACAAGCTCGATGCGCTGGGCATCGCCGACGACACCATCGTCATGTACTCCACCGACAACGGCGTCCACTACAACACCTGGCCGGATGCCGGCATCACGCCGTTCCGGTCCGAGAAGAACACCAACTGGGAGGGCGGCTGGCGGGTGCCGTGCTTCGTGCGCTGGCCCGGCAAGTTCAAGGCGGGCACGGTGCTGAACGGCATCGTCACCCACCAGGACTGGCTGGCCACCTTCCTGGCCGCCGCCGGCGAGCCGGAGATCAAGGCAAAGCTGCTCAAGGGCCACAAGGCCGGCAAGAAGACCTTCAAGGTCCACCTCGACGGCTTCAACATGCTGCCGTACCTGAAGGGCGAGGTGAAGGAAAGCCCGCGGCAGTCGTTCTTCTACATCAGCGACGACGGCGAAATCATTGCGATCCGCATGCAGGACTGGAAAGTGGTGCTGATGGAGCAACGCGCGAAGCAACTGGCGTGCTGGATCGAACCCTTCGTGAAGCTGCGCGCACCGAAGCTCTTCAACCTGCGCCGCGACCCCTTCGAGCGTGCCGACGAGAACGCGAACACCTATTGGGACTGGTACATCTCGCACGCCTACATCATCTACATGATGCAGGGCGCAGTGGCACAGCAGATCGACAACTTCGTCAAGTTCCCGCCGCGGCAGAAGCCGGCCTCGTTCAACCTGGACGCCGTGATGCGTGATCTGGAAGAAGCGGGCAGCGGTCGCAACCACTGATCTGTCGCTTCGCCTGAACCGGCCCGTACCGGGAGCGATCCCTGTGCGGGCCGACTGCTTGGTGTCTCACGGGTCGATCTGGCGGCGAAACGGGCCGCGCAAGGCCGTCCACACGGGAGGTTTGGATGAAGGAATGGCTGACCTTCGCCGCCGGAAACGCGATCACGCTCATCCATGCGATGGCGCTGGTGGTCGTGCTCTTCGGGACCGTCCAGGCGTTCGGCCGGAGCTTTCGGGCCATGGTCCGCCCATCGCCAAGCGGGCACTATTTTCGCAGTGCGTATTTGCAGTACGCGCGCTGGCTGATCGCCGGGCTGACTTTCCAGCTTGCCGCCGACATCATCGAATCGTCGATCGCGCCAAGCTGGGATTGGGATGAAATCGGGCGCCTAGCCGCCATTTCGGTAATTCGAACCTTCCTCAACTACTTCCTCGAGCGCGACATGGCCCAGTTCGAGGAACACGAGGCCAGGTCCCGAGAAGCGGCTGCCAAGTCACCGTAGAACCCTCCCCCTGGCGCTCGACGACGGGCGTCTCGCTGACCTTGCCCCGTAGCGATGCCCTTGCTGCGAATGGCGGGGCAGCACTCCAGTTGCGCTTCCGCGGCGCGCCTTCACCGCGGCGTCAGCAAAGGACGCCCCCTGCGCGACCCGAATTTGTGCGAGTACACCCAGGTGAATTCCGCACCGAGCAGGAATATCTGGGCCGAGTAGTAAACCCACAGCATGACGACGACGAGTGAAGCCGTTGCGCCGAAGCCGGACGAGGCACCGGTCCTTCCGATGTAGGTGCCGATCAGCGACTCGCCGACGACAAACAGCAGCGACGTGATGGCGGCCCCGATCCAGACGTCTTTCCAGGCGACGCGGGCGCGCGGCATCGTCTTGTAGATCATGGCGAACACCACCGTCGACAGCACGACGCCGAGTGCGAATTCGATCATGCCCGCGACGCTCTCCCACTCGCTGAACAGCGGATCCCACCACCGGGTCAACGCGGCGATGCCGGTGCTGAACACCATCGAAACCATCAGCAGCAGGCCGATGCCGAAGATCATTCCGAACGACAGCAGGCGGGCTCGCGCCAGCCTCCACAAGCTGAAGCCCCCCACCTTTGCCGGCGCCCGCCAGATGCGATCGAGCGCGTCCTGAAGTTCGGCGAAGACGGAGGTCGCAGCGATGAAGAGAACGGCAAACCCGACGATCGCGGCCGGCACGCTGTTGGCCGGCTTGGCCGCGCCTTCGATCAGACCCTGTATCGCCGACGCGCCGGATGCGCCCAGCACGCCGCTCAACCGGTAGAAGAGTTCGCCGCGTGCGGCCTCTTCACCGAAGACGAGCCCGGCGACCGAAATCACGATCAGCAGCAGCGGGGCGAGCGAGAACATCGTGTAGAAGGCCAGCGCGGCCCCCATGCTCTGCGCGTAGTCGAGGACCCAGTTGACGGCGGCGGCCTTGATCAGATCCCAGATGTCGCGCAAACGCATGGTCGCTTTCAACGCCGATCTTCGCTGAAGGTCATCCGTCGGATTCGTTCGTCGATGGCTCCGCTGACCAACGACGCCCTTCCCTTTACCCGGTGACGATACCGATGTTCCGTTACAGGCGAGATTGTGGCACGCGGTTCGACGGCAGGCTCGAGCACCGGGTGCTCGAGCAGGCAAAAAAACGGGCGGAGAAATCGCCGGACCGCGACCTCTCCGCCCTCGACTGCTGCGGCGTTGCGCCGGTCAGCCGACGCGAACCGGCACGAAGATCCTCTGGCCACCGCGCTGGATCAGCAGCGCCACCGACTTGTCGGACTTGGCTACGATCTCCCGCACCTGGTCGATGTTCGCCACCGGCGTGCCGTTCACCGCCACAAGCACGTCGCCGACCTTGACCCCGGCCTGTGCCGAGGGGCCTCCTACGTTTTCGATCACCATCCCTTCCTCGACACCGGCCTCGCGCTTTTCCTGCGGCTGCAACGGGCGCAACGCGAGGCCGAGCTTGCCCTTCGTGGCCGCGCCGTCGGCCTTGGCGACCTCTTTCGTCTTATCGCTTGCATCGCCCAGCTTGGCGGTGATCTCCTCGCGCTGGCCCTGGCGCCAGATGTCCAGCGTGACCTTCTCCCCGGGCATCGCCTGCCCGATGATCGAGGGCAGATCCCCCGCGGACACGATCGCCTGGCCGTTGACCTTGCGGATCACGTCGCCCGAGCGCAATCCCGCCTGATCGGCGGGCCCGCCCTTCTCGACGTTCGAGATCAGCGCGCCCTCGGGCTTGTCCAGCTTGAACGAATCCGCAAACGTCTGGTTCACTTCCTGGATGGCGACGCCGAGGCGGGCATGGCTGGCCCGGCCGGTGGCAACGATCTGGTCCTTGACCTTGTTGGCCACCTCGATCGGAATGGCGAAGGACAAGCCCTGGTAGCCGCCGGTGTGGCTGTAGATCTGCGAATTGATGCCGACGACCTCGCCGCGCGTGTTGAACAGCGGCCCGCCGGAATTGCCGGGATTGACCGCCACGTCGGTCTGGATGAACGGCACGTAGCTGTCGTCCGGCAGCGCGCGTCCCTTGGCGCTGACGACGCCGGCCGTCACCGTGTTCTCGAGTCCGAACGGCGAGCCGATGGCCAGCACCCATTCGCCCACCTTCAGATCGCGTGTGCTGCCCAGCGGCACGACCGGCAGGTTTTTCGCGTCGATCTTGAGCACGGCGACGTCGGTCTTGGGATCGGAACCCAGGACCTTGGCGCGGAACTCGCGCCGGTCGGTCAGCTTGACGGTGACCTCGGTCGCATCGCGCACCACGTGCGCGTTGGTCAGGATGATGCCGTCGGCGTTGACGATGAAGCCCGAACCCTGACCCCGGGTGGGCATCTGCCGTTCACCGGGCATGCCGCCGTTGGGGCCCTGGAAGCGGCGAAAGAACTCGAAGTACGGATCGTTCGGGTCCATGCCCGGCGCCCCGCGCGACCCCTCGTCCCCTTGATCCGCCCCGACCTTGCTGACGCCGGTGACGCTGATGTTGACGACGGCGGGGCCGTTGCGGGCCGCCAGCTGAGCGAAATCCGGCAACGCGATGCCGGGCGCTGCGGCGATTGCATTTATGGGAGCCGGGGCAGTGACGGTCGTATTTGCCGGCGCAGCCGCGGCGGCGTTCGCCAATCCGTGGTTGTAGACACCAGCGCCGGCGAGGCCAATCACGCCGGCACCCGCCAGTGCCATCGCCATCCGGCGCGGAGTAAAGATTCGTGTGTTCATGGTCAGCCCTTTCAGTGTGCTGTGGAATTCCACAGTCACAATCTAGGGGCTGATACTTAGGTGAATCTTAGGGCGCGCGCCGGAAGCGTCACCACCACGCGCAACCCGCCCATGCGCTCGGACCTGGCCAACGCCAGCGTGGCGCCGTGCAGGTCGGCGATGGCCTTGACGATCGCCAGGCCAAGACCACTGCCAGAGGCTTCCGCGCCGTTGATCCGATAGAAGCGATCCAGCACGCGGTCCCGCTCTTCGGGAGCGATGCCGGGGCCGCTGTCGTCCACCGACAGCTCGACGCCGCCCGCGCGGGACTCGATCGCGAGATCGACCGCCCCGCCCGGCGGCGTGTACTTCACCGCGTTGTCCAGCAAATTGCGGATGAGAATGCGCAAGGCGTCGGCGTGACCGTCGACCGTCACTTCGTCGGTGCTGGTGAGTCCGACATCGATGCCGCGCGCCCGTGCCGCGGCGATCACGTCGGTGACGGCCAGGCGGCCGATTTCGAGCAGCGCGACCGGTTCGGCCCTTGCTCCCGCCGCGAGGCTTGCCTCCTGCCGCGCCAGCACCAGCAACTGCTCGACCAGCCGGGTCGCACGGTCGATGCCGGCAGAAAGCCGTGCGACCGCCACGGCACGCGCGTCGTCGCCGGTCGCGCGTTGCAGGCCCTCGACCTGAAGTTTCAGCGCGGCCAGCGGTGAGCGCAGTTCGTGTGCCGCATCGGCCACGAAATTCTTCTGCGCGTCGAATGCCTGCCGGACCCGGCCGAACAGCAGGTTGAGTTCCTGCACCAGCGGGCGCACCTCGTCGGGCAGTCCCGCATCGCTCACCGGCGACAGGTCGTCCGCCTGCCGCTCCGCCACCTGCCGACGCGCCCGCGCCACCGGTGCCAGCGAACGGCTGACCACCCACCAGACCGCGAGCATCAGCACCGGCACCATCAGCACGATCGGGATCACTGCGCGCAGCGCCAGGTTGCCGGCCATCTGGCGACGCGCGGCGAGGTCCTGCGCAACCTGGATGACCTGCGATCGGGTCTGCACCGAGAACACGCGGTAGGTGGTTCCGTTCGCCTTGACGTCCGAGAATCCGAGTACCGCGCGCTGCGGCAGCGCCGCCCGCGCCGTCGACTCGAACACTTTCAGTCCATCTGCCGTCCACACCTGGACGACGAAGTCGAAATTCTCCTCGACTTCGAGCGCGCCGGCTGGCCCGCCGGGACTGGCGCCAGCCAGGCCCGGACGCAGCGACATCGCCATCTGCTGCATGTGGTAGTCGAAAATCTGGTCGGCTTCGGCCAGCGCGGTGCGGTACGTCACCAGCCCCTGTGCCGCCGCGGCGAGCGAAATGGCCGCGAGCAGAAACCAGAGCAGGCGGGCGCGCAACGAATGGCCGAGCGTCGCAGTCATGCCGGCATCAATCGATGAGGCGCTTGCGGCACAGGACGCGGCATCATGCCTTGGGCACCATGTAGCCGACGCCGCGCACGTTCTGGATCAGCTCGGCGCCGAGCTTCCGGCGCAGGCCGTGGATGTAGACCTCGACGGCGTTGCTGCTCACTTCATCCTTCCAGCTGAACAGTTTCTCTTCCAGTTGCGCACGCGAGAGCACCAGGCCCGGTCGCGCCAGCAGCGGCTCGAGGATCGCCCACTCGCGAGCGGAAAGTATCACGGGTTGCTCGCCGACCATCACTTCGCGCGTGACCGGGTTGATGCTGACCCCCTTGTGCTCGTAGACTGGCTCGGCGCGCCCGGACGCACGTCGCAGCAGCGCCCGGATGCGCGCCAGCAACTCGTTGAGATCAAAGGGCTTGAGCACGTAATCGTCGGCCCCGGCATCGAGGCCCTCGATCCGCTGCTCGACCGAGTCGCGCGCCGTGGCGATCAGCACCGGAACGCGTTCCTTGCGCCGGCGCAGCGAGCGCAGCACGGTAAGGCCGTCCCGCCGGGGCAAGCCGAGGTCCAGCAGCACCAGATCGTAGGCCTGCGCCTGCAGCGCGGTTTCGGCCATCTCGCCATCCCTGACCCAGTCGACCGCATAGTGCTCGGCGCGGAGCAGATCGAGCACCGATTCGCCGATCATCGCGTCGTCTTCAACCAGCAGCAGCCGCATCGTGGTTTCCGTTCGCGTCCTGTCGATCCGCGCCTGGCAGGTCGCTGTGACCGCGTCCCTGCAGCGCAAGTCGCTATTGTGAAGCATCGGCTTCGGTGCTTCGACCCCCGGCGGTCTGCTCCCCCGGCCGGCGCATCGAGGTGCACATCGAAGCTGGCGATGCGGTTGCTACGCCTTATAATCCCGGATCGGCAACGCTGCCCGCGCATCGTGGGCGGCATGCTGGTGGCAGATCCCGGAGCTGGATTCTTATGGAGAATGCGATGGCAATGAAATCGGAACTGCGCGCGGCGTTGTTCGGCGCGTGCATGGTGTTGGCGGTGGCGTCGGGCAGCGCCCGCGCGCAGGAAATCCCGGTGGTGAACGGTGACCATTGGACGCAATCGACGGAGCAGGTGAAGAAGGCCTATCTCCTGGGTATCGCCAACTCACTTCAGGTGGAGGCTGCCTTTCAGGGAGCGAACCCGCCGTCCGATGCCCAGAGCTTCGTCCCGCGCTTCTCCAGGGGTTTGAAGGGCCAGACCCTCGACAGCGTGCGCCAGGGACTCGACAAGTGGTACGCAGCGAATCCAAGCAAATTGCAGCGCCCGGTACTTGAGACCATCTGGTTCGAGATGGTCGTGCCTGGACTGAAATAAGCCAACTGACGGAGACGGGACATGAAACGAATCGGACTGATCTTGGCCATCGCGGCCGTGACCGGCGTGGTCGGATGCACCAACATGACCGCGCAGCAGCAGGGCACCATGAGCGGAGCGGCCATCGGCGCCGCGGCGGGCGCGGGCATTGCGGCCATCGCCGGGGGCAGCGGCTGGACCGGCGCGGCTGTCGGCGCCGTCGCGGGCGGCGTCGCCGGCAACATCAAGGGCGGCAGGCAGCAGTGACACCGGGCCGGCGCGAGCGTTGAGCCGCGCCGGCGGATTCCCCGTACTCAACGAGGGAAGCCAACGCTGCGAGGAGCGTGAACTTGGGGGGCGCTAGAGACTCGCCCCAGCTACTTGGCTTCGTGCCCAGGCGCGGTCGTAGCAATCTGTGCGATCTTTCGCTCCAGATCGGGTAACGAGCTCATGACGGTCTCCCAGACGATCTCCCGATTGATGTCGAAATACCCGTGAGCCATGCGGTTGCGCATACCGCGCATTTCCTTCCACGGGACTTCCGGATGCAGCGCTGCAAACTCTTGGCACTCGACTGCGATCTGCGTTGCCGCTTCCCCCAGCACCAACAGCTTGAGAACGACCGCATCCTGCGTCTTGGCGTCGGCCATGAAATCCTGCTTGGCAAGCCCTTCGACATAGGAGCGCGCGTGCCTGATCGCATCGAGCATGTGGGCAAGATAGTCCAAGCTGCGAAGTTGCCTTTGTCTTGCGTTCATACAGGCTGCGCCTCTCGCAGCACTTCGGCGCGAAACCTCTTCGGCAAGTCGCCCGGCGTCAGCACGTCCACGGCGATCCCCAGCATTTCCTCCAAGTCCATTTGAATGGCGCCAAGGTCGAGCAATGTCGTACCCGGCAACGGATCGACCAGAAAGTCGAGATCACTCGCCGCAGTATCGGTGCCGCGCATAGCCGAACCAAAGACACGCGGGTTGGTGGTACCGTGAAGCGCAACGATACGCCGGATGTCTTCGCGATGACGCTGTAGTATTTCAGACGGCTGATGGGGCATGATTTCTTCCGGCAATATTGATCCGGCACAGTGATGCATCAACGTCCCTTCGGGCTGAGTCGGACTAAGCCGCGCGACAAGCTGTCCCACGACTGGCTCAGGGCGAACGGTTCAGTCATGTTGATGCCGGATCGACAATCCTAGGCGTACTTCGCGCCGACTTCAACACATCCTGCGGACGGCTTGCGCTGTCGTCAGCCGTTTGCGTGATAATCGCCGCACTGCTGGAATCTCTTCCCCGATGGACGACGCACAACTCCTTCGCTACAGCCGCCACATCCTGCTGCCCGAGTTCGGCATCGACGCGCAGCAGCGATTTGCGGCGGCGCACGCGGTCGTCGTCGGTGTAGGCGGACTCGGCGCACCGGTCGCGCAGTTTCTCGCGGCGGCCGGCGTCGGCACATTGACGCTGTGCGACCCGGACCGCGTCGACCTCACCAATCTGCAGCGGCAGATCCTGTACGCGACCGCCGACATCGGCGCGCCCAAAGTGGCCGCCGCGCGGGCGCGCCTGGCAGCGATCAATCCCGACGTGCAGATCATTACCGTGCCCTCGCGCGTGGGGCCGGACGAACTCGCGGCGCTCGCCCGCGCGGCCGACGTGATCGTCGACTGCTGCGACAACTTCGCCACCCGCCACGCGGTCAACCGCGCCTGCGTGGCGGCGAAGACGCCGCTCGTCTCCGGCGCGGCGATCCGCTTCGACGGCCAGGTCGCCGTCTTCGATCCGCGCGATGCCGCTTCGCCGTGCTACCACTGCCTGTTCGGCGAGGGCGACGAACTCGAGGAGACGCGCTGCGCGACGATGGGGGTTTTCGCGCCGCTGGTCGGCATCGTCGGTGCGACGCAGGCCGCCGAAGCGCTGAAGCTCATCGCCGGCGTCGGCGAATCGCTGGCCGGACGGCTGCTGCTGCTCGATACGCTGGCGATGACCTGGCACGAGGTGCGCGTGCCGCGCGACCCGGCGTGCCCGGTGTGCGCGCTGGCTTGCCGCTGAGCAGGTGTCGGGTACGCTGCGACCCGAATTCGATTCAACCGAACAGGAACTTGCGCTGCGCCTCCCAGCCTTCCTGCGGTGTGCGCTTGAAGCCGGTCTTGGCATAGAGCTGCCAGCGCCCGAGGACAAAGGCGAGCAGCACGCCGGCCTCGGCGCCGGGATCCCCGGGCCACTGCCCTCCCGCCTGCGCGATGCGCAGCGCCTGGCGCAGCGAAGCTTCGATCCGCTCGTAGAGCTGATTGATGCGCGCCTGCAGCCGCACGTCCTCGTTGACCAGCGCCTCGCCGATCAGCACGCGGGTCATGCCGGGATTCTTCTCGGCAAAGCCGAGCAGCACGCCGACGATCTGCTGCGCCTGCAGCGACCCGTCGGTGGTCTCGGCGGCGATCTTGTTGATCAGCGTGAACAGCGTGCTTTCGATGAACTCGATGAGGCCCTCGAACATCTGCGCCTTGCTGGCGAAGTGCCGGTAGAGCGCCGCCTCGGAGACGTCGAGGCGGGCCGCGAGCGCCGCGGTCGTGATCTTTTCGCTGCGCGGGTTCTCGAGCATCGCGGCCAGCGTTTGCAGGATCTGCAGTCGACGTTCGCCGGTCCTGGGCGCCATGATGCGGATCCGTGCCTGAGCAACCGGGAACGTCAGGCGCCGGACCGCGGATGCACGGCTTCGGCGTCGTCGGCGCGGATCATCGTCCCCACGCCTTCGTTGGTGAGCACCTCGAGCAGCAGCGCGTGCTCGACGCGGCCATCGATGATGTGCGAACTCTTGACACCGTTTTTCACGGCGTCCAGCGCCGAGCCGATCTTGGGCAGCATCCCGCCGCTGATCGTGCCGTCGGCGAACAGCCCGTCGATCTCGGTGGCAGTCAATCCGGAAAGCAGCGTGCCGTTCTTGTCCAGAACGCCCACGGTGTTGGTCATCAGCACCAGCTTCTCGGCCTTCAGCGTCTCGGCGAGCTTGCCCGCCACCAGGTCGGCGTTGATGTTGTAGGCCTCGCCTTCGCGGCCGACGCCGATCGGCGCCACTACCGGGATGAAATCGCGCGAATCGAGGAGCTGGATGATCTCCGGATCGATGTGCTCGATCTCGCCCACGAGTCCGATGTCGATCATCTCGCCGTCCTGCGCCTCGCTCTTCAACAGCATCTTGCGCGCGTGGATGAACGCGCCGTCCTGCCCGGTGAGACCGACCGCCTTGCCGCCGTGCTGGTTGATGAGGCCGACGATTTCCTGGTTGAGTTCGCCGAGCACCATCTCGACGACGTTCATCACCTTGTCGTCGGTGACGCGCATGCCCTGGCGGAATTCGCTCTTGATGCCCATTTTTTTCAGGAGGTCGCCGATCTGCGGACCGCCGCCGTGAACGATCACCGGGTTCATGCCGACGAGCTTCAGCATCACCACGTCGCGCGCGAACCCGGCCTTCAGCTGCGGCTCGGTCATCGCGTTGCCGCCGTACTTGATGATGATCGTCTTGTCATGGAAGCGCTGGATGTAAGGCAGCGCTTCGGCGAGGATCTGCGCCTTGACGGCAGCGGTGACGGGATCGATGGGCATGACGGATGGCGGGCGGGATCAGGGAGCGGGCCGGCGCTGCGCGCGTTCGCCTGATTGCTCGTGGCGTGTCGGCGCGGGCCTTCGGGGAATTGTACCGGAACCGCGTCCCGGCGCGCGGCAACGCCCTGCCGTGAATTCGCGGCCGGCGGCAACGGGCCGCAACGCGTGCGGACACCCTGCCGGGCGGTCGGAATTTTTGCTATCGTGCATGGACATGTCCGATTCGCCGCCGAATGTCCGCCGGTTCGCCGCGGTCGCCCCCGCATCGCTTCCAGTCCGTCGCTGCACGTTTGCCGGCAGCGCTTCCTGATGCGCCTCGCGATCATCCGCCAGGATTACGCGCCCGAAGGACCGATCGAGCGCTTTCTCGAGTCGGCGCTGGAGGCCCTGCTCGAACGCAACGTCGCCGTCTCGCTGTACACGCGCGAAGTCGCGCCGACGCGGCTGCAACTGATCGAACAGGTGATCTGCAACCCGGTTCACGTCGGCGGGTGGTGGCGCGACGCCGGCTTCGCCCATGAGGTCTGCCGCGTGATCGGAAAGGCCAAGGCCAATCTGGTCGAGGCGCACGCACCGCTGCCCTGCTGCGACGTCTATCGCGCGGACAACGGCGTCTACTCCACCCGCTTTGCGCTCGAGCACGAGTTGGCTCCACGCGGCCGCCATTGGCAGCTCTCCGCCAGCCCGCACTGGCACCATCTCCTCGCCGCCGAGCGGCAGATGCTGGCGAACCCGTGGCTCGCGGCGGTCATCTGCCCGTCGCCTCTGGTGCGCGACGAATTGCGCGACGGCTATGGCTTGTCCGAGGAGCGGCTGCCGGTCATTCCCCTGCCGGTCGATGTCGATGCGCTGACCCCCGGCCTGCGTGCACATCGGTCCGCCATTCTCGAACACCACGGCATCGACGGGAGCGCCGTCGTATTTCTGTGGTCGGGCAGCGACTGGCTGCGCGACGGCGCGCACGCTGTTATCGAAGCGCTGGCGGGGCTGCCCGCGACCGCGCATCTGCTGCTGCTGGGTCCGCCGCAGGTCCCCGCGGAAACCGAGGCGCTGGTGCGCGGTCTCGGCGCCGGGGCGCGCATCACGTTCGTCGGACACCCGTACGATGGCGAAGCGTATTTCGGGGCGGCGGACGCGTTCGTGCTTCCCGCGCAATACGACCCGCAACCGCGCACGACGCTCGAAGCGATGGCCTGCGCAATGCCGGTCATCGTCGGTGCGCGTTCGGGCGCCGCATCGCTGGTGCGCGATCACGCCGCCGGCATCGCCCTGCCCGCGCGCGACGACACGACGCTGGTCGACGCGATGCGTTCGCTGCTCGATGCCGGCGCGCGCTCGCGCATGGGAGCGCAGGCGCGCCAGGCGGTCCTGCCTTTCGCCCCCGCGGCAATGACGCTGAAGCTGGTGCTTTTCTACCGCGACCTCCTGGCCGCGACGGTCGCGACCCGGCACGCAGGCGCGCCGGCAACCGGTGCAACTCGCCCGTGACCATCCGCTGGAACGATTGGCAGCTAGGCGCGGCCGGCGTCTACCTCGCGCTCATGACCACCAACGCGCTGACGTTCTGGCGATCGCTGGCGTTCGGCGTCGCGGCATTGCTGGCAATCCTGCTGCTCATCCGGAGCTTGCGGACGGCGCCGCTGCAGGCCTCGCGTCTGCCTGTCGCCGTCATCGTCGCCTTCGCCTTCTGGTGCCTGTGGGCCGCAGCCTCGCTGGCCTGGTCGGTGCATCCCGAGTACAGCGCCGACCAGCTTCGACGCGAAGTCGGGTGGACGTTGGTCGCGGTGCTGATCTTCGCGATCGCATCGCGCGATGCGCGTTCCTGGCGTCGACTGGTGGCCACCGCGCTGCTCAGCTTCGCCTGCCTGGCCGTGCTCTCCGGCATCCTGATGCTGGGCGCGCCCGGACCCTGGAACGCCAGCGCATACCACGGCGGCGTGGGCCAGTGGTCGACGTTTCTGGTGCTGATGGCACCCCTGATGCTCACGCTGCTGGCGGGCGCGCCGGTCGGCTTTGCCAACGGCACCCGGTCGCTGCTGGCGGCGCTGGTGCTGATGGTGCTGCTGCTGGCATCGGCACGAGCCACCGAAAACCGGATGGTGTGGGTCGCGTTGGCGGTCGTCTTCGCCGTGGCCTCGTTGCTCGGCGGGCTGCGCTGGCATGCGACATTGCGAAAGAAGCCGCTGCGTTGGCTGCTGCCCATCGTCGGCCTGCTGTTCGCGCTGGGTATGCTGTTCGCAACCGCCGCGCGGGACAAGGCGCAGCAGTACTTTCCCCCCGACACAACGGTTGCGCAAACGCTTGCCGGCGATCCGCGCATTGCCCTGTGGAACCACACGATCGAGCGCCTGCACGAGCGGCCGTGGCTGGGTTTCGGCTTCGGCCGCGCGATCATCGGCGACGAGTTGCGCGAGGCGCTGCACGATCCGCTGCTCGCCCACGCGCACAACGTCTTCGTCAGCCAGTGGCTGCAGACCGGCGCCATCGGCTTCGCCAGTTTCTGCGCGCTGCTCGCCACGCTGCTGTGGCGCTATTTCGCGTGGGTCAGGTCCGACGACGATGCGACGGCAGTGCTGGGCATCGTCGGCGTAGCACTGGTGGCGGGCTTCGTCGTGAAGAACCTCACCGACGATTTCTTCTTCGGCTCCAACGCCAAGGAGTTCTGGGCCTTCAACGTCATGCTGCTGGGCTATGGTGTCCGGGCGCACCGCCTCGCGGCGAAGGCACCCGCGGCACCCGCGAGCGGTTGACTACCGGCGTCGCGGCGCCCGCAACGGCAGCGGCACCGCGGGTTCGCCCACAGGCTCCGACGGAATCGGCTTGACCGGCGCACCCGCGGGCGGCATGTACTCGGGAATCCAGCTCTTGAGACGCGCGCGCACTTCGGCGTCCTCGGCGGTGCGGTCGCGCTCGCACCAGGCAACCATCTGCCCGACGGCAGCCCGGTCGGCCTCGCGCGCCTGCGCGATGCGCAGCTTGGGGTGCGGCGTCGGCAACGTCGCTTCCTCGGTCGCGAGCAATTCCTCGAACAGCTTTTCTCCCGGCCGCAGCCCGATGAACACCACCGGGACCTTGTCCGGGTCGGCGCCCGACAGGCGGATCATGTCGCGCGCGAGATCGACGATGCGCACCGGCTCGCCCATGTCGAGGACCAGGATCTCGCCGTTCCTGCCCTGCAGCCCCGCCTGCAACAGCAGCTGCGTGGCCTCCGAAAGCGACATGAAGTAGCGGGTGATCTCAGGATGCGTGACCGTCACCGGACCGCCGCGCGCGATCTGCTCCTGGAAGCGCGGGATAACGCTCCCCGCGCTGCCGAACACGTTGCCGAAGCGCACCAGCACGAACTGCGTCGGCCCGTCCTGGAGGCTTTGGCAGACGATTTCGGCGAAGCGCTTGGAAGCCCCCATCACGCTGGTCGGATTCACCGCCTTGTCGGTCGACACCAGCACGAACTTCTCGACCTTGGCCGCCACGGCGGCGCGCGCCAGCACCCAGGTCCCGTAGGCGTTGTTCCGCACCGCCTGCCATGCGTTGGTGTCCTCCATCAGCGGGACGTGCTTGTAGGCGGCAGCGTGAAAGATCGCATCGGGCTTCTCGCGCGCGAGCACGCTGTCGACGAGCGCGACGTGCTTGACGTCACCGACGTAGCTGACCACGGGCAACTGCGAAAACGCATCTGCGAGCGTGGTCTGGATCACGTAGAGCGCCGCTTCGGAAATGTCGAAGAGCACCAGCCGGGCAGGACGAAAGCGGGCAATCTGCGTGCACAGCTCGGCACCGATCGAGCCGCCTGCCCCGGTGACCATCACCACGCGGTTTCCCAGCCATTCGCCCAGCCCCGCGCTGTCCAGAACGATCGGATCGCGGCCCAGCAGATCGTCCAACTCGATGTTGCGCAGCGTCGTCAGGTCCGAGCGCCCGCTGATCAGGTCTTCGTACGCGGGAACGGTCAGTGCCTCGACGCCGGTGGCGGCGCAGATCTCGGCCGCACGGCGCCGCACGCCGTGCTCGGCCGACGGCAGCGCGATGATCACCTTGCGCACGCCGAAGCGCTTGACCCAATGCGGGAGCGTCGAGATGGTCCCCAATACGCGCTGATCCCGCAGCAATCGCCCCTGCTTGCTGACATCGTCGTCGACCAGTCCGACGACGCGCCACTGCCGGCTGCGGGCGAGTTCCTTGGTCAGCCGGGCGCCTGCTTCGCCGGCACCGACGATCAGCACCGGCTCGCCCAGCGCGGCCAGCGGGCTGTACAGCCGATGCTCCTTCCAGATCCGGTACGCGATGCGGCTGCCCGCCATCAGGAAGATGAGAACGACCGGATAGAAGACGAGGACGCTGCGCGGCACGATCGACTGCAATTGCAGCATCACCAGCACGACCGGGATCAGCAGCGCGCCCAGTCCTGCGGCAAGCACGATCTGCTTCAAGTCGGAAATGCTCGCGAAGCGCCAAATGCCGCGATAGAGACCGAAGGCGAAGAAGATCGCCGCCTGCAGCGGCACGATCCAGGCGAGCGTCCACCACATGGCGGCGATATACGGCTCGCCGACATCGAGATTGAAGCGCAGCCAGTACATCGCGGCCCAGGCCAGCGCCGCTGCGCAGACGTCGTGGGCGAAAGCGAGCCACGCCCGCCAATTGGGGGGATTTTTCATTGCTTTTCGGGGCTTCGTTTCCCCCAATGATAATCAATCCCGGCAAACAGCAACACCAATGCTGCCGTCCAGGCGCCGAACACCCACCAACCCGCGGCGGGATTCGCGCCGAGTGTGGCCACCGCCGATGACGCAGTGCCGACGATCAGCGTGCCAAAGAAGACGAGCGTTCCGCGATGGCCGGCGCCGCGCTGGTGCAGTCGCTGGTAGAAATGCGACCTGTGCGCCTCCCACACGCGTTCGCCGCGAACCAGTCGCCGTCCCAGCGTGAGCGTGGCATCAATGATGAACGGAAGGAAGACCAGCAGCGGAAACCACGCCGGCCAGGTTCCCGCCCCCCACCCCGCGATGCCGAACAACGCGACCAGGAAGCCCAGCGGCACCGCGCCGACGTCGCCCATGAACATGCGCGCGGGCGGCGCGTTGACAGCCAGCAAGGGCAGGCTCGCAGCCGCCACCGCCAGCATCGGGGCCGGCGCAGCGCCGCCGATCCACGCCCCGGCAGCCAGCGCCGAGAAGCCGCAGACCGCCATCGTTGCCGCCAGGCCGTCGCTGCCATCCATGAAGTTGTAGAGATTGGCCGACCAGGCAATGGCCAGCGTCGCGCCGACGAGGCCGAAGGCGCCGGCAACGCCCGGAAGCGCGGCGGCAGCGAGAGCGGCTGCGGCGCCATGGATGACGAGGCGCACCGGCGGCGGCACACCCCGCCAATCGTCGACCAGCGACACCACGGCGATGGCCGTCAGCCCCGCCCAGGCCGGCGCGCCCCCGGGCAGGCCCGCACCGGAAACTAGAAGCGCGACGACGAAGCCGGCGGCGATCGACAGACCGCCGACGCGGCAGACCGGCGTTTCGTGGAGCGTCCGTTCGTTGGGCAGCGCACGGGGCAGCCGGCAGGCGTGCCGGAACAGCAATGCCAGCGAAAGCGCCGCCACAGCCACCGCAACCGGCGCGACGCCCGCCAGCCCGCCCGCAAGATCGGCCCACCCCGTCACCGGCATCGGGGGCTCCACCACGCGTTCAGGTCGGGCCGCAAGGTGCCCTCGAGACAACCTGTCGGCGCCGAAAAGGCGACCAAATCGGCAAAACCGGGGATACCCGTGCAGGATTCCCGCCGAATGAACGATTTTCCATAACTGATCATAGGCTTAGCGAGTGTTTTTTGCGTGCCTTGCGGGGCGGGCATCCGCTATTGAAGCCACCAACATGACCCGGCCCTGTCGCGTTTTAGCAACAGGCAAACGCGCATTGCCCGTCACCGAGGACTTTACCTTGCCACCGCAAGAGGCGGTTTGGCACAATGACGTCAACTTCTCGCCACGTCTGAGAAGGTTTCGATGGCAAGAGCCAAGGCCTTTTTCCTTGCCAATTTTATCCGTTAGAGGAGAGACTCAATGAACAAGAAGCTCGTCGCTGTCGCCATCGCGGGTATGCTCGCCGCCCCGCTGGCGCAAGCGCAAACCGCAAACGTCACGCTGTACGGTAGTTTCCGGGCCGAGTTCGCGTATGCCAAGTATTCCGGCCCGAACGGGGACAATAGCGTTCCGTCGGTCGACGGCGTGTCGTCGCGCTGGGGCCTCCGTGGCTCCGAGTCGCTCGGCGGCAGCTTGAACGCGATCTTTCAGTGCGAAACCGGCTTCGGCGCCGACAATCCGGTCAGTTCCTCGCTGTGCAATCGCGAAGGCTGGGTGGGTCTCAATGGCAAATGGGGCGAACTGAAGCTCGGTGCCGGGCTGACTCCGTACGACGACGTGCTGGGTCTCGCGCACCAGCAAGGCTCCAATAGCTGGGAAAACCGCAACAATGGCGTGTCCGGCGGTGCCGGTTTCGCCAAGCAGGGCCTGTTCACCAGCTTTTACGGTGGCCAGAACACCACCAACAGCTCCGCGTTCGACGCCCGCTACTCGAACTCGATCAGTTACAAGACGCCGGACTGGAAGGGCTTCACGCTGCGCACGCAGTACGCGCTGCTCGACGAGTCGTTCAACAAGACAGCCAAGGCTTGGGATACGGCCGGCATCTATAAGAACGGCCCGTTCACTGGCGGCATCACCTACGCCATGCACACGGACTTCGCTGGCTTGGGTGGCGCGATCAACTGGCTGAATGATCAGCAGGCGCTGCGCGCCTTTGCCGGGTGGAACTTCGGCCCGGCCAAGGTCGGCGGCACCATCGAGCAAGCCAAGTACAAGTTCAACAACGCACCGTCTGGCTACGACGAGACCTACAAGTTCACCTACTGGGACATCGGCGTAACTGCTCCGTGGCAAGCCTGGAACTTCGGCGCACAGTACAGCACTCGCGACCGGGGTCTTGCCCACGCGTTCAACGCGTCGGCGGGCACGGATGGCGGTTACAAGCCAACGTTCTCGATGCTGAATCGCTGGGACGAAGGCGGTGGCGACCACTGGTCGGTGACTGCTGACTACAACCTGTCGAAGCGTACAATAGTCCGCGGCTACTACAGCTGGATGCGCAACGAAGGCACGTTCAACCTGACTGCGCCCACCAACACAAACCCGATGATCGGCAACAGCAAGGTGCAGGCGATCTCCGTTGGCTTGTGGCATCACTTCTGATCCGCGGCTGACAAGCCCGTTTCGGACGGAAAAGGGGCGCTTCGGCGCCCTTTTTCTTTGGCGCTTGCGGCGCACTGCGCGAACCGCGATCGTTGGCGGTAGAATCGCCCGATGAAAATTGCAACGCCCTGCCTCATGGCCGCGCTGTCCGCCGCCGCCCTCGCCTTCGCGCCGACGGCGCGGGCACAAGCTTCGAACGTTGCGCTGTACGGCCTGCTGAACCTCAACGTCGAAGGCGTGCGCGGCGTGCAGGTGGACGGCAGCAACCCGACGGTGCCGCGGATCAGCAGCAATTCGTCGCGCTGGGGTGTCCGGGGTTCGGAGCCCCTGGGCGGGGAACTCAGCGCTTTCTTCCAGTTCGAGTACGCGCTGTCCCCGGACGACGGCGGCGGCGGCAGCGCGTCCGGCTACCGCGACACCTTCGTCGGACTGCAGGACCGCTGGGGCTCGGTCCAGCTGGGCTATTTTCTCGCGCCCTACGACGACATTTCCCCGCTCTTCGGCAGCGCCCCGACATTGCTGACGTCGATCCTGTCGACGTCGACGTTGTGGTCGCAGGGCGCGCAGCCCAAGACCAACGGCGGATTCGATGCCCGGCTCCCCAACTCCATCCGCTACGACGCGCCGATCGTCGCCGGCTTCACCGGCAGCGTGCAGTGGTCGCTGGGCGAGAACACAAATCCGGGCCAGACCAACAGCCACGTGCTGTCGGCCGCGGGATTCTATGTCAGGGGCCCGCTCGAACTCGGCCTGGGCTTCGAGCGCAACGTCGACATCCGCGCCGCCAACCTGCGTGACGATGCGCTTTCGTTCGCCGGCAACTGGGATTTCGGCGCGGTGCGCGTCGGCGGCGTGTACGAGCGCCTCCGTTACCAGACGCTCTCCGGCGACCTGACGCGCGACTTCTGGGGCGTGAGCGCGACGGTGCCGCTCGGGCCCGCGGGCAGCGTCTACGCGTTCTACGGCAACGCCGGCAACGGCCGCGGCAGCGCCGCCGACGGCGCACGGGTCGGCAGCCTGGCGCGCGGGGCCGACACCGGCGCGGAGCAGTGGACGATCAGCTACACCTACCGGCTGTCGAAGCGCTTCCTGGTGTATTCGGGCTATAACTACATTCGCAACGACGCGAATGCCACCTACAACTTCTACGTCAATCCCTATCCGGTCGCCGTGGGCGCAAACCCGAACGGCTGGGTGCTGGGCACCGCCCATTTCTTCTGACAGTGTGACGGCATGATCGACAACCTCATCATCGGCTTCGATCGCGCGCTGCGCACGCTCGCTGGGCATCCCAATTCCGCCCGCCCGGTGCCCGGCACGGGACTGCCCGAAGCACCGCTGTCCGAGTCCGAGCGCAGGCACGCCGCCGGACTGATGCGCGTCAACCACACCGGCGAAGTCTGCGCGCAGGCGCTCTACGCCGCGCAGGCGCTGGTCTCGCGCGATCCGGCGATCGCGGTCGAATTCTCGCGCGCGGCGCGCGAGGAGGAAGAGCATCTCGCGTGGACGCAGGCGCGGCTTACCGAACTCAATGATCGGACGTCGCTGCTGAATCCGCTATGGTTTGCGGGCTCTTTCGCCATCGGCGTCGCGGCGGGACTTGCCGGCGATCACGTCAACCTGGGCTTTGTCGTCGAGACCGAGCGTCAGGTCGAGGAACATCTGACCGGCCACATGGAGCAACTGCCTGCCGCCGACCAGAAGAGCCGCGCCATCGTCCGGCAGATGCGTGACGACGAAGCGCGCCACGGCGCGATGGCGCAGGCAGCGGGCGCCGCGCCGCTGCCGTTTCCGGTCAGGATCGTGATGCGCGCCGCAGCCGACGTGATGCGCAAGCTCGCCTATCGCGTCTGACGTCCCGCTTTCGCTTTCGCTTCCGCGCCTCGCCGCCAGTTCCTCAGCGCCGCAAGGCGTGCCGCACGGATTGCCGCCGCGATGGCGGTGGCCGCGGCGTTCCCCGCCGCCGGTTTCTCACTCTCGACACGACGCGCGACCGCGCCGGCATCCACCCCCTTGACCACCGCGAGCGCACTCTCCAGATGCTCGCCCGGCGCATAAACGCTGCCCGCGCCGGGCCGCGAAAGCGCATCGCACTCGCAGGCGGCGATCAGGTCGTCGAGCCGCTCGGGACGGCGCAGCGCATCCGCGGCGAGCAGGAGATCGAGCAGCGTCGCCGGCCGCAACTCCATCGCCCGATGGACGACGCCGTGATGGCGGGCCGCGAGCCGCGCCGCATCGCGGCAGTCGAGCGGCACGTGCAGGCGCTCCGACATGCGCTCGGCCAGCCGCGCGCCGCGTGCTTCATGCGCGATGTGCCGCGGCCAGCCATCGCGCGGCGAGCTTGCCTTGCCCAGATCGTGCGCCAGCACCGCGTAGCGGACGGGGAGCCCGAACCCGCGCCGGGCCGCATGATCGAGCGCCTGCGCGACGTGGACGCCGGCGTCGAATTCGGGATGATGGGCGAGCGGCTGCGGAATGCCGTACAGCGCGTCGACTTCGGGTAACAGCCGCGCCAGCGCGCCGCAGCCGCGCAGCACCGCCAGCACTCGCGACGGCCGGGATTCCATCAGGCCGCGCACGATTTCCTGCCACACGCGCTCCGGCGACAGTTCGGCAAGCTCGTCGGCGGCCACCAACTCGCGCATCAATGCCTCGGTTTCCGGCGCCACGAGGAAGCCGAAGCGCGCGGCAAAGCGCGCGACGCGCAGCACGCGCAGCGGATCCTCGGCGAACGCCGGACTGACGTGCCGCAGGACACCGGCGGCGAGATCGGCAGCGCCTCCGAACGGATCGACGAGTTCCCCGTTCTCGCCGCGCGCCATCGCGTTGATGGTGAGATCGCGCCGGCGCAGGTCCTCGGCCAGCGTCACGTCGGGGGATGCGAAGAACTCGAAGCCGCGGTAGCCGCGACCGTGCTTGCGCTCGGTGCGCGCGAGCGCGTATTCCTCGCGCGTCTCGGGATGCAGGAACACCGGGAAATCGCGACCGATCGGCCGGAACCCCGACGCCACCATGATCTCCGGCGTGGCACCGATCACCACCCAGTCGCGGTCGACGACGGCGCGGCCGAGGAGTTCGTCGCGCACCGATCCTCCGACGCGAAAGATCTCTACGGCGGGAGCCAGGCGGCGCATCAACCGGTTCAGCGGCCGCCTCTGGCGCGAAAACCGTCGTAGCGGCTCTTCGCCGCGTCGGGCGCCAGGTACAGCGGGGCGACCGCCTCGATCGACGCCGGTGTCACGCCGAACACCTCGGGAAACGGACAGTTGCAGACGCTGTCGCGCTGCATCGACGCCAGGTTGTCGCGGCTCATCAGCTTGCCGGGCAGATGCTCCAGCGCCAGCGCCTGCAGCGTGGCGAGCGCGGGCCCCAGCGGAACGATCGGGCGCGGCGTTTCGGCGATCTCGCCGACGAGGCGGACCAGCTCGCGCAGCGTATAGACGCTGGGTCCGCACAGCGGGTACCGCTGTCCGATCGTGGCGTCCAGCTCCAGCGCACGCACGAAGACCTCGGCGACGTCGCCGACGAACACCGGCTGGAACCGCACGCCGGCACCGGCGAGCGGCATCACCGGCAGATGGCGCAGCAGTCCGGCGAACAGGTTGAGAAAGGCATCCTCGCGACCGAAGATCACCGAGGGCTGGAAGATGGTCCAGTCGAGTTTCGAAGCCACGATCGACGCCTCGGCGTCGCCCTTGCTGCGCTGGTAGCCGCTGGGGCCGTGCGCGTCCGCGTTGAGCGCGCTCATCTGGATGAAGCGCCTGACACCGGCGGCCTCGCAGGCGGCGATGCAGCGCTGTGTCACGCCGACGTGCGCCTCGGCAAACGTCTCGCGCCCGGTCTCGTTGAGTATGCCGACGAGGTTGATCACCGCATCGGCGCCCGCGGCGAGCCGCGCGAGCGTCTGTCCGTCCGCCGCATTCGCTTCGTGGACTTCGACCGTCGGCAGCAGGATGAGGTGCCGTGCGTGATCGCGGCGACGCGTGGGCACGATGACGCGATGGCCGGACGATGCCAGGCGCCCGACGACGTAGCGTCCGACGAAGCCGCTGCCTCCCACGACGAGGACGGTGTTCCGGGTCATCGGGCTGCCCGGCTCAATTGGAGGCCGCGCCGCCGTTCACGGCGCCGCCATTGACCGCCACGGCATCGCGCGGCGTGATGGTGCCCAGCCGCAGGGTCAGCGGCACATAAGGCTGATTCAGCTCGCGCGTGTAGAACATCGCGTTGGCCAGCACCTTCTTGACGTAATCGCGCGTTTCGTTGAAGGGGATCGTCTCGACCCAGATGGCACCTTCGAGCGGCGCGCCGCTGCGCCAGGCCTGCGCCCGGCCCGGACCCGCATTATACGCAGCCGCGGCAAGCGCCGGCCGCGTGTCGAGGCGCTCGAGCCAGTACTTGAAATAGAAGGCACCGAAGCCGGTGTTGGTCGCCGGATCGGCGATGCTGGAAGGCCGGAAATCGCTGCGCTTCAACTCGCGCGCGACCCAGCGCGCAGTCGCCGGCATCAGCTGCATCAGCCCCATGGCGCCGGCCGACGACACGATGCCGGCGATGAAGCGGGACTCCTGCCGGGCGATGCCGTACAGAAGCGCCTGATCGACCGCGTGATCGCGTGCCGCGGCGGCGAACTCCACCGGGTAGGGCATCAGGTAGCGCAAGCCGAAATCGTGGTGCGCGCTGGTGCGCTCGGCGGTATTGATCGCGCGATCGTACAGGCGCTGGCGCCGCGCGTAATCGGCTGCCAGCAGCAGCGCCGCGTCATCGGCACCTCGCACGACGTGCACCCATTCGCGCTGCGAGTCGACGCGCAGATCGAGTTCGGCGAGCTTCACCACCCGCTTCACATCGGGGCGGGCAGCGAACGCGGCAAGGCGTGCATCGTCGACCGCCGCTGCAGCGGCCCGCGGCTCCTGCATCCGCTCCGACCCGCGTCCCAGCGCTTCGGCGGCCAGCAGGCCATAGAAGCTGGGCTCGCCCTCCAGCGCGGCGAACAGAGGCTCCGCTTCGGCACCCCGGTTCGTCGCGGCCAGCGCGCGGGCGCGCCAGAAACGCCACGACGATTCGCCGGCCAATGCAGGCGGCATCGCATCGATGGCGGCGAGGACGTCGGGCCACGCCGCCGCGCGCAGCGCGGCGCGCGCCCGCCACGCGTGCTCGACGTCGGACAGCGGGACGCCGGGCGCCTCGCGAAACCAGGCATTGGCGTCGCGATGCAGTTGCCGGGCCGCGTGATAGGCGAGGCGGGCATTGCCGTAGTTTCGATCGGCCTCCGGCAATCGGCCGCGCTCCTTCTCCCACGCCGCGCGGACGGCGCCCGCGTCGCTGCGCGCAGCCCGTTCCAGCGCGTACAGCGCAAGCTCGCGTCCACCCTGGTCCTTCCAGCGGAAGCCGCCCCTGGCCAGCGCGCGCGCGGGATCCGGATCGACGTGCTCGAATTCACGCGCGGTGATGCGATACGCCGCCGGCAGTTCGACCGCGATCGATCGCGCCAGACGCACGTTGCCGGCCTGCGTCGCAAGGCGAAAGCGCTGCCGGCGGTCGGCGGGGTCGAGGTCGCCACGCGCGATCAAGGCGTCGAACAGCGGATCGCAGGCGTCGGGCGTCGCCTGGCCGCTGAACCACAAGGGCTTGGCCGCCGCCAGCGCGGCATCGCCGTCACGCTCCCGCCGATACTGGATGCCGAGGCAGGCGAGTTCGACGTCCTCGCCGGCGACCGGAGGATAGTCGACGGCGAAACTGCTCCACTGCCGGCGCTTCCCGAGGACCTTCAGCCATTCGACGCGCAGCTGCTCGACCAGCGGCGGCGACGCGTTGGCGTCGAGGAAGGCGCGCACCTCGTCATCGGCGGCGCTGTCCAGCCGCAGCCGGAGCCGCCAGAACTCGACATACGGGCGCAGAACGTGGGTCGAAAGTCCCGGTGCGAGCGCTTCGACGCGAGCGCGGTCGCCGCGCAGGTAGGCGGCCCGCGCCGCGAGGAAGTCGGCATCGGAGGCCTGCGCATGGGCGGCCGCGGAGATCGCGCCGGCAAGCAGGGCAACGGCGAAGGTCAGCAGAAATCTCGGGGTCATGGCGCGCATTGTCGGCGAGCGAAGGCGGCAGGGCAATCGGAAACGATCGACGTCCATTCGAAACCGGGGCCCGCGCAGAGCTACGACCGCGCGAGAAGGCACCGGTTCGCTGCCCGCGAATGATAAAATTCAGGCCACAAGCGTCGATCCCGCGCCATTGTCGATGCGGAATGGTGTTCGGGCACCGACCGCGCCTGCGGGACGGCTGCCGCAGGCGAAAAGCACCCACCGGCTTAAGCCACCGGGGGAGAGACCGATGGCACAACGCAAGAGCGCGCCGCTCGTGGGCGTGGTGATGGGCAGCGACAGCGACTGGGACGTCATGCGCCACGCCGTCGCGCAGCTCGACGCCTTCGGCATCGTCAGCGAAACCCGCGTCGTCTCCGCGCATCGCATGCCGGACGACATGTTCGAATACGCCGAAGACGCGCTGCCGCGCGGCCTGCGCTGCATCATCGCGGGCGCCGGCGGTGCCGCGCACCTGCCCGGCATGCTGGCGGCCAAGACGACGGTGCCCGTGCTCGGCGTGCCGGTGCCGTCCAAGTACCTGCGCGGCGAGGACTCGCTGTACTCGATCGTGCAGATGCCCAAGGGGATTCCCGTGGCCACGTTTGCCATCGGCGAAGCGGGCGCCGCAAACGCCGGCCTCTTTGCCGCGGCGCTGATCGCTGCCACCGATCCCGTCGTCGCGAAGAAGCTGGCGGCGTTCCGTTTGAAACAGACCAGCACTGCGCGCGCGATGCGGGTGCCGCCCGCGGGTTGACGGGGCGGCGGATGGCCTCTTGAGATGATTTCGCGGCAGCCATCGGGCCCGGTCCCGCCCGGTGCATGGCTGGGGCTGCTGGGCGGCGGCCAGCTCGGCCGCATGTTCTGCATGGCGGCGCAAAGCATGGGCTATCGTGTCGCGGTCCTCGACCCCGGCGCCGACAGCCCCGCGGGCAGCGTTGCCGATTGCCATGTCCGTGCCGGCTACCTCGACCCCAACGGGCTCGCGGACCTGGCGGCTCTCGCCGTGGCTGCGACGACCGAATTCGAGAACGTCCCGGCAACCGCGCTCGACTTTCTTGCGCGCAGCGGTCGCGTTTCGCCGGACGCCGCGAGTGTCGCCATCGCCCAGGATCGCATCAGCGAAAAGACTTTCCTGTCCCGGCACGGATTCGCGGTGGCGCCGTTCGCGGTGCTGCGCGACGAGGCGGACGCCCGGGCGGTCGACGTGGCGCTGCTGCCGGGCATCGTCAAGAGCGCGCGACTGGGCTACGACGGCAAGGGCCAGGTCCGGGTGCGGACGCAGGACGACGTCGTGGCGGCGTTCGCCGCGATGCGCGGCGCGCCGTGCGTGCTGGAGAAACTGGTCACCCTCGCCTGCGAGGTTTCGGTGATCGTCGCCCGCAACGAGCAGCGCGATACCGTCACCTGGCCGGTGGCCGAGAATCGCCACCGCGAGGGCATCCTCGACGTTTCCATCGTGCCCGCGCGCGTACCCGACACGCTGGCCGACGACGCCCGCCGCATCGCGATGGCGGTCGCCGAATCGCTCGACTATCGAGGCGTTCTCTGCGTCGAGATGTTCCTGACCGACCGCGGACAGCTGCTTGTGAACGAGATGGCGCCGCGCCCGCACAACAGCGGCCATTTCAGCATCGACGCCTGCGTCACGTCGCAGTTCGAACAACAGGCGCGCGTGCTCGCGGGCCTGCCGCTCGGCGACACGCGTCAGCACGAGCCGGCGGTGATGGTCAACCTGCTGGGCGACATCTGGTTCGCGACCGCCGACGCTGCCGCGCCGCGCGAGCCCGACTGGCAGGCCGTGCTGCGCCACCCGCAGGCGAAGCTGCATCTCTACGGCAAGACCGAGCCGCGCCGCGCGCGCAAGATGGGACACGTCACCTGCCTCGCCCCTACGCTGGGCGAAGCTCTCGACGTGGCGCGCGCGATCAAGCACGATCTCGGCATCCCGCTTGCGGGCGAAATCTGACGCACGCCCGGTGACCTGCGATGACTGAACCGCGCCCCGCGAGCGCACCGCTGGCCGGACTGCGCGTGCTGGATCTGTCGCGCCTGCTGCCGGGCCCGGTCGCAACGCTCTACCTTGCCGATCTCGGCGCCGACGTCGTCAAGGTCGAGGACACCGGCGCCGGCGACTATGCGCGGATGCTGGGCAACGCGCCGGGGACCGTGTCGGCGTTCTTCCGCGCGGTCAACCGCAACAAGCGCAGCATCGCCGTCGACCTGAAGCAACCCGGAGGTCGCGAGGTGCTGCAAACGCTTGCCTGCGATGCGGACGTCGTTGTCGAGAGCTTTCGTCCCGGCGTCGTCGCGGCACTGGGCGTCGATCACGCGACGCTTGCGGCGGTCAACCCGCGCCTGGTCTTTGCCGCCATCACCGGCTACGGGCAGAACGGCCCGCGCGCGGCGATGGCCGGGCACGACATCAACTACCTGGGCTATGCGGGCATTCTCGACCAGACGGGAACCCGCGGCGGCGCGCCGGCGCTGTCGAACCTGCAGATTGCCGATCTGCTCGGCGGCGCCGCCTCGGCGACGATCGCGATCCTCGCCGCCGTCATCGGCGCGCAGAAGACCGGCCGCGGCCGCCACGTCGACGTGGCGATGGCCGATGCGGCGCTCGCGCACAACATCTTCGCGCTGCATGCGCTCGAGCAGTGGGGCCACACGCTGCCCCGCGGCGAGGATCTCCTGACCGGCGGCGTCCCCGCGTACGGCGTCTACGGCACCGGCGATGGGCGCTGGCTGGCGGTCGGCGCGCTGGAGCCCAAGTTCTGGCAGCTGCTTTGCGCGACGATCGGGCGGCCCGACCTCGTCGGTGGCGGCCTCGAGACCGGCGCCGAAGGCGAACGCGTGCGCGCCGAACTCGCTGCCCTGTTCGCATCGCATCCGCTGTCGCACTGGACGCGGCGCTTCGCCGGCGTCGATTGCTGTGTCACACCGGTACTCACCCTCGACGAAGCGCTCGACGACGCGCAGTTCAATGCGCGGGAGATGGTGATCCGCAGGCCTGACGGGACACGGCAGTACGCGCCGCCGTTCCGTTTGTCCGATCACGCGTTCGAACTGCACCGCGAAGCCCCGGCGCAGGGGCAGCATAGCGCCGAGGTGCTGCGCGCTGCGGGCTACGGTGAAGAGCGCATCGCCGCGCTGGCCGCGAGCGGCGCGATCAGGCTCGGCGCGACGCAAGGCGCCGCCACGGTTTTCCAACATCCTGCAGGCAGCCCACGATGAACAAGGACCGAAAGCAGCGCTACGACGTCGTCGTCATCGGCGGAGGCGCAGCGGGCGTTGCGGCGGCACTCGGCGCCGCGCGGCAGGGCGCACGCACGCTGCTGGTCGAGCGCTACGGATTTCTGGGCGGCGCTGCGGCCAATGCCAACGTGCTGTCGTATTGCGGCTTCTACCTGCCCGGTGACGATCATCGCCTGATCGTCGGCGGCGTGGGTGCCCGCGTCCTTGCCGAACTCGAAAGACTCGGCTTCGACGGGTCGCCGATGCGCGCCCCCAGCGGCAACTGGATCGTGATGCTCGATCCCGAGGCGGTGAAGATCGCGATGGATCGGCTCGTCGCGGAACCGGGCATCGACTGCCGGCTGCATTGCAGCCTCATCGGCGCGCAGCGTTCGGCCACGCACATCGAAGCCGTCACGCTGTTCGACCACGCCGGGCCTTTCGATGTCGAGGCCGCGGCCTTCGTCGACGCGAGCGGCGACGCCGACCTGGGCCACGCGGCCGGGGTGCCCACGATGGCGCAGGCGGCGCCGGGAAGATCGCCCCAAGTAGCGTCGTTTCCGGTGCGCCTCACCGGCGTGCCCGCGACCGTCACCGTCGACCGGCACGCGCTGGCGGCGCTGATGCCGGAATTCCGCAACGACAACGTCCGTGCCAGCGTGCGCCCTCACGGCGGTCATTTCATTCGCCTGCCGGGGTCGGGCGACCTCTGGTGGATGGGCATCGATCTCGTCACCGATGGCCTGGACTCGGCCGATCTCGGCGCCGCGGAGCGCAACGCTCGCGACCTGACCTGGCGTTTCCTCGAACTCATCCGCGCCCGCCTGCCCGGCTTCCAGCACGCCTACATTTCGGCGACCGGGCCGCAGCTGGGCATTCGCGACAGCCGCCAGCTGCAACCGCAATACCGGCTGACCGCGAACGACCTGCTCTCGGGTCGCCTGCGCGACGACGGCATCGCCTGCGGTTGCTGGCCCGCGGAAGTCCACTCGGGCGGAGGCGGCCCGAAGTTCCAGCCCGTCGGCGGCAACGGCTACTACCACGTGCCGCTGGCATCGCTGCAGGCCGTCGGCGTCGACAATCTGTGGCTCGGCGGCCGGGTGATCGGCTGCGACGAACTCGTCTACGGGTCGCTGCGTGTGATGGGAACCGCGTTCGCGACGGGACAGGCAGCGGGGATCGCCGCTGCGCAGCGTGCGGCGGGCGATCTCGCGCCCGACCCGGTCCGTGTGCGAGCTGAACTGCTGCGCCAGGGCGCCATCCTCTGACCTGCAAGCTCGCAGCGCCCGCGCGCCGACGATCGCGACCTCCTAAGGCTCAGTAGCCCAGGGCCAGCCCCGTATTGCGGCGCGGATCGTTCGCGCCGTAGAAGCGGTTGTTCCCCACCGGCTTGCCGCCGAGCACCGGCGCGCCGACCAGAATCGCCGCGACGTGGTTGGGAGACTGCGGCGCACCCAGCTTGTGGCCCATGCCCTCGAGGATCTTGCGGGTGTCGGGGCTCAGCGCGAAGTTTTCGACGTTGGTCGTCTCGGGCAGCCACTGCTGATGGAATCGCGGCGCGTCGACGGCTTCCTGCAGGCCCATCCCGTAGTCGACCAGGTTGAGAATCGTGTGCACGACCGCGGTGATGATCCGGCTGCCCCCCGGCGAGCCCACGACCAGCACGGGCTTGCCGTCCTTCAGCATGATCGTCGGGCTCATCGAAGAGAGCGGCCGCTTGCCCGGAGCGATCGCATTGGCCTCGCCCTGCACCAGGCCGTAGAGATTGGGCACGCCGATCTTGACGGTGAAGTCGTCCATTTCGTTGTTGAGCAGCACGCCCGTGCCCGCCGCAGTGACCCGGGCGCCGAACCAGTCGTTCAACGTGTAGGTGACCGCCACCGCGTTTCCGTGCCGGTCGACGATCGAGTAGTGCGTGGTGTTGCTGCCTTCGTGCGGGGCGACGCCGGGCTTGAGATCCTTCGAGACTCCGGCCTTCGCCGGGTCGATCGCGGCGCGGATCTTCTCCGCGTAGCCCTTGTCGAGCAGGCGGTCGAGCGGGTTCGTCACGAAGTCCGGATCGCCCAGGTAGCTGTTGCGGTCCACATACGCGTGGCGCATGGCTTCGATCTGATAGTGCACCGACTGTGCCGAGCGGAAGCCGAGATCCTTGAGCGGATAGCCCTCGACGATGTTGAGGATCTCGCAGATGACCACGCCGCCGGAACTCGGCGGCGGCGCGGACACCACGCGGTAGCCGCGGTAGTCGCATTCCACCGGCGGCATTTCGCGGGTCGCGTACTGGTCGAAATCCGCCTGTACGAGGATGCCCTTGCCGGCCTTGCTCGACGCGACGATCGCCGCGCTGACCGGACCCTTGTAGAAACCGTCGGCGCCCTTCCGCGAGATCAGGCGCAGCGTCCTTGCGAGATCCTTCTGCACCAGCCGGTGGCCGACCGGCGGCGCCTCGCCTTTCACCAGGAAGACGGCAGCGGATGCCGGATCGTTGACGAGATCCCTGGCCGCCGCGCGAAACGTGTCCACGTCCCCCTGCTCGAGCACGAAGCCCTTCTCCGCGAAACCGATGGCGGGAGCGACGAGCGTCGCACGCTGCATCGTGCCGTACTTCTCGCGGGCGAGTTCCAGGCCCGAGACCGTGCCCGGCACGCCGACGGCGAGGTGGCCGAGCGTGCTCGCGCCCTTGACGACATTGCCGCCGGCGTCGAGATACATGTCGGCCTGTCGAGCCCAGCGGCGCCTTCTCGCGAAAATCGAGGAAGCTGCGGCGGCCATCGGCGAGATGAATCGTCATGAAGCCGCCGCCGCCGAGGTTTCCCGCGGCCGGATACACCACGGCGAGCGCATATCCGACGGCGACCGCGGCATCGACGGCGTTGCCGCCCTTCTTCAGCACGTCGACCCCGACCCTGGTGGCAAGGTGCTGCGCGGTGACGACCATGCCGTGCTCGGCCGCGACCGGCGCGATCGACGCCGCCTGGGCGAGAAACGTCGCCGCGAATGCGGCGGCGAGCAGGAGATTGCGGAACGATGCGCGAGCGCTGATCATGACGGCCCTCACGAAAATTCGCCGGGCAGGGGTCGCGACGACGTCCCGGATGATGTACGTGTCATGTCGCGTGCCGAGTCGCGGCGCGCGGGCAGCGCTTCGACGATCGCACGCTTCGCGGCAGCGTCGAGCACGCTCCACGCCGCGATTTCGTCGAGCGTGCGATGACAGCCGATGCAAAAACCGTTGTGCGCGCTCATCTCGCAGATGCTCACGCAGGGCGATGCGACGTCGTCGTCCGTCGTCACCGGGGCCTGTCGACCGGCGGCCCCGCTCATTCGCTTTCCAGCCGAGCTTCGGCAATGTCGACCAGGTCGACGCCCTCGCGCACGCGCTCGCCCACCGCAAAGTTGACGGCGACGACCACACCAGGCGCCGGCGCCGCGATCGTGTGCTCCATCTTCATCGCCTCGAGCACCATCAGCGGCGCACCGCGGTCGACGCTGTCCCCCGGCTGCACCAGCACCGCGACCACGGTGCCGGACATCGGCGCCCTCAGGTGTCCGCCGTGGGCGTCGTCCTCGCCGGCATGCGCCAGACGATCGACCACCCGCAACCGGTGATGGGCGCCGCCGCAGAACACGTGCCGTTCCTCGCCGTGCGCCACGACCGTGGCCACGAACTCGGCGCCGTCCGCGGCGATCACCAGCCGCCCGTCGCGTGACTTGACCCGTGCTCGCACGTCGCGGCCATCGCGCCCGACCCGCCATCCTTCGCCATCGCGGCGGACGACGACATCGTGGCGGACATCGACGTCGGCGAACGACAGCGCGACCGCGTGGCAGGCGCTGTTCGGCCACCACGGATCGACGGCATGCCAGGGCGAACCCGCATCGCCCGACGCGCGCGCCGCCGTCTCGCGATCCTCGGCCAGGTCGAGCACGCCGGCCAGCGTCGCGGCGAGCACGACGTCGCCCGGCGTCGGCCCGCGCGGCGGGAAGAGTGCGGCGTGATGGCGGGCGATGAGGCCGGTATCCACGCTGCCCGAGGCGAAAGCCTGGTGCGCCACGACGCGCTGCAGGAAGGCGACGTTTGTCGCCACGCCGACGATCTCGACCTCGGCCAGCGCCTCGGCCAGCCGCCGCAATGCCGCCGCGCGGTCTTCGCCGTGGACGATCAGCTTGGCGATCATCGGATCGTAGTGCCGGGAGATCTCGTCGCCGCCGCGCACGCCGGTGTCGACGCGCACGGCCGCGTGCGTGATCGGCATGCGCAGATGTGCAAGCCGGCCGATCGAAGGCAGAAAGCCGCGTTCGGGATCCTCGGCATAGATCCGCGCCTCGATCGCGTGGCCGTCGATGGCGAGGTCCTGCTGGCGCCGCGGCAGCGGCTCACCGGCGGCGACCCGCAACTGCCACTCGACCAGATCCAGGCCTGTGATCATCTCGGTCACCGGGTGCTCGACCTGCAGCCGCGTGTTCATCTCCATGAAATAGAACGTACCGTCGCGCGCAAAACTTTCCGCGGCGATGAACTCGACGGTGCCCGCGCCGACGTAGCCGATCGCCTTCGCCGCCGCCACGGCCGCCTCGCCCATCGTCTTCCGATGCGCGGCGTCCATCCCCGGCGCCGGCGCTTCCTCGAGCACCTTCTGGTGCCGCCGCTGCACCGAGCAGTCGCGCTCGAACAGATGGACGGCATCGCCGAAGCGGTCGGCGAACACCTGGATCTCGATGTGCCGCGGCGCGTTCAGGTATTTCTCGATCAGCACGCGGTCGTCGCCGAATGACGCCTTCGCCTCGCGCTGCGCCGACGCCAATGCCGCCGCGAAGCCGGCCGCGTCGTCGACGACCTTCATTCCCTTGCCGCCGCCACCCGCCGTGGCCTTGATCAGCACCGGATACCCGATGCGCGCGGCCTCCTGAGCGAGCAGCGCCGGATCCTGATCGTCACCATGGTATCCGGGGACCAGCGGCACGCCCGCCGCGCCCATGATCCGCTTGGCCGCCGCCTTCGATCCCATGGCCGCGATCGCCGCCGGCGGCGGGCCGATGAAGACGAGGCCCGAAGCGGCGCAAAGCGCGGCGAAGTCCCCGTTCTCGGACAGGAAGCCATAGCCGGGGTGGATCGCCTGCGCGCCCGTCTTCATCGCAATGGCGATGATCGCCGCGCCGCTGAGGTAACTCTCGCCCGGTGCGGCGGGGCCCAGCCGCCACGCCTCGTCGCACACCCCGACGTGCAGCGCATCGGCATCCGCGTCCGAGTACACGGCGACGCTGCGGATGCCCATGCGCCGTGCCGTGCGGGCGACGCGACAGGCGATCTCGCCGCGATTGGCGATGAGGATCTTGTCAAACATCGATGCCGTGCTTGATGTCGGGTTCGCGACGTGCCGGCGCGCGCATCGATCCCTCGCCGATCAGCCGGGCGAAGAGCGCGCGGATGAAGCGCCACACCTTGGGGATGAGCCAGATCATCAGCAGCACCATCGCGCCGACGACGATCAGCGCCGCGACCGGATGCGCGTAGGCGAGCCAGAGCACGGTGCCGACGGCGAGTTCCTCGCCGAACGACGCCGCCCAATTGGAGAAAGGCTCGGGCGACGTGTTGATCACGGCACGGCTGCCGGTCTTGGCAATGTGGCTGCCGGCGGCCAGCGACCCGCCGATGATCGCCGCGGCCACGCCGACAGCCGCCGACGAGTCGCCGAAGACGCTGGCGGCCAGCGCCGCGCCCGCCGGTATGCGAATGAACGTGTGCACCGCGTCCCACAGCGTATCGATGCCCGGGATCTTGTCGGCGAAGAACTCGACGAAGAACATGAACCCCGACGCAGTCAGCACCCAGGGATGCGCGAGCAGCTTCAGCCCTCCCGGCAGGTCGATCCAGTTCAGGAACCCCAGTCCGCCCAGTATGAACAGCACCGCATAAAGGCGGATGCCGCTCGCCCACCCCAGCGCCGCCGCGAGCGCAGTGAGTTGCCAGACGTCCATCTGTTCGAGTCCGCCCATTGCGGTCACTCCCCGACTTCCGGCGCCCAGGCCGGGGGGCGGCGCTCGAGGAACGCGGCGACGCCCTCGCGCCCTTCGGCCGATGCGCGGACGGCGGCGATGCGCCGGACGGTGTCGGCGATGACGCCGTCGTCGACAGGCCGCGCCGACACCGCGCGGACGAGCGCCTTGGCCGCCGTCTGCGCCTGCGGCCCCGCAACCAGCAGCGCGTCGATCAGTGTGTCGATGCGCTCGTCGATGGCGTCGGCCGGCACGATGTCGTGGACCAGCCCGATCCGCATCGCTTCGGCGGCGGTGAAGCGCTCGGCAGTGAGGAAATACCGCCGCGCCTCCCGAGCTCCGATCGCCGCGACGACGTAAGGTCCGATGGTCGCCGGAATGAGCCCCAGCCGTGCTTCGGAGAGCGCGAACGTCGCCTCCTGCGCGGCGATGGCGATGTCGCAGCAGGCAACGAGCCCCACGCCGCCCCCGAAAGCGGCGCCGTGGACGCGCGCGATCGTGGGCTTCGCCATGCGGTCGAGCGTGGCGAGCATCGCCGCGAGTGCACCGGCATCGGCCAGATTTTCGGCATCGCCGTAGCCGGCCATCCGCTGCATCCAGTTGAGGTCGGCGCCGGCACAGAAGCTCCTGCCCTGCCCCGCGAGCACGACGACTCGTACCGCGGGGTCGGCGTCCAGCGCCGCGAGCGCCGCCGTCAACTCGGCGATCAGCACCTCGTTGAACGCGTTGTGGACGTCGGGTCGCGCGAGCGCGACCACCGCGACGCCCTCCTGAACCTCGACGGTCAGCGATGCCGGACGCGGCGGCTTGGCAACGCGGACTTTCGTGGTTTTCGCTTTGGTCGCAGCCATGTCCCGGTCACATCCTGAAGACGCCGAAGCGCGTGGGCTCGATCGGCTTGTTGAGCGCGGCCGAGATCGCCAGTCCCAGCACCTTGCGGGTGTCCGCCGGATCGATGATGCCATCGTCCCACAGCCGCGCGCTGGCGAAATAGGGGTGGCCCTCCGTTTCGTACTGCGCGCGCACCGGCGCCTTGAACGCTTCCTCGTCGGTCACGCTCCAGTTGCCGCCTTTCGCCTCGACGGCGTCGCGACGGATCGTCGCCAGCACCGTTGCCGCCTGCTCGCCTCCCATCACCGAAATGCGCGCATTGGGCCACATCCACAGGAAACGGGGATTGAATGCGCGCCCGCACATGCCGTAGTTGCCGGCGCCATAACTGCCACCGATGATCACCGTGAATTTCGGCACCTGCGCGCAGGACACCGCCATCACCATCTTGGCGCCGTCCTTCGCGATGCCGCCGGCCTCGTATTTCTGGCCGACCATGAAGCCGGTGATGTTCTGCAGGAACACCAGCGGCACGCGGCGCTGGCAGCAGAGTTCGACGAAGTGCGTGCCTTTCAGCGCCGAATCCGAGTAGAGCACGCCGTTGTTGGCGACGATGCCGACCGGATACCCGCAGAGGCGCGCGAAGCCGGTCACCAGCGTCGTGCCGTAGCGCGCCTTGAACTCGTCGAACTCGCTGCCGTCGACGACGCGGGCGATGACCTCGCGCACGTCGTAGGGCTTGCGGATGTCGGCATTGATGACGCCGTAGAGATCCCCGGGCGCGTAACGCGGCTCGACCGGAGGCAAGGTCTCGACATCGATGCGCTTCGGGCGATTCAGCTTGCCGACGATGCCCCGCGCGATCGCCAGCGCGTGGTGGTCGGAGAGCGCGTAGTGGTCGGCGACACCGGAAATGCGCGTGTGCACGTCGGCGCCGCCCAGGTCTTCGGCCGAGACGATCTCGCCGGTCGCGGCCTTCACCAGCGGCGGCCCGGCGAGGAAGATCGTTCCCTGCTCCTTGACGATGATCGACTCGTCGGCCATCGCCGGCACGTACGCGCCGCCGGCCGTGCACGAGCCCATCACGACGGCGATCTGCGGGATGCCCTCGGCCGACATCGTCGCCTGGTTGTAGAAGATGCGACCGAAGTGATCGCGGTCGGGAAACACGTCGACCTGGTTGGGGAGGTTGGCGCCACCGGAATCGACGAGGTAGATGCACGGCAGATTGCTCTCGCGTGCGATGTCCTGCGCGCGCAGGTGCTTCTTCACCGTCAGCGGATAGTAGGTGCCGCCCTTGACGGTGGCGTCGTTGCAGACGATGACGCACTCGCGGCCGGCCACCCGGCCGATGCCGGTGATGATGCCGGCGGCGGCGATCGCGTCGTCGTACATTCCCCACGCCGCGAACTGCGAGAACTCGAGGAATGGCGAGCCCGCATCGAGCAGTGCGCGAACGCGCTCGCGCGGCAGCAGTTTCCCGCGCGCCTCGTGCTTCGCCCGCGCCGCCTCGCCACCTCCCTGCTCGATGACGGCGACCCTGGCGTAGAGGTCGGCGACGAGCGCGGCCATCGCCTCGCGGTTGCGCACGAAGACCGGATCGCGCGGATCGAGGCTGGATTCGATGACGGGCATGGTTCGGAGTATCGGTCGCGGGCAGCGCTCAGCGCAGCGCAGGCAGGGCGAAACGGACAGTGGTCATGGTAGACGGTTCGACGTCTCGGCGCATGCGCGGCGCGATCAGAAGCCGCCGGTCGCGAGCCAGCGCTCGATCTGGTCGAACCGGTCGAGCCCCCAGAACGGCTCGCCGTCGATGAAGACGAACGGCGAGCCGAACACGCCGCGAGCGAGTGCACGCTCGACCTCGTCCTTCAATGCCGCCTTGATCGCCGGGTCGTCAATCGCAGCGCGCGCCGCGACCGGATCGACGCCTTCCTTCGCCGCCACCGCTACGGCCGCGTCGGGCGACGAGATGTCGACGCCGTCGATGAAATACGCCCGGTAGAGCGCCTTCGCGACGCGCGCCGAGGCCGCGGCATCGGTCGCCTTCAGCCACAGCACGATCCGCGACGGCGCCTGGCCCGCGATCGGGAACATCGACGGCATGCGGAAGTCGATGCCGTGGAAACGCGCGCTGCGCGCGAAGTCCGCCTTCGAATATTCGCCCTTCAGCGGCAGCGTCGTCAGCGGCGCGCTCCCGGTCGCCTTGAAGATGACGCCCAGCAGCACCGGGTGCCAGTCGACGCTGCGGCCGTATTTTTCGGCCAGCGCCTCGATGCGCTGCGCGGCGAGGTATCCGTATGGCGATGAAAAATCGAAATAGAAATCGATGGGCGAACTCATTCGACAGTCTCCTCAACCCGCAAGCGCGCGGCCGATGACCAGGCGCTGGATCTCGCTCGTGCCTTCGTAGATCTGGCACACGCGCACGTCGCGATAGATGCGCTCGACCGGAAAATCGCTGACATAGCCGTAGCCCCCGTGCACCTGAATCGCCGCGGAGCAGACACGCTCCGCCATTTCCGACGCGAACAGCTTGGCCATCGACGCCTCCTTGAGACAGGGTTGACCGGCGTCGCGCAGCGACGCAGCGTGCCACACCAGCTGCCGCGCGGCTTCGATCTCGGTCGCCATGTCGGCCAGCCTGAAGCTCACCGCCTGATGCTCGACGATCGGGCGGCCGAAGCTCTGCCGGTCGCGCGCATAGACGAGCGCCGCGTCCAGCGCGGCGCGGGCCATGCCCACCGCCTGCGCGGCGATGCCGATGCGGCCGGCCTCGAGATTCGCCAGCGCGATGCGATAGCCTTCGCCTTCGCCGCCGAGCCGATTGGCGACGGGCACGCGGCAGTTCTCGAACACGATCTGCGCGGTGTCCGAAGCCCTCTGCCCGAGCTTGTCCTCGATCCGGGCGACGACGTAGCCCGGCGCCCTGGTGTCGACGACGAAGCCGGAGATGCCTTTCTTTCCGGCCTGCCGATCGGTCACCGCGAACACGATGGCGGTGTCGGCGTACTTGCCGGTGGTGATGAACTGCTTGACGCCGTTGAGCACGTAATCGTCGCCGTCGCGTTCGGCGCGCGTGGTGATGGCCGCGGCATCGGAACCGACGTGCGGCTCGGTGAGGCAGAAGCAGCCCAGTGCCGCGCCCGATGCCAGCGGCCTCAGGTACCGCTCCTTCTGCGCGTCGCTGCCGAAGGCATTGAGCGGTCCGCAGACCACCGAGTTCTGCACGCTCACGATCGTCGATGTCGCACCGTCGCCGGCGGCGATTTCCTCGATGGCGACGGCGAGCGACACATAGTCCATGCCGGCACCGCCCCAGGCTTCGGGGGTCACCATGCCCAGCGCGCCCAGTTCGCCGAGCGCTGCCAGCTCCGCGCGCGGAAAGTGGTGGTCGCGGTCCCATTGCGCGGCCTGCGGCGCGAGGCGCTCTTGCGCGAACGCGCGCATCGTGTCGCGGACGAGACGCTGTTCCTCGGTCAGCAGCATTTGGCGTTTTCCTGGTGGGGAAGTTGAGCGGACAAGGCGCGGGGATCCACGCGGTTGATCAGCCGGACGCCGCCGATGACGAGCGCGCCGCCTGCGAGCATCGACCACTCGAGTTGCTCGCCCAGGAGTGCAAAGCCGAGCGCCACCGCCGCCACCGGCACGAGGTTGATGAACACGGCGGCGCGTGCGGGGCCGAGCTCACGCACGCCCTCGTAGAACCAGACGAAGGCGACTGCCGTTCCCAGCACGCCCAGGAATACCAGCGCAATCCATCCGGAGACGCTTGCCGGCGGCAGTCCGAGGCCTGCTGCGAACGGCGCCGGCAGGAGCACCGCAGCGAGCGCCAGCAGCACCGTGCCGGTGAGAGACGCGTAGGTGGTCGCCGACAGCGGCGACAGACCGGCGAGCACACCCTTGCCGATCAGCGTGTACGTCGACCACGACAGGACGCAGCCGAAGATGATCGCATCGCCGGCGGTGACGCCGCCGCCCAGTATGGTCAGCGGATTGCCGTGACCGATGACGACCGCCGCACCCGCCAGGGCGAGCACCGCGCCCGCGACGCGCGATGCCGTCAGGCGCTCGTGCAGAAACCACGCCGCGCCGAGCACGGTCACCGCCGGGTTGAGCGCGACGATCAGCGAAGCGCGCGACGCCGGCACGGTCTGCATGCCGACCATGAAGCACAGGTTGTAGGCGGCGACGCCGGTCGCGCCCAGCAGGGTCACGCCCAGCCACTGCCTCGGCCGCAGGCGGGGCAGCACGCCCACCAGCCACGCGTGCGCGCCGACCAGAGCGACCGACGCCACGACGTAGCGCCACAGCGCGGCCGTCGCCGGCGGCATCTCGGCGGCCACCACGCGACCGGCGATGAAGGTCCCCGCCCAGATCAGCGCGACCAGGGACAGCTTGACGTAGATCGCGTTGCGTCCGCGCGGCATGCACGGCCGTCAGCAGAGTTCCACTGCCATCGCCGTGGCCTCGCCGCCCCCGATGCAGAGGCTCGCGACGCCGCGCTTGCCGCCGTGCTTGCGGAGTGCGCCGAGCAGCGTCACGATGATCCGCGCGCCGGAGGCGCCGATGGGGTGGCCGAGCGCGCAGGCGCCGCCGTGGACATTGACTCTTTCGTGCGGGATCGCGAGATCCTTCATCGCCGCCATCGTGACCACGGCGAACGCTTCGTTGATTTCGAAGAGGTCGACGTCCTTCGTCGCCCAGCCGGTCTTCGCATACAGTTTCTGCATCGCGCCCACCGGCGCGGTCGCGAACCACGCCGGCTCCTGCGCGTGCGTCGCATGGTCGATCACGACTGCCAGCGGCTTCAATCCCCGCGCTTCCGCCGTCGACCGGCGCATCAGCACCAGCGCCGCCGCACCGTCCGAGATCGAACTCGCGTTGGCCGCGGTCACCGTACCGTCCTTGCGAAACGCCGGCTTCAGCGTCGGAATCTTGGCCGGCGATGCCTTCGCAGGCTGCTCGTCGTTGGCGACGACCACTTCCCCCTTGCGCCCCTCAACGGTGACCGGCGCGATCTCCCAGCCGAACGTCCCGTCGGTGTTGGCCGCCAGCGCGCGCGACAGCGAGGCCAGCGCGAAGGCGTCTTGGGCCTCCCGGGTGAAGCCATACTTGTCGGCGCAGAGCTCGGCAAACACGCCCATCAGCTTGCCCTTGTCGTAGGCGTCCTCGAGACCGTCGAAGAACATGTGGTCGATGACGGTCGAATGTCCCATCCGCAAGCCCTGGCGGACCTTCGGCAGCAGGTAGGGCGCGTTGGTCATGCTCTCCATTCCGCCGGCGACCATCACGTCGTTGGTGCCGGCGACAAGAAGATCGTGCGCGAACATTGCCGCCTTCATCGCTGAACCGCACATCTTGTTGATCGTCGTGCAGCCCGCGGACAGCGGCAGGCCCGCCTTGATCGCCGCCTGCCGCGCCGGCGCCTGTCCCTGGCCGGCGGGCAGCACGTTGCCCATGATCACCTCCTGCACGTCGGCGGCCGCGATGCCGGCACGCTCAACGGCGGCGCGTATCGCCACCGCGCCGAGATCGCTGGCCGATAGCGTAGCGAAATCGCCCTGCAGCCCCGCCATGGGCGTACGCGCGGCACCGACGATGACAATGGGATCGTTATGCATGAGTCTTCCTTGGTTGACGTGGTCCGCGAGGCATCGCCGGCAGGCGGGACGGGGCTGTCACCGGGTCTGGTTGAAGAGTTCGCGGCCGATCAGCATTCGCCGGATTTCCGAGGTGCCGGCGCCGATTTCGTAGAGCTTGGCGTCGCGCCACAAGCGCCCGGTCGGGTAGCCGTCGATGTAGCCATTGCCGCCTAGGCACTGGATCGCCTCGCCGGCCATCCACGTCGCCTTCTCGGCGGCGTAGAGGATCGCGCCGGCCGCGTCCTTGCGCGTGGTCTCGCCGCGATCGCAGGCCTGGCCCACCGCGTACACGTAGGCCCTGCACGCGTTCATCGTCGTGTACATGTCGGCGAGCTTGCCCTGCATCAGCTGGAACTCGCCGATCGGCTGCCCGAACTGCGTCCGCTCGTGGACGTAGGGCAGCACGACGTCCATGCACGCTGCCATGATGCCGAGCGGCCCGCCTGCGAGCACGGCGCGCTCGTAGTCGAGGCCGCTCATCAGCACGTTCACGCCCCGCCCCTCGTCGCCGAGGATATTGGCGGACGGCACCGCGCAGTTGTCGAACACGAGCTCGCAGGTGTTCGAACCCCGCATGCCGAGCTTGTCGAGCTTCGGCGCGGTCGAGAAACCCGGCATCCCCTTCTCGATGACGAAGGCGGTGATGCCGCGCGCACCGGCCTGCGGCTCGGTCTTGGCGTAGACGACCAGCGTGTCGGCATCGGGTCCGTTGGTGATCCACATCTTGCTGCCGTTGAGGATGTAGCGGTCGCCGTCGCGACGCGCCGCGAGGCGCATCGACACGACGTCGGATCCCGACCCGTGCTCGCTCATCGCCAGCGCGCCCACGTGCTCGCCGCTGACGAGCCTGGGCAGGTACGCGCGCTTCTGCGCCTCGGTGCCGTTGCGCAGGATCTGGTTGACGCAGAGGTTCGAGTGCGCGCCGTACGAGAGTCCCACCGAAGCCGATGCACGGCTCAACTCCTCCATCGCGACGATGTGCGCGAGATAGCCCATCGCGCTGCCGCCGTAGGCTTCGCCGACGGTGATGCCGAGCAATCCCATGTCGCCCAGCTTGCGCCACAGGTCCGCCGGGAACGCATTCGTGGCGTCGATCTCTGCGGCGCGCGGCGCGATCTCCGCCGCCGCAAACTGCGCGACGGCGGCGCGCAGCATGTCGATCGTCTCGCCATGATGGAAATTCAGCGCGGGAAAATCCGGCATGGTCACCCTTTCATTGAAGTCAGGCCTCGGGCTTGCCGTGCATCACCATCAATGTCTGCTGCATGATGGCCACCAGCGTCCGCCGATCGCCTTCCTCGGCATAGACATCGCCGCGGGTGATGACCAGCGTACGCCCGTTCTTGACGACAGTCCCCTCGGCCACGATACGCTCGCCCTTCGCGGGAGCCAGCAGGTTCAGCTTGAACTCGACCGAAAGCACCGACGCGTCCTCCGGGAACAGCGTGAATCCGGCGTAGCCCCCCGCCGAGTCGACCAGCGTGGCGATGATGCCGGCGTGGACATAGCCGTGCTGCTGCGCGAGATCGGGCCGCGGCACGAGCGCGATGGCGCAGCAGCCCGGCTGCACGTCGACGAGCGACGCACCGATGAGCGCCATCGCACCCTGTTTGCCGAAGCTTGCGCGAATCCGCTCGCGGCGGGCTTCGAATGCGGAATCGGCGGCCGGTGGAGGCGCGGGAGCGTGAACGGTAGGCATGAGGGTGTCGGGTGGACGATGGTCGGATCCGGAGCGAATCGGACCGGAGGACTCTAAATGACGTTTACGTTAACGTCAATTGCTGTGCACCGGCCCCGGCGGCTGGCGTCCCGCACGCCGCGCGGCCTCTTCCTGCTTCAGCCGCCGGCGACAGTCGCGCTCCAGGCCGCCGATCTCGGCCAGCACGGCATCGATGTCCTCGCGCTGCTGTTTCAGCATGGCCCGCCGATCGGCGAGCATCGGCAGGAACTTTGACAGCTGCGCGTGCTCGTCCCGGGTGATCGCGTAGATGTCGAAGAGCCCGCGGATCTCGGACAGCGAAAGGCCCAGGCGCTTGCCGCGCAGGATCAGCTTGATCCGCACCCGCTCGCGCTCGCCATAGATGCGGGCGCGGCCCTTGCGTTCGGGCGCGAGCAGCCCTTCGTCCTCGTAGAATCGGATGGCGCGCGTCGTCAGTGCGAATTCCCGCGCCAGGTCGGAGATCGAATAGAGGGCAGGTTGCTCGGTGGATTGAGCCATCGTGCGTCCGGCGGCGATTTTCGTGGGCGTCATGGGTGCGAGCGGCAGAACCGTGCGACGGGCGGTCAGAGGGATCGCGGCGAAGATAGCACAGGCCCGCGCGGCGGTCGGCCAAAGTCGGTCCACTGCCCTCGCCGCTGCCGCCCCGCCGCCGCAGCTTGACAGACGGGCGCGATTCTTCGACGATGCTGCGTCGCACAAAACCGTGACGCCGCGATGCACGGCGCCCGCCGCACGACGCCGGAGCTTCCACTGGAATTACCCAACCATGCCCGCGCCCCCCTCGCCGACGCTGGAATTTCCCTTCGCGCATCCGCCCGCGGCCGGCGAGGTCATCGACATCGGCAACGGCATCCGCTGGATGCGTATGCCGTTGCCGTTCGCGCTCGACCACATCAACCTGTGGCTGCTGGACGGCGCACAGGCGACGACGCTGGTCGACACCGGCTACGGGGATCCGCGAACGCGCGCGCTGTGGGAGCGGCATTTCGCGACGACGCTCGACCGGCGATCGATCGACAGGGTCGTCGTGACGCACTGCCACCCGGATCACGTCGGCAATGCCTCGTGGCTGGCCGCACGTTTCTCGGCGCCGGTGCTGATGACGCATGCCGAGTTCATGGCCACCCATGCGCTGGCGCACGGCCACAGCGGCTATGGGCCCGAAGGCATCCTCGCGTTGTTCCAGCGACACGGTCTTGCCGGCGCGCACCTCGCCGAACTCGCAGCGCGCGGCAACCACTACCGCCGCGGCGTCCCCGACGTACCGGCCACCTTCACCCGGCTGCTGGACGGGCGCGAACTCGGCGCCGGCCCTGCCCGCTGGCGCATCATCGAGGGCCACGGCCACTCGCCGGAGCACGCAGCGCTGTACTCGCGCGACCTCGGCGTGCTCATTTCGGGCGACATGCTGCTGCCGAAGATCAGCACCAACATCAGTGTCTGGGCGGTGGAACCCGACGCCGATCCGCTGGGGAGCTTTCTCGAATCGCTGGCGGCCTTCGGGTCGCTGCCGGCAGACACGCTGGTGCTGCCGTCGCACGGCCTGCCGTTCCGCGGCATCGGCGAGCGCATCGCCCAACTCGTCGCCCACCACGCGGCGCGCCTCGACGAACTGGTCACCGCCGCCCGCGCCGCGGCGGGACCCGTCTCGGCGGCGGATCTCGTTCCGGTGCTGTTTCGACGCGAACTCGACGTCCAGCAGCGGTTTTTTGCGATGGGCGAAGCCATCGCGCACCTCAACCATCTGTGGCACGCCGGCCGCCTCGCGCGCAGCACCGGGGCGAATGGTGCGCTAAGCTTCGCCGTCGCCAATCCGCCGACCGCGCAACGACGTTCGACACCCTGCTAACATCGCCCATCGCACCCACCCGCACCAAAGGCCCAGCCATGTCCACCCCCGCCAAGCCCGCTGCTCCCGAAGCTCCCGCCAAGCCCGCCTACGACCCGATCGCGCTCGCCGATTCGCTCGCCTCCGCGGCCGAGAAGAGCGCCAAGCTGATGGGCGACTTCGCCGCCCGCCAGTCCGGGTCCGGCAAGTCGATGCTTGCCGACGAACTGGGGATCGGCAAGGCGTTCATGGAGCTCGCCTCCAAGATGCTGGCGAATCCCTACCAGATGGCCGAGGCGCAGATGAACCTCTGGTGGGACTACATGAGCCTCTGGCAATCGTCGCTGATGAAGGCGATGGGCGCCGCCGGCGAACCGGTCGCCGCCCCGGCCAAAGGCGACAAGCGCTTCAAGCACGACGACTGGCAGGAGCATTTCCTGTTCGATTACATCAAGCAGAGCTACCTGATCACGTCGCGCTGGCTCAACACCACCGTCGCCAACGTCGAAGGCCTCGATCCCGGCTCGCGCAAGAAGGTCGACTTCTTCACCCGCCAGTACATCGACGCGCTGGCGCCGTCGAACTTCGCGCTCACCAACCCCGAAGTCTTCCGCGAGACGGTGTCGAGCGGCGGCCAGAACCTGGTCAAGGGCCTCAACAACCTGCTCGACGACATCGAACGCGGCAATGGCCAGCTGCGGATCTCGATGACCGACAGCAAGGCCTTCGAACTCGGCGTCAACATCGCGACCACGCCGGGCAAGGTCGTCTACCAGAACGACCTGATGCAGCTGCTGCAGTTCGAGCCGTCGACGGCGAAAGTGCACAAGCGCCCGCTGCTGATCGTCCCGCCGTGGATCAACAAGTACTACATCATGGACTTGCGCGAGAAGAACTCGCTGGTGAAGTGGTGCGTCGACCAGGGGATGACGGTGTTCCTGATCTCGTGGGTGAATCCCGACGAGAAGCTCTCGCACAAGGACTTCGTCGACTACCTGCTCGAAGGGCCGATCGCGGCGCTGGACGCGATCGAGCAGGCCACCGGCGAGAAGGAGGTCAACGCGCTCGGCTACTGCCTCGGCGGCACGCTGCTCGCCGCGACGCTCGCCTACATGGCGGGCACGAAGCAGAAGCGCGTCGTCAGCGCGTCGTTCATGACCTCGCTGGTCGATTTCGTCCGCACCGGCGAACTCGAGGTCTTCATCGACGAGGGCCAGGTGTCGTCGCTCGAGAAGAAGATGAGCGAGCGCGGCTTCCTCGACGGCGCCGAAATGGCGACCACGTTCAACCTGCTGCGCTCGAACGACCTCATCTGGTCGTTCGTCATCAACAACTACCTGATGGGTCGCGACCCTTTCCCGTTCGACCTCCTGCATTGGAACCAGGACTCGACGCGGATGCCGGCAACGATGCACAGCTTCTACCTGCGCAACATGTACATGGCGAACAAGCTGCGCGAGCCCGGCGGCATAACACTCGACAGCGTGCCGATCGATCTGTCGAAGATCACCGTTCCGGCCTACTTCGTGTCCGCGATCGAGGATCACATCGCGCCCTGGAGGGCCACGTACTCGGGCCCGCAGCTCTTCGGCGGCAAGTCGCGCTTCGTGCTGTCCGGGTCCGGCCACATCGCCGGCATGATCAACCCGCCGGCCGCGAACAAATACGGCTACTGGATCAACGACAAGCTGCCCGCGAATCCCGACGAATGGTTCGCCGGCACCCGGCAGTTCGAGGGCTCGTGGTGGACCGATTGGCTCGACTGGGTGCAGCCGAATCTCGGCGCGCAGGTCGCGGCACGCGTTCCCGGCAAGGGCAAGCTCAAGGTGATCGAGGCGGCGCCCGGCAGCTACGCGCGGATGCGGGCCGAGAGCTGACGCGCGCCAGGCCACCGCGGACCCCGGCGCCGCGCGGAAGTCCTGCGCGCGCCGGATGCGAATCCGATCGAAGTCATCGCTCCACGTCCCACCGAAGGAGAGCACCATGTTCCGCCACCTGACGTACCGCCTTGCCCTCGCGCTTGCGCTGGGCGCATGCGTGAGCGCACCCGTGGCATTCGCCCAGGCGAAGTGCGCCGATTGCGGCGTCGTGCAATCGATCCGCTATGTCGAGCAGCAGGGGACGTCCAGCGGCCTGGGTGCGGTTGCCGGAGGCGTGGTCGGCGGCGTGCTGGGCCACCAGATCGGCAGCGGCCGCGGCAACACGGCGGCGACGATCGTCGGCGCGGGGGGCGGCGCCTACGTGGGCAATCAGGTCGAGAAGAACAAGAACAAGAAAGCGTACTGGTCGGTGTCGATCAGGATGGACGGGGGCGAAGCGCGGTCGTTCACCTACGGCAGCAAGCCTGCGGTCAAGGAAGGCGAACGGGTCAAACTCGTCGACGGCGGCAAGCGCCTCGCGCTGATCGCGCCCTGATTCGCCGCTTCCGCGAAAAATCGCCGGGCATACCCGGCGATTTTTTTGCATCAAGAGGTCCGGGTTCAGCGCTGCGCACCACCCCCGCTGCTGCCCCCGGCTCCAGGCACGCCGGCACCGTCGCCAACGCGCGCCGGCTTCTCGCCGCCGTGGCGCTGGGCACGCTCCGGCACCGATGCTGCCACCGGCTGCGGGGATGCCGGAGGCACCGCCGCGGGGACGTCGCGTCGGCCGCCAGGGGGAACCGCTACGGCCGGCGGTAATGGCGCGACCGGCGCCGCCCTTGGTGCCTGGAGCACCTGGGGCGCCTGGGGCACCTGCACCGCGCGCGCCGGCTGGGGCGAACTCTGACGCGGCGCTGCTCCCCGTTGTCCTGGTTCCGGAGCCGGCGGTGGAACAGGCACCGATACCGAAGGCCGAACGGTCGCCGGTCGTGCCTCGACACGCGCGGGCGGCGCCGACGTCACCGGCGCCTTCTGGACGGGTGGAAGCTGCGGCACAACCTGTGATGCGGAAGGCGACCGCGGCGTCGCGGGTACAGGTTTCGCCATCATAGGAGCGCCACCGCTCGATGTCGCCGGCGCAGGTTTCGCGATCATGGGAGCACCGCCGCTCGATGTCGCCGCGCCTTGCGGGCGTGCCGGGGGTTGTTGCGGGGCCGGCCGCACGGCCGGCGCTCGATTGGCTTCCGGGCTGGCGACGCCCGGCCGCGCGGCCGGGGACCCCGTCGGCGGCGTAATCGCAAGCCGCGGCTTGGTCGTCGGATAGAACGTCGATGCCGGCGCCGGAACACCGGAACCTGGTCGCGCGTCCGGCAAACGCAGGGGCTTGACCGCCGGTCCTGCCACCGTCACGGGATGTCCGCCGGTGGCGGTGGGAGGTACGCGCACGAGGTTGGGCGCCACCGGACGATGGCCCGCCATCGTCGACCCAGCCACTGCCGTGATGGCGCCGGGAACGCCGCCGTTCGAATAGGTCGTCGGCGGTGCGTTCGGGCGCTCGGCGCGGTTGACTGCGTGGCCGCGGTTGACCGCGTAGGGGCGGTTGTAGTGCGTCCAGCACCGATTGCCGCAGCCACCGCCGCCCCACCCGGGGACGTACGGGTCACCCCAGCCCAGCGGCACCCAGCCGACGACCGGCGCGCCGAAGTTGACGGACACGCTCCACCGGTCGCCGCCGTACCATCCGACCAGCGCCGGTGCCCAGACCGGACGCGAGACGAAGCTGCCCGGGCACCAACCCCAGCGGCCGGTGGTCCACACCCAGCGCCCGTAATGGAAAGGCGCATAGCCCCAGGGCGCGTCATCGACCCAGGTCCAGCCCCAGCGGCCGACCCACGCCCAACGCCCCTGACGATACGGCGCCCAGCCCGCAGCGACCGAGGACGGATACCAGACAGGACCGTAGGTCGGGTGCGAATCCCAGCTGCCATACTCGTCGAGGTCGGCCCCGCCGACCATTTCCCGCGATACGTAGCCTGCCGAACGGCCGCGCTCGTAGCGGCGATCGCGGTTGGCGCTCCAGGTGTCGAAGCCATCGACGCCGACACCGCTCTCGACCACCGCATACCCGGGATCCAGGCCCGCCAGGCTGCCGATCTGTCCGGGCAGAATCTGCTGCGCGCCGCCGGCGATCGCGACGAGCGCCTCGCCCTCGCGCACGATCACGGCCGTGGTGACGCGATCCTTGTCGACTTCGACGCGATAGAGCCCGGTGCGGGTGAACTGAACCTGCGTGTTGGGCGTGTCGACGGTCGCAACGTCGCCGCGTTCGAGTACGCGCAGGCGGACGATCACGCGGCCGTGGGCCACGAACAGCGCGAGCTGGCGATCGTCCAGACGCGAAACGTGAACGTTGCTGTCGCCGGCGAGGCGAAATTGCCCGCTGCCGAAATCGACCTCGGCGCGGCCATCGCCCGACACCCAGAGATTGTCGCCGGTCGTGACCGGGTAGTTGAGGCCGATCGAAGCCCATTCGGCGGGTCGATCCTCCGGCGACAGGAAGAGCTCGCCGGCGTACTCGGCGACACGTCCCACGCGCCCAGGCAACTCGTCGTCCACGGTCGCCGCGCCGGCCACGATCGCTGTCATCGCACACAGCGCCACCATCCAGCCCCGAAGCATGGATCGCGCAACCCCCATGCTCCTGCGCTGCAGCAGATGCCGGAAAGCGGCCATCGTCGACCTCCTGTGTTGTCGTTTCCAGAACGACCGAGCGGGACATTGCGTTGACTGCGGCAGCCGGTCAAACTTTCGACTTCGGCCGGTGCTGCCACCTGGCATTTGGATTAGAATCGGCGTCCGACGTTCCGCGTCCCCGAAATTCCAGACAACAATTCGCCCCCTACGAGGAGATTCCCGCATGCGATCGTTCAATCGCTCCCTGCTCACCGTTGCCATCGCCATGGCCGTATCGGCGCCTGCCGCGGCGCAGTTCAGCAACGTGTATTTCTTCGGCGACAGCCTGACCGACATGGGTTCCTACAAGCCGGTGCTGCCTCCCGGCACCGGGATGTTCACGACCAACCCCGGCCCGGTGTGGGCGCTGCCCTTCGCACAGAGCTTCGGTTTCACGGCCAGCCCGGCCAACCAGGGCGGCAACGACTACGCCTACGGCGGCGCGCGCGTGACGCTGTTGCCGGGCTATCCGGCTGCCGCCCCGACCGGCGCCGCAGTTCCGGTCGCCACGCAGATACAGCAGTTGATCGGCAAAGGCCCGCTGGATCGCAACGCGATCTACTCGGTGTGGGCGGGCGCCAACGACCTGTTCGTGCAGCTCACCGACGTGCAGACAGGCGCAATCACCTCAGCCCAGGCACAGGCCAACCTCGCGACGGCGGCAACTCAGCTTGCGCAGCAGGTTGGCGTGCTGCGCGCTGCCGGTGCGCAGTACATCATGATCGGCAATCTCCCGGACCCGGGAAAGACGCCGGCCTTCGCCGGGACACCGGTCGCGGGATCGGTCAGCGCATTGGCCGGTCTGTTCAACAGCACGTTGTTCGCCACGCTCGACGCCACCGGAATTCAGACCATCCGCGTCAACGCGCAAGGGCTGTTGAATGAGATCGTCGCGAATCCCGGCGCGTACGGCTTCGCGAACGCGACCGCGCCGGCATGCGGCACCACCCCGTCGCTGGTCTGCACGCAGGCCAACTTCGCCACCCCCAGCGCGGCGCAGACCTACGTGTTCGCCGACGGCGTGCACCCGACGACGGCAGCACACGCGGTCGTCGCGCAATACGCCGCATCGATCATCGCCGCCCCGCAGCAGATCGCCGCCCTCGCCGAAGCGCCGCTCGCGGTCGAGCAGGCCAGCTGGCGCACGCTCGACGGCCGGATGATGTCCGGCACCAACGCCCTGCGCCCGGCCGGAAAGTTCGAAGCCTGGGCAGCCTACGACTATGCCAATCCCGACATGGACAGCGGCTTCCGGTCCGGCGACGCGACGCTCAATACGCTTTCGGTCGGCGGCGACATCCGGCTGTCCGACAAGCTGCTCGCCGGCGCATCGGCGGACTTCACCGAGAACAAGGGCGACTTCGGCAACGGCGGCTACAAGCTCAACCAGACGTCGGCGACCGTCTATGTCGGCTATGGCGAAGGTCCGTGGTACGCGGGGGCGACGCTCGGCGCCGCGGATCTCGATTACGGCGACGTCCACCGCGACATCACCCTGGGCGCGGGGACGCGCACCGAGTCCGGCGACACCCGTGGCTGGACGATGACCGGACGCCTGCTCGGCGGCTACTGGTTCAACGCCGGCGACTGGATCCACGGCCCCACCGCCAAGTACACGTACCAGGAGATCACGGTCCGCGGATTCCAGGAGCGCGGCAGCAACAGCACGACGATGGCCTACGACCAGCAGGAGCGCAAGTCGTCGATCTTCTCCGTGGGCTGGCAGGCGGCCGGCAGGTTCGCCAGCATTCGTCCGTATGCCAAAGTGACCTGGGAATACGAAATGGAAAACGACGAGCGCCTGGTCAGCGCCAGCGTCTACGGGATGGGCGGCAATTTCAGCGTGCCGGCGTACCAGCCCGACGACAACTGGGTGCAGTTCAGCGTCGGCGCCGCGACCGAGTTCGGCAAGGTGACCGGATACCTCAGCGGATCGGGCACGGCGAGCAAGAGCGATGGCGACAGCTATGCCGTTACCGTCGGCGTGCGCATTCCGATGTAATCGACGCGCAGGCGCGTTGAATGCGGGCTGCCCGGATGGCAGCCCGTTTTTCGTTTGACGAGCCGAGTCAGGCCGGCCGCCGGGGCTTCCTCGGCGCGTTCCTGAACAGCGCGCCGTACAGCGGACGCGGCAAGGCACGCAGCGCCCAGCCGACGATCGCCATCGGCCAGGGAAAGACATAGAAGTGCCGCTGCCGCTCGATCGCTCGCGCGATGAGCCGGGCACCCCTGTCCGCATCGACCAGGAACGGCATCCGGTAGGGATTTTTCGCGGTCATCGGCGTGGCGACGTAGCCGGGGCAGACGGTGACCACCTGCAAGCCGGAGTCCAGGAGTTCGACGCGCAGGCTCTCGAGATAGGCGATCGCGGCTGCCTTCGACGCCGAATAGGCGCCGGCCCCCGGCAGGCCCCGGAATCCAGCCACGCTGGCGATGCCCACCAGCGTTCCGCATCGCCGCTCGCGCATCGCGGCGAGAAACGGCTGGAAGCTGTGGACGATACCGAGCACGTTGGTGTCGAGAATCGCGCGGAACACCGCCGCATCGTCAGCGTGCTCGGTCGAGGTTCCCTGCGAGATGCCGGCATTGGCGATCACGATGTCGGGAACGCCGAAACGCGCGACGAACGCCGTGGCGGCATCCGACAACTCGCTTGCCACGCGCACATCGCCCGCGCGCGCGATCACGCGCCCTTGCGCCGGCAGCGTCGAGACCAACTGGTCCAGAGGGGCCTGTCGCCGCGCAACAAGGCCAAGGTTCGCGCCTGTGCCGGCATAGTGCCGCGCGAGCGCCGCCCCGATGCCGCTGCTCGCGCCGGTGATGAAGACGTTCATGCGCGCGGATCGCACGGCAGCGCTGCGCCGCCCGCGCGCGCGGCGATCACGACGCGATCAGCTCTTGGCCTTGGGCCGCTCGCTCCTGGCCTTGGCCGCCAGCGCGTTGATCGCAGCCGGCATCTGCGCGTGCGAGCCGACCTTGTCGGAGGAAGTCTGGAACTTGCCGTCGACGATGATGAGCGGCACCGATTGCACCGCGTACGCCTTGGCGGTCTGGTTGGCCTTGTTCATCTTGCCGGCAATGGCAAACGAATTGAACATGTCCTCGACCTTCTTGCGGTCGAGTCCCTTGCCGGCAGCCCAGTCGAAAAAGGTCTTCGGCGTGCTCAGATTGACGCCGGCACGATGCAATGCCGCGAAGAGTTCGGTGGAGAGACGAGCCTCCTCGCCGAGTGCATCGAGCGTGTAGTACGCCTTGCCGAGGTTGTCCCAGGCCTCGCGGCCGAATCCGACGGGAACGCGCCGGAACTGGACATCCGGCGGCATCGTCTTCTGCCACTTCACCAACTCCGGATCGAGATCGGCGCAGTGCGGACAGCCGTAGGAAAAGAACTCCAGGACTTCGATCTTGCTGCCGCTTTCGACCGGCTGCGGGGTCTTGAGGCGAACATAGTGTTTGCCTTCCTCGAGCGCCGGCGCCTGCGCGCTGGCCGCAATGGGTGCAGCCGCGAGCAGCGCCGCGGCGAGGGGCAGCAGGCATCGGACGAGGGACGGGATCGAAAGCATGGCGTGAACTCCGGGAAAGCGGCGTGCGAGGCGCCTGGGTGGTATTCGCGACTGCAGAAAGCTTCCGTTGGTCCGCGGGCGCCGACACGAGTTCCCGGCGCCCAACGCGGCAAACGCCGTGAACGATCAATATTTGATGACGGCGACGTCGAACCCGCGCCTGCCGAGCTCGGCCTTGGTGCGATTCAGTTCGTCGGTGTTGTCGTAGGGGCCCAGACGCACTCGATAGCGCAGTCCCTTGTCTGGGATCGACGCGGACTGGATCACGGCCTCCCAGCCGCTGAGCGCCAGCTGCGCCTTGAGGTTCTCGGCATCGGCTTCGCCGGCGAACGACCCGGCCTGCAGCCAGAAACGCTCGCCGCCACCCGCCGGGCCGGTGCCGGCAGGCGCGCCGGGCACGGCCTTGCCGGGCGCGGCGCGCTCCAGCGTCGCCTTGTCGGGCGTCGCCTTCTCGACCGGCTTGGGCGCCGCAACCCGGGGCTCTTCGGCGCCGGGCAGTATCCGATAGAAATCGAAGCGCGGCTTCTCCGCCGCCGGAGCAGTCGGCTCCGTCCTGGCGGCCTTCGCCGGCTCGCGCGGGGCTTCGCGGCCGGGCGCCGCCGGCTGGTATGGGCTGCCCGATTTGGTGAAGTACCAGGCGACTCCCGCCGCCAGCGCGAGTCCGAGCACGAGGCCGATGAACACGCCTACCAGCGTGCCGCCAGCAGCCTTGCGGTGCCGGGCGCGCGGGCGGGGCGGCGTGTGCGGCGTCGACGTGCGGAAAGTCATCGTGTCTGGATTCGCTTGCTGCGTCACATCTTGTCGGGCGCCGAGAGACCCAGCACCGCGAGCCCGTTGCGTATGACCTGACCCGTCACCGCTGCGAGCAGGAGTCGCGCCTGCCGGATTCGCGCGTCATCGACCAGGAAACGCTCCGCATTATAGTAACTGTGGAAATCGGCGGCGATCTCCTTGAGATAGAAAGTCACCAGGTGCGGGGCCAACTCCCTTGCCGCCAGCGCAAGCTCCTCCGGAAAATCGGCAAGCCGACGCAGCAGGGCCTCCTCGTAGGGGCTCGACAGCGCGCTTGAATCGGCGGCGGCAAGGAGGTCGAGCGCGCCCTCGTGCTCGATGCCGGCCTGCCTCAACACCGAGCACACCCGCGCATGCGCGTACTGCACGTAGTAGACGGGGTTTTCCTCCGACTGGGCGCGGGCGAGGTCGATGTCGAACGTGAACTCGCTGTCCGCCTTGCGCGACACGAGAAAGAAACGCACCGCATCGCGTCCGACTTCGTCGATCAGGTCACGCACCGTGACGTAGCTGCCCGCGCGCTTGGAGATGCGTACTTCCTCGCCACCCTTCATCACCGTGACCATCTTGTGCAGCACGTAGTCCGGATAACCAGCCGGTATTCCCAGGCCGACCGCCTGCAGCCCGGCACGCACGCGCGTGATGGTGCTGTGATGGTCGGAGCCCTGCACGTTGATCGCCTTGGTGAATCCCCGCTCCCACTTGGTGATGTGATACGCGACATCGGGGATGAAGTACGTGTAGCCGCCGTCCGACTTGCGCATCACGCGATCCTTGTCATCGCCGAATTGCGTGGTCGAAAGCCACAGCGCGCCCTCGGATTCGTAGGTCATGCCGGAGGCCGCGAGGCGCGAGACCGCAGCGTCGACCCGGCCGTCGACGTACAACGAGCTTTCGAGGTAGTAATTGTCGAAGCGGACGCCGAACGCCTGCAGATCGCGGTCCTGCTCGTTCCTCAATTCCGCGACGGCGAATCGCCGGATCGCCTCGATGTCGCCGAGGTCGTGTCCGACCTCCGCCAGGAAGCGTTGTGCAAGCTCGCGGATGTACTCGCCGTGATAGCCGTCCTCGGGAAACGTGACGTGCTCGCCCAGCAGTTCCTGCGCCCGTGCGCGCACCGAAATCGCGAGGTTCTGGATCTGCTGTCCGGCGTCGTTGTAGTAGAACTCGCGCGTGACATCGGCGCCCTGCCATTCGAGCAGCGCCGCGACGGCATCGCCGAGTGCCGCCTGGCGCCCGTGGCCGACGTGAAGCGGACCGGTCGGATTCGCCGAAACGAATTCCACCATCACCTGCTCGCCGCGACGGGATTCGCTGCGCCCGTACCGGTCGCGGTCGACGAGGATGCGGGCCACGACCGCCTGCCGGGCCGCCGGCGCCAGAAACAGGTTGATGAACCCCGCGCCCGCGATCTCGGCGCGTTCGACCCAGGGCGACGCCGGCAGCGCCTGGATCAGCGCCTGCGCGAACTCGCGCGGATTCCGTCGCAGCCGCTTGGCATGCTGGAGCGCGACGTTGGACGCATAGTCGCCATGCGCGGCGAGCTTGGGGCGTTCGAGGGTGACCTCGGCGTCGGCGCCTTCGGGCGCGACGGCGGCCAGCCCGGTGGCAAGCCAATGTTCGAGTTGAGTCTTCAGTTGGTTCACGACGCGCAAGGGGACACGGATTGCCCGGCAGCCAAAGGGTGAATTATAGCGTCCGGCTGTAATTCGCCTCAGGCGAAGCCCAGGGGATCGACGTCGAGCGCCCAGCGCACCTTTCGGCCCGGCAACGCTTCGATCGCCGCGCGCCAACGGGTCAGAAACTGCTGGAGCGGCGCTCGATCGTCGCTGCGCACGAGAATCTGCCCGCGTTCCTGGCCGGCGCGCCGGGACAGCGCCGCCGGCACCGGCGCGAACACGTCGACCGCAAATCCGGACGCGCGCTGGATGGCGGTGCCGCTTGCATGTGCCGCAGTGAGAAATGCGTCGACCCGCGCGCGATCGATGGCTTCGGCGCCGAGCAGTGCGAGATGGCCATAGGGGGGCAACCCGGCGACGCGGCGCTCCGCCAGCAGCGCGGCGGCAAGTCCGTCGTAATCGTGCCGCACCAGCGCCTCGTAAAGCGCGTGGCGGGGGAAGTTGGTCTGCACGATCACTTCGCCGGGCAGATCGGCACGTCCGGCGCGTCCGGCGACCTGGAACATCAGTGCTGCCAAACGTTCCGTCGCCCGGAAATCGGCGCTGTAGAGGGCATTGTCGGCACCCAGCACGCCCACCAGCGTGAGCCGCGGAAAGTCGTGCCCCTTGGCCAGCATCTGCGTCCCGACGAGGATATCCAGGCCTCCCGCATGCACCTCGTCGCGAATCGCGGCGAACGAGCCTTTCCGGCGCGTGCTGTCGCGGTCGATGCGCGCGATCCGCGCCGATGGAAACCTCTGTCCCAGCGCCTGCTCGAGACGCTGCGTGCCGTGGCCCAATGGCAGGAGATCGACATTGCCGCACTCGGGACAACCCCTTGGCACGCGCTCGGCGTGGCCACAATGGTGGCAGCGCAGCTCGCCGGCATCGCGATGCACGACCAGGCGCGCATTGCAGCGCCTGCATCCGGCCTGCCAGCCGCACGCCGAACAGAGCAACGACGGCGAGTACCCGCGACGGTTGATGAAGACGAGCGATTGCTCGCCGCGGGCCAGACGCAGGTCGATCGCCTCGAGGAGCGGCGCGCCCATGCCTTCGCGCATCGCCTCGCCGCCATCCGGCGCGAGCCGCAGCGTGGGAAGTCGGGCGGCGGCGACGGCGCGCTGCGGCAACCGCAGCCATCCGTAGCGTCCGCGCTGCGCGTGCAGCAGCGACTCCAGCGACGGCGTCGCGCTGCCCAGCACGATGGGCACGCCGCGCTGGCGCGCGCGCCAGACGGCAACGTCGCGACCGTTATAGCGCAGATTGTCCTGCTGCTTGTACGACGGGTCGTGCTCTTCGTCGACGATCACGAGCCCGAGCCTCGGCAGCGGCGCAAAGACCGCGAGGCGCGTGCCGACGACGATGTCGGCCGCGCCCGATGCCGCCGCGAGCCAGTGATCGCGCCGCAGGCCCGTCGGGAGTGCGCTGTGCAGCGTGGCAATTCGCCACCCGGGCAGCGCGGCGGCAACCCGATGCTCGAGTTGCGGTGTGAGATTGATCTCGGGAACCAGCAGCAGCACCTGCCTGCCTGCAGCCATCGCGGCGGCGGCGGCCGCGAGATAGACCTCGGTCTTGCCGCTGCCGGTCACGCCCTGCAGCAGATGCGGCCGAAAGCCGACAAGGTCGGCGGTGATGGCATCGACCGCCTGCCGCTGATCGGGATTCAGCGGAAATCCACCCGCGTCGCCGCTGCTTGGCGCCACGGGCTCCACCCAGCCTTCCGCCAGCCAGCGGCGCACCGCGGCCCGCTCGGCCGCAGGCAGCGCCGCCACGGCCTCCGCAGGCATCAAGCCGTCCGGCATCGACTCCCAGCGTGCAAGCAGTGCGCGAGCGCGCTTGGATCGCACAAGCCGCAGCGGAAGCTCGGCTCGTCCGGTCGCAGTCAGGCGCAGCGGCCCGTCCACCCCCTCGCGCCGGCGCCCGACGCGAGCGGCCGCGCTGGCAGGCGGCAGGAATTGCGCGAATACCTGGCCGAGCGGCTCCTGGTAGTAGCTGGAGACAAACCGCGCCAAGGCGACGATGTCGTCCGGCAGCGCAGGCCATGCGGCGACCAACTCGGTCACCGCGTGCAGCTTTTCCGACGCGACGTCCGAATCCTGCACGATCTCGGCGACGACGCCGATCATCGCCCGCGGACCCAGGCGCACACGCACCACGGAGCCCGAACGCACCGCCAGACCGTCGGGCAGCCAATAATCGAACAGCGTATTCGCCGCGACCGGCAGCGCGATGCGCGCGATGGCCATTCACGCGCCCCGGCAGCCTGTCGCGCAGATCGCGGCATTACGGACCCGAAGCACGATGTCCGATGGGGGTGCGCCGCGCCAGCAAGTGCCGCGAGCCGCAGCGTCGGATACGCGGGGTTCCTCAACACACATCGCAGCAAAGAGGGCCAAGTCCTTCATTTCTATGGGGCCCGGGTTCGACGGTTCGCCGCACTTGTGGATAACTTTGTGCGTAAGTGCCCGCTCGCGGCGGAGTGCCCGCGGGACCTCGAGCGAGGGTCCGCTACAACACCCGGAGACGCATTTTTTTTCATTATGAAATTCAATTACTTACAAAGGCCATCCCCGGGGAGCGGTGGCGACGGGCTTCCGGCCGCCTCTTGACATTCGCGTGTGCATAAGTAGCCCCTGCCGAAGCCATTTCCGGGGCTTTGTCAAGCCCCGAAACGCGTCGGAATGAAGCGCGGCCAAGCCCCTTGGCACCCCACCGGACGGCGTTTGTCAAGCCCCCGCGATAGCCGCCCGCGACTCCCGATGGACGGCTTCGACCAGCGCCGCCACATTCCCGGGCGGCGTCGTCGGCAGGATTCCATGTCCGAGGTTGAAGATGTGGCCCGGCGCGCTCCCCGCGGCGCGAACGACGGCTATCGCCTCGCGGACCACGGTGTCCGGGTCGGTCATCAGCACCAGTGGATCGAGGTTTCCCTGCAGCGCCACCGAAGCGCCGACGCGCCTGCGCGCGTCAGTCAAATCCACCGTCCAGTCGAGTCCCACGGCATCGGCCCCGCAACCCGCGATCTCGTCGAGCCACTGGCCACCGCCCTTGGTGAACACAATCGCGGGCACGGGTCGGCCGTCGGGCCCCGGCTGCAGCCGCTCCAGCACCGATCGCATCGATGCGAGCGACCACCTCCGATAACCCGCGGCGGACAGCAGCCCGCCCCAGGTGTCGAAGATCATCACCGCATCGGCGCCGGCGGCGATCTGCTCGTTGAGGTATGCGGCAACCGATTCGGCATTGACGTCGATGATCCTGCGCATCAGGTCCGGCCGCGCGTAGGCGAGCTTGCGCACCGTCGCGAAATCGGCGGCACTGCCGCCCCCTTCGATCATGTAGCAGGCCAGCGTGAACGGGCTTCCGGAAAAGCCGATCAGCGGCACCCTGCCGGCAAGCGCCGCCTTGATCGACGCGACGGCGTCGAACACGTAGCGGAGCTTCGCCATGTCGGGAGCCGCCAGCGCCGCGATCGACGCTTCATCGGCCGCCTTGCGCTCGAAGCGCGGCCCCTCGCCCTCTGCGAAATAGAGCCCGAGGCCCATCGCATCGGGAACGGTCAGGATGTCCGAGAACAGGATCGCCGCATCGAGCGGAAAGCGGTCGAGCGGCTGCAGCGTCACCTCGGTCGCGAGCGCCGGGTTCTTGGCCAGCGCAAGAAAACTTCCCGCCCTCGCCCGTGTCGCGTTGTACTCGGGCAGATACCTGCCTGCCTGGCGCATCAGCCAGACGGGCGTGTAAGGCGTGGGCTCGCGGCGCAGGGCGCGCAGGAAGGTATCGTTGGCGAACGACTTCGGCGTCATGTTCATCGTGTGTCCAGGAAAAAACCGCGGCGAGTGGTTCGCCGCGGGTCGCAACAGAAGGCAATCGCGATCAGCGGGGCAGCTCGGAGTCTCCCGTGAGGAACGCGTCGACCGCGCGCGCGCATTGGCGGCCCTCGCGGATCGCCCACACCACGAGCGATTGCCCGCGCCGCATGTCGCCGGCGGCGAAAACCTTGTCGACCGACGTCCGGTAATCGTCGGTGTTCGCCTGGACGTTCTGACGCGGGTCGCGCTCGACGCCCAGCGCGTCGAGCAAGCCCCTTCTGCACCGGGCTGACGAAACCCATTGCCAGCAGCACGAGGTCGGCCTTCAACTCGAATTCGGATCCCGGCACTTCGATCATCTTCATCTGACCGTCGGCGGCCTTTTGCCAGTCGACGCGCGCGGCCACGAGCTTCTCGACCTTGCCGCCCCTGCCCTCGAAGCGCTTGGTGGCCACCGCCCAGTCACGCTTGCAGCCTTCCTCGTGCGATGACGACGTGCGCAGCTTCACCGGCCAGTACGGCCACACCAGTTCCTTGTTCTCGCGCTCGGGCGGCTGCGGCAGCAGTTCGAATTGCGTGACCGATTTCGCGCCCTGCCGGTTGGAGGTGCCGACGCAGTCCGATCCGGTGTCCCCGCCTCCGATGACGACCACGTGCTTGCCGGTCGCGGTGATCTGTCCGGGCACCACGTCGCCGGCGACCACCTTGTTCTGCTGCGGCAGGAACTCCATCGCAAAATGGATCCCCGCCAGATCCCGCCCCGGCACCGGCAGGTCGCGCGAGGCTTCGGCGCCGCCGGCAATCACCACGGCGTCGTACTCGGCGACGAGCTGACGGGCAGGATAGTCGCTGCCGATGTCGATGTTCGGGCGAAACTCGACGCCCTCGACCGACATCTGCGCCATGCGGCGGTCGATCAGGTGCTTTTCGAGCTTGAAGTCCGGAATCCCGTAGCGCAACAGCCCGCCGATGCGATCCGCCTTCTCGAACACGACGACATCGTGGCCGGCGCGTGCCAGCTGCTGTGCGCAGGACAATCCCGCGGGACCGGAGCCGACGACGGCGACGCGGCGCCCCGTCTTCTTCGCCGGCGGCTGCGGCACGATCCAGCCCTCTTCCCAACCCTTGTCGATGATGAAGTGCTCGATCGACTTGATCCCCACCGCGTCGCTGTTGATGTTGAGCGTACACGCGGCCTCGCAGGGGGCCGGGCAGACGCGGCCGGTGAACTCCGGGAAGTTGTTGGTCGAGTGCAGCACGGCCAACGCCGCCTGCCACTGATGCCGGTAGACGAGATCGTTCCAGTCGGGAATCACGTTGTTGATCGGGCACCCGGTCTGGCAGAACGGGATGCCGCAATCCATGCAGCGCGCGCCCTGGTGGCTCGCCTCCTCGTCCTTCAGGGCGAGCACGAACTCACGGTAGTTCGTGACCCGCTCGGCAGTCGGCAGCGCGCCTTCGGCAAGCCGCTGCAACTCCATGAATCCAGTGACCTTGCCCATCAGGCAGCCTCCTTCTGCCTGGACGACGCGGCCGGCCTTGCCGCGGCCTGCCTCGCATGCATCTCGCCCAGCGCGCGCTTGTATTCGTTCGGAAACACCTTGACGAACTTGCGGCGCGCACGCTCCCAGTCGTCGAGGATCGCGAGCGCGCGGGTGCTGCCGGTGTAGCGCAGATGGCGTTCGATCAGTTCGCGCAGCAGCGACTCGTCGAGGCGCCCGACGTGATTCATTCGTCCCTTCCCCGCTGCCGCAAGCTCGCGCTCGGACTTCGCCTGATCGGCCTCCGCCAGCACCGGTTCGAGCGTCACCATCGAGGTGTTGCACAACTGCGCGAACCTGCCGTCCTCGTCGTAGACGTACGCGACTCCGCCGCTCATCCCGGCGGCGAAGTTCCGTTCCGTCCTGCCCAGCACGACGACCGTCCCGCCGGTCATGTATTCGCAACCATGATCGCCGGTTCCCTCGACGACTGCCGACGCGCCCGAATTGCGGACGCAGAAGCGTTCGCCCGCCACGCCGCGGAAGTACGCTTCGCCGGCGATCGCACCGTACAGAACGGTGTTGCCGACGACAATGTTGTCCTCGGGCTTCGCCGGACAGGCGGGATCGGGATAGACGACGATGCATCCGCCCGACAGGCCCTTGCCGACGTAGTCGTTGGTGCCGCCCTGCAGTTCGAACGTGACGCCGCGGGCGAGGAAAGCGCCGAAGCTCTGCCCGGCGATGCCGTCGAAGGCCACGTGGATCGAGTCCTCGGGCAAGCCCTCGTGTCCGTAGCGCTTGGCGATCACCGACGACAGCATCGCGCCGACCGAGCGGTTGGCATTGCGGATCCCGCTCTTGAGCCGCACCGGCTGCTTCCTGTCGAGCGCGGGCGCGGCTCCGGCGATCAGCTTGTGGTCGAGCGCGCCGGCGAGCTGGTGGTCCTGCGCCTCGCAGACGTGGCGCGCGACCTCGGCCGGCATGTCGGGCTGATGGAAGATGCGCGAGAAGTCGAGCCCCCTCGCCTTCCAGTGCGTGATGCCGCGACGCATGTCGAGCAGATCCGCGCGACCGATCAGCTGCTCGAACTTCCGCACCCCGAGCTTCGCCATCAGTTCGCGGACTTCCTCGGCGACGAAGAAGAAGAAGTTGACGACGTGCTCGGGTTGGCCCGTGAACTTGCGGCGCAGCTGCGGGTCCTGCGTGGCGATCCCCACCGGGCAGGTGTTGAGATGGCATTTGCGCATCATGATGCAGCCCTCGACCACCAGCGGCGCAGTCGCGAATCCGAACTCGTCGGCGCCCAGCAGCGCACCGATGACGACGTCGCGCCCGGTCTTCATCTGGCCGTCGACCTGCACGGCGATGCGCCCGCGCAGCCGGTTCAGCACCAGCGTCTGCTGCGTCTCGGCAAGCCCCAGCTCCCACGGCGTGCCCGCGTGCTTGATCGACGACTGCGGCGATGCGCCGGTGCCGCCGTCGTGGCCGGCGATCGTCACGTGATCCGCCTTGGCCTTGGCCACGCCGGCGGCAACCGTGCCGACACCGACTTCCGAAACGAGCTTCACCGAGATCGACGCCGCGGGGTTCGCGTTCTTGAGGTCGTGGATCAGCTGCGCGAGATCCTCGATCGAGTAGATGTCGTGATGCGGCGGCGGCGAGATGAGGCCGACGCCAGGCACCGAGAAGCGCAGCTTGGCGATGTACTCGGAGACCTTGTGGCCGGGCAGCTGGCCGCCCTCGCCCGGCTTCGCGCCCTGCGCCATCTTGATCTGGATCTGGTCGGCCGACGCCAGGTACTCGGCGGTGACGCCGAAGCGGCCCGACGCCACCTGCTTGATCTTCGAGCGCAACGAGTCGCCTTCCAGCAGCGGAATGTCGGCGACGACGCCGTCGATGCGATCCTTCAGCATCTCGCCCTTGCCGACCGGGCGGAACCGCTGTGCATCTTCACCGCCTTCGCCGGTGTTCGACTTGCCGCCGATGCGGTTCATCGCCAGCGCCAGCGTCGTATGCGCCTCGGTCGAAATCGACCCCAGGCTCATCGCCCCGGTCGCGAAGCGCTTGACGATCTCGGCGGCCGGCTCGACCTCCGCCAGCGGCACGGCTGTCGCCGCCTCGCGGAACGCGAAGAGGCCGCGCAGCGTCATCATCCGCTGCGTCTGGTCGTTGATCAGCGCTGCGTATTCCTTGTACGTCGAGTAGCTATTCGCCCGCGTCGCGTGCTGCAGCTTGGCGATCGAATCGGGTGTCCACAGGTGATCTTCGCCGCGGATCCGGTACTGATACTCGCCGCCTGCGTCGAGCGCGTCGTGCAGCAGCGGGTTGTCGCCGAACGCGAGCCGGTGCAATCGCGCCGCCTCTTCCGCGATCTCGAACAGTCCGATGCCCTCGACGTTGCTCGCGGTGCCGGTGAAATACTTGCCGACGAACTCGCGCTGCAGGCCGACGGCCTCGAAGATCTGCGCGCCGCAGTAGGACTGGTAGGTCGAGATGCCCATCTTCGACATCACCTTGTAGAGTCCCTTGCTGATCGCCTTGATGAAGTGCTTCTCGGCTTCGGAGGCGCTCGTGCCGGGAACCCCGCCTGCCAGCGTCGTGATCGTCTCCAGCGCGAGGTAGGGATGGATCGCTTCGGCGCCGTAGCCCGCGAGCAGCGCGAAATGGTGGACTTCGCGCGCCGAACCGGTCTCGACGACGAGCCCGGCGCTCGTGCGCAGACCCTTGCGCACCAGATGCTGGTGCACCGCGGCCGTCGCCAGCAACGCGGGAACCGGCAGCAGCGCGGCGGAAACCCGGCGGTCGGAAACGATGAGGATGTTGTAGCCCGAGTGGATCGCGTCCTCGGCTTCGGCGCACAGCGAGGCGATCGCCGCCTCCATGCCGTCGCCGCCCCAGGAGGCCGGATAGCAGATGTCGAGCTCGTAGGACTTGAACGCACCGCCGGTAAAGAGCGCGATGTGGCGAATCTTCTCCATCGCATCGCAGTTGAGGACCGGCTGCTTCGCCTCCAGCCGCATCGGCGGCGTGCCGCTCGCCGGCAGGTCGACCGCAAGCAGGTTGGGTCGCGGTCCGATAAAGGTGACGAGCGACATCACCAGCTCTTCGCGGATCGGGTCGATCGGCGGATTGGTCACCTGGGCGAACAGCTGCTTGAAGTAGCCGTACAGCACGCGGGGCCGCGACGACAGCACCGGCAGGGCGGCATCGTTGCCCATCGACCCGGTGGGCTCCTCGCCCGTCTGCACCATCGCCCCGAGGATGACCTTGACGTCCTCCTGCGTGTAGCCGAACGCCTGCTGCCGATCGAGCAGCGGCACCCCGGAAACCTGCGGCGGCGCCGGATCGGGAAGCAGATCGAGCGCCACGCGGGAGCGCTCGATCCACGCACGGTAGGGCTTGGCGGTGGCCAGCGACTGCTTCATCTCGTCGTCGTCGATGATGCGGCCCTGCTCCATGTCGACCAGCAGCATCTTCCCCGGCTGCAGTCGCCACTTCTTGACGATCTTGCGCTCCGGAATGTCGAGCACGCCGACCTCGGAGGCCATCACGATGTAATCGTCGTCGGTGACGATGTAGCGCGCCGGCCGCAAGCCGTTGCGATCGAGCGTGGCGCCGATCTGGCGGCCATCGGTGAACGCCATCGCCGCCGGCCCGTCCCAGGGCTCCATCAGCGCTGCGTGGTACTCGTAGAAAGCGCGCCTATCCTCGTCCATCAGCGGGTTCCCGGCCCAGGCTTCGGGGATCATGAGCATCATCGCGTGGGCAAGCGGGTAGCCGCCCATCAGCAGCAGCTCTATCGCATTGTCGAACGATGCCGAGTCCGACTGGCCGTCGTAGATCAACGGCCAGATCTTGTCCAGGTCGGCACCCAGGATGCTGCTCGCGATGCCGTGCTGCCGGGCGCGGATCCAGTTGACGTTGCCGCGCAGCGTGTTGATCTCGCCGTTGTGGCAGACGACCCTGAACGGATGCGCGAGGTCCCAGGTCGGAAAGGTATTGGTCGAGAAGCGCTGGTGGACCATCGCCAGCGCGGACACCATCGACTCGTCGCGAAGGTCGAGGAAATACTCGCCGACCTGGTGCGCAAGCAACATCCCCTTGTATACCAGCGTGCGCGACGACATCGACGGAACGTAGAACTCCTTGCCGTGGCGCAGCTTGAGCGCCTGGATCGCGTGGCCGGACTTCTTGCGGATGATGTAGAGCTTGCGCTCCAGCGCATCCTGGTCCATGTCGTTGGAGCCGCGAGCGATGAACACCTGGCGGATGATCGGCTCGACCTCCTTGGTCCGCTCCGACAGGCCGCTGTTGTCGGTGGGCACGTCGCGCCAGCCGAGCAGGATCTGCCCCTCGCCGGCGACCGCGCGCTCGATCTCCTGCTCGCAGGCCATCCGCGACGCGGGCTCCTTGGGCAGGAACACCATGCCGACGCCATATTGGCCGACGGCGGGGAGCGTGAGGCCCTGCCGACCGCAGGCGCGACGCAGAAAGGCATCGGGCAGCTGGATGAGAATGCCCGCGCCATCGCCCTGCAGCGGATCGGCGCCGGTGGCGCCGCGATGGGTGAGGTTCACAAGGATGGAGAGCGCCTGATCGACGATCGCGTGGCTCTTCTGACCCTTGATGTGCGCGATGAAGCCGAGCCCGCAGGCATCGTGCTCGTTCGCAGGGTCGTAGAGCCCCTGGCGCGCCGGAGGCATGAACGGGAGACCTTCGGATCCTGCTGCCACGTTTGACCTCGCCCTGATAGGTTGATCGACCGTCAGTCTCGTCAAAATGCCGGCTCGACGGGTATTTCGCCATTCGTGGGCGAAACCTTTTTATACTAGCCGCGATGTTGCGATGCGGCAAGGCAAAGTCCGTCCGCTCCACCGGCGCGTTCTTCGTTCTCGCCGCCCGCGCAACATTTCCCGCCCGGCGGTCGATTTCGGAGCGGCAAAGCACTTGCGCCGGTGGGCTTCTTAGGCTTTAATCTGAACAAAGGTGGCTAGATGCTTGTTGTAACATCCAAAACAGCATCGGCAGGAAAGCAATTTTAGGACAACATCATCAGGATTCCCGACATGTTGAACAAGCGCCCGATTGCCTCTTGGCCGCGCACCCTTGCCGGCGTCTTTGCCGTAGGGGCGTTGCTTGCCCTTGCCGGTTGCGGAGGCGGAAGCGGTGCGCCCAACAACCCGTACGCCCCCGGCCCCGCGGTCCCGACAACACTGAGGGTGCTGCCGCCTTCGGCGACCGCCTATCCCGGCAACCCCGCGACGTTGACGATTGCGGGCGGAACACCGCCCTATTCCGCGTTCTCGAGCAATCCGGCCGTGATGCCCGTCGCCGCGAATGTCAGTGGATCGCAGGTGGTGCTCCTCGCGAACGACGTCGAAGCCGACGTGACGCTCGCGGTCACGATCAAGGACTCGGGAGCCCAGTCGGTACCGGTGACCATCGTCGTTCGACCCGCGCCGCTGTTCAGCGGACTCACCGTGCTGGCCAGCGGCTCCGATTGCGGATCGTCGAACCTGTGCTCGGGCGCCACCGGCACCGCGGCGGTCACCGCCAAGGGCGTCGCGGGTGCGCCGCTGCCCGGGCGGCAGATCAGATTCGACGTCGTTTATGGCCCCTTCGCGATCCAGACGACCAATCCTGCAGCACCCCTCGCGTCAACGCTCACCGTGGTCACCGACGCCAACGGCGTCGCGCGAGTCGGCATTCAGTCGACCGTGGACTCCACGACGCAACCGGCCCAGATCCGCGCGACCGACCTTGGCGGCGGTCAGCAAATCACCGGCAACTTCACGGTCGTCAACAACACGACGACGTCGGCGATCACCGTGATCCCGGCCAAGGCCACGATTACGGGCGCCTACAACGACGAGTGCAGCGCGGGGTTCGAGATCGACTATTTCATCTACGGCGGCAATCCACCGTACCGCATTTCGTCGACCTTCCCGACTGCCGCTGGCATCATCGGCTCGCCGGTCAATGCGAGCGGCGGCCGCTTCCGCGCGGTGACCAATGGCACCTGCGTCAATCCGCTGACCTTCACCATCGCCGACGCCGCGGGCAAGCAGACGACAGCATTGCTGGAAAATCTTCCCGGAACCGAGGAACGCCCGACGATTCCCGTACCAGACCTCGCCGTGCAGCCTAACAACGCGCCATTCACCGGCTGTACCGCGAGCACGGCGTTCCAGTTCGTGATTGTCGGCGGGACGCCACCCTACGGTGTCAGCACCAGCAGCCTTTCCACGGCCCCGGATGTCGTCGATCCGCAGACGATCCGGACATCCGGCGGGACGTTCAAGGTAAAGCCGTATAGCGGCCTGCCCGGTCCCTTCCTCGGATCCACGACCGTCGTCGTGGTCGATTCGAGTCTGCCCCAGAAGACGGTGAGCGGCATCATCACCTGCAACTGATTCCAAGCCGCAGCAAGAGAGAATGGCGCCCGCGGGCGCCATTCTTTTCCTGGGGTCCGGCCCCTTCGGCCTCAGCGCAGTGCGGCGCCGAGATCCCCGGTCGAAACGTCCCCGGCGACGGTCGCCCGCCCCAGTCCCTCGAGCAGCACGAATCGAATGGCGCCGGCGGCGACTTTCTTGTCGCGCGCCATCAACTCCATCCAGCGGTCGAAGGGCATCGGCGGCGGCGCCACCGGCAGGCCTGCGCGCTCGACGAGACGGCGCAGGCGTTGCGCGTCGGACGCAGGCAGCGTGCCGCGAAGGCGGGAGACCTCGGCGGCGATGACCATGCCGGCGCCGACCGCTTCGCCGTGCAGCCAGGCGCCGTAGCCCAGCGCCGCCTCGATGGCGTGTCCGAACGTGTGCCCGAAATTGAGCAGCGCCCGTTCGCCGGCTTCGCGCTCGTCGGCGGCCACGATCTCGGCCTTGATCCGGCAACTCTCGCCGACGGCGTATTCGAGCGCCGCGGGTTCGCGCGCGAGCAGCCGCTCGACATTCTGCTCCAGCCACCCGAAGAATCCGGCGTCGCGAATGGCGCCGGACTTGATCACCTCGGCCAGGCCGGCCGACAATTCGCGCCGCGGCAACGTCTTGAGGCAGTCGATGTCCATCAACACCGCCTGAGGCTGATGGAACGCGCCGATCATGTTCTTGCCCGCCGCATGGTTGACGCCGGTCTTGCCGCCGACCGACGAATCGACCTGCGCCAGCAGCGTGGTCGGTATCTGGACGAACGGCATGCCGCGCTGGCAGATTGCCGCCGCAAAACCGGCCAGGTCGCCCACCACGCCGCCGCCCAGCGCCAGCACCGTGGTCGAGCGCTCGGCCCGCATTTCCAGCAGCCGCGACACGACGTCGTGCAGCATCTCCCAGTTCTTGTGCGTTTCGCCGTCGGGAATCTCCAGCAGCTGCGATTCGATGCCGGTCGCCGCCAATCCGCCGCGCAGCGTGGGCAGCCAATGGCCGGCAACCACCGGGTTGGTCACGATGATCACGCGGCGGCTGGCAAGATGGGGGGCAAGCAGCTCTCCGGCGCGGCCCAGCAGCCCGGTGCCGATGTGGATCGGATAGCCGCGCGCGCCCAGCGCAACGTCGAGCGTCTTCATGCGGAGGGGCTGTCCGGTTCGGATTCGAGGAGCCGGGTGAAGCGGGCGATCGAATCGCGCTCGGATTCGATCACCAGGGTCGCGACCTCGCGATAGAGCGCGTCGCGGATGGCGTAGAGCTGAACCAGCCGGCCCAGCTGATCCCCGGTGTTGAGCAACGGGCGGTGGCGGCTCCGCCGCGTCCGCTCGTAGACGACGGGCGGTTCCGCGTGAATGTAGAGCACGGTCCCGTTGGCCTTGAGGCATTCGCGATTGGCCGGCCTCAGCACGACACCACCTCCTGTGGCGAGAACGATGTCGGTGCGCGTCGCGAGATCGGCGAGCACGGCTTCCTCGCGATCGCGAAAGCTCGCCTCGCCCTCGATTTCGAAGATGGTCGGGATCGACACGCCGAGGCGGTTCTCGAGCTCGATGTCCGCATCGAGGAAGTCCTTGCCCAGGCGGCGGGCGAGCTGACGACCGAGCGTGGTCTTGCCCGCTCCCGGAAGCCCCACCAGAAACAAATTGCCCCGATGCAAATGCACCGGGGCATTGTAGTCGAAAAGCGCGGTGGTCGAAGCGGGCCCGACCGGGCGGCTACTTGGCGACGTTGACCGTATCCTTGACGACGCGAGGCGTCAGGAAGATCAGCAATTCTGTCTTTTCGCTGGTGCGGCCCTGCAGCCGGAAGGCCCAGCCGACGATGGGCAGGTCGCCGAGGAATGGCACCTTGGTGACGTCATTGTTGATGGTCTCTTCGTAGATGCCGCCGATGACCGCCGTGTCGCCGTTGTTGACCGCGATCTGCGTGGTCACGTTCTTGGTGTCGATCGACGGCACCGCGAAGCCGCCGCCAAGCTGCACGTACTGGCCGACGGAATCCTTGCGGATCTCGACCGTCATGATGATGCGGTTGTCGGGCGTGATCTGGGGGGTCACGTCCAGCGAAAGCACCGCCTTCTTGAACTGGACCGTCGCCGGCGAGTTGGCCGAGCCCGGCGTCACGTACGGGATCTCGGTGCCCTGCTCGATGCGTGCCTTCTGGTTGTCCTGAGTGACCACGCGCGGGCTCGACACGACCTTGCCGCGCCCGTCGGACTCGAGCGCGGACAGCTCGAGGTTGATCAGGTTGCCGCTGCCCAGATTGATCAGCGTCAGCGCAAGCTGGCCCGCAGGATTCGCCACCGGCAGATTGATGTTCAACTGCGGAGAATCCGAATAGCCGGCGCTGGCAATGCCGGACGCGAGCTCGAAGGGCGTCTGGGTCCGCGTATCGCGAACCAGCTTGTCCCCCTCGAGGCGCACGACAGGCTGGGTGTTGAGATTTCCACCCATTCCCGCCGAGTACCGGTTGTTGAGCGTGAACCCGGTCTGCAATCCGAACCGCGCGCCCAGCTGCTTGCTGAACTTGTCGCTGGCGATCACGACCCGCGCCTCGATCAGTACCTGCCGGATCGCCGTGTCGATCTGGCGGATGATCTTGCGCACTTCCTCGAGCCGCGCCGCGGTGTCCTGCACGAAAAGGATGTTGGACCGCGGGTCGACCATCGCGACCCCGCGCTTGGAGATGATCGAACCCTGGCCGCCGGTGGTCCCCGTCTGTCCGGCACCGGCGCCGAACTTCTGCTGCGTGTTGCTGCTGATCAGGTTGAGCAGGTCCTGCGCCTTGATGTAGTTGAGCTGGAACGACTCGGAAATGATCGGCTCGAGATCGCTGATCTGCGCCTGCGATTCAAGCTGCTGCTTTTCCTTGAGGGCCAGCTCCTCGCGCGGCGCGATGAGCACGACACTGCCGTTCTTGCGCATGTCGAGGCCCTTGGTCTGCATGATGATGTCGAGCGCCTGGTCCCAGGGGATGTCCTTGAGCCGCAGCGTGAGGCTGCCCTGCACGGTGTCGCTGGTGATGATGTTGAGCCCGGTGAAGTCGGCGATGACCTGCAGCACGGCCCGCACTTCGACGTTCTGGAAATTGAGCGACAGCCGCTCGCCCTTGTAGCCCTGCCGCGTGCCCTGCGTCAGGCGGTTGGGGTCGTCCTGGATCGGCTTCACCTCGATGATGAACCGGCTGTCGGTCTGGTAGGCCGAATGCTCCCACAGGCCCTTGGGCTCGATGACCATCCGCGCGTTGCCGCCCTGGTTGAAGGTGTCGATCGTCGTCACCGGCGTCCCGAAATCCTGGACGTCTAGGCGGCGTTCGAGATTGCGCGGCAGGTTGGTCCGGTGGAAATCGACGATCAGCGACTTGCCCTGCTGGCGGATGTCGATGCCGGTCGAGTTGTCGGACAGGTCGACGATGATGCGGCCCTCGCCGTTCTTGCCGCGCCGGAAGTCGACGTCGCGCAAGGAGTGCTGGACGTCGCCGGGCCGCGACTCGGCGAAGCGCTGCACCGTCTGCGCCTTCGCGTCGAGCTGCTCGGACTGATCGAACAGCGTGACCAGCACGTTGTTGCCGTCGACCTGCGTCGAAAACGTCTGCGGGCGATTGAGATTGAACACCACGCGCGTGCGATTGCCGGCCTGGATCACGTTGAGACTGCGCAGCGCCGGGTCGTCGACGACGCGCTGTGTGGTCCCGAGGCCGTTGCCGGTGTCGAGGAAATCAAGCGCGATGCGTGCCGGGCTGGCGATGGCAAATCCGGCGGGCGGATTGGCCGGCGGGGACTTCAGCGTGAACTTGACGATGGTGTTGCCCGAGGTCCCCTTCGTCACCGACATCGCGTCGATGCTGTTCGCCGCCTGCGCGAACACTGCCCCGGTTGCCGCCAGCGCCAATACCGCCGCGACCAGGGTGCATAGACCCCTCAGACCGGGCGCGAGGCGGCCCCGGATCGCGAAGTTGTCAAGCCAAACGAACGCGCTCATTGTCCCCGCTCCTATTTCTTCCTGTCGGCCTGGAGGAGCATCAGCGTGCTGTTGCGCTCGCTCCAGTCTCCCGCGCCATCCTGCACCAGTTCTTTCAGCTTCAATTCGCCATCAGCCACGCTGGTGACGACCCCGTAATTCTGTCCGAGGTGATTACCGGCACGGACCTGATAGACCTCCTTGTCCGGCGTGCGCACAAGGGCAAAGACGACCTTGTCCTTCTGCAGGGTGCCCACCATGCTGAGCGATTCGAGCGGATACGCCTCGAGCGCTTCCTTGCGCCGCGTGAGGTCGGGAGCCAGCTTGCTGGTTCCTTTGACCGGCTCGATCTTTCGCGGCTTGAACGGATCGGAGAGATCGAATGCGTTGTACGCAAACGGCTCGTAGGGCTTCACCTGCGGCAAGGGCTCGAGCCGGCCCTTGGCGCCCTTGCCCTGATCGGCCATCCACGCCCGCAGATCCTGGTGGCTTTCACCACCGCAGCCCGCGAGCGCGAGGCCCGCGCTCACCACCAGCGCCAGCCATGGTCTCATTTCTTGCCCTTTTCCTTCGCTTCCTTGGCGAGCTTGCGCTGCTTGGCGATTTCGTCCTCGTCAAGGTAACGGAACGTCTTCGCCACCGCATCGAGCGTTAGCACACCCTTGTCGTTCGCCACCGCGATGTCGTTCAGGGTCACGATGCGCGGAAGCTGCGCCACATCGCTCGCGAAAGCGCCCATGTCGTGGTAGTTGCCGGTGATCCGGATGCTGATCGGCAACTCGGCATAGAACTCGGCCAGCCGCTCCTGCGCCGCAGGCCGGAAGAGCTCGAACGAGAGCCCACGCCCCAGCCCCGCCTGATTGATGTCGGTGAGCAAGGCGTCCATCTCGGATTTGTTCGGCAACTGCTTCAAAAGCGCGCCGAACGACTGCTCGATCTCGGCCAGCTGCTGGCGGTAGAGGTCGTAGTTGATGGCCTTGTGCTTCTTGTCCTTGTACTGTTCGCGGAGCTTCGTCTCCTCCGCCTGCACGCGCTCCAGCGCGTCGAACTGGTCCTTCCAGTCGAGATAGGCACCGGCCGCGACGATGACCAGAAACAGCAGCGCCAGGAACGCCACTTTCGGCCACAGCGGCCAATTGCCGACGTCGCGAATGTTGAGCCGGCGGATGTCGTCGAAGGTCATGCCTTGCCTCCCTTCGCGGCCGCGGGTGCCGGCGACGGCGGACCGGACTTGCCCGGCGACGGCGCGGCCAAGCCGGCCTTGCCCGGCGTCTTCTCGAGGGATTCGGGGGGCGGCGCGACGCGCTTCAGCTGCAGATTGAGCGTGAACTCGCTGATGCGCGGCCCGCCGTCGCGTGCCGCCGTGGAACCGGGCACCGGAACCGACTTGATCTCCACCAGCTCCGGCGCGACCAGCCAGGGCGAACTCTCGATGTTGCGCATCAGCGTCGACACGCGGGAATTGGATTGCGCGTACCCGATCAGGGTGACCCGCGTGCCCTGCTGCTTCACGGAACGCAGGTAGATGCCATCGGGAAGCTGGCGCACCAGTTGATCGAGCAGGTGGACCGCCTCGGTCCGGTTGGTTTGCAGGGTCTCGACGACCTGCTTGCGCGCGAGCAGTGCCTGTGTCTGCTCGCGCAACTTGTCAATTTCGCGGATCTGCTCGTCGAGCTTGGCGATCTCGGACTTGAGCAGTGCATTGCGGCTTTGCTGGGAGTCGATCCGGGTCGCCATGACCATGTGCACGAGGCCGATGACCGCGAGGCCGAGGATCGCGAGGCTGATGGCGAGGGAAATGAACTGACGCTGCCGCGCCGCGCGCTTCTGCTCGCGGTGGGGGAGCAGGTTGATGCGTACGGCGCCGGCGCTCATTCGAAGCTCCGCAGCGCGAGTCCGCAGGCGACCATCAACATCGGCGCGTCCTGCGCCAGTTGCCGCGGCCGGATGCGCTCGGACGCCGTCATGCTGGCGAACGGATTGGCGATCAATGTCGCGACCCCGGCCCGCTTGGCGACGAGTTCGTCGAGCCCCGGCAGCAGCGCGCAGCCGCCCGCGAGGACCACCTGGTCGACCTGGCTGTACGAGGTCGACGTGAAGAAGAACTGCAGCGCGCGCGTGACCTCCAGCGCCAGCGTTTCCATGAACGGCTGCAGGACATCGGCGTCGTAGTTCTCCGGCAGCCCCTGGTTTTTCTTCGCCGACTCCGCTTCTTCGGGCGACAGATTGAACGCCCGCTGGATGTCGTGGGTCAACTGGTTGCCGCCGAAGGCCTGATCGCGCGAGAACAGGAACTGGTTGTTGCGGAGCACGTAGAAGTGGGTGACGTGGGCGCCGATGTCGAGCAGGGCGATGTTCTGGTCGCGCCCGTTGGCGGGCAACGACGGGGCGATGAGCTTGAACGCCTCCTGGGTCGCGTAGGATTCGACGTCCATCACCCGGGGCTTCAGTCCCGCGGCCTCGGCGATGGCGACCCGATCCTCGACCTTTTCCTTGCGCGAGGCGGCGATGAGTATCTCGACTTCATCGGGGTTGTTCGGCGCCGGGCCCAGGATCTGGAAATCGAGGTTCACCTCGTCCAGTGCAAAGGGGATGTACTGATTGGCCTCGGCCTCGACCATCAGTTCGAGCTCCTCCTCCCGCTGTCCGGAGGGTACGATGATCTTCTTGGTGATGACCATGGCCGCCGGGAGCGCCATGGCGACGTGGCGATGCCGCGAGCCCAGGCGCTTCCATCCGCGCTTCAGGGCATCGCTGACCTGGTCGAGGTTCGCAATGTTGCCGTCGGCGACGACGTCCTTCGCCAGCGGCTCGATGGCGTAGCGTTCGAGGCGAAAGGCGCCCTTGCCCGCGTCGGCGAGTTCGACCAGCTTGATCGAGCTCGAACTGATGTCGACGCCGATCAGGGACGGAGCCTTGGTCTTGAACAGATCCAAGGCAGGAGCGAGTTTTTCGGAGAGCATGGCAGCCCTGTGTGCAATGCTAATAATTTACATTAAAGGTTGGCAGCAAGTATGAAGATTGTCAATTTGTTTACCCCGCGCGGGTCGGGTTGTTGCGCGCCCGCCTATAATTGCGCCACATTCCCGTCCAGTACGGTAAGTTTTATTCCCACATGCTAAAGCGCTGGTTCTTGTACGTGAGTTCCGTCCTGCTTGGCCTCGCGGCCGTCGGGGCGCTGCTCGGCGCCTTCGTGCTGGCACTGCTTTATCCGACGCTGCCGTCGCTCGAGAGCCTGACCGATTACCAGCCCAAGATCCCGCTGCGCATCCTGACTGTCGAAGGCGAGCTTCTGGGCGAATTCGGCGAGGAGCGGCGTGCCGTCGTGAACATCGCCGATGTGCCCGATGTGATGAAAAAGGCGATTTTGGCCGCCGAAGATGAACGTTTCTACTCGCACGGAGGCGTCGACTACATCAGCATCCTCCGTGCGGCCGTCACCAACGTGACCAGCGGCACGCAGCAGGGCGCCGGGACGATCACCATGCAGGTGGCGCGCAATTTCTTCCTCACCCGGGAAAAAACCGTCACCCGCAAACTGCGCGAAGTCCTGCTGGCCTGGAAGATCGAGGCGAACCTCACCAAGGACGAGATCTTCCAGCTCTATCTCAACCAGATCTTTCTCGGGCAACGCGCCTACGGCTTCGCCGCCGCGGCGCAGATCTACTTCGGCAAACCCCTCAAGGACGTCTCCGCCGCCGAGGCCGCGATGCTGGCCGGGCTGCCCAAAGCCCCTTCGGCGTTCAACCCCGTCACCAACCCCAAGCGGGCGAAAACCCGGCAGCTCTACGTGTTGCGGCGAATGCACGATCTGCGCTTTCTGAATGATGTTCAGTACAAGGAAGCACAAATTGCGCCACTGGCCGTCCGCCAGGGGTTGCGGGAGTCCGTATCGAGCCACGGCGAGTTCGTTGCCGAGATGGCGCGCCAAGTGATATTCGAGGCTTACGGCGAGGAAGCCTACCACCGCGGGCTGACCGTCTACACGACCATCCGCAAGGCCGACCAGGAGGCGGCATATGCCGCTCTACGTCGAGGAGTGCTCGATTACGACCGTCGCCACGGCTACCGGGGGCCGGAAGCGTACGTCAACCTGCCCGACACGCCCGCGGATCTCGACGCCGCGCTGGAAAAGGCGTTCCAGGACGCGCAGGACAGCGATGGCCTGCTCGCGGCCGTGGTCATTGCTGCCAGCGCAACCGAGGTCGCCACCGTCCTGGCCGACGGCGAAGAGGTGAAAGTTGTAGGCGACGGCTTGCGCTTTGTTTCCCGGTCGATCGGCGACAAGGCCACGCCGGCGACCCGTATCCGCCGCGGCGCAGTGGTCCGACTGACGCAGGATGACAAGGGCCGGTGGTCGATCGTCCAATTGCCCCAGGCCGAAGCGGCTTTCGTGTCGATGCGCCCGAAAGACGGCGCGATCGTGTCGCTGGTCGGCGGCTTCGACTTCGAGCGCAACAAGTTCAATCATGTGACGCAGGCGCAGCGCCAGCCCGGCTCGGCCTTCAAGCCGTTCATCTACTCGGCAGCGCTCGAAAAGGGCTTCACGCCGGCCACGGTCGTCAACGACGCTCCCTTCTTCGTGCCTGCCGACAAGGCCGGCGGCACGGAATGGGAACCCAAGAACTACGATGGGAAGTTCGAAGGCCCCATGCGCATCAGGACCGCGCTGGCGCGATCCAAGAACCTGGTCACCGTTCGCGTCCTGCAGGCCATCGGCCCCCCCTACGCGCAGGACTACATCAGCCGCTTCGGCTTCGATCCCAAATTGCACCCGCCCTACCTGACCATGGGCCTCGGTGCCGGTGCCGCGACGCCCCTGCAGATGGTCGGCGCCTACGCGACGTTCGCCAATGGCGGCTACCGCATCGCCCCGTTTCTGATCGCCAAGGTCGTCGACGCCAGGGGTCAAGTGCTGTCGGAGGCCGCACCCGAGGTGGCCGACGAAAACGCCGAGCGCGCGATCGATCCGCGCAATGCGTGGCTGATGACGTCGCTGCTGAAGGATGTGGTCGCCTACGGAACGGCCACCCGCGCGCTGGTCCTGGGCCGCCGGGATCTCGCCGGCAAGACCGGCACCACCAACGAGAATGTCGATGCGTGGTTCTGCGGCTACAACGCGGCGCTGGTCGGTGTCGCCTGGATCGGATTCGATCAGCCGAAGACCCTGGGCGCGAACGAAACCGGCAGCGTGGCAGCGTTGCCGATGTGGATCGCCTATATGCAGAAGGCTCTGAAGGGCACGCCGGAGGCGCACCTGGCGCAACCCCAGGGGATCATCGCCGCGCGCATCAACAGCGAGACGGGCCTGCGCGACGAAGCCGGCACGCTGACCGAGTTCTTCCTCGCCGAGTTTCCGCCCCGCGGCCGCGATGACAGCATGGGCCCGGCCGGCGCGGGGGGGCAACCGGGCAAGGACATCCGCGAGCAGATCTTCTGATGGCGCACGAACGCCGCGACGGGTCGGCGCGACCCCGGTCCCGCATCGGGCCGGCGGAAAGACCGAGGGGCGACGACGCGCGCGGCCGGCACGATCGCGCGCGGATCGCGCAGGCCGCCGCCCGCCTGATCTCCGAACACGGGCTCGACGACTGGGGTCTCGCCAAACGCAAGGCAGCCCGTCAGCTGATGCTTCCCGATTCGACGCCGTTCCCGTCCAACGATGAAGTCGAGCAGGCGTTGTCCGAGTTCCAGACACTGTTCGGCGGCGCCAGCCACGTTCGGTCATTGCGCGCGCAGCGGGTACGGGCGCTGGAGTGGATGCAGCGAATGTCGTCCTGGGCACCGCTGCTGGTGGGTGGCGTAGCTGCGGGCTGGGCGAGCGCACACGGCGACATCCGCATCGAACTCGCCGCCGACGATCCCAAGGGGGTCGAAATGGCGCTGGCCGGAGACGGAATACACTATCAGGCGATCACGCGGCGCGCGCAGGACGGCATCGCCGAACTCCTGATCGCCGAACCCGACGCGTCGATCCGGCTCACGATAGTCGGCGTCAACGGTCGCCGGAGCCGGCCGCGTAGCGACGCGGAACTGCGGCTCGACATCGCCGCCGTAACAGCGCTGCTCGCGGCCGGGTGATCACGCCCCCTCTGCGGCCAGCCACTCGGCCGCCGCGAGCGCGAAGTACGTGAGGATTGCGTCGGCGCCGGCCCGCTTGAACGCGAGCAGCGCCTCGAGCACGCACGCCCGCTCGTCCAGCCACCCGTTCTGAGCTGCGGCCTTCAGCATCGCGTACTCGCCCGACACCTGGTAGACGGCGGTAGGCATGCCAAAGCTGTCCTTCACGCGGCGGACGATGTCGAGGTAGGGCATCCCCGGCTTGACCATCACCATGTCGGCGCCTTCCTCGATGTCCAGCGCCACCTCCCACAGCGCCTCGTCGCTGTTCGCCGGATCCATCTGGTAGGTGTACTTGTTGCCGCCGGCGAGATTGCCGGCCGAACCTACGGCGTCCCTGAACGGGCCGTAGAAGGAAGACGCGTACTTCGCGGCATAGGCGAGAATTCGCGTCCGCTGCCAGCCGCTGCCGTCGAGCGCCGCGCGAATCGACCCGATGCGCCCGTCCATCATGTCCGAAGGCGCGACCATGTCGACGCCCGCCTCGGCGTGGCAGCAGGCCTGCTTGACCAGCGCGACGACGGTCTCGTCGTTGAGCACGTATCCTGCCGTGTCGATCAGGCCGTCCTGCCCGTGGCTCGTATACGGATCGAGCGCGACGTCGGTGATGATGCCCAGCTCGGGGAAACGTTCCTTCAGCGCCCGCACCACGCGCGGGACGAGGCCTTCCGCGCGCCAGGCCTCGGCGGCATCGAGCGATTTCTGCTCGATCGGGATCACCGGGAACAGCGCCAGCGCCGGCACGCCCAGCTGCAGGCAGCGCTCGGCGTCGCGGAAAAGGAGATCGAGGCTCTTTCTCGAAACGCCGGGCAGCGACGCGACCGGCTCCTCGCGCTTCGCTCCGTCGAGGACGAAGACCGGATAGATGAGATCGTCGGCGCTGAGGCGGTGCTCGCGCATCAGGCGGCGCGAAAAGTCGTCGCGGCGCATGCGGCGCATTCGCCGGGCGGGAAAGCTTCCCGAAAATCCGAAAGTCATGGACAGTCTCCGCAAGAAGTGAGAGTCAGGTCAATCGTCGCCGGCACTTGCCAGCCACTTCTGCTGCCGCGCCACCTTCAGCAGCGCAGGAAACCCGCGCGCACCCTGCCTCGCCGCGATGGCGCGCAGGTGCAGCAGAAGCTCGGCGGTCGCCAAGGCGTCGGCGGCGGCGTTGTGGCGAATCGTGCATTCGATGCCGAACGCGGCAAGCCAGTCGTCGAGGCTGCGCCCGCCATAACGGCTGCGATAGGCCTCGGGAATCAGCGCGGCCGCCAGCGGCGAGAGATCGAGCCAGGTCGCGTCGTCGACCGGCATGCCCGCACGCGCGAACGAATTCCGCAGCACCTCCCGATCGAAATCGGCGTGAAAGCCGACCCGAGGCGCACCCGCGACCCAGTCGCGATAGGCGGTGAGCGCGTCCACGACGGGCGCACCCTTCGCCTGGGCGCCGTGGCCGATGCCATGGAGAACGATATTCGCCGGGCTTCCGACCGCGTCGCGCTTCAGGACGATCTCGAAACTGTCGTCGATCTCGATGCCGTCGGCGGTGACCGCGACGCCACCGATCGCGAGCAAGCGGTCGTTCTCGGGGTCGAGCCCCGACGTCTCGGTGTCGACGACAACCCAGCGGTCGGGCGTCCCGGAGGCGCCTCCCCGCCCGAAACGCGGCAGCAGGCGGCGCAGCGATTCGAGAACGGCGCTCATCCCGGATAGTCCAGTTCCAGCCGCTGCTGCAGCTTGCGCACCTGGCGCATCGCCTCTTTCAGGATGCGGCGATCGAGGTCGGAGAGCTCGGCCAGCGGCACGACGTTCGCGCTGGTGTCGTTGGTGTGTCCGGCTCCAGAGGCCGCCTTCCTGTGCTGCTCGCGCAGGCGCAGCAGCTGGATGTATTCGAAGGCGTCGCACCAGGCCCGAATTTCGGCCTCGGGAACGCCGCGGCGCGCACCGGCGTCGGAAAAACGCTCCACCGTATTGGTCGCCAGCGATCCGGTCGCCAGCGCATAGATGCGGGCGCCGTCGACGAACGGCACGCTGCCGCTCATCTTGAGATTGATCGCTTCCTCGCCCCCCAGGTCATCCGCTGCCTGCAGTTCGCCGCGCCAATTGAGGGGGGGCCGGTTGCGCAGCGCATTGTCCGACATCTGCTTCAGAAACCGGGCATTGGCTTTCGCGTGGGCCACGATCTCGGCGCGCAAGGCTTCCGCCAGCGACGCGTCGCCCCAGAGCGGCCGAAAATCGAAGAAGATGTTCGCCGCCAGCAGGCTGTCCGGATCGCCGCGATCGATCCAGTTGACGAATGATGCCTTCCATTCGTCGAGGCTGGCGCACCAGCGCGGATTCATCGCCATCACGCCGCCCTTGCACAGCGGATAGCCGCAGCGATCCATTGCTTCGTTGACCGCCCGCGCGACCGGCAGCAGGCGCGTGCGCGCTTCGTCGGTCGTGATGCCTTCGCGATCGATGGTGAAGATGAGGCCGTTGTCCTGGTCGGTCGCGATCGTCTGCTCCTCGCGCCCCTCGGAACCCATCCCCAGCCAGCACAGCGTCAGACCCTCGAGGTCGTGTTTCGGCGTCACCAGTTCCAGTATGCGCACCGCCAGCTGGTCGTTGAGGCTGGAGATCATCCGTGTCAGCTGGCCGGAGGAAACGCCCTGCGCCACCAGCGCGTAGGACAGCCCCCGGACGTCGGTCGCACACTGCATCAGCGTCGGGATGTCCGCGGCCCGCCTGATCGCCGATGCAAGCTCGCGCACCGACAGCCGCTGCAGGCTGAACAGGTCGCGTTCGGAAACCACGCCGGCAAGCGCACCGCCGGCGTCGACCAGCACGACGTGGCGAATGCCCCGGCGCGCCATCAGCAGCGCGGCATCGCCCGCAGTCGCGGTCAGCGGCAACGTGATGGCCGGCGCGCTCATCACCGCGTTCATGGTGGTGGTGAGCGGGCACTGCGGCAGCACCACGCGGCCGATCACGTCCTGCCGGGTGAAGATCCCCAGCGGCCGCGTGTTGGCGTCGACCACGGGCATCGAGCCGATCCGCCGGTCCTCCATCACTTTCAGCATTTCGCCCAGCTCGGCGTCGGGACCGCAGGAAATCGGCGCCTGGCGAACCACGTGTTCGAGCAGCGTCGCCAGTCCCTGCCGCTCGGTGGCGCTCGCGGCGTACTCGGCCTGCAGGCGCGCGCGCGACAGGTCAAGCAGATGCGCGAGCCGGCGGGTGCAGAAATCCTGGAACACGGCCGACGAGGCAATGAGCGCATCGAACACGGCGACCGGCACCGCGAGACAGAACGTATCCTGGGTCGCCCGGTAGACACTGGTGACACCGCGACGCGCCAGCAGCGCCCCCAACGGAAACATCTCGCCCGCGGAGAGTTCCCACAGTGCCGCCGCGTCGCCCGTGGCGCCCGGGCGCTCGCCGCGGACCGTCCCCTGCCGGATCACGAAACAGTGGGCCGGGCGCTCGGCGGCGGGTGACAACACGGTCTCCCCCGGCGCGAAATAGCGCAGTTGCGAAGCCCGCACGATGCGATCGAGATCGTGCTCGCTCATCGCCGAAAATGGTGCGTGCGGCTTGAGTGCGACCTTCAGACCGGCAAGCACCGACGGCGCCGGGGTCGATGCCTGCGTCATCACAATCTCCTTACGACCATCGTGGCAAACGACAGTTTTCGCATGGTCCGGAACTCGATCGAATCGCGCCGGTCTCAAACACCAGACGGCAACGTCTCCCGCTTACCTCCCTGAGCGGGTGCCTCGGCGGCGGAGTCATCCCCGGCCGAGGCGTTTCGGGCCCCGCGGCACTCCCCTTGCTCGCGGGGCCTTTTCTTTTGCCGCGTCGTCGACCGCCCTGGCCTCGGCAATCGACGCGGCAGTGACGCCGAGCCATGACCCCAGCAATGTTTCGGCGACATCGATGCCCAGGCGTCGCGTTGCCGAAAAGGGAACGATCTCCACAGCCGCAGCCTGCGCGGGAAACCCTTCCGCAACTGTGGCGGCGATGGCGCGCACGGCCTGGTGCTGCGCCGAGTTCGCGAGTTTGTCCACTTTGGTCGCCAGGATCAACACGGGCCGCCCGCTGGGCAGGAACGCGTGCAGCAGCTGCAGGTCGAGGTCCGCGAGTCCGTGCCGTGCGTCGACGACGAGCACGAGGCCGACCAGGGCCTGACGTGTCGCGAGATAGCGGCCGAGGAAAGCCTGCCAGTGATGCTTCAGCTCCTGCGGGACCGCCGCATAGCCGTAGCCGGGCAGGTCGGCCAGAAGCGCGCCATTGCGCAGCCGGAAGAAGTTGATCTGCTGCGTACGGCCGGGCGTCTTGCTGGTGAAGGCAAGCCGCGTCTGATTGGCCAGCACATTGATGGCGCTGGATTTTCCCGCATTCGATCGGCCCGCGAACGCGACCTCCGGCGGCCCGGACGGGGGCAGCTGCTCGTCGTTCGCGGCGGTGAGCAGAAACTGCGCCTGCTGCAGGGGGTGCTTTACCATCGGCAATGCCTCGCCGGCAGCCGCAGCACGGCCCCGGGTTTCGCCGCCGGCGGCGGTTCCGTTACAATAGTTTGGTTTTGCACAGTGAACCGGAGGACCTGCGGGGGCTTTCCTGTTGCCGGGCAAAACGGAACGCCGTCCACCCTTCGAGGAGTCTGCCTGATGAAACGCATGCTGCTGGTAGCCGCCACGCTGGCTCTGTGGCCCGCGACCGCCGCCATCGCCCAAAATCCGGCCGCGAAGCCGGATCTCGCGAAAGCGCAAGTCATAGTCAACCAGGTATGCGCCGCCTGCCATGGGGTCGACGGCAACAGCGCCAGCCCGGCCAACCCCAATCTCGCCGGGCTTCCGGCCGAGTATATCACCACGCAACTGGCTCACTTTAAGGCCGGCATACGCGCCAATCCGGTGATGCTGGGCATGGCATCGACGCTGTCGCCCGACGACATGGCGGCGGTGGGCGCCTATTACGCGAAGCAGAAATCGAAGGGCCTCTCGGCGAAGGATCCGGAGCTGGTCAAGATTGGCCAGGCAGTCTATCGCGGAGGGGATGCAGCCAAGGGCATCCCCGCTTGCTCATCCTGTCACGGACCCAACGGCGCAGGCATGCCGAAGAACTACCCTCGCCTTGCCGGCCAGCACGGCGACTACACCTACGCGCAACTGAAGGCGTTCAGGGCCGGCGAACGCGGCGCCGACAAGGGCGGCAAGGACGTCCAGGGACGGACGATGGCGGCCATCGCCGGCCGCCTGACCGACATGCAGATGAAGGCGCTCGCCGAGTACACCGCGGGCCTGCGCTGACCCAATCATGGGTCGGATCGCAGCGGACGCACCGCCGCCCCCGCCAGCCACCGTGTCGCCGGCCGGCAGCGAACCGGCGCCACTGAGCGGTCGATCACCGATCTTTCTTGTCGATAGTTGACGGGCGCGGCAGCTTCGCCGGTGGCAGGATGCCCCGGCGTAGCGCGCGCCGGTCACTCTTTGGAGGATAGAGCGCGATATGCCGCACAGCGAGCCTGTCGCCGGCAACGCGCGCGGTCAATCCGATGCGCAGCGCTTCGACGCCGGCAAGATCCGCGGGCCAGGCGATGGGCACGGCCACCCCTGCGGAACCGGCAGTCCAGCCGCTGTTTTCGACCGGCGGCCCCAACGACACCCAGTTGCCGGCGGCAGTTCGGCCTTCGATCGCGATCCGGGCTAGCGTCCCGGGATCGACGCCCAGCACCAGCCGATCGACGCTGCCGCGGGCGAGCGCCAGCCGTGCCGGCGACACGAGTCGCGCCGCAGTGCCTCGCGCCTGCAGTTTCACGAAGCCCTTTCCCGCGGCCAGCGTCGCCGGCGCCTCGGCCGTCCAGTCGTCGTCGGTTGCGAACTGCGGCGAGCCGAAAGTCCACAGCCGCGTGCCCAACGGCACGTAGGCGTGGCTGACCGCGAAGTCGCGCATCGCGTCCTCGAACGGCGTGTTCCGCCACGCCATGTAGGCAACATAGCCGGGCTGGCCGGCGAAGATTCCGTTGGAGCCGTTCCAGGCCATCGGCGAGACGTACCGCGCGCCAAAGTTGAACGCCTCCCGCAACATCCGGTAGGCGCGAGCGTAGTCGGGAAGCTCGTCCGGACGGCGCAGGTCGGTGGTGTTGGTCTCCACGATCGCCCAGCCGGGATCGAAGCGCGAGAAGGTCGCGAACAGGCTGTCCGGGGTCTCCATCCGGATGTCGTTCGCCGCAGCCGGTCCGTATACGGTTGCACCCAGATGACCGTGGCGCGGGACGGCGCCTTCGATCGAGATGCCGCCGGTATCGTAGTTCTTCGACGGGCTGTCGAGCCGGATCGCGAAGGGCAGCACGTCCGCGGCCGGACCCATGAAACCCTGCGACGTGTGGATGCGGTCGCCGGGCACGCCGACGTCGACCAGCCACTGCGACAGTTCGTCGTAGTGAAGGTCGACGAGATGGCGCCGGAAGACCTCCCACTCGTGCGTCCACGGATCTTCCCAGAACGGCTTGCCCGTCCGCGGGAATTCCCGCGGCGGATCGACGTCGTCCCAGCGCGCCCACTGCCGCCCGGAGAGCCGGTTGACCTCTGCAAGCGTCAACGGCTTCGCTCGCCTGTACGACCGCAGATCGGGCACATCGCGGCCACCCCGGCCGGCGTAGGGTCCGGAACCGGCGAGCCAGTGTCGAAATTGCTTCAGCGTGTCCGGATTGTAGTCGAACCACTGCTGCTCTTCGAAGAATGGATTGAGGACACTGTCGGGGTCGAGATTCACGCCGACGAACAGGTCCGGGTGCGCGCGCGCGAAGTCTGCGATGATCCTCCCGGCGGCCTGCAGATTCCGCTTCTTGTAATGGCGGTTGTTCCGGGCATACACGTTGAACGTCAACAGGCGGCCCAGCTCCGGGCTCTCCTGCGCCCCGGGCAGTTGCTTCAGATGGTCGTCCGCCATCACCTCGTTCCGGTTGCTCCACTGGCAGTTGTTCCGGTCTTCCTCGAGATGGTCGGTGACGTCCCACTCCGGCACGCCGCAGCTCGCGTCAGACCAGGCGCCGCCGTTGAGCGTGACGAGCACCGGCAGCTGACGCACGCGGGCGTGGCGCAGGACGGCGTCGAGCGAGTCATCGGCGATCCGCCGCGCCCCGCAGCGACGTTCGATGTCCCAGTTCGTGTCGAAGCGCCAATCCTGTGCGGCGCCCAGCGTCGTGCGCATGTAGAGAACGGGCACGCGCATGCCGATGGCGAATGTGGGAGACAGGTACTTCCTGTAGGTTTCGTCGAGTTCCTGCGCCCCACCGAGCGCGACGCCGGAGACTCCGGGCAGCACATAGAACGGGCGGGCGCCGGGGATTCGCTGTGTCTCGTAGATCGCGCGCCACTCCGATGTCGCGGGCAGCAGCACGACAGTCTTTTGCGCGAGCGTGGTCTCGGCGCCGCGCCTGTTGACGGCGACGATCTCGAGACCCTGCCGGGTGCTGCCCCCCGCGGCCAGAAGCGACGTGAGGTCCACCGAGATTTCGAAACCCGACGCAGGATTGTCCGGAAACCCCGGCCTCGCGGCCGCGACGTCCGGCCGCGGCAGTCCGTACGTCGCGGCGTACGATTGCCCGCCTACCCGCACGTCGACGCTGCGAATGCCTTCGGCGGCGAGCGCCCAACCCGCGAACCTGACGACGGGGCCGACGACGGTGTCGCTGCCGGGCGTGTCGACCCAGCCGATCGCCGTCGGCACTGCCGGCGGCACTGGCACGACGGACGTCGCGCCCGGAGTCGCCGGCGACGACGATGGCGCGGATGCAGCGCGCAATCGCGCCAGCCAGGCCGCCGGGCCTTGCTGCGCGGCAGCGTCTGCGGCGAGGTCGCCGCCAGGCCGACCGACCAACGCGACGAGCGCGATGAGCGCGACCAGCACCGCGCCGAGCACCGCCCAGCGCCCGCGAAGTATCCGGGTCGTTCGTCTGGCGGTTGGTCCGGCCGTTTCAGTTCTCCGGCGAGCACATGATCACGGCATCGGTGCCATACCCTTCCGGCGTCCACCACGGCTTGCCGCGCAGGTCGTCGCGTACCGCCACCTCCGCCGTGTACCGATGGTTGGTGTTGACGGTATTGAGGAAGCGCCAGACCGGGCGCGTTCCGGCAGCGCAGGCACCCGTGGTCGTGTCCGGCAGCTGGATGTAGAACACGTTCGGACTTTCGTAGATCCACGATTCGCTGAAGCGGGCTGCCGTCTGTGCGCATTCGGCCGGGCTGGCCGAGTAGAAATGCGAGTCGCCGAACTCGGGCCGCATGTAGAAGCGACACACCGGCGTCGCGTTCGACGGGGCGCGAGCCGGATCGGAATAGGCGAGGAAGCGCAAGCCCGTTCGCACCCACCCCGACAGCACGCCGGTGTCGAGATTGTTGATTTCCACCGGATCGGTCGAGATGAAATAGTGATCGAGCCCACGGTGGTAGAACTCGACGACCGGCACGACGCCGGCAGCGCTGGTCGAGTCCGGCGTCAGGTATTGACGCAGGTACGGCAGCGCCTGGTCGAGACGCGAAAACTCGTCGATGCCGGTGCGATTGACGCAGCTCGCATCCCCGGCCCACAGGCCGCCACGCAGCTCGTAATAGCCTCCTGCCGCGAGAAAGGTGAACAGGCCGGATCCGCTCGACCCGGGTTCGGTGGACCCCTGATTCCAGCGCATCATGAGAAAGCTCGAGCCATCGTCGTAGGGCTGGTATCCCTGCGTCGTTCCCTGCGACCACTTCTTCAGATCGCCGTTCGGGTGATGAATGGCCGTCGCAATCGCCTGCGCGGGCAGTTCCTCCGCGCGCCAGGCGGCGAAGTAGCTCCCGATCGGCGGCGACTCCTTCAGCCTGACGAGCGACCAGTCCCAATCGTCGCTGCGACCGAGCAGCGTCGCCCCGCCAGCCTTGAGCACATAGGACGGCGTCTTCAGGCTCCCGCACGACGCCGCATCGAAGAACCAATAAGTGTTGAGCGTCTCGGCCGCCGTCGCAGAATCGATGCAGTGATTGGCGGTGAAGAAGTACGGCGTGCTCGAGGTGATCGAGTCGTTGAGCAGCGTGCCGGAGCAGATCGAGCTCAAGCCGTCTGCGCCGGTGAACAGCGTTTTCGCCACCGCCGCCGCGGCATCGAGCAGCGCCGGCGACGGCGGCGTCACGCAGGCGACGTCGATCTCGCAGAATTCGGCGCTGCCGATGTCGGCCGCATCGCGGGGGGAGAGCTTGCGCAGGCGCTCGCCGGCCACGGCAAGGTGCGAGACGCGGGACAGCGTGAGCTGCAACGTCGCCGGTGCGACATCCGCCGGACGCTGGATCTCCAGCGTCGCCGTCGCACCTTCGAGCACCGGTGACCAATACGCGCCGCTGCGCGCCGTGGCATCGGCGACGACGTTGATCGGATAAGGGCCGAAGACCTCGGCGCCCGGGCCCGAGCCGGCAAAGCGAATGCCGACATCGGGGTCCATGGCGCGTGACGCGAGCGCCAATCGGACCGCTGCCGCGCCCTCCGACGACACGTCGACCCGCGCGGCGAAGCTGCCGTCGGGAAGCGCGACCCAGGACAGCGCGGAACCATTCAGCACCTGCGTCGCAGCCGGTATCGCCCGCCCATAGCCGACCGCGAGCGGTCGCCCCTTGCCCGCGGCACGACGCGCGTCCTTGTCGCTGCCGGCACGCAAAGCATTGGCGGACTTGAGGATGCCGCGCTCGGCCACACCCGGTGCTGACAATGCGATCCGATGGCGTGGCGCGTCATCGGCGAGCAAGCGCTGTGCAGGCGCGCGCTTTAGCGTCATCGCCGACGGCGCATAGGCTGCGCCCGGCACGGCCACGATCCCGGACGTCGAAGTACCCGTTGAATGACTCGGCCCGGCCATCGCGACACCGGCGCAAAGGGCGACCCAACCGAAGGCGAAGGAAAAGCGCATTTGTCACTCCCTGTACACGTTGAGCTGCCGGCAACGATCCGGCGTCTGCCGGCGCGCGCACGAGTTATGATCCACGCGCAGCGCGTTGGTTCAGTGTACGCGCGCGCGGCCGCCTAATCAGGCGAGGTGCTGTCGCCGCGCGGAGACAATTCGGCCGCACTGGCCACGCACCGGGCGAGCGTGTCGCTCCACGGCGACAATCCGAAGCCGAAGCTCCGCTCGAACTTGCGCGTGTCGAGCACGCCGTACATCGGGCGACGTGCCGGAGTAGGGTAGTCGGCGGTTGCCAGCGGCAGCACGCGCGGGCGATCCACCTCGCCGATGATCGCGCGCGCGAAACCGAACCAGGTCGTGCTGCCCTTCGCGGACAGGTGGTACAGGCCCGCGCGGTCGGCCATCGCCGAAGTTCCCGTGGCGACAATGCGCGCAGTCGCCTCAGCGAGTTCGCGACACCAATTCGGCGTTCCCGTCTGATCGGCGACGACTTTCAATTCGTCCCTCTCGGCCGCCAGCCGGCGCATCGTCAGCAGGAAGTTATTGCCGCGCAGCCCGTACACCCAGCTGGTGCGGAACGTGAGCGCGACGGCGCCGCTGGCGGCAACCGCTGCCTCGCCGGCAAGCTTGCTGGCGCCGTAGACGTTGAGCGGACCCGTCGGTGCGTCCTCGGTATACGGTGCCCGGCTGCCGCCGTCGAATACGTAGTCGGTCGAGTAGTGGATCAGCACGGCGCCGAGCTTGCGCGCTTCCTCGGCGAGGATGCCAGGCGCGCGGCCGTTGATCGCGTGCGCAAGCTCGCGCTCCGTCTCGGCGCGATCGACGGCCGTGTACGCCGCCGGGTTGACGATGATGCTCGGCCGCAGCGAACGCACCGCGCCGACGATGGCGTCCGGATCGGTGAGGTCCAGCGTCCCCACATCGGAGGCGACCACATCGCCGTGCGCGGCGAGTAGGGTCGCCAGCTCGAAGCCCAGCTGGCCGCCGGCTCCGGTCAGCATGATCACGGGGCGGGTCACGGTTGCTCCGAGTGAATCATGCGTAGGTATCCGCCTGCGCCAATGGAACCCCGGCGGCGTCCTTGGGCACCATGATCGGCGGCGTCGCGAGCGGCCACTCGATGCCGAGCGCCGGATCGTTCCACAGCAGCGTTCGCTCGTGCGCGGCAAACCAGTAATCGGTGGTCTTGTAGAGAAAGTCTGCAGTCTCCGACAGCACGACGAAACCGTGGGCGAATCCCGGCGGCACCCACAGCATTCGCTGATTCCCGGCCGACAGCACGACACCGACATGGCGCCCGAACGTGGGGGAGGCTCGCCGCAGGTCGACCGCGATGTCGAACACCTCGCCGGTCACCGCGCGGACGAGCTTTCCCTGTGCGTGCTCGATCTGGTAGTGCAGGCCGCGCAGCACGCCGTGCCGCGAACGCGAGTGGTTGTCCTGAACGAATGTCGCGTCGATGCCGGCCGCCGCCAGCGCGCGGGCGTTCCAGCTCTCGAAGAAGAAGCCGCGGTCGTCGGCAAAGACGCGCGGCTCGATCAGCTTGACGTCGGGAATCGCCGTGGCGGTGACTTTCATGGCGCCAACGGCTCGCGCAGAAGCGCAAGCAGGTATTGACCGTACGCGTTCTTGGCCATTGCACGGCCCAGTTGCTCGACTTCCGCGGCCCCGATGTAACCGAGCCGGTAGGCAATCTCTTCCGGGCACGCGATCTTCAAACCCTGCCGCCGCTCGATGGTCTCGATGTACTGCGACGCCTCCAGCAGCGACTCGTGGGTGCCGGTGTCGAGCCAGGCCATGCCGCGGCCCATCACCTCGCAGCGCAGCTCCCCCGCCACGAGGTAGGCCTTGTTGACGTCGGTGATCTCCAGTTCGCCGCGGGCCGAAGGCTTCAGCGCCGCTGCGATCTCCAGCACCTGCTGGTCGTAGAAATAGAGCCCGGTCACCGCAAACCGGGATTTCGGCTGCTTCGGCTTTTCCTCGAGCGAGACCACCTTGCCGGCCGCGTCGAGCTCGGCGACGCCGTAGCGCTCCGGGTCGGCGACCGTGTAGGCGAACACCGTCGCGCCCTCGCGCCGTGCGTTGGCGCGGGCGAGCTGCTGCGACAGCTCGTGACCGTAGAAGATGTTGTCGCCCAGCACCAGTGCCGACACCTCGTCGCCGACAAACGCGCGGCCGATGATGAAGGCCTGCGCCAGCCCGTCGGGCGACGGCTGCACCGCATACGAGAGGTTGAGGCCCCAGCGGCTGCCGTCGCCCAAGAGCTGCGTGAAGCGCGGCGTGTCCTCTGGCGTGGAGATCAGCAGGATGTCCCGGATGCCCGCCAGCATCAGCGTCGACAGCGGGTAGTAGATCATCGGCTTGTCGTACACCGGCAGCAGCTGCTTCGATACCACCTGCGTCACCGGATGGAGCCGGGTGCCGGAACCGCCGGCGAGGATGATGCCCTTGCGTGCCATCGTCAGTGCGTCCCGGCAGCAGCTGCTGCGTAGTTGAGGGAAATCCACTTCTGGTATTCGCCGCTGGTGACCGCTTCGAGCCAGCGCGGGTGATCGAGATACCAGCGCACCGTCCGGTGCATTCCTGTGGCAAAGGTCTCCGCCGGCGACCAGCCGAGTTCGCGTCGTATCTTCGCCGCGTCGATCGCGTAGCGCCGGTCGTGGCCCGGGCGATCCTTGACGTAGGTGACCTGCGCCGCGTAATCGCGGCCCGGAACGAGTTCACCCAGAATCCGGCACAGCGTGTGCACGACGTCGAGATTCTTCATCTCGGCGTTGCCGCCGATGTTGTAGGTCTCGCCGGGACGCCCCGCCGCCAGCACCGCGCGGATCGCCGCACAGTGATCGCCGACATACAGCCAGTCGCGCACGTTCTGGCCGTCGCCGTAGACCGGCAGCGGCTTGCCGGCCAGTGCGTTGACGATCATCAGCGGAATGAGCTTCTCGGGGAACTGCCGCGGCCCGTAGTTGTTCGAGCAGTTGGTGGTCACCGCCGGCAGACCGTAGGTGTGGTGCCAGGCGCGAACCAGGTGATCGGACGCGGCCTTCGACGCCGAATACGGGCTGTTGGGCGCAAACGCCGTGACCTCGCTGAACGCGGGATCGCCCGGGCCGAGCGAGCCATAGACTTCGTCGGTCGACACGTGGAGGAAGCGGAACGCCGCCCGCTCGTCCGGCGGCAGCTGCGACCACCAGCCGCGCGCCGCGTCGAGCAGGTTGAAAGTGCCCACGACGTTGGTCTCGATGAACGACGCCGGCCCGTGAATCGAGCGATCGACGTGGCTTTCGGCGGCGAAATTGACGATGGCGCGCGGCCGATGCTGCGCCAGCAACGCGCCGACGAGTGTCCGGTCGCCGATGTCCCCGCGGACGAAGACATGGCTCGGGTCGGCGTCCAGACCTTCGAGATTGCCGAGATTGCCGGCGTAGGTGAGCTTGTCGAGGTTGACCACCGGCTCGCCTGTCGCGGCGAGCCAGTCGAGCACGAAATTGGCGCCGATAAACCCGGCGCCTCCCGTCACGAGAATCATTGCGTCACCCGTTGTTGATTGGCCGATGGCGCAACGCGCCGCGAGCCGTGCATTCTAGCAAGCCGCAGCTCGCGCATGCGGCGTCACGAGGCGGGACGGTAGAAGTCCCGGTACCACGCGACGAAGCGCGCGAGCCCTTCGGCCAGCGGCGTGCGCGGCGCGAAGCCGGTGCGCGCGCGCAGGCGGTCGATCGACGCATAGGTCGCGGGAACATCCCCCGCCTGCATCGGCAGGTACACCTTTTCGGCGGTCCGGCCGAGCAGGCGTTCGAGCGTGGCGATGAATTCCTCGAGCTCGACGGCCTGGTGATTGCCGATGTTGTAGACGGCGTGCGGCGCCACGCCATCGCCGGCTTCCGGCGGCAGCTCCAGCACCCGCAGCACGCCTTCGACGATGTCGTCGACGTAGGTGAAATCGCGTCGCATCCGCCCGTGGTTGAACACCTTGATCGGCTGGCCGGCGAGGATCGCCCGGGTGAAGATCATCGGCGACATGTCGGGTCGCCCCCACGGCCCGTAGACGGTGAAGAACCGCAACCCCGTCGCCGGCAGTCCGTAGAGATGGCTGTAGCTGTGCGCCATCAGCTCGTTGGCTTTCTTCGTGGCCGCGTAAAGACTGACCGGATGATCGACGCTCTGATCCTCGGAAAAGGGCAGCACGTGGTTGGCGCCGTAGACGCTCGAACTCGAAGCGTAGGTCAGGTGCGCGACGCGGCCGTGGCGACAGCCTTCGAGCACGTGGCCGAACGCGTCGACGTTGTTGCGCAGATACGCGGCGGGATTGATCAGCGAATAGCGAACGCCGGGTTGCGCGGCAAGGTGGACGACGTGCGTGAACGCGTCATCGCGGAAGAGGCGCGCCGTGCGCTCGCCGTCAGCGAGGTCGACTCGCTCGAAGTGAAAACCGGCGCGGCCGGACAAGCGCCCGAGGCGCGCCTCTTTCAGCGTCACGTCGTAGTACGGATCGAAGCTGTCGACGCCGGTCACGCGAGCGCCGGCATCGAGCAGCCTCGCGGCCACGTGCATGCCGATGAATCCGGCAGCGCCGGTCACCAGTACGTGCCTGTTCATCTGTCCCCGCCCCCCCGCTGCAAGGCCCGCAGCTTGGCATATTTCATCATGCTGTTGTGGCAGCCGACGGCGATGTGCACGAAGCCCGGCACGCCGTCGAGCAAGCCCCGCCGGAAGAAGTACAGCCGCACGAAGCGCAACAGTGGCGAGAGGACGATCCTGGCGGCTCCCGCCCGCTCGCCACGGACGTGCAAGGCCTGCGCCTGCAGCGTCGTGTACCTGTTCTGCTTGGCGAGGTAGCTCTCGAGCGAGTCCGCGGATTCGTGGAGCAGGTCGCCGTCGAGCCTCGCCACCGTGCCGTCGACGACCACGTGTTCGTGCACCGGATCCTCGGTCCAGCGCGCGTGGCGGCGGTCGAAGAGGCGGACGTTCCAGTCGGGATACCCCTCGCCGTGGCGCAGCCAGCGCCCGAGAAAGCGGTTGCGCCTGGCCATCCGGTACGCCGCCGCGCCGGGCGCGGCCATTGCCCGGCGGATCGACGCCGCCAGTTCGGGCGTGACGCGCTCGTCGGCATCGAGGCAGAGAACCCAGTCGTGGCTCGCCTGCGAAACGGCGAAGTTCTTCTGTGCGCCGTAGCCAAGCCACGGCTGGGCGATGACGCGCGCGCCGCCGCCGCGGGCGATTTCCACGGTATCATCGGCGCTGCCTGAATCGACGACGATGCACTCGTCGGCGAAAGATGCGGATTCGAGGCAGGCCCCGAGCATCGCCGACGCATCGCGCGTGATCACACAAAGGCTGAGTGCCGCTGCCATGATGGAACGCGTTTCCCGTCGCTGTCGCCCCGACGTCCGCACGCGTGTTTGAGATGCCCGCATTCTACGGGTTTTCGGGCGTTCGATCCGCCGCACGCACCCGGACCGAAGCCGCATCCAGTGCCTGCCGCGCGCGACGAACGAAACCCCGATGGAATCGATCCTGATCGTCAGGCCGTCTTCGCTGGGCGACGTCGTCCATGCGCTGGCGGTCGTCGCCGATGTCCACGCGGCGCGACCGGAGCTGGCTGTCGACTGGGTGGCCGAGGAGGCCTTCGCGCCGCTGGTGCAACTGCATCCCGGCGTGCGGCGCACCATCCCCGTGGCACTGCGACGCTGGCGCCACCATCTGCTGGCAGGCGCGACCTGGCGCGAATTCGCGGCCTTTCGCCGCGATCTGCGTCGCGACCGCTATCGCGCCGTGATCGACCTGCAGGAGCAGGTCAAGGGCGCGGTGCTCGCGGCGCTCGCGCGCGGCGAGCGCCATGGCCCCGACCGCAACAGCACCGGCGAGCCCGTCGCCACTTTGCTGCACGACGTCCATCACGCCGTCCCCTACCGCCAGCACTTCCAGGATCGCTGCCGGCAGCTCGTCGCCGCATCGCTTGGTTACGCGGTCTCGGGGCCGCCGCGCTTTGGTCTGGTCGCGCCGCCACCGACGCCGGACGCGTCGGGGCCGGCGGGTCCCTATGCGATGCTGGTCCACGCCACCAGCCGCGACGACAAGCTGTGGCCGGAAGCCCATTGGCGCGCATTGGCCGATCACCTCGCGCGGGCAGGCATCGCCACGCTGCTTCCCTGGGGGAATGACAGCGAGCGCCAGCGTGCGCTGCGCATCGCCGCCGGAATGCCATCGACGCGCGTGCTGCCGCATACACCGCTGCCGGCGCTCGCGGGCCTCATCCGGCGCAGCGAACTGGTCGTCGGCGTCGACACCGGGTTGGTCCACCTTGCCGCCGCGCTGGGCACGTCCACGGTGGCCCTCTTCGTGGCGACCGACCCCGGGCAAGCGGGCGTGGAGCGTGCCGGCGGCAACGCGCGCGATCTCGGCGGCGCCGGTCGAGTGCCGACCGTCGACGAGGTCGAGGCCGTCGCGGGTGCGCTGCTCCGCGCCGCGCCTCGCTGCTGAAAGCGGATCGCGTTGCGCGCCCTCTACACACTGCTCTGGTGCCTCGCGCTGCCGTGGCTGCCGATTCGCCTCTGGTGGCGCGGGCGACGGGAACCCGGCTATCGCGAACACGTCGGCGAACGTTTCGGTCGCTTTCGCGTCGCCGCGCCGCAACCGGTGGTCTGGGTGCACGCCGTCTCGCTGGGCGAGACGCGCGCGGCGGCGCCCTTGATCGAGCGGCTGCGCCAGGCGCATCCGGACGCCACCGTGCTGCTCACGCACATGACGGCGACGGGCCGCGCCACCGGCCGCTCGCTGTTCGGCGATTCGGTGGTGCAGGCCTGGCTGCCCTACGATCTCCCGTTCGCCGTGCGCGCCTTCCTTGCCCATTTCCGGCCCAGCGTCGGCCTCGTTCTGGAGACCGAACTCTGGCCCAACCTCTTCGCCTGCGCACGGGAGGCGGGCGTGCCGATCTACCTCGTCAACGCGCGGCTGTCGCAGCGCTCGGCGAACGGCTACGCGCGCATCGGGCCGCTGTCGCGATTCGTGCTCGGCGCATTGTCCGGCGTCGCCGCCCAGGCCGGCGCAGACGCGCAACGCCTTGAAGCCCTGGGCGCGCCGCCCGCCGTCATCACCGGCAACGTCAAGTTCGACCTGGGGCTTTCCGGCGAGGCCGCCGCGCTGGGCCACCGGATGCGCGCGTCGTTCGGCGCCGGGCGGCCGGTATTCGTCGCCGGTTCGACGCGGGACGGCGAGGAAGCGCTGATCCTCGACGCCCTGGCCCGTGGCGCATTGCCGGCCGACCTGCTGACCGTCATCGTTCCCCGCCACCCTCAACGCTTCGATGCGGTCGCAGCGCTGCTGCAGGCGCGCGGCATCGCCTTCGTGCGCCGCAGCGCGAACGTGGCCGCGGACGCCGGCGTTCGGGTGGTGCTGGGCGATTCGATGGGCGAGATGATGGGCTACTACGCGGCCGCCGACGTGGTGTTCATCGGCGGCAGCCTGCTGCCGCTGGGCGGGCAGAACCTGATCGAGCCGATCGCAGCCGGCGTGCCGACGATCGTCGGGCCGCACATGTTCAACTTCGCGGAGGCCACGGCCCGCGCACGCGAGGCCGGCGCCGTCATCGAGGTGGGCGATGCGGATGCGCTCGTCGCCGCCGTGCGCGAATTGCTGACGGATCCTTCGCGGCGCGCGACGATGCGCCGGGCTGCGCTCGCGTTTCATGCCGCGCACCGGGGTGCCGCGGACCGGCTGTGGGCGTGGCTCGCGCCGAAGGTCGCCGCGGCGTTGGGTCGCCGCGCTCCGAATCTGTAACGCCGCGACGGCGAACGGTCAGCCTTTGAGCTGCCTGTTGATCGCCTCGAGATCGCTTTCGGTCAGCGCGCCGACGGCGGACCTCAAGCGCAACTGGCTGGTCAGGTAGTTGAAATAGGCCTGCGCGAGGTCGCGCCGGGTCGAGAACACGATCTGTTGCGTATTGAGCACGTCCAGGTTGGTCCGCACGCCGACTTCCTGCCCCAGCTTGTTCGACGCGTACGCGGTCTGCGCCGAGATCAGCGCCTGCTCGAACGCCTTGACCGACGCCACCGCGCTGTTGACGCCGGAATAGCCGGTCTGCGCGTTGAACAACGCGACGCGACGCGCGGTTTCGAGATCCTGCCGCGCCTTCTCCTTCAGGGCGACGGCCTCGCGAACGCGCGACTCGATGCCGCCGCCAGCGTAGATCGGCAGCGCGAACTGCACGCCGATGGCCGCCGAGCGCGAGTCGCTGGAGACGCCGGAATTCACCGTGCCGTTCGATCCTTGCGCGCCCAGGCTGCCGACCAGATCCAGCGTAGGATAGTGCCCCGCCTTTGCCCGGTCGACTTCGAGGGTGGCGATGTCGTAGGCCGCCTGCGAAATGCGGACGGAGAGATTGTCCTTGAGCGCGAGCTCCACCCAATGATCGAGCGCGTTGGGCTCCGGTGCCTTGGGCACCACCTCGCCGCCGATCCGCTTCAGCTCCCTGGGGAAGCGCCCGATGATCGCGCGCAACGCGGTCATCCGGTTGTCGTACTCGTTGCGGGTGGTGATCTCGCCGGCGACGATCTGGTCGTACTTGGCCTGCGCTTCGTTGGTGTCGGTGATCGTCGCCACCCCGACCTCGAAGTTGCGCTTGGCCTGCGCGAGCTGCTCGGAGACGGCAGCCTTCTGCGCTTCGGCCAGCTCGATGTTGAACTGCGCGAGCAGCACGTCGAAATACACGACGGCGACGCGCAGGATGAGATCCTGCTGCGCGGTGCCGAGCACGAACTCGGCCTGCGCCACCACCTCCTTCGACTGGTCGACGGCGATGACGTTCTGCATCCGATAGAGCGGCTGCGACGCCGACACGGTCGCTCCGTACTGGCCGTAATTGCGATTGATATCGACCGCCGGGTCGCTCTTGATCGTCGCGTCGTAATTGTTGAGGTTCGCGGACGCGGACAGCGACACCGAAGGCAGGATGCCGGCGCGGGCCTGCGGCAGGCGCTCCTGCGTCGCGAGCCACTGCGCCTTGGCCGCGGCGATCGTGGGGTCGTTCTGCTGGGCCTCCCGGTAGATCTGCATCAGATCCTCACCGGCTGCGGGTCGTCCGACCAGGGCGATGCCCAGGGCAAGGGGAATGGCGAAGGACAAAAGGCGGCGATTCATGTTCTTGGTGTTCCGTTATGTGCGCGGCGAGCCGCGCGTTCCATGCGCGCCGGCGTCGTCGCCGGGCACCCCTGCAAGCAATTCGGGCTGGCGCGCAAGTGCGCGGGGCGCACCATCCCGGGCCATCGACATCAATACTGCCGCATCCGCGGATCGACCTCGGCGGCCCACGCCGCCACGCCGCCGCGCAAGTTCCGGACATCGTCGAAACCGTTGTGCTGCAACCAGGCCGTGGCGTGATGGCTTCGACGGCCGTGATGACAGATCATGACCAGCGGACGGCCCTGCGGCAAATCGGCCAGACGCGAGGGCAATTCACCCAGCGGCACCGACATCGAGCCCTCGATCCGACAGACGTCGAACTCCCAGGTTTCGCGCACGTCCACCAAAAGCGGCGCAAGCCGCGTGGAATCGTCGCGCCACTGCGCAAGCTCCGACGGTGCGAGTTCGCGGATCAAAATGTGAAGCGCGCCGGCACGGCAGCGTTTTTCAGCGGCGCGACGACGGTCTCGAACCGATCCGCGGTCGTAAACGAACCGGGACCGACCCAGCGGACGATGCGCGCCGTCATCACCGGGGCGTCGCCAACGACGGCGAACACCCGCCCGCCCGGCTTCAGTTGCGCGAGGAATGCGTCGTCGAACACCGGGAGCGATCCTGTGAGCACGATGACGTCGTACTGCTCGCGGCCCCAGCCGCGCGCCGCATCGCCGGTCGCAAGCTTGATGTTGCGAATTCCGGCGCGTGCGAGTCTGCGTGCTGCTTCGGCGGCAAGCCGCGCGTTGCACTCGACGCTGGTGACCACCGCGCTCCGGCTCGCAAGGAGCGCGGTGAGGTAGCCGCTGCCGGTGCCGACCTCGAGCACCTCGTCGCCGGGAACCAGCGCGAGGTCCTGCACGACCCGGGCCTCGATCTTGGGCGTCCACATCCGCTCGCCATCGCCCAGCGGCAGTTCGAGATCGGCAAACGCAAGCATCCGATACGCGGCGGGGACGAAGTCCTCGCGCTTCACCGTGTACAGAAGATCGAGCACCTCCTGATCCAGCACCTCCCAGGTGCGGATCTGCTGCTCGACCATGTTGAACCGCGCCTGCTCGATGTCCATTCTCGACCTGCATCCCGATTTGCGGCGTCCCGGGCAATTCATCGCGCCGCGACCACACGCCCACCTTACCCGCAATCGGGCACGGTCTCGGTGACGCGAGTCACAGGAGCCCGGTACGCCGTGTACCTGCACCGATGTCAACTGACTCGCGGTCAGTTATTGTGCTGTCTATGATTATCGCACGTCAAATCGACGCCGCCCGACGGGATTTCCGCGGCACCGCCCGTCAATCGGCCGCCGACCCGTCGGCGACCCGGTGGGCGGCCAAACGCATCGCCCGCCGCGCCCGGCGCCGCTCCGACCATCCGTCCAGATAGGAGTAGAGCACCGGCACGACGACCAGCGTAAGCAGCGTCGACGTGATCACGCCCCCGATGATCGCGCGCCCCATCGGCGCCTGTGTCTCGCCGCCCTCGCCCAGGCCCAGCGCCAGCGGCAGCATCCCGCTGATCATCGCCGCCGTCGTCATCAGAATCGGCCGCAGCCGCACCTGCCCGGCCTGCCGCAAGGCGTCGGCGAGACTCGCCCCGGCGCGGCGCGCACGATTGGCGAAGTCGACCAGCAGGATCGCATTCTTCGTCACCAGGCCCATCAGCATGATGAAGCCGATGATGGAGAAGATATTGAGCGTGGTCCCGGTCAGCAGCAGCCCGAGGAACACCCCGATGAGCGCCAGCGGCAGCGACGCCATGATGGCCAGCGGCTGCAGGAAGCTCGCGAACTGCGACGCCAGGATGAGATAGATGAAGACGACCGCCAATGCCAGCGCCGCCAGCGCAGCGCTGAAGGACTCGACCATGTCCTGCTGCTGCCCGCCCACCGAGAATCGGTAGCCTGGCGGCAGCGTCGTCTCCTTGACGATCTTCTGCACATCGCTGCCCACGTCGCCGGACGGACGCCCCTCGGCACCGGCGTACAGCGCCACGCGCCGCTGCAGGTCCTGGCGCTTGATGATCTGCGGGCTCGTGGTCTCGACGATGTCGGCGACCTGCCGCAGCGGCACCATCCGCGGCTCGCCGTCGGGTCCGCGCCGGGTCGTCGTCAGGTACAGGTTGCCGATGTCGGCGGCGAGGCGGCGGCTGTCCTTGCCCAACTGGACGTTGACCTCGTAATTCTGCCCGTCGGGACCGAGCCAATAGCTCACCGTGTCGCCGCCCAGCAGCGGACGCAGCGTCGCCCCCACCTGCCCGACCGTCACCCCCACATCGGACGCCGCAGCGTTGTTGAGCCGCACCGACAGCGCGGGATTGGCCGCCTTGTCCGAGGTCTCGAGATCGGCGATGCCGGGCACCTTCGCGACCTTCGCCTGCAGGTCCTTGATCAGGACCGACAGCGTGTCCGGATCGGGACCCAGCACGTTGACGAAGATCGGCCGGTTGAACCCCACCGACAGCTCGATCCCGGCAATCGGCCGCACTGCGTCCCTTATCGCGCGCTCGAGATCCTTCTGCGTGCGCGCCCGGTCGGCTCGGCCGGTGAGCTTCAAGTTGATGCGGGCGTAGTTGCGCCCCTCGTCGGTGCCGACCGTGGTCATCACCAGCAGGATTTCGGGAAAAGCCTTGAGCGCAGCCTCGACCTGCGCAACCTTGCCGTCGGTGTACTGGAGGCTGGAGCCGACCGGCGTGTTGAGCCGCAGCGAAATGAAGCCGTTGTCGCTTTCCGGGACGAACTCGGTGCCGATCAGCGGCACCAGCGCAAAACTGCCGAAAAACAGCACCGTCGCCAGCACCAGCACCTTGATGCGGTGGATGAGCGCCCAGTCGAGCGCCACGCCGTAAAGCCGGTGCATGCCTTCGATGCCGCGCTCGACGCGCTCCATCAGCCGGCCGAGCCAGCGCGCGCGCCGAAAGCGATCCTCCGGAGGATCGTGCCAAACCGACGACAGCATCGGATCCAGCGTGAAGCTCACGAACAGCGACACCAGCACGGCGACCGCCACGGTGAGCCCGAACTGGAAGAAGAACTTGCCGACGATGCCGCTCATGAAGGCGATGGGCACGAAGACCGCGACGATGGCGAAGGTCGTCGCCATCACCGCGAGTCCGATCTCGTCGGTGCCCTCGCGCGCCGCGGTCGGATGATCCTTGCCCATGGCGAGGTGGCGGACGATGTTCTCGCGCACCACGATCGCATCGTCGATCAGAAGGCCGATACACAGCGACAGCGCCATCAGCGTGAGGAAATTGAGCGTGAAGCCGAAGGCGTTTATCGCGATGAACGTAGCGATGACCGCGATCGGCAGCGTGAGCCCGGTGATCACCGTGCTGCGCCAGCTGTGCAGGAACAGGAACACGATCAGCACCGTCAGCGCGGCGCCTTCGACGATCGTCTGCTTGACGCGGTTGACGGAGGCCTCGACCTGATCGGCGGTGGAATTGACCAGCCGCAGCTCGACATCTGCGGGCAGGCGCTCCTTCAGCAGCTTGACCGCTTCGGACACACCTTTGCCGGTCTCGACGATGTTGGCGTCCTGCGCTTTCTGGATGTCGAGCGTGATCGCGCGGCGGCCGTTGATGCGCGCGAGCGACGTCTCCTCCTTCTCGCCGTCGACGACGTCGGCGACCTGCGTGAGGAACACCGGGCCCCCGCCCTGCTGCGCGACGATGATGCGGCCGAACTGCTCGGGGTCCTTGATCTTGCCCTCGACACGCACGATCGAATCGCTGGCGCCGTGCGTGATGCGCCCCGCGGGAAGATCCTGGTTGGCGACGCGGATCGCGTTGATCACCTGGTCGACGCCGATCGAAAGCGCCATCAGCGCGTTCGGCTTGATCTGAACCAGGATCTGCCTGGTCACGCGTCCGTTGACGTCGATCCGCGCGACCCCCGGCACGTTTTCCAGGCCCTTGACGATCGTCTGGTCGGTCAGCGTGGTGAGTTCCCGCAGGCCCACCGTCGACGACATCACCGCCAGCGACACCACCGGCTGCGTGTTCTCGTTGTCCGCGCGAATGACCAGCGGGTCCTTGACGTCGCGCGGGAAGGACGGACGCGCGAGGGCGATCTTGTCGCGCACGTCCTGCATCGCCCGCGACATATCGGTGTCGAGCCTGAACTCGGCGAACACCTGGCTCTGGCCCTCGAGCGAGTTCGACCGGATCAGCTTGACGCCGGCGACGGTGTTGATCGCGTATTCGAGCGGCTTGGTGACATCGACCTCCACCGCCTCCGGCGCGGCGCCCGGATAGGTGGTCATCACCAGCACGAACGGCAGGTTGACCTCGGGCATCTGCTCCACCCGCAACCGCGCATAGGAGAAGATGCCCAATACCGTGATGGCGACCATCACCATCGTGGCGAACACGGGGTTGTTGATCGAGACGCGGGTGATCCACATTTCAGGTATCAGGTATCAGGTATCAGACGACAGAGGACAGAAGGCAGAAACGGCGGATCGTCGGGCGGGTCAGCCCGACTTCGCCGCCGGTGCAAGCGGCGCCTTTACGAGGGCGGGGGCGCCGTCCTTGAGATTGTCGAAGCGGGCGGCCAGGATCTGCAAACCCTCCGGCAGCTGGGTCTTGATCTCGATGCGCCCGGCCTCGTCGTCGCGGCGGCCGGTGACGACATTGCGGCGCGCGAGCTTGCCGCCGTCGATCGCCCAGACGAACGTCTGCCCGGCCTCGGTCCGCACGGCCGTCTGCGGCAACGTGGGCACGGGCAGCTGCGCGGCAAGCGCGATGCGGCCGGTCGCGAACATGCCGCCGCGCAGCGTCCCTTCGGCATTCGGGATGCCGACATAGACGAGATACGCGCGCGTCCCGGGCTCGGTCGCCGGGTTGATCCGTTCCACCCGTCCGGTGAAGCGCCGCTCGCCGAAACCGTCGATCGCGAGCTCGACCGCCATGCCGATCGCCAGTTCCGGAACCTCGACCGCGGGCACCAGCGCCTGGAGTTCGAGCGCGCCCAAGTCGACGATGGTGACCAGCGGCGCGTCGAATCCGACCTTCTCGCCGGGCTGCACGTGGCGCTTCGCGACGACGCCGGTCAGGGGTGCTACGACGACCGCGTCCTTGAGCGCGTTGCGCGCGATCTGCGCCTGTGCCTCGGCGGACTTCACGCCGCCGCGGGAAACATTGAAACTCGATTCCGAATTGTCGAATGCGTTCTGGGAGATGAAGTTCTGCTTGAGCAGCGCGAGGTTGGTCGTCCGCGTCTTTTCCGCGAGCGCCAGCTGGGCACGCGCCGATTCGAGGGCGCCGATGCGTTCCAGCAGCCGTGCCTCGAGATCGGCCGTGTCGATCCGCGCCAGCACTTGGCCCGCGCGAACCGCTTCGCCTTCGCGCACCGCGATTTGCCGCACGTCTCCGGAGACCTTCGCCTTGACCGTCGCCTGCTTCAGCGGCTGGACGGTGCCGGAAACGGGCAGCCAGCGCCCAAGCGGCTTCGCCTCCACGCGGGCGAGATCGGCGGGGCCGAATTCGAGCGCAACCGGCGCTTCCTTGCCCTTCTTCTCGTCGGCGCTCTTCTTGGCTGCGCGCACCGCCACACCACCGGCCGCGGCGCCCAGGACGACGAGCACCACCAGGACGCCGAGCGAGCGCCGCCATGTCCACTTTCGTGCCATACATGCCCCTTGCCGCAACCCGCCATCGGGGTTGCCGGTACCAAACCGCAACCGGACGGAAAGGCTTCGCCTCCCCGTCCCCTGCCGTGCCCACTGTCTGCCCGTTGGATGCAGCGAAGCCGGCAACCGGATTCGGCGCGCATTCCGCCGCGGGATGACTTCGCTCGGAGCCCCGTTCCGCCGGGGATGTGCAGCTTAATGGGGAGCCGCCCGCGGGGACAAGTCGGCTGCGACGAGCCGTGCCAGGGCGCGACAGGCGGCAGCCTCCTGCGGCGGGATTCTCTCATGCCCCGGACGATGTCAGGGGATACCCCTGTTGCAGTTCCGGTCGATGTCGATTGACAGCGACTCGCCAAGAGCAAATAATCGCGCGCTGCCCGTTTCCCCCATCTTTTCGTTCCCAAAGGCTCCGCACATGAACCCCACCCGCACCCTCGGCCTCACCCTGGTCGCCGCCGCAATCGTCACCGTATATGGTTGCAGCAAGGAAGAACCCAAGAAGGCCGAAGCGCCGAAGGCGGCCGCGCCGGTCGAGGAAGCGATCGTTGTGAAGATCGCCCACGCCGGACCGCTGACGGGTGGCATTGCCCACCTCGGCAAGGATAACGAGAACGGCGTCCGCCTGGCAGTCGACGAAGCCAACGCCAAGAATATCAAACTCGGCGGCAAGACGGTCAAGTTCGAACTGCTGACCGAGGACGACCAGGCCGATCCCAAGCTCGGCCCCACCATCGCACAGAAGTTCGCCGACGCCAAGGTTGCCGGCGTCGTCGGTCACCTGAACTCGGGCGTCACGATCCCCGCGTCCGCCGTGTACAACCAGGCCGGCATCCCGATGATCTCCGGCTCGGCCACCAACCCGAAGCTGACCGAACAGGGCTTCAAGGTCGTGTTCCGCACCGTCGGCCGCGACGACCAGCAGGGCCCCGCCGTCGCCGCGTACATCGCGGGCGAACTGAAGGCGAAGAAGGTCGCCATCGTCGACGACGCCACCGCCTACGGCGAAGGCCTGGCCAACGAAGTCGAGAAGACCCTGAAAGCCGCCGGCGTGAACATCGTCGCGCGCGAGAAGACCAACGACAAGGCCACCGACTTCAAGGCGATCCTGACCAAGATCAAGGGCAAGGCGCCGGATGCGATCTTCTACGGCGGCATGGACGCCACCGGCGGGCCGATGATCAAGCAGGCGCGCGAACTGGGCATCAAGTCGACGTTCACCTTCGGCGACGGCGCATGCACCGCTGAAATGACCAAGCTTGGCGGCCCGGCGTCCGAGGGCATGATCTGCTCGCAGCCCGGCATCCCGACGCAAATGGCGTCGAAGAGCTTCCAGGACGCGTTCAAGGCAAAGTACGGCGAGGTGAAGCAATACGCGCCGTTCTTCTACGACGGCGCCAACCTGCTGATCGCGGCGATGCAGAAGGCCGACTCGGCCGACCCGGCGAAGTACCTGCCGGCGCTGGCGTCGATCTCCTACGAGGGCGCGACCGGCAAGGTCGAGTTCGACGCCAAGGGCGACCGCAAGGGCGCCGAGATGACGATCTTCCAGATGAAGAACGGCGTCGTCGAGCCGATCGCGATCATCAAGGACGGCCAGACGACCAAGATCGAGCCTGCTGCTGCCGCGCCTGCTGCCGCTGCGCCCGCTGCGGCCCCCGCCGCGCCGGCTCCCGCCCCGGCCGAAGCGCCCAAGAAGTAAGCGCATCGCGCGCCGCAATGCCAAACGGCGCCTTCGGGCGCCGTTTTCGCGTCAGATAAGCGAACCGGGATTGCGGGCAGCGGCCGGCTCCCGCACAATCGGCGTCGGCCATGTGGCGCCGTCGCGATCCGGTGCCATAGTCGTTCAAATCTACCGCTCGATGCGAGGAAGCGCCCCGCGTGGACATCCTGCTGCAACAGTTGGTCAACGGCCTCACGCTGGGCAGCGTGTATGCGGTCGTGGCGCTGGGTTACACGATGGTGTACGGAATCATCCAGCTCATCAATTTCGCGCACGGCGAAGTGGTGATGATCGGCGCGATGGTCGCACTGACGGTGATCACGACGCTGGTCGGCGCCAACACCGGACTGCCGCCGATCGCCATCCTCGCGGCCGGCGTCCTCGTCGCCGTCCCCGCCTGTATGGCAGTTGGATACACGCTGGAGCGCGTCGCCTATCGGCCGCTGCGCAAGGCGCCGCGGCTGGCGCCGCTGATCACCGCGATCGGCCTTTCGATCATCCTGCAGCACCTGGCGATGATCGTCTGGAGCCGGAATCCGATGCCGTTTCCGCAGGTCGTTCCCGTCGTGCCGCTGCACCTCACCGGCAATCCGGACGGCGCCACGATCACCAACGTGCAGATCGGGATCATCGTCACTTCGGTGCTGATGATGGTGGGGCTCCTCGGCCTCGTGTACCGGACCAAGCTTGGCATCGCGATGCGCGCGACGTCGCAAAACCAGCAGATTGCCGGACTGATGGGCATCAACATCAACACGGTGATCGCGCTGACGTTCGTGATCGGCGCGGGGCTGGGCGCCGTCGCCGGCGTGATGGTCGGCACCTACTACGGCATCGCCCAGTACCAGATGGGGTTCCTGCTCGGCCTGAAGGCCTTCTCGGCCGCCGTGCTGGGCGGTATCGGCAACCTCGGCGGCGCCATGCTGGGCGGCTTGCTGCTCGGCGTCATCGAGTCGCTGGGGGCGGGTTACGTCGGCGACCTCACCAACCTCTGCCAGCTCGCGAGCTGGTCCGACGTCCTTGCCGCGCGCTGCGCGACCGATCCCAACGTCACGCTCTTCGGAAGCAATTACCAGGACGTCTTCGCTTTCCTGGTGCTGATCGCCGTGCTCATCTTCCGGCCCTCCGGGCTCCTCGGCGAACGGGTTTCCGACCGCGCCTGATCCAGAACGCCTGCCATGTCCAACGCCATCCATCCGCTGTTCGACTTTCGCCGGCACCCGAGGGCGGCCTGGATCGGCGTCACGCTGGTCGGCATCGCACTGGTGGTCCTGCCCTTCGCCCTCGCCGGCATCGGCACCGCCTGGGTGCGCATCACCAACCTCGCGATCCTGTTCGTCCTGCTGTCGCTCGGGCTCAACATCGTGGTGGGTTTTGCGGGCCTGCTCGATCTCGGCTACATCGCGTTCTATGCCGTGGGCGCGTACACCTATGCGGTGCTCGCGAGTCCCCACTTCAATCTCCACCTGCCGTTCTGGGTCATCCTGCCCATCGGCGCCGCGGTCGCGTGCTTCTTCGGCGTGCTGCTCGGCACGCCGACGCTGAAGCTGCGCGGCGATTATCTCGCCATCGTGACGCTGGGCTTCGGCGAAATCATCCGTATCTTCCTCAACAACCTGTCGCAGCCGCTCAATCTCACCAACGGCCCGCAAGGGATCACGCTGATCGATCCGTTCAGCATCGGCGATTTCAGCTTCGCCACCACCGAAACGCTGCTCGGCCTCCGGTTCACCGGCCCGATCAAGTACTACTACCTGCTGGTCGTCGTGGTCGTCTTCGTGATCATCATCAACCTTCGGCTGCAGAACTCGCGGATCGGCCGCGCCTGGGAGGCGATCCGCGAAGATGAAATTGCCGCCCGCGCAATGGGCATCAACACCATGCGGATCAAGCTGCTGGCGTTTGCGATGGGCGCGTCGTTCGGCGGCATTTCCGGCGGGATCTTCTCGGCCACGCAGGGCTTCATCAGCCCGGAGAGTTTCGTCCTCGTCGAGTCGGTGATGGTGCTGTCGATGGTCGTGCTGGGCGGCATGGGCAACATCTGGGGCGTGATCCTCGGGGCCGTGCTGCTGTCGTTCGTGCCCGAGGTGCTGCGCTACACGGTGGAGCCCGCGCAGAAGGCGCTGTTCGGCCGCATGCTGATCGATCCGGAGGTCATCCGCATGCTGCTGTTCGGCCTCGCGCTGGTGTTGATGATGCTGTTCCGCCCCGCAGGCATCCTGCCCTCCGCGCTGCGCAAGCGCGAACTCGAGGCACCCCGGCGGTGAGCGGGCGATGACCGACCACCATCTCGCCCTGCTGCGGGCCCGCGGCATCAGCAAGCGTTTCGGCGGCGTGCAGGCGCTGTCCGACGTCGGGTTCACGATCAACCACGGCGAAATCTACGGGCTCATCGGTCCCAACGGTGCCGGCAAGACGAGCCTCTTCAACGTGCTGACCGGCATCTACACGCCGGACGCCGGCGAATTCATGTTCGACGGGCTGCCGCTCGCCAACCAGAAGCCGCACGAGGTGGCGGCGCGCGGCATCGCGCGGACTTTCCAGAACATCCGCCTGTTTGCCAACCTCTCTGCGCTCGAGAACGTGATGATCGGCCGCCACGTGCGCACGACGGCCGGCGTCTGGGGCGCGATCGTCCGCGATGCCAGGACCCGCGCCGAGGAGCGGTCGATCGAGAAGAGGGCCTTCGAGCTGCTCGAGTATGTCGGCGTCCACAAGCGCGCCAACGACCTCGCCAAGCATCTCGCCTACGGCGATCAGCGCCGGCTCGAGATCGCGCGCGCGCTCGCCACCGAGCCCAGGCTCCTCGCCCTCGACGAGCCCGCGGCGGGCATGAACGCCACCGAGACTGCGGCGCTCAAGGGTCTGCTCGACGACATCCGGCGCGACGGCACGACCATCCTGCTGATCGAGCACGACATGAAGCTGGTGATGAGCGTCTGCGACCGCGTGCTGGTGCTCGATTACGGCAAGAAGATCGCAGAGGGTTCGGCCCGCGAGGTCCAGAACGATCCCAAGGTGATCCAGGCCTACCTCGGCGGCGAAGTCTCGCTCAATCTCAAGGGAGCCGACTAGTGGAGTCCGCCGCCGGCGCGACGCGCAAGCCGCTGCTCGAACTCGACCGCCTCGAGGTCGCCTACGGCGGCATCCACGCTGTCAAGGGCATCGACCTCCACGTCGACGAGGGCGAACTCGTCTGCCTGATCGGTGCCAACGGCGCCGGCAAGACGACGACGCTCAAGGGCATCTGCGGCGTACAGCCGGTGAAGGCCGGCAGCATCCGCTACGGCGGCGAGAACATCACCGGCAAGCCGCCGCACCGGCTGGTCCGCCGCGGGCTGGCGATGGTGCCCGAGGGGCGTGGCGTCTTCGGCGCGCTCACGATCGAGGAGAACCTCGCGATGGGCGCGTACATCCGCCACGACCGCGCGGCGGTGCGCCACGACATCGAGCACGTGTTCTCGCTGTTCCCGCGGCTCAAGGAGCGCCGGCGGCAGACCGCCGGCACGCTGTCCGGCGGCGAACAGCAGATGCTGGCCATCGGCCGCGCGCTGATGTCGAAGCCCCGGCTGCTGCTGCTCGACGAGCCGTCGATGGGGCTGGCGCCACTGATGGTGCAGAAGGTGTTCGAAACCGTGATGATGGTCTCGAAGGAAGGTGTCACCATCCTGCTGATCGAGCAGAACGCGAAACTGGCGCTCGAGGTCAGCAACCGCGGCTACGTGATGGAGTCGGGAGAGATCACGCTCGCCGGGGACGCAAAGAAGCTGTTGCACGATCCGGCGGTGCGTGCCGCGTATCTCGGCGAATCGGCATGAGCGAGGCGCCGCCGCCCGAACCTTCGCTGCTGCCCCCTCCGCCGGCCGCCCACCTGCACGCGCGGATCGTCCCCTGGCGTCACGCCCTGGCGTGGTACGAGGAAGCGATGCGGCTGTGGAAGCAGGCTCCGGTGCCCTGGGCGTTGCTCGCGCTGCTCACGCTGGCGAGCGAGATCGGGCTGCAGGCGATACCGACGGTGGGCACCGTGCTGGGCAAGATCGTTACGCCGCTGGTGGCCTGCGGCATGGTGTATGCGGCGGCGGTCGCCGATCGCGGCCGGCGGCCGCCGTTGCGGCTCGCCGCCGCAGCCTTTCGCGCCCGCGCCGGCGCCATCGCCGCCATCGTCACTGCAAGCTTCGTGACCTTTGCGGCGGAAGGATATGCGGCCTGGTGGGTCGCCGACGCCAACCTGTTTGCACCCGGAGCCGATCCGGTCGAGCTTTCGAACACCGCGATCTTCGGCATCTACGCGATCGGGGTGCTCGCTTCGCTGCCCGTGGGCTTCGTGCCGTTCCACGTCCTGCTCGAAAGGACGGGGTTCGCCGACGCTTTTGCCGCCAGCTGGAACGCGTTTGTCCTGAATACCGGCCCGCTGCTCGTCTACGCGGCGGCATCGATGCTGTTGCTGGGCCTCGGCGTCATGACCATGGGCGTGGCGCTCGTCGTCGTGCTGCCGCTGTGGACGGCATCGTCGTACGCCGCGTGGAAGGACATCTTCGGCGTGCGGGATGCACCCGTGGACGCCTGACGCGCCGGTCGGGCACCCGGTGTCACGCCGTGGGCGCGCGCGTGAACTCCACCAGGCTTGCGGCAGCGACCACGTCGATCTCGACCGCCTCGACGCGCGCCAGCATCGGTCCGCGCCGCGCCCATTCGACCAGCCCGTCGACCGCGTCCGCTTCACCCTCCAGCCAGGCCTCGACCTGGCCGTCGCGGCGGTTGCGCACCCAGCCCGCCACACCGGCGCGGCGCGCGGCATCGACCATCGCTTCGCGATAGCCGACACCCTGGACGCGCCCGTGGATCAGCAACCGGCGCGCGATCATCGCCGTCGGCGTTCGACCATCAGCAGCGCCGCCACCGTCTTGACGTCGGTGATCTCCCCGCGATCCAGCGCGCGCAGCATCTCGTCGATCGAAAGCGTGACGATGTCGAGGAATTCGCCGGCGTCGAGCCTGGCGCCGACGTGCGTGAGATCCTCGGCGAGGAAGAAGTCGATCGCCTCGGTCGAGTAGGAGACCACCGTGTGTACGGTGCCCAGCGGCGTCCAGCGCGCGGCCGCGTAGCCTGCCTCCTCGATCAGCTCGCGCTGCGCGGTGGCGAGCGGCAATTCCCCCGGATCGAGCTTGCCTGCGGGAAACTCGATGAACACCCGGTTGAGCGGATAGCGGAACTGGCGCTCGACGACCAGGCGCCCGTCGGCAAGCACGGGCACCACGAGCACCGCGCCCGGATGCACGATGTACTCGCGGGTCGCTTCTCCGCCGTCGGGCAGGCGGACCGTGTCCTGGCGCACGTGCAGCAGCTTGCCCTGGAACACAGGCGCGGAACGGATCCGCGTCTCGACCAGGTGAGCATCGTCGGGGGCGTGGTCGCGCGGCGGCCGGGGATCATCCATCGAGCCAGTCCTTTCCGATCAGAAAGTCGGTGGTGAGCGCCGCCTCGGGCGTTCCGGGTGCGGGCTGCCAGTCGTAACGCCATTTGACGATCGGCGGCAGCGACATCAGGATCGCCTCGGTCCGTCCGTTCGATTGCAGCCCGAACAGCGTGCCGCGATCCCAGACCAGGTTGAACTCGACGTAGCGGCCGCGGCGGTACGCCTGGAAATCGCGTTCGCGCTCGCCGTAGGGATGGTGGCGTCGGCGTTCGACCAGCGGCACGTACGCGGCCAGGAATTGATCGCCGACGCTTCGCGTGAGGGCGAAGCAGCGATCGAAGCCGCCCTCGACCAGGTCGTCGTAGAAGATGCCGCCGACGCCGCGCGGCTCCTTCCGGTGCCTGAGATAGAAATACTCGTCGCACCAGCGCTTGTAGCGCGGATGGACATCGGCGCCGAAGGGTGCGAGCGCGTCGCGGCAGCCGCGGTGGAAATGGACGGCGTCTTCGGCAAAACCGTAGTACGGCGTGAGGTCCATGCCGCCGCCGAACCACCAGATGTCCTCGCTCGACCCATCGGCGGGCGCGTGCGCGACGAACATCCGCACATTGAGATGCACGGTCGGCACGTAAGGATTAGCCGGATGCAACACCAGCGACACACCCATCGCCTCCCACGCCCGCCCGGCAATGCCCGGTCGCGTCGCGGTTGCCGAGGGCGGCAATTTGTCGCCCAACACGTGCGAAAAGTTGACGCCGCCCCGCTCGAAGACATTGCCCGCCTCGATCAGGTGCGCGATGCCGCCGCCCCCTTCGGGCCGTTCCCAAGTGTCGCGGCGAAAGGCCAGGCCGTCGACGGCCTCGAGCGCGGCGACGATGCGCTCCTGCAGCGAGAGGAAATAGTGGCGCGGTGCGTTGATGTCCATACGGGCGGTGGTCGAGGGATGCGGACCGGCATTATCGGTCCTATTGATCCGGCACGAATAGGATTGAACCGTTCGCCCTGAGCTTGTCGAAGGGCTTCGACGGGCTCCGCCCGAAGGAGTTCGACCAGCCCGACATCGTGACGACGTCAGCCGCGTGCTTGGCTAGCCGGGGTCGGGGTGCAAAACCCGTCCCATCCGCCAGACCTCGCCGGTGGGATCCGTGCGGACGCGCGTATGGATGTCATCGCCGGCATCGACCGCGAGCAGATCGACAAAGCTCCCGACTTGCTCTCCATGCCTGGTGTTCGACCCTTCCAGAATGGCCGCCTCCAGCACTCCGACGCGCACCTGCTCAACCGCCCGCGGCGGCGGCACACCGGGGGTGTGCTCGTAGTTGAACGCGATGACGTCGAGGAACACCGGCCGGCGCAGCCGGTTGCCGCCCAGCCGCGTCAGCAGTGCCTCCGCGAGTGCCGGATACGACGTGAACTCGCGATTGGTCAGCCAGTCCGTGATATCGGCTTCGGGCACGCTGAAGTCGATCCCGACTGCAGCCAGCGCGCCGAGTACCGTTTGCGTCGGCTGCACCTGCAGGCCGACCAGCTGGCGTAACGCGGTTCGTCCGGCGGCGTCGAGCGCCGGCGCTTCGTTGATCTGGCGAACCACCTGTCCGTACCAGAGCCGCTGGACCTCCTCGCGCACCTTCAATGACCACTGCGGCTCCGGCGTCGGCTTCCGGAACACCGGCGGCACGGCGCGGTAGCGCTGGAAAATGCCCCGGAGACACCGAGCAAGGGCCGCCGCATCGTCGGGGTGGACGCCGTCGAACCAGCCCTGGGCGGTGAAGGTTGTGCTGGCCGTCGCGGTCGTCCCGTCCCCGGTGACGGTGACGACGACGGGGGCTTCGAAGCGTTCGCCGCCACGGGAGGTTAGCGCCAGCTCGAAGACGACCGGGTCGATCGTGTATTCGACCGCGAACGTCACGCCGTCGTAGGGCACGTTCACCATGCCGCTACTGCCTGTGGCCGGTACGCCGCCGACCGTCCATGCCACCGTTGCTTCGGGGACGGCAGGCGCGCCGCCGCCGCCAAAGCCGGTAGTGCGAATGCGGAACTGGCAAAACGTCGACGTCGCGAACGTCCCCTTCCGGATCGCGTCGCCGCACGGCGTCGTTGCCTGCTCCAACTCCCCCACCACGCCCACCATATCGTTCGAATGGTTGCCGCGGAGGAGTTCAACGCGTCGCGCTGCGCCAGCCGTGACCGAGACCTCGACCCAGGCGCGATCCGGATCGATGTTTTCGATCCCGACGACCAGCGGGGTGGTGGCGACGGCGACGTCGGAGTCCGGCGAGACCGTCGGGACCGACCCGCGGTACCACACCCGCAGGCCGACGTTTGGTTGATCGACGAGCGAGTGCACCACCACGCCCTCGCGTGACAGGCTCGGTCCGAGGATGTCCATGCCGGCGTCCCACCCGCTGGCCGCGCGGTATTCGACGTAGGCGCGGCCGACCCCGTTCGGAGGCTCGTTCGGCGGATGCAGGATCAGGAGGCTCTGGCCGGTCGAGGCCGACGCCGGCACCAGGCGCACGCGCACGGCGCCGCCCGGCGGCGGGAACGGGCGCTCGACGACACGGCCGGCGAGGGCGTCGGGCAGGAATCGGTGCAGGTTGGCGCGGGAGAGGTGCGGCCCCATCGAAAAGGCGCCCGCGTTCGGCCAACCGCTGACGGGCGGGCCGACGAAAGTCGGCGAGGCAGAGTACAGCGGGCCGGTCCCGAGCCAGCGGCTGCCGAACGACGCCGAAGACATCAGGTCGTACGGCGATCCGTACTCCGGCCCGACGATGATGTTGGCGTCGGCGGGATCCCAGTCGGTGCCATTGTTGTCGAGGCCGAAACTGTGATCGAAGCCGAGCACGTGGCCGATCTCATGACACATGAAGGTGTGGTCGCTCGCCAGCGTCGGCAGGACGGCGACGGCGAATCCCCCGACGCCAGTCGTACCGCCGTCGAAATCGGTCGTGATCTTCGGGGGCTGTCCAGGTTGCCCCGCAAGCGGATTCACGGTCGTGCGCCTGCCGGGGTGCGAGAGCACCACGAGGCCGTCGAGTCCGGCGAGCGGATCGTGGTCGGGAAAGCGGGCGCGCAGGGCGTTGATCGCGGCCGTCGCCTGCGCGCCGCGGCTGGTGTCGGCGCCGACCATGGTGTCGACCCACGGAAACATCGGCGAGTCGACGAAGTCCAGGTAGCCGCGAGAGGTGTTGATCCAATAGCGCAGCAGCGCGTGGTCGCCCGTCATCACCATCGCGAGGCACGCCTGATCGGGGATGACGGGTACGGAGGTATCGTGCCTTGCGCGGATGATCCCGAGGCGCACATTCTTGGGCATGGGTTGGTCCTCCTGTGTCGGTCGGGGCGGCGGCGGCGAGTGAACGCTGCCGGAAGGCTCGGAAATTCAATCCGCGCTGCGAGTCCCAGGCCAAGGGACGGCGCGAGATTAGCGAGGGACTGGAGGGTCAGTCAAGGTGAAACTGCGTGACGCAAGCGAGGGCGTCTGAAGCCGTGGGCCAGGATACCGCATTCGAGCAAGGCATCGAACTCGTCTTTGACGAACTGCGGCTAGTACCGCGACCCATAAGTTTGCGTACATGCCGAGAGCCGCATCCGCGCGTCAGCGGCGCGAAGCGAACCGCAGCAATAGCCCATGCTATTGCGAGGATGAGCGACAAAGCCGATGACGATGCGGGGCGGGTCGAACATAGCGAAACTTATGGGTCGCGGTACTAGTCGCCCCGGCGGCGGCCCAAGCTGCTCACGGCGTCGCAATCGCCCTGTCCGGCGCCTACCGGTGGGCGCCTGCTCCACGCCGCCCACCTTCCCGTGACTACCGCCTGGTCGCCGTCAAAGAGTGCATGGCCAAGTGAGGTGCCAGGAAGCGGCCCGTGGCAAGCGACGATTGATGGCCGGTCAGCAACCGTCAGGTCGGTCTGCGAGCTGCCTGCTCATCGACGGACGCAGAACGACCCTTCTCGGTCATACGGTCAGCGAGGCCATGCGTCCGCTTCGCAGCGGTTGCGGCCATTGACGGTGGGGAAGCCTACTTCGGCCGTCGGCCACTTGCCGACGTCGCCCATGCGTCCTTGCAAATTGTGCGTCGCCGGCGAACTTTTTGCCGTGGACGGGGATTCGCGGGGACGCGCCACCTGACATGTGGTGCTGTCGTTGGACTTGGGCTGCTCAGAACCCAAGCACCTTGTAACCCACTTCCAGACCCCACGAACCCGGCCTGTCACCGCCGACGAAAACCGACGGCTTGATGAAAGCGATGGCATTGCCACCGAACGCCTTTCCGATCACGCGGCCCGCTGTGACCTGCAAACTGAAGAAGCGCTTGTCGTTTTCCCAATCGAAGTTGAGCGCCGGGTCGAAGGTCATCAGGTTGCGGGGATCCGCGAACTTGGGCACGTAGTAGAAATCCAAAGTCGTGAAGTTGATATCGGGCCGAGTCTTGTCGCCCGAGAAGCTGTTGTTCTGCACGAAAGCCGGCGCAAAGATCGACCCGTTCTCCAGGAACCGCGCATAGATCAGCGTGCCCTTGAATGCGTTTTTCCCAGAACCGAGTTCAGGCCGTTGCGCGGTATTGAAGAACAGTTCGCCCTGGGCCACGAAGCCATGTTCCTTGGTCAGCCCGAAGACATGGGCGAGCTGCACCGAAACATCGCCAACCCCGAATTTTTCATTGCCGAAAACATCGACAGACGTGGCCAGTGCGCGAAACCTGAGGCTGTAGTCGCGCTTCTCGCCGAGCGGTTGTGTGAAGCTCAATCGCAGCGTGCTGCTGCCGAAGCCGTCTCTCAAATCTAGATACTCGTACTTGGCTTCTGCCAACCTCGAGAATTTGGTCGGGTCGGTGCCATTGTCCACAGCCTGGGCGGCCTCCTGTCCCATCTGCGCCATCTGCTGCGCTTGGGAGGGACAGGCCAGAAGGCAGCCGACCACCAGTGCAATAAGACTTTGGCACCTCCTCATGATCAATTTCCAAGAATTTGCCGATGCTCCCGAATGCGGGCTCCACCGATTGTTTGCGAAGTCCATTCGGTGCTTCCCGGCGTGCCTACTGCTTAGCCTTGCCGATGAACTCCTGCACGATATTGGACATGTCGAAGGTCTTGCCGCCTTGAACAGGCGGGAAGTCGGCAAGTGTCTTGAGGTGCGCATTCATGAGTTCGCCCATGGGCTGCAGCATCCAGGACGTCTTCTGCAGCAGGTGCCCGTACGAGTCCTTGTTGTCGTAGCTTTCGAACGGGTCCATTCGGATGTTGAACACCAGTGGCGCCGTGCGTGGCACCACGTTGGCGTAGTAGTCTTCCTTGGTAGAGAAGTGCCACTTCCACGGCCCCATGCGCACCGCCATGAGCTTGCTTTCGTAGTAGTGGAAGATGTGGTTGCGTGCCGACTCCGCCGACTTGCCGCTCCAATAGTCGAGGTTGTTCACGCCGTCGATGTACTGCTTCTTCTCGGCCTTCACGCGCTCGACCACGTCGGGCACGCCCGCTGCCGCGGCCAGGCTGGTGAACATGTCCTGGTGGGCCTGGATACCGTTGAGCAGTCCGCCGGCCTTGACGACACCGGGCCAGCGCAACATGGACACCACGCGCACGCCGCCTTCGTAGGTGGTCATCTTCTCGCCGCGGAAGGGCGTGGTCGCGCCATGCGGCCACGAGGAATGCTCGGGGCCGTTGTCGGTGGAGTACCAGACGATCGTGTTCTCGTCGAGTCCGTTGGCCTTCAGGAAGTCCAGCACGAGTCCGACATCGTGGTCATGCTGGAGCATGCCGCTGCCATGCACATCGGCTTCGCTGGTGTACTTCTCGGCGGCGTAGCGCCACTTGTCGTTCAGGCGCGTGTAGAGGTGCATGCGCGTGGCGTTGAGCCACACAAAGAAGGGCTTGCCATCCGCCTTGGACTTCTTCATGAAATCGGTGGCCTTGGGGATCGCTTCGGCAGCGTCGAAGTCCTTCATCCGCTCCTGTGTCAGTGGGCCGGTGTCGGTGAGCGTCTGCTTGCCGACGCGGCCGAAACGCGGATCGATGGTCGGGTCGTCCTTGTCGTTCGCAAAGGCATGGATCACGCCACGCGTGCCGAATTTCTTTTCATAAGCCTCGACGCTGCCGGAGTACGCCTTGCCGAAGCGCTGGAAGTCGCGCTGCTCCTGCTCTTCCTGCGTGTTCAAGTGGTACAGGTTGCCGAAGAACTCGTCAAACCCGTGCATCGTGGGCAGGTGTTCATTGCGATCACCCAAGTGGTTCTTGCCGAAGTGCCCGGTGCGATAGCCGGCCTGCTTCATCACCTCGGCGAGGCTCGGCGACGCCGCCTGCAGGCCGAGCTTGTCGCCAGGTGATCCCACAGTGGTCATGCCGGAGCGGATGGGGTACTGACCCGTGATGAACGCCGCGCGGCCCGCGGTGCACGAGGCCTGAGCATAGTGGTCGGTGAAGCGCACGCCATCCATCCCGATACGGTCGATGTTGGGCGTGGTGTAGCCCATCGTGCCCATGCCATAGGCGCTGACGTTTTGCCAGCCCACGTCGTCGCCCCAGATCACCAGGATGTTCGGTTGCTTGGCGGTCTGGGCCGATGCGATGTTGGCGAGCAAGACCGCAGCCATGCAGGCACAACCGGCGAGAAACTGCGTTGCGTTTCGTGGGCTCATGGGCGGAACACTCCTCTATTTGGCTCACGCGCTCTGCGTTGGGCGTGATGGGACGAAAAAAAGTTGCGCAGTATTTCATCGGATTTGCCATATGTCCAATGTCGCAAATAGGCTGTTGTGATACGCTTTTCGTATCGTGAATGATCTCCGACTCATCCGCCTCGCGATTGCGCTCGGGCGCCACGGCAACTTCGCGCGGGCGGCGGAGGAGATGAATCTTTCGCAGCCGAGTCTCACCCGTGGAATTGCTGCGCTGGAACGCACCCTCGGGGTTCCGCTGTTCGATCGGACGCGCAAGGGCGCGATACCCACGGTGTTTGGCCGCGTTCTGCTCGAACGCGGCGAGTCCATGCTCAGAGACGATGCTGATCTGCGCAGGGAGATGCAGCTTCTTGCCGGATTGGAAGCGGGATCGCTCGCGATTGGTGCCGGGGCATTTGCTGGCGAGATCTCCGTCCCCAAGGCCATTGCCCATGTCGTTCGCGCTCATCCGCGCCTGCGGATCAGGTTCATCGTTGCCGACCCGGATCAAGTGGTACAGGACGTATTGGCAGGGCGCATCGACGTTGGCGTCGCTTCGACCGTTGACCTTGAAGGGGACGCGCGGCTCGTGGTTGAAACCCTTCCCCCGTTGCGGGTCTACTTGGCATGTCGCCCCGATCATCCCTTGGCCCGGGAATCCCGCCCCTCCCTCGCGCGGGCGCTCGAGTTTCCATTGGCGACCACGCAACTCCGTGGCGCGCAAGCGGCACTTGCCGCAAGGGCCGGCGCCACGCCGGTTCGTCAAAGACAGGCCGCGGCTCTCCATCCGCAGATCCTCGTGAACTCACTCTCGCATGCGCGCCTGATCGCGCGGGACAGTGACGCCCTGTTCCCAGCGACCGCGGCGCTCCTGGCCGAGGATGTGGCGGCGGGAAGGCTCGTCAGGCTGGACTGCCGTGTACCGGAGATGCGGACCACTTACGGCATCCTCTATCTTCGTGGCCGGACCCTGGCGCCGGCCGCAAAGGCGTTCATCGAGACCTTGCGTGCCGTCGAGGCAGAAGCCAAGCGAGCCGATGTCGAGCCCGCTCCGGCGCGGAAGGCCTCGGGGAGGCGCCATCACAGCGGCGGTAGCGGCCGCTAACCACGCCAGCAACTCGGTGGCCGCGTTCCACGGTCGCCAGCCTTAAAGAAAGAGTTTCTTTGGCCGGTCTTGATGGCCGAAATGGACGGTACACCCCGCCAACGGCAACGACTGCAAGCCGTCTTGCTGCGGACGCTCGACCAGAACATGTTGAGGACCGGTCGTGGCCGGACGACGACCCTCAGATCTGGCGGCCGCGACCAGCCCGATGTGATTACACCTCAGCTTGCTCTGCGATCTCCAGCGCACCGTCGACCTCGATACCGAGGTACCTGACCGAGCGTTCCAACTTGGTGTGGCCGAGTAGAAGTTGGACGGCCCGGAGATTCCTAGTTCGCCGGTAGATCAGCGTCGGCTTGGTGCGTCTCATGGAGTGGGTACCGTACGCTGCCGGGTCGAGCCCAATCGACCTCACCCACGACCGACGATTCGGGAATACTGCCGGGCCGAACGATGCGGTGACTCCGACACCCGACTCGGGAACAGGAACTGCTCCCGCTTCAGGTGCGCCGCGGCGATCCAGGCGGCGACCGCGTCGCGCGTTTGCTCCGCGAGCTCAAACTGGACCGGCCGCTGCGTCTTCTTCTGCATGACGATGGCACGGGCGGCGATGTGACTATCCACACGCTTCCGACTCAGCCAGCTTCCGAAACTGGGTGTGCCGCAGATTCCTGGTCGACACCGAAAACGTGCCGAGATGCGCCTTCGCGCACGAAGGTGCACGTCTAGTCTCGCCGCTGACGAAGCCCCTGACCTGAAGCGTGTCGAACGACGTCTTGTGCCGGCGATGAACACTGCGGTGTCGTATCCATGACAATGACTTGATCGCAATCGGTTCGCACCCTACGATACCTCGTCGCCTGGGGCGCTTTGCGGAAGAAGATATCGCGATGCACATTGCCATCCTCACGTTCGACGGCTTCAACGAACTCGACTCGTTCATCGCGCTCGGCATCCTGAACCGCGTCAAGAAGCCGAACTGGCGAGTATCGATCGCCTGCCCCACCACGCGCGTCCGGTCGATGAACGGTGTGGTCGTCGACGCTCAGTCAACGCTGCGCGAAGCGGGTACTGCCGATGCGGTCATCGTCGGCAGTGGAATGCAGACGCGGGAGGTTGTCACCGACCCGGCGCTGATGGAGCAGTTGCAGCTCGACCCTGTCCGGCAACTGGTTGGCGCGCAGTGCTCCGGCACCCTCGTGCTGGCCAGGTTGGGGCTGCTCGACGGCGTGCCAGCCTGCACCGATCTGACCACGAAGCCCTGGGTCGAAGAAGCCGGCATCGAAGTACTGAACCAGCCCTTTGTCGCCAGGGGCAATGTGGCCACGGCCGGTGGCTGCCTCGCGTCAGGGTACCTCGCCGCCTGGGCGATTGCCCGTCTGGACGGCGTGGCGGCGGCAAGGAACGCGCTGCACTACGTCGCACCGGTGGGCGAGAAGGACGAGTACATCGAGCACATGTTGCGAAACGTCACGCCCTACCTCGAAGAAGGGCACGCCTGAGCATGTTCATCCCGAAGAGCTTCCGTGAGGACCGGACCGAGCATCTGCACAGGCTGATGCAGGAGCACCCGCTGGGCTTGCTGATTTCCCATGGCACGGGCGGTCTGCAGGCAAGTCCCGTCCCCTTCTTGCTCTATCCCGAGGAAGGGAGTTTCGGCGTGCTTCGCGCACACCTGGCCAAGGCAAACCCGCATTGGCGGGAACTTGACGGAGCGACCGAGTGCCTCGTCATGTTCCACGGGGCAGATGGCTATGTCACGCCCTCCTGGTATCCCGCCAAGGCCGAAACGCATCGGGTCGTCCCGACCTGGAACTACGCGGTTGTCGAGATCCGGGGCACGCCGACGGTCTTCGACGACGCCGCTTGGCTTCGTCGCCAACTGGACGACCTGACTCGCTGCCACGAAGGGCACCGCCTCCGGCCCTGGTCACTCGACGACGCTCCCGCTGATTTCATTGGCACGCTGATGAACACCATCGTCGGTCTCGAAATTCCCATTCGACACATCGCGGGAAAGCTGAAGATGAGCCAGAACAGGAGCGCAGACGACAGGTCGGGCGTACTCAGTGGCTTGCGGGATGCGACCGACCCCCACGGCAATCTCGATCTGGCAGATCAGATGGCCATGAGCTATCGAGACGGCCGTTAGCTGCATCCAGACCTGGGCGCTGGTCGAAGGCGGCGCCGGCAAGACGGCGGCCCTCAACTACACGATGCCGATATGTGTCTTTCTCGGGTTTCGGCATCGCCCGGTGTGCGAACATTGTCAGGCACTTGGGACCCGCGAACACGCCAGCATGAATGCGTTCACGCCAATCGGCACTTGTATTCTTGGAGGCTCTCAGCATGTCGCTCGCGCTCTACGGTCACCCATTCTCCTCCTACACGCAGAAGGTGCTCATCGCGCTGTACGAAAATGGAACCCTGTTTGAGTTCCGCTGCATCGGGCCGGAGACGCCGCAACATTCGGCCGAGTGGCTCAGGCGTTGGCCGTTGCGCAAGTTTCCTCTGCTGGTAGACGGCGAGCGCAACATCGTCGAGACCAGCATCATCATCGAATACCTGCAGCTGGCGCATCCCGGTCCGGTGCGCCTGCTGCCAGTGGACCCGATGGCTGCGCTGAACGTGCGCTTCCTCGACCGCTTCTTCGACCTGCATGTGATGGAGGCGATGCAGGTTGCGGTAGACAGTGCGCTGAAACGGGTTCCGACCAAGAGCGAGGACGGACTGGCACTCGCCACGGAAAGATTGGAGCGCGCCTACGCCTGGCTTGAAGGACAGCTTGCCGGCAGGACCTGGGCGGCTGGCGGGGACTTCACACTGGCTGACTGTGCTGCGGCGCCCTCATTGTTCTACGCGGACTGGACGCACCGGATTTCAGAAGCCTATCCGGTGCTACGTACCTACCGCGCGCGGTTACTGGCACGTCCATCCTTTGCGCGGGCGGTAGAGGAAGCGCGCCCGTATCGGCAGTACTTCCCCCTGGGAGCGCCTGATCGCGACTGACGTAGCACAACAACTGCAGGAGTTTCTGACGTCCCTCAACCAGCCCTCTTCTGCATGACTCCGCATTCGGGCGACGACGCCCCGCGTTGCCATGGGCCGCGATGTAGCCCGTTGAACGGCTTGCGCGCGAATTCGACGACTTCGTCACCCAGGTTGTGCCAATCGCATATTGGGTCTGATAATCGCGATTGCCTCGGTGGACGACGACGTCGCGCGCCGTCGGAAGGGCAGGTGTAGGTCTCCAGAGAGTATTGAGCAGTCGCTGCATCGCGATGCCCGCGGAAGATCCATCCGCCGACGTCACGCGGAACCAAGTCAATTCATGCGCACATCCGTCCTGTTGGTAGCGACTGCGACCAAGTGGCTCGCGACCGCACGTATGCCAAGCGCACTGCACAGGGCAGGATTCGACGTCTCGCTGCTTGCACCGAAAGGCTCGCTGGCGGAAAAGAGCCGCTTCGTTCACAAGGTAGGACACTTGGCCGACAGAGCAACACCGCTCGAGTGGGTCTATGCGTTCGCGGCAATGGTCAAGGCTGTTTCGCCGCGCGTTGTCGTGCCCTGCGACGATACCGCGTTTCGGCTGCTACAGCTGCTGGTTCGTTCCCCAATGATAGGCATGCAACCCGCGTTGCACGCCAACTTGTCCGCACTTGTTCGCAAGTCGCTGGGCGATCCCGCAAACTATCGAACCAGCGTCGACAAGACGTTGCTCCCGCCTGCCGCCGAAGCGCTGGGCGTGCGTGTTCCGCCCTATGCCGTCGTGGCCGGGGTCGCGGAGGCTCGGGCATTTGCCGAGGCGCAGGGCTACCCGGTCGTTCTCAAGCGTGGTTACGGCGCCGCAGGAGAATGGGTCGCCATCGTTTCCGATGCCGGCGACCTCGCGCGCGCGTTCTCCCGACTTGCCGCAGCAACTACGCTCAACCTGGAGGGCTCGGTTGACGCGCGCATGCTGATCCAAAGCCACATTTCCGGCAAGATCGTGCTGGAGTCGATCGTCGCGTGGGATGGCGTGGTGCTGGCCGGGTTCGCGCGGGAAAAGGTAATGGCCCACTCGGCGACTGGTCCATCGACCGTGGTTCGCTGTATGTGTGCACCCGAGGTCCGGCGCTTCTCGGAACTGCTTGCGACAGGGTTGGGAATCAATGGGCTCTTCGGCGTCGAATACATCGTCGACGATCGCGCGGGCGACGCCTGGTTGCTCGAAATCAACCGCAGGACCACCAACGGCATACCCTTGGGCGCAATGATCAACGTCGATCTGTGCGCAGCGCTCTACGCTGCAATCAACGCCGAACAGCGGACGGTTCGTGGCAACCTCGCCAAAGGCGAGGAACACCTGATTGTGCACTTTCCACAGGAGTGGCTGCGCGATCCGGAAAGCAGGTATCTCAGGCAATGCCGGGTCGACGCGCCGTGGGACGATCCGGGCGTACTGGAGGCGATGCTGGCACTAAGGCACGACGACTGATCGGTCAGGATGAAGTGGGCGCCGGGAAAAGCCGCCACCGCGCAATCTTGCAGCGAGTTTCGGATCCGCGGGCTGGTCCGCGACCCGGCGTCAGCCCTTGCGCGGCGCCACGGCACGAAATCCGATGTCGCTGCGGAACTGCATGCCGTCGAATTGAATCTCGGCGATGGCCGCGTACGCGGCGCGCTGCGCCTGTTTCACCGAATCGCCGAGCGCGGTGACGCACAGCACGCGGCCGCCGGTGACGACGACTGCGCCCTCCGCCAGCGTCGTGCCGGCGTGAAAGACGCGGCAATCCGGATGCGTGGCCTCGGTCACGCGCTCGAGCCCCGCGATCCGGTCGCCTTTGCGCGGCGCGTCGGGATACCCGTGCGCGGCCAGCACCACGCCCAGCGCCGCCCGCCGGTCCCACTCCGCTTCCGCGCGGTCGAGCGTGCCGTTGACGCCGTGCTCGAGGAGCTCGACGAGATCCGACTTGAGGCGCACGACAATCGGCTGCGTCTCGGGATCCCCCATCCGGCAGTTGAATTCCAGGACCCTGGGCGTACCCGCAGCGTCGATCATCACGCCCGCGTAGAGAAACCCCGTGTAGGGGATGCCGTCGGCCGCCATGCCCGCGACGGTGGGCAGGATGACTTCGCGCATGATGCGCGCGTGCATTTCGGGCGTGACGACCGGCGCCGGCGAATACGCGCCCATGCCGCCCGTGTTCGGGCCCTGATCGCGGTCGAGCAGGCGTTTGTGATCCTGGCTCGACGCCAGCGGCAGCACGTGGCGACCGTCGACCATCACGATGAAGCTCGCCTCCTCGCCGGCAAGGAAATCCTCGACGACGACCCGGGCACCGGCCGCGCCCATCGTGTTGCCGACCAGCATGGCGTCGATCGCGGCACAGGCCTCGTCGACCGTGGCGGCCACGACCACCCCCTTGCCGGCGGCCAGTCCGTCCGCCTTGACGACGATCGGCGCCCCGCGTTCGCTCGCATAAGCGCGCGCCTCGCCGGCATCGGTGAAGGTCCGGGATTCCGCGGTGGGAATCCGGTGCCGGGCCATGAACGACTTGGCGTAGTCCTTGGAGCTTTCGAGCTGTGCTGCCGCTTGCGTCGGCCCGAAGATCCGGAGCCCCGCGACGCGGAACGCGTCGACGACACCCGCCGCCAGCGGCGCCTCGGGGCCGACGACGGTGAGCGCGATGTTCTCGCGCCGCGCGAAGGTGACGAGATCGGCGATCGACGTGCAGTCGACGTTGGCAAGCAGCGGGTCGCTCGCGGTGCCGGCATTGCCGGGAGCGACGAACACTTTCGCCACACGCGGCGATTGCGCCAGCTTCCACGCCAGCGCGTGCTCGCGGCCGCCGCCCCCGATGACGAGAACGTTCATGTGCTCAGCGCCTGTTCCCGCACCGCAGGGCGCGGCGAGACGGTGGATCGGAGCATGCTCGCGTCAATGGCGGAAGTGCCGCACACCGGTGAAGACCATCGCGATTTCGCGCTCGTCGGCGGCGGCGATCACTTCCTCGTCGCGCACGCTGCCTCCGGGCTGGATCACCGCCACCGCACCGTTGTCGGCGACCACATCGAGCCCGTCACGGAAGGGGAAGAAGGCATCGGAGGCGACGACCGAGCCTGCGAGCGACAGGATCGCGTGCTTGGCCTTGATGGCTGCGATCCGCGTCGAGTCCACGCGGCTCATCTGGCCTGCGCCGATGCCCAGCGTCTGGCCGTTGCCGCAATAGACGATGGCGTTGGATTTGACGAACTTGGCCACCCGCCACGCGAACAGCAGATCGTCGATCTGTGCCGGCGTCGGCGCTTTCCGGGTGACGACGCGCAAATCCGCAGCCGCGATGTCGTGGACATCGGACGTCTGCACCAGGAATCCACCGCCGACGCGCTTGTAGTCCCAGGCGGCGGGCACCGCGGCCTTCGGAGGCAGCGCGATTTCGAGCACACGCACGTTGACCTTCCTGCGGATGACCGCGAGTGCATCGTCGGTGTAACCCGGCGCGATCAGCACTTCCAGGAACTGGGTGGCGACCGCTTCGACGGTGGCGGCATCGATGGGGCGATTGAAGGCGATGATGCCGCCGAACGCCGACACGGTGTCGGTCGAGAAAGCCTTGTGATAGGCCTCGAGCGGCGACAGCGCGACCGCGACGCCGCAGGGATTGGCGTGCTTGACGATGACGCAGGCGGGTTCGGCGAAGGTCTTCACGCACTCCCAAGCCGCATCGCTGTCCGCGATGTTGTTGTACGACAGCGCCTTGCCCTGCAGCTGGCGGAAGCTCGCGATGCTGCCCTGCACGGGAGCGAGGTCGGCATAGAACGCAGCCTGCTGGTGGGGGTTCTCGCCGTAACGCAGCTCCTGCGCCTTGTGCGCGTGCAGGTTGATCTGGTCGGGAAAGGCGTGCGCAGCGCCATCGGGACCGCGCGCGGTCAGCCAGTTCGAGATTGCGCCGTCATAGGCCGCCGTGTGCGAGAAGGCCTTGCGCGCAAGGGCAAACCGCGTCGCCGTCGAGAGCACGCACGCATTGGCCTCGAGTTCCGCCAGCAGCGCCGCGTAGTCGGCGGGCAGGACCACGATGCCCACGTCGTGCCAGTTCTTCGCCGCGGCGCGGACCATCGTCGGGCCGCCGATGTCGATGTTCTCGATCCCTTCTTCCAGCGTGCAGCCGGGCCTGGCGACGGTCTCGCGGAACGGGTAGAGGTTGACGACAACGAGGTCGATCGCCGGAATGCCGTGCTTCTCGAGGGACGCGACGTGGGCCGGCGAATCGCGGCGCGCGAGGATGCCGCCGTGTACCTTCGGGTGCAGCGTCTTGACGCGGCCGTCGAGCATTTCTGGAAAGCCGGTGTAGTCGCCGATCTCGGTCACCGGCAGGTCGGCAGCGGCCAGCGCCCGCGCCGTGCCCCCCGTCGACAGCAGGTTGATGCCCAGTGCATTCAGGCCGCGCGCAAAATCGATGAGACCGGTCTTGTCCGAGACGGAGAGCAATGCCTGCTTGACGGGCGGCGACATGGCGGCGACCCCTTCTAGAGAATGCCGTACTTGGTGAGCTTGGTGCGCAGCGTGTTGCGATTGAGGCCCAGCATGTCGGCCGCCTGCGTCTGATTGCCTCCCGCGCGCTCCATCACCGACGAGATCATCGCGCGCTCGACGTGCGTGATCACCATGTCGTAGATGCCGTGCGGAGGCTCGCCGTCCAGCCGCCGGAAGTACTCGTCGAGCGATTTCTCGACGGTCTTGCCGATTTCGTTGTTGCCGTTGATGCGCAGTGTTTTTCTCACGCGGCCAGGGCCTCCCCGCCCTGTAGCGAGTCGGGTCGGGCGCCGGACGCGGTTGCGCCTCGCACCTCGACCGGTGACGGCTGATAGTCGAGGCGCTCGCCGCGGGCAGCGAGGGTGTCGAAAAATCGGTGGACAGCCGCGAGCTGCGCCCGCTTCGTCGTCACCGCGTTCACGTCGCGGCGAAAGTTCTCGCCGCCGATGAGGTCCTGCGTGTACCAGCCGAGGTGCTTGCGGGCGACGCGCACCCCGGTGTCCTCGCCATACAGCGCGTAATGATCGTCGAGGTGCGCGGCAATGATCGCGCGCGCCTCATCGACGGCCGGCGGCGGCAGCAGGTTGCCGGTGTCGAGAAAGTGCCGGATCTCGCGAAAGATCCAGGGCCGCCCCTGCGCGGCGCGGCCGATCATCAGCGCATCGGCCCCGGTGCGACGCAGCACGTCGCGCGCGTCGGCAGGCGTGCGGATGTCGCCGTTGGCCATCACGGGAATCGCGACGGCCAACTTCACGGCGGCAATCGTGTCGTACTCTACAGGCCCGATGAAGGCGCAGGCGCGCGTGCGGCCGTGAACCGCCAGCGCCGCCACGCCGGAGTCTTCGGCAATCCGGGCAATCGCGACCGCATTGCGCTCGCCTGGCGACCACCCGGTACGGATCTTGAGCGTCACCGGCACGTCGACGGCCGCTACGACCGCGCGCAGGATCGCCGCCACCAGCGTCTCGTCGCGCAGCAGCGCCGAACCGGCGGCCACATTGCAGACCTTCTTCGCCGGGCAGCCCATGTTGATGTCGATGATCTCGGCGCCGTGCTCGACGTTGTAGCGCGCCGCGGCCGCGAGCTCTGCCGGGTCTGCGCCGGCAATCTGCACTGCGATGGGCGCCGGCTCGCCGGCGTGGTCGATGCGGCGCAGCGATTTCCCGGTGCCGCGCAACCGCGGATTCGACGCCACCATCTCGGACACCGCGTAGCCCGCACCCATGCGCCGGCACAGCTGCCGAAACGGCCGGTCGGTCACGCCGGCCATCGGTGCGACGACCAGATTGCTCCCGATGGCGAAGGATCCGATATGCACGATCGGTTGACCGAAAATTGAGCCGGTAAATGCTGCGAGGGGAGCGGATTATACAATCTTCGTCACGCACGCGGCGCGCCGCCGGCGGCAAAACAACTCCTCGCATTAACGAAGATCAATCCTCCACGATTTATTGTGCGCGATTGGCGCGATTGTCTAGTGCAGGCCGAACAGCATCGCGTGCGTGAATGCGCGTTTCAAAGGCGGCAGCGCGTCAAGCAAGGCGAGTGCCAGCCCGCGCGGCCAGCGCGCGAGCGCGAGGTCGTTGCCGAAGACGCTGACCAGGCCGTGCGTGAACGCAACACCCGCCATGCGGTCAGGCCGCCGCTGCCGCGTGTAGCGCCGCAGCATGGCGCCGTCGCCGAGCGCATCGCGCGGGGTGTCGACGATGATCTGGCCCAGTTCGAACGCGTCGCGCAATCCGACGTTGAAACCCTGTCCGGCCACCGGGTGCAGGGTTTGCGCAGCGTTGCCGAGCGCGATGCTGCGCATCGCTGCCGGCTCGTGCGCGTACTCCAGCACCAGCGGAAAACTGCGGCGATCCGCAACACGGGCAAAGCCGCCGGCACGCGTGCCGAAATGGGAGGCCAGCGCCGCGACGAAAGCGGCGGCGTCCAGTGCCAGCAATTCCTGCGCGCGTTCCGGCGTCGCGGTCCAGACCAGGCTGTAATGGTCGCCTTCCGGCAACAGCGCCACGGGGCCTTGCGGCGTGAAGCGCTCGTATGCCCTGCCCCGGTGCGGCGCGTCGCACCAGACGCGGGCGACGATCGCCGCCTGGCGGTAATCGTGGCGGCGACGGCTGAGGCCGGACATCGCCGCGCCCGTGCCGTCGGCAATCGCCGCCAGGCGCGCGCGCATCGGTTCGGCGCCGATACCGTCGCCGTCGATGACGGCATGCGTCGCGTCGCCCGTGACGTCGCGCACGGAGGCACCGTGCCGAATCGTCACCCCGGCGCGCGAGAGCGCCAGGTCGAAGGCCGCCTGCAGCGCGCGATAGCCGACGACGTACCCCAGGGCGGGCAGCCCCTCGTCAGCCGCGGCGAGGTTCGCTCCGCCGAAGCCTCCGGCTTGCGAGATGTCGATGTCGGTGATCGCCGTAACGGCGTCGTCGGCGGTGGTCGCCAGCGTGGCCCAGGCGCCGAGGCGCTCCAGGATCAGCCGCGCGCCGTGCGACAGCGCGAGCGACCGATCGCCGCGCGGGGTTTCGCCCGGTGCCCGCGCGTCGAGGACGACGACGTCGAGATCCGCGTCGGCCAGCGCCAGCGCCAGCGCCGAGCCCACCGGTCCGGCCCCGACGATCGCCACATCGTGCAGCATCGCGATGCCCGGAGGATCAGCCGCGGCGGCAGGCCGCCTCGACGTCCGCAACGGTCTTGGGCGTAGCAGCCGTCAGGTTCTCGCTGCCGGCAACGGTGACCAGGATATCGTCCTCGATGCGCACGCCGATGTCGTGGAATGCCTCCGGCACGTTATCCGCCGGACGGATGTAGGCGCCAGGCTCGACCGTCAACACCATGCCCGGCGCCAGGCGCGTCGAGGCGCCGCGCAGCTGATAAGAACCCGCGTCATGCACATCCATGCCCAGCCAGTGCCCGGCGCGATGCATGTAGAACTGCTTGTAGCTGCCGGTCTCCAGCACTTCGTCGAGCGAGCCGTGGCACAGCCCGAGGTCGATGAAGCCCTGCGCCAGCACGCGCTCCGCCACCTTGTGATAATCGTGAAATTCGACGCCGGGCTTGACCGCATCGATGCAGGCGAGCTGCGCCGCGAGCACGAGTTCGTATACCGCCTTTTGCGGGCCGCTGAAGCGTCCGTTGACCGGAAAGGTTCGCGTGATGTCCGATGCATAGCCCTGGTACTCGCAGCCGGCATCGATCAGCAGCAGCTCGCCGTCCTGCAACTGGCGATTGTTGTCGCGGTAATGCAGCACGCAGGCGTTGGGCCCGCCGGCAACGATCGAGGGATAGGCCACGGCCTGTGCGCCATGGCACAGGAACTCGTGCGCGAGTTCCGCCTCGACCTGATATTCGAACCAGCCCGGCCGGGTGGCCGCCATTGCCCGAACGTGGGCGCCCGACGAGATTTCCGCGGCGCGGCGCATCAGTCCCTGCTCGCGCTGGTCCTTGATGAGCCGCATCGCATCCAGCGCCTGCCGCACGTCGACGACGTGCTCCGGCGCGGCAACGCCTGTTCGCACGCGCCCCCGCACTTCGTTGAGGAGATCCGTGACCCGCTTGTCCCACCAGGATGCCTGTCCCAGCGGCGTGTACAGCGCGGGACGATCGCAGGCGAGATCGGCCAGCACCCGGTCGGCGTCTGCCAGCGGGTACGCCGCGTCGAAGCCGAAGATCTCGCGCGCCGCCTCCGGACCGTAGCGGAATCCATCCCAGATCTCGCGCTCGGCGTTTTTCTCCCGGCAGAACAGGATGTGCTGATCACCGGCCTCGGCCGCGACCAGCGCCACCACCGCCTCCGGCTCGGGAAAGCCCGACAGATAGTGGAAATAGCTGTCTTGCCGATACGGAAACAGTGAATCGCGATTGCGCGTCACCTCGGTCGCCGCCGGCAGCAGGGCGAGGCCGCCCTCGGTGGCTGCCTGCATGTGCTTCATCAACGCAACCCGGCGGTTGCGGAACAACTGGTGATTGTGGTTCATCGGCAGCACCTCGATGCGGAGCCGCGATTATAGGCGTACCCGCGGACGCTCCGGGAGTTCGCCGATGGGGAGCGCGAACGACCGTGGACCCACCGGCCATTTGCTAACATCGACGGATGACCGACGCCGTACCGACGACTTCCCCCCGATCGGGAACCGCGCTGCGCGAAGCGAAGCTGACGCTGCGTGCGCGCTGCCTTGCCGCGCGCGACGCGCTGTCCGGTGCGCAGCGCCAGGCGGCCTCCGCGGCGATCGGCGCCGGCATCGCGCGCCTGCCGTCGTTCATCGCCGCGCCTGCGGTCCTGCTCACGCTTTCGTTTCGCAGCGAGTGGGACACTCGCGCGCTGGTCGATGCGGCGCTGGCGGCAGGCAAGATCGTCGCCATGCCCCGCGTCGATCCGGCGACGCGGATGCTCGAACTCCACACGATCACCGATCCCGGCAGCGACATCGAACCCGGCCACCAGGGCATTCCCGAGCCGCGCAGCGATTGCCCGCTGATACGGCGCGACCGGATCACCTGGGTGCTGGTGCCGGGCATCGCCTTCGACCGAACCGGGGCGCGGATGGGGTACGGCGGTGGCTACTACGATCGACTGCTGCCGCTTCTGCCGGCTGCGGTATCGCGTGTGGCCGGAGCCTTCGACCTGCAACTGGTCGAACGTGTGCCGATGGCACCGCACGACCTCGGCGTGGACACGATCGTCACCGAGACCTGCACGCTTGCCTGCAAGCCGGTGCACCCGTGAGCGGATCCGCGGCTCCCCCAACCCGGGCGCGCGTGGCGACCATCGCGACCACGGCGCTGGCTGCGACGCTGGCAATCCAGGTATTCGCATCGCTCGCCGCAACCGCGACGTCGGTGCTGGCGCCGGAAATCGCCCGCGACTTCGGCGTGCCGGCGAAACTGATCGGCGTGTTCGTGGGCCTGCTCTACGCGGGCGGGATGGCGGCCAGTCTCGCCTGCGGCCCGCTCATCGAACGCTATGGCGCGATCAGGGTGTCGCAGGTCTGCGCGCTGTTCTGCGGCACGGGAATCGCGCTCGTAGCCGGCGCCGGTGCGGCATCGCTGCCGGCCGCGCCGCTCGCGCTGGTCGCGGTCGCGGCGGTGGTGATCGGCGTGGGCTACGGCCCGATCACGCCCGCGTCCTCGCAGGTGCTCGCCCGCACCGCGCCGGCTGCGCGCATGTCGCTGGTGTTCTCGATCAAGCAAACGGGCGTCCCGGCAGGCGCCGCGCTTGCCGGCGCGGCGCTCCCCGCGCTGGCGCTCGCTTTGGGCTGGCGCGCGACCTTCGTCGCGGTGGCGATTCTCGGCGCGGCCGTCGTCGCCGCCGCGCAGACGACGCGGCATGCGCTGGACACCGACCGCCTCCCGTCGCGACCGCTCTCGGTGGCCGGAGTGTTCGCGCCATTGCGCATCGTTTTTGCCTCGCGCGGGCTGGCGGAGCTTTCGCTCGTCGGGTTCGCCTACGCCGCGACGCAGGTCTGCCTGATGAGCTTCACGGTAGTCTATTTCACCGAAACGCTGGGGTTTCCGTTGCATTACGCCGGCTATGCGCTGACGGTCGCCAATTTCGGCGGCATCGCGGGCCGGATCGGCTGGGGCGCCGTAGCCGACCATTACATCGCGCCGCGCCGCATGCTCGGCCTCCTCGGGCTCGCCACCGCGTGCTGCGCCGCCGCCACGCTCGCCTTCACGCCCGCGTGGCCGTGGTTGGGCTTGCTCGCGGTGTGCGCGATGTTCGGGGCCACCGCGATCGGCTGGAACGGCGTGCACCTGGCCGAAGTCGCGCGGCTCGCACCCAAGGGTCAGGCCGGCGCGATCACCGGCGCCTGCGGGTTCGTGACCTTCGCCGGCGTCGTGCTGGGTCCGCCTTCGTTCGCGTTTCTGGCCGCGCTGACTGAGAGCTATCGCACCGGTTTCGCCGTATGCGGCGCGGGCACCGGACTGCTCGGCCTCTACCTGCTTTCAAACAAGCGAGCGTGAGGGCAGATTTCGGTGACGGCCGACGCGCGCGGCCGGCGCGCATCGACCGTTTGGCCCCGCCGCGCCAATTGGAATTCATTTCCGACTGATGGTAATGTCGGCCTCGTCCGCGATAACGCGCAGCGCTTGCCGCAGTGCAGAGATGCGCGTCGGGCGAGTGCCGCATACAATCCGACCGAGACGCTCGGGCATTCGTACCCGATGCAACCCGCAACCTGGAGGAACAGGCGATGGACAACACCCCCCAACACGACCACGACCCGCTGGAAACACGGGAATGGCTGGACGCACTCGAAGGCGTGCTCGCGCAGGAGGGACCCGACCGCGCGCACTTCCTCATCGAACAGTTGATCGACAAGGCGCGCCGCTCGGGCGCGTATCTGCCATTCTCCGCGAACACCGCATACATCAACACCATACCGGTCGACCAGCAGGTGAAGCTGCCCGGCGACTTCGCCGTCGAGCAGAAGATCCGGCATTACGTTCGCTGGAATGCGATGGCGATGGTGCTGCGCGCCAACAAGAACACCAACGTCGGCGGCCACATCGCGAGCTTCGCCTCCGCGGCGATGCTCTACGACATCGGCTTCAATCATTTCTGGCAGGCGCCGTCCGAGCGGCATGGCGGCGACCTCGTCTTCGTCCAGGGGCACTCGGCGACGGGCGTGTATGCACGCGCGTTCATGCTCGGACGCCTTAGCGTCGAACAGCTGGAGAACTTCCGCCAGGAAGTCGACGGCAAGGGGATTTCATCGTATCCGCATCCGTGGCTGATGCCCGATTTCTGGCAGTTTCCGACGGTGTCGATGGGCCTGGGCCCGCTGATGGCGATCTATCAGGCGCGTTTCATGAAGTACCTGCAGGACCGCGGTCACGCCGAGACCGAGGGACGCAAGGTCTGGGCGTTCATGGGCGACGGCGAGATGGACGAACCGGAGTCGATGGGCGCGATCGGCATGGCGGCGCGCGAGAAGCTCGACAACCTGATCTTCGTCGTCAACTGCAACCTGCAGCGCCTCGACGGCCCGGTGCGCGGCAACGGCAAGATCATCCAGGAACTCGAGAGCGATTTCCGCGGTGCCGGCTGGAACGTGATCAAGGTGATCTGGGGCCGCCATTGGGATCCGCTGTTCCTGCGCGACAAGAAGGGGATCCTGATGCGCCGGATGATGGACATCGTCGACGGCGAGTACCAGACCTTCAAGTCGAAGGACGGCGCCTACGTGCGCGAGCATTTCTTCAACACACCGGAACTGAAGGAACTCGTCGCCGACTGGTCCGACGACGACATCTGGAAGCTCAACCGCGGCGGCCACGATCCGTTCAAGGTCTACGCGGCGTTCGACGCCGCGACCCGGCACCGGGGGCAGCCGACGGTCGTCCTCGCCAAGACCATCAAGGGCTACGGCATGGGCTCGTCCGGAGAAGCCCAGAACATCACGCACCAGCAGAAGAAGATGACGCTGGAATCGATCCGGCGTTTCCGCGACCGTTTCGACCTGCCGGTGCCCGACGACAAGCTCGAGGAAGTCCCCTACCTCACGTTCGACGAAGGCTCGAAGGAACTCGAGTACATGCGGGCGCGGCGGATGGATCTCGGCGGATACATGCCGCTGCGCAGGACCAAGGCAGCGGCGCTGCCGGTGCCGGAGCTCGCCGCCTTCGACCGCTTCCTGAAGAGCAGCGAAGAGCGCGAGATCTCGACGACGATGGCGTTCGTGCAGATCCTGCAGCTGCTCGTGCGCGACAAGGTCCTCGGCCGCCACATCGTGCCGATCGTGCCGGACGAGTCGCGGACCTTCGGCATGGAAGGCATGTTCCGCCAGCTGGGCATCTGGAACCAGCAGGGGCAGCTCTACACGCCGCAGGACGCCGACCAGCTGATGTTCTACAGGGAGGACAAGGGCGGCCAGATCCTGCAGGAAGGCATCAACGAAGCCGGCGGCATGTGCGACTGGATCGCCGCGGCGACGTCGTACTCGACGCACGGCGTGCCGATGATTCCCTTCTACATCTTCTACTCGATGTTCGGGTTCCAGCGCATCGGCGATCTCGCCTGGGCGGCCGGCGACATGCGCTCGCGCGGCTTCCTGTTGGGCGGCACCGCCGGGCGCACGACGCTCAACGGCGAAGGCCTGCAGCACGAGGACGGCCACTCGCACATGTTCTCGGCAACGATTCCGAACTGCGTTTCGTACGACCCCACGTTCGGCTACGAGGTCGCGGTCATCATCCAGGACGGACTGCGTCGGATGCTCGCCGAACAGCAGGACGTCTATTACTACCTCACGGTGATGAACGAGAACTACCAGCAGCCGGCAATGCCCGAGGGCGCTGTGGCCTCGATCGTCAAGGGAATGTACCTGTTCCGGGCCGGCGAGAAGAACCCCAAGGCGCCGCGCGTGCAGCTGCTGGGTTCCGGCACGATCTTCCGCGAAGTGATCGCCGCCGCCGCGATGCTCAAGTCCGACTGGGGCGTCGAGTCGGATCTCTGGGGCTGCCCGAGCTTCACCGAGCTGGGACGCGACGGCATGGCCGCCGCGCGGACGAACATGCTGCACCCCACCGCGAAGCCGGTGCTGTCGCATGTCGAGTCCTGCCTCAAGGACACGTCGGGGCCGGTGATCGCCGCGACCGATTACATCCGCGCCTACGCCGAGCAGATCCGCGCCTCCGTGCCGCGGCGCTACGTCGTCCTGGGGACCGACGGCTTCGGCCGCTCGGACACGCGGGAAAAGCTGCGGCACTTCTTCGAAGTCGATCGCCGTTACGTCGCCGTCGCCGCGCTGAAGGCGCTGGCGGATGAGGGTACGATTCCCGCCGCCAAGGTCGTCGAGGCGATGAAGCGCTACGGCATCGATGCGGCCAAGCCCGCGCCGTGGACCGTGTGAGAGAGGGCGACATCATGAGCACGATCGAAGTCAAGGTTCCCGATATCGGCGATTTCAAGGACGTTCCCGTCATCGAGATTTTCGTCAAGGCCGGCGACGTCGTGAAAGCCGAGGACTCGCTGATCACGCTGGAATCCGACAAGGCGACGATGGACGTGCCGTCGCCCGCCGCCGGGACGGTCAGGGAACTGAAGGTAAAGCTTGGCGACAAGGTCGCGGAAGGGGCGGTGGTCCTGCTGCTGGAGGCTGCCGAAGCCGGCGCCGCCAAGGCCGCGGCATCGGGGCCTGCAGCTGTGCCTGCGCCTGCGCACGTCGCCGCACCCGCGGCACCCGCACCGGCGGCTCCGGCCCCGGCTGCCGCGTCAGCCGTCGCGCCGATGCCGCCCACCGACAACGAAGGCTTCAAGGGCGCCCACGCATCGCCGTCGGTGCGCAAGTTCGCGCGCGAACTCGGCGTCGACCTCGGTCGCGTCAAGGGCAGCGGGCCGGGCGGGCGCATCACGCAGGACGACGTGCAGGCCTTCGTCAAGCAGGCGATGAGCGGCGCTGCCGCGCCCGCCGCGGCGGCGGGAGGCGCGATCACCGGCGGCGGCGCGCTCAACCTGCTGCCGTGGCCGAGCGTCGACTTCGCGAAATTCGGCCCGGTCGAGGCGAAGCCTCTTTCGCGGATCAAGAAGATCTCCGGCGCCAACCTCGCCCGCAACTGGGTGATGATTCCGCACGTCACGCAATTCGACGAGGCCGACATCACCGACCTCGAGGCCTTCCGCGTCGCGACCAACAAGCAGCACGAGAAGTCGGGCGTGAAGCTCACGATGCTTGCGTTCCTGATCAAGGCCAGCGTCGCGGCACTGAAGAAGTTCCCGGACGTCAACGCTTCGCTCGACGGCGACAACCTGGTGGTCAAGCAGTACTGGCACATCGGCTTCGCCGCGGACACGCCCAACGGGCTGGTGGTTCCGGTGCTGAAGAATGCCGACCAGAAGGGCGTGCTGCAGATCGCGAAGGAGATGGGCGAGCTATCCGCCAAGGCGCGCGACGGCAAGCTCGGCCCCGCCGACATGCAGGGCGGCTGCTTCACGATCTCGTCGCTCGGCGGCATCGGCGGAACTGCGTTCACGCCGATCATCAACGCGCCCGAGCTCGCGATCCTGGGCGTGTCGAAGAGCGCCTTCAAGCCGGTGTGGGACGGCAAGGCCTTCGTGCCCCGGCTGATGATCCCGCTGTCGCTGTCCTACGACCACCGGGTGATCGACGGGGCGTCGGCCGCGCGCTTCACCGCGTACCTTGGCAGCCTGCTCGCCGACATGCGGCGCGCGATGCTCTAACCCGCAATCGAGGTCGACATGAGCACCATTGAAGTCAAGGTTCCCGACATCGGCGATTTCAAGGACGTCCCCGTCATCGAAATCTTCGTCAAGGCCGGCGATGTGGTGAAGGCCGAAGACTCGCTGGTCACACTGGAGTCCGACAAGGCGACGATGGACGTTCCGTCGCCCGCCGCGGGCACGGTGAAGGAACTCAAGGTGAAAGTCGGCGACAAGCTCGCCGAGGGGTCGGTGGTTCTGGTTCTGGAGACTGCTGCCGCCGGTGCCACGGTCGCGGCCGCAACGATCCCCGCCGCGGAGATGGTGCTGCCGGCCAAGGCGCCGGCACCGCTGCCGCCACCCGCCGTTACGGCGCCCGGCGCCGCCGCCTACGCCGGCAAGGCCGACATCGAATGCGAAATGCTGGTGCTCGGCGCCGGCCCGGGCGGCTACAGCGCCGCGTTTCGCGCCGCCGACCTCGGCCTGAAAACGGTGCTGGTCGAGCGCTACGCGACGCTGGGCGGCGTCTGCCTCAACGTCGGCTGCATTCCGTCCAAAGCGCTGCTGCACGTCGCCGCGGTCAGCGACGAGGCGAAGGCGCTGGCGGAACACGGCATCGCGTTCGGCGCGCCGCAGGTCGATCTCGACAAGCTGCGCGCTTGGAAGTCCAAGGTCGTGAGCAAGCTCACCGGCGGCCTCGCCGGCATGGCGAAGTCGCGCAAGGTCGACATCGTCCGCGGCGTCGGCCAGTTCCTCGACCCGCACCACGTCGAGGTCGAACTGACGATGGGCTCCGCGCAGGACAAGACGGGCGAGAAGAAGATCATCCGCTTCGCCAAGGCGATCATCGCCGCGGGCTCGCAGGTGGTGGGTCTCCGGCTCAACGGCCAGCCGCTGCCAGACGATCCGCGGATTGTCGACTCGACCGGCGCGCTCGAACTCGCCGCCGTCCCGAAGAAGATGCTGGTGATCGGCGGCGGGATCATCGGCCTCGAGATGGGAACCGTGTATTCGTCGCTCGGGGCGCGGCTCGATGTCGTCGAAATGCTCGATGGCCTGATGCCGGGCGCCGACCGCGACCTCGTGAAGGTGTGGGAGAAGGCCAACAAGCACCGCTTCGACCGCGTGATGCTGAAGACGAAGACGGTGGCGATCGAAGCGAAACCCGACGCGATCCACGTCACGTTCGAAGGCGAGCAGGCGCCGGACGGTCCGCAAGCCTACGATCTCGTGCTGTCGGCCGTCGGCCGCGCGCCCAACGGGAAGAAGATCTCGGCGGACAAGGCCGGCGTCGCGGTCACCGACCGCGGCTTCATCCCCGTCGACGGACAGATGCGCACCAGTGTTCCGCACATCTACGCGATCGGCGACATCGTCGGCCAGCCGATGCTCGCGCACAAGGCGGTGCACGAGGCGCACGTGGCCGCCGAGGCGGCCGCCGGGCAGAAATCGCACTTCGACGCCCGCGTGATCCCGTCGGTTGCCTACACCGATCCCGAGGTCGCGTGGGTTGGCATCACCGAGGACGAGGCGAAGGCCAGGGGCATCAAGGTCCTGAAGGGGCTTTTCCCCTGGGCCGCGTCGGGCCGCGCGATCGCCAATGGCCGCGACGAGGGCCACACCAAACTGCTGTTCGACGCGACGACGCACCGGATCGTCGGCGGCGGCATCGTCGGCACCCACGCAGGCGATCTCATCGGCGAGATCGCGCTGGCGATCGAGATGGGCGCCGACGCCGTCGACATCGGCAAGACCATCCACCCGCATCCGACGCTGTGCGAATCGGTCGGCCTCGCCGCGGAAGCGTTCGAGGGCGTCTGCACCGACCTGCCGCCCGTGCGCCGCAAGGGCTGAAGAGGCACCGCGCCGCCGGGCGGCCGGAACGCGCAACGCGGCGGCTTCCGGCGCGCTGCCGCGAGCCATGGCACGCGCGCACGCTCGCCGCGAAAACGTTGGAGGACCGCCAGCAATGAACCCGCGCGCAATCGCCAAGGCGGCGACCCTCCTCCGGGAGCAACTGGACAAGGGCACGCGAATCGATCGTCTGGCTGCGGATTGCCGGCCGGTCGATCGGGCCGACGGCTATGCGATCCAGGCCGAAATGTGGCGCCAATCGGGGCAGGCCTGCCTGGGCTGGAAGATTGCCGCGACCAGCGCCGCCGGCCAGGCGCACATCGCGGTCGACGGGCCGCTTGCCGGTCGGCTGTGGCAGCAGCGCGTACTGGCGAGCCCCGCAAGCGCTTCCCTGCGCGCCAACGCGATGCACGTCATCGAGGCCGAGTTCGTGTTCCGGCTGGGCCAGCCGTTGCCGCCGCGAACGTCGGCGTACGAAGCGGACGAAGTGATGGCGGCGGTGTCGGGACTATGGGTGGGAATGGAAATTCCCGACTCCCGCTACGAGGACTTCACTGCCGTCGGCGCCGCACAGCTCATTGCGGACAATGCATGCGCGTGCTGGTACGTCCTTGGCGGCGAAGTGACGCCGGCGTGGCGGGAGCGCGATCTCGCAAGGCATTCGGTCGCGGCCTATCGAAACGGCGTGCTCGTCGACCGGGGCGACGGATCAGCGGTGCTCGGGGATCCGCGCCTCGCGCTGACCTGGATCGCCAACGAACTGTCCACGTTCGGCGAGGGCCTGAAGGCAGGGGAATTCGTGACCACGGGGACCTGCATCAAACCCATGAGCGTCAGCGAAGGAGACGAAGTCCGCCTCGACTTTGGCGACTTTGGCGAGGTTTCGGCGACGTTCGGGTAGCTCGCGATCCCGCGCGCTTGCGCGCAGGATCGCCCTGACTAGCCCTTCACTGCGCCTGCCGTCAAACCGCTGATCACCTGCCGCGCGGCGAGGAAGGTGAAAATCAGCGGCGGCACCGCGATCAGCGTCGCCAGCGCCATCAGCTTGCCCCACTCGACACCGATGTCGGTGACGTAGAGCGATGCCGCCACCGGCAGCGTTCGTGTCGACCGGTCGGTGAGCACCAGCGCCAGGATGAACTCGTTCCAGGCGATGCGGAAGGTGAAGATCGCCGCCGCCGCGAGTCCCGGCCGGATGAGCGGCAGCACGATGCGCAGGAACACCTTCCACGGCCGGCAGCCGTCGATCGCAGCGGCTTCCTCGAGTTCGACCGGCACCTGCAGGACGAAGCCGTACAGCAGCCAGATCGTGAACGGAAGGTTGACGGCGACGTAGAGCAGGATCAGCCCCGCCAGCGAGTTGGTGAGTTTCCAGTCGCCCCAGATCCAGAACACCGGCACGGCGATCACCGCCAGCGGCACCGTGCGCAGCATCAGCGTCGTGTAGGCGAGCGCCTTGCGCCCGGCGAACGAGAATCGCGCCATCCCGTACGCGGCCATGCAGCCCAGAAGCAGCGTCAGCAGCGTAGCGACGACGCCGACAATCAGCGAGTTGCCCAGGTAACGCCCGAAGCTCGCATCGAACAGCACGTCGCGGTAGTTCTCCATCGTGGGCACGAACAGGAACGACAGTTCCGTCGTGAAGGTCTGCGCCTGCGTCTTGAACGACGTCAGCACCATCACCGCGATCGGCCCGATGCACAGCAGGCCGAGCAACGAGAGCGCCCCGTAGCGAACGAGGCCCGCGACCGGAACTCTCATCGATCGCCCTCGTTGTCCTGCAGCGGGTTGGACATCCGCAGCGCGAGCCAGGTGAGCACCATCACCACAACGAGCAGGAGCACGGAGATGGCCGACGCGGTGCCCAGCCTCTGGCCGATGAAAGCCGTCTTGTAGATGTGCAGCGACAGCACTTCGGTGGACTCACCCGGCCCGCCGAAGGTCAGCACGTAGATCACCTCCAGCACGCGGAAGGCATCGATCAGACGCATCACCAGCGTGATCGCCAGCACGTGCGCGATCATCGGCAGCTTGACGCGCATCGTCGTGGTCCACCACCGCGCGCCGTCGATGCGCGCTGCCTCGAGCACGCTGCTGTCGACGCTGGCGAGCCCGGCGACGACCATGATGAAGACGAACGGTGTCCACTGCCAGATGTCGGCGATGATGATCGCGGCGAAAGCCAGCGACTCGTCGGCCAGCCAGGTCTTGGCAACCAGACCAAGCGCGGCGAGCACGGCGTTGATCAGCCCGAACTGCGCGTCGAACATGTACCGCCAGGTGAGGCCGACGGCAATCGGCGCCACCATCATCGGCAGGATGAAGAGCGCGCGGAAGAACGCCATGCCGCGCATGTTGCCTTCGAGCGCCAGCGCCAGCGCGATGCCCAGCACCATCTCCGCCGACACGCTGACGGCGGCGAACTTGAGCGTGGTCCACAGGCTGCGCCAGACCGACGGCTCGGTGAACGCGACCTGGAACGACGTCCAGCCGACCCACTTCGCCTGCGACCACGGCGTGCCCATGGTCCAGTCGTAGAAGCCCAGGCGCACCGCGGAGAGCACCGGGTACAGGCAGGCCACCACCATGATGATCACCGCCGGCGCCACGAACAGCCAGGCCGTGCGGGTGTTGTTGTTCACGAGCGGCGACTCCCTTGACCGGTCAGGCGAAGCATCTGTTCCATGGGGTCCGGAGCGCCGGAGGCGGCGGCTTCCGCCTCCGGGCGCACCCGCTGCATCAGGCCTTGATGTAGCCTCCGCGCTTCATGATCTCGGTCGTCTTGCCGACAATGCCGTTCAGCGCCTCCTCGGCCGACTTCTTGCCGGTCAGCGCCTCGGATATCGCGACGCCCAGCACCTGGATGTTGATCTCGTCCCATTCGGCGATGATCGGACGCCAGTCGGGATTGGAGTACTTCAGCGCTTCCTTGAAGACGACGAATTCCGGATACTTCTTCAACACGTCCGGATCGCCCATCGTCGAAGTGCGCATCGGCGCTCCACCTTGCAGCGTGCAGGCCTTGTCCTGCGCTTTCGACGTCAGCCATTGCAGCAGCAGAAAACCGGCTTCGGGATGCTTCCCGTTCTTCGGCATCGTCAGCCCCAGGCCGCCGGACTGCGACGAGCGCTTCACCCCGCTGGGGTGCAACGCCCAGGTCACCTTCCCGGCCACCTTGCTCTTCGCCGGGTCCTTCACCAGGTCCACCAACGAGGTCGAGTCGAGGTACATCGCCGCCTGCCCCTGCAGGAACGAAGTGTTCATGTCGCCCTGCGCATAGCCGGGGATGCCGGCCGGCCCGGTCGCGACCACTTCCTGCAGGAACTTGAGGGCCTCCACGCCGATCTTGTCGTTGAAGCGCGGGCGCCACTGGTCGTCGAACACCGCGCCACCCAGCGGGTTCAGGTGCAGCAGCCACGCGTGCACGCATTGGTGGCCAGCCTGGCCACGCGAGGTCAGCGCGCCGATGCCCTCCTTGTCCTTGATGATGCGCAGGACCTTCAGGAATTCGTCGTAGGTTTCCGGCACCTTCAGGTTGTGCTTGGCGAAGATGTCGTGACGGTAGGCCAGCACCGATGTCTCGGCGCCGTAGGGCAGTCCGTAGAGCTTGGCGCCGGGACCCGCCAGATAGCCCTTCGGGCCGCCGACCAGCCCCAGGTTCTCGAAGTAGATCGGGATGATGTCCTTCATGTCGTAGGCCGGGTCGGCCAGCGCCGCGTTGGAGAAGAACGGCTCCAGCGGATGCACCAGATTCTTGGCGACGTACTCGCCTTTCCACATGACGATGTAGCAGCACAGATCGTAGTCGCCCTGCGCCTTCGCCATCTCGAGCAGCTGCTTTTCCTTCAGCCGTCCCATGGCGATCTTGTCGAGCTCGACCTTGATCCCGGTCTCGGCGGTGAAGGCCGGAAGGATCTTGGTCATGGCGTCGTAGTGCGAATGCGCCGGAACGCTCATCACCACGGTCTGGCCCTTGTACTTGGCGTAGCGATCCTGCGCCAAGGCACCTTTGATCAGCGGGAATTGCGCCGCGGCGAGGATGCCGGCGATCCCGCCGGCCTTGATCAGTTCACGTCGTTTCATTGCTTCTCTCCTTCCAGGGGGGCACGTCAACGAACCAGGTTCTGCTGCGACTCCGCATCGAATACATACAGATGACGCGGGTCGATCGAGAGTCCGACCGCGGTGCCGGCGAGTCCGCCATGGTCACCGTTCACGGACGAAGTAAGCGGCTCGCCGGAACCGGCCAACGCGCCGGTGAGCACGGTTTCGGTTCCAAGGTATTCGGCGACCTTGACCTGCATGCGCAGGACCGCGTTCGCACCGTCGGCCGGTGCAAGTCCTTGCGGACGGATCCCGAGCACGACGGCCGCGCCAAGCCGACCATCCACCGGATGCGGCAGGCGCACCGTCGCGTGCGAACCGTCGAGCACCACGGCATCCGCGGCACTGAGCACGCCCTTCAGCATGTTCATCCCCGGGGAGCCGATGAAGCCGGCAACGAACAGGTTGTGGGGCCGGTTGAAGACTTCGCCGGGCGTGCCGACCTGCTGGATCACGCCGCGCTCCAGGATCACGATGCGGTTGGCCAGCGTCATCGCCTCGACCTGGTCGTGCGTGACGTAGACGGTCGTCTTGCCCAGCCGCTTGTGCAGCAGCGCCAGCTCGACGCGCATCTGCGCCCGCAGCTTGGCGTCGAGATTGGACAACGGCTCGTCGAACAGGAAGACCGACGGCTCGCGCACGATCGCACGTCCCATGGCGACGCGCTGCCGCTGGCCGCCGGACAGCGCTTTCGGCTTGCGCGCGAGGAGGTCCTCGATGCCGAGAATGTGCGCGGCCTCGGCGACGCGACGCTTGATATCGGCCTTCGGCGTGCGCGTGAGCGACAGCGCGAAGCTCATGTTTTCCGCCACCGACATGTGCGGGTAGAGCGCGTAGCTCTGGAAGACCATCGCGATGTCGCGCTCGTCGGGTCGCGCCTGCGTGACGTCGCGGCCCTTGATCATGATGCGCCCGGCGGTCACAGTCTCCAGGCCGGCGATCATCCGCAGGATCGTCGACTTGCCGCAGCCGGAGGCGCCGACCAGCACGATGAACTCACCGGGGTTCGCGACGAGATCGATGTTCTCGACGATCGTGTTGTCGCCGAAGCGCTTGGTGATGCCGATGAGTTCCAGCCCCGCCGTCATCGCGGTTTCCTCCGTTGCGTAGCGGTCGCACGTGCCTCTGCCGCGGGAACGGGCCAGCGCACCACGCCCCAGCCGATCGGAGCCCGCCGGTTTCCCGGCAATTCGCGGTCCGGCCCCCAGATCGCCTGATAGGTGTCGAGCGCGCGTCCCGCGCGCTGCCAGCGAACGAACGCGGCGATCAGCAGGCACCACCACGCGAGCAGCACGGCGAGCATCCAGCGCGGCGCGTCGGCAACCAGAAGTCCGGACATCATCGCCGCGACGGCTGCCAGCGCGGCGAGCCAGCCCAGCGACTTGTGGACGCGCTCGAACACGATTCGGTGCCGGGTCATGTCGAAGTGGTCGCCGCGCAATGCCGGCGACGTCGGGCCGCCCTTGGTCCCGCGGGCGAAGCCGTGCAGCACCTGCACGCAGCCCGCTGCAATCACGACCCAGCCCAGCGCATGATGCAGCGTGGCGTCGCCGTTGGCGGCAACCCGGCTCCAGACCAGCGTGACCGCGACGATACCGATCGCCACGCCGCCGATCTGCAGGCCGCGGTGGGCGTGCCACCACGTCGGACGATCGAGTTCGCGCGGCCAGTCCTGGCCCGGCATGACCTTCCAGAACCGTGCCCACAGCACGCCGACCGGGATCATCAGGCCCCACGCCAGCACCATCAGTCGGGCGTGCCAGGCGACTTCAGGCGCGACTGCGTGCGTGGCAGCGCCGGAAAGTGGAGCTTGCCACCAGTCAAGCATGCGGTCGTCCGGCGCCATGAGTATCGAGGGCGATACGACAGAGCGGAGTTGACGCCGCAAGGTAGAGCGTATCGCGATGCGTTCGAAATACAGCAATCACTGCGGACCCGTTGGCTGCGATTGTCGGGAATTCCCTTTTCCAGCTTGGGCGCTGCGTTCCGCTGCGCGCATGTGCGGCCACTGCGCAGCGCCGCAATTCGCACGATACCGCACGGAAGCGGTCATCAGGTCAATCGCGGGCGCCTCTCTCCTTATGCAGCAAGCCTAACACATGTTCTTATTTTTGTATGCACGCACCGTTTTTTGTGTTCAAATTGGGGTCCTGATGACTTTGCCGCCATGGGTTCCGATCGGCAGGGTCCATCGACAGGTCCCATGCTGGCGCACAAGCTTCCTGCCATCGCCGTGCTCGGCGCTCTTGACACCAAGGGCCCGGAACTCGCATACGTCTGCGAGGCGCTGACGCGGCTGGGCTGGTCGGTGCGCGTGTTGCACATCGGCATCCGTCCCCCGGGGAACCTGCCTGCCGGACTGACGGCGGCCGACATCCGCGTTCTCGACATTCCAGCTGCCGAACTCGCTGCACTCGGCAAGGTTGCGGCGATGGCGCGCATCGCGAGCGCCGCGGGACTCGAGTGCGCGGCCTGGGTGGCGGGCGGCGAGATCGCCGGCGTCATGGCGCTGGGTGGCGGCGTCGGCACCTGGGTCGGCGCCGAAGTGATGCGTTCGCTCCCGTTCGGACTGCCGAAACTGATCGTCTCCACCCTTCCCTACGACGTCCGCCCCCTGTTGCACGGGCGCGACATCGTGTTCTTTCCGTCGGTCGCCGACATCCTCGGGTTGAATCCGATGCTGCGCACGGTCCTCGGGGGCGCAGCGGCGGCGATGGACGGCATGGCACGCGCCTGGACACCCGTCGGCCGCGAGTCGGCGGCACGCACCATCGGCGCGACCGGGCTCGGCATCACCACGCCGGCGCTGCTGGCGGCGCGCGACCTGATCGAGCACGAGGGTTTCGAACTCGCGAGCTTCCACGCCAACGGCCTGGGCGGCGCCGCATTCGAGGAGTGGATCGAACTCGGGATGTTCCGGGCTGTGATCGACCTGACGACCGCCGAGCTGACCAGCGAACTCTTCGACGGCATCTGCAATGCGGGGCCCACGCGGCTCACCGCCGCCGGCCGGCTGGGCGTCCCGCAAGTCGTCTGTCCCGGCGGGCTCGACTTCGTGTCGCGCGGGCCGATCGGGAATCTCGATGCCGCCGACCGGGCTCGTCCACATTACGCGCACAGCCCGACCTTCACCCACGTGCGCATCGATGCCGACGGCATGCGCCGCGTGGCCGCGCTCGTCGCGGAGCGCCTCAATGCCGCCCGCGGACCGACCGCGGTCGTGCTGCCGCTGCGCGGGTTTTCGGCCGAGGGCCGGCCCGGCGGCGCGCTGCACGATCCGGCGGCCGATGCAGCGTTCATCACCGAATTGAAATCGAGACTGCTGCCCGCCGTGCGCGTCGTCGAAGTCGACACGCACGTCAACGATCCGGCGTTCGCGCGCGTCGCCTGTGCGCTGCTGTTCGAGTCGATCACCGCCCAGACCTTCCCTTCCCCCTGACAAGGAGCACCGCACCATGAGCCTCACCATTCATGCCATCAACACCGGCTGGATCGGCAGTTTCCAGAACCGCCTCACCAATTGCCGGATGGACGGCGTCAAGGTGATGACCCCCTCGCTGTGCTGGCTGATCACTGGCGGCGACAAGAACGTGCTGGTCGACACCGGCATGTGCGACACCGAGCGCGCCAATAAATGGCACCACGCCGGCTCCAAGCAGGAGCCGGGCGAAGCGATCCACGAGCAGTTGCCGAAGTTCGGCCTCAAGGCCTCCGACATCGACGTGATCATCTTCACTCACCTGCACTGGGACCACGTGCAGAACCTGTCGCAATTCCCGCAGGCCGCGCTCTTCTGCCACGAGAAGGAGTGGCAGTTCGCGATGGCGCCGATCCCGTCGTACTGGCACTCCTACGAGCACCCGATCATCGGTGCCGTGCCGCCGTTCCAGGGTCGCGAGTTCACGCTGCTGAAGGGCGAAGCCGAACAGCAGCTCCTGCCTGGCATCAGCGCGTTCTACACCCCGGGCCACTCGCCGGGAAGCATGTCGGTTGCCGTGGAAACCGCCGACGGAACCTATGTGATCGCCGGGGACGCGGTGATGACCTACGACAACCTGCGCGGCGATCCGGCCAAGCGGCAGAAGTTCCTGCCCATCGGGCGCTATACCGACATCTTCCAGGTGTTCGACAGCCTGGAACTGATCCTGAGTCGCGCCGGCGGCGTGATCGAGCACGTGCTTCCGGGACACGATGCGTCGATCGTCGGCCAGCAATGGCCGCGCTGACCCCCTGGGCCGCCGACGGCCTCACCGCCGCCGCCGCGCACGAGCTGATGGCGGTCGCGCGCCGCGCCTTCGCTGTCGGCCTGCAGACCGGCACCGGCGGCAACATCAGCATCCGCGTGGGCGACCGCAACGAAGTGGTGGTCAAGCCGTCGGGCGTCGGCCTCTCCGAGTGCAACGAGGACAACCTGCTGGTCGTCGACCTCGACGGCAACATCCTCAAGGGTACCTCAAAGCCGTCGAAGGACATGGGCTTTCATCTGGCGATCTACAAGGTGCGCGACGACGTCGGCGGCATCGTCCACGTCCACTCGCCGTGGGCGACCGGCTGGGCGTCGTCGGGACGCGAAATGCCGCTGCCGACGGTCCACGCCCGCGACAAGCTGAAGCGGATTCCTGTGATTCCCCTGGCCCCCGGCGGTGGCGCGCAGCGCACCGAGGAGGTCGTCGCCGAGTTCCGCGATCCGGAACTGCGCGCGGCGTTGATGGCCAACCACGGCACCATCGGCGTGGGCCGCACGCTGCTCGCCGCAGAGCACATCGCCGAACTGATCGAGGAAACGGCGCAGGTCGCGGCGATGGCGCTGCTTATCGGCGCAGCGCCGCGCTGAACACCGGGCCGCGAATCGGCGATGATGCCCGCGTCCTTCGTCGTCGGCATCGACATCGGCACCTCGGGTGCGCGCGCCCTGGTAGTCGGGCCGCGCGGCGACATCGTCGCGCAGGCCTTTGCCCCGCTGCCTCCCCCGCTGGCCTTCGACGACCGGCGGGAACAGGACGCATCGCACTGGTGGCAGGCGACGGTCGCCGCGACTCGCGCAGCGATGACCACGCTGGCGGCCGGCGGCGGGGATCCCGCGCGGGTGGCCGCCGTGTGCGTCGACGCGACGTCGGGCACCATCGTTCCAGCTGGAGATGCGCTGCAGCCGCTCGGCCCGGGCCTCATGTACAACGACGCGCGGGCCGCCGCCGAAGCCGAGACGCTGACGACCGCAGGGCGCCGGCACGCAGGCGGCACCCCATTCAACGCCTCGTACGCGGCGGCAAAGATTCTCTGGCTGTGCGCGCACGCGCCCGCCATCGGCAATGCCGCCAAGGTCTTCCTCCATCAGGCGGATTTCGTCAACGCGCAGCTGCTCGACGCCACGCAGGCGGCGGACATCGCCACCGACGAGGCGAACGCACTCAAGACCGGCTACGACGTGGTGCTGCGCCGCTGGTCGCCCGCGCTGGCGGAAGCGGGCATCGACCCCGGACAGCTGCCCCGTGTCGTTCCCACCGGCACGACACTGGGCCCGATCGGCAGCAAGGCCGCCGCGCAAACCGGGTTGCCGCGCGGTTGCCGGGTGGTCGCCGGGATGACCGACGGCACTGCGGCGGCGGTCGCGTCGGGCGCATCGCGAGTCGGCGAAGCGAACACCACGCTGGGCAGCACACTGGTCTGGAAGTTGATCGCCGAACGGCCACTCACCGATCCTGAGGGCCGCCTTTACTGTCACCGTCATCCGGGCGGCGGATTCCTGCCCGGCGGCGCCGGCAATGCCGGCGGCGAAGGCATCGCGAAGCAGGTGCTGCCGGACGAGCCTCGCCCAGGTCCGGAACTCGACCGGCTGGCCCGCAACCTCCCCAATGCGCCGCCCAGCGGCCTGCTCGCCTATCCATTGCCTCGCACTGGCGAGCGTTACCCCTTTGTCGATGCCAATTTCGCGGGCTTCGCCGACCCGCGCGCGCCGGACGCGGCGGCGCGCTACCGCGCCGCGCTCGAAGGCCTCGCCTGCATCGAACGCTGGGGCTTCGAGGTCGCGACCGCGCTGGGCGCGTCCGGCGACGGACCGGTGTGGACCACCGGCATGGGCGCGCGCTATCCGCGCTGGATGCAGCTGAGGGCCGACTTCCTGGGCCGTCCGGTGTGCCGCGCCGCACATCCCGAATCGGGATTCGGCAGCGCGCTCGTGGCCGCGATGAATGTCTGGCACGATGGCGACTGGGCTGCCGCCGCGCAGCTCATCACGCTCGAGTTTCGCTGCGAACCGCGCACCCGGCTCCGCGACGCCTGCGACGCGCAATATCTGGCTTTCCGGAAGGCCTGCGCCGCGCGCCGGCCGCACGAGGCGATCGATGGTTGACTACTCCGCGATCAAGGAATGCGACATCCGGGGCCCGTGTCCCGATGCCGTCAACGCGCCGTTGCTCGAACTCGCGGGCCGCAATCTGGCCGCGCGCATGGCCTCCCGGGCCTTTGCCGGAACCGCCGCGAACACCGCGGTCGTCGGCGGCGACGGCCGAATATCCACGCCCGCGCTGCGCGCCGCGCTGATCGACGGTCTCGTCGCCCAGGGCGCCAGCGTGTTCGAGGTGTCCGAGCCACTGCCGACGCCCGCGCTTTACTGGGCGCGCGAGATGCTGGCGGCGCAGGCGGTTGCCATCGTCACCGCGTCGCACAGTCCGCCGCAGTGGAATGGCCTCAAGCTGATGAACGGACCGCTGCCTCCGACGCCGGAGGAGGTTCGCGCGCTCGCGAACGAGTTGCCCGCGTCGTCACGAGGCGCGGGGCGAGTGCATCGTTTCGAAGGCGTGTCCGGCTGCTACCGCGCGGCGCGCATCGCTCCGTGGACAGCGCGCGGTCTCGCCGGCTTCGGAGTCGCCGTGGACGCCGGCGGCGGCTGCCAGTCCGGCGTGGCCTCGAGCGTGTTTGCCGAGCTGGGAGCCCGCGTCCACGCCCTTTACGATCGCGTCGATCCCGAGTTCCGCGAGCGCCATCCCGACTGTGCGATCCCCGCCCACCTGACCGCGCTCGCCGCCGCCACGCGCGCCTCCGGCGCGGCGATGGGTGTGGCTTTCGACGGCGACGGCGACCGTCTGGCGGTCATCGACGATCGTGGCCGCCACGTGGCGCCGGAGAAGGTGGCGATGCTGCTGGTCGACGGGCCGCTGGCATTCGTCAAGGGCGATGTGCTGGTGCTCGACGTCAAGGCCTCGATGCAGCTCGAGCGCTGCGTCGAGCGGCGCGGCGGCCGTGCGCTGCGCGTGAAGAGCGGGCATGCCTACATGAAGCGGGCGGTGATCGAATTGGGCGCGGTGCTCGGCACCGAAGTGTCGGGCCACCACTTCTTCGGCGCGCTCCATGGCGTCGACGACCCGCTGCACGGAGCGCTGATGCTCGCGTCCTGGCTCGCCGAGAGCGGAACCCCGCTTTCCGAGCGCGTCGACGCGCTGCCGACCTTCCATCTTTCGCCGGACCTGCGCCTGCGCATCGCCGCCGCCGAAATCGAGGCCCTGCTCAAATCGCTGGCGGAGCGCTTTCCCGACGCCACGGTCGAGCGCATCGACGGGGTGCGGCTGGTGTGGCCGGAGGGCTGGCTGATTGCGCGCCGCTCGATCACCGAAGCCGCCTGCACGCTGCGCTTCGAAGGCGTCGACGCGGCCGCGCTGGCGTCGATCAGGGCGCGCTTCGTAGCGGCCTATCCGGCGTTGCGCGCGGCGATCGAGGACGCGTCCGGAAAGTTCTGAACGCTGCCGCGCCGCTCAATGCGCCGCGCTGCGGCGGAATTTCTCGGCATCCCAGTCGAGGAGTTCGCCGACTTCGTCGGCGGACAGAAAATGCAACGGCGTGCCGTCGGGCACACGCAGCAGCACCTCCGCCTGGCAGCGCAGCATCTCCTCGGCGGCGGCGGGCGCCGCTGGCGCGACGAGCGCGCCGGCGCCTTCGACCAGGACGCACACGGGCAAAGTGCCGTACCGATCGCGATGGGCGGCAACGACTGCGGGCGCATCCGCGGTGGTGGCGTCGACCACGCAGGCAGCGCCGCCAAGAAAGACGACGTGGTCGGGATAGAGGACGCCGCGGCGAGCCTGTGCAAGGCAGGCCGCGTCGGTGGCCAGCGCGTCGATCACCGGGTCGCCGGCCCGGCGATAGCCGATGCCGGCCGCAACGGCTGCCAATCGCGCTGCGTCTGCCGTTGGCGCCGCTCGCGCTGGCAGCACAAGGCGTCGTTCGACGTCTCGCACCAGCATTTCTGCAGTGGCGCAATCATCCGCGCCGACGACGATGCCGTGATTGGCCAACGCCAGCACCGAGGTCGCCGCCCCGGCCACTGCCCGCACTGCCCGGGTCAGCGGCAAACCCGGCCGCCGATAGTCGACCCAGGCCCAGGGCAGTCCTTCTAGGCGCCGCGCGAACTGGGCCTGCCCGTCTTCGCGCACCCCGGAGGCGAGCGCGTTGACCGAGTGCAGGTGCAGCACGACGCGTTGCGGCAGGAGCGCGTGCAGCGTGGTCTCGATCGAGGGCCGCAACGGCGTGTCGCCCAGCACGCGCCCCGTGGTCGGGTCTGCCTCGTCCTGCTCGATGCCCGCCCGCACGCCCGCGAGATCGACCGGAACGAAGATGTTCTCCTTCGTTGCCTCGCGCAGGAGCTTGCCCGAGGCCTTGATCCAGAGCGCGCCATCGCGCTTGATCGACGTGTTCCCGCCGGCCGCCTGCACCAGAAGCGGATCGGCGCCAAGGCGCGCCGACAGGACGACGAAAGTCTCGAATGCGACATCGCGCGGCAGCGTGATCATGGCCCCTCGCCTTTCGGAATGGTTAGCCGCCGACAGGCCGTCTGCGGGTCCCGGCATTGCCGCGACAAACGGCCGCGGCGCAGTACAAGTATGGCGAATCGGATTCTTGCATATAAAATACAAAAATTGTATGGACGAAAGCCTGCCGTGACTACCATCTCCGCTGCGGTAGAACAACAGATCGTCGAAGACATCATCGGCGGACACATTGCCCCCGGCGCCAAGCTCGACGAGCAGATGCTCGCCACCCGTTTCAACGTGTCGCGTACGCCGGTGCGGGAGGCGCTGCGGCAGCTGCTCGCGACCGGCCTGGTCGAAAGCATTCCGCGCCGCGGCGCGGTGGTGGCGAGCTTCGGACCCGAGCGCCTGTCGCAACTCTACGAGGCACTCGGCGAGCTGGAATCGCTGTGCGCGCAGCTCGCGGCGAAGCGGATGACCGCGATCGAGCGCAAAGAGCTCGAGCTCGCGCTGAAGCCGCTGCAGGACGCCGCCGCGCAGGGCAATCGCGACATCTATCTCGCGCGCAGCGATGCGCTGCACGATGTCGTCCATCGTGGCTGCCACAACCCATTCCTCGTCGACCTCGTGCGCGGCTACCGGATGCGTTCGCTCCCCTTTCGCAATCTCCAGCCCTACTCGCGCGAGCGGGTGAAGAGCTCCATCGAGGAGCGGCAGCGCATCGTCGCCGCGATCATGGCCCAGGACGCCGAGGGCGCGGCACGCGCGATGCGCGAGCACGTGGCAACCTCGCTGATGCGCGCGCTCGACACCTTTGTGGCCAGGGAGGACCGGAAGTCGGCGGCGCGACCGGCAAGGCTGACCGCCGGCCGCGAACGATGAGAATCGGTCGTTCGCACGCGTTGGTGGCCATGCCGGTGCTCCCGCCGCGGCGCTGCTAGAATCGCAACCTGCCGGTCAGGGAGTCAACGATGTCGCAGAACGATCAAAAGTCCGCCGTTGCGCGCGAAGCGATCAAGTACGTCGAGGATGACGCCTGGATCGGCGTCGGCACCGGCTCGACGGTGAATTTCTTCATCGACGAGCTGGCCAGGATCAAGGGCCGGATCAGGGGCGCCGTCGCGAGCTCGGTCGAGACGGCCAAGCGGCTGAAGGATCGCGGCATCGAAGTCGAGGAACTCAACAATCTCGCCGAGCGCGATCTCCCCGTCTACATCGACGGCGCCGACGAGGTGACCGAGCACGGGGCGATGATCAAGGGTGGCGGAGGCGCGTTGACGCGCGAGAAGATCATCGCCGCGGTGGCGCGAAAATTCGTCTGCATCGCCGATCAGTCGAAGCTCGTGCCGGTGCTCGGCAAGTTCCCGCTGCCCGTCGAAGTGATCCCGATGGCGCGCAGCTACGTCGCGCGGCAACTGGTGCTGCTCGGCGGACAGCCCGCATGGCGCATGGGTTTCACCACCGACAACGGCAACGCCGTTCTCGACGTGTCGGGGCTCACGATCCTGAATCCGGTCGAACTCGAGGCACAGGTCCGCGCCATCGCCGGCGTGGTCACCGTGGGCCTCTTTGCGCAGCGGGGCGCCGATGTGATCCTGCTCGGCGGTGACGCGGGCGTGCGCACGCTGAGACCCGGCCGGTGAACTGCAAATGACTTCAACCGTTCCCGCAGCCGTTGCCGCGACAACCGACGTCGCAGCCTACATGCGCGGCGTCGGCGAGTCCGCCCGCGCGGCGGCGCGGGTGCTCGCGCGCGCCGACACCGCGACGAAGAACCAGGCGCTGGCGGCGATGGCAGCCGCGATCCGGCGCGATGAAGCGGATTTGCTCGCCGCCAACGGCGACGATGTCGCCGCGGCGCGTGCTGCCGGCATGGACGCCGCATTCGTCGATCGCCTGACGCTGACGCCCAGGTCCGTGGCCACGATGGCCGAGGGGCTCGAGCAGGTCGCCGCGCTCCCCGACCCCATCGGCGAAATCACCGATCTCAAATTCCGCCCGTCGGGCATCCAGGTGGGCCTGATGCGCGTGCCGCTTGGAGTCGTCGGCATCATCTACGAAGCCCGGCCCAACGTGACCGCCGACGCGGCCGCGCTCTGCCTCAAGGCTGGCAACGCGACGATTCTGCGCGGCGGGTCCGAGGCGATCCGCAGCAATCGGGCGATCGCCGCCTGCGTGCATGAGGGCCTGCGCGCCGCGGGCCTCCCCGAGGCTGCCGTGCAGGTCATCGCGACCACCGACCGCGCTGCCGTCGGCCACCTGATTGCCGACGAAGTGAACGTCGATGTCATCGTCCCGCGCGGCGGCAAGAGCCTGACCGAGCGCATCAGCCGGGAAGCGAAGGTGCCGGTGATCAGGCACCTCGACGGCGTCTGCCACGTGTACATCGATGCCGCCGCCAACCTGGACATGGCGACGCGCATCGCCGACAACGCGAAGACGCAGCGCTACTCGCCCTGCAACACGATGGAGACGCTGCTCGTGCACGCGGACATCGCCGCCGGCGTGCTGCCCCCGCTGGGCCAGATCTACGCTGCCAAGGGCGTCGAACTCCGCGGCTGCGAGCGCGCCCGCAAGCTCCTGCCGGGAATGAAAGCCGCCACCGAGGCGGACTGGTTCGAGGAGTACCTGGCACCGATACTCGCCGTGCGCGTCGTCGATTCGCTCGACGCGGCGATCGACCACATCGCGACCTTCGGCTCGCAGCACACCGACAGCATCGTCACCGAGGATTATTCGGCGGCGATGCGCTTCCTGCGCGAGGTCGATTCGAGTTCGGTGATGGTCAACGCATCGACGCGATTCGCCGATGGCTTCGAGTACGGCCTTGGCGCCGAGATCGGCATCTCGACCAACAAGCTGCATGCCCGCGGACCGGTGGGCCTCGAAGGACTCACCAGCCGCAAGTGGGTGGTGTTCGGCTCGGGTCAGATCCGGACCTGACGGATGTCGCGCCCGGTCCCGCGGCGTGCTGCGCCTGCCCGGCGTCAGGTTTCGCCCCGGCTGCGCCGGCGAGACATCCTTGCTGGTCCGCCAACCCGCGTAGAATGCGGCCGATGAGCGCTCCGTTGGGGATCTTCGGCGGCACTTTCGATCCCATTCACTGCGGGCACCTGGAGCTTGCACGCGAAGTGCGCGCCGCGCTGCGACTGGCCGCGGTGCGACTCATCCCCGCGGGCGACCCGCCGCATCGCGCCGCACCCGTGGCCACCGCCACCCAGCGCCTGGCGATGGTCCAGCTCGCCATCGAAGGCATCGCCGACCTCGAGGCCGACGGTCGCGAAGTCGACCGCCCGGGCCGCAGCTACACCGTTGCCACCCTCGAATCGCTGCGCGACGAGGCGCCCTCGCGTTCGCTCGCCCTCATCGTCGGCGCCGACGCCTTCGCGGACTTTGCCGATTGGCACCGCTGGCGTGAGCTGTTCCAGCTTGCGCACATCGTCGTCGTCATGCGTCCGGGCAGCATGCTCGAAGGCGCGCTGTCCCCGGCGCTGGCCGCCGAGTGGGAGCGCCGGCACACGACGGACGCGACGGTGCTCCACGCCCGCCCGTTCGGTTCCATCTTCGTCCAGGCAATCACGCCGCACGACATCTCCGCCCACTCGATCCGCACGCAACTCGCGCGCGGATCGGCCGGCGTGGCTGCGGTCCGGGGTTTGCTCCCGCCCGCTGTGTTAGCCTATATCGATCGTAACCAGCTCTATCGCCCACGCCAGGATGCGACTTAACAAACGCCAGAAGATCGCGGTCTCCGCACTCGAGGACATCAAGGCGCGAGACATCACAGTCCTCGACGTCCGCAAGCTCACGAGCCTCTACGACACGCTGGTCGTCGCCTCCGCCGAATCCAACCGGCAGGTCAAGGCGCTGGCCAACCATGTCCGCGACAAGCTCAAGGAAGCGGGCGCGAACATCATCGGCGTGGAGGGCGAGGAAACCGGCGAATGGGTGCTGGTCGATGCCGACGACATCGTCGTCCACATCATGCAGCCCGCCGTGCGCGCGTACTACAACCTCGAAGAGCTCTGGACCCCACCCAAGCCCGTCCGACGCGCCAAGCCCAAGACCGAAGCGGCCGAATAACCGCATCGGGTTCGGAGTCCGCTTTCGCGGCACCTTCGGCGCGCCGGTCGCAAGGTGGTCCGGAATATCGAGCCTGACGTCCATTGAAGATCCGTGTCGTAGCGTTGGGGCATCGAATGCCGGCGTGGATCACAGCCGGCTGGGATGACTACGCGCGGCGGCTCCCGCGGGAGCTTCAGCTCGAACTGGTCGAGCTGAAACCCGAGCCCCGCGATCGCGGCAAGCCGGTTGCCGAGATCCTTGCCGCCGAAGCGTCGCGTATCGTCGCGGCGTGCCGTGGCGCCACCGTGGTGGCACTGGACGAGTTCGGGACGCCGTGGACCACCCGCGATCTCGCCGGGCAGCTGCGGCGCTGGCGCGACGAGGGGCGCGACCTCGCCTTCGTCATCGGCAGCGCCGACGGGCTCGACCCGGCGCTCAAGCGGCAGGCGGCGGCGCGGTTCTCTCTTTCCGCGCTAACATTGCCGCATGGCCTCGCGCGCGTATTGCTCGCCGAGCAGGTCTATCGTGGGGCCAGCCTGCTCGCGGGCCATCCGTACCATCGCGATTGATTGCTGCCATGCCGATTCCGTCCAGCATCTATCTTGCTTCGAAGAGCCCGCGGCGCAGCGACCTCCTGCGCCAGCTTGGCGTCGAGTTCACCGAGCTCAGGCTGCGCGAAGCGGCCGGGCGCGAGCGCGACGTCGTCGAGGGTCCGCGCCCCGACGAAGCGGCACGCGACTACGTGACACGAATCGCCCGCACCAAGGCGCTGGTGGCCTGGCACCGGATGGGTCAGCGGCAACTGCCGCCGCTGCCGGTGCTGGCCGCGGACACCGAGGTCGTCCTCGACGGCGCGATTTTCGGCAAGCCGACCGACCGCGCCGACGCCACGCGGATGCTGCAGGCGCTTTCCGGGCGCACGCACGAAGTGATCTCGGCGCTGTACCTCAAGTGGAACCACGCGATCGAGGGCGCGGTGTCCGTGTCGCGCGTCACTTTCCGGACCCTCGATGCCGCCGACATCGAACGCTACTGCGCGACCGACGAGCCGCTGGACAAGGCCGGCGCCTATGCGATTCAGGGGCGCGCTGCCGGGTTCATTTCGCATCTCGACGGCAGCTACTCCGGTGTCGTCGGCCTGCCCCTCTTCGAGACCGCCCAGATTCTGACGCGAATCGGCCATGCCGTGCTATAACGAATGCCAACGGCATGCGACCTCCGCGACGATCCGGTTCGCCCGCCCCTCGCTTGCGCATCATGCTGCCGGCGCCACCGCCGGCCGCCCCCGGGACTCCAATCTTGAACTCTTCGCGCACCGATGTCTCATGAGATCCTTATCAACGTAACTCCCCAGGAAACCCGCGTCGCGATGCTCGAGCAGGGCGTCGTGCAGGAACTCCACATGGAGCGCCAGAGTGCGCGCGGGCTGGTCGGCAACATCTACCTCGGTCGCGTCGCACGCGTCCTGCCGGGGATGCAGAGCGCGTTCGTGGAGATCGGCCTCGAACGGGCGGCGTTCCTGCACATCGCCGACATCTGGGAGCACCGCCAGGGCGGGCACGGCGGAACCGACACGCGGCCCATCGAGCGGATCCTGCACGAGGGTCAGCCGCTGCTGGTCCAGGTGATCAAGGATCCGATCGGGACCAAGGGGGCGCGACTGTCCACGCAGGTGAGCCTCGCCGGACGGCTGCTCGTCTACCTGCCGCAGGACTCGCACATCGGCATCTCGCAGCGGATCGAGGACGAGGCCGAGCGCGAGAGCCTGCGCGACAAGCTGCAGCAGCTGCTGCCCGAAGGCCTCACCGGGGGCTTCATCATCCGCACCATGGCCGAGGCGGCCAGCGAGCGCGAGATGGCCAACGACATCGAGTACCTGACCAAGCTCTGGGGCGACCTCAACACCTCGACGCGGGAGGTGCCGGCACCGGCACTCCTGTACCAGGATCTGTCGCTCGCGCAGCGCGTGCTGCGCGACATGGCCACCGAGGAAACGTCGCGCGTGGTCGTCGACTCCCGCGACACCTACGTCCGGATGCAGGAATTCGCTCGCGACTACACGCCGGTGCTGGTCGAGCGGGTCCAGCTTCACAGCGGCGAGCGTCCGCTGTTCGATCTCTACAGCGTCGAGGACGAGATCGAGAAGGCGCTGTCGCGACGCGTGGACTTGAAGTCCGGCGGCTACCTGATCGTCGACCAGACCGAGGCGATGACGACCATCGACGTCAACACCGGCGGCTTCGTCGGCGGACGCAACTTCGACGACACCATCTTCAAGACCAACCTCGAAGCGGCGCAAGTGATCGCGCGGCAGCTCCGGCTGCGCAATCTCGGCGGCATCATCGTCATCGATTTCATCGACATGGAGCTGCCCGACCACCGGGCTGCGGTGCTGGCCGAACTCAACCGGGCGCTGGAGCGCGACCGCACGCGGCTCACCGTCAACGGCTTCACGCAGCTGGGCCTGGTCGAGATGACGCGCAAACGCACCCGCGAGTCGCTCGCCCACATTCTGTGCGAGTCCTGCCCGACCTGCCACGGCCGCGGCGAGATCAAGACCGCGCAGACCGCCTGCTACGAGATCCTGCGCGAGATCCTCCGCGAGTCGAAGCAGTTCAACGCGCGCGAGTTCCGCATCCTCGCCTCGCAGTCGGTGATCGACCTCTTCCTCGACGAGGAGTCGCAGTCTCTGGCGCAGCTCGGCGACTTCATCGGCAAGCCGATCTCGCTGCAGGTCGAGTCGATCTACACGCAGGAGCAGTACGACATCATTCTGATCTGACGCCCCGCCGCCACACCCGGGATGCCCCGCCCCGCTCAGGTGCGCGCGGCTTCCGGCACCGCCTGCAAACCGTAGAGCGCCGCAGCTTCCTCGCGCAACAGCTTCAGCATGGTCCCGGCACTCGGCGACAGCGGCGTGTCCTGGCGCGTGATGATGCCGAACGCGTCCATCTCGCAATCGGCGACCACCGGCAGCACCGCCAGCATCCCGTGCTGCTCGTAGTGGTGCGCGATCTCGGTCGGAATCAAGGCGACCATGTCCGATTGCTGGAGCAGACTCGTGATCATTGGAAGCGCCACCGTCTCGACGGTGTTCCTGGGAGGCTCCAGGCCCGCCTGGCGGCACATCATGTCGAAGCGGTGGCGGAGCACGCTGCCCGACAGCGGGAGTATCCAGGCCAGAGGCATCAGGTCGCGCAGGGCCGGGGCAGGCGCACGCTGCCGCAGAGGGTGATCCACGCGCACCACCAGCGACACCGCTTCGCGGGTCAGCGGCTGGTAGCAGAGGCGGCTCTTGTCGTGCCGTTCGAACAGCCGTGCCACGAGTATGTCGAGGGCTCCCTGATGCAGCCGCTGGTGAAGCACGTCGCTGGTTTCGATGACGACGTGAACCTGGACATCCGGGAAGCTCTGCTTCATCCGGATGATCGTCCGCGGGACCAGCGTGGTACTGGGGCCCAGAATGACGCCGAGGTTGACCTGCCCGGTCAACCCGGACTTGAGCGCCAGGATTTCCTCGTGCGCCTGACTGAGGCTCGAAAGCACCATGCGCGCGTGGCGTGTCATGATCTCCCCGTACCAGGTGGGCCGGATGCCCCGCGGCAACCGCTCGAACAACGCCACGCCGAGCATGTCCTCCAACTCCTTGAGCAGCTTGGAAGCGCCGGGCTGCGTCATACCCAGCGCTTCCGCCGCACGATGGATGTTGCGCTCCTCGTCGAGGCCGACCAGCAGCACGAGTTGCCGGGTCTTCAGTCGCGACCGGATGAACCAGTTCGAGTAAGCCGTGGCCAAGAGATCCTCAAGATCGGCGACAAAGGATACGATTAATGATATTCATCATGCGAAAAATAGTATTAGAAAGTTATTGCTCGTCACCTTAGCATGGCTGCCGGCCGTAAAATGGCCCTGTTGCAGGCATTGGCGTAGGCATCGGGTTGCCATCGAGGTGTCGGTCGGACAGAATTTTCGGCTCTGGTGCGGCACTCTGCCGGCATTGCACCGGCGGCGACCGCCCGAGAAGGCGCGGCATCGAAAGGGCTATCGTGAGGAGAGGCAACGGTTCGGGCAGTGAACCCAACACCAAGGAGATGAAATGAACAAGCACGGATTGACACCGACGACGCTGGTTGCAGCACTGCTTCTGGTCGTGGCGGCGCAGAGTTCCGCGATGGCAGCAGACACCGCAAAGAAGAAGATCGCCCTCTCCAACAACTACGCCGGCAATTCCTGGCGGCAGGCGATGCTGAAGAGCTGGGACAAGGTCACCAAGGACGCGGTGGCCAAGGGCGTGGTCGCCCAGGCGCCGAGTTTCACGACCGCCGAGAACCAGGCTACCGAACAGGCGGCCCAGATCCAGAACATGATCCTGCAGGGCTTCGATGCCATCGTGCTCAATGCAGCGTCGCCCACGGCGCTCAACGGCGCAGTGAAGAAGGCCTGCGACGCGGGAATCGTGGTGGTCTCGTTCGACGGCATCGTCACCGAGCCCTGCGCCTATCGAATCGCGGTCGATTTCAAGCAGCTGGGGGAGATGCAGATCGACTACTTCGCCAGCCGCGGCCTCAAGGGCAACCTGCTCGAAGTGCGCGGCCTCGCCGGCGTTTTCGTCGATGACGAGATCCACCAGGGCACGCTCAACGGCGTCAAGCGGCATCCCGAATTCAAGATCGTCGGGTCGGTCCACGGCAACTGGACGCAGACGGTAGCCCAGAAGGAGGTCGCGGGCATCCTGTCGACGCTCCCGCCGGTCACGGTCGTCGCCACGCAAGGCGGCGACGGCTATGGTGCAGCCCAGGCCTTCAAGGCCGCGGGACGGCCAACGCCGGTGATCTTCCTCGGCAATCGCCACGACGAACTGGTATGGTGGAAGGAACAGCGCGATGCGAATCGCTACGAGACCATGTCGGCGTCGATCGCGCCAGGATCGTCGACGTTCGCGTTCTGGGTCGCGCAGCAGGTTCTGGCAGGTGCCAAAGTGCCCAAGGAAATGACCCTGCCGATCAGCACTGTCACGCAGAAGACGCTGGACGCGGCGTTGAAGAGCACCGAGCCCGGTGGCGTCGTCAACGTCGAGTATTCGCAAAAGGAAGTGATCGACTTCATCGCCAAGGCAAAATAGCGATCCGCGGCCGCGGGGCATCGGAACCTCCCGGGTCCGGTGTCCCGTTGCTGCGATCGTGTGCCCGGTCGAGCATGTCATGGACACGCAGTTGAGGACCACCTTTGTTGGATACGCGATCGAACTCCGATCCGCTGGTTCGGGCCGTTGACATCGGCAAGTCATTTGGCGCCGTGCGGGCGTTGCGCAAGGCGAGCCTGGACCTTCGGCGCGGCGAGAGCGTCGGCATCGTCGGACACAACGGCGCCGGCAAGTCCACGCTGATGAACATTCTGTGCGGCACGCTGGCGCCCGACGAAGGCGAATTGGTCGTGGGTGGCGGCCCGGTCACGTCGCATTGGGACGTCCGCGAGGCGCAGCGCCTGGGCGTGCGACGGGTATTCCAGGAGCTGTCGCTGTGCCCCAACCTCACGCTGGCCGAGAACATGCACCTCGCCCAGCCCGCCCGGGGTGGCCTGGGCTGGCGCAAACGCGCCGGCGCGGTGCTGATGGGCACGCTGGACCGCATATTTCCCGGCCATGGGCTGCGGCCCGACCACGTCATCGCCGATCTGCCGATCGGCCAGCGACAGGTCGTGGAGATCGCGCGCGCCTTCACGCGTGGCCAACAGGCCCTGGACGTGATGATCCTCGACGAGCCGACATCGTCGCTGGACAGTCGCGCCAGCCACCAGCTATTGGCCTACATCCGCGATTTCGTTACCGAGGGCGGGACCTGCGTGCTGATCACGCACAAGTTGCGCGAGATCTTCGACGTTGCCGACCGTGTCGTGGTGATGCGCGACGGCGCGGTCGTGGACTCGGTCGCAACCGGCGAGACCGACCGCGAACGTCTGGTCGCGGCGATGGGGCAGGACGAGCAGAGCGCGAGCGCAGCCGGTCCCGGTCGCGGCACGTCCGGCGCGACGGCGGAAATTGTCGTCCAGAGCGACGGCGGCGGCCATCCGGGACTGCATGTCCGCCGCGGCGAGGTGATCGGCCTCGCGGGCCTCGCGGGCCACGGGCAAACCGACCTGCTGGTGCGACTCCGCGATGCCGCCGACGGCTTGCCCGATCGCGAGCTCAAGGTGACGGCGCCGGCGGCCTTCGTCGCCGGAGACCGACAGGCCGACGGCGTATTCCCGCTCTGGTCGATCGAGCGCAACATGAGCGTGGGTTCGCTGACAAATTTGCGGCGGCGCGGTCTGATCGACCTGTCCGCCGAGCGTCGCGAAGTGAATCGCTGGAGCAGGAGCCTCGGCGTGGTCACGCCGGACGTCGGCTTGCCGATCATGTCGCTGTCGGGCGGCAATCAGCAGAAGGTCCTGTTCGCCCGCGCGCTGGCGTCGCCTGCAAACATCATCCTGATGGACGATCCGATGCGCGGCGTCGATGTGGGCACCAAACATGACGTCTACGAACTCATCGCCGCCGAGGTGCAGGGCGGGCGCAGTTTCATCTGGTACACGACCGAGTTCGACGAGCTCTATCACTGCGATCGCGTCTACGTGTTCCGCAACGGCCATGTCGTGGGCGAGATCGCGCGCGGCGAATTGAGCGAGGAGCGCGTGCTGAGCCTTTCGTTCGAGGAGGTCGCGTGAGCCTGCTGCGAACTCCGGCGCCCGCCGGCCTGCCGGCGCTGGCAGCCGCCGCGCGGGGGGCCGGCAAGTGGGCGCCACTGCTGCGCACGCTGCTGCCCGCATTGGCGCTCGCCCTTCTGCTGGGAGCGGTGTTCTGGCAGCACCCGAGGACGATGTCCTATTTCGGCCTCAACCTGCTGTTAAACCTCGCCATTCCGATCATGTTCGCGACGCTCGCGCAGATGATGATCCTGGCGGTGAGCGACCTCGACCTGTCGATCGGCCCCTTCGTCTCGCTGACGGCGACGATCGGGGCAACGCTGCTGCCCACGGAGCCGTTGCTCGCCGTCGGCGCGCTCGCCGCTGCTGTCGCCGCCTACGCGTTGGCGGGCGCGCTTATCGAGTGGCGCCGCCTGCCTTCCATCGTCGTCACGCTGGGGCTGTCATTCGTCTGGCTCGGCTGCGCCGTAATCCTGCTTCCCACGCCGGGCGGCAAGGCTCCCGCGTGGCTGAGCGATGCAATGCTCTGGAAGGCGCCGCTGATGCCGCTGCCGATCTGGATCGCGATCGTGGCGGCGCTTCTCGGACACCTGCTCGTCACCCGCAGCGCGTTCGGCAGCGTCGTGCGCGGCCTGGGTGGCAACGCGGCCGCGGTCGCGCGTGCCGGGTGGTCGCTGGTGCGCGTGCGCGCCGGCGTGTATGCGGTGGCCGGCGTGTTCGGTGTGCTGGCCGGGCTGCTGCTGGTGGGCCAGACGACGTCGGCCGATGCCAACATTGCCTCGCGCTACACGCTGGTGTCGATCGCCGCGGTCATCCTCGGCGGCGGCGAGTTCGTCGGCGGACGTGTGTCGCCCGTCGGTGCGGTCGTCGGCGCCCTCACGATGACCTTGGCCGCGTCGTTCCTGACCTTTCTGCGCATCGCGCCGGACTGGCAAGTTGGCATGCAGGGCCTGATCCTGATCCTGGTACTCGGCCTGCGCGCCGTCATCGACCGCCTGGAGCGCAAGTCATGAGTCCCGCCGGCACCACCTCTCCGGAAGACCGCCCGGCTCGCCGGCGCTGGATCGTGCAACCCTGGCTCGGCTCCTGGGTCGCCGCAGCGCTCGCCTGGGGTATTGCGGTGGTCGCGGGCCAGGGGCAAGGCTCGGGCGACCTCATCAGCGCCGCGCTCAGCTTTTCGGCCTTTACCGTCCTGGTCTCGCTGGGCCAGATGCTGGTGATCAGCACCGGGCCGGGCAACGCCGACCTGTCGATTCCGTCGGCGATCGCGCTCGCGAGCGCGGTGTCGATGATCGTGATGAACGGCGACAACTCGATGATCGTGCCCGGCCTCCTTGCAGCAATCGCCGCTGGCGCGGGCGTCGGGTTGTTCAACTTCGCGCTCATTCGCCTGCTGCGCATCCCGCCGATCATCGCTACGCTGTCGGGCTCGATGATCGTGATGTCGGTGGCGATCAGCGTCGGCCGCGGCCTGAAGATCAAGCCGCCGCCGCTCTTCTCCGATCTGCTGGCCCTGCGCCTGCTTGGCATCCCGCTGGTCGCGCTGGTCGCGCTCGCCATCAGCGTGGCTGTCTGGGTCATGATCGAGCGCAGCGTGCTCGGGCGCTCCATCGCCGCCATCGGCCAGAACCGGCGCGCCGCGCACCTTGCGGGCGTGCGGGTGGAGCGCACGCGTCTCGTCACCTACGTGATCTGCGCCGCGCTCGCAGGACTCACCGGCGCCCTCATTGCCGGCTTTGCCGGCGGCAACTCGCTCGATCAGGGCGAGGAGTACCTGTTGCTGACGATCGCTGTCGTCGTCATCGGCGGGTCGTCGGTCAGCGGCGGACGACCCTGCGTTCCCGGGATCTGGGGCGCGGCGCTGTTCATGTTCCTGCTGGTGGCCATGCTCAACGCCGCCGGTGCCGGACCGGGATTGCGGATGCTGTTGACCGGTCTCATCATCATCGCGGTGATCGTCGTCGCCGGCACGCGCGACCCGACCTGAAACCTGCGGTCACTCTGGAGAGCCCCATGAACCACGACCCGATCGAGGGCACCGGCTTCGAAACGATCGACCCGCGCTTCGTCGGCTGTTTCGCTCCGCATGAACGCATCGAGCGCCTGTGGCGCGGCGGTCGCTGGTGCGAGGGCCCGGCGTGGTTCGCCGCTCATCGCGCACTCGTCTGGTCGGACATCCCCAACAACCGGATGCTGCGCTTCGACGAACTCAACGGCACGGTGGGCCTGTTCCGCCAGCCGTCGAACAACTCCAACGGCAATACCGTCGACCGGGCCGGGCGGCTTGTCACCTGCGAACACCTGACGCGACGTGTGACGCGCACCGAGCACAACGGCGAGATCACCGTCGTCGCCGATCGGTGGCAGGGTCGGCGCCTCAATTCTCCGAACGACGTGGTCGTGCATTCGGACGGCGGCGTGTGGTTCACCGACCCGAACTACGGCATTTTGTCCGACTACGAAGGCCAGAAGGCCGACAGCGAAATCGGCATCTGCGGCGTCTATCGCACCGACCCGTCGAGCGGCGCGGTCGAGCAGGTCGCGGACGATTTCGTCAAGCCCAACGGCCTGGCGTTCTCGCCGGACGAGCGCGTTCTCTACATCGCCGACACCGGCGCCAGCCACGACCCGGCGGGTCCGCGTCACATTCGCCGGTTCGACGTCGGCGCGGACGGCCGCACACTGCGCAACTCCCGCGTGTTCGCCGAGTGCACGGCGGGATTGTTCGACGGTTTCCGCGTCGATCGCGACGGTCGCGTCTGGACGAGCGCCGCCGACGGCGTTCACGTTCATTCCCCCGACGGCGAGCTGATCGGCAAGGTCCTGGTGCCCGAACCCGTCGCCAACGTGTGCTTCGGCGGGCCGCGGCGCAACCGCCTGTTCATCTGCGCCACCAGTTCGGTCTACAGCTGCTTCCTCGCCGTCAACGGCATTTGCTGATCCGGCACGGTGACGCGTCCAATGGCGGTTTTCGTAGAGCGGCTTTCGCCGCGAATCCGTGCTAACATATTGGTGTTAAAGCACCAATGCGAGGCCGGTATGAGCCGTTTGACCATCACCCTCTCCGAGGCCCGTTACCGGGCGCTCAAGGAAGCGTCTGCGCAGCGCGACAAGACGATCGGGCAACTGATCGATGAAAGTCTGGATTTCTACGGCATCAAGTCGCGGCAGGATGCGCGCGACCTTGTGCGCCGCGCGCGAGAACACAGCAAGCTGACCGAAGTTCAGGCGCTGGCCATCGCGCAGGAACAGGTTCGAGCGGTGCGCCGCAAGCTGTGAGCCGCAGGGCAGCCCCCAGGGCGAACACCGCAGCGCGCTGCGCGGAGGTTCATCTTTGACTCGCCCGGCCGTCATCATCGACACCAACGTGGTCGTGGCCGGTCTTCTGACCGCGCACGAAGCATCGCCCGTCGCTCGCATCCTGGACGGCATGCTTGCCGCAGCGTTCCCCTTTGTCGTGTCCGAGGCCCTGCTGGCCGAATACCGCACGGTGCTCGTGCGGCCGACCCTGTGCAGACTGCATGGCCTGACGGTTGCCGAAGTGGAGGCCATCCTGATCGACCTGGCCCAACACGCGATCGTGTTGGTGCCAGTCGCAGCCCCGCCGGCTCCCGACCCCGGCGATCAGTTGTTGTGGGGACTGCTCGCAGCGCGCGCAGACCTGCTGCTCGTCACTGGCGACAAGCTGCTGCTTCGGGATGCGGGGATGCGTGGGCGCGTGATTTCGCCGCAAGGTTTTGCGGCTGGGGCCCGGCAAGTTCAGAAAATGACGGTTCGAGGGGAACAAAGCGGATGAAGACCGTCCGCGATGCATCCTCAATGCGAGTTCATCCCAAGCTGACCTGCCGCAGGCGAGACTCCTGCCACCGCGGCACGCTTCGCGGACACCGATAGACGATGCCTCCGTTGCGCAATCTCTGGACCGGAATACGGGCGCTTTTCGACCGCCTGCTGGGCCGCAAACCGCCGGAGCCGGGGCGATTCGAATCCGGCAGCAAGGGGGCCGTGCGCGGCTTTCTTGCGACCGCACCGTGGATCCTTCCAAGCCGCGACTACCTCGTCTACATCCCCAAGGGTCATTCGCGCTGGCGCTGGCGTCGCGCGCCGCTGATCGTGCTGATCCACGGTTGCAGGCAGACGCCGGAGGAAGTCGCCGCCGCCACGCGCATCACGGCGCTCGCCGACGACCTCGGCTGTCTCGTGCTCCTTCCCCGCCAGAAGGAACGCGCCAACCCGTGGGGGTGCTGGAACTGGTTCGAATTCAACACCGCGCACGGCTGGGGCGAGGCCGCGATCGTCGCCGCGCAGATACGCGCGGTCCGGCGGCGCTTTCGCGTCGACAAAAAGCGGGTCTTCGTCGCCGGTCTGTCGTCGGGCGGCGCGCTCGCCGCGGTGCTGGGCGTCCGGCGCCCGGATCTCGTCGCGGGCGTGTTCGTCCATTCGGGGATCGCCTGCGGCGCGGCTTCGTCGCCGCTCGCGGCGCTGGGCGTGCTCAAGAGCGGCCCCGATCGCGACGTCGTCCAGATCGGCATTGCAGCACACAACGGCGCCGGGCCCGGCACGCTGCCAGTGGCGCTGGTCGCCATTCAGGGCGCCCGCGACGACGTCGTCGCACCGGTCAACGCGACGCAGCTCGTGCGGCAATACCTGGCGCTCAACGGCCATGCGGCCGCGCAGGAAGGCGATGCCGGCGGGTTGCCGCCCCCCGATTCGAGCACGAGCACGACCGTCGAGGGCGGCCGCACAGTGACCACCACCGAGTGGCGCCACGACAACCGGGTCGTCGCGCGGCACCTGCTGGTCGAAGAACTCGGCCACGCGTGGAGCGGCGGCGATCCCAAGTACCCGTACAACGACGCCGCCGCGCCGGATGCCACGGCACTGCTGGGCGCGCTGGTGCGCAATTCAGTGAATCCAGGCGCGTGATTCCGCGGCCCCATCGATGACACCCCGGCTACGCTTCCGCGCCGCGCTCGATCACCTGGTCATTGCCGCCGCGACGCTGGCCGACGGCATCGACCACGTCGCCACGGTCATGGGCGTCACGCCGGTGCCGGGCGGCAAGCACGTCGCGATGGGCACGCACAACGCGTTGCTGCGGCTGGGCGGCGAGACGTACCTCGAGATCATCGCCATCGATCCGGACGCCCGCAAGCCGCTATGGCCCCGCTGGTTCGGTCTCGACGATGTCGCATTGCAGGCGGACCTGACCGAGCGCCCGCGCCTTGTCGGCTGGGTGGCCCGCACCGATGACATCGAGGTCACCGTTGCGACATCGCCGCTGCCGCTGGGAATCATCCATCCGATGCAGCGCGGCGACTACCGCTGGCGCATCACCGTTCCCGATGATGGGACGCTGCCGGGCAAGGGACTCGTGCCGACGCTGATCCAGTGGGACGTGCCGACGCACCCGACGGCTCGATTGCCGAAGTCGAGCGTGACGCTGGCGCAACTCGCCGGCACCCATCCGGAGCCCGCGCCGCTGCGCGCGGCGCTGGCAGCGCTGGGGCTCGAAGGCGCGATCGCGATCAGCTACGACCGCGAGACGCGGATCGCGGCGATGCTGCGGACGCCGCGGGGGATGGTGACTATCTGAGCGGCGTACCTCGAGCGCGTCGTGCGCCCGCCGCTTCGCCCGAAGAGCCTAATTGCGTTGCGGCAGGAACACCGGCGTGGCGAAGAACATCTGTCCGGTCCGCTTGTTCTCGACGATCATCAGCATTGGCAGCGGCAGCCCGGAAAGCGACGCGAGGCCCTCGGGCGGCGTGTACGAGTACACCGAAGCGATCCCGTCGCCGAACACGAGCTGCGAGCAGACCGCGTCGGCGGAAAAGATGCAGCTGCCGCGCTCGATCTCGCCCGCGGTCTGGATCATGTTGTTGGCGATCAGCTTCAGCTCGCCTTGCGCCGTGGTGATCTGCGTCACCGTGCTGGTGAGCTGATCCTTGGCGTCCTTGACTTCGTCGAGGTTCTTGAACTTGTCCGGATTGGTCAGTGCATTCTTGCCGAAGCTCGCTGCCGACTTGAGCTTGCCCCACCAGTCGTCGAGCACTTCCTTGGCGTTGGCGACGATGTCCGGGCCGATGATCGTCACGTTGGCGAGCAGCGGGTGATCGATGCGTCCCGGCACCTCGATGAACGAGTACGGGGCGCTGAACACTCGGAACGAAAGCGACGCCCCCGACACGACCTCGTTGATTTCCATCCCCTGCAGATAGGGCATCGCATAGGCGCGGGCGACCGACATCGCCGAGGCCCAGGCGGTCTGCACCAGCAGGTCTTCGGCGAACTGCTTGCTGTTCTTGTAGGGCTTGGACAGTTGCTCGACCACCTTCTCGTTGACGAAGTCCACGGCGATCGACACCGATATTTCCGCCAGCGTGGACTTCAGCCCGGGGCGGCCATGCTTCAGCAGCGGGAAGTCGGGCGTGCGCCGCGGCAACCCGGCCACCACCGCGAGTTCGTCGGTCAACGCTTCGTAGAAGTCCGGGATGACGCTCGACGTGAGCACGATCAGCTCCGGCGCATTCAGGACGAGGCCGTACTCGCTCGACTCGAGGGCATAGATCCGGCGCGATCGATCGAGGAAAGCGTCCATCAGGGCACGCAGCTGCGTCATCCCTCCGCCCGACGCGCGGAAGGCCGCGGTGACTTCCTGCAGGTCGTCGATGGCGTCGCGCAGCACCTGCTGTTGGAGCAAATCGTCCGGCGTCGGCTGCAGCGCCGGATTCGTCGACTGCAGATATTCGAGCGTCGGCGCGAATCCCTGCGGCAGGGCGATGGGATTGGACTGCCTGAGCGACACGAGGTCGAGCGAGCGCCAGGTCGTCACCAGCTGGGCGAGCAGCGCGCGCATCTGCGTCGTGTCGTTCGCGGTACGCGCGGCAGCGAGCGCGGGCGCCAACGCATCGATCGACCGCAATGTCGACATCAGTGCCGCGAACTGCTGTCCATTGGTGGACTTGCCGGCCGGCCGTGGCAGCATCACCGCGAAGCGCGCCGTTGCCGTGCGGCTGGTGGCGGGATCGGTGACCGTGAGGGTGAACGCACCGAGGGTCGTCGCGGTCGCACTGATCGTGGTCCCGCTCGCGGTTGGCACACTGCCCAGATGCGGCAGCTGCGCCGGCGCGATGCTGTAGGTGAGGCTCGGCAGCGCCACCGGATTGCCATCGACGTCGAACGCCGCCGGCTGGATCGTGATCGTCTGGTCGGCCGTCATCACCGCACTCGACAGCGCGACGGCGAGGCCGTTGCCCGCCGACACCGTCAGCGACGCCGATCCGGGCGCTTGCGTGGTCGCTGCCGCGGGTGACTGCGTCATCACCACGCCGGTGGGTACGGTCGCCGAGAACTGGCGCCCCACGTTGAGCGTGAACCCGAGGCCGATCAGCCGCGCCTGCGCTGAAGCTTGCGGCAACCCAACGACGTTGGGCACCAGCACTGGCTGCAGGCCTTTCGACACCGTCAGGCGGATGTCGTCGAAGCGGCCGACGGTGGCGCCCGCCGCCGCGTCCTGCGCGAGCACGGTGCCGGCGGGTTGGGCAGAGAACGCTTCCACCCACTGCACGCCTTGCAGTTCCTGCGCGATGAGTGCCGTCTTCGCCGCCTCGAACGACATCCCCACCACATTGGGCACGGCAGCCGCGGTCGTGGTGAGATTGACGATGAAGATCTGATCGGTGGAGGCACCCCGGGAGTCCGTCGCGGTCACAACGACCGTCGTCCAGCCCCAGGGGCAGGGGTAGCCATAGGAACCGCAGGTCGGCTCGAAGCGGATGCGCGCCGGTCCGCTCATCGTCACCCAGGAGGGCGCGGACTTGAGCGAAAAGCTGATGGTGTCGCCCGCGTCGGGATCCACCGCAGCGAGGTCGTAGTAGTGGGTGACTAGTCCGCCTGGAGGCGTTGGAGCAAACGCCTGCAACAGGCTCCTGGGAGGCGTCGAGGTGAACACCGGCGGCTGATTGTCCGGGACGATGTCGATGATGACGCGTGCCGGCGTCGATGTGGCCGTGCCGTCGCCTGCCGCGTAGGTGAAGCTCGTCGCCTGCGCGAGGCGCGGATCGCGCACGGTGCCCTGCTGTTCGGGCGTGCGGAACACCCGGGATACCTTGGTGTCGTGCAGCACGTGGGCGTTGCCGTCGATCGTCGTCGACCGATATTGAATGTTCGGAAAGGCCTTCGGTCCGGGCCGCCAGTTGTTGCTACCCCCGCCCTCGAGGACCGTGGGGCCGACCAGCTTGGTGCACTGCGTTGCGAAATCGGCGCCGACAAAGTCGCAATTGAACTGGAATATGGAGTTCTGCACGACGTCGACATGGCCGTCGTTGTTCATGTCGATCAGCATCAGCGCCGAAACGTCGTTGTAGCTCCAGTTGTAGGTCCAGTACGGATCGACCTTGCGCACGCCGGTGCGCCCATCGAGAATCATGATGCGGCCGTATCCGGCAAAGACGACCTCCGCCACGCCGTCACCGTCGAGGTCATATACCTGCGACGCTGCGTTCTGCACCCAAAAGGACTGGGCTGGCGGAGTGTAATAGGGAGCGAACACCGCATTGTCGGGCACGTCCGCCGGAACCTTGTACGCCCAGATCGGCTGGCCGTCGTCGCGAAACGCGTACACCGTGCCGTCGGCGCCGAGAACGATGTCGGACCGACCGTCGCCGTCGACGTCGGCAATCGTCAACGGGGAGAACCAGTACGTCTGCAATGGAATGTGCCGCTTGAGCTGGCCGTCGTGGCTGTAGATGAAGATGCCGCGGCTGTTGAGGTCGGGCTCGCCGCTGCTTCGGAGGTGGATGATCTCGGACTTGCCGTCGCCGTCGAGATCGGCCACCGCGGTGTCGTTGACCGACCGGGACAGGTGCCAGGCGAGGTCGAATCCGCCGGCCGCGTTCTGCATCCACACGTCGGTGCCGGATACGAGGTCCACGCGGCCATCGCCGTCGATGTCCATCGCGATCGGCGGCATCTGCCACAGCGCATTGGGGCCGCCGGGACGTCCCGGGCTCGCCGCCGGATCGCGCGTGATCAGTGCCTGCAGGACGCTGCCGTCGGTGCCGCTGATGATGAGTGTGGCGCGGCACGCGACGTTCTCGTCGGCGACGAGGCCGGTCACCGCGCGGCAGTCCGCGTAGTGGCCGACGTTGGCCGCATCCACGTAGTACGTGTAACCAGAGTTGTGGGGGATCTGCGCGTTCATCAGCAGCACCGGCGCGCCGCCCGCAGTCAGTCGGACCACACTCAAGCCGCTGCTATAAGCGACCCCCCCTGGCGTGAATCCCCCCGGCGGCACCGGCGTCGCGCCACGCCGGATGTCCGGATGCGGCTTCGACAACGGTGGCGACACCCATTTCACCTTGCCCAGGTGATCGAAGGCCAGGATGTGGTCGTGCCAAGTGCTGCCTTCGCGGGCGCAGTAGGTTGACTGCGCCAGGGTCGCGTGCCCGCTGTCGTCGAGGTCCGCCAGCACCCGGTGCTCCATGGCGCCATAACCCCCCGGGTTCGTCGTGCAGTCCGTGGCGCCGGTCTTGTCGGCGCTCCAGAGTTGACTGCCGTTCTGCCCCGAGCGGGCCCGGATGCCGGCATTGTTGTCGAACGTGACGATGTCGGGGTAGCCGTCACCGTTCAGGTCCGCCACCAGTTCATGGACACGATCGGAGCCCGTGCCGGCGTTCCACAGCTTGGCCACGGTGAACGGATCGCCCGGCACCGTTGCTGGCGCCTGGTAGGTGAACGAGCCATCGGTAGCGAAGCTGGCAATGCTGCCCAGGGCGGGATCGGTCAACTTTTGCGCGATCAAGTCGCTGCTGGTGCCGGTGTCCGGATCGACGTCATTGGCCAGCACCCCGGACGCGGCATTCACCGTCAGCAGCGCGTTTTCCTTGACCTCGTAGACGTCGTCGCGCGCAAGCGGCATGGCGTTGTTGTCGACGGTGAGCGTGAACATGGCGACATCGACCGCGCCGGCGTCGTCGCTGACCTTGGCCTTGACGACGTGATCGCCGCGCTGCGCCACCGACGGCGACCAGGCCAGCGTCCCCGCCGCTGAAATCGTCACCCCGAACGGCCCGCTGATCAGCGCATAGCTCAGTGAATCCCCGACGTCCGGATCGGTCGCCACGAGCATGCGCGCATAGCTCGCCCCGACACTGGTGCTGGCACTTGCACGACTGGCGGGCGTGAACTGCGGGGCGCGGTTGGCGTTCTGCACGGTGACGTTGAAGCTCGCCTGCGCAGTCCGGTTGGTCGCATCGCGCACCTGCACGGTGACGTTCTGGGTGCCGACTTGTCCGGCGTCGGGAGCGAACCTGAACCTGGACGAGCCGGCGGGTACCAGGGTCGCGCCGGCTGGGGCCGCGAGCAGGCTGTAGGTCAGCGCGTCCCGCGCGTTGACGTCGCTGCCCGCGAGAGCGACCGACAACGTCTCCCCCAGCCGGATCGTCTGGTTCGGCAACGGACCGATCGCCGGCGCGGCCTGGGGTTGCGACAGCACGGTAACGGAAATGTCGCGACCGGTCGACAGCGCGCCGTCGCTCGCGACGAGGCGCAGCACGTAGGCGCCCGGCCCGGTCGGATCGAAGGTCACCGTCGTTGCGCGCGTGGTCGTAGAACTGAAGGCGACCGGAGCGAACGACGACGACGGCGACGGCGGCAACGCCGCCGGACCCGACAGCTGTGTCCAGAGATAGCTCAACGCGCCCGGCGGATTGGGCAAGCCATCGTCGGTCACCGGCGGATCGAGATCCAGCGTCTGGGGCAGCGTGAGCGTCACGGCAGCCTGGGTGATCGTCGGCGCCTGATTAGCGGTTGTGGTCGGAGTCGCCGTCACGGTGACCTCGGCGCTGGCCGACAGCGCGCTGTCGCCCGCCGTCAGCCGCAGCACGTAGGTTCCCGCAGCGCTGAAGCTCGCGGACGTCACGGCGTTGGCGGCATCGCCGAACGCGACAGTCCCCGGTCCGGAGACTTTGGTCCACGCGTAGGTCACCGCAGCCGGCGGGTTCGGCAGACCGTCGTCGGTCGCACCGCCAGACAGCATGGCCAAAGCCGGCAGCGTGATCGTCTGCGCCGTGCCGGCGTTGACGACCGGCGCCTGGTTGGCCACCGCATCGCGGCGCACATCGGCGTCGATGCGGACGTACAGATTCGTGCCGTCCTGTTGCGTGAACACCGCCACGATGTCGGCGTTGACCGGAGCATCGCCCGCGGCATCGGTGACCGCCGGCGCCACACGCGCCCAGTCGCCGACATTGCCGTCGCGGATCACCGCCGCGGCCCACACCAGGCCCGAGCCGGCGACGAACACCAGCAGCACCAGCAACGCCGTCTGCTCCGGGTGCCGCCGGCGCCACCACGCGGCCGCTCCCAACAGCAGCAGTGACAGCGGCAACAGCAGCCACGGCGATAGCGGCACCGGCACCACCAGCGCCACCGGCTCCAGCGCGAGCGCGAGCGCGAAGGTCGCGGTCGCGTCCTGGCCACCGCTCCCGTTGCCGGAGATCACGACCGCACGCATCGTTCCCGCCGCCAGAAGCAGCGACAGCGGGATCGAGGTTTCGATGACGGCGCTGCCACCGGTGCTGTTCCCCAGGCCCACCGGCCAGGTGCCGCTGTCGTAGACGATGGGAGCGCCCAGCGTGCCCCCCACGCAGGCCTGCCGCTCCAGCCGGATCACCGACGCGCCTGTGGTCGACGTCGAGACTACCGTCGTCGCCACCTGCTCGAACCCGCTCACCGGACCGTTCACGGTGGCCAGCACGCACCCCGTCGCGGCATTGTTGTCGGTGTCGAGGCCGACGCTGAATGTGGCCGTCGCGGCGGCGGCCACCGGCGCGACGAGAATCAACGCCAGCAGCAGCGCGTGGAGCGAGCGCTGAAAGCATGACAGCGTGGAGGGCAGGTATCGCAGCAGGAGAGGGGCGCGCATTGCAGGATTCCGGCGGCGAGTGAGGAGAGTTGGCAACATACTGGCGGCCTCCGCCAAGCGCACGTAACAACACGTAACAGTGTTGCGCTGAACACCATTTCTATCCCTTACATTGCAGCCATGTGTGAATGCACATTGCCGCCAGCACCGTGGACGGACGGGGCGATCCCGCGCCTCGGTGTGTGCTGCTTGAGGCCGAAGACCGCGATTCCGGGCCTGCAACGTGGATCTTGCGGCATTGCGCTGGCCGCACGGCCTGCCAGAGGACGGCAAGGGGCTCAAGACGAGCTCGCCGGCATCGAGCGCGCGCCGATCGCGCCGACAATTCCCCGCGGTTTGTCGCCTACATCCGCCGCATTCGCAAGATCGTTGTCGCCGCTGCCCCGCGAATCCGCTAGATTGCGCGAATGGCCGCCTTGCCTTCGCCACCGAATCAGATGATCGAGGAGGAACTCGAGCGCCTTGCGGCGAGCGATGCGCTGCGCCGCGCGCCCAGCCACCTGCGGCTGCTGCGCTATCTCGTCACCAAGCGCATCGCCGGCGACGATGCAGCGATGCGCGAGGCTGCCATTGCGCTCGACGTGTTCCGGCGCGACCCCGCGACCTACGATCCGCAGGTCGATCCCATCGTCCGCGTCAACATCGGCCGATTGCGCGAGCGACTCGAGTCGCACTATGCCAATTTCGACCGGCCACCGAAGTTACGCATCGTGTTGCCCAGGGGTACCTACACCCCGGAGTTCGTCGCCGATCCGGCAACACAGTTCGCACCGGCCGGCGTCGCCGTGCTGCGTCCCCGCAACCAGACCGGCCGTGCCGACCTCCACACGTGGTGCGAGGCACTTGCCGATCGCCTGACCGATGCGCTCGCGCAGGCCGGACTCGCGCGCGTGGTCGCCCGCGGCTCGGTCGAGGCGGCCGAGGCGAAGGCGGCAGATGCTGTTGCTGTGGGCCGAAAACTTGGGGTCCAGTGGCTGATCCAGCCGGCGGCCTCGCAGGACGCCGGTGGCGAATTGCGCTTGGTCGTGCGTCTGTTGAATGCCGCCGACGGCACGGTTCGCTGGGTCGAGCAGCGAACGCGGCCCGACGTCGAGCGCTACCAACTCGCTGACCGGATCGTCGACGCTGCAGTGGCACGCGCCTGCGAATCGCTCGCCGATCCGGCGCACCGGAGGCGCGCCCGCTCCCCCTTGGCCTCTCTGCCGGGCGCCCGACGGGCCGAACTCGAAGCTGCGAGTCTGCTGCTGGCGCAGCGAACGCTCCAGGCGACGGACGAAGCGATTGCCCTGGCGCTAGAGGTGGCCCGCGCGTGCCCGGACTCGCCCACGGCATGGGCAACGCTGGCGGCGACGTGGTACAGCCGCCTTACCTTCCTCGATCGCGACCCCCATCCTCTGGTCGCCAGCGCCCGCGAAGCGATAGCCCGCGCCCTGGCGCTGGATCCGGACGAACCGGTTGCACTGCGCACCGAGGCCATCCTGGCCTGCAAATACGACTTCGATGTCCCTCGGGCGGAAACGCTGTACGCGCGGGTGCTGCGAATGCTGCCCAATTACACCTCGGCGCGGCTCAACTACGCCGAGGCGCTGTGGCTTCAAGGCCGCTTCGACGAAGCGTTGGCCGAGACCGACAGGGCGCTCATCTATGACCCGCTCTCCGCCGCCGTGCGCATGGCGCGCGGCGATTGTCTCTGCCGCATGCGGCGTCACGACGAAGCGCGGCAGGAGTGGGCCGTATTCCGCGCCACTGGCGAAGTGAGTCCCTGGGGAATGCTCGGCACCGCCGTCAACGAGATGTACGCCGGCCATCACGAAATGGCTGCCACGCTTTGCGACCAGGCCATCGCCCGTTTTCCTGAACTGCCAGCCCCGCGTTACACGCGCGGACTCATCCACGCCAGCGCCGGCGACACGGCAGCAGCCGTTTCCTGCGAACGTGCCTGCCTGGAACGCGCGCCTCACTTTTCCCCGATCCAGCGTGCGCAGCTCGCCGCGCGGCTGCACGACAGGCAAGCGGTGCTCGATCTGCTGGCGCGTGGATACGCGGACCGCGATCTGCACTTTCTCTATGCGGGGATCAATCCCGAGTTCGAATGGCTGGCCGGCGACCCGGACTTTGTTGCACTGCTACGCCAGGGCGACGTTCCCGCGTGGCGCGGCTTGCGCACCACCCCCGCACTCCCCTGATCGTCAGGCCAGCGCGCCGCGCGCCGCCACCGGCCACACTTCCTCGACCCGATCGCCGCGCACCGCGACCATCCAGTCGTACAGGTTGACCGTCGGGTCGCAGTGGCCGGGGATGAGCCACAGCCGGTCGCCGAGGCGCAAGGCTGGCGCGTCGGCCGCAACGTCGATGGTTCCGTGCTCGTCCGCAGCCTTGCGAAACGTCAGTCCGGTTTGCCCGTACACCAGCGGTGGACCGCTGTCGAACGCCAGCGCCTTGAGGCCGGCATCGACGATCGCGCGTTCGCGTGCAGGCCGGCTCATCACCGTCGTCAGCACGTACAGGCTGTGTTCGAAGTGATGCTGGTCGGCAGCGAGCGCATTGCGGCCATAGTCCGCATCCATGAAGATGTAGGAGCCGGGTTGCAGTTCGTTGTAGACGCCGCTGTCGCGCTCCAGCTGCCACGTACCGGTGCCGGCTCCGGTCACCACCGGGCAGCGCAATCCCGCGGCCTCGATCGCGGCTTTCGACAGCGCCGCAAGACGCACGGCCTCGGCGACTGCGGCCCCGCGTTCGCCGGGGCTGCGCAGGTGCTGCGCGCCGCCGTGATAGGCGTGCAGTCCCCGCAACCGCAGGCCCGGTGCACGCGCGATCGCCGTCGCGAGCCGCGCAGCCGGCTCGCCCGGCTGCACGCCACAGCGATGCGCGCCGGCGTCGATTTCGACCAGCACGTCCAGCGTCGTGTCGGCCGCGCGCGCGGCCGCGGAGAGTTCCGCCACGTTGGCCGCATCGTCGGCGAGTACGCCGACCACCGCGCGCCGGGCGAGCCGCGCCAGCCGCGCGAGCTTGGCCGTCCCGACAATCTCGTTGGTGACGAGGATGTCGCCGATGCCCGCGTCGACGAAGGCTTCGGCTTCGCTCACCTTCTGGCAGCAGATGCCCACCGCGCCGCGCTCCTGCTGCATCCGCGCGATGTCCGGGCACTTGTGCGACTTGGCATGCGGCCGCAGGGCGACGCCCGCGCCGCGAACCGCGTGGGCCATGAGGTCGAGATTGCGCTCGAGCGCATCGACATCGACGACCAGCGCCGGCGTGTCGATCGCGGCAACGGGATCGCCCGTGCGCGCGGGGGGTGCATGCGTCATTTCCCGGCTTTCCTTCGATTTGTATGCAGTCGGTGCAGGATACGGAAACCCAGCAGGATCGCAAGTCCGGACGCAAACAGCATCGGCTGCGTCACGTCCTTCTTGACCAGCCACCAGTAGTGGACCACGCCGAGGGTCGCGATCGGATAGACGAGGTAGTGCAGCCGCTGCCAGTTGCGCCCGCCGAGGCGGCGGATCATCGCGTTGGTCGAGGTCGCCGCCAGCGGAATCAGCAGCACGAACGCGCTGAAGCCGACGGTGATGAACGGGCGCTTGTAGACGTCCTTGACGATCGCGGCCGCATCGAAGAACTGGTCGAGCCACACGTAGGTCGTGAAATGCAGGCAGGCATAGAAGAAAGCAAACAGTCCGAGCATCCGGCGCAGGCGGATGAGCCAGTTCCAGCCTGTCAGGCGGCGCAGCGGCGTCACGCTCAGCGTGATCAGCAGGAACGACAGCGTCCACGTCCCCGTCGAGCGGGTGACGAACTCGATCGGATTGACGCCGAGCGTGCCCTGGACGGCACCCAGCACGAGGCGCCCCAAGGGCAGCAGCGACAATGCGAAACACGCGACCTTGACGCGCGCGAGCGCGGGCGCAGACAGATCGAGTGCCACCCGACTAGTACCGTTCAGAAGAACTTCTTCAGGTCCATGCCCGCATACAGCGACGCCACCTGGTCGGCGTAGCCGTTGAACAGCGTGGTCTTGCGCTTGCTGAACTCGCCGATGCGGCGCTCGGTCGCCTGCGACCAGCGCGGATGATCGACGTCGGGATTCACGTTCGAATAGAAGCCGTATTCGCGCGGCGCCGACTTGTTCCAGGCGGTGCGCGGCTCCTTGTCGACGAATCGGATCTTCACGATCGACTTTCCGCTCTTGAAGCCGTATTTCCACGGCACCACGACGCGCACCGGCGCCCCGCACTGGTTGGGCAGCGTCTCGCCGTAGAGGCCCATGCACAGCAGCGTGAGCGGATGCATCGCCTCGTCCATCCGCAGGCCTTCGACGTAGGGCCAGTCGAGCACGCGCGACCGCACGCCGGGCATCTGCCTGGGATCGGCAAGCGTCACGTACTCGATGTATTTCGCGTTGCCGGTGGGCTCGACCTTCCTGATGAGTCCGGACAACGAGTAGCCGACCCAGGGAATCACCATCGACCAGCCTTCGACGCAGCGCATCCGGTAGACGCGCTCCTCCAGCGGGGCCAGCTTCATCAGGTCGTCGATGTCGAAAGTGCCGGGTTTTTTCACCTCGCCTTCGACGGCCACCGTCCAGGGCCGCGTGACGAGCGTGTGCGCGTGCTGTGCCGGATCCGCCTTGTCGGTGCCGAATTCGTAGAAGTTGTTGTATTCGGAGATTTCCTGCTTCGAATTCCTTTTCTCGTCCGTGGACAGCGGCGAGTTCCTGACACCGAAGAGCTTCATCGCGGCGGCCTTGCCCTGGGCGGCAACGGTGAGCGGCGCGGCGCCCAGGCCCGCGCCCAGCAACAGCCCGCCCGCCGAGCGGATGAACTCACGGCGTCGCGCGTAGATCTCGGGAGCCGTGATCTCCGAAGGAAGGATGTCGGCAGGGCGGCGGATCAGCATCGGTGACTCCGAATCGGGGAAAAGAGCGAGTGCCCATACAAAGATCAGGGGCAGTGTCTGGCGAAAACGTCGAACCAGAAGGTTGTCAGCTTACGGCGCGGCATCCCGCGACGCAAAGCCAGCCGCGCTCAGACTCGCGTTCACTTCGCGAGAGAAGCGGCGTCGAGCGCGGCGAGCTGGCCGTAGACGACCCGCGCCAGCGCCAGCAGTTGCGTGCGGTCGAGCGGACCGGAGAGTGCGTAACCGCAGGCGTCGTCGACCCAGTAGAAGACACCTACGCCGCCCTCGATCGCATAGTGGAATGCCGTGTCCACCGAACCGCCCGCCTTGGCGCCGATGTGCTGCGTGTCCTTGCGCACCTGCAGCGACAACCGCTGCTTGTCGGCGTTTTCGTACATGAAGAGCGCCGTCGGCTTTTCGTTGCCGGCCACCAGCCGTCCGCCGACCAGCGCGTAGCCCAGCGCATTCAGGTCCGGCGCATGCACCGGATGGCCAAGTCGCTTGGTGAGCCAGTTCACGAGGCTCTTCTCCTCGTTCGCCCACACCTCGACCGGCCGGCGCACGTCGGCCGCATACAGCGCGTGCGTGAACGCAGCCTGACGGGCAAACGTCGTAGGCGTGCCGGCTTCCTCGATCAGCGCGCCGCGCATCGTCCAGCCCACAGCCAGCCCGACAACGAGCGTCGCGGCGGCGGCGAATGCCGGCGCGAACCAGCGGCGTGCGGCAACCGGGCGCGCCGCGGGCGCCGTGGCCGCGGCGAGCAGTCGCTCGGGGATCGGCTCGGCGAGTATGGGATCCAGCGCGTCGCGCAGCGCGCTGTTGATTTCGCGCAGGCGCGACACCTGGGACGCCAGCTCCGGATCCCGCCGCAGCGCATCCTCCAACGCCGCGACGCGGTCGGACGCGAGCTGCCCGTCCACGTAGGCGTTCAGCTCGGTGTCGTCGATCGGATTGACAGCGGTACTCACGGCAAAATCCTCGCATTCACTTGACGGACCTCAGCGTCGCCGCCGGTTCGGCGAGCAGTCGCTTCAGCCTGTCGCGCGCCCGGGACAGGCGCGACATCACGGTGCCGATCGGAACCGACAGCAGCGTGGCTATCTCCTCGTAGCGCAGCTCTTCGACCGCTGCCAGCAGCAGGACTTCGCGCTGCTCCACCGGCAGCCGGCCCATTTCGCGGATGACTTCGAGCAGCTCCACCCGTTCGAGCTGGTTCGGGCGCACCGGCAGTTGCCACGCCGCGCCCGCGGTATCGGCGTCCAGCGAATCGTGCAGCGCTTCGCGCCGCCGCAACGCGAACTGGTTCACGTGGACGTTGTGCATGATCGTGAACAGCCACGCGCGCAGATCGGTGCCGGCCTGCCACAGTCGCCGCTTCTCCCACGCCCGCGCCAGCGTGTCCTGCACCAGGTCGTCGGCGCGCGCCGGATCGCCGGTCAGCACCCGCGCATAGCGGCGCAGGCGCGGGATCGCCGCCACCAGATCCGGTTGCGGCAGGCCGGCGGGGGACTCGGCGGCGGTCGTCATCGAGGAAACCGCGCGATCAGGGCTTGGCGACCCGCCACGCGTTGTTGAAACCGTCGCCGGTACGATCGCCGGGCTTCTGGTCCTTGACCCAGAGGTACAGAGGCAGCCCCTTGTACGACCATTGCCTGGCGCCATCGTCGCGCGTCACGACGCCATACTCGCCCGCAGCCTTTGCATCCGCGGGCGCAGCCAATGGCGGCCAGTTGGTCGCACAGGGACCGTTGCACACGCTCTTTCCGCTGCCGGCGGCGTCCTTGTCGAAGGTGTAGAGCGTCATGCCGGCGGTATTGGTCAGCACGCCGTCGGTGACCTTCACGGCGGCGGGCATCTGCGCCCAGGCAGTCATGGAAAACACCGGCAGCAGGAGCGCGGCCAGAGCAAGACGCAGGGAAAGTCGGCGGATCATCGGAGTCTCCTGGCGGTTGGGGGCTTACGATGGCACAAACAGTCCCGCACCCGGAAGTATTCCATTTTCAGACCAGGAACAGCGTCGCCAGTCCGAGGAAGATGAAGAACCCCCCGGAATCGGTGACGGCAGTGATCATCACCGACGAGCCCAGCGCCGGATCGCGCCCGAACCGAAGCATCGCCATCGGGATCAGCACCCCCATCAGCGCCGCGAGCATCAGGTTCAGCGTCATCGCCAGCACCATCACCAGCCCCAGCGCCACGGCCTTGTACAGCAGCATCGCGACCAGACCCATCACGCCGCCCCAGACAAGTCCGTTGATGAGACTGACGACGATCTCCTTGCGTATAAGCTGGCGCGCGTTGGCGATCGTGACCTGGCCCAGCGCCGCCGCGCGCACGATCATCGTGGTCGTCTGATTGCCGGAGTTGCCGCCGATGCCGGCGACGATCGGCATCAGCGCCGCCAGCGCGACCAGCTTCTCGATCGAGCCGTCGAAGAGGCCGATGACCCGCGACGCGACGAACGCGGTGACGAGGTTGATCGCCAGCCACGCCCAGCGGTTCTTGAACGACGCCCACACCGAGGCGAAGACGTCTTCCTCCTCGCGCAGGCCCGCCTGCGCCAGCAGGTCTTCCTGCCCGCTCTCGCGGACGAAGTCGAGGATCTCGTCGACGGTCACGCGCCCGACGAGCTTGTCGTTGGTGTCGACGACGGGGGCGGAAACGAGGTCGTAACGCTCGAAAGCGTGGGCGGCCTCGTCCGCCTTCTCGTGCTGCAGCAGCTTGACCCGCGGCGCCTCCATCACGTCGGCCACCGTCATCTCGGGATCGTTGACGAGCAGCTTGCCGACCGGCAGCACGCCCAACAGCCTTTCCTCGCGATCGACGACGAACAGCTGGTCGGTCTGCGACGGCAGCTCGTCGAACCGGCGCAGGTAGCGGAGCACGACTTCGAGCGAGACGTCGGGGCGCACGCTCACGTCCTCGAAGTCCATCAGCGCGCCGACCATGTCGTCGTCGAAGGACATCGCCGAGCGCAACTGCTCGCGCTCCTCGACCGGCAGCGACTGGAAGACGTCGTCCATCACCTCCTGCGGGAGATCCGGAGCGAGTTCGGCGATCTCGTCGGCTTCCAGCGTCCCGGTCGCGGCGACGAGCTCGTCGGTGTCCATCGACGAGATCAGCGACTCGCGAACGGCGTCGGACACCTCGAGCAGGATCTCGCCGTCGCGGTCGGCCTTGACCAGATCCCAGATGTAGAGCCGCTCGTCGAGCGGCAGCGCCTCGAGGATGTACGCGATGTCGGCCGAGTGCAGCGCGTCCAGCTTGTGCTGGAGCACCGCCTTGTCTTGCTTGAACACCAGCGAATCGACGAGGTCGGAGCGGTCCGCGCCGGGGCCGTGCTCCATCTGCTCGTAGACGAGCCCCTCGATCAGCCGATGCCGCCGCAACAGCGTCGTTACGTCGGCGAGCGCTTCCCGCAGGCTCTCCTGCGCCTCGGGCCGGTCGGTGCCGGTGGTCTCCATGAGCTCGGACATGGTGAGGGCGCGTTCAAGTCGGTAGCAGCGGAAGTCGGGATTGCGCGCATTCTAGTCGGATTCGCTCGTCGCGGACACCTTTCCAGCCTAAGCGTTGCCGCACTCAGGGCAGCTCGGCCGAGGGCATGCGCGCGATGATGATGCCGATCTTGCGATTGAGACCCGGCGCGTCCTGATTGCGCTCGTAGAACCGCGGATTCGGGGCCATCGCGGCGAGCCGCGCCGCCTGCTCGGTCGACAGTTGCGCGGCGCTGATTCCGAAGTAGCGCCGGGACGCGGCTTCGGCGCCGAACACGCCGTTGCCCCATTCGATGACATTGAGATAGAGCTCGAGGATGCGCCGTTTGTCCAGCATTGCTTCGAGCATCACGGTGATGATCGCCTCCTCGACCTTGCGCACGTAGCTTCTTCGCGGCGACAGGAAGAGGTTCTTGGCGAGCTGCTGCGTGATCGTCGAGCCGCCTGCCACGACGCGACCTTTCTTCCTGTTCTTCTCCATCGCGCGCTCGATGCCCTCCCAGTCGAAGCCTTCGTGGTCGACGAACGTCGCATCCTCCGCCGCCACGACCGCGCGCTTGAGGGCATTGCTGATGCGTCCATAGTCGACCCACTGGTAGCGCAGTTTCAGCGCCGGGTTCTTCGTCTGCGCCTCGTCCATCCGCTGGGCCATGAACGAGGACTCGCCTGGCGGGTAGTAACGCCACCAGCCGATGTGCGCCGCGATCCACGCCAGCCACAACAGCGCCAGAAGCGCGGCCGTGGCGGCGAGCCAGACAAGCGCCCGGCGCGTCGTGCGCGCGAAACCGCGAGGAAGGCGTGCCACGGCTGCGCGTGCCTGTGGAACCGTCAGGCGGGGAGCGTGCGCAGCAGCGGAAATACGTGCGCGGTGCTCGGACGCACACCGCGCCAGAGGAAGAAGCTCTCGGCCGCCTGCTCGATCAGCATCCCGAGGCCGTCGGCCATGTGCACGGCCCCGCCCTCTCTGGCCAGGCGCAGGAAGGGCGTGGGCTCGTCCGCAAGTGCGTAGACGAGATCGTAGGCGAACGTCGTCGGCGCGAAGATCACTGCCGGCCAGGGGACGTCCCCGAGCGGTCGATCGGCCATGCCGTAGCTCGTCGCATTGATGACGACGTCGGCGACGTGGTGCGCCTCGCTGGCGACACTGGAGAGTTCCGCGAGCGCCACCGCGCGGATCGGCCCGTAGCGGGCGAACTCGTGCGCCAGCGCCTCGCCTTTGGCCAGCGTGCGGTTGGCGACGGTGATCGCCGCCGGGTGCGCGTCGATGATCGGCTGCAGAATCCCGCGCGCGGCACCACCGGCGCCGAGCACGATGATGTGCTTGCCGGTCAGCGTCACACCCAGGTTTTCGATCAGGTCGTGGACGAGGCCCGCGCCATCGGTGTTGTCGGCGTACCAGTGGTCATCGACACGCTTCAGCGTATTGACCGCGCCCGCCCGGCGCGCCCGCTCGGTGCACTCGTGCGCCAGCGCAAATGCTTCCAGCTTGAACGGCACGGTGACATTGAGCCCCCTGCCGCCGGTCGCCGCGAAGCGCGCGACCTCGTCGGCGAAACCGTCCAGCGGCGCCAGCAAGCGGCCGTAGGTGAGGTGCTGGTCGGTCTCGCGCGCGAATGCCGCGTGGATGAGCGGCGATTTCGAATGCGCGACGGGATTGCCGATAACGGCATAGCGATCGGTCATGGCGGTCAGGTTCCTCGCAAAGCGCTTTGGATGCGTGCTAATCGCTGCGCAGCTCGTCGCCCTTGGCGAACGTCCAGGTGCGCGTGATCTCCAGGATGTCGGTGTCGCGGCGGATGTCCGGCGGCAGCGGCGCATAGGGCCCGGCCATCTCGACGATTCTCACCGCGGCGGCATCGAGCACTTTCTGCCCCGACGAGCGCTGGACGCGCACGCTCTCGACGCTGCCGTCGGCGCGAATGGACACCGACAGCAGAAGGTTGCCGTAGAGCTGCAGCTGACGCGCAGCCTCGGGATAGTTGAGATTGCCCACACGTTCGACCTTCAGCCGCCAGTCCTCGACGTAGCGCGCGAATCGATATTCCTCGGCCCGCGAGCCGACGAACTTGCGCTTGGGCCGCTTCTGATACGCGTCCATCTCCTTGGCGATCTGCGCTTCGAGTCGCATCGCATCGAGCGTGCGCTGCAGCAGCTCGTTGGCAGTGGGGAGCTCGCTCTTTTCGCTCGTCTCGAGCGGCGCCGGCGCCGGCGCCGGGACCGGCGCGCTCTGCAGCCGCGTCAGAAGCTCCTTCGCCTGCCGCTCGAGCATCTCGACCTTCTGCGTCGCCACCGCGACCTCGCGGTCCCGACTGTTCCTGGGCAGCACCGGCAACGGCGTCTTGGCGCGGCGATCGGCGTCGGTATTCCCGCCACCGTCGAGATTGGCCTGCGCGAGAATGTCCGCCTTGGTCGGCTTGGCCTTGGTCTTGGCGTTCACCAGCGCCACTTCGAGCGGCGGTCCGCGATCGAGCATCGCCCGCAGATCGAAGGGCTGGAAACGGATGACCAGCGCCACCGCGTGAATTGCGATCGACAGCCCCAGCGCATAGCCGAAGAGCTGATCCTGCCGGGGTGCCGCGATTCTCGCCGCCCAATGCCCCAGCGCCGCGCGGACAGCCGGCAGGGAAGCTGCGGCTCGTGCGCGGGCCGGTCGCGCCGCCGGCGGCGGCACGAACTTCGGTTGCGGCTTCCGGCGGGCGTGCTGTCGGCGCAAGATCGCAAGCGTCATCGAAGGGCGGCCTTCCATTGTATGCGCTTGTCATGGCCCGTGTGTTCGCGACGCGACGATTCCGCTACGCCACCGTGCCCAGGTATCGGCATTCCATCGTCGACGCAAGAAGATCGACGCGCGCGATGCCGATGCGCACCGCCGTGTCCTGAGGCAGTGCCGGAAGATCGGGCAGGCGCTCGTAGAGCGGGACCCGGTCGAATCGGACCAGCGTGTCGCGAACCACCGTCGCAGTGATCTCCTCGACGCCCTCCTGCAGCAGCCAGCGCAGGCACCAGTAATGCTCCATCCGGTCCTGGAATTCCGCGTACTGCGAATACGTTACTTCAAAGTCCGCCAGCGCCGCGAACAGCTCCGCGTCGTTGTCCGCGTAGGGCGCGCGCTCACCGGCGACCACGGCCAGGATCTGCCGCTGGTTGACGAGGTCGGAGTAACGGCGCAGCGGCGAACTCGCCCACAGGTAATGCGCGAGACCCAGGCCCTGGTGCTCGCCGGGCCGCAGGCTCATCTTGACCTTGCCCCAGGACTGCGTCCGGTAGAGCCCGGGCACCCGCGCGAGACCCAGCAGCCGGCCCCAGCTGTTGTTGACGTGGATCATCAATTCGGCAATGAGCTTGTCCAGCGGCGAGCCCCGCGCGCGCGGCACGATCTCCACCCGGCCGTCGTCCCCGCCCTCCCAGTCGACGTAGTAGCTGTAGTCGATGCGCGCGATGTCCGCCTTGCCGCGCTCCGCGGCCAGATGCGAGGCGAGCTTCCACAGCACGCGCAGTTCCGCGGTCCAGGGCGGGTCGTCCGGTGCGGGCAGCGCGTTGGCGAACGCGTCGCTGACGCCGGAGAGATGCAGGTTGGCGGCGACCGGGACGCGTTCGATCCGCGTCTCCTGACGCACCGGCACGCCGTCGTGCGCGACATCCACGTACAGCGACAATGCCGGGCGGTCGGCACCGGCCAGCAGCGTGAATGCGCCGATCACCTCCTCGGGCAGCATCGTGATCTTGCGTCCCGGCATGTAGACGGTGGACAGGCGGTCGCGGGCGATCGCGTCCAGCGCGCTGCCCGGCACGATGCCCAGCGCGGGCGCTGCGATGTGGATGCCGATGCGCGTATGGCCGTCCGGCAGTTCGCTGACCGAAAAAGCGTCGTCGATCTCCGTGGTCGTCGCGTCGTCGATCGAAAAGGCGCGGACCGCCGCCAGCGGAAGGTCCGGCAGCAGCGGCAGTTCGCCCCAGGCGGGAAAGGCCAGCCCTTTGGGGAAGGCCCGCGCCAGAAACTCGTTGAAGTGGTAATCGTGCGTCGAGGGGATCGCCCCGCAGGCGGCGAGCAGCGCCACCGGACTCGTCTGCTGCGCATCGCAGGCCCCGGCCAGCGCCTTCCACTCCAGCGTGTTCTTGTCGGGCTTGTACAGCAGCATCGGCAACCGGGCGCGCAGCGCGTCTGGCAATCGCCCGGCCGCCAGATCCGCCACCCAGACTGCCAACTGCTCGCCTTCGCGCCGCTTGCGTTCGACCGACGCCAATGCCGCCTTCAGCGATTCGGGCGGCGCCTTGCGATAGCGACCCTTGCCGCGCTTGTAGAAATACATCGGCGCCCCGGCCAGCGCGAGCGCGACGCCGGCGCTCTCCACCGGCGCCGGCGGGTGGCCGACATAGTCGGACGCGAGTTCGGCGAAACCGAATTCGTCGTCGCCGCAGACCTCCCACAGGAAATCGACATCCATCGCCTCGGCAAGCGCACGCGCCTCGGCCTGCAGCGTCGTCGCCGACGGCGCGGCGAAGCGCAGCAGCACGGCGCCCGCCTTGACCTTCACGCGCTTCCCGGAAGTCGTTTCGACCTGCAGCGATGCGTCGTTGTCGGCGAGGACCATACCGGCCTTGAGTTGGCCGTCGTCCTCGAAAAAGACGTTCATGGGAACCCGATGCGGATGTGGGAAGCGCCCGGGGTCGGGCGCGCCGCGCGAATGCGACGCCGTCGCCCGCGAGGCAAAGGCGCGGATTATACCGTCAGCGGCAGGGGCATCGGCTGTCGCGGCGGCCAGTGAATCGTGCCTCGGTCCGGCCCGGCCCCGTCAGCGCGACAGTTCGGTCAGGACCCGGGGCGGCGGCGCTCACGGCAGAAGCAGCGAACCCAACTCCAGCGCAGCGTCGTGCAGCGGCCGGAAGAACTGGTCGGACATGTCCTGCGCGGACAGCAGCCGGCCCTGCAGGATGACGTTGATCCCGGCCACGTAGTGCCCCGCCGAATCGCGCACCGGCACGGCGATGGTGCACAGCCGCGGCTCCATCTGCTGGCTGGCAAAGGCGTGCCCGGAGTCGCGCACTTCATTCAGCATCTTCCGTATCTTGTCGGCGGAGGTCAGCGTGTACTCGGTATAGGGATGAAATCGCACCCGGGCGAGATACGCGTCCAGCTCGTCGTCGGGCAGATGCGCGAGCAGCACATGGCCGATCGAAGTGCAGTACGCAGGCAATCGCCGGCCGACATTGAGCGCCGGCGACATGATCCGCGACGATGCCGAGCGCGCGAGATACACGATCTCGTCGCCATCGAGAATTGCCAGCGAACAGGCTTCGCGCAGCGATTCGCCCAGCCGGTCGAGTATCGGTTGCGCCAGCACCGCGAGCGGCGATGCCGACAGGTAGGCGTGGCTGAACGACAGCACCCGCGGCCGCAGGTAGAACCGCCGCGCGTCGTCGGCCGCGACAAAGCCCAGGTTCGCCAGCGTGTGCAGGCTGCGCCTCGCCGCAGCGCGCGGAATGCCGGTGCGGTGGCTCACCTGTGCAATCGACATCCGGCGCTTCTTGTCGGACAGCGCGAGCAGCACCGCGAGGCCGCGCGCCAGCGCGGTGACGAAATCGGGATCCTCACGGAACCGCGCGATCGTCTCCGCCGGCAGTGCATCGGGGTCGGTGAAGCTCGGTGGGGTGGGCGCCGGAACCGGTGGCAGCGAAATCGCGCGCGCATTCGGAACGGACGGTGCCAGAGGGTGCGTCTTCGGCATGGGGGCCTTTCGCATCGAACAGGAAAGGAGTGCCTCTCACCGCACGGTCATTTTCGACCAGGTGGGGCGTTCAGCGCCCATAAGTTACCTCTTTCGCCCAATAAAAGCTACCAGCATTCGGACTCCCCGCTTCTTTGATTCAAAATATGGGCGTCTGGCGAACACAGTGTCGCCATACGCCCTTGACCGTCGATTTCGTCAGCGCTTATCGTGAGCGCGTCGGTCGTTCGCTAGCGATGGCCGACGAGATTCCGGGTTCGGCAGCCAAGGCGAAGCAAGACAGACGAAAGATATCGCCGCCTGCCGCGCCCCTCGACGTGATCGGGGTAGTGATAGCAGAATGACCGAGGCCCCGGTCGACGAACAAAGACGGCGCGCAAGCGAGCGTGTCGAGGAGAGAGGGTCCTGGCCATGGCAGCAACGGCTCTTGCGTCGAAGCTTCCCGCACCCCACGGGAGCGGCGTCGTGACGCCTGCCGCAACACCTGGCGTCGCCGCGGTCATCCCCATCGAAATCGCTCCCGACGACTGCGCCGTGGTGACGACGCGCGGGGTCACCCCACTCGTCGCCACAACCCGCGCCATTGGCTGCCGCAGGGTTCTGGGCGCCCCGTGCTTGCCGAAGTGCTTCGACTGGCGCCGCCCGAACGGAAACTGACACATTACCGCGCCGGATCAATCGCCGGCGCATACAGGTTGCGATTCTGCCGAGGGAGTCGCCAACACGCACGCGAACCTCGGAATGTCACATCACCGATACGGAGGAAGTCCATGTCATACAAGAAGATCCTCGGAGCCGCGGCTCTGTCGCTGGTCGCAGGTGTCGCCTCGGCGGCCTTTCCCGAGCGCGAACTGACCGGCGTCATCATGTGGGGCGCGGGTGGAGCGATGGACGTCGTCTCGCGCGCCGTCACGCCGCACGCCGAACAGGTGCTGGGCAAGAAGATCGTGCTCGTCAACAAGCCCGGCGGCACCGGCGCCATCTCGACCAACAATGTGATGAACAGCCCGTCGGACGGCTACACGCTGCTCTACGGCGCCGAGAATCCGCAGCTGCACCAGGTGCTCGGCCTCGCCGATTTCGGCTACGAGAAGTTCTACCCGGTCATCGTGTTCGGACGCGGCGTCGCCGTGATCGTGGTCAAGAAGGATGCGCCGTGGAACACGATCAAGGAGTTCGTCGACGACGCGAAGACGCGCCCCGGCAAGCTCAAGATGGGCTCGACCGGCCCCGGCGGGCTGCCGCACACCGTGGGTTCGATGCTGAACTCGGTCGCCAAGTTCCAGGTCATCTCGGTGCCCTTCGACGGTGAAGGCCCCGGCCTCACCGCGCTGATGGGTGGGCACGTCGACATGATGCCGGTGGGCGCGGGCGCGGCCACCGAGAACATCAAGGCGGGTCGCGTCAAGGCGCTGGCCGTCGTCGACCTCGATCCGATGCCAGTCGCGGGCGCGCCGACGATTCCGCCGGTCACCAAGGACTATCCGGATTTCGCCAAGTTCCTGCCCTGGGGGCCGTTCTACGGCGTGTTCGTCAGGCGCGACACGCCCGAGGACATCAAGGCGACACTGACCAAGGCGTTCAAGACCGCCGGCGACAATGCACAGTTCCAGACGCTGATGAAGGAACGCGGCAACGTGATGATGAACGTCTCCGGCGCCGACGCCGACAAATTCATGAAGAAGTGGCAGTCGGTCACGACGTGGGTGCTGCAGGACGTGGGCGCCGCCAAGACTTCGCCCGAGAAGTTCGGGATTCCGCGGCCGTAACGTGTGGATCGGGGGCTCGGCGCCGCCGGGCCCCCGCCGCGCCATCTCTTCATCGCTACCGCCCGGAGGCCCCAATCCATGTCCGCGCCCCATCAACGCTTACCCGGCGAGTTGAGCTTTGCGCTCGCCATGCTGTTGTTCGGCCTGACCGCGCTGTGGCTGGCGTGGCGCATCTCGGGCTTCTCCGGCTGGAGCACCCCGGGCGTTTTCCCGATGCTGGCGGCGGCGGCGATGGTTCTCTCCGCGCTGGCCTTCCTGCCCGCGACGCTGCGCGGCAATGCGCCGGAAACAACGCCCGGGCAACCGCTGTGGCGGCAATTCTTCCACCAGATCACGCCGCTGCCCATCGTGCTGTTCACGGCGCTGATCGTTGCCTACATGCTGACGCTGGAACCGCTGGGCTTCATCATCAGTTCGTTCGCCTTCCTGGTCGCGTCGATGGTCGCGCTGGGTGACCGGCGCATCGTCCGCGTCAGCATCGTCAGCGCGGTGTCGCTGGCGATCATCTACGTGATCTTCCAGACAGCGTTCTCGGTCGTGCTCCCGGTGGGCCTGCTGCGGGGAGTGTTGTGATGCCTGAAGCCCTGTCGTATTTCTTCATGTCGTGGACGAGTCCTTACCTGCTCTTCCTGACGGCAGCGGGCACCTTCGCCGGCATCTACGTCGGCGCGATTCCCGGGCTGTCGGTGACGATGGCGGTGTCCATCCTGATCTCGTTCACGTTCAAGTGGCACGTCAACGAAGCGCTGGCGCTGATCGCCGGCATCTACCTCGGTGGCGTCTACGGCGGCTCGCGCAGCGCGATCCTGCTGAACATCCCCGGCGCGCCGGCGGCCATCGCGACGGCGCTCGACGGCTATCCGCTGGCCAAGATGGGCCAGGCGGGTACCGCGATCGGGCTCACCACCGTCGTGTCGGTGCTGGGTGGCTTCATCGGCGTCATCGCGCTGGCGCTGTTCGCGCCGATGATCTCGCAGCTGTCGCTGCTGTTCGCGCCGCGCGATTACCTGCTGCTCGCCATCTGGGGCATCCTGCTGGTCGGCAGCCTGTCCGGCAACTCGATGGCCAAGGGCGTGTTTGCCGGCGCGGTGGGCGTGCTGTTCGGCATGGTCGGCCTCGACCCGATGACGGCGGAAGGCCGCTTCACGTTCGGCTCGGTCGAATTGACCGGCGGCATCCCGTACGTCGCCGCGATGATCGGTTTCTTCGGCGTTTCCGAGGTGCTGGCGCAGATGCACTTTCTGCACATCAAGCCGGTCAAGCAGGACGTCAGCAGGATCCTGCCGTCGTGGAGCCTGCTGATGAAATACCTGCCGCTGGGGCTGCGCTGCTCGACCATCGGCGTGATCATCGGCGCGCTGCCGGGCGCCGGCGGCGACATCGCCGCGCTGATGGCCTACGACCACGCCAAGCGGACAACCAAGAATCCGTCGCGGCCTTTCGGCACCGGCGCGTACGAAGGCATGGTCGCGCCCGAGGCGGCGAACAACTCGGCGGTGGGCGGCGCGTACATCCCGATGCTGACGCTGGGCATCCCCGGCGACGCGGTGACGGCGGTGATCATCGGCGCGCTCTACATCCACGGCCTGAAGCCCGGCCCGATGATGCTGATCGAGACGCCGCACCTGTTCTGGTTCGCCGTGGGCAACCTCACGCTGGCCAACATCTTCCTGCTCCCGCTCGGACTCACCGGCGTCAGGATCTTCGCCAAGATCGTCGAGACGCCCAAGGCGATCCTGCTGCCGCTGATCCTCGTGCTGTCGGCGGTCGGCACCTACGCGATCCAGAACAATCCGGTCGACATCTACTGGATGCTGGGCTTCGGCGTGTTCGGCTACTTCCTCAAGTCCTACGGCTTCCAGGTGGGCCCGGTGATCCTCGGCATCATCCTCGGGCCGCTGATGGACAGTTCGTACCGGCGGGCGATGATATCGGTCGGCGACGAGCCGCTGGCGTTTTTCGGCGAGTTCTTCACCAGCCCGATCTCCGCCGTTCTGGTCGCCGCGCTGGCGCTGACGCTGCTGTCGCAGACCGCGCTGTGGGCGAAGGTCTTCGGGAGCTCGACCACCAAGGCGCCACCGACCATCACCTCCTAGCGAAAGCTTGACTTGACCCCCGTCCGCATCGCCGTCATCGGCGCCGGCATGATCGGCAAGGCGCACATCGAGCGGCTGCTGGCCGACCCGATGTGCGTGGTTGCCGGCGTCGCCGACGCAGTGCCGCAGACGCTGGCGTGGGCGGCGGACCAGGGAGTGCCCTGTTTTGCCGATCCATTGACGATGCTGGAGGCGACCAAACCCGAAGGCGCGATCGTCGCCACGCCAAACGCGCTGCACCTCGCGCACGCGCAGGCCTGCGCCGAGCGCGGCGTCGCGCTGCTGGTCGAGAAGCCGCTGGCCGACACGCTGGCGGCGGCACGGCAGCTAACCGACCTCGCCCGTCGTGCAGGCGTCAAGCTGCTGGTCGGGCACCATCGCCGCCACAACCCGATCGTCGAGAAGGCGCGCGAGGTGGTGGCGAGCGGCGAGCTGGGGCAGCTGACCGCTATCGCGTCGCTGTGGATGCTGCGCAAGGCCGACGACTACTATGCCGCCGCCTGGCGGCGCGCGCCCGGTGCCGGCCCGGTGCTGAACAATCTCATCCACGATCTCGACGACCTGCGCTTCATCTGCGACGAGATCGTCAGCGTCCAGGCGACGGCGTCGTCGAGTGCGCGCGGCTTCGCCGTCGAGGACACCGCGGTGGTGACGCTGCGCTTTGCCTCCGGCGCGCTGGGCACCGCCACGGTCTCCGACGCGGTGCCGGCGCCGTGGAGCTGGGAGCTGACCTCCGGCGAGAACGCGTTCTACCCGCCGCAGCCGACGCAGAACTGCTACCTGATCGCCGGGACCCAGGGCTCGCTGACGGTGCCCCGGCTGGAGTTGTGGCGCTACGAAGGCGCACGGGGCTGGGATGCGCCGCTGACGCATCGCCGCCTCGACGTCGTCCACGCCGACCCGCTGGTGCGCCAGATCCAGCACTTCTGCCGCGTCATCCGCGACGGTGAAGCACCGCGCGTCACCGGCGAGGACGCGATGCGCACCCTCGCCTGCGCCACGGCGGTCCATGTCGCGGCCGCCCGCGGCGCCACCGTCGACATCGATTCGGTACTCGCAGCTTCGAACTGAGACATCGCTCCGAGGAGGTTTGACTCATATGACGCAACCCAGACGCATCGAACTCAACGGCAAGCCTGTCGGCGGCGGCGCGTTCCCGCTGATCATCACGCCGCTCGTGGGCAGGACGCCCGCCGACGTAATGGAAGAGCTGGCGGCGATCCTGCCCAAGCAGCCCGATCTCCTCGAATGGCGGATCGACTTCTTCGAGGCCATCGGCGACACCGCGAAGGTGATCGAAACCGCCCGCGCCATGAAGGCGATGGCAGGCACGATTCCGATCCTGCTGACACGGCGCAACACGAGCGAAGGCGGCCAGCCGATTCCGATCGCAGAGCCCGCGGTCGTGGCGATGTACGCCGCGGCGTGCAAAGCGCGCTGCGTCGACCTGATCGACTATGAACTGTCCAACAGCACCGGGGACCTGAAGCGATTGCGGGCGGTGTCGGCGGAGAACGGCGTGGCGATGATCATGTCGTACCACAACTTCCAGCTCACCCCCGAGCCGGCGGTGCTCGATGGAAAATTCATCGAGGCCGCGCACCTCGGCGCGGACATCGCCAAGGTGGCGGTGATGCCGAAAGACCCGCAGGACGTGCTGACGCTGCTCTTCGCCACCTACAAGGCGAGCCAGGCGATCGGGATTCCGCTGATCAGCATGTCGATGGGCGGTGTGGGATCGCTGTCGCGGATCATGGGCTGGGTCTACGGGTCGGCGGCGACGTTTGCCGTCGGCAAGAGCAGCTCGGCACCGGGGCAGATCGCCATCGAGGATCTGCGCGCGGTGCTGGCAACAGTGCGCCGCGCGGTGACGGGCGGAGAATCATGATGCAGTTGTAGGAGCGGCTTCAGGTGCGGAACAGGTCGTTCGCGGCCAAGGCCGCTCCTACACGGAACCACAGCGACAAGCACGGCACGCAGAACTCTGCTGCAAGTCGGACCAACCATCACAGGAGAGAACAACATGGCCACCAGCCCCGAACCCAAGAAAGGCATCACCCCGGAACAGCAGCAGGAACTCGATGAAGTGTTTGCGCGCGCGAAGAAGGCGCTCGCCATCATCGAGACCTACGACCAGGCGCGCGTCGACCGGCTGTGCCAGGCGGTTGCCTGGGCCGTCGCCAACAAGAAGACCTTCACCCGTCTGGTCGAGGAAGGCATCGCCGAAAGCGGCCTGGGTGACCCGGTGTCGCGGATGGGCAAGCGGATGAAGATCCGCGGCGTGCTGCGCGACGCGCTGCGTCAGAAGAGCGTCGGCATCATCGAGGAGATCCCGGAGAAAGGCATCGTCAAGTACGGCAAGCCCGCCGGCATCGTCGCCTGCATCGTGCCGACGACCAACCCCGACCTGACGCCGGCCGGCAACGCGATCTACGGCATCAAGGCGCGCGACGTCGTGGTCTTCTCGCCGCACCCGCGCTCGAAGAAGACATCGTTCGAGACGGTGCGCCTGATGCGCGAAGCGCTGGAGCGCGAAGGCGCGCCCGCCGACATCCTGCAGTGCCTGACCCGCGTCAACATCCCGATGTCGCAGGCGCTGATGGCGCGCGCCGACCTGATCGTCGCCACCGGCGGCCAGCCGATGGTCCGCGCCGCGTACAGCTCCGGCACGCCGGCCTACGGCGTGGGCTCCGGCAACTCGACGATGGTCATCGACGAGACCGCCAACATCGACGAAGCGGCGCGCAACACACGGCTGTCGAAGACCTCGGACTTCGGCTCCGGTTGCTCGGCCGACGGCAACCTGATCATCGAGGAGAGCATCTTCGAGAAGATGATCAAGCAGCTGCAGGTCGAGGGCGGCTACCTCGCCTCGCCGGAAGAGAAGGAAAAGCTGCGCCGCGCCATGTGGGACGACGAGCGGCATCGCACCGTCGAGACCGTGGCCATCGCCCCGCAGCAGCTGGCGAAGATCGCCGGCTTCGAGATCCCCGCCGACCGCAAGTTCATCTTCGTGTACGGCGACGGCATCGGCAAGGAGCATCACTTCTCCGGCGAGAAGCTGACGACGCTGCTGGCCGTCTACAAGTACAAGGGCTTCGACCAGGCGCTCGACATGATGCGCGCCGTCTACGAAGTCGGCGGCAAGGGTCACTCCTGCGGCATCTACTCGTTCAACCAGGATCACATCCATCAGCTGGCGATGGCAGCGCCGGTGTCGCGGATCATGGTGCGGCAGCCGCAGTCGAAGGCCAATGCCGGCGCATTCAACAACGGCATGCCGATGACCTCCAGCCTGGGCTGCGGCACCTGGGGCGGCAACATCATCTCCGAGAACGTGCACCTCAAGCACTACCTCAACACCACGTGGGTGTCGGTGCCGATCAAGGAAGACAAGCCCTCCGACGAGGAGCTGTTCGGGCCGTTCTATGACCCGGCGCTGGAATCCGAGGTCGAGACCATCACGACCTGACGTCCAGAGCGCGGTCCGCGCGGCGCAAGCCGCCGGATCGCTCGCCCCAATCGACCAACCGGCGCGGTCGGCCCTTGCCGTGCCACTGAGGAGAACGAAAGTGAAAGACCAGATCGCCAACCTGCTCGTCAAGTATCTCGAAGCCCGAGGCGTCGAGCACATCTTCGGCCTCTGCGGCCACACCAACATCGCCGTGCTGGCTGCGCTGTCGAAGAGCAAGAAGATCAAGTTCATCAATACCCGGCACGAACAGGTCGCCGCCCACGCCGCCGACGGTTACGCGCGGGCGAAGAACAAGGCGTCGGTGCTGCTGACGCATCTCTCGCCCGGGCTCACCAACGCCGCCACCGGCGTGGCCAATGCCGCGCTCGACTCGATCCCGATGGTGGTGATCGCAGGCGACGTGCCGACGCATTACTACGGCAAGCACCCGCACCAGGAAGTGAACCTGCACGCCGACGCGTCGCAGTACGAGATCTATCGTCCGTTCGTCAAGCGCGCGTGGCGCGTGGACTCGCCGCACCTCTTCCCCGAGATCCTGGAAAAGGCGTTCGTGCTGGCCGAGAGCGGCCGGCCCGGGCCGGTGCTGGTCGACGTCCCGATGGACATCTTCTCCAAGGAAATCGACGCCGCGCTGTTCAAGCGCCAGCTCACCAACACTCGTGCACTCGCCAAGCCATCGCTCGACGACGAAACCGCAGAGAAGATCGTCAGGCAACTGCTGGCAGCGAAGACTCCGCTGATGTACGTCGGGGGCGGCATCCTGCTGGCCGATGCGGCCCAGGAGATGCGCGAATTCGCCGAACACCTGTCGCTGCCCGTCGCGCACACCTTGATGGGCAAGGGCGCGCTGCCCGACGACAACCCGCTGATCCTGGGCATGACCGGGTTCTGGGGCACCAAGTTCATCAACGACAAGTGCAAGAGCGCCGACTGGATCCTGGCGCTGGGCACCCGTTTCTCCGAAGCCGACTGCAGCTCCTGGGAGACCAAGTACACGTTCAACTTCCCGCCGACGAAGCTCATCCACATCGACATCGACCCGGCGGAGATCGGCCGCAACTATCCCGTCTCGATCGGCGCGGTCGCGGATCTCAAATCGGCGCTCACGGTGCTCAACCGTGTCGCACGCAGGCTGGTGCCCGACGGGATCGAACGGCCGAAGCTGCTGGCCGAGATGGCGAAAAACCGCAAGACATTCGTCGCCGGCAACAAGAAGGCGATGGAGAGCGACGCCTGGCCGATGCGACCCGAGCGCATTCTCGCCGACCTGCGCACGGTGCTGCCGCGCAACGCGCTGCTGTGCACCGACGTGGGCTGGAACAAGAACGGCATGGCGCAGCAGTTCCCGATCTACACCCCGGGCAGCGTATTCACCCCGGGCGGGTTCGCGACGATGGGCTTCGGCTCGCCGGCCGCGCTCGGCGCCAAGGTCGCCAGGCCCGACCGTGTCGTCGTCGCGCTGATCGGCGACGGCGGCTTCGGCCAGAACCCCGCGGCGCTCGCCACGGCGTTCGAGGAGGACATCGCCGTGGTGTGGGTGATCATGAACAACCACGCGTTCGGCACGATCGCCGGTCTCGAGATGGCGCACTACGGCACGACGTTCGCCACGGTGTTCGAGAAGGACGGCAAGACCTATTCGCCCGACTACGCGGCGATCGCGAAGGCCTATGGCGTCGAAGGCATCAAGGTGGGCTCCGCCGCCGAGTTCAAGCCGGCGCTGGAGAAGGCGATCAAGATGAAGCGGCCGGTCGTGCTCGACGTCTACATGAAGAACGAGCCGGTCCCCACTGCAGGCCACTGGAACATCATGGATATCTACTCGCCGGGCAAGAAGGTTCATCACGTAAGCACCGGTGATTGACGCTGGGGGGCGAAGGTGCCGCGGCTGCCGCCGTCTGGGGGTCGCGGTCTTGAAGGAGGCTTGCGCGGCGTCGCTGCGCGAGCCTGCACGCAGAGGAGTTCGCACACCATGAAACAGGAATTTTCGCTGGCTCACCTGACGGTACTGGGCTGCCCGCCGCCGGAGATGACCTACGTCGCGGCACGGGCCGGTTACGACTACGTGAGCATCCGCCCCATCTACATGGGGCTGCCCGGCGAGCCCAACTATGCGCTGGCCGACAACCCGCAGATGCTGAAGCAGACGAAGGCGGCGCTCGCCTCGACCGGCGTCCGCGTCCACGACATCGAGCTGGCCCGCGTCTACGAAGGCCTCCATCCGACGAAATACCTGCCGGCGATGGAAGTGGCGGCCGAACTCGGCGCCAAGGCCGTCCTGTCGAGCATCTGGGGCGGCGAGCGCGAGTTCTACATCGAGAAATTCGGCGAGATCTGCGACCTCGCCAAACCCTTCGGGCTGACGGTGGACCTCGAGTACGTCCCGATCGCCGCGGTGGCCAACCTTGCGCAGGCGGTCGACGTGCTGCGCACCATCAACCGGAGCAACGCGGGCCTGATGGTCGACATGCACCACTTCCACCGCGCCCGCGACAACCCGGCCGACCTCGACGCGCTGCCGCGCGAGTGGTTCCACTTCGCCCACCTGTGCGACGCACCGGCCGAAATCCCGACCGAGCGCGCCGAGATGATCCGCATCCTCCGCGAGGCCCGGCTGTACGTGGGCGAAGGCGGCATCGACATCGCGAGCATCCTCGCGCACATCCCGCACTGCGTGTACTCGATCGAGCTGCCCAACAAGGAGCGGCACGAGGAGATCGGCTATGCCGAGCACGCGACGCGGTGCCTCGAGACGCTGAAGGCGTACCTCGCCGAGCATGCCGGCGGCAAGGGTGCCCGCGACCGGCACCGTGCCGGACGCGCAGCGAGCGGGAATCGCCGTGCTGTCGCGACCCAATGACCGGAGCGCATGAAATGAAGAAACACATCAAGGCAGTCGATGCACGCGGCAGGAAGCTGGGCGGCGAAACTCCGCTGCTCTGCACGCCGCTGGTCGGGCGAACGCGTGAACGCGTGCTCGCTGAAGCCACAAAGGTCGTCGCGCAGAAGCCGGACCTCATCGAATGGCGCGTCGATTTCTTCAAGCCGATCGGCGACACCGACGCGGTGATCGAGACGGCACGGGCGCTGCGGGAAATCGCCGGCAAGCGCCCCATCATATTCACCCGCCGCGCGGAGACGGAGGGCGGCGAGCGGATCGCGATCGACGAAGAGGCGGTCGTCGCTCTTTACGCGGCCGTTGCGGCGACCAAGCTCGTCGACTTCATCGATTTCGAGATGGGCAACGACCCCGAGCACCTTTCCCGCGTGCGCGAGTGCACCAAGCAGCACGGCGTCCGGCTGATCCTGTCCTATCACAACGTCAGCTACACGCCGGGGCACGAGTACCTCGTCGACCGGTTCCTCGAGGCCGAGCGCCTCGGCGCCGACGTGGCGATGGTGCAGGTCGTGCCCCGGAATCGGGCCGACGTGCTTCGGCTGCTCGCGGCAACCGCCGAGGCCGACGACAAGGCGCGCGTACCCCTGATCAGCATAGCGGTGGGGCCGCTAGGAGCGGCGACGCGGATGGTCGGCGGCCTGTTCGGCTCGTGGCTCTCCTTCGCCGTCGGCGAGTCGGCGTCGGCGCCGGGACAGATCCCGATCGGCGACCTGGTCACGATCTACGACATCATTCGCCGGTCCCGCGGCGGGGAGATGTTGTGAGTGGAGCCATTCGTCGGGACCGCCTCAGCGGGCGTTCCGACGGGACCGGCTGATCTGGCAACGTCGGACTCGGCACTCCGGACCAGACGAGCCGAAGGCAAGAGAGCGCTCGGGAGAAGTCGAGTCCGACCACAGTCCTTTACATGCTGATCACCGATCCGCTCTTCTACGCCATCGCCATTCCCGTCGTCCTGCTGAGCGGAATCTCCAAGACTGGGATTCCCGGGCTTTTCAGCGGAATGGCGGTTCCGCTGCTGTCGCTGGTCATCTCACCGCTGCAGGCAGCCGCGCTGATGCTGCCCATCCTGTGCTTCATCGACCTCTTCGGACTGCACGCGTTCCGCGGCGTCTACGACCGGCGCAACATGCCGATCCTGCTCACCGGCCTGGCCATCGGGATCGTGGCCGGAATACTCGTCTTCAGCCTGGTGCCGCGCGACCTTCTGCGTCTGCTGATCGGCGCCATCGCGGTGTCGTTCGCACTCAACAACATCCTCGGCTGGACGCGAAATCGCCCGCCCGCGACTGCGTCCTGGCGGCGTGGCGTCATGTGGGCCGGCCTCTCCGGGCTAACCAGTTTCGTGGCGCACGCAGGCGGCGCACCCGTCATGGCGTACCTGTTGCCGCAAAGGCTCGATAGAAGGATCTACGTCGGAACGACGGTCTGGTTCTTCTTCGCGTCGAACTACGCGAAGATCATTCCTTACGCGTTTCTGGGCCAGCTCGACCTCACCAACCTCGCCACCGCGTTCGTGCTGCTGCCACTCGTTCCGGTCGGCGTCAAGCTCGGCGTCATCATTCAAGGCAAGCTGGACGAGAAGATCTTCTACCGGATCAGCTACTGGGCGCTGCTCGGCATCGGGGTGAAGCTGCTGTTTGACGGCAGCGTGTCCTTGTTGCGCTAGGACGCGGTACGGCGAGTGGCGGATTTCTTCGCCGCATCGTCAGCGAGCGCCTGGATGCGCTCGGACGTTTCACGCCGCCGTGCCGCGCGAAAACCGATGTGCAATTGCGAGATGTGTTCGTCCAGGATCGACTCCGCCCGCTCGAGGTCGCCCTTCGCGAAGGCCGTCATGATGGCGCGGTGCTCGGACATCGACTTCTCGCGCAGCTTGTCGACGCCGGCCAGGTTGTGGGTGCGCAGCGCGGCAACGCGGCCGGAGACCAGCTTGTACGCGCCGATCAGGTACTCGTTGGCGCTGTTCTGTGCGATCGCCTCGTGGAAAGCCGAATCGCCGCGTGCGCCGGCGAGCCGATCGTCGGCCTCCTTCGCGCGATCCATCGCGTCGCAGGCCGCGCGCATTTGCAGCAGCGTCTCCGCCCTGCGCCGGGCGAAAGAGAGGCGCAGCGCCATGAGTTCCAGAACACGACGAAACTCGCAGAGTTCCCCGACGTTTTCCTCGGACGGCATGAACACATAGCTTCCGGCCTGCGGACGGATGTCGATCAGACCCTGCATCTGAAGCGCCATCAGCGCGTCGCGCACCGGCGTGCGGCTGACGCCGAGCGCATCGGCGAGCTTGAGTTCGGAAAGCGCTGCGCCGAGAGGATGAACGCCATCGATGATCGCCTGGCGGATCCGTTCCGTCACCTGCGCGGTGAGCGATACAGACGATTTCATTACAACCGGTGCGCGAGCTCTGCGGCGTCGTGGATCGCCTCGAGCGCGGTGCGCGGCTGCGTGCAGTCGCCGACGACGTACACCTGCGGCCCGTCGCCGCGCGCGTAGAGCGCATCGGAGACCGCAGTGACCGGCAACAGCGTGCGCGTGGGGACGACCAGGTCGATGCCCGACACGGTCCACCGCTCGGTGCCGTTCCACAACGTCGCGTCGTGCTCGCCGAGCGCCTCGACCATCGTGCCGGTGTGAACCGTCACGTTGGGCAGCTCGTCCAGCGCGCCGGCCTGGAAGCGCCGCGACCGCGTCCCGATGTCGGTGGCGAGCTCCCTGCCCTGCTCGACCAGCACGACCTCGACGTCCTTCTGCGCCAGCACCCGCGCCACGCCGATGCCGCGTATGCCCCCGCCCAGCACCAGCGCGCGCCCGACGCCGCCGATCGGCCGCCGCAGGATTTCGTAGGGATCGACGACCGGACTGTCCATGATGCCGGGAATCGCAGGCAAACCGGGCGCCGAGCCGGTCGCGACGATGACGATGTCAGGGTGTTCGGCCAAGACGTTTTCGGCGCTCGCCTCGACGCCCAGCTCGAGGCGGGCGCCGGCGCGCTTCACTTCGCCGACGAGCCAGGGCAGGTGGCCCGTCAACTCCTCCCGACCCGGCACGAACTTGCTCAGCAGCAGCTGCCCGCCGGGCTCCTCGTCGCGCTCGAAGACGACGACGTCGTGTCCCCGGCGCGCGAGGATGCGAGCCGCTTCGAGACCCGCGGGGCCGCCACCGACGACGACCACGCGCTTCCTGTTCGCGGTCGGACGGATCGCGTACTCGCGCTCCCGTCCGGTGGTCGTGTTGACCAGACACACGATCGATGCTCCCCGCGAATGCATGTCGCTGCATCCCTGGTTGCACGCGATGCAGGTGCAGATCTCGTCGGTGCGGCCGTCGCGGGCCTTGGCCGGAAATTCCGGGTCGGCGTGGAGCGCGCGGCCCATGGTCACGAAGTCCGAGGTGCCCGACTCGATCAGGTGCTCGGCCACGCTGGGGTCGGTGATGCGCCCCGACACGCTGACCGGAACGTTCACGTGCTTGCGCACTTCGCGCGCCAGCGGGGCGAGCACGCCCTGCGCCATCTCCATCGGCTGCGTGATCCACCAGTTGGTCTCGTACATGCCGGCCGACACGTCGACGAGGTCGATGCCCGCAGCGACCAGGTGCGGGGCGATGGCGCACACGTCGGCGAGGGTGATCCCGTTCTCCTGGTGTTCGTCGCCGGAGATGCGATAGAGGAGCGGGATGCCGGGACCCACGGTCTTGCGGACCGCGCGCACCACTTCGAGCGGAAACCGCATCCGGCCGGCGAGGTCGCCGCCGTACTCGTCGTCGCGCTTGTTGCAATAGGGGGACATGAACTGCGACAGCAGGTAACCGTGCGCGCCGTGGATGCCGACGAAGTCGCACCCGGCTTCGAGCGCGCGCCGCGCCGCGTCGGCGAAGCGCTCGACGAGCTGCCCGATCTCGTCGCGCGAAAGCGCTCGCGGCACGTACCCGCCGGCGCCGGCATACGCGACCGCGGAGGGTCCTCGCGACTCGAGCCCGCTCGTTGCCGGATGCACGACGCGACCGCCGTAATTGAGCTCCGGCCCGACGCGACCGCCATGCCGATGCACGGCAGCCACGAGACGGGCGAGTTGCGGGATCAGGTCGTCGTCGTACAAGCCTGCCTGAAACTCGCGCCCCTTGCCGCGCGGATCGACGTACGTCGCCTCCGTGTACATCATCCCGACGCCGCCCTTCGCCCGCGCCTCGAGATAGTCGATGTAGCGCTGCGTGACCCGGCCCTCCGCGGTGCAGTAGTTCCGCTCCATCGGCGAACCGATGATCCTGTTCTTCACTTCCATCGTGCCTACCCGGCCCGGTTGGAAGAGGTGGGGAAATCGCATCGAATGCTCCTGGCGTCTGTCCGGTGCCGCGCCATGAAGGGGGCGCGGCTGCGGGGATTCGCGTTGACTGGCCACAGGGTCCGGAGCGCCGGGCGCAAGCGCGCATCGGCGACGCAGCCGGCCAAGCGCTTGTGACCATCTGCTCAACTGGTACCTCAGTTGACTGCAAACGAGAGGCGTCTGTCAAGGTTCTTTCCTTACCAAACAAACGCTGACCGCGCGCTTGCGGCGGATTGGCCAATCCAGGACAATGCACTTTACTGAGGTACCAGTAACGCCTCGCCGGAGCCCGAGTCCGAGTCCGAGTCCGAGTCCGAGTCCGGGCGAAGGCGCCAAGTCCGCGCAGATTGGCGCGGGTGGTCGAGGAGGAGTTTGGCCCGATGACCGCGTTCGACTCGCATCCCCCCGCGTTCGCTTCCGCTTCGGCCGTGGCGCTGCGATTGCCCCGCGCTCCTGCCCGGTGTCCGGCGCGCAGCCGCCGCTTCCGCTTCAAGGCCTGAATCGATGGCAGCGAATCCCGCGCTACGCGTGCTGGTGACGGGTGCGACCGGCGGCATCGGGCGCGCGACCTGCTTTGCTTTTCTCGACGCGGCACGCGCGCGCGGCGCCGATCCGACCCTTGCCGTGTCCGCGTCCAAGCCCGGCCCGGCTCTCGATGCACTGGTCGCCGAATTGCGCGCTGCTGGTGCGCAGGCGATCGGGTTCGCCGCCGATCTCGCGGATGCGAGCGCCTGCGCGCGGCTCGCGACGGAGAGCATCGACGCCTGCGGCGGGCTCGACGTGCTCGTTTCCAACGCCGGCATCGCACGCGGGGGACCGCTGGCCACCCTGGACCCCGCGGACTGGGACGCCGTGTTCGATCTCGACGTGCGCGCAACGTGGCTGCTGGCGCGTGCCGCGCACCCGGCGCTGGCGCAAAGCCGGGGTTCGATCGTCGCGGTGGCTTCCGTTTCGGCGCTCCATCCATTCCCCGGACTCGGCGCCTACTCGCCGGCGAAGGCGGCGCTGGTCATGCTTTGCCGTCAGCTCGCGCAGGAGTGGGCGGCCGACGGCGTTCGCGTCAACAGCGTGTCGCCTGGGCTCATTCGCACACCGTTGACCGAGCCGATCTATCGCGACGAGGACCTGCTGCGCCAGCGGCTGCAGGCCGTCCCGCTCGGGCGCATCGGCACGCCGGAGGATGTCGCCCGCTCGATCGTCCACCTTGCCGGGCCGGACGCAGGCTACGTCACCGGGATCGATCTGCGACTCGATGGCGGGCTCTGCGATCGCGTCCTCGCCACGATTCCCGGCAAGCCGCGCTCGCCCGCGCCGAGCTGACATCCGTTCACTTCACCAGGTCCAACGCAACGCCACTCCATGCCCATCCTCTCGCTCGATCACCTTACGCTGTTCGAACTCACGCCCCCGCAGCTCGTGGACACGGCGGGCCGCGCGGGCTTCACGCATGTCGGGTTGCGGCTCAACCCAGCCGCCCCCGGCGAACACCAGCATCCGATGATCGGCGACACGCCGATGCGACGCGAGACGATCGCGGCGCTGCGCGACCGCGGCGTCGCGGTGCTCGACTTCGGCGTGCTGCGCCTGAAAGTCCGAGACCGTCATCGAAGCGTTCGAGCCCGTACTCGACGCCGGGGCCACGCTCGGCGCGCGCAACGTCGTCGTCAACGGCGACGAGCCGGACCCCGCCCGGCTGGCCGACCTGCTGGCGCGGCTGTGCGAGCTTGGCGCGCGCTACGACCTGTGCATGAATCTCGAGTTCACCCCATGGACGGGCCTCAACTCGCTCGCATCGGCGATCGCCGTCGTACAGGCCTCCGGGCGGCCGGAAGCACGCGTGATGGTCGACACGATCCACGTCGATCGGTCGCTGGCCACGCCGGCGGACATCGCCGCCGTCCCCCGGTCGCTGATCAACTACGCGCAACTCTGCGACGGGCACGGTCCGCGGCCGGCGGACTTCGACACGATGATCTACCAGGCACGCAACGAGCGGGGCTTCCCCGGCGAGGGCAATATCGACCTCGCCGGCATGCTGCGCGCGCTGCCCCGGGGGATCCCGCTGAGCATCGAAGCGCCGACCGCGGAACTGGCCCGCACGCTGTCGCCGATCGAGCGGGCGGCGCGGGCGCTGGCGTCGACGCGGGCGCTGCTCGAGCGCGCATACGGCTGAGTACCCCAATTCGTCAAGGGCGCTTCGCGGTGCGAATCAGTTCGAAGAGGTAGAGGGCGATGAACGCGACCATCGCCAGCGCCGAGTAGCGGTACATGGCCGCGAAGCCGGCCCGCTCGGCGACGAGGCCGAGCGCGATCGCGCCCACGATGTACCCGAGATCGATCGACGACAGGAAAAGCCCGTTTGCTGCGGCCTTGCGGTCGGGCGGGCAGCGGTTGACCGCCCAGGTGTGGAGCGAGGGCTGGACTGCGCCGTAGCCAAGCCCGTAGAGCAGCGACGATGCGACCAGCATCGCCGTCGACTGCGTGAACGACAGCGCGACGAGTCCGGCGATCATCGCCAGACTGCCCGGGAGAACGATCACCGCGTGCCCCTTGCGGTCGAACAGGCGGCCGATGAAGGGCCGGGTCGCCAGGATCATCAGCGCGTAGCCGATGAAGAACACCCAGACCTGTTCGAGGTGTTGCTCGTTGCCGAACAGCACCAGGTACGCGATCACGCCGCAAAGCGGAATCGAGAGGATGAAGCACAGCGCGGACGGCAGCAGAGCGCCGCGCTCGAAGATGCTGGTCAGCGAAATCTTCCGGCGAGCGCTCCGATCGGGCGCAAGCGGGGAGATTGCCGACAATCCTGCCCTGAGCAACAGCGTCGAAGCCAGCGTGAGGCTCGCCGAGGCCACCAGCAACACGACGAAGGCGAAGCTCTCCATCAGCAGGATCGCGACCAGCGGCGTGAGCGAGACCGCGGCGATCACCGTCAATGCATAGTAGCCGCTGCCTTCGCCGCGGCGCGACTCGGGCACGATCCTGTAGACGGCCGTGGCGATCGCGGCGGTGGCGAGGCCCCAGCCGACCCCCTGGAGGCTGCGCAGCAGGAGGATCGCGTCGACCGGCGCCCAGACGAACGCCAGCGTCGTCGCAACGATCACGGCGATGCCCGACAGGATGACCTTGCGCTCGCCGGCGGCGTCGACGATCGTCCCCGAGATCACGCGCGAGCAGAGCGACATCACCGAGAACATGCCGATGACGAGGCTTGCCTCGAAGTTGCTTCCGCCGAGCTGCTTGACGTAGGCCGGCAGCGTCGACGGCAACATGTAGAACCCGAAGCACAGCATCAGGTTGGCGGCGAGCAACGCGACGAAGCCGCGAGTCCAGATCCGGTCGGCACTGGCCGCGAGACGTGGTGGCACACCTGGCAGCGCGGCAAGTCTCTCCGGGTGGTCGTCGGGGCGCATCGCGATCCTGGAGCGTACGACATGTGCGCTGTTCGAACAATATCGCAGGTCCAGCCGTGTCGCTCCGGCCCGGCAGGAGTAGAAGTCGAAAGATACTTCCATCATCAGCGAGGCATACCATGATCAGCGGCAAGACCCGACTCATCGCCCACCTCGGCTACCCTACGGAATCGTTCAAGGCGCCGATGATCTATAACCCGTGGTTCGAGAAAAACGGGATCGACGCCGTCGTCGTGCCGATGGGCGTCAAGGGCGACGACTACGTGGCGGCGCTGGCGGCGATCCGCAAGTTCACCAACATCCACGGCGCGCTGATCACCATGCCGCACAAGGTGACGACGGTGGCGTTGCTCGACGAACCGAGCACGGCAGTCAGGATTGCCGGCGCCTGCAACGCGCTGTTGTTCAAGCCCGATGGCACGATCGCCGGCGACATGTTCGACGGCGCGGGTTTCGTGCGCGGCGTGATGCGCAAGGGTCTGGTGCTGGCAGGATCGTCGTGCCTGGTCGTAGGCACCGGCGGCGTCGGTTCGGCGATTGCGGCGTCCTTGGCGGCGGAGGGGCCGGCCTCGATGACGCTGTTCGACACCGACGCGGCGTCGGCGGAAGGTCTGGCGGGGCGGTTGCGCGCGCACTATCCGAAGATGGAAGTGCTCGTCGGGTCGAACGATCCGGCCGGCCATGCGCTGGTCGTCAATGCCACCCCGCTAGGCATGAAGCCCGGCGATTCGCTGCCCTTCGACGTGTCGCGACTTTCGCCCGACACCTTCGTCGGCGAAGTGGTGATGAAGCAGGAGATCACTCCGCTGCTTCAGGCGGCGAAGGACCGGGGGTGCCGGTACCAGATCGGCACCGACATGCTGTTCGAGATGATCCCCGCCTATCTTGAGTTCTTCGGCTTCGGAACCGCGACGCCCGACGAACTCCGCGCGGTCGCGAAGATCGCTTACTAGCACTGCAACCCACGGTTCCTGCCTCGGGGTCGGGCGCGCCGGATGGAAAACTACGGAGGCGGCCGAGCGATGGCCGCTCTGATGACTCCCCGTGCTGCGCCGCACCAATGGGAAGCCTTGCCCTGGTGTTGCACTGATTTGGCGGACCTGTTAAATTCGGCTTGCGACCCCGTCAATTCCGAGCCGTCCATGGCCCTGCAGATTTCGTCGACCGGCACGACCGCGATGCGCAAGCCCAAGGCGCCCGAGGCGAATCGCGCCCGGATCCTCGTGGCCGCCATCGCCGAGTTCGCCTCGCGCGGCTTCAAGGGGGCGAGCATGGACGCGATCGCCGCGCGCACCAGCACCACGCGCGCGCTGATCAACTACTACTTCGGCAGCAAGGACAAGCTCTACCTCGAGGTTCTCGAGCGCGTGTACGCCGAGATCCGCGACGCCGAGGCCGACCTCGAGCTCGACCACCTGCCGCCGCTGGAAGCGATCCGACGCATCGTCGAGTTCACCTATATCTACTATGTCGAACACGAGTACTTCGTGCGGCTCGTGGTCGCCGAAAACCAGGCCAAGGGCCGCCACATGAAGCGCTCGGCGGCGCTGCGTGCGGTCAATCGTCCCATCGTCGATACGCTGTCCCGCGTCCTGGCGCGGGGGCAGGCCGACGGCCTGTTCCGCCTCGACGTCGATCCGATCGACGCCCACATGGCGGTCGCCGCCCTCGGAATGTTCAACGTCACCAATCAGTACACCTTCGGCACCCTCTTCCAGCGGGAGATGGGAGCGAAGGGGGATGTGCCCCACCGCTGCCGGATCGTGAGCGACATGGTCCTGCGCTGGCTCGAGCCGAGCCGGTAGCCCGGCAGTTTGTCTTTTTTCAACGAGGAGGAAGTGATGCAAATCAAGATCGACCGTCGTACCGTGTTGAAGGCGGGCGCCGCCCTGGCCGCTTCGCAGGCACTGCCCCTCTGGGCGCAGGCCACACCGACGCTGCGCTTCGCCGCCGTGTTCTCGGACAAGGACATCCGCGCCGACATGGTCCGGATGCTGGCGAAGGACGTCGAGGCCGATTTCAAGATCGAGCCGTTTTACAACGCCACGCTGTTCAAGCAGGGCACCGAACTGGTCGCGCTTCAGCGTGACAACCTGGAGATCGGCAACGTCGCGCCGCAGGACATCTCCAAGCAGATCGTGCCTTGGTCGGTCCTGACGTCTGCGTACACCTTCCGCGACGCCAACCATGTGCTCGCGTTCTTCGCCAGCGACCTTGGCACGCAGATGAAGAAGCAGGCCGAGGACCAGCTCAAGATCAAGATTCTCGGACCGACGTTCTATGGCACGCGCCAGGTGGGATTGAAGCCGAAGAAGAAGATCGCCACACCCGCCGATCTGGCCGGCATCAAGCTCCGGATGCCGCCGGGGGATGCGTGGCAACTGCTGGGCCGCTCGATCGGCGCAAATCCCACGCCGATGGCCTATGCCGAGACCTACACCGGACTCCAGACCGGCGCAATCGACGGTCAGGACAATCCGCTGCCCAACGTGCAGAACATGAAGTTCTACGAGGTGATGTCGCAGATCGTGCTGACGTCCCACCTGGTCGCGTTCGACGTGCTGTCGATGAACCTCAAATCGTGGAACGCCATGAGCCCGGCCAAGCAGAAGTCATTCCAGGCGGCAATCGACAAGGCGCTGGGCTGGAGCGTGAACGAGCACCTGAAGCGCGAAACGGAGCTCGCCGACGGCTTCAAGAAGCAGGGCCTCGACGTCTACGTGCCCGACCTGAATGCGTTCCGCGCATATGCGCAGAAGATCTACCTCGCATCCGACGAGGCGAAGTCCTGGGCGCCGGGAATCCTCGACAAGATCGCAGCGGTCAAGTAATTTCGGCATGCCGCAGGCCGCGAAGGCGGCCTGCGGTTGCCGAGCGCGCGTCTTGACGGGCATCCCTGCCCGCAAGTGCCGGGCGGCAGCGTGGGCCGAATTTCGAGGGTTAGGGGGAGAACATGAGTCCATTCATCCACGGCGCGGTCGGCTGGTTTCAGCGACGCTCCGAGAACATCATTGCCGGCCTGCTCGGCATCATGTTCGTTGCCTTTCTGGTGCAGATCGTCTTCCGCTATTTCTTCAACCTCCCGACCGGCTGGACGACCGAACTGACGCTGGTGACGTGGCTGTGGATGATACTTTGGGGGACGGCCTTCGCGCTCAAGGAAAAGGACGAGATCCGCTTCGACATCTTCTACTCGGCGGCAGGTCCGAAGACGCGCCGCGCCATGACAGCCGTCATCTCGATCGCGATCGTGGCGCTGTACGCCCTGTCGCTACCCGCAACGTGGAAGTACGTCACTTTCATGAAGGTCGAGCGCTCGTCGTACCTTAACATCCGCCTCGACTGGCTGTATTCCATCTACGTGCTCTTCATGGTCGGCACCATCGTCCGCTACCTCTGGTTGCTGTGGGAGGCGCTGCGCGGCGACGACGGGCAGCCGCAGGCCACCGAGGGGAGCACCGCGCCATGAACCTCACCAGCCCGTTTTCCCTCGCCCTGATGTCGATCATCGCCCTCAGCATGCTCGGGCTGCCGGTGGGCCACGCGATGATCGGCGGCTCGGTGCTGTATCTCTTCCTCGCCGGCCTCGATATGGCGACGGCCGCCGAGCAGCTGCTGAACGGCCTTTCGACGAGCTTCCTGCTGCTGGCCATTCCGCTGTTCATCATGGCCGCGGAGTTCATGAACGCCGGCAGCATCATGGATCGGCTGGTGCGCTTCTGCAACGCGGTGGTCGGGCGCTTCCGCGGCGGGCTGGCGCTGGTCAACGTCATGCAGAGCATCATCTTCGCCAGCATGTCCGGTTCCGCGCTGGCGGACGCCGCCGGCGCCGGCAAGCTGATGCAGTCGCTGATGACGCGCGAGGGAAAATACACCAAGGCCTTCGCGGCCGCCCTCACCGCCGTGTCCGCCACCATCGGGCCGATCCTGCCGCCCTCGATCCCGCTGGTCGTCTACTCGCTGGTGTCGGACGCGTCGGTCGGCTACCTGTTCCTCGGCGGCGTCATCCCGGGCCTGCTGATCGGGGCGGTGCAGATGGCGCTGATCGTGCTGATGGCGAAGCGCCGCGGCTTCCCGCTCGAGGAGCGCGTGCCGCTGCGCGAGATGCCCCGCATCACCAAGGAGGCCTTTCCGGCGCTGATGATGCCGGTGATCCTGCTCGGCTGCCTGTACAGCGGCATCACCACGCCCACCGAGGCCGCCGCCGTCGCGGCCGCGTACGCGCTGCTGGTGTCGGCGCTGCTCTATCGCACCGTCACGCTGCGGGGGATCTACGCGTCGCTGTTCTCCAGCGCGCGCACCACGACTTCGATCGGCATGCTGATCGCCGGCGCGATCGCCTTCAACTACGTGATCACCGTCGAGAACATCCCCCAGACGGTCAGCTCGATCCTGGCGACCTACGACCTGTCGCAAGCCGGCTTCCTGATGCTCGTCAACGTCATCCTGCTGGTGCTCGGCTGCTTCCTGGAAGGAACGACGATCATCCTGATCATCCTCCCGGTGCTGCTTCCCACCGCAACGGCGCTCGGCATCGACCCGGTGCACTTCGGCGTGCTGGCCATCGCCAACATCATGTTAGGCCTGGTGACCCCGCCCTACGGCCTGCTGCTGTTCATGATGACCAAGGTGGCCGACGTGCCGTTGCGCGACCTCACGCGCGAGGTGATGCCGTTTCTCGGTGTCATGGTCATCGCGCTCATGCTGATCACCTACATTCCGGCCACCGTGCTCTTCCTGCCTAGGCTGATGGGCTACGCAGGCTGACGTGGTCCGGGCAAGGCCGTTCGGCTTGCGGCCGGACGGCTCGATGACGCTACCCTGCCCGCAAGTGCCGGGCGGCAGCGTGGGCCGAATTTCGAGGGTTAGGGGGAGAACATGAGTCCATTCATCCACGGCGCGGTCGGCTGGTTTCAGCGACGCTCCGAGAACATCATTGCCGGCCTGCTCGGCATCATGTTCGTTGCCTTTCTGGTGCAGATCGTCTTCCGCTATTTCTTCAACCTCCCGACCGGCTGGACGACCGAACTGACGCTGGTGACGTGGCTGTGGATGATACTTTGGGGGACGGCCTTCGCGCTCAAGGAAAAGGACGAGATCCGCTTCGACATCTTCTACTCGGCGGCAGGTCCGAAGACGCGCCGCGCCATGACAGCCGTCATCTCGATCGCGATCGTGGCGCTGTACGCCCTGTCGCTACCCGCAACGTGGAAGTACGTCACTTTCATGAAGGTCGAGCGCTCGTCGTACCTTAACATCCGCCTCGACTGGCTGTATTCCATCTACGTGCTCTTCATGGTCGGCACCATCGTCCGCTACCTCTGGTTGCTGTGGGAGGCGCTGCGCGGCGACGACGGGCAGCCGCAGGCCACCGAGGGGAGCACCGCGCCATGAACCTCACCAGCCCGTTTTCCCTCGCCCTGATGTCGATCATCGCCCTCAGCATGCTCGGGCTGCCGGTGGGCCACGCGATGATCGGCGGCTCGGTGCTGTATCTCTTCCTCGCCGGCCTCGATATGGCGACGGCCGCCGAGCAGCTGCTGAACGGCCTTTCGACGAGCTTCCTGCTGCTGGCCATTCCGCTGTTCATCATGGCCGCGGAGTTCATGAACGCCGGCAGCATCATGGATCGGCTGGTGCGCTTCTGCAACGCGGTGGTCGGGCGCTTCCGCGGCGGGCTGGCGCTGGTCAACGTCATGCAGAGCATCATCTTCGCCAGCATGTCCGGTTCCGCGCTGGCGGACGCCGCCGGCGCCGGCAAGCTGATGCAGTCGCTGATGACGCGCGAGGGAAAATACACCAAGGCCTTCGCGGCCGCCCTCACCGCCGTGTCCGCCACCATCGGGCCGATCCTGCCGCCCTCGATCCCGCTGGTCGTCTACTCGCTGGTGTCGGACGCGTCGGTCGGCTACCTGTTCCTCGGCGGCGTCATCCCGGGCCTGCTGATCGGGGCGGTGCAGATGGCGCTGATCGTGCTGATGGCGAAGCGCCGCGGCTTCCCGCTCGAGGAGCGCGTGCCGCTGCGCGAGATGCCCCGCATCACCAAGGAGGCCTTTCCGGCGCTGATGATGCCGGTGATCCTGCTCGGCTGCCTGTACAGCGGCATCACCACGCCCACCGAGGCCGCCGCCGTCGCGGCCGCGTACGCGCTGCTGGTGTCGGCCGTGCTCTATCGCAGCGTCACGCTGCGCGGGATCTACGCGTCGCTGTTCTCCAGCGCGCGCACCACGACTTCGATCGGCATGCTGATCGCCGGCGCGATCGCCTTCAACTACGTGATCACCGTCGAGAACATCCCCCAGACGGTCAGCTCGATGCTGGCGACCTACGACCTGTCGCAAGCCGGCTTCCTGATGCTCGTCAACGTCATCCTGCTGGTGCTCGGCTGCTTCCTGGAAGGAACGACGATCATCCTGATCATCCTCCCGGTGCTGCTTCCCACCGCAACGGCGCTCGGCATCGACCCGGTGCACTTCGGCGTGATGGCCATCACCAACATCATGTTCGGCCTGATCACCCCGCCCTACGGCCTGCTGCTGTTCATGATGACCAAGGTGGCCGACGTGCCGTTGCGCGACCTCACGCGCGAGGTGATGCCGTTTCTCGGTGTCATGGTCATCGCGCTCATGCTGATCACCTACATTCCGGCCACCGTGCTCTTCCTGCCTAGGCTGATGGGCTACGCAGGCTGACGCGATCCGCGCGTGGCCGTCCGGCTTCGGGCCGGACGCGTTTTTGTGCCCCCGAGCGCGTGTCACCGCCGGACGGCGCGGACGCGATCGGCGGCCATCGTTCTGTGTGCCTGCAGCGGCGAGCGCCTCGCGCCGGAAGCATGCGGCGTGCTGGCGGCGACGATAACGGGGAGGTGGCGCGATGAAGATCTGTATGCTGGGTTGCGGCGCGCTGGGCAGCACTATCGGCGGGGTGCTGACCGAAGGCGGCTCCGAAGTCTGGCTGGTCGATCAATGGCAGGCGCACGTCGACGCCATCAACAGCAGCGGCCTGAAGCTGCGCGACGGCGGCGTCGACCGCACCGTCGAGGCCCGGGCGAGAACCTCGCCCGCAGGCATCGGCCCCGCGGATCTCGTCATCGTCCTGGTGAAATCGTTCCACACGCGCGAGGCAATCGGAGCGGCGGGCCCGATCATCGGCCCCGACACTGTCGTGATGTCGCTGCAGAACGGGCTGGGCCACGAGGAAATCCTCGCCGAGATCGTCGGCAAGGACAGGGTGATGGCCGGCAAGACCTACGTCGGCGGCGTGCTGCTGGCGCCCGGCCACGTGATCGCCGGCACCAGAGGCAAGCTCACGCACATCGGCGAACTCGACGGCCGCGTCACCGATCGAGTCATGCGGATAGCCGACGTGTTCAGCCGCGCGGGTCTCGCGACGACCGTCAGCGACAACATCATGGGGGCGATGTGGGACAAGCTCCTGATCAACGTCGCCACCGGCGCGCTGGCGGCGATCACGCGGCTCCCTTACGGCGGGCTCTACGCGGTGCCGGAGATCGAGGACTGCGCAGTCGCGGCGATCGGCGAAGGCATGGCAGTGGCGAGGGCGCTGGGCATCGGGCTCTCGATCAAGGCCGCCGAGGACGCGTGGCGCATGGCGGCCGAAGGGCTGCCCGCCGAGTTCAAGACGTCGATGCTGCAGAGCGTCGAGAAGGGCACCGCCACCGAGATCGACTTCATCAACGGATCGGTGGTCCGCTGGGGCGAGCGCTGCAATGTCGCGACGCCCGTCAACAGGGCGCTGGTGGCCTGCGTCAAGGGCATCGAGCTGTGGATGAAGGACTGCGCGCCCGGGCAATGAGCGCACCCTGCGGGAGCAGCTTCGGCCGCGACGGGATGTTCCGCCATCGCGTTCGCGCCTGAAGGTGCTCCTACGGAGAACCGAACGACCGACAAGGAGTCGATATGACCTACCAGAAAAGATCGTACGTCGAGCACGTCGCAGTACGGGTGAAGGACATCCAGTGGCACATCCGCTTCTTCCGCGAGGCGCTCGGCATGACCCTTCGTGCCGTCGACGGCGATGCCGACAACCCGAAGCAGGTGTGGACCGTCGGCGGCGTGCAGCTGTTGGCGGACCCCGGATTCGCCGGCCCCGAGGGGCGCCTCGCGCACCTGGGCGTGATGGCCGAGGATCTCGAAGCCGCGCTAGCAGCCGCTTACGCGTGGGAGGGCGTCAAGCCCATGGCGCAGGGACGCAACTGGCTCGAGCTGCCCGATGGCCTCTGTGTCGAGGTGATCCAGGCGACGGGAACGGCGGTCGCGCAGGCGCTGGCGATCGATCCAAGAGCGTGAACCCGTTGCTTTGTAGGAGCGCCTTCAGGCGCGAACGAATTGGCGGAACGGCCATTCGCGGCTGAAGGCGCTCCTACAGGGTTGAGGCGAATGCGTGTCGGCTCGACCGAAGATCAAACTGCGCGCATGTCGAATCGATATTCGGGAAATCTGCGATGAAAAGAGTCCTGATGCTGCACGGAATCAACCACAACATGTTCGGCAAGCGCGACCCCAGGCAATACGCGACGATCACGCTGGCCGAGATCGTCAAAGGTCAGATCTGCGGCTTCGGCGCCGACACGTATCTGCTGGGATTGCGCGCCGCCGTCGGCGCGATGTGACGGAACGAAGCCTCTCGGAGGGCCCGCAACATGGTGTTCGAGCGTTACTACGAAGATGCCAGGATCGGCGACCAGTGCGTGAGCCCGTCGGTGACGATCACCGACGCGATGATTCGAGGCTACGCCGACATTTCGGGCGATCACTCGAAGATTCATCTCGACGAGGACTTCGCCAGGACGACGCAGTTCGGCCGGCGCATCGGCCACGGCCTGCTGGGGCTCGCGCTGGCCGACGGCCTCAAGACGCAGTCCGACTACGCATTCCAGCCCGGCATGTCGCTCGGCTGGACCTGGGACTTCGCCGGCCCGATCTTCATCGGCGACGTGCTGCACGTGAAGTTTCGCGTCGGCAGCATGCGCACCGTCAAGAAGCCCGGATGGGGCATCGTCGTGCTTGCGTCGGAGCTCATCAACCAGGATGGCGTGGTCATCCAGAAGGGCGAGCATCGATTGATGATCCCGCGGCGCCCCGACGCGCAGGCAAGCTGACCGCTGCACCTTGCTTGCAGGAGCGGCTTCAGCCGCGAACGCATTGGCGAGACCGTGATTCGCGGCTGAAGCCGCTCCCACGAGACCAACTCACGCCCCAGGAGACGACTCCATGTCCACCCAGCCGCGCCCGCTCGAGGGCATCCGCGTCATCGACTACAGCCACTTCCTGGCCGGACCCTACATCGGCCGCAGCCTCGCGGCGCTGGGCGCCGAGGTCATCAAGGTCGAGCGCCCCACCGCCGGCGACGCCGGTCGCGCGCACGCCTACTTCAAGGACGGCCAGAGCGGCTACTTCCTGCAGCAGAACATGGGCAAAGAAGGGCTCTGCGTCAACCTGAAGGACATGCGCGGGCTCGAACTGCTGCACAAGCTGGTCGCCACCGCCGACGTTTTCGTCGAGAACTACCGGCCCGGCGCACTCGACAAGCTGGGTCTCGGTTACAAGGCGTTGTCGCAGCTCAACCCGAGGCTCGTCTACTGCTCGGTGTCTGCCTACGGCCACACCGGACCCGACTCGAGCCGGCCCGGCTTCGGTCTGATCGCCGAAGCCAAGAGCGGAGCGATGGCGATGGTCGGCGTGCCGGGCGAGGCGCCGCCGCTCTTCCGCATCCCCATCGCCGACATGTATGCCGGCAGCCATGGCGTATCCGCGATCTGTGCCGCGCTGGTCGGCCGCTCGAACACCGGCCGAGGCCAGCACATCGACATCGCGCTCTACGACTGCATGATCTCGATCCACGACTATGCGGTGCAGTGCTACACGCTGTCCGACGGCAAGGAGGTGCCGGTGCAGACCGGCCACGACCTGCCGCAATCGACCGTCTACGGCGTGTTCCCGGCCCGCGACGGCTACCTGGTCGTCGCCGCGCAGGTCGACGACGCCTGGAAGCGGCTGGCGAAGCTGATCGGCGGCGACGCGCTGGCCGCCGACACGCGCTTTCACGACCCCGCCGGACGCAATGCCGGGCGCGACGAGATCCTGGCCAGGGTTCGCGCCTGGACGATGGCGCAGCCGTCGGTCCAGGCCTGCATCGCCGCGCTCGATGCCGCGGAAGTGCCCGCAGCACCGGTGCAGAACATCGGTGAAGTGCTGGCCGACCCGCAGGTTGCAGCTCGCGGCATGATCGTCGAGCAGGAGCACCCGGTGCTCGGCCGCGTGCGGATGCCCAACCTCCCGTTCCGTTTCTCCGATTGCGACACCTCGCCCCGGAGCGTCGCGCCGCTGATGGGACAGCACAACCGCGCTATCGCGGCGAAGCTCGGCTACTCGGCCGCCGAGATCGATGCGATGGTCAACGACGGCGTCCTCCACGCCGAGGATGCGGTCAGTCGCCTCCCTGTCGGGTAGCACACACGCCGTGGTCGTGCCGGCCATCGGTACGCTATGATGTCGCGATGACTGCCGCGAGGGTTGCAGCGCAGGTCGATGCCTCTCCGGCAGGTCATTCGATCGATCACGAGGACCCGCGATGACGAACGCCATGGACCGCGAGACGGTTCCCGATCCCCATAACCCGCTCGGATTCGACGGCATCGAGTTCATCGAGTTCGCCACGTCCCGGCCGCAGGCGCTGGGCGGCGTGCTCGAGGCGATGGGATTCCGGCCCATTGCGCGGCATCGCTCGCGCGAGGTCGAGCTCTACCGGCAGGGCGCGATGAACATCATCGTCAACGCGCAGCCCGCCGACGTGCCGCGAACCGCGCAACCCGTCGAGCGCCCCGTGATCAGCGCGCTGGCCGTGCGCGTCCGCGACGCCGACTACGCGTTCCGCCGTGCACTCGACCTGGGCGCGTGGGAGATCCCGGTGCGCGCCCGGGCGATGGAGCTCAACATCCCCGCCATCCACGGTGTCGGCGAGAGCCTCATCTACTTCGTCGATCGCTACGACAAGTTCTCGATCTACGATGTCGATTTCAACGCCATCCCGACCGTCGATCCGCAGCCGCCCGCGATGACCGGACTGCACTTCTTCGGCGTCGTCCAATACATCGGCGCCGATCGCACCGCGGACTGGGTCGAGTTCTACTCGCGGATCTTCGGCTTCACCGCGCTCCCCAACAAGGTGCGCTTCGGCATCATGCCCAAGGGTCTGCTGTTGCAGAGCCCCTGCCGCAATTTCTACCTGCAGCTGATCGAGCCCGATGAGAACGCGCGCTTCGCCCCGATGGACGAGAACCTGCAGCGGATCGGGTTCGGCACGCCCGACGTCATGGCGACCGTCGCGTCGCTGGAGAAGCGCGGCGTCGAGTTCGTCACGTCGGAACAGGTGCATTCGAGCGATCGCGGCGCATTGACCAAGCCATCGCTGGGCAGCGTGATGTTCGAACTCGTGAAGAGCGGCCCCCCGGACCAGGCGGCCGTCAAATGAACTACAACGATTTCGGGATGGATACCGCATCGCTGGCGGGGTCCCTCGAGAGCAAGCTCGCCGCGATCCGGCAGGCGGGATTTTCGCAGGTGATGATTTCGGCCACCGAAGTCGTCGGTCATCCGCAGGGCACGCGGTCCGCGGTCCGCGCGATCCGCGACAGCGGACTGCGCGTCACCGGGTTCGAAGCATTGCACGACTTCGAGGGCCTCGACGGGCAGCTGCACGCGTACAAGGTGGCGGTCGCCAAGTCGATGCTCTCGGTGTGCCACGACATCGACGGCCGCCTGGTGCTGGTCGAGGCGTCGACGTCCACGCATGCGGACACCGATCCGGCCAGGATCGCCCGCGATCTCGCCAAGCTCGCCGTCCTTGCGGTGCCGCTCGGCATCCGCATCGCGTACAAGGGGCTTTCGTGGAGCCGCACGGCGAAGGACTTTCGCGTGGCCGCCGACGTCGTTTTCCGCGCCAACTGCCCGAACCTCGGCCTCGCCATCGACGCGTTCGACGTGCTGGCCAGCGGGGTGCCGCTGGATGACCTCGACGTGGTCGACCCGGAGCAGATCTTCCTGGTGCAACTGTCCGACTACATGTGGCAGGAAATCCGTTCAACCGAGGAAGCGACGGCGACCGCCACGCACTTCCGCGTCTTTCCGGGCGAGGGGGCGCACAGCGACGCGCTGGCCGGCTTCGTCACCCGGCTCGACGCGATCGGCTATTACGGCGACTACAGCTTCGACGTCTACAACGACGACTACCTGCAGATGCCGCCGGACGTCGTCGCGGCGCGGGCGCTGCGTGCGGCCGAATGGCTGGGCGAGACCGTGCTGCGGCGCGCGCTGCCCGTACCGAACGTCGAGCGGTTGCGGCGCCCCGCGACTTCCTGACCCGTCACCAACTCCCGGAAGCCCCCATGTCCGCCATCGAATACCGCCGCCTTGGCGCGAGCGGCCTTGAAGTCTCGCCGCTGTGCATCGGCACCATGACCTTCGGCGAGCGCACCGACGCCGCCACTGCCGAGCGCATCGTGGCCTCGGCCCGCGACGCCGGCGTCAACTTCATCGACACTGCCGACTCGTACGTCAACGGCGAGTCCGAGCGCATCGTCGGCGCGCTGATCAAGCGCGAGCGCCGGCACTGGATACTCGCCACCAAGGTCGGCAACGTGCTGACGAAGCGGCCTCTCGATGGCGGGCTCTCTCGCCGCTGGCTGTTCAATGCCTGCGACGACAGCCTCGCGCGCCTTTCCACCGACGTCATCGACATCTATTACCTGCACCGCGACGATCCGGACACCGCCATCGATGAAACCGTCGGTGCGCTGGGCGACCTGATCCGCGCTGGCAAGATCCGCTATTTCGGCGTCTCCAATTACCGCGGCTGGCGAATTGCCGAATTGGTCAACGCCTGCGCGGCGCAGGGCGTTCCGCCGCCGGTCATCTGCCAGCCCTACTACAACCTGCTGAACCGCATGCCGGAGTTCGAGGTCCTTGCCGCGTGCGATCATTACGGCATCGGCGTCGCACCCTATTCGCCGACGGCGCGCGGCGTGCTGACGGGCAAGTACAGGCCGGGCGGCAGCCTGCCCGAGGGCTCGCGAGCGGCGGTGAGCGATCCGCGATTCATGGAAACCGAGTTCCGCGCCGAGTCGCTGGCCATTGCCGAAAAACTGGCGCTGCACGCGGCGAAGACGGGCCGGACGCTGACGCAGTTCGCGCTTGCGTGGTTGTGGGCGAACCACATCGTCACGTCGCTGGTCGCGGGTCCGCGCACCTTCGAGCAGTGGCAGGACTACCTCTCCGCGATCGGCACCGCCTGGTCGGCCGAAGACGAGGCGCTGGTCGACTCGCTGGTGACGCCGGGTCATCCTTCGACGCCCGGCTACACCGATCCGCGCTATCCGCCCAAGGGGCGCATCACCGTGCTATGACAGCACGCTGCGGCCATCGGCACCACGCGCGAGGTCGCGCGGCGTGCCAGGGTCGTCGAGCGCATAGCCCGCGAGCCGATCGACCGCCGCGCGCGTTGCGGCATCGGCCAGCAGCGCGCAAAACGCCGTGACCCGCGGCGAGCGGAAAGCCCGCTTGCGACACACGAAGAGATAGTCCTCGCGCACCAGCGGCAGGAAGGTCAGACCGAACTCGCGGGCTGCGGCTTCGAGCCCCACGCCCGCGTCCGCCTTTCCGGCCGCGATCGTCGCCGCGACCGCCGCGTGCGTGAACTCCTCGTTCGCGTAACCCTCGACATCGGCGGGCCGCAGCCCGCCCTGTGCGAGCAGGCTGTCGAGCAGCAGCCGCGTGCCCGATCCGGGCTGGCGATTGACGAAGCGCAGGCGCTTGGCCGCGATGTCGGAGAGCGCCCTCACCCGGCGTGGATTTCCGCGCGGCAGGATCAGCCCCTGCGAGCGCCTGAGGAAACGCAGCGGCTGGTCGCGCGAGCGCCGCAGCATGGCCATGAGCGGGGAATCGCGACCGCCCAGGTGAAAGCCCGCAACGTCGACCTCGCCATTGACGTAGAGCGCGAGGCTCTCGGCGCTGCCGTGAAACTCGAGTTCGATGCCGTGATGCATGCGCCACTGCGCGCGCAATGCCGCCAGCGCCATGTCGTGGCTGGCGGCCACGCGCAGCGCATTGGCGGCTGCCGGCGCGGGATGGGCCTGGCGCAGCGAAACCCGCAATGCACCCGCATTCGTGACGAGCAGCTGCGCAGCAGCGGCATCGGCGGCGACGAGACGCTCCCCCAGCGGCGACAATCGCGAACCGCGCCCGCGTTCCAGCACGGCGAAGGTCGCACCGGTCGCGCGCTCCGCTGCTTCCAGCACGCCCCATGCACCGCGGTAGGAGAGGCCGAGGCTGCGCGCAGCAGCCGCCAAACTGCCCCCGGCGGCGATCCCGGCCAGCAGCGGAACGAATTCACGCGCGAGCGACGGCCCGGCACGATCGGCGAAGCTCCAGGTGACTGCGGGTTGCAGTTTGCGCATCGTTCGGCAATGGCACGCGAGCCATTGTAGGAGCGCCTTCAGGCGCGAACTCCGGCGCCTATTATGCACGATACTGCATATTGGGTCCGCGCCCGCATCGCACTAGACTTGGCTTCCGCAGACGGTCGCCCGACGGCCGCCTGCCCCTTCCCCGATTCCCTCACCGCACCGCGCGCCGATCATTCACGCATGAGCACGTCGCTGCTGGCATTGGCGGAAGCCTGGCGCCTCGTTACGCTGGGCGACGCGAAGCTGGTCGAGATCGTCGTCCTGTCTTTGCGCATCAGTGCAGGGTCGATCCTCGTCGCGACACTCCTCGCCATGCCGCTCGGCGCGCTGATCGCGGTGACGAAGTTTCGCGGACAGCGTGCGACCGTCGTGACCCTCAATGCGCTGATGGGTCTGCCGTCGGTGGTCGTCGGCCTCGTCGTCTACCTGATGCTGTCGCGCGCCGGGCCGTTGGGCGCGCTCGGTATCCTGTTCACCCCGTCAGCGATGGTCATCGCGCAGGCGATCCTGGTGACGCCGCTGCTCGCCGCCCTCACGCGGCAGACGATCAGCGACGCGTGGCAGGAGACGCGCGAGCAGCTGCAGTCGCTGGGCGCGGGCCCCATGGCGTCCGCGCTGGCGCTGCTGTGGGACCTGCGCTTTTCGCTGGTGACGATCGTGCTGGCGGGGTTCGGCCGCGCGATTTCCGAAGTGGGCGCGGTGATGATCGTCGGCGGCAACATCGACGGCGTCACCCGGGTGATGACGACGGCGATCGCGCTCGAGACGTCGAAGGGCGACCTGCCGCTTGCGCTGGGCCTGGGCCTGGTGCTGCTCGCCATCGTGCTCGCACTCAATGTCGTCGCCCACCTCACCCGCGAAGCGGTGCAGCGGCATCATGGCTGAACACTCCGCCCGCTCCCACGCGCCGGCACTGCTGCCGCTATCGCTGGTCGACCTCGGCTGGAGTGCAGGCGGCAAGACGGTGCTGTCCGGCGTCACGGTCACGCTCGAGCACGGATCGCGTACCGTCGTCCTCGGTGCCAACGGCGCGGGAAAGAGCGTGCTGCTGCGTCTGTGCCACGGCCTGCTGCAACCGACGAGCGGCGAAGTGCGCTGGAACAATCCGGAGGTGCCGGGCGAGCCTCGCCGGCAGGCCATGGTGTTCCAGCGCCCGGTGCTGTTCCGGCGCAGCGTGCTGGGCAACATGACCTTTGCGCTGGGGCTCGCAGGTGTTGCATCGGCCGAGCGACGCGACCGCGCAATGACGGCACTCGATCGCGTCGGACTCGCGGCCTTCGCCGAGCGCCCGGCGCGCGTGCTCTCCGGCGGCGAGCAGCAGCGACTTGCGCTGGCACGCGCGTGGTCGCTGCAGCCCGAGGTGCTGTTCCTCGACGAGCCGACGGCCAACCTCGATCCCGGCGCCACCCGCGAAATCGAGGCCGTCGTTCAGGCGATCCACGCAGCGGGAACGAAGATCGTCCTGGTCACCCACAACCTGGGCCAGGCCCAGCGCCTGGGTGACGAGGTGCTGTTTCTCGATCGGGGACAGCTGGTCGAGCGCACCCCCGTCGAGCGTTTTTTTCATCACCCCGACTCGGCCGAAGCAGCGGCCTATCTCAAAGGAGAACTCCCATGGCACTGACTCGAAGGATCGTTGCTGCGCTGTTGCTCGCCGCCGGTGCGCTGGCATGGGCGCCCGTTCACGCCCAGGAACGCTTCATCGTCGTCGCGTCGACGACCTCGACCGAGCAGTCGGGCCTGTTCGCACACCTGCTGCCGGCCTTCACGCAGAAGACCGGCATACAGGTGCGCGTCGTCGCGCTCGGCACCGGCCAGGCGCTCGACACCGGACGCCGCGGCGACGCCGACGTGGTGTTCGTCCACGATCGCGTCGCCGAAGACAAGTTCGTCGCCGACGGCTGGGGCGTCGATCGCCGCGACGTGATGTACAACGACTTCGTCATCATCGGGCCGAAGGCCGACCCGGCGAAGGTCGCCGGATCGAAGGACCTGGCGGCGGCATTGAAGAAGATCGCTGCCGTAAAGGCACCCTTCGTCTCCCGCGGCGACAAGAGCGGCACCCACGCCGCCGAGCTTCGCTACTGGAAGGACGCCGGCGTCGATCTCGCCACTCAGAAGGGAACGTGGTACCGGGAAACCGGATCGGGCATGGGGCCGTCGCTCAACACCGCTTCGTCGATGAACGCCTACCTGCTCGCCGACCGCGGCACCTGGCTCAACTTCAAGAATCGCGGCGAACTGACGGTGGTGGTCGAGGGCGACCAGAAGCTCTTCAATCCCTACGGTGTCATGCTGGTGAATCCGGCCAGGCACCCGCAGGTCAGGAAGGCCGATGGCGAAGCCTTCATCAACTGGCTCACCTCCCCCGAGGGTCAGGCGGTGATCGCCGGCTACAAGATCGGCGGCGAGCAACTCTTCTTTCCGAGCGCCAGGAAATGAACTGCCGCGATTGAGCACGGGAACGGCGCGCGTCGCCCCCCCCTTGTGGGTAGCCGGGGATTAGATTGCCCGCTGCCATGACCGACGCCGCGCTCGACCGCGCCATCACCGAACGCATCGACAAATTGCTCGAACAGAGACTCGACGACGATCACTTCGCCCTCGACGACCTCCGGCGCCATGCTGTCGCCGAGCACCAGCAGCGCGAAGGACTCGGCACCGGCGCAGTCGCCCTCGGTGTCGGCGGCGACGATCGGTATCGTCGTGCGCCCGGTCATGGGCCTGCATCGGCCCGGGTGGACGCGACCTGGCGCCGGCGCCGCGATGAATTCCGCCGGCCCCGATAGCGTCCGAGCAACCCATCGGTGGAAACCATGCCGTCGTTCGCCGGCAGCCGGCCGTCGCGGATCGCGCGCTGCAGCGCTCCCCGAGCGACGCCAAATAAGGCGCGCCGCACGCGACAGCGACTGCCATTGCGTCATCCGCTCGACGCACCCGAGGACCGGCCCATCGGCCCGTCGTGCGCGCGGCGGGCACCGGTGTCGATGCGATCGTGGTACCGCGCGCGATAGATGAGGCGCCGTTGGCCGGCGGCGTCGACGAATCCCGAGCGGTCGTGCAGCACGTTGGCGCAAAGCAAGCCCATGCCCGGCTGCAGCGTCACGCGGTGAATGTAAGGTGACGGCTCGGTGAGCAGGCGTTCGAGGCAGGCCGCCGCGGCGCGGACCGCAGCGTCGCACTTCCACTCGATGCTGCGCGTTCGCGCCGTATACCTCATGTGCAGCGCGCCGCTGCCCGGTTCCACCGAGAAGACGGGGCCGGTCTGAGCGTCGCGCACGACTCCGGCGTCGTCGGTCCGCGCCGGAATGGTCATCGCATCGGGCTGCATCAGCGCCGCCACGTGTTCCGGGTCGGTGTCGCGCAGCAGCAGATAGGCGATCTCATGGTCGAGCAGCGCATTTTCACCGCCCGTCGCGGCACTGGTCACACAATGGAGGACCATCGCCCGTATGCGCCGGTCGGGGGGGTTGTAATAGCCGTCGGTGTGCCAGCGGATCGGGCGGTTCGTATAGGGAATGAAATCACCGCGGCCGCCGTCGCCGGCGATGGTTACGCTGCTGATGCCGTCGTCGTCGGCGAGCCAGTTGTGGTCGAGATGGGTGAGGCCGAATTGGCGTGCGAGCATGCGCGGCAGGTTCTTGTCGGCACCGGACGCCGGGCCGGCATAGATCACCATGTTCGCGCGCCTGCAGCGGTCGGCGAGTGCGTGTCGCTCATCCCGGGTGAGCGAGCGCGGATCGCGCACCGGCACGATCAGGTCGGCAAGCTGCCGGGGATAGCGCCGCAACTTCGCCCTGCGCCACGCCTGGTAGGCGCGGTCGTCGCCCGGATCGAACGGTCCGCACGGGGTCTCCGCTCTCATGGGTTGCACCGTGTCCGGCGTCATGTCACTCGCCGGTCGCCTTGACCCAATCGGCGACGTCATCGGCGATGCCGGGGCGATTGCTGACGAGCTTCAACCTCTCCCCGGGGCGCATGCTGCCCAGCAGCCTCTTGGCCAGTGCGTCACTCATGGTCGCTGCGCGGCTGTCGGCCGGTGGCTTCGCAAGTCCAGTGCTCTGCTTCGCAGATGTCGGCACCGTAAAACGCGCCTTCCGGTCCGCGGCGGCGTTGCGCGACCTGCCGGTTTTCGCCCGCGATGCGCATCGGGGCCTCTGTTCAGCCCTGAAGCGCCTGCTTGCGACGCTCCATCAGTCGCCAGATCATCGGCGTGAAGATCAACTGCATCGCGAGATCCATCTTGCCGCCCGGGCAGACGATCGTGTTTGCCCGCGACATGAACGATCCGTCGAGCATGGAGAGCAGGTACGGGAAGTCGATTCCTCGCGGATTGGCGAAACGGATGACCAGCATCGACTCGTCCGGCGTGGGAATGAAGCGCGCCAGGAACGGATTCGACGTGTCGACGATCGGCACGCGCTGGAAATTCACATGGGTATGCGCGAACTGCGGACAGATGTAGTGCACGTAGTCGTGCATCCGGCGCAGGATCGTGTCGGTGACCGCCTCTGTGGAGTAACCGCGCATCGCCTTGTCGCGGTGCAGCTTCTGGGTCCATTCGAGGTTGATCACCGGCACCACGCCGATCAGCAGGTCCACGTGCTGCGCGACGTTCACCTTGTCGGTGATCACGGCCCCGTGCAGACCCTCGTAGAACAACAGGTCCGTGTCGGCCGGCAGCGCCTCCCAGGGCGTGAAGGTTCCCGGCGTCTGGCCATAGGGCCGGGCTTCCTCGTCGTCGTGCAGATACCTCCGTCGCTGACCCTGCCCGGTTGCGCCGTAGCTGGCAAACAGCGCGGCAAGCTCCTCGAAGAGGTTGGAGTCGGGGCCGAAATGGCTGTAATTGTGATTGCCGCGCGCCAGTTCCTCGGCCATCTTCAGTTTCATCCCGGCGCGATCGTAGCGATGAAAGCTGTCTCCCTCGAGAAATGCGGCAGCGACCTCCTCGCGGCGAAAGATCCGGTCGAAGGTGCGCATCACCGATGTCGTACCTGCGCCGGAGGATCCGGTGATCGCGATGATCGGATGCTTGCTGGACATGGCCGTCTCCTGGGCTTAGGCCGCGCGGAACAATCCGCGTGCACCGAACAGCGGTGCGTTGTACTCGCCGAGATTGTGGTCGCGATGAAGCCGTTCGAGGCGCTCGACCTCGTCGCGCGACCCGAAAATGAAGCCGACGCGCTGGTGCAACTCCTGCGGAACCACGTCGAGCGCCCGCTCCCGCCCCGTCGTGGCGGCCCCGCCGGCCTGCTCGACCAGGAAAGCGATCGGGCTCACCTCGTAGAGCAGGCGCAGCCGGCCCGGCTTCACAGGATCCTTGGTGTCGCGCGGATACATGAACACCCCGCCGCGCATCAGGATTCGGTGCGTCTCGGCGACCAGCGATGCAATCCAGCGCATGTTGAAATCCTTGCCTCTGGGTCCCGTCTTGCCGGCAAGGCACTCGTCGACATAGCGCTTCACCGCCGGCTCCCAGAAGCGGCTGTTCGAGGCGTTGATCGCGAACTCGCAGGTCGCATCCGGGATCCTGAGGTGCGGATGCGTGAGAAAGAACTCGCCCAGCATCGGGTCGAGCGTGAACGCGTGCACACCGGTGCCAACGGTCAGCACGAGCATCGTCGCCGGGCCGTAGATCGCATAGCCGGCGCACACCTGTCGGTGGCCGGGCTGCAGGAAGTCGGCGGCGGCGGCGTCAGCTTCCGGATTCGGCGCGCGCAGGATGGAAAAGATGCTTCCCACCGCCACGTTGACGTCGGTATTCGACGACCCGTCGAGCGGATCGAACGCAAGCAGATATCGACCCCGCGGATATTGCGCTGGAATCGCGTAGTGGCGCTCGAGTTCCTCGGACACCATTCCGGCCAGATGGCCGCCCCACTCGTTGCTACGCAGAAACAGATTGCTGGCAACGACATCGAGATTCTTCTGCGCCTCTCCCTGCACGTTGACGTTGCCAAGGCCGCCGAGCACGCCGGCGAGGGCGCCGTGGGCGACGGTCCGGGAAATCGCCTTGCAGGCCAGTGCGACATCGAGAATCAGCGCGTTCAGCTCGCCCCTGGAGCCGGGGTGACGCCCGCGCTCCTCGATGAGGAATTGGGTCAGTGTCGTGCGATCCGCAAGCATCGGGGCTCCGTTCAGGCCGTAACGTATATGGTTAGCGGTGACACGCGGATCGCGGCACGCAAGGCGAAGGCGCGTGCGCGATTCATCGCGACTTTTCGGGGTCTGGCACCGCGGCCGCGAATACGCGGCTCGCCAGCAGATCGGCGGCGGTGATCGTCGTCAGCGCTTCGTCGCTGGTCGCGGCCCCGGGGTGGGTAAACAATCGATACGCGTGCCGCAGGCGCGCGCGATCGAGTGCGTTGCGGACGCTGCGGGCATTGGCGAAGTGCGGCTGTGCCATTCGGCGCTTCAGATACTCGTCGAACACGGATCTGGCATCGGCGTCGAACCGGTAGTGCAGCGCACCGAGCATGCGTTCGCCGATCAGCGCCAGCTCGTCCGCCCGGTAGTCCGGAAAATCGATGTGGTGCGCGATGCGCGACGACAGGCCGGGATTGCTCTCGAAGAATCGGTCCATCCGCTCCTTGTACCCGGCCAGTATCACGACCAGGTCGTCGCGGTTGTTCTCCATCACCTGGAGCAGGATCTCGATCGCCTCCTGCCCATAGTCGCGTTCGTTCTCCGGACGATAGAGATAATACGCCTCGTCGATGAACAGCACGCCGCCCATGGCCCGCTTCAGCACCTCCTTCGTCTTTGGCGCGGTGTGGCCGATGTACTGCCCGACCAGGTCGTCGCGGGTGACTGCCACCAGATGGCCTTTCCTGACGTAGCCCAGGCGGTGCAGGATCGTCGCCATTCGCGATGCGACCGTGGTCTTGCCGGTGCCCGGATTTCCGGTAAAGCACATGTGCAGGCTGGGCCCTCCGGCGGCGGTGAGGCCGCGCTCGCTTCGCAGGCGATCGACCAACAGCAATGCCGCGATTTCGCGGATCCGCATCTTGACCGGCGCAAGTCCGATCAATTCGCGGTCGAATTCCTGCAGCAGCTCGTTGACACCGGTGTCGGCGAGCATCGACTCCAGGCTGCCGCCGGTACGCGCCGGCTGACCTGCGGCGGCATTCGCAGCCGGCAGGGCCGCAGCTTGACGATTGCTCTCGTCAGTCATGGGATCGTTGTTCTCCGGGCACGTATCGCGGGCGATCGCGTACTTCGGTCAATACCGCATCCCTTCGGGGTTCGCCGCCACCGCATAGCTCTCGACGGTGTAGCGCACCGTCCGCCCCGGTTCTTCCTGGCGCACCAGGCGAAAGCCCGGCTCCTGCGCAGGCCGATTCACGATGAACGCGAGCCGGATCGATTCGACGCCGTGCGTCGAGTCGAAGGCCGCCAGTCGGATGTAGTGCTGCGGGAAGGTCTTGCGGCAGGCGGCGAGTTCCAGCATGACGCCGGCGGCGTCCTCGAGATCGAACATCGGCGTGCCGTGCATCTCCCAGTACGTGTTCCGGGGATGCGGGTCGTCGGTATATTCGACCGCGACGGCCCAGCCCTCCGCGAGGCAAAATTCGATCTGTCTGGCGATCTGCACATCGGTGAGGTCCGGCAGGAATGAAAAGGTACCTTGAGTCAGGCGCATGGTGTCCTCGTGATCGATGGTCGTGGATGGCTCAGGCAACTGATGGCGTCGGCACGAAATCGGACGTGTCGGTCGACGCGTAATTGAAGCTGACCTCGCCCCAGGTATCCAGCGCCGCCTGCAATGGTCTGCAACTCCTGGCGGCGTTGCGCAGGATCTCCGGCCCTTCGTTCCTGATGTCCCGGCCTTCGTTGCGTGCCAGCACGAGCGTCTCGAGCGCAACCCGGTTGGCCTGGGCGCCGGCCTGGATGCCCATGGGGTGGCCAATGGTGCCGCCGCCGAATTGCAGCACGACGTCGTCGCCGAAGAGGTCGAGCAGTTGGTGCATCTGCCCCGCATGTATGCCCCCCGACGCTACGGGCATCACCTTGCGCAATGCGCCCCAATCCTGCTCGAAGAAGAGGCCGCGTGGCAGATCGACCATCGTCCTGGTGTCGCGGCAGACGTTGTAGTAGCCCTGGACGGTCATCGGATCGCCTTCGAGCTTGCCCACCGCGGTGCCGGTGTGCAGGTGATCGACACCCGCGAGCCGGAGCCATTTGGCGATGACCCGGAACGAGATGCCGTGCGACTTCTGCCGGGTATACGTCCCGTGGCCCGCACGGTGCATGTGCAGGATCATGTCGTTGTCCCGAGCCCAGTTGGAGATCGACTGGATGGCGGTCCAGCCGACGATCAAGTCCACCATCACCACCACGGAGCCGAGTTCCCTGGCCAGTTCCGCGCGGCGGTACATCTCCTCCATCGTGCCCGCGGTGATGTTGAGGTAGTGGCCCTTGACCTCGCCGCTCGCCGCCGAGGCGCGGTACACCCCTTCCATGCAATAGAGGAAGCGGTCGCGCCAATGCATGAACGGCTGCGAATTGATGTTCTCGTCGTCCTTGGTGAAATCCAGCCCGCCCTTGAGCGCTTCGTACACGACCCGCCCGTAGTTGCGCCCCGACAGCCCCAGCTTCGGCTTGATCGTGGCGCCCAGCAGCGGCCGGCCGTATTTGTCGAGGCGCTCCCGCTCCACCACGATGCCGGTCGGCGGACCACGAAAGGTCTTCACGTAGGCAACCGGCAGGCGCATGTCTTCGAGCCGCGCGGCCTTCAGCGGCTTGAAGCTGAACACGTTGCCGATGATCGACGCCGTCAGGTTGGCGATCGAGCCTTCCTCGAACAGCGAAAGGTCGTAGGCGACGTAGCAGAAATACTGGCCCGGCTGGTTCGGAACCGGGTCGACCCGGTATGCCCTGGCGCGATACATGTCGCAGGCGGTCAGGCGGTCGGTCCACACGACGGTCCAGGTCGCCGTCGACGATTCGCCGGCGACGGCCGCCGCAGCCTCGATCGGATCCACGCCGTCCTGCGGAGTGATGCGGAACAACGCCAGCAGGTCGGTGTCCTTCGGCTCGTAGCCGGCGTCCCAATAGCCCATCTGGGCGTACTTGAGCACGCCGGCGGCGTAACGCTTTTTCGCGTCGGTGATCTCCACGTTCTCCACGATACCCACGTCACCCATTTCGCTCTCCTCGTCTGAACTGTCCCGCCCGCTCGACCAATCCATAGCCCAGGACCGAGTGTACGGAGGCAAAAACATCAGGTCTAATCACAATTATTGAGCATATAATCAGTTTTGTCTTATGCCATGGAGGATCCGCCATGCGGCCATATACGCTGCGGCAGCTCGACACGTTTCTCGCCGTTGCCGATGCGTTGAGCGTTTCGCGTGCTGCGGCGTCGTTGCACGTCACGCAGCCGGCGGTCTCGATGCAGCTGCGCCAGCTCGAGCAGGCCCTCGGCTCGCCTCTCGTACAGCCGTCCGGGCGCGGCATCGCGCTGACCGACGCCGGCGTCGAATTGCGCGAGTACGCGCGGCGCGTCGTCTTCCACCTGACCGAACTCGACGACGTGATGGCCGAGCGTCGCGGGGCCTATCGGGGGCGCATCGAGCTGGCGATCATCACCACGTCGAAGTACTTCATGCCGATGCTGCTGATGCGATTCCGGAAGCGCTATCCGAAGATCGAGACCGGACTGCGCGTGCTCAATCGGGAGGCCATCCTGCAGCTGCTGTCGAGGAACGAGGTCGACCTCGTCGTTATGGGTCGGGCTCCCGACGAGCTCGAGTGCATTTCGGCGCCGTTCGCGACCAATCCACTCGGTATCGTCAGTGCGCCGGACCATCCCATGTCACGCCGCCGCCATATCGACCTGCGCGAGCTGAAGGACCAGGATTTCGTCGCTCGGGAGACGGGCTCGGGCACTCGCCTGTCGATGGAGCGGCTGTTCGCCAGGCATCGGATCAAGCCGCGGATCGTGATGGAGATACCCAGCAACGAAACTATCAAGCAGGCAGTCATGGCGGGCATGGGCCTCTCGTTCGTCTCGTTGCGCACCACGCGCCAGGAGATCGCCGCCGGCCATCTCGCGCTTCTGGACGTCCAGGGGCTGCCGCTGATTCGGCACTGGTACATTACGCATCTGAAGAACAAGCGGCTTTCGCCGGCCGCATTGGAGTTCGAGCGTTTTCTGCTGGACGAAGGCGGACCACTCGTCGACGCATGGTCGTGACGGATCGAGGCCGCCACTTGGCAGCGCATCTCGTCCGGCAGCGCCTTTCAACCCCGCGCTGCCCTGCAGGGGGATCATGAAACTTTCCGCACGCAATGTACTTCCCGGCAAGGAGTGAATGCGGCAACGTGTCGCAGCTGTCACGCGCACGGCTATTGATCTCACGCAAGGCGGGTCGTTTGCTGCAAAGCAACACTTCAATCGTCGGCCGGCTTGGCCGGCGCGTTTGGACTCATTGCAATGGAAACCGCCACGCTCTCCCCAGACCTCGCCAGGACACCGCTGCGAACCTTCGATGCCCGCTGCCTCTCCGGACGGGTGCGCCACCAGGTCGTCTGCGAGGCGATGGAAGATCTGCCGTCGGGCGGCACGTTCCGCTACATCGGAAGTGAGTATCCGATCGTTCTGATGGAAGAACTCGCCGACCGCTACGGCAATCGCCTCACGCACAGGTTCGTCGACAGCGACGCCGACCACGTCGTCATCGACCTGACGCTCGCCTGACGGCGCGCCCCGGGCGCGGCCGCAACCGCCGAGCCCGGGCTTGCAACGCGTTCGTCAGCGTCGATTCGCCACGCCGTGCGGCACGTGGCCGGCGGCGACGTGCTCTCGCCGCCGATTCGACGTGCGTGCGCTGGTCGTCGAAGAAGATGTCGGCGCCGAAGGCTCGCAGGAATTCGCCCTTGTCGAGCCCTCCCAGGAACAGCGCCTCGTCGATGCGGATGTTCCACGCCCGCAGCGTGCGGATCACGCGCTCGTGCGCCGGCGCGCTGCGCGCAGTCACCAGTGCCGTGCGGATCGGGCTCTTGTCCTCGGGGAAATCTGCCTGGATGCGGTGCAGTCCGGCCAGGAAGTCCTTGAACGGCCCCCCGGACAGCGGCCGCAGCGCCGCCTCGGTCTCGCTCTTGGAGAACTCGGCGAGGCCGTGCTCCTGGTAGACGCGTTCGGCCTCGTCGGAAAAGAGCACGGCGTCGCCGTCGAAGGCGATCCGCAGCTCGGCACTCTGGTTGCCCCCGACCGAAGACGGAAAGATCGTCGCCGCCGCGTGGCCTTCGTCCAGCGCGCGCCGAACGTCGCCGGTGTCGGCCGACAGGAAGAGATGCGCACCGAAGGCCGGAACGTAGCGCGACGTCGGCTCGCCCTTGGTGAACGCCGCACGCGTGATGTCGAGCCCGTAGTGCTTGATGGCGTTGAACACCCGCAAGCCCGGTGTCGGCGCTGTTGCGCGACAGCAGGATCACTTCGACGTACTGCTTGTCGGCCCGGTTGACGGCGAGCAGCTTCTTCACGAGCGCAAAGGCGGGACCGGGGGCGAGCAACTCGTTCTCGTGCTCGACCTGGTAGCGGTGATAGGCGTCGACGCCCGCCTCGGTGTAGATGCGGTGGCTCTCGGCAAGGTCGAACAGCGCGCGCGATGAAATCGCGACGACGAGCTGACCGGCAAGGGTGGGCTTGACCATCGGCCGAGTATAGCGCCGCAGCCGAGGCGCGACGCCCGGTTCGGCGACCGGTCACGCACGCGAGCATGTTCGCCGCGCCGCACTCCGTTTAGAATGGCCGCGGCTCCCTCGCCCGATGACCCGACAGGACTGGTGATGATCCCTGCCTCACGCGCCGCCGCCTTCGCTGCCGCTGCCGCCGCCCTCGTCCCCGTGCTGGCGCACGGCCAGACGCAGCAGACCCGGCCGCCCATTTCGACCTACGGCGTCGACGTGGCGACGCGGACGATGTCGATTCCCGGCATGCCGGCCGGCGGCATGGGCGCGATGGGCGCGATGATGATGCCGGGCGGGATGGGCGGCGGCCCGCAGAAGGAGCTGTGGCTCGGACTGCGCTCGTCGCACAAGCCGACAGGCACACCCGGGGCCGATCACATGATTCCGCCGGGGATGAACATGGGGCCGTCGCTGCCGCTGCTCGCGCCGCCGCCTTCGCAGCGCGGCGAGACCTACGACGACGAGAAGACACCGGAGAAGCCGAAGGCGCGGATGCTGGTCTACTGGGGCTGCGGCGACACGATCCGACCGGGGCAGCCGAAGATCGCCGACACCGAGAAGATGTCGCTGCAGCAGTTCGGGCAGGCGCTCGCCGGACGATCGCCGCCGGATCGCTGGAGCGCGACCCGCAACATGCAATACCTCTGGCCGAACGAGCGCGAGCGCAAGAGCGTGCCCGCCGACGCGACGCTGCGCGGCGAGCAGCTGGTGCGCGGCACCGCAACGCCCGACATCCGCTTCGCGATCGGCGAACGGCAGGACTTCATGCCGCCGATGGAACTCGACGGCAAGGGGCCGCTCGCCGGACCGACGGTGATGTCGTGGCCGACCATCGCCGGCGCGCAGGGCTACTTCCTGCAGGCGATGGGCTTCCGCCAGAGCGGCAACGAGATGATCATCTGGTCGTCGAGCGAGCTGCAGGACACCGGCTGGGGGCTGATGAACTACCTGCCCAACGACTTCGTGCGCCGGATGATCGGCGAAAAAGTCGTGCTGCCGCCGACCGCGACCACGTGCACGATCCCGAAGGGGGTGTTCGAGGGCGTCGAAGGCGGCATGGTCAACGGTATCGCCTACGGCGAGGAGCTCAATCTCGCGCAACCGCCGCGTCCGACGGACCCGAAGATCGCCTGGGAGCCGATCTGGGCGGTGAAGGTCCGCGTCAAGTCGGTCGGGATGGTACCGCTCGGCATGGAAGCGGACGACCGTGGCTCGAGTCGGCGCAGCGCAGACCGTCCGCAGGGCGCGCCGCAATCGCCGTCGCAACCGCAGCAGCCGCCATCGCCGCTCGACGACGCCGCCGGCGCCGTCAACAAGCTGAAGGAGCTGTTCAAGTTCTGATGTCCGGTGGCGCACGCCCCCGAAGCGACATCAGCAGCCATCGGCTATCATCGCGGCGATGAAGAAAAGCCTGCTCACCGAGCGCCATAGCACGCTGCTGTTCGCGGGGGCGGGGCTGGTCGCGCTGTCGGCGCTGTTCCTGTGGATCGAGCACCTCACGCATGTGACGTTCCTGGCGCACATGGCGGCGATCCCGCTCGAGATCCTTGTCGGCGCGATCGTCGTCGAACGCTGGCTTGCGAGCCGGGAACGGGATACGCGCCGCCGGCAGTTCATGTACATGAAGAGCTACATCTTCCGTTCGGAACTGCGCAACGTGTTCATCTCCAATTTCGCGGGGCTCGCGCAGCCGCAGATCTCGCTCGAGTGGATTCGAACCGCATCGCCCCAGGAAATGCGCGCCGTGCGCGACGCCATCACCGAACTCAGGTACCGATCCCCCGCCGTAGTCGACGGCATCCTGGACGAGTACGTGCGCAGCCGGCACGTGTTCCTGACCTTCCTCGACTGGGCGGCGACGAACGACTTCGAGCCCATTTTCCACGACATGATCTTCATCCTGCATTTCATTCAGGACATCGACACCTTCAAGCAGCGGAACCCGGATCGACTTTTCGCGGACGAGGCCGCGCGCTATCCCAAGCTGCAGGCGAAGGTCGACAAGATCCTGAAGGACGGGGTCGTGAAATTCCTCGACTACGCAATCGAGTTGCGTGAGCACGAGCCCCTGGTGTTCGAGGAACTGCTCGAGGATTACGCCCAGTCGGCGCGTGTCCGGGAGTAACGGGAGCGCGTGCGCAGCCGCACGGCGCCGGTGTTACGGCCATCGGCGCCGTGCCCCCATAAAACCATTATCGATTAATGGTTTATCGACGTTTGGGTGTCGGGAAATTTTACAATGGGTCGGCGTGCACGATGGTGGATCGACCAGGGTTTCTGGCCGATTCGACACCAATTCAATGTGTTGCACGAGTCCGTCGCCAGATGGTGCGATTCTTGCTTCCGAACACGTTCTTATAACTCCGATGCCCTGAAGGGTCGCTTGATCCTTGTTTGCGTCGAGCCCGACAACATCCAGCAGACTGGGAGAACGGACCCGTGACGAACAAGATCTGGCGGCCGATAGTGCGAGCCGCAGTGCTGGTGGCGAGCCTGTGTGCAGGGACCATGTCGCAGGCGGCGGTGTTCTACCAGTCGAAATTCGACCCGCTCGGCTTTGCGGGAACGGCGGTGTGGAAGGTCGAGGACAACTGCGGCATTGCCGCGTTGCCCAATGGCTATTACGGCGTCAACCTCTTTGATGTCGGCGGATGCGACGTCGCGCTGTTTTCCCTGACGGTGTCGCTTTGGGAGGGATCTGCACCGGACATCGTCAGCGCGGCAACCGATCACACGCTGGTCACCGAAATTTTCCCGGATGAGTCGCTCAGTTCCGACCCGGAGCTGGTCGCCGGCATCTACGTGAAGAACGGCGCGCTCGCCGGAGTGGACACTTTTCTCATCGGACCGCAGCGGATCACGAATACCGCGCAATGCCTGCCGTCCAATGCCCTCGATTGCGGAGAGATCGACCAGGAGTTTGGCGTGCAATTCACGTCCGGACATGCGCCCTCGCCCGGTTTCCTGTCCCTCGTGTCTGCGCTGCCATCTGGTCTTTTCGGTGGCATTCCGGCGGCAGCCGGAAACCTCTCCGTCCCCGGTGCCTACCTTTGGGAACAGGGCAATTATCGGTTGCTCAACTGGTCGGGTATCTGTCCGGCACTGGCCTGGACCTTCGTCTGTGAGGCGGAGGTTCCGTTGCAGGACGGCGGCTACGCGCGGTTCACCAACCTCAATGCCGACGGCACCTTCCCGGTCTTGACCGACGCTGATCCGACCGTTCCGGAGCCTGCTTCGCTTGCGTTGGTCTTCGGCGCACTCGGCGCTGGCTGGCTTGCACGCCGTCGAAAGATCGTCGCCTGACACGTTCAACGGCGCCCTGATCCCGGCACCGCCGCCTCGCATTTGCTTGTGGGAGCGGCTTCAGCCGCGAATTGCCGTCGCCAACGGCGGCGCAAACTCGGTTCGCCCCTGAACGAGATGCTATATGCCTCGGGCTTCCCCGTGAGCAATCGCCTGGTCCAGCGTCCACGTACCGCCTTCGGACCACGCGGCATCGAACGCCTCACCGTTTATCGCCGTGCGTGCGCCCGCCACCTCGTTCCGCCACCGATGCTCACTGCGCGCGCGTCGCCGAAGCGCCATTCGCTCCCGTGCAGCCTCGATGCCCGCGTAAAGTCGGACGGCTTCGGCGGCCTGGCCGCAGCGCTGCAGGAGTGCCGCGTGATCCTCGAGGCAACCCAGTGCTTCCGCACTCATCTCGAAGGCCTGGAAAGCGCGGAGCGCTTCTTTCAGCAGTGAACGCGAAGCGTCGAGGTCACCGGCCACGAGGTTCGCCCTGCCCATCCACCACCGTGCCGTGGCTTCGCCCCGTTTGTCTTCGGCTGATTGGAACACTTCGAGCGAACGCGTCAGTCGCTGCCGGGCGGTGGCGACGTCGCCTTCTTCCAGCGCCAATTCACCGAGACTGCGCTCGCACTCGCCCTCCAGCTCCAGGTGCTTGATCGACCGCGCGATGACGAGGCACTGGTCGAGGAAACCGCGCGACTCCGCGGTATCGGCCAGGTCCATGCAGATCTCGCCCAGATGCAGCAGCCCGATCGCCTCGCCGATGCGGTCGCCGAGCTCGCGGAAGATGCCGAGCGCCTCCTCCTCGCTCACCCGCGCCTGCGCCGCATCGCCCTCGTTCAACCGGATGACCGCCAGCGTCGACAGCGTTGCCGCAATCTCGCGCGGATTGCCGAGCACCCGGCGCAGTTCCAGGCACGCGGTCAGCATCCTTCGGGCCTCGACGTAGTCGCTTTGGCTCGCGGCCAGCGTGCCGCCCAGATACAGGGCATGGGCGTGGACGATGGGCACGTCCTGCACGCCCGGCAGCGCCAGCGCAGCACGAATGTTGTTGCGGGCTTCGGTCGAGTAGCCGCGCAGTATCCAGAACCGCATCAGCGCGACCTGGATCTTCACCGCGACCACCGGGTCCGCTCCCCCGGCTTGCGCCCTGGCGACCGCCGCACGGATGTTGTCGAGGTCGACCTCCATGCGCCGCATCCCCACCGCCTGCTCGGCGCCCTGCAACTGATCGCGCACCGCCTTGGCGACGCCGAAGAAGTGGTCGCAATGCCGCACGATACTGGCGGGCAGTTCCTCCCGCCTGGCCATACCTTCGTTGGCGTACTCGCGAATGGTCTCCAGCATCCGGTACCGCGATTCGCCGTCGACCTCCTGCATCATCACCAGCGACTTGTCGATGAGCGATGCGACGAGGTCGAGCACCTCCTCGGGCAACAGCGGATCGGTGCCGCACACAGCCTCGGCCGCCGCGAGATCGAAGCCGCCGACGAAGATGGCGAGCCGATCGAACAGCAGCTGCTCGTTCTCGGTCAGGAGATCGTAGGACCACGCGACCAGGGCGCGCAGCGTCTGCTGCCGCTCCATCAGCACGCGTCCGCCGCCGGTAAGCAGCGCGAAGCGATTCTGCAGGCGCTTGTTGATGTCCTGGATCGACAGTGCCCGGATGCGGGCTGCCGCCAGCTCCAGCGCCAGGGGTATCCCCTCCAGCCGCGCGCAGAGTTCGGCAATGGCGGGCGCCTCGCGCTCGGTGAGCGCGAATCCCGGCTTCTGCAACTGCGCCCGTTCGACGAACAACTGCACGGCGTCCGACCGCGACAGCGCGTCGACGTCGGCAGAGCGATCCGGCACCGGCAGCGGCAACACCGGGTAGGTCTGCTCGCCGGGCACCCGCAGCGCCTCGCGGCTGGTGGCGATGATGCGGACGTCGCGCGACGCGCGCAGCACGCCGTTGGCGAAGTTCGCGCACGCCTCCATCAGGTGTTCGCAGTTGTCGACGATGATCAGCAGCTTGCGCGACTTCAGGTGCGCGCAGAGCGTCTGCATCAACGGCTTGCCCGGCTCCTCGCGCACCCCCAGCACCTGCGCCGCCTCGTTAGGGACCAGCGCCGCGTCCTTGAGCGGCGCGAGGTCGACGAACCACACGCCGTCGGGGTACTCGTCCAGGAGGTCGGCACCGATCTGCAGCGACAGGCGGGTCTTGCCAAGTCCGCCCATCCCCAGCAGCGTCAGCAGCCGCGTGCGCCCCAGCAGCTCCTTCCCCTCGGCGAGTTCGCGCTCGCGGCCGACAAACGAAGTGAGCTGCTGCGGCAGGTTGTTGGGCAGCGCCTCGAGCGAGCGCAGCGGGGGAAACTCGTAACGAAGTCGCGGGTGGACCAGTTGCGAGATCCGCTCGGGCGCAGCGAGATCCTTCAGGCGGACGGCCCCAAGGTCGCGCAGCGAAACCTCCGAAGGCAGGGAGCCGTCGAGGAGGTCGACCAGCGCCTCGGACAGAAGCACCTGCTCTCCGTGACCCACGGCCATGATGCGCGCGGTGCGATTGATCGTGGGACCGAAGTAGTCGCCATCGCGCTCGATGGCAAGACCCGCGTGAAGCCCGCAGCGCACGCGGATGGCGACGCCGGCCGTGGCATCGGGACTCGCGAGCGCCCGCTGGAAGGCAATGACGGCCTGCACCGAATCGACCGCGTCCTCGAACACCGCGTAAATGCCGTCGCCGGTGGTCTTGATCACGCGCCCGCGATGCGTCTCCACCGAGTTGCGCACCAACGCATCATGCAGCGCGACGGCGTGTGCCGTGCGCTCGGGGTCCCGTTCCCACATCGTGGTGCTGCCCTCGATGTCCGTGAACAGGAAGGTGTTGACGTCGGATGACGCCTGCATGACGGTCGCCTTTCGCGACGCGCGGTCGCTTTCCACACGTACTCTACCGTCGAGGCCGGCGAAAAGCCAACGCGCACCCTGCTCGACGGAGTGGCCCTGCGCTCCCTCTTCGCGATCGACCCGTCGCCTGCACCCCGCGGACCGGCAGACCACCGCCGAAGCGCAGCGGTTGACCCGCGCGGCCGAACACCCAATACTCGGCCTACCTTCCAGAATTCCGCCGCCGAAGAGCAAACCGATGACCGACGAAAAGATCACCGTACGCATAACGCAAAGCGGTCAGACGATGGACGTCGTCGTTCTGAACAAGCGGGCCGAGCGAATCCAGGTCGTCCTCGGTGAAGGCGTCCACAGCGTCCGCTGCGAACTGATGCCGACGCGCACCGCGCAGGCCTATGTCGGCAGCGCGATGGGACGCGAGATCGTTTACGAACGCAGCCGCGCCGAAGTCCAGTCCGATATCGACCGGGTCAATCCGGGGTTGCGCAATTCCAGCAGGCGCTGACGGCAACGCACCGGCGCCGAGCGTTGACCGGCAAGCGCCCGGACTCAATAATGTGGCATATGCGGCTGGACAACCATGGGTTTTCCCGATCGCAATCGGAACACAAGGAAGACGAGGACCCATCCGCATGAAAAAAGACGATATTTTTGCCGAGAAGACACAAGCCGTCGGCGACTTCAACTTTGGCGAGAAGACCGCCGCGGTATTCGAGGACATGCTCGACCGCTCGATTCCGCAATACCGGGAACTCCAGCGCATGCTCGGCGAGGTCGCCGCCGAATTCGCCGTCAGCGGCACGAACGTCTATGACCTGGGCTGCTCGAACGGCATCACGCTCGAGACGCTCTCGTCGGCCATCGGTGCAGCCGGCAAAGAGGTGCGGCTCGTCGGGGTCGACTACTCGGAGGCGATGCTGGACAAGGCCGCGCTGCGCTTCGCCGATGCACCGCCGCACGGCAAGCCGGCGCTGATCCTCGCCGACCTCAACGACGGCTGTGCGATCGAGAACGCATCCGTGGTCGTGCTCAACCTGACGCTGCAGTTCGTGCGCCCGATCTTCCGCGACCGGCTGGTCCGCACGATCTGCGACGGACTGAAGGAGAACGGTTGCCTCATTCTCGTCGAAAAGGTGCTGGGCAACGACTCGCTGTTCAATCGGCTCTTCATCAAGTTCTATTACGACATGAAGCGCCGCAACGCCTACAGCGAGACCGAGATCGCGATGAAGCGCGAGGCGCTCGAGAACGTGCTGATTCCCTATCGCATCGACGAGAACTTCGAACTCCTGAAGCGCAACGGCTTCGGCAGCGTCGAAGTCTTCTTCAAGTGGTACAACTTTGCCGGCCTGCTTGGCGTCAAGACCTCCCGCTAGCCCGGCGATGGTCAAGCTCGGGCGGTTCCTGTTTCACCATCGTGGCGTCGTCTTCACGGCAATCGTCCTCGGCGTGCTTCTGATCTCCACGCCGCGGCATGTGCTCGGCAATGCCGGCCTCGACTCCTGGATGGACGCGGCCGGCGTGCTGGTCGCGCTGCTCGGTCTCGCCGTGCGCGCGGTGACCATCGGCTACGAGTACATCGTGCGCGGCGGGCGCAACCGTCAGGTGTACGCCGACGATCTCGTGCAGGGCGGCGTCTACGCGCACACGCGCAACCCGATGTACCTCGGCAACGGACTGATGATCCTGGGTTGGGCACTGATCGTGAACGCTCCCGAGTTCTACCTTCTCGCCCTGCCGCTGACCGCCCTGTTCTATGCCGCGATCATCGCCGCCGAAGAGGCTTACCTGCACGACAAGTTCGGTGCGGAATTCGATGCGTACCGCGCGCGCGCCAACCGCATCCTGCCGAAGCTGACCGGCCTCCGAAAATCCGTGGAAGACATGCAGTTCAACTGGCGGCGCGTGCTCGTCAAGGACTACAACACGATGTTCCTGTCGGCGCTGCTTCTCGCCGTGCTCGTCCGCTGGGACGATTTCGTGATCGAGGGTCCGTCGGCGCTGCCGTCACGCCAAGAAGTGCTTCTGTTCGCGTTGCCGTGGATGGCGCTGTATCTCGTCGTCTGGCGGCTGAAGAAAACCAGGCGTCTCGAAGCGGAACGCGCGCAGGACGGGCAGTCGGCCTGAGCGCCCGCGCTTGCTCAGTCCAACCGCATGCCGTCCATCGAAACGCCGCACATCTCGCCCAGCACTTCCACGACCAACGCATGGTCGTCGCGCTGCGGCAGGCCGGACACCGCGACTGTTCCGATGCAGCCCACACCCTCGACAAACAGGGGAAACGCGCCCCCGGCATCGGCATAGTCGCGACCCGGCAGTCCCATCCGCTGCAGCGTCGTCTCGCCATCGCGCAGCGGCAGGCTGCCGATCGCGTAGGAGCTCCGCTGCGTCAACTCGACGGTGTTGCGCTTGCGGCGCACCCAGTCTGCATTGGCGGGCGCCGTGCCCGGCATCGCGTAGAAGAAGACGGTTTCACGCGCGATCCGGATTTCGATCGTCACCGCCACGGCGCGCGCCTCGGCCGCCGCCTTCAGGCGCTGACCGAGATCCCACGCGGTCCGCGCATCGAAGCGTGCGAAGCGCAGCCGGGCCTCCTGCAATGCGATGCTCTCCAGATCCTGCTCGCTGCTCATCTCTGCCTGCGTCCTCTCTCGGGTCAGTGGAACGGAAGGTCAGCGAACGCCATGGCGGTCGACCACCTGCCGGGCAGCCTCGGTCGTCGGCATGGCAGCGAGTTCGCCCAGCGTGATCGGCTTGACCGGAAAGCGCAACCGGAAGTAGCCGATCGCCGACGGCGGCAGCTTGCGCTCGCGGGCGATGATCTCGGTGACCGTGAGTCCGCACAGGCGGCCCTGGCACGGGCCCATGCCACAGCGCAGGTATGCTTTCATCTGGTTGGGCCCCGGACAGCCGGCAGCCACCGCTTCGACGATCTCCTGCGCAGTCACCTGCTCGCAGCGGCAGACGACGGTGTCGCCTCTCGGAATGCGGAAGTAGTGGGCCGGCCGGTAGAGCGTGTCGAAGAAGCGCCGGCCGCGGGTGACGCGCTGCAATGCACCGCGCGGCTCGACCGCGGCGTCGTCGCGCGCCCTGGCATCGATCCGGCCCAGCGCGTTGGCGACTGCCAGCGCGACCAGCCGCCCGCACGCCTCGGCAGCCTCGGCGCCGTCGACGCGCGCGCCATCGCCGGCGATGAACACATTGGGCATCGACGTCCCACCCCACGCGTCGACGGTTGGCTCCCAGCACTTCTGCAGATCGTTCCAATGCTGCGCGCAGCCGATAGCATTCGACAGGTTGAGATTCGGCACGATCCCCTGGTGCAGCAGCAGGACATCGGCCGCGAGTTCGTGCGTCGTGTCATTGACTTCGTAGCGAACCGATGCGAGACGCTCGTCGCCCCCGGCGGCGAGCGCGGTGACGTGCTCGATGACCTTCACGCGCGAGCGCACTTCGCGCAGCAGCCTGAAACCGCGGGCGAAATAGTCCGAAGTGAGAAACCCGAGGGCGTGCGTCGCCGCCTCGGCGTAGCGCCCCTTGGGCGCGGTATCGAGCAGCGCGTCGATCGACACCCCCGCGCGCAGGTACTGCGACGCAAGCAGCCACAGCAGCGGGCCGGTGCCGGCCAGCACCAGACGCCCCGACGGAACGATGCCGGAGGTCTTGAGCAGCAACTGCGCGGCACCGATGGTCATCACGCCGGGAAGCGTCCACCCCGGTATCGCGAACGGACGCTCCTGCGCGCCGGTCGCGAGGATCACCGCCTCGGCGATTACGGTCTCCGTGCGGCGATCGCCTTCGCCTCCCACCGTCAGCGCGACTTCGCAGGCGCCGTCCTCGGTCTTGGTCACCGCAAAGACCGAAGCACCCGGCACGTGCGTCGCCGCCGAGCGGCGAAACGCCTCGATCAACGCCACACCCTGCAGATAGTCGTCGCCCAGCGTCTGCGGGTGCGTGAACGGCGACGACATGACGTTGCGGTAGATCTGGCCGCCGACCGCGTGCTGCTCGTCGAGCAGCACGGTGCTCAGACCGTACTGCGACCCCATCGCGGCCGCGGCAAGGCCCGCCGGCCCCCCGCCCACGACGACCAGATCGTAGCGGCGGCTCACTCGCGCTCCCTGATGCGCGGATGGCGTGCTCCCTGCTGCGTCTCGATCTCCATGCCATCGGCCACCGGCACGAGGCAACCCTGCTGGTTCTGCCGGCCGTCGATGACCACCAGGCAATCGAAGCACACGCCCATCATGCAATAGGCACCGCGTGGCGCGCCGGTCATCGCCATGGTGCGGCAACCGAGGCGCCCGGCGGCGAGCATTGCCGCGGCCACGCTGTCGCCGACGCGGGCCGTGCAAGGCCGACCGTCGATGACGATGGCCACTTCCGGCGCGGCGGCCAGGAGGTCGTCAGGCAGCCTTCGAAACATCGAATCTCCGCGTCGAGAAGGAAGCGAGGGATGCCGGCAGCGGGCCGTTCGCGATCGCCGGTGCGAGCACCTGTGCGTGGACGGCGGCGAGCGTCACGCCACTGTGACAGCTCGCGAGATAGGCGCCGGGTTGCGTCGCCGACTGCTCGTAGATGGGGCCGGTGTCCGGACTCATCACCCGCAACGAGGCCCAGGCCCGCGTGACGTGCACGTCGCGCAGCGCGGGAAAGGCCCGCAGTGCGCGCGCTGCAATGGCCGCCTGCACCGACGTGCTGGCGCTGTCGTCGTAACCGGCCTCCTCTTGCGAGTCGCCGATCAGCACCGTGCCTTCGTCGGTCTGGCGGATCGTGGACAGCGGCACCGGCAGGAACGGGCGCATCCGCTCGAGCACCAGCACCTGGCCTTTCTGGGGTCGCAGCGGCGCCGACAGCCCCACCATCGGCGCGAGCCTGATGCTGCCCAGGCCTGCGGCTAGCACGAGCCTTTCGGTCGTAACCGTCCCGGAGGGCGTGGTGAGGTCGAAGCCGCCGTCGCGCGCGGCGATGCGTGTCACCGGATGCTCGGGCCTGAATGCGCAACCGGCGCGCCGCAGCGCCACGTGCATGGCACGCAGCAGCCGCAGGGGATTGCAGTGACCGTCGAGTGCGCACCACGTACCGCCGGCAACGTCGGGCCCCAATCCCGGCAGTTGTCGAGCGAGTGCGGCGCGATCCATCACTTCCACGTCGTAGCGTTCGAACCCGTCCTGGGCGAGACAGGCTTCGACGAAGGCCACGCGCGCGTCGAGTTCGTCGCGGGTAAGGCAGAGATGGATGCCGCCGCGTTGCGACAGCGCCACATCGACACCGCTCGCGTCCTCGACCTCGGCCGCGAAGCGCGCCCATTCTCGACGCGAGCGCTGAGTCCAGGAACCGTAGCGCGGCATCCCGGCGCCCTTGCCCTGCACCCAGATCAACCCGAAGTTGCCGCGCGCCGCGCGGTGAGCGATGTCGCCCTCGTCGAGCAATGCGAGCCGGGACCCCAACGCGCGCAGGCCGAATGCAATGGCACTGCCGACGAGCCCGCCACCGACGATTGCCACATCGAAATGCCTGCCGCTCCCCATAGGCTGAATTCTAAGCCCGGGGGGCGCGCGAAAACATGCCGGAACGCGTCGACGACGAACGAATTTGGCTGCGCCGACGATGCCCCGGGCGCGGGGCGTACCTTCGATGGGGCGACTCTCGTGGTGCTATCATTTGCCTCGGCCGGGACTGGATTTCGCGGCCTGCGCGCGAGCTTCCATCGCGATCGGCAGGAGTCCGCCGCAACCCGCCTGCAATGACCGGACGCATCGCGCCAACGAGCGCATCACGAAAACACACTGCGACAGATGGATAAGCCTCCCGTTCGAGTGACCGTGACCGGCGCTGCCGGGCGGGTTGCCTACGCCTTGCTGTTTCGGATTGCCAGCGGCGACATGCTGGGCCCGGACCAACCCGTTGAACTCGTGCTGTTCGACTTGCCACGCGCCAGGAAGGTGCTACAGGGCGTGGCGATGGAACTGGAGGACTGCAGCTTTCCCCTGCTGGCCGGCATCGTTGCCACCGATGATCCGGTCGTGGCGTTCGGCGAGGCGCAGATCGCGTTCCTCGTCGGCGCGCGCCCGCGAAGTGCCGGCATGGAGCGCAGCGAGGTTCTGGTCGAAAACGCAAAGATCTTTGCGGTTCATGGCGCAGTCATCGGCCAGCACGCCCGCGCGGACTGCAAGGTGCTGGCGGTGGGGAACCCCTGCAACACGAACGCCTACGTGGCGATGCATGCGGCGCAGCGATTCGGCCGAATCCCCGCGCGCAACTTCGCCGCATTGCTGCGCCTGGATCACAACCGCGCTCTCGCCCAACTGGCACTCAAGACGGGGCGGCCGGTGACCAGCCTCAAGCGCCTTGCCGTGTGGGGGAACCATTCGTCGGTGGTCTATGCCGACGACCGCTTTGCCACCGCCAATGGCGACAGCGTACAGGCGATGATTCACGACACCACGTGGGATCACGACACCTTCGTCGCCAACGTGGACGAGCGCGGCGCAGCCATCCTGGCCGCGCGCGGGCTCTTTGCCGCGGCATCGGCGGCCAGCGCCGCGATCGACCAGATGCGGGACTGGTGCACGGGCACGGACGGCGAATGGACGACGATGGGCGTGATGTCCGACGGCGTCTACGGCGTTCCCGAAGGCCTGTTCTTCGGTTTTCCGGTCATCACCGAAGGCGGCGACTACCGCATTGTTCGGGACCTGACCGTCGATGCGTTCGCGCGCGACATGATCGACGCCAACGTGCGCGAACTCAACGCGGAGCTGGATGTGGTGAAGCCGCTGCTACCCGCGCTGTTTGGCTGAGTCGACGCGTTCGACGAGCCTCAGCAACACTTCCTTCCCGAAGCTCCAGGCGCCGAAGCCGGACTCGACATTGACGTGTCCGGCCTCGCCCAGGTCGATGAGTTCGCTGTCCCAGACCCTTGCCCAATGCTCGGCGCGGGCAAAGCTCATGAACGGGTCGTTGCGACTCGCCACCAGCACGCTCGGGACGCCCAAAGCACATTCGGGTACGGCATCCTCGGCGTCAAACCTGGCCGGTTCGGCAGGGGCCACCAGCATCAAGCCGCCCACCGCGGCGGGCAGTTCGATGGCGAGAACGCACGAAGCCAGCGCCCCCAGGCTGTGCCCGACCAGCAGCGCCGGGCGCGTGCACTGCACCAGCAGGCGGCGCAGCGATCCGGTCCATCGATGGATGTCCGCGTCGGCCCAATTGCGCTGGGCGAGGCGCTTCCAGATCGGCAGATCCTGTTCCCAGATCGACTGCCAGTGCTCGGCGCCGCTGTTGAAACGTCCGGGCACGAGCACGAAGTCGTAGCGCGACGATGCCGCCCGCAGCGATTCCTCGATCTTGATGCAGGACGGGTACTTCATCGCGTCGGAGACTGGCGTCGGTCGCGGGTCGCGTCGTCCAGTTGCGCCAGAAACCAGCTCACCGCGAGCAGGTCAGCGCTTCCGCCCGGGCTGAGATTGCGGGCGATCAGTACTTGATCGAACGCGGCGAGCTGCGCCGACCGAAGGGGTGCCGGCGTGTCCGGGCAGGCGAGAAGCCGTCGGGCTTCGGCCTGCACGAACCTGAGCCCGTCCATGCCGCCGCGCGACACGAGGTTGGTGTCCTCGTTGTGCGCCATCAACTGCAGGAGCGCTTCCTGCAGCGCGCGTTCCTCCGTCAGCCCTCGAGAGCGCGCGCGCACATAGGTCGCGACGCCATGCGCGCGGGCGGTGGCGAAGCCGCTTTCAGCCTCCCCGCGCGCTCCCGCGAGGCCGTGCTGCGCAAAGAGCCGCTCGCCCGCGGTGCGCGCCGCCTGAGGCGCCGCGAGTTCGCGATCGACGAGTCCGGACGCGATGCGTGCAACTTCGGCGCACAGCGTTTCGCGCTCGAGAGCGTCGCCGCGCCCGTGCATGCGCCCGGCAGCCGCACACAGCAGGCCCAACGAGAACACGCTGCCCTTGTGCGTGTTCACGCCGTCGGTGGCGGCGAACATCGCTCGCTCGCAGGCCAACCCGTCGCCGCGAATCCGGGGCAGAACGTCGGCGGCTGCCACCGCGCTGGCGTCGAGTCCTTGCTGGAAGAACACCGGAAACCACGGCGCAATCGCGGCGATGCTGGCGCGGAAGCTGCCGAAGTCCATGTCGCGATGGGCGCCTGAATTGGCTCGATCCACCAGGCCCGGCTTCGGCGTCAGATACAGCTCGCGCAGCAGCGACTGCGTGGCAAGGCGGCCCACGGCTCCGCCGAGCGCGCGTGCGGCGGATATCGCGTCAGGCCGCCGGACGGTTGCGATACGCATCGATCCTGTCCTTGATGGCACGCTGCAAATCGGCGAGTGGATGGACGCCGGATCGGGCGCAGGCGTGGGCCGGCTGATCGCAGATGAGGCATCGCCGCGTCGGCAGCCCGAGTCGCCGCCGGGAGACGGCCTTGCCGCCGGGAACGACCACGTCCGCGTCCCAGAGCCGTCCCAGCGGATGCTGTTCCTCGACGGCCACAAGCGCGCGTTTGAGCGCGAGCGGATCGGCGTCGACTGCCTGCAGCGCCTCGGGGCCGGTGGCGAAAAAGGCGTGCTCGCGCGCCAGAACCGCGTATCCCGCGGCAGCCAGCGCCGTGCCGATCGCGGCCTGTCCCTGTTCAAACAAGTATCGCGCCTGTGCCGAGTCCTTTACCGGCCCGGGATTGACCAGCGTCAGCGACACCACCGGGCGGCCGAAACGCTCCAGCAACGTCCGCTGGCCGGCGACGCGCGCGTCCCGCCGCTCCAGCATCGCATCGAGGCTGACCGGCATACCGCTGCGTTCCTGCGTCGGCGCGGACACGTCAATCCAGGGGCTTGACCTGCCGCACGACGTCGATGACGGTTCCGTCGCGGTACCGGATGACGCCGACGATTCGGTCGAGGAACTCGATGGGTGAAGGCGGGCCGCTGATTTCGAGCGCGCGCTCGTAGAGTGCCTCGATGCTCATGACCGGCAGGCCCGCGTCCTTGAGGCGCTGCAGGACCTCCGGCCGGTTGGGATTGACGGCGATGCCGTGATCGGTGACCAGCACACCCACGCACTCGCCCGGCGTCACCACCGTGGTGACCTTCTTCACCACCGTCGGGATGCGGCTGCGGATCAGGGGTCCGACGACGACCGCGAGATTGGCCGCCGCCGCCACGTCGCAATGCCCGCCCGACGCGCCCCGCATCACGCCGTCCGAGCCGGTGATCACGTTGACGTTGAAGTCGACGTCGATTTCCAGCGCGCTCAGGATGACCACATCCATACGATCGCAGAATGTTCCCTTCGAGCTGGGATTCGCGTATTCGTTGGTCGAGACTTCGATGTGGTTGGGGGACGTGCGCAGCGATTCGGCTGCATCGGCGTCGAAGCTCTGCGAGTCGATGATCTTGGCGATGAGCCCCTTCCGGTGCAGGTCGACGATGCCGCCGGTGATGCCGCCCAGCGCGAATGCCGCCTTGATGCCCTTCTTGCGCATCCGGTGTTCCAGGAAGCGCGTGGCCGCGGTCGATGATGCGCCGGAGCCGGTCTGCACCGAGAAGCCGTCCTCGAAGTACCCCGAGTGTTCGATCACGTCGGCCGCGTAGCGGGCGATCAGCAGCTCGCGCGGATTGCTGGTGACGCGCGCCGCGCCCACGCTGATCTTGGACGGGTCGCCGACCTCGTCGACCTTGACGATGAAGTCGACCTGGTCCTGCGAAATGCTCGCCGGCGTGTTCGGGAACGGCACGATCTCCTCGGTCAGCATGACGACATTGCGCGCGAAATGGGCGTCGACCATCGCGTAGCCGAGCGACCCGCACCGCGCCCTGCCGTTCACGCCGTTGGCATTGCCGAACCCGTCGCAGGCCGACACGCCGAGAAAGGCCACGTCGATGGCGATCTCGCCGCTCTGGATCAGGTGCACGCGTCCGCCATGCGAGTGGATCTGGATCGGTTCGTCCATCAGTCCGTTCGAAATGGCCTCGGCCAGCTTGCCGCGCATGCCCGACGTGTAGATGCGCCGGATCACGCCGCTCCGGATGTGCTCGATCAAAGGCGCGTTGCACGACATCAGCGACGACGAGGCCAGCGTGAGGTTCGAAAAGCCCATGTCGGCGAGCACCTGCACCACGTAGTTGATGGTGCGGTCGCCTTCGCGGTAGCCGTGGTGGAACGAAATCGTCATGCCGTCCGCGAGCCCGGTTCTCCGGACGGCTTCCTGCAGGGTGTCGACCAGCTTGCGCCCGAGCTTCTGCTGTGGGTCCTTGAGGTAGGGCGCATGGGCGGCGTAGCCCTCGAACGGCGCGAGGCCCTTCAGCGCCGGATTGGATTGGAGTTGCTGCAGCTGGTACCGACTCTGTTCCTGGTTCATGTCCGATCCTCAGCTCCGCACGCCCGATGCGAGCGCGTTCTGGATCACGCGACGGGCGTGATTGACGATGGGGGCATCGATCATCCTGCCGTTGAGCGCGATGACACCGAGCCCCTCGCGTTCCGCCCTGTCGGCGGCGGCCACGACGCGCCTGGCGTGCTCGACCTCCTCTTCCGTCGGCGCGTAGGCGTTGTGCAGCAACTCGATCTGGCGCGGGTTGATGAGCGACTTGCCGTTGAAGCCGAGCCGCCTGATGAGATCGACCTCCTTGAGGAAGCCGGCATCGTCGTTCACGTCGGGAAACACCACGTCGAAGGCGTCGATCTTGGCCATCCGCGCCGCATGCAGCACCGCACAGCGCGCGAAGAACAGCTCGGTCCCGTCGCCGCGCTCCGTCTGCATGTCCATCACGTAGTCGAATCCGGCCAGCGCGATGCCCATCATGCGCGGGCTGGCCGTCGCTATCGACACCGCGTTGACCACGCCGGAAGCAGACTCGATCGCCGCCATCAGCTGCGTGGAACCGACGACACGCCCGCATTCGCCCTCGATGCGCGCGATCTCCGCCTCCAGCCTGCGCACGTCGTCCGCCGAGTCGGTCTTGGGCAGACGCACGATGTCGACGCCCCCGCGCACCGCGGCTTCGAGGTCGTCGAGCCCGAACGGGGTGTCGAGCGGGTTGATGCGCACGACGGTTTCGATGTCCCGGTACGCCGGGTGCTGCAGCGCATGAAAGACCAGGATGCGTGCCGCGTCCTTTTCGCGCAGCGACACCGCGTCCTCGAGGTCGAACATGATCGAATCGGGCTTGAAGACGAACGCGGTGGAGAGCATCGCGGAGTTGGCGCCCGGCATGAACAGCATGCTTCGCCGCAGCTTCATTGCAGCCTCCCCCATTCGATCTTCACGTCGCCCGCGCCGCGCAGGACGGCCGTCTGCACGCGCGCCCGTATGGCGCAGTCGAGCGCGCCCTTGTCCTCGATGGCGATGTCGCCTTCGGTGACACCGAGCTTGGCCAGTGTGTCGTCGATCACCGCGCGGATCTGGGCACCGAACTGGCGCATCACTTCGCTGCGAATGTGGATGTCGAGCCGGTTGGGCTCTCCGGGGGCCACCTTGACCATCAGATCGCTGGACTCCAGCGTCCCGGCCACAGCTTCCTTGATGATTTTCATGTTCGCCTCGAAACCGAAAGATTGATCAGCCCGTTCCGGTCGCCACGCGGGCACCCGGGTCGAAATACTTCGCCCGCAAGAGGTCGATGGTGGCCTGCGGCACCAGATCGGCCATGTTCCGGAAATCGTCCGCGCGCAGGCAGCGGCGGACCTCCGACGCGGAAATGGCCGTCCCCGATCGTGCTTTCCGCTCGATCTCGACGACCGCGATGGCGGGTGCAGCGGAGGGTGCCTGCGTCAGCCAGTACTTCATGTCGGCGTTGTATTTGCGGGTGACCGGGCAAAACGGCTCGGTGCCGACGAAGCGGTGCGTGATGCCCAGCGCCGGCGCCACGTGTTCGCGGAAGATGATCAGGTCCAGCGCTGTGTGGCACTGATCGACAATGCCCCGATCCTTGAGGAAATAGCTCGGGAAGGTCGCCTTGGAGATCATGTAGATCGACCCGCCGTGTACGGTCGTACGGGGAAGGCTGGCCAGCCCGTCGCGCACGAGCGCGAAACGATCCTCGTAGGTGACCAGCGAGGAATTCTCGCCGACCACGAAGACGTGCAGCCAGTCGCACTCGTCTGCCGCTTGCCGCGCCAGATGTTGATGGCCGAAGGTGAACGGATTGGCGTTCATCACGACACTGCCGACCTTTTCGCCTGGCTGGCGCTTTTCGGCCAGGCTCTCGCAGTAGCGCGCCAGGCCCACGGGAGAATTCTCCATAAGCGTGATGGTGCCCGGCATTTCGACCAGCGGATAGAAACCGCAGCTCGCGAAGACGGGGACATTCTCGGGTTTCGTGTACAGGAACAGCTGATACCGTCCCATGTCCGCGGCCAGGTGGATCACCTCGGTTATCAGCCGCGAAGTGATGTTCTCTCCTCGCAGCGCAGGAGAAACCGCGACGCACTTGATCACGTTCTCTCCCATCCCGGCACAGGCGACCAGCCTCCCGGCGGAGCGAACGGTCACGAATTGAGCGATGTTTCCGTCCAGATCCAGGCCGCAACTCCCCAGGAACCCTGCGATTGCGTCCCTGACCTTCGAACTCTCCGAGACGTCCTCGACCGCCCAGTCGAGATCGCCGCTGGAGAACGATTGATACTCGGAGTAGAAGGGTAAGTTGTCCTGGATCACGGGCAGTTCGCCTTGACGAACCGCCGCATTGATTCGGGGCGGCCGTCGCCGACGATTTTATGCTCAGTCAACGCCTTGGGGATCCATCACGGGCGAGTATCGCCCATTTGTTCGAAAATGCCCCCATTTATGCCCAACGATCGGGCGCTGTCCGTCCACTTTTTGCAGTTGCGGACGCCGGGTTGCGACGAAGTGTCGACCAGAACGGCGCGACGGACGCAGATGGATTCAGAGGCTGAGAGTTTTTCGGGCGTGCCCGAGCAGCGCGTCAGAAGGCGTCCGATCGAGACGCAAAGCGCAGCCATAGCTCGGGCTATGGCGAGCATTTGCAACGAAAAGCGGGCGTCTTATGGCGTGATGAGCGGGCATGATCGAGAGACTCTCAGCCTCTCAGGCCGCCGGCAGCGCAACGCCCGCGAAACGCAGCACCGTGAAAACCTCATCGCCAAAGTCGACCCAGCCATGATCGCCGCCGCCGGCCACGTACTGGGCGGCGCCGGCATAGGTCGCCACCGCCTCGCGCCAGTCCAGCACCTCGTCGCCGCTTCTTTGCAGCAGCAGATAACGCTCCGGCCGCGTGATCCGCGCCACCTTCATTGCCCGCAGCTGATCAAAATGCGCGGGCGTCACCTCGAAGCGTTCGCCGGAATGCAGATTGTCCTGCACGCCGACGTAGCGCTGGAGATCGTCGTAGGGTCGGATGGCGGGATTGATGAGCACCGCGCGCGCATCGAAGCGCTCGGCCAGCACCGTCGCGTAGTAACCGCCCAGCGAACTGCCGACGAGCGTCAGCGCTGCGCGATCGTGGTTCGGAAGTGCGCGCTCGATCCACGCCTCCACCTCGGCGATCGCTTCCGCCGGGGAAACCTGCAGTGCCGGCACGTGGAGCCGTGGCCGCACCGCCGGCGGGATTGCCGCCACCGCACCAACGAAGAGCTGCGCCTTGGCGCTCTGGGGCGACGAGCGAAAGCCGTGCAGATAGACGATCGTCGGTTGCATGGCGTCGATCGGCCCGCGGCGGCGGGTCACGCGCCCAGTGCGCCGAGCAGCTTCGCGTGGATGCCGCCGAAACCGCCGTTGCTCATCACCAGCACGTGATCGCCCGGCTGCGCGCAGGCGACGATATCGTCGACGAGCCGGGCGAGATCGTCATGCACGCGCGCCTTGTCGCCCAGCGGTTGCAGCGCCGCCCCCGCGTCCCAGCCCAGGTTCGCCGTATAGCAGAACACGCAGTCCGCCGCAGCGAGACTGCCCGGCAGCGCGTCCTTCATCGCGCCCAGCTTCATCGTGTTCGACCGGGGCTCCAGCACGGCGAGGATGCGACCGGCGCCGGTCTTGCGCCTGAGGCCGTCGATCGTGGTCGCGATCGCTGTCGGATGGTGCGCGAAATCGTCGTAGACGGTGACGCCATTGACGGTTCCGCGCACTTCGAGCCGCCGCTTGACGCCGTTGAACCGTGCCAGTGCGGCGAGACTGTGGGCCACCGGCACGCCGGCGTGGCGCGCCGCGGCGATCGCCGCCAATGCATTGAGCTGGTTGTGGCGGCCCGCCTGCCCGAAGGCCAGCGTGCCCTGGGGCGCGCCGCCCAGCTTGATGCTCCCGTCGACGGCGATCGTCCAGTCCGGACCTGTGCCACGCACCGCAGCCGGACCGAAGCGCTCGATCTCGCTCCAGCAGCCCCGCGCGAGCACGCGCTCGAGGCTCGCCTCGCCGCCATTGACGATGAGCCGTCCCTGCCCCGGCACCATCCGCACCAGGTGGTGAAACTGGGTCTCGATCGCCGCGAGGTCGGGAAAGATGTCGGCGTGGTCGTACTCGAGGTTGTTGAGGATCGCGGTGCGCGGCCGGTAGTGGACGAACTTCGAGCGCTTGTCGAAGAACGCCGTGTCGTACTCGTCGGCCTCGATGACGAAGAACGGCGAGTCGGTGAGACGCGCGGAGACCGAAAAGTCCGCAGGCACGCCCCCGATCAGAAAGCCCGGGGCGAGATTCGCGTGGTCGAGAATCCACGCCAGCATCGCCGCCGTGGTCGTCTTGCCATGCGTTCCCGCCACGGCCAGCACCCACTTGTCGCGCAGCACGTTCTCGAACAGCCACTGCGGTCCCGAAACGTAGGGCCGCCCGGCGTCGAGGATGGCCTCCAGCAGCGGATTGCCGCGCGAGACCACGTTGCCGATGACGAACACGTCCGCACCCGCCGCCACGCCGTCGAGTTGCACCGGTTCCCAGCCCCCGGTGAGCCCGATCCCCAGCGCCGCAAGCTGGGTGCTCATCGGCGGATAGACGTTGGCGTCGCAGCCCGTCACCGTGTGGCCCGCGGCCTTGGCGATGGCGGCGATGCCGCCCATGAACGTGCCGCAGATGCCGAGGATGTGTAGGTGCATCGCGGTCAGGTGCCGATCCGCTGCGCGGGCGGGTGCGCGTACCGGCGCCAGCCGATCGCGAACCATGCGTAGGTCAGCCAGTGCAGCGCGAGCACGATCGCGAAGGCCAGCTGCAAGCCGCCCGCCGTATCGCGTCCCGCCGCACCGCGCACCGCGTCGATGATCACACCGACGCCCCATTGGGTCAGGAAACTGCCGATGAACATCAGCAGGTTGAGCGCCGTGTTGGAGCGCCCCGCCAGCTCCCGGGCGAAACCGTCATTGAGGACGGCAAAGGCGAGGATGTTGACGGCCGCGCCCAGCCCGTACAGCGACCACCAGACATAGGTGGCCGGCAGCCTCAGCACGATGGCGGCCAGCGCCGCGCCGGAGAGCGCAAAGCCGCCGGCGAACAGATGCCGGGCGTGGACGCCGCGTCGCGCGAGCGGCGTGGCGAACAGGCCCAGAACCACGTAACCGGCAAGGATCACGAAACTCATCGCCAGCAGGTGACGAGCGGCGGTCGCACGATCGTAGCCGTTGACCTCGATCAGCCAGGGCACCGACCAAAGACCCTGGATCGCCATGAACGATCCCATCCCGAAGCCGCCCAGCGGCGCGATCCACCAGAATCGCGGTGCGCCGAAGACCTTGCGCACGCCGGCCCACTGCGCCGCGAAACCGGCCCTCGTCGCCGGATGCGCCGTGTCGGGCACCCGCCACCAGACCCACGCGGCAATCGCGAACGCGGCGATCGACAGCGCGACGAAGATCGACCGCCAGTTCATGAAGCGCAGCGCGAACTCGAGCGGCGCCGTCGCCGCCAGGGCACCCGCTCCGCCGGCCACCATCACCCACCCCGACAGCGACGCCTGCCGCTCGGTCGGATACCAGGCGGCGATCGCCTTCATCGGCGCCATCAGGCACACCGCCACGCCGGCGCCGATCAGCGCCCGCGCGGCGAGCAGCGACGACACGCTTTCCGCCGTTGCAAACCACAGCGTTCCGACGCCCGCGATCAGCAGCAGCACCGGCTCGACCCGGCGCGGACCATAGCGGTCGAGCAGCATTCCGGCCGGCAGCTGCATCGCGCCGAAGGCGACGAAATAGGCGCTGGTCAGCAATCCCAGCGATCCCGAGCTGAGACCGAGGTCGTGCGTGAGCTCGGGCGAGATGACCGCGTTGACGGTGCGCAGCAGGTACGACAGCAGGTACCCGGCCGCGAAGGCCCAGTAGACGTGGAGAAAGGGGACGGGAGCAGCGGACATGGAGACCCGGGTTCAACGATGGAAGCGGGATTACCTGCGACATGCGAAACGGACGGCGCCCGGCGCACGGGACGATCCGGGCGCGCAGAAGCCGGGTATTATCGCCGACGCGAGCGTGTCCGGGCGCAGCGAACGCGCCGTCCTTGATCGACGGGCCCGCCTGCCTACCATCGATGACGGCGCGCGAAACGCCTTGCAGCGACTCAATTGGACATCGTTGCGCCAGATCAAAACGACGGCCCGAACGCCGTGCCACGCGTGCGTAAACCGCCGCGCTTGGTGAATAATGATGCGGTTTCGCGCCTGCTCCAAAAAGAAGCGCCGCCGACAGCGGCGCCCTGGGCGTGCCACACCCATCGGAGCCGAGACCTTCATGCAGCGGCTGATCGACAACACGGATGCGCGGCGGCACCTGCCGGCGTGTGCGCAGGCGCTGCCCGCAGGGATGTCGCCGGGCCGCGATGCGCGCAACCAGGGCGCCGTCCGCCCGCCATCAGGGGACCCCCCGCAATGACTGCCATAGCCTGGGCCACCGCGATCATCTTTGCGATCGCCATCATCCTGATCATTTCCAACGTCATCGACAGCACCATCGTGGCGCTGCTCGGTGTCGCGACGATGGTCTGGATCGGCGTGATGACCGATGTCGACGCATTCGGCCTGGTCGACTGGAACGTGATGGCGATCCTCATCAGTGTGTGGGTGATCGCCGGCTATTTCGGCAAGACGGGGGTGCCCAGCTGGCTCTCGGTGCAGGCCTTGCGGCTGTCGCGCGGCCACCCGGGCCTGCTGGTGATGATCCTGTCCATGCTCTCCGGCGTGATCTCGATGTTCGTCGACAACGTCGTCGTCATCCTGATGATGGCGCCGGTCGCGCTGCCGCTCGCCCGCGCGCTCAAGCTGCCGATCACGCCGCTGGTGCTGATGATCGGCTTTGCGGCCAACTTCATGGGCTCGGCGATGCTTCTGGGCGACCTGCCGCCGCAGATGCTGCACAGCGTCGCCGGCGTCGAATTCTTCGATTTCTTCTGGCATCAGGGGCGCCCGTCGTCGTTTCCGATCCTCATGGTGACTTTCGTCGTCACGCTGGGGGCGATGTACGCGTACGGCTTCCGCAGCCACAAGCGGCAGGCCGTGGACATCGAGGCCATCGGCATCGAGACCCGCATCCCGAACAAGCTCTTTGCGGTCGTCGTGGTCGGCGCTTTCCTGCTGACGGTGTTCGCGATGTCGATGCGGCAGATGCTGGGCTTCAAGCTGGGCTTCATCGCGATGACGGGGGCGATCACGCTGGTGCTGATACTGGAACTCCTGGGTGACCGGGTAAAGGCGCCGAGCTTCGAGGACATCCTGGGCGAGCTCGACTGGCGCGCGATATTCTTCTACATCGCACTGTTCGCGCTGGTCGGCGGTCTCGAAAAGATGAAGTTTCTCGAGATGCTCGCGCATCAGCTGCAGCCGATGTTCACGCAAAGTCTCGCCCTGGGGGCGACGCTGCTGTACTGGATCACGATTCCGATCGTCGGCATCGTCGAGCACGATGCCTACATCCTCACCTTCCTGTACACGATCCGCGATCTCGAGGCGAGCGGCGTGCCGCCCTGGCCGCTGTACTGGATGCTGTTGTGGTCGGGCACGCTCGGCAGCAACCTGACGGTCGCGGGCGCGCCGGCACTGTTCGCCGCGCTCAACATCTGCGAAAGGGAGGAAGGGCGCAAGGTGTCGCTGCGCGAGTTCCTTTCGTGGAGCGTTCCGTTCACCCTCGTCGCTTGCCTGGTCTGCTACATACTCGGCATGCTGATCTGGGTGCTGCCGTTCGCCAAGTAAACATCGTCGACAGGAGCCCGCTCCATGTACAAGCACATCCTGATTCCCACCGATGGTTCTCCGCTGTCCGTCCGCGCTGCTGCCGCCGGCATCAAGCTGGCCAAAGCCACCGGCGCCCGCGTCACCGCGTTGTTCGTGGCGCCCCCCGCGACTCCGTTGGTGTACGAGAAGTTCGTTCCGGTGGGCTACATGACGACGGACCAGCACGCCGCGATGATCGACCGCGCCGCGGCGAAGTACCTGGGTACGATCGAGAAAGCCGCGTTGTCGGCAGGCGTCGAATGCGCGCGCGTGCAGGTCACCAGCGACTTTCCGGCCGAGACGATCGTCGACACCGCCAAACGCCGCAAATGCGATTTCATCGTCATGGCCTCGCATGGCCGCAAGGGCCTGTCCGGCGTGCTGCTGGGCAGCGAGACGCAGAAAGTGCTGGTCCAGGCGAAGACACCGGTGCTCGTGTACCGGTAAGCGGCTGTCTGGCCGCCTGACTCAGCCCCCCCGGACTACCGCCAGGTCGCGGTCGCGATCAGCCGCCACGCCCCGGAGGCATCGGCATCGACGTGTCGATCGTCGCCGGATTGATGGTGTTGACGGGCTGATCCCGGTCGCGCACGGGCAGGTTGCTGCCGGTGCGGTAGACGCGCTCTTCGCGCGGCCCGTCGGTCGCGGCGTTGGTGGCGGGCGTCGCGCACGCGGCGAACAGTGGAGCGACAATAACCATGATGGCAATCGAACGCAGCGACGGCATTTCGGCTCTCTCGCGGTAGCGGCCTCGCGGCCAAGCGCAAATTTTACTCCTCCCGCGCGGGTGGGCGCACGTCGGCCGCGGCGGCGCACTCACGCATCGAACGACAGCGCGAGCCCGGCCACGCCGAGCGTTCCGTAGTCGGACGTCCAGGTTTCGCCGGCGCCGACCGGCCATGCGTCGGTCACCGTGCCGGTGGTGATCACCTCGCCGGCAGCGAGCGACCCCAACCGCGGGAACTCGGCGAGGGTGCGCGCCAGATGCGCGAGTGCCAGCGCAGGGCTGTCAAGCACGTTGGCGCCGATGCCGCGATCGACGATCGTCCCGCCGCGTCGAAGCGTCAACTCGAAGCCGGGGAGCCGCGACGCGACGAGCGCCCGGTTGGCATCGGTGACCCGCAGCGGCTCACCGACCACCAGCGCGCCGTGCAGCCCGAACGCCGCGGTGCAATCGGCAGCGGCGAACTTCCAGTCGGGAAAATGGCTCTGGACGATCTCGAAACCGGGGGCGACCCACTCGACCGCGGCAAGGATCGCCAATGGATCGTCGGTCGGCGGCACGGTGCGGCGAGCTTGAACACGACCTCGGGCTCGATGCGCGGCAGCACGAAACGGCCGAGTGCCAGCGTCGCCTTGCCGTCGCGCGCGAAGTGCAGCGTGTGCGCCCAGACGCGTGCGGTCATCGGCTGATAGACGCCGTACCGTTCCCAGATCGTCCGGTTGGTGAACCCGATCTTGCGCCCCGCCGGTTGCCACCCCTGCGCTTCGCGCCTGCGCTCGATCGCCGCCAGCACCTCGTACGCGGCGGCCACATCGAAACCCGGCGTCGCGGCGGCGATGGGGGACAGCGACGTTGCCGTGTCGTAGGCCCGGATCAGGCGCCCGGCGATTGCCGCCGTCTCTTCTGCAGTGATCATTTCACCTTGCCGCAGTTGACGATGCCTTGGAGTTTCACAGGTTGCGCTCGTGGGATTCGCCGGTCCCGACAGTGGTAATGCCGTCGGGTTGATCGGCGTATTACCGTCCTCCCGACGACACGCGTATCATTATGCCCACCTTTCACAGGAGAAACGCCATGAGCAACAGGGAAGTCGTCATTCTGAGCGGTGTACGTACGGCAATCGGTGATTACGGCGGCAGCCTCAAGGACATTCCGCCGCACGAACTCGCCGCACGGGTGGTCAGGGAAGCGATGGCCCGCGCCAAGGCCGATGCGCAGGACGTCGGCCAGTGCATCATCGGCAACGTCATCCACACCGAAGCGCGCGACATGTACATTTCGCGCCTTGCCTGCGTCAATGGCGGCTTGCCCGTCACCGCAGGCGCGCTGACGCTGAACCGCCTCTGCGGCAGCGGCATGCAGGCGATCGTCACCGCCGCGCACTACATCATGCTGGGCGACACCGATGCCGCCGTCGGAGGCGGCGCCGAGAGCATGAGCCGCGCCGGCTACACGTCGACGACGCAACGCTGGGGCGCGCGCATGAGCGACTCCAAGATGATCGACATGATGGTCGGGGCGCTGACCGACCCGTTCGACGTCGTGCACATGGGCGTCACCGCCGAAGCCATCGCGACCAAGTACGGCATCACGCGCGCCGAGCAGGATGCGCTCGCGGTGCTGAGCCACCAGCGTGCCGCCGCGGCCATCGCAGCGGGCCACTTCAAGAGCCAGATCCTGCCCGTCGAACTGAAGAGCAAGAAGGGAACGATCGTCTTCGACACCGACGAACACGTCCGCGCCGACGCGTCGCTCGAAGGCATGGGCAAGCTCAAGGCTGTCTTCGCCAAGGAAAACGGCACGGTCACCGCCGGCAACGCATCGGGGATCAACGATGCCGCAGCCGCAGTGGTGCTGATGGAGAAGTCCGCCGCCGCGAAAAAGGGCCTGAAGCCGATGGCCCGGTTCGTCGGCTGGGGTCACGCCGGTTGCGACCCCAAGATCATGGGCATGGGCCCCGTCGGCGCAGTCCAGCACGCGCTCGGCAAGGCCGGATTGAAGCTCTCCGACATGGATGTCATCGAGTCCAACGAAGCCTTCGCCGCGCAGGCGCTGGGCGTGGACCGCGAACTCAAGTTCGATCCGGCCAAGTGCAACCCGAATGGCGGCGCGATCGCGCTCGGCCATCCGATCGGCGCGTCGGGCGCGATCCTCGTCGTCAAGGCGCTGCACGAACTGCAGCGCACCGGCGGCCGCTACGCACTGTGCACGATGTGCATCGGCGGCGGGCAGGGCATCGCGACCATCATCGAACGGATGTAGTCGCGGCGGCCGGCGCCGTTGCCGCCGGCATCGATGCGAACTCGAGGCCTCGCGGGCGAATTGCGGGGCCTTTTCTTTGCGGCGACATCTGCACGCCGTACTCGTCGCCGATTCGAGCAACGGCCCACCGCCCTACAACTCGAGGATGACCTCGCCGGAAACAGGGTCTGTCACGCCGAGCCCGCCCCCCAGGTCTTCCAGGGTGTCGCGAAAACTGTCGAGCATCGCAATCATCATCGGCCGCGCGGCGGCGAGGCTCTGGAAGCCGTCCCACTCGCCGATGATGCAGTAGCTCCGGTCGCCGGTCTTGATCATCGAGAAGCGTTTGAAGCCGGCGAAGTCCGCGCGGGACTTGCGGTGCGCTTCGAGGAACTCCTCGTCGCGTCCTGGCTTGACCCTGAATCGCACGACATTGAATGCGGTCATCGCGTCGCCTCCTCGTGGTTGTGCCCCTGCTGCGGAGTCGCACCGCGGTCCGCCAGGGTTACTGCTGCAGAAAATCCATCCGCTGCGGCGTGAAGGTGTCGAGCAGCACGCCCTTCTCGATGCAGCGGCAACCGTGCAACACACCGCCCTGCTTGTACAGCGTATCGCCGCTGCGCACCACGTGCGTTTCGTCGCCGATGGTGAACTCGAACGCCCCCGAAAGCACATAGGTGAGTTGCTCGTGCGGATGCGAGTGCAGCGGTCCGATCGCGCCCGCTTCGAACGCAACCTCGACCTGCATCATCCCGCCGTCGTGCGCCAGGATCCTGCGCGTCACGCCGTTGCCCAGGTCATCGACCTTGCAGTCCTTGCCGTAAACGAACATCGCCGACCGCCTTTTTTTGGAAGCAGAAGGCGCCAATGGTAACGCGACCGGGCACCGGACGCCGATTGCCAGGCCATGCCGGGCGCCCATCGCACGACCGCCCATGACCGTCGTTCACCCCGGTCGAAGTCAGAGATTGGGCGCGAGATCGCGCCGCAGCGCCACGAGCGGCCGGCCGCTGCGCGCGGCGAGATCGGCCAACTGATCATCGCCGATCCTGCCGACGGCGAAATAGCGCGCCTCCGGATGCGCGAGGAAGAATCCCGACACCGCCGCCGCCGGCAGCATGGCAAAGTTCTCCGTCAGCTGCATGCCGATGTCGCCGGCACGCAGCAGGTCGAACAGCGGCGCCTTGACGGCGTGATCGGGACACGCGGGATAGCCGGGCGCGGGCCGGATGCCGCGATACTCCTCACGGATCAGCGCGATCGCGTCGAGCGCCTCGTGGTCCGCGTAGGCCCACAATTCGCGCCGCGCCTTGCGGTGCAGCCACTCGGCGAAGGCCTCGGCGAGCCGGTCGGCCAGCGCCTTCAGCATGATCGCGCTGTAGTCGTCGTGCACGGCCTCGAACTCGGCGAGCTTCTTTTCGATGCCGAGCCCTGCCGTGACCGCAAAGGCGCCGATGTAGTCCGCGACACCCGTCCCGCGCGGCGCGACGAAATCGGCCAGGCAGTAGTTCGGCTTGCCCGGCGGCCGCTCGTTCTGCTGGCGCAGGTTGTGCCACGTCAGCACCGCCTGCTCGCGCGTGTCGTCGGCGTAACAGACGATGTCGTCGCCGACCGATTGCGCCGGCAGCAATGCGACCACGCCGTTGGCGGTGAGCCAGCGGCCATCGACGATGCGCTTCAGCATCGCCTGTCCTTCGGCGTAGACGCTGCGCGCCGCCTCGCCGACGACGGCGTCGTCGAGAATCGCCGGAAACGACCCCGACAGCTCCCAGGTCTGGAAGAAGGGCGCCCAGTCGATCAGCGCTGCAAGTTCCTGGAGATCGAGGTTGCGGAATTCGCGGCGGCCGATGAAGGTGGGCACCGGCGGGTTGTAATGCGCCCAGTCGGCGGTGAAGGCGTTGGCGCGCGCCGTCGCCAGCGGTATCAGCGTCGGCCCCTTCCTGCCGGCGTGCTGCAGCCGAATCGCGTCATAGTCGGCGGCGACCTCGGCGACATAGCCGTCCCTGAGTTCGTCGGACAGCAGGTTGCTGGCCACGCCCACGGCACGCGACGCGTCGGGGACGTAGACGGTGACGCCGGCATAATGCGGCGCGATCTTGACGGCCGTGTGCACGCGCGACGTCGTCGCCCCGCCGATCAGCAGCGGCTGCGTCATGCCGAGGCGCTGCATTTCGTGCGCGACGTGCGCCATCTCCTCCAGCGACGGGGTGATGAGGCCGGACAGCCCCACGATGTCGGCGTTGCGCTCGCGCGCGACGTCGAGGATCTTCGTCGCCGGCACCATGACGCCGAGGTCGATGACGTCGAAGTTGTTGCACTGGAGCACGACGCCGACGATGTTCTTGCCGATGTCGTGGACGTCGCCCTTGACGGTCGCCATCACGATCGTGCCCTTCGGCTTGCCGGCATCGCCCGAGCGCGCCTTCTCTTCCTCGATGTACGGGACGAGATGGCCGACCGCCTGCTTCATCACCCGCGCGCTCTTGACCACCTGCGGCAGGAACATCCTGCCGGCGCCGAAAAGGTCGCCGACGACGTTCATCCCTGCCATCAGCGGGCCCTCGATCACCTGGATCGGTCGCGCGAACTTCTGCCGCGCTTCCTCGGTGTCCTCGACGATGTACGTGGTGATGCCCTTGACCAGCGCGTGGGCGAGGCGCGCCTCGACCGTGCCGTCGCGCCAGGCGAGATCCTCGACCACTTCCCTGCCCTTCGCCTTGTAGGTCTCGGCGAAGCTCACCAGGCGCTCGGTCGGGCTCTGCCCGTCGGCGCGCCTGCGGTTCAGCACCACGTCCTCGACGCGCTCGCGCAGGTCCGCCGGGATCTCGTCGTAGACGCCGAGCTGCCCGGCATTGACGATGCCCATCGTCATCCCGGCGCGGATGGCGTGATAGAGGAACACCGTATGGATCGCCTCGCGCACCGGCTCGTTGCCGCGGAAGGAGAAGCTCACGTTGGACACGCCGCCCGACACCTTGGCATGCGGCAGGTGCGTGCGGATCCAGCGCGTCGCGTTGATGAAGTCGACCGCGTAGTTGTCGTGCTCGTCGATGCCCGTGGCGATGGCGAAGACGTTGGGGTCGAAGATGATGTCCTCGGGGGGAAAGCCGACCTCGCGCGTCAGGATGTCGTAGCAGCGCTGGCAGATCCCGACTTTGCGCTCGAAGGTGTCGGCCTGGCCCTTTTCGTCGAAGGCCATGACGATCACCGCGGCGCCGTAGCGGCGCACTAGCTTTGCCTGACGCACGAACTCGGCCTCGCCTTCCTTCAGCGAGATCGAGTTGACGACCGACTTGCCCTGCACGCACTTCAGGCCCGCCTCGATCACCTCCCACTTCGACGAGTCGATCATCACCGGCACGCGCGCGATGTCGGGTTCGGACGCGATGAGATTGAGAAAGCGCGTCATCGCCGCCTTCGAATCGAGCATCGCCTCGTCCATGTTGACGTCGATGATCTGCGCGCCGTTGGCGACCTGCTGGCGGGCGACGTCGACCGCGCCGGCAAAATCGCCGGCCAGGATCAGCCTGGCGAAGATCCGCGAGCCGGTGACGTTGGTGCGCTCGCCGACGTTGACGAACAGCGAGTCGTCGTCGACGACCAGCGGCTCGAGGCCGGCGAGGCGCATCGCGCCGTGTGGGGAAGCAGCCACGATCCCGAAGCGCTCAGGCCGCGACGGCTTCGACGGCGGGCAGCGCCCGCGGCGCAGCCTTTGCCACCGCATCGGCGATGGCGCGGATGTGCGCCGGCGTGGTGCCGCAGCAGCCGCCGACGATGTTGACGAAGCCGTTGCGCGCGAAGTCGTCGATCAGGCGTGCCGTTTGTTCGGGCGTTTCGTCGTAGCCGGTTTCTGCCATCGGGTTGGGCAGCCCGGCATTCGGATAGCAGGAGACAAAGGTGTCGGCAACGCGCGCCATCTCCTCGATGTAGGGTCGCATCAACGCCGCGCCGAGCGCGCAGTTGAGCCCCACGGCGAGCGGGCGCACGTGGCGCACCGAATTCCAGAACGCCTCGGTCGTCTGCCCCGACAACGTGCGGCCCGAGGCGTCGGTGATGGTGCCGGAGACGATGACGGGCAGGCGGCGGCCGACGCGTTCGAAAAAGCTTTCGATCGCGAACAGCGCGGCCTTGGCATTCAGCGTGTCGAAGACGGTCTCGACCAGGAGTATGTCGGCGCCGCCCTCGGCCAGGCCTTCGATCGCGCCGGTATAGGTGGCGACCAGCGCGTCGAAGCTGACGTTGCGCGCGCCGGGATCGTTGACGTCCGGCGAAATCGACGCAGTGCGGTTGGTCGGTCCGAGCGCACCGGCGACGAAGCGCGGCTTGTCGGGCGTCCTCGACGTCCATGCGTCGGCGCACTCGCGGGCGATTTTCGCCGCCGCGAGGTTCATCGCGTGCGCACGGTCCTGCAGCGCATAGTCGGCCTGCGCAATCGACGTCGCGCCGAAGGTGTTGGTCTCGATGATGTCGGCGCCCGCCTCGAGGTAGCTCATGTGGATCGCGCGGATGACATCGGGCTGCGTCAGCACCAGCAGATCGTTGTCGCCCTTGAGATCGTGCGTATGGTCGTGCAGGCACCCGCCGCGGCCGCCGCGAAACGCGTCCTCGCCGAGCTTGTAGCGCTGGATCATCGTGCCCATCGCTCCGTCGAGAACGAGGATCCGGCGGGCCAGCAGGGTCGCCAGTTCGGCGGTGCGGTCGGGTTGCATCGGGGGCGTCGCGGTCGTTTTTTCGGGAGGGCCGGGCGGGCGGTGATTCTAGCATTCCACCTCCGGCGCTCGCCGAGGCTATCGACCCCGGACGATGCCGTGCTAGATTCCGCTGTATGAAACACCTGATGCCCCGCCAGGCCTTCGAGTTCCTCGCCGCGAACCCGGATGCGGTCTTCGTCGATTGCCGCAGCGAGATGGAATACCTCTTCGTCGGCCGTCCGGTCGGCGCGCACCACGTCGCCTGGAACGACGGCCCCGACTGGGACGTCAATCCCCATTTCGTCGGCCAGGTGCGCAAGATCGCCAGCATGAACCGCCCCGTCGTCATCATCTGCCGCAGCGGACAGCGCTCGGTGTCGGCGGGCCAGGCGCTGGAACAGGCCGGATTCACGGACGTCTACAACGTTCTCGAGGGCTTCGAGGGCCCGCTCGACGAAGATCATCATCGCAACACCTTGTCGGGCTGGCGAACGGAAGGGTTGCCCTGGGAGCAGTCCTGAATGGCCGCCTACGGTCCGCTCTGCACGCAGTTCTACGACGCCGACAAGCCGCTCGCCCCGCAGTCGGAGGTCGACTGGTATCTCGAGCGGCTGCCCGGCGACGACAGCGCGATCCTCGAGGTCATGTGCGGCTCGGGCCGGCTGCTGCTGCCCCTGCTCGACGCCGACGTTCACCTCCATGGCTGCGACAGTTCCGCGGCGATGCTCGCCAGCTGCGAGGCGCGTCTCGAAGACATCGGCTTCGAGACCTCGCTGTTCCTGCAGGATGCGACGCGGCTCGACCTGCCCTATCACTACCAGGCGGCGTTCATCGCCGCCGGTTCGTTGCAGCTGATCGTCGATCCGACGCTCGCGCACGCGGCCCTCGAGCGCATCCGCGCACACCTGGTCGATCCGGGCATCCTGCTGCTCGACTTTTTCGTTCCCGACGAAGCGCTGCATCCGCCGGGCGCGCCCGTCGTCGAGGCGCGCACCGTGGCCGTATACGAAGGCCTGAAGATCGCCCACCGCTCAGAAACCTCGGTCGACGTCGACAGCCGCCGCATCGACATCAGGAGCCGCTACGAGAAGCGCACCGGGCCGATGATCCTCGCGCGCGAGGACGAGACGCTGGCGCTCACCTGGTACAGCGAGGACGAGGCCGTCGCGCTGGTCGCGGCAGCGGGCTTTCGCGATGTCCGGATCGAGCCGCCTGCGTTCGTGGACAAGCGCTCGGCACTGCGGTTCGCGATCAGCGCACGACTCTGATCACACGCGGCGAACTACCAGCTGCCCGAGCTGCCGCCGCCGCCCGAACTGCCGCCGCCGCCTGAGAAGCCGCCGCCACCACCGGATGACCAGCTTCCCGATCCGCGGCCGGAACCGCTGGTGACGACGAAGCCGCCGAAGTTCGCGCGACCGGTCGTCTTGAGTTCGTGGGCGGCTTTCTGGTACCAGGGTCTTCGCGCCAGCACGATCTTGGCGATCGGGTAGCCGACGATGTAGACGGCGAGCAGGACTATCGTCGCCCGCGGGCCCACGACGACGATCGGGAACATCGACCAGAATGGAATCAGGAAGACGTAGAGAAACCAGCCCACGCCAGGCGTCATGACGCCGATGGCGGTGAACAGGCCGATGATGCCGAAGATGAACCCGCCGAGCAGGATGCGCATCGGCCACGGCGGCAGCTCCATGTCCATGCCGAATTCCCCGAGCGACGTCGCATTGCCGCTGCGGGCCCGCGCCGGCTCCGCGGGCACGGCTTCGCCGTCCAGCGCGGCGATGATGGCGGCAGCGCCCTCGCGGATCCCGCGATCGTATTCACCGTTCTTGAATGGCGGCGTCAGCACGTTGCGGATGATGCGGCCCGCGACGGCATCGGTCAGCGTGCCTTCGAGTCCGTAGCCGACTTCGATGCGCATCCGGCGGTCCTTGGGCGCCACGATCAGCAGGACGCCGTTGTTCTTCTCCTTCTGTCCCAGCTTCCAGCTGTCGAACACGCGGGTGGCAAACGTCTCGATGCTCTCCCCATCGAGCGTCGGCACCGTGAGCACCACCACCTGGTTGCCGGCCGTGCGCTCGTGTGCTTCGAGCGCAGCAGCGAGCGACACGCGCGAAGCCGGCTGGAGCAGTTCCGCATTGTCGACGACGCGGCCCGTCAGGTAGGGAACGTCCGCCGCACGCGCCAGCGCGGCACAGGCGACCAGTGCGAGCGCGGCCCAGCGCAGCCAGCGTGCGCGATTCACGGTTCCCGCTCCTCGCGCGGCGCGTCGGGCAATTCGTTGGGTGCCGCGGCGGCTGGACGGAAGCCCTTCTCGACCAGCAGCGCCTCGATCGCGTCGAGCCCTTCGTGCAACGCGGCAGCCGGCCCCTGCGCCGCCGCGCGCGGCGCCATCCGCTCGATCGCCGCCCGCCACTCCGCAGGCGTCACGCGCCCGTCGAATCCGCGATCGGCTACGATTTCGAGCTTGCGTTCGAAGACGCTGACCAGCAGCAGCACGCCCGTGCGGTCGTGCGTGGCAAAGACCTCGTGGCGCAGGAACATTTCGCGGGCGCAGCGATGGACTTCGAAGTCGCGTCGCATCGCCCGGAGGAAGAGTCGCGCGACGCCCGGCACGAATACGGTGGAGAGGGCGAGTACCGCGCCCGCAGCGAGCATCGCGACGACGTGGAGAAGCGCCGCCCGCGACGACGGCCAATCCGGCCGCAGGACGTCGGCAAGCACCAGGACCGCGGCGGCGAGCGACACGCCCAGCGCGAAAGCCTTCCAGGGAATCTGCGGATAGTGGCTCGACTTCGCCGTCACCACGGCGACAATTTCGACGCCGGTGCGCGCTTCGATCCGCGCAACTTCGGCGTCGATTGCATCGGATTGCGCTGCAGTGAGCAGGGTCACGCCCGACCTTTCGCGCGGCGGCCTCGCGGTGTCACGCCCGTGCCCCCACGCACCTGGCTGCATCCGCGGGGCATCACCCGTTCTTCTCGCAGGGCCCGACCTTCGCTTCGGTGCCGGGGTAGGACGGCGCGAGTTCGCGCAGCCGGTTGATCAGCGGCTCGCGCGGATCGCGTATCACCAGCATCGTCGCCATGACCGTCTGCTGCCGGGCGGCCGCCTGGACGTTGTCGAAGCCCTTGGCGGCGACGTCGGCGCGGTGGGCGTCGGCAGCGGCCTCGGTGTGAAATGCGCCCAGCGAAACAGCGAACCGCTGCGGACCGCTGTCGACGATGAAGACATCCCTGATGCCGGCGGCTTTCAGCCGCGCGGCACGCGTCTCCGCCGCCGCCTTGTTCACGGCCGGCGGCATAAAGACCCACCAACCGGTCGCGCTTTCGACGCGCCGCTGGGTGAGCAGCCGCCCCAGCGCCAGAGGTTCCAAGTCGGCCAGCGCGCGCGCGCGATCGGCGTCGACGAACGGCCCCCACTCGACGCAGACATCCGGCAGCGCCGCGATCTTGGCGGGTCCGAGCTGAGCCACCTCCTGGGGGGTGAGCAGCCTGATCTTCTCGGGCTTCACCTGCTCGGCGAGGCGCGCGCCTTCGCCGCTGCTGCGGCGGTCGAGCCAGGTGTAGCCCAGCAGCGTCAGGTTGGCGAGGATCAGCAGGATGACGAGCGTGCGCAAGGGGTCTTTCTCTCCGCTCAAAGCGCGCCGGCGAGCGCCAGCACGCCTTCCAGCACCAGATTATCCACGACCTCCAGCGGCGGGTTGAGGTGGGCGGCGATCTCGCTCGCCGCGCCGCCGGCCAGATAGCAGCGCACGCATTCGGGGCGCCGCGAGTCGATCTGGCGGCGCATCTGTTCGATCGCCCCGCAGACGGCGTTCATGGCGCCGGAGTAGATGGCGTCCGCCGTGTTGTCGGGAAAGGGCCTGACCTCGCCCGGCGCGATCTTCAGCCCGGCGGTGTTCTCGGCGAGCGCCTTCAGCATCAGGCGCAGTCCCGGCAGGATGTATCCGCCCTGAAACACACCGTCGGCATCGAGCGCATCGACGGTGACCGCGGTGCCGGCATTGACCACCACGCAGACCGGAGGGAAGAGATCGTCGGCCAGCGATCGACGGCGTGCCGCACACAGCGAAGCCCAGCGGTCGGCGCCGAGCTGCGCCGGCCGTGCATAGCGGTTGGTCACGCCGCAGGCGGTTGCCGACGCCGTGATCCACTCCGGCGCGAGACGCCAGCGCGCGAGCTGTGCTTCGAGCCGTACGCGTGCCGCCTCGCCGGCCACGTTGACGCCGACGACCCGCATCGGTCGAGGGAGGCTGTGCCATTCGCGCAACGCCAGCGCGCCTATGTCCACATTGGGAGTCACCCCCTGCGCGCGCCAGCCATGCGGACCGCGCAGCCCCCATTTCATCCGGCTGTTGCCGATGTCGATGGCGAGAACGAGGCTCACTGTCGATCCGGCATGGTGAAGTCTGTGCCGTCTCTACGAGATGAAATCAGGTGCGGCGCAGGGAAATCTCGCCGGACAGGAAGCGGGCGCGACGCGGCCCGTCCGCCAGCACCAGCGCGCCGCTGGCATCGACGCCGGCCACCTTGCCGGTCACCGTCGCGCCATCCGGCAGCAGCAGCTTCACCATCTTGCCCTGATAGGCGTGGCGATGCTGCCATTCGGCGGCAAACGGGGCAAAACCCTCGGTCGCATACTGCTGCAGCACCGCGGCGAGCTGATCGAGCAGCCGCGCGAACAGGTGGTTGCGGTTGACGGGCGGCGCCCTCTTGCCGGCCACGGTCGTCAGATCGGTCACCGGTGCCGGAATGTCCTTGCGCACGTTGGCGGGAAGCCGGACATTGAGGCCCACGCCGATGACCGTCGTCGACGGCCCGAGCGCGTCGCCGTTGATGTCGATGAGGATGCCGCCCAGCTTGTGATGGCGGTGAATGAGGTCGTTCGGCCACTTCAGCGCGATGCCGGCAAAGCCTTCGGCCTCCAGCGCGCGCACCACCGCGACGCCCACGGCCAGCGACAGCCCGGCAAGAAATCCGGCCCCCTGCTCGAACTGCCAGCCGAGCGAAAACGTGAGGCTGCCGCCGGCGACCGCTGTCCAGCTCCGGCCTCGGCGGCCACGGCCGGCGGTCTGCCATTCCGCGGCGATGACCATGCCGTGGATGTCGCGCCGCTGCGAGCGGCGGCTGAGTTCGCTCGAAGTCGACTCGATCTGATCGACGATTTCGACAGCGAGCGACGGCGCGCCGGGACGGCTCTGTCCCAGCTCGGACAGGCGCGCACGCACGGCATCCGCGGCGAGAAAATCGGGCGCTTCCAGCAAACGATAGCCGCGCCCCTTGACCCGCTCCAGCGCCAGCCCCGCGCCCTCGGCATCCTTCAGCACCTGCGACACGCGGGCGCGCGTCAGCCCCACCTTGGCGGCAAGATCCTCGCCGGAGTGAAAATCACCGTCGGCCAACTGGCGCAGCAACGAAAACCCAAGCGGAGTGAGCACTGACATTCCAACGCGGAGAGAACTTTGGAATTCTAGCCATAACAGGCGCTTGGCGCATCACCTTTCGAAGCCGGCGCGCCCGCCGCACCAAAAGAAGTCATGCGCCGCAAGGTCGTCGACGCTGCGCCATGGGCGCACCCGGCCGCCGCCTTCAACCGCGGAGCGCCGCGTCGATACGCGCGATCAGCGTCGCGTGCAGCCGGCGATCGCCGCAGGCGAGAACGTCGCCGCCCTCCTGGCAGGGGCCGCCGGCCCAGTCGGTGATCGCGCCACCGGCGGCCTCGATCAACGGGATCAGCGCCTGGATGTCATAGGCCTGCAGCCCCGTCTCGATGACGACGTCGGTGAGTCCCATCGCGACCTGCGTGTAGCAATAGCAGTCGCCGCCGAACCGCACCAGCTTCGCGCCCGCGGTCGCCGCCGCGTAGGCGGCCTGCTGCCTCTGCGAGGTGAAGTGCCGCGGATCGGTCGTTGCAACCAGCGCCGCTTCGACGCTTCCGCATGCGCGGGTGCGCAGCACGCGTCGCTCGCCGCCGCGATGCCATTCGGCCGCACGCCCCCGCGCGGCGACGAAGGTCTCGCCGACGAAAGGCTGATGCACGACGCCGACAATCGGGCGCGCGCCGTCGTTCAATGCGATCAGCGTCGCCCAGTGCAACTGCCCCATGATGAAACTGCGCGTGCCGTCGATGGGGTCGACGACCCAGGTGTAATCGGAGTCGCCCCTTTCCCAGCCATGCTCCTCGCCACGGACGCCATGATCGGGATAGCGCGCGGCGATTTCGATGCGGATGACGTCTTCGGCGGCACGATCGGCCACGGTGACCGGATCGTAACCGCGCGCGCCGCCCTTGTCCTCGACGGAAATGGGGGCGCGAAAGTGGGGCAGGATCGCGTCACCGGCAGCGCGCGCCATGCGTTCGGCGAAATCGACGAAGCCCTGCAGTTCCGCCGGGCTCACGCGCGCTCCTTCGGAGGGTCGACGTCCGCGCTCACCGGGCGCGCGGAACGATCACGACATTGGAGAGCTTCTCCTGCGCCTCGATCAGCGAGGCCACGTACTTGCCGCCGAAGCCCTGCAGGCTCGCATTGACCAGACTCTGGTGCACCGCCTCGCCGACGATCGCGCATACCGGCAGCGACTCGGCAAAGTGCGTGTAATAGCGAATGTCCTTGCGCGCGTTGTCGAGCTCGAACTTGATGCCGGTGAGGTCGCCGCCGTTGTCGAGCATCGGTCCCAGCATCGAGCGAAAGAGCGGCGAGTTGGCGCCGCCGACCGACACGACGTCGTAGAGCTTCCGCAGCGACACGCCCGACTTGGCGGCCGCCGCACAGGCCTCGGCGGTCGCCGTGCAGATCGCCTGGGCGATGAAGTTGTTGATCAGTTTCAGCGTGTGGCCGTGTCCGGGCGGGCCGGCGTGGACGATGTTCTCGCAGAAGGCCTCGAACACCGGCTTCAATTCGGCGAAGGTCGCGTCGTCGGCACCCACCATGGTGTTGAGGCGCCCGGCTTCCGCCTCGGCCGGCGTGCGCGAGAGCGGCGCATCGACGAGGCGCACGCCCGAGGTCGCCAGGGCTTCGCGCAGCCTGGCGGTCATCGACGGCTCACTGGTCGAGGTGTCGACGACGACGAGTCCGGGCCGCGCGACGCTGGCGAGGCCGTCCTTGCCGAGCACGATCTCCTCGACCTGCGGCGCCCCGGTGACGCAGAGGATCACCACATCGGACGCGCGTGCAACCTCCGCGCTGGAGGACACCTCCGTGGCGCCGCGCGCGACGAGATCTTCTACCGGCGCGCGGTTGCGATGCGCACGCACCGTCAGCGGGAAACCCTTGGCCACCAGATTCTTGGCCATGCCATGGCCCATGAGGCCGAGGCCGATGAAGCCAATCCGGGTTTTGGAAGTCGTGTTCATGTTTGAGCCTGAAAGTGGGAGGAATGGACGAAGCGCGTTCCGGATTCTACGCGTCGCAAGCGTCGATGCGCGCGGTCAATCGACCGCCGTGGGTTCCGCGACCCCGCGTTGCGCCTGCCGCCGCTCGTGCAATGCGATCACGAGGCCGCTGCCGGTGATCACCAGCATTCCCACCAGCGCATAGCCATCGGGAAAGTTGCCGAACACGATCCAGCCGACAAGCGTTGCCCAGACCAGCTGGACGTAGGTGAAGGGCGTCAGCGCCGACGCCGGCGCACGCTGGAACGCGGAGATGAACATGAAATGTCCCAGCGTCCCGAGGAGCCCCGCGCCCACGATCATGCCGCCGTCGATCCACGTCACCGTCGCGGGGAGGCCGAACCACGGCAAGGCGAGCGTCATCAGCAGCGTGCCCACGATCGCCGGGTAGAACAGGCTCACCATGACGTTGTCGCCGGCGAGCTTCCGCGTCAGCACCTGATAGCAGGCGTAAAGGCACGCCGAGCCGAGCGCAAACAGCGACGCGGCGCCAAGCACGCCCAACCCCGGACGCACGATCAGCAACATGCCGATGATCGCCGCGATCACGAAGCCGATGCGCAGCCGGGTCATCCGCTCGCCCAGGAACCGCACCGCCAGGATCGTCACCAGCACCGGCGCCATGTAGTTGAGGGCGCTGGCCTCGGCCAGCGGCAGATACTTGAGTCCGCTGACGAACGAAAGCGACGACATGGCCAGGAGCGCTCCCCGGACCGTCTGCAGCGGCACCCTCCGGCTCTTCAACAGTCCCCAGCGCATCGTCGGCGCGAGCCACAGCACCATTGCCAGCGCCTGCACGCTGTAGCGCGCCCAGACGAGGAACGGAATCGGGTAGCGCTGGGTCAGGTGCTTGACCGCCGCGTCGAGCAGCGCGAAACAGAGCGCCGCGCTCACGATCAGCAGGATCGCGCGCAACGGCACCTGGGCGCGGCCGCGCACCGGCGTCATCGTCGCGCCTTCGCAGGTCGGCGATGCTGCGGACGCATTCGCCGCAAGGTCAGCGGCGCCGGCATTCAGGTGGCAGCAGCCGTGCCGGTATGTCGATCGGCACGCAGAGCCAACGCAGCCGCTGGTCCGGATCGATCACCGGAGCCAGCACCAGCGACTTGCCGGCAAGCGCTGCGACCGCAGCGGCGAACGTGAGCCGCAGGCGCCCGTTCGCGGGATCCACCACGACCACTTCCAGCCCCGCCGCACCCAGCGCATCCGGCGCCAGCGTGGCTTGCGTCAGCAGCCTGGACACAGGCACCGATTGCTCGCGGCTGTCGGCGATGGCCTGGCGCAGCGGAGCGACCACCGCCAGGCTGGTCACGACCCGGGCGCGCACGGCCCGGTCGTCACGCTGCTCCTGCAGCACCGGCAACGCGACCGCCAACCACATTGCGAGCGCGGCAAATCCCAGCAGCACGCCGTGCAGCAACGACGTCGGCTGTCGCCCGGCAAGCAGCGTCGCGACACGATCGGCGCGTTCGCCCATCGCTTCGGCCTGCCGGACGCGGCGCCGCACCTGCCGATGCAGCAGCGGAATGGCCAGCAGCGCGCCGGCGATCCCGGGCACGATCACGACTGCGGAGAGCAGTGCGGCCCACCAGACGGCCTCGCTGTCGCCCAGAACCTCGCCGGCGGCAAGAAAAGCGGCAAGCCCGACGACGGGCATCAGCGCAAAGGCGGTACCGCTCCACCACAGCTTACGGTAGAAAGCCCAGCCTGCCGGACAGAAGAACGCCGGCCACACCCACCCCGGCGCCGCTCGGGAATGGCTTTCTCGGCGCAGCAAGTGCGGGACGTAGAAATCTGCGCCGGGGCCCACGGCCATCCGGAACAGAACGGCCAGCGCCGGTCGCACGACGGTGTCGGTAATGCCACCTTCCGCAGTCCACGGCATGCGCACGGTGTCGCCCGCCGCCGACCAGGTGACGGGGGGGTTGCCCGTGGAATCGGACGTCAGCTGAACCATCGGCTATCCGGCATCTGCAGCGCCCCCGCACAGAGCAGCGCGCGGCGCCCCGATCAATCGCGACGTGGAGCTGCGCCGCAGGCGGTGCAAGCTGCGTTGCACGGCAAGCTCGACAGGGTCACGCCTGCTAACCCGCCCGGCAGACAATGGCCGCCGTGGCGATCAGCTCTTCGAGCAGCGCCATCGACGCCTTGCCCGACACGGCGAAGGGATCGAGTTCGGGTTTCTCGAGATACTTGAGCAGCGTCGACGCGTTGACCTTGGCGAGATTCACCTGGCCCATCGTCCAGCCGGCGAAACGGCGCTCGCCGACTTCCTCGTAATGCAGCAGCATCACCTGCTGGTGGCGGGCATCGGCGACGATCCGGTTGTAGAGGCCGTTGACGGCGCCGCGGCCGCCTTCGAGCACCTGCATGTAGACGTCGCCGCCGTAACAGAGAATCCCGGTGATGCCGTGGGCGGGATTGTGCTCGCGCGACTGCTGCATGATGGAGTCGACGGTGGCCTGCGTCACCGCCTGCGCGGCCCGGCTGGCGTAGAGCAATCGAACGAGCATCGTTACCTCCCGAGGGGCCTGACACCGAGGGCGTCAGGCGTTCCGGTTCTTGATCAGCGCCAGGAATTCGCGGCGCAGGTTCGCGTCCTTGAGAAACGAGCCGCGCATCACACTGTTGGTCATCTTGGCGTCGGTATCCTTGACGCCGCGCCAGTGCATGCAGAAGTGGTCGGCTTCCATCACGATGGCCAGGCCGTCGGGCTTCATCGATTCGGACAGCAGATCGGCCAGTTGCGTGACCGCCTCTTCCTGAATCTGGGGCCGGCTCATCACCCAATCGGCGAGCCGGACATACTTGGACAGGCCGATCAGGTTCGAATGCTCGTTCGGCAACACGCCGATCCACACTTTGCCGATGATCGGGCACAGGTGGTGCGAGCAGGCACTGCGAACCGTGATGGGGCCGACGATCAGGAGTTCGTTCAGGCGCTCGACGTTCGGAAACTCGGTCACCGGCGGCGGCGGCGTGTACCGGCCGCGAAAGATCTCGTGCACGTACATCTTGGCCACGCGCTTCGCCGTCTCCTGCGTGTTGTGATCGCGACGGGTGTCGATCACCAGGCTTTCGAGCACGCCGGAGAGCTTGCCCTCGATTTCGGCTTGCAGCTGCGCGAGTTCACCCGCCTCGATGAACCCGGCGATGTTGTCGTTGGCGTGGTAGCGCTTGCCGGCGGCTTCGAGACGGGCGCGAATCCTCTGCGATACCGGGGACTCGATCGCCGGGGGCACGGTGCGCTTCGGCGGTGAGTGAGGGTCGTTGACGGACATGGTTGGCTATCGGTTGCCTGATTCTAGCTGTTTTGCGGCGCCGGGACGGCGTTCTCGCAGCGGGGGCGCGAATGCCGGGAAGATCGCATCTGCCCCAGCTTCAGTCTTGATTGGAGCGGGTGAAGGGAATCGAACCCTCGTCGTAGGCTTGGGAAGCCTCTGCTCTACCATTGAGCTACACCCGCGATAGCCCGAATTGTAGCGAAAATCGTCAGAAGCCGGGCATTGCCCGCGCCCTGGCTACGCTTCTTCGCGCGCGTACGGCAGCCCGGCGTCGCCGTCCAGCGCCAGCACGATGCGCGCCACCGCTTCGACCGCCGCCGCCACGTTGGGGACGACTTCGCAGCCTTCGACATGCGGCGCGCCTTCCAAGGCAAACACGCGCTTGCCGAACTGCATCCCGAATGCCATCTCCGACAGCGTTCCGTGACTGCCGCCGATGGCGACCAGGCACAGCGCCGCGCGCGCGATCAGCGCGTTGCGCGCAAGGCCGATGCCCGTCGGAATGGGGATGGTCACGATCGGATTGCCGTCGGCGACGGTGTCCCCCGGCAGCAGGCCAACGCTGATTCCCCCGCCCTTCGCGACCCCTTCGCAGACGCCGAGCATGACGCCGCGCCGCCCGCCGCAGAGCACGATCAGCCCCATGGTGGCCAGAGCCTCGCCCAACGCGCGCGCCGCCGCCAACTGCGCTATCGACGCATGCCGGCCGCCGATCACGCCTATCGTCGACCGCGACGGCGTACCGCTCTCTTTCTGCAGCCAGCGCACCGCGGCCACAGCGGTGATCGGATCGCCCCCGAGAACGCGCGGGGCGCCGCGCCACGCATGGGCAGCGCCGTCGAACACGAGGCCCGCAGCATCATGCAGGCAGCCGTCGACGCGGTCGAGGTAAAGGGTAGGGGCAGGAACGTTCATGGAAAATGTCGTCGTGACAAATCCTGGAGAAGGCCGGCATCTTAGCCCATCGGCAGGATTGCGCTCGCGTAACATACGCGCCTCCTTTGCTCCGGGTAGCCGCCATGTCCCCGATACACACGCATCCCAACACGCTGACCATCGCCGGTGTCGATCCCTCCGGCGGCGCGGGCGTGCTCGCCGACGTCAAGACGATGAGCGCGCTCGGAGCCTACGCCTGCGCAGTGATCGCGGCCCTCACCGCGCAGAACACCCGGGCAGTGACCGGCGTGTTTCCGGTGCCGGCCGACTTCGTCCGCCAGCAGATCGACACGCTGTTCGCCGACGTCCGCATCGATGCCGCCAAGATCGGCATGGTGGGGGAGGCTCCGGTGATCCGGGTCGTCGCCGAGCGTCTGCATCATTGGCATCCCGCGCACATCGTCGTCGACCCGGTGATGATCGCGAAGAGCGGCGACGCGCTGCTGCAGAAGAGCGCCGTCGGCGCGCTGCGTGAAGGACTGCTGCCGCTGGCGACCGTCATCACGCCCAACCTGCCCGAGGCGGGGGTGCTGCTGGAGATGCGCGCCCCGGACTCGGTAAAGGAAATGCAACGCGCCGCCGAGCGCTTGCGCGAAGCGATGGCCCACGCCGGCGAGCGCTGGGTGCTGCTCAAGGGCGGCCACCTCCCCGGGGGCGACGCCACCGATCTGCTGTTCGACGGCGACCGCATGATCGAACTCTCGGCGCCACGCGTGGAAACGAAGAACACGCACGGCACCGGCTGCACGTTGTCCGCTGCCCTTGCCGCGCTGCTGCCGCAGGCACCGGACGTGCCGACGGCCGCGCGGCGCGCGAAAGCCTACGTCGCCGCGGCGATCGCGGCGGCGGATCGACTCGACGTCGGCGAGGGTCACGGGCCGGTCCACCACTTCCACGCCTGGTGGCGCGATTGAGGGGAGCGTGGCGTCAGGAAATTGGGGAGGTGATTCGAGTCTGACCGCACTTGCCGGGCGCGCGCAATTGGCGTAACGTCCAGCGCGACGCTGGGGGTCCTTCCCGTGGCGGCTCGGCAACTCCGAGCCGGTGCGCGGAGGGTGAGAGCACACCCTTGGTACCTGTGCGGATAATGCCGGCGCAGGGAAGCGTACCCGCGATCCACCTGCCGGCCTTCCGCTTTCCTCCCGCTGCTTTCCGCCCACGCCGTCGCCCGCGCGTCGCGTGCGACCGATGATGTTGCCGGAGGAGATTTCGATGAACGCCAACGACCGTTTCTACGCCCGCGACGCGCAAGTGGACGCCGCCGCAGTCGCGCCGCTGCCCAACTCGCGCAAGATCTACGTCGAAGGCTCGCGCCCGGACCTGCAGGTTCCGATGCGCGAGATCGCGCAAGGCGACACGGCAGCCTCGTTCGGGGCCGAGAAGAACCCTGCATTGGTCGTCTACGACACTTCCGGCCCGTACACCGACGCTGCCGCAGCGATCGATATCCGCAAGGGATTGCCGCCGCTGCGCGCGCCCTGGATCGCCGAGCGCAACGACACCGTCGCGCTTGACGGGCCGACGTCGGCTTTCGGTCGCGAGCGCCTCAACGATGCGGAGCTTGCCGCGCTGCGCTTCGACCTGGCGCGCAAGCCGCTCGCCGCAAAGTCGGGCGCCAACGTCACCCAGATGCACTACGCGCGACAGGGCATCGTCACGCCCGAGATGGAGTTCGTCGCCATCCGCGAGAACCTGCAGCGCGAGCGCATGCTGGCGACGCTGCCGGCGATGGTCACGCGACAGCATCCGGGACAGAATTTCGGCGCCGCGACGCCGGAGTTCATCACTCCGCAATTTGTCCGCGACGAAGTCGCCCGCGGCCGCGCCATCATCCCGGCCAACATCAATCACCCCGAGAGCGAACCGATGATCATCGGGCGCAATTTCCTGGTGAAGATCAACGCCAACATCGGCAACTCCGCGCTGTCCTCGTCGATCAGCGAGGAGGTCGAGAAGATGACCTGGGCGACGCGCTGGGGCGGCGACACGGTGATGGACCTGTCCACCGGCAAGAACATCCACGAGACGCGCGAGTGGATCCTGCGCAATTCCCCCGTGCCCATCGGCACGGTGCCCATCTACCAGGCGCTGGAGAAGGTCGACGGCCGCGCCGAGGAGCTGACCTGGGAGATGTTCCGCGACACGCTGATCGAGCAGGCCGAGCAGGGCGTCGACTATTTCACCATCCACGCCGGGGTGCTGCTGCGCTACATCCCGATGACCGCGAAGCGGATGACCGGCATCGTCTCCCGCGGCGGCTCGATCATGGCCAAGTGGTGTCTCGCGCATCACAAGGAGAGCTTCCTCTACACGCACTTCGAGGACATCTGCGCGATCATGAAGGCGTACGACGTCGCGTTCTCGCTCGGCGACGGTCTGCGTCCCGGCTCCGGCTATGACGCCAACGACGACGCGCAGATGGCGGAACTCGCCACGCTTGGCGAACTGACGCAGGTCGCCTGGAAGCACGACGTCCAGGTGATGATCGAAGGCCCCGGCCACGTGCCGATGCACATGATCAAGCACAACATGGACGAGCAGCTGCGATTGTGCGGCGAGGCACCGTTCTACACGCTGGGCCCGCTGACGACCGACATCGCGCCCGGCTACGACCACATCACCAGCGCCATCGGCGCGGCGATGATCGGCTGGTACGGCACGGCGATGCTCTGCTACGTCACACCGAAGGAACACCTCGGCCTGCCAAACAAGCAGGACGTGAAAGACGGCATCATGGCGTACAAGCTCGCCGCCCACGCCGCCGACCTCGCCAAGGGACACCCCGGCGCGCAGATCCGCGACAATGCGCTGTCCAAGGCCCGGTTCGAGTTCCGCTGGGACGACCAGTTCAACCTCGGACTCGATCCGGACAAGGCGCGCGAGTTCCACGACGAGACGCTGCCGCAGCACGGCGCCAAGCTCGCGCACTTCTGCTCGATGTGCGGCCCGCACTTCTGCTCGATGAAGATCACCCAGGACGTTCGCGACTACGCGGAAAAACAAGGACTTGCCGAAGCCGACGCGCTGCAGCGCGGTATGGAAACCAAGGCCGTCGAATTCCTGCAAAAGGGTGCCGAGGTCTATCTGAAGGAATGACCGGAAAGGCCGCTTGCGCGGAAGACTGTGCGCCTGGCGCACGCTTTTGTTGCAATGCAGCACGATTCAGGCGGATGTGGATTGACGCAGTGCAGCATTGGCGCGACGATGTGATTTCCTTTTTCGGGTCCATTGTCTGGCCATGGCATCGCGCATTCCGGTCTTTCTTTGCGGCGAACTGAATCACAGCGACGACGGCGCCCCGTTTCGCGCGATTCGGCTGCTGCCTCCCAAGGTTCGCGCGCGTGCGCAGCTGATCCATCCCGGCCAGCTCGACGCGGCCAAGATGCGGGAGGCGGCGCGCTCGCCCTGCATCATCGTCGACGCCGTGACCGGCATCGAGCCCGGATCGATCGTCGAATTGCCGTTGTCCGACATCGTTTCGATGTCCCGGGCGCGCGCCAAGCGCTCCGCGAACGGTTCCGCGCGACCGGCGCGGCAACTGGTGCTCGAGCAGACGCTGGCACTGGTCGAACTGCTGCGCGCCGCACCGCCCGCAGGGCGTTTCCTCGGCATCGGCATGGGGGATTCCGGCCCCGGCGAGACGTTGTCGGCGGAGGTCGCCTTTGGCGTCCCCGCGCTGGCGGCGAGGCTGGCCGCAGCCATCGGTGAACTCGACCACGCGGAGGCGCTGCCCGCCTGAAGGGCGCGCATCCAGCCGCAACCCGGCGCTACCGGCCGCGCAGCGACATCGGACCGGGGGCCATCCGCACCGGAACCCGGTGCGATCCGAATCCGCCATCGAAGACGCCGAACCGCCCGGCCACCGTCGTGCCGCAGTGCGGGCATCCGCCCTCCGGCGTGACTTCGCAAGCGCGAATGTCGTACCCGTCGCGCTCGATCAGCGCAGCACTGCAACCGGGGCAATAGGTGGTTCCGCCCTCGGGGTCGCGGACGTTGCCGGTGTAGACAAAATGAAGCCCCTCGCCGTGCGCGATGGCGCGGGCGCGCCGCAGCGTCGCCCTGGGTGTGGCGGCGATGTCGGTCACTTTGTAGTCCGGATGGAACGCCGTGAAGTGCAGCGGCACGTCGCTGCCGAGTTCGCGCGCGACCCACCTGCACATCGCCGTCAGCTCGGCGTCCGAGTCGTTCTTGCCCGGAATCAGCAGCGTCGTGATCTCCAGCCAGCAATCGGAGTCGTGCCGAATCGCCACCAGCGTGTCCAGCACCGGCGCGAGGCGCGCACCGCAGAGCTTGACGTAAAACTCGTCCGTGAAGCCTTTCAGGTCGACGTTGGCGGCATCCATCCCGGAAAAGAACTCCCGACGCGCGCCGGCGCCGATGTAGCCCGCGGTGACGGCGACGGTCGCCACGCCTTTCGCATGGCAGGCGTCGGCGGTGTCGAGCGCGTACTCGGCGAAGATCACCGGATCGTTGTAGGTGAAGGCCACGCTTCGGCAGCCATGCGCCGCTGCCGCGCTGGCGATCGCCTCGGGCGACGCGGCATCCATCAGCGTATCCATTTCGCGCGACTTCGAGATGTCCCAGTTCTGGCAGAACTTGCACGCAAGGTTGCATCCCGCGGTGCCGAACGAGAACACCGACGAGCCCGGGTAGAAGTGATGGAGCGGTTTCTTCTCGATCGGATCGATGCAGAATCCGGACGAGCGGCCGTAGGTCGTCAGAACGACGCCGTCGCCGCTGCGCTGGCGAACGAAGCACGCGCCGCGCTGGCCGTCGTGCAGCCGGCAGTCGCGTGGACACAGGTCGCACTGTATGCGTCCATCGTCCAGCGTGTGCCACCAGCGTCCGGGAAAGCCGCTCATCGCACCTCCTCGCTCGTCGAGAATTCGCTCTCCTTCCATTTGAGCACTTCGTAGCGGCGAACGTTCAGCCGCGAACTCCAGAAGTCGACCGGCAGACCGGCTTTGCGCTTCAGCGCCGCCACGAACTCGCGTGGATCGGCCAGCGACTCCCACACCTGCGGCAGGAAGGTCGCGCGCCGGCCGTCATGCTCGAGGATCACGCCGTCGATTCCGGGACGCAGCCGGGCAAGGAGATCTTCCTCATCGACCACCGACACCGGCTCCGACGGCCCCAGCAGCGAAACCTCGACGCTCGTAATTTCGAGTTCGGCCCGCTGCAAGGGCAGGAACCGCGGATCGCGAAATGCCGCCGCCACGGCGTTTTCGCGCACGTCGATCGCGAGCTCGCGAAACGCCTCGAGCGTCCCGATGCAGCCGCGCAATTCGCCGTTCTGCATCAGCGTGACAAAGGTTGCGCCATGGCGGGCCAGCGCGTCGTGTCCGGGTGCTATGGCTGCAGAACTCCCCAGCCGGGCGGAAATCGCCGCGCGGGCGTGGCGCAGGAGCACGTGGCCAAGTTCGCGGTCGCTCATGGCGAGGCCCGCCGCGATGCCGTCGCCGCGGCTCCCGCGCCGGATTCCTCGAATGCGAATGCCGCGTAACCGACGACGCGCGAGCGATCGCCGGCCGTGTCGCCGGAATTGCGCAGGTCGAGGAGTTCGGGAACGAGGCCGCGGCGGCGGGCGCAGACGAGAAACCCGTTCAGCGGAGTCGCGCCACAGGCCTCCTCATGGTCGAGCGTCGGGGTCAACGCCAGAATGCGTTGCGCGGTGCTGCGATCGACGCGCTGCGCCTCCGCATAGCCGTGGTAGTGCGACAGGTCGGTGCTGATGACGATCAGCGTCTCCGGACCGCCCCAGACCCGGTCCAGCGCCGCGGCGACATCTTCTTCGGAAGCCATTCCGACGGCCAGGGGAACCAACGTGAATTGCGCCAGCATCCGCTGCAGGAACGGCAACTGGACTTCGAGCGAGTGCTCCTGCGCGTGCGCGGCGGCGCTTACGGTCACCTGCGGCAGGCCGCGCAGCAGCGCCACCGCATCGGCGTCGATTTCGACCACGCCGAGCGGCGTCGCAAACGCCCCCGCCGCGGGCAGCGCGAGGCCGCGTACCGCGACGCGGTGCGTCGGGCCGAGCAGCACCACGCGGTGTATGGCATCGCGGCCGGCGGCAAGCCGGGCGTACGCCCTGGCGGCGACGCCGCCGGAGTACGCATAGCCCGCGTGCGGGACGACAAGCGCCTTGGGAACGATCGCCCCCGCTCCCGTCGCCGCATCGAGATACGTCGCCACCTCGTCGGCCAACGCTGCCGGCGACCCGGGGTAGAACAGCCCAGCGACCGCTGCCGGTCGAATGTCGCGCATTGCTTGCCTCGCCAGTAGGCGGGAGGCGGAGGATGGGCGCCACGGCGCCCCGCCCCCCGGGTACGCCGCAGTCATGTCCTTTTAATGGGGGCGCCGGGGCGACGTTCAATGCAGCAACGGCTACTCTTCGCCCCCCGCCAGCCGCACCACGTACCCACCGGATTTCTCGTCGCGCTCCAGCGCGAGGCTGCCGCGACGCTCCGCCGCCTCCAGCATGCCGTTGAACGAGCGGAAGCCGTAGAACGACTCGTTGAAACCGGGCTTGCGGCGCTTGAGCGCCTGCTTGATCATCGAGCCCCAGATCTTTTCCTCGTCGCCGCGTTCGGCGAACAGCGCCTCGACGGTTTCGACGATGAGATCGAGCGCTTCCTGCTGCCGTTCCTCGTCGCCCTTGGGCGCGGCCGCTTTCGGCTCGGGCCCCGTCTTGGGCGAGGCTTTGGATCCGTTGCCGCCGGCGGGCTTTGCGACCGCCTTGCGCGGCGCCGGCTTCTTCTTTTCGCGCACGAGGTCGTCGTAGAAGATGAACTCGTCGCAGTTGGCGATGAGCAGGTCCGACGTCGAATTCTTGACGCCGACGCCGATCACCACCTTGTTGTTCTCGCGCAGCTTGGAGACGAGAGGCGAGAAATCGGAATCGCCGCTGATGATGACGAAGGTCTCGACGTGCGCCTTGGTGTAGCAGAGATCGAGCGCGTCGACGACCATGCGGATGTCGGCCGAGTTCTTCCCCGACTGGCGCAGGTGGGGGATCTCGATCAGCTCGAACGACGCCTCGTGCATCGGCGCCTTGAAGGCCTTGTAGCGATCCCAGTCGCAGTACGCTTTCTTGACGACGATGCTGCCCTTGAGCAGCAGTCGCTCCAGCACCTTGCCGATGTCGAACTTCTCGTAATTGGCGTCACGAACGCCCAGCGCGATGTTCTCGAAATCGCAGAACAGCGCCATGTTGGTCACTTCCGAGGGGGTAGTCATGTGTTTCCTTGCCGGGATCAGGTCGACACGATACCGCGCCCGCGGACGGAGCCCAAGCCCCGGGGCGCTTTCCTTGCCCGCCCGCGGATTACAATCAACGACTGCGCACCGAATACTGCCTGCCCATGCCCTCGATCGCCCTGCCTACGCTTTCACTGCTCGAAACGCGCATCCTCGGCGTTCTGGTCGAGAAGCGGCATACGGTGCCCGACACCTATCCGCTGACGCTAAACGCGCTCGCCGCCGGCTGCAACCAGAAGACGAGCCGCGATCCGATCCTCACTGCCACGGACGCCGAGATCCAGGCCACGATCGATCACCTGAAAACGCTGTCGCTGGTCGTCGAATCCAGCGGCGGCCGGGTGATGCGTTACGCCCACAATGTGGACCGCGTGCTGGGCGTGCCCTCTCAGGCCGTGGCGCTGCTCGCCGTCCTGATGCTGCGCGGACCGCAGACCGTTGCGGAGTTGCGCATCAATTCAGAGCGATTGCATCACTTTTCCGACATCTCCGCCGTCGAAGGGTTTCTCGACGAGCTTGCGGCCCGGCCGGCCGGCGCCCTGGTCGCCGAATTGCCGCGCCAGGCCGGCACGCGCGAGACGCGCTGGACGCACCTGTTGTCCGGTGTGCCTGCGGCGGCAGACGCTGCGATGGCGGTCGTGGCGCCCGACGAACATGTGGCGGTGACGGAGCTCGCCGCGCTCAGGGCCAATGTCTCGACGCTGCAGCAGCAGGTCGCCGCATTGCAGGCGACTGTGAACAGGCTTTGCACGGAACTCGGGACGACCCCCGACTCGCCGTCGTAGCGCCTCGCCGCTGCCGCCAGCGCACGCAGCGTTATCGGATCGGGCGTCCGACAGGGTGCTCGATCGCAATTGCCTGAAATCCGGTTTGCTTTCACAATGCGCGCTCGCGCGCGGCGGGCAACCCCCTTCGCCCGCGGTCTTTGCCATTACATCGACAGGATCTGAACATGGACAAGTTCCAAAGCTGGCTCGAAACCGCCCAGCCGCTGCTCGTCGCCTTCGGGCTCAAGGTGCTCGGCGCCATTGCCGTCTACATCATCGGCCGCTGGCTGATCGGTTTCGCGTCCAACCTCATCATGCGCGCGCTCGAGCGGCAGAAGGTCGAGCCAACTGTCATCCGCTACATCGGCTCGATACTCACCGTCGCGCTCAACATCATCCTGGTCGTCGCGATCCTCGGCTACTTCGGGGTCGAGACGACATCCTTCGCCGCCCTGGTGGCCGGCCTCGGCGTGGCGATCGGCGCTGCATGGGGCGGATTGCTGTCGAACTTCGCCGCCGGCGCGTTCATTCTCGTGCTGCGCCCGTTCAAGGTGGGCGACTACGTCGTCGCCGGCGAAGTCGAAGGCACGGTGCGCGTCCTCGGCCTTTTCACCACCACGATCGACACGCCGGACAACGTGCAGACGATGGTCGGCAACGCCAAGATCATGGGCGGCACGATCAAGAACTTCTCTCACAACCCGTTTCGTCGCGTCGAACTCACCGCGCAACTCGATCACAGCGTCGACCCCGACGACGCGATCCGCCGGCTGAAGGAGTCGTTGCCGAAGATTCCAAACGTCGTGGCCGAGCCCAAGCCCGACGTCGAGATCCTGACCTTCAACGAGCGTGGGCCGGTCCTCGCGGTGCGTCCGTTCTGCAACACTGCGCACTACTGGCAGGTCTACTTCGACACCAACAGGACGATACGCGCAACTTTTGGCGCCGCCGGATATCCCGCCGCCGAAGCGCATCTGCAGGTACGTACTCGCAACGCTTGAGGCGAGATCCCCTGCCCCGGGCGTCGAGCCTGGACTCACCATCGGCGCGACGCGCCCAACATCGAGGAGTGAATCATGGGTCTGCTTGACAGCTTGCTGGGCAACGTCCTGGGCGGAATGATGGGCGGCGGCAGCGACGGGCAGCAACAGCAGCAGAGCCCGCTGATGCAGATGGCGCTGCAGATGCTGCAGCAGAACGGGGGCATCGAGGGCATCCTCGGAAAGTTCACGCAGGCGGGCTACACAGAGCAGGCGCAGTCCTGGGTCTCGACCGGCGAGAATCAGCCCATCTCGGCCGATGACCTGCAGCAGGCGCTGGGGCCGGGACAGCTCGGACAAATCGCGCAACAACTCGGCATCGGCAAGGGCGAGGCCGCCGGCGGGCTCGCGGCAATGCTGCCGCAGATCATCGATCAATTGACGCCGCAGGGGCAGGTGCCCGCCGACAGCAACGACCTGGTGGCGCAGGCGATGGCGATGCTCACCAAGTCGAAACCGGGCTGAACGGAAGGTCCCATCGTTGGATCAACTCAGCTTTCTCACCGCACTCGTCCTCGGCGTCGTCGAGGGCCTGACCGAATTCCTGCCCGTCTCCAGCACCGGCCATCTGATCGTTGCCGGATCGCTGCTGCGCTACACCGGCGACCAGGCGAAGATGTTCGAGATCGTGATCCAGGCCGGCGCCATTCTGGCGGTCGTGTGGGAGTACCGGGCGCGCTTCGGGTCCGTGCTCGCCGGCCTCCTTTCGGAGCGACGCGCCCAGCGCTTCGCGCTGAACCTCGTCGTCGCCTTCGTCCCCGCTGCCGCGTTGGGATTCCTTTTCGGCAAGGCGATCAAGGCGCACCTGTTTGCGCCCGTCCCGGTCGCCATCGCCTTTGTCGCGGGCGCGCTGGTGATCATCTGGGCGGAGCGGAGGCAACAGGTCACTCCCGGCGCGGTGCGCGTCGCCAGCGTCGACGACATGACGTGGCAGGACGCGCTGAAGGTGGGCGTCGCGCAATGCTTCGCGCTGCTGCCCGGGACGTCGCGCTCCGGCGCCACGATCATCGGCGGCATGCTGTTCGGGCTGTCGCGCACCGCTGCGACCGAGTTCTCGTTCTTCCTTGCCGTCCCCACGCTGTTCGCCGCCACCGCCTACACGCTGTGGAAAGACGGCCATTTGCTGCGCGCACAGGATCTGCCCGCATTCAGCGTCGGATTTGTCGCGGCGTTCGTCTCGGCGTTCGTCTGCGTGCGCTGGCTGATCCGCTACGTGAGCCACCACGACTTCCTGCCCTTCGCCTGGTATCGGATCGCCTTCGGCCTGGTGATCCTCTTCACCGCATGGTCGGGCATCGTGCGCTGGAACTGAAGCGCAGCGCGGCGTCGACTACCAGGCAGGCGGGAGCTTGCGCAGGAGCGTGATCGTGCGGTCCTCGACGGCGAGATAGCCGCCGGCGACGAGGTCCTTCATCAGACGGCTGATCATGTCGCGCGACGAACCGACGCGCTCCGCGATGTCCTGCTGGGTCAGCTTTTCCGGCACCGTCTGCCGGCCCTCGACCTCGACCGCGAGCGAGGTGAGCAGCCGAACGAGCCGTCCGTAGACGTCGGACAGCGCAAGGCTCTTCATGTTCTCGGTCGCGAGCCGGGCACGATGAATCAGCTTCTCGACGAGGTGCAGCGCAAAGTCCGGGTGCGCGAGGATGAATTCGCGGAATTGCGCGCGGCCTACCACCGCACAGGTCGTCGGCTCCATGGTGATTACCGATGCCGAACGCGGCGAACCGTCGAGCGACATCTCGCCGACGTATTCGCCGGGGCCGTGAAAGTCGATCACCACTTCCTTCCCCGCCGCGTTGCTCGCGTACACCTTGACCTTGCCGGCCAGCACGATGAACAACGAGTCGCCGTGCTCGCCCTCGTTGATGAGAACGGCGCTCCGGGGGTAACTGCGCACGACTCCCGTGGCGGCGATGGACCGCAGAATGGACTCGGCCAGCGGGGCCAGCGGGTCGGCGGGTGGCGAAAGCGCAGCCAAGGGCGATGCAACTATGCGTGACGGAATGGTTAATGCTAGCACGCACCACCCGGCGACGCGGGCTTCGCGCCTGACGGCTGTCCGCACAGCGAACCAGCTGCGCTATGCTTGCCGACCGTGACCTCGCCTGCGCCCCCTCATCCGCGTTCGAATCGCGTTGCCGCCTGGCTCGCGACGCGTTCCGGATCGGTGATCGCATTTGTCGCGCTGCTGATGCTGGGCGGGGGCCTGCTGATGGCCCCGCCGTTTCGCGCCGTCGATCTCGCGCAGCTCGACGTCAAGTTCGGCCTGCTTGCACGCTGGGCGCCGATTCCGGTCAGTGACGGCATCGTCATCATCGGCATCGACGATGCGACGCTGGCGTCGATCCCCGAGCCCCTTGCCGTGCTGCACCGACCGCTCGGGCGCGCATTTGCCGCGCTGGCGGCCGCGCGGCCGCGTGCTGTCGGGCTCGACGTCATCCTGCCCGACCGTTCGTTCGATGCCTTCGCGCCGGGGTCCGATCAGGCGCTCGTCACAGGCTTGCTCACCTTGCGGCGGGAAGTTCCGATCGTGGTGGGCGTGACCTCGTTCGACGACGGATCCCTGCGCCCGATCCACCCGCCTCTGCTTGCCGCCGCCGGTAGCGGCGGTGACGATCTCGCGTTGTTCGTCGCGGATGCCGATGGCCGGGTGCGTCGCTTCGACGACCGCCTCGGCGCGAAGGGCGAGTCCGTGTCCACGCTGGTCGGGCGACTGGCCGCCGTGACGGGCGTGGCGCCGAGGAACGGACTGATCCAGTACGCACTCGGCAGCGGCTTCGACTACGTGCCGCTGTCGGATGTCCTGGCCTGGGCGGCGAGCGGCGACCGCGAACATCTGGCCGCACGGTTCGGCGGCCGGATCGTGCTGATCGGCTCCGTGCTGCCGCATGAGGACAGAAAGCTGCAACCGGTGCCCCTCGCGCGCTGGGAGCAAACCCGCGACGCGCCCGGTGTCGTCATTCATGCGCAGATGCTGCGCACCCAGTTGGCGGATGCGATCGTCGTGCCGGCGCCGTGGTGGGCGCAACTCGCGCTGCTCGCGCTGGCCGCGAGCCTGTGGTTCATTCCCGCGTGGCGCTGGCGCGCTGTCGCATTCGTCGCGTGCGGCATTGTCACCGCGTCGATTTCGCTTGCACTGCTGCGGCAGGGCGTCGACTTGCCGCTGGGCGGTGCGGGACGGCTCGCGCTGGTCGCGATCGGCGCCCGCACGGCACTGGAGGCGTGGCGCGTTCGTCGCGATCGCGCACGACTGAAGAGCCTGTTCGCCGGCTACGTGAGCCCGGGCGTGCTCGCCGCGATCCTCGATGGCCGGCTCGAGGAAGACGCGCGACGCGGCCGGCGCGAGCTGTGCTTTCTCTTCGCCGACATCCGCAACTTCACGCGGCTGTCGGGGGAAACGTCGCCGGAGAACGTGCTCGCGCTGCTCAATCGTTACTACGATGCCGTCACGCCGGCCCTGCACGCGCACGGCGGAACGATCGACAACTTTCGCGGCGACGGACTGATGGCGATCTTCGGTGCGCCCAACGCACTGGCCAACCCTGCTTCGGCCGCCATCCTTGCCGCGCACGAGATGCTCGAACGACTCGCCGCGCTCAACCGCGAACTCGCTGCCGAAGGGGTCGCGCCCCTGGCGATCGGCGTGACGCTCGCGTTCGGCGATGCAGTGGTCGGCAACGTCGGCGCCCACGATCGGTTCACCTATTCGGCGATCGGCGAAGCCGCCAACATCGCCGCGCGCCTGCAGGACGTCGCGAAAGCGCACGCCTGCCCGTTGGTGGCGACCGCCGGCGTGCTCGCCCGGGCCGGGGTCGCGCACGATGCGGAATGGACGCCATTGGGTGTGGTGCCGATGCGCGGCTGCGCTCCCACCGTGGCGTTCGCCTCGCAGGGGACGCGCGCCACGTGATTATTCGACAGCGCGAGGCGTTGCGGTCAGCTACGATTTACACGGGCGCTGGGTTGTACGCCGTAAGCTGCGACGAAAATCGTATCTGCCTCCGATATCCAAGGTGAAGGTCATGACACTGCCGACGCTGCGCGGCTGCTGGATGGCCGTTCTACTCATGCTCATGCTGACGACCATCGTTCCGGCGGTGGCCGCTCCCGTCGCGCTCGTCACCGACGTCACCGGCGACGGAACTGCGTCCGGCGAGCCGCTGAAGCTCCTGGGCGAGATCAACCTCGACAGCGAGATCACGCTTGCCGAAGGCGCAGAAGCCATCGTGTTCTTTCTCTCCGACGGCGTCGAGTACGTGCTGAAGGGGCCGGGTCGCTATCGGTTGTCGGCACGGACCCCCGAGCCGCAAGGAGATGCCGCGCCGCCGCAGCGCCGGCAGGTGGCCGCGCCGCTGCGGCAGCTGCGATTGCGTACCGATCGCGTGACCCAGGGCGGGATGGTGATGCGCAATTCGGAACGACCCGCGCTGCTGCAGCCGGTGCGGGAGCTCGTCATCTCCGACGACGTGGTGTTCCGGTGGGAAAGCTACGGCGAGAGCACGCGGTACAAGTTCGAGCTCGTGAACCAGCGCGGCGACAAACTGCTCGCAGCCGAGACCACCGAGGTCGAGCTGCGCCTGCCGGCGGCCGTGCCGTTGCGCGCAGGCCAGGTCCACTACTGGGCGATACGCGGTCGCGATGCGCAGACGCAGCAGACTTTCTATCGGGTGGCGGAGTTCCGGACCGCCGACGCGGCGATGCGGCGACGGATCGAGGTCGCCCGACCCGGAGCCGATGCGTCGTTCTCGGAACGCGCGCTGTACGTCGCCCTGCTCGAGGATGTGGGGGCGAAAAGCGCGGCCTCGACGCTGCGTCGGCAGCTCGCCGCCGAGCGCCCGGCGGCGTGGGAGCCGCCGCGCTGAGAAACCCGGTTCAGTCGTACTTGCGGACGTCGTCGATGACCTTGCCGTCGTTGGCCAGCTCGCCCGTTGCGCAGAAAGCGATTTCCCCGCGCAGTTTGGTCACCTCGCGAATCGACGTCAGCAGCGCATCGGCCAGCGCGGCGTCATCATCCCGCACCTCAACGTGCAGCGTCATCCGGTCCGCGCCGGTCGCATTGTCGACGACCAGCCGGGCGTTCCCGATACCAGGATGGCGCTTGACGATCGCCGCGACCTGCGCCGGATGCACGAACATTCCCTTGATCTTGGTGGTCTGGTCGGCACGGCCCAACCAGCCCTTGATCCGCAGGTTGGTCCGCCCGCACGGGCTCGCTCCGGGAATGATCGACGACAGGTCGCCGGTGCTGAACCGGATCAGCGGATAGTCGACGTTGAAGAGGCTGGTGACGACGACTTCGCCGACTTCACCGGGAGCCACCGGATCACCCGTTCCCGGGCGGACGATCTCGACCAACACGCCCTCGTCGATCACCAGCCCCTCGCGCGCCGGAGTCTCGTACGCGATGAGGCCCACATCGGCGGTGGCATAGGCCTGGTAACCGTCGATGCCGCGTGCGCCGAGCGCATCGCGCAAGCGCGGCGGAAACGCCTCACCGGAAACGAGGGCCTTGCGCAATGTGGGCACCGCGACGCCAAGCTCGTCTGCCTTGTCGAGAATGAGCTTCAGAAACGACGGCGTGCCGGTGTAGCCCGCGGGTCCGAGTTCGGCTATGGCCTGCACCTGTTGCTCGGTCTGCCCGACACCGCCCGGGAAAACCGTGCAGCCAAGTGCGTGCGCGCCGCTCTCCAGCATTGAACCCGCCGGCGTGAAGTGATAGGAGAACGCGTTGTGGACCAGGTCGCCACGCCGGAACCCGCTCGCATGGAGCGCCCGCGCGAGGCGCCAGTAGTCCGGCCCCCGACCCTCGGGCTCGTAGATCGGGCCTGGGGAGGCGAACACCCGCAAGGACTCGCCCCAGCGCGTGGCCGCGAAGCCGCCGAACGGCCGCGCCGCTTTTTGCTGCTCTAGCAGCTCCGACTTGCGGGTGACGGGCAACAGAGCCAGCGCCGCGCGGGTCGTCACCGCGGCGGCATCGACGCGCTGCAGCATCTTAGCGTATGCGGGCGCGCCGGACTTGGCGTGCGCAATCTGGCGCGGCAGCCGGGCCAGCAATTCGCTCTCGCGCAGCTCCGGATCGCGGGTCTCTAGGGCGTCATAGTGGTCGGTCATCATCGTGTCCTGCAAGCGCCGATCACGCCAGCCAGCGCTTGCGGCGGCGATAGTGCTTGACGTCGCGAAAGCTCTTGCGCCCCGCCGTCGACAGCCCGAGGTAGAACTCCTTGACGTCCTCGTTCTGCGCCAGGTCCGCCGCCGCGCCATCCATCACCACGCGGCCGTTCTCCAGGATGTAGCCGTAGTGGGCAAAGCGCAGCGCCACCATCGTGTTCTGCTCGGCGAGCAGGAACGACACTCGCTCCTTGGTGTTCAAGTCGCGGACGATCTCGAAGATCTCCTCGACCAGTTGGGGCGCGAGGCCCATCGACGGCTCGTCGAGCAGGATCATCTTCGGGCGCGCCATCAACGCGCGGCCGATCGCCGTCATCTGCTGCTCGCCGCCCGACGTGTATCCCGATTGGCTTGCGCGCCGCTCCTTGAGGCGCGGGAAGTAGGTGTAGACGAGTTCGAGGTCGCGCTTCATGTCGGCGCGGCTGACCTTGCGCGTGAAGGCGCCGGTCAGCAGGTTCTCCTCGACCGTCAGGTGCTGGAAGCAGTGCCGGCCCTCCATGACCTGGCACACGCCCATCCGCACCAGCTCGTTGGGCGTGCGCTGATCCACCCGCTGGCCCATGAACTCGATCGTCCCCTTGGTGACGTCGCCGCGCTCGGCGCGCAGGAGATTCGAGATTGCCTTCAGCGTCGTCGTCTTGCCTGCCCCGTTCGCGCCCAGCAGCGCGACGATCTTTCCCTCCGGCACGTGAAGGGACACCCCCTTCAGTACCAGGATCACGTGGTCATAGATGACCTCGATGTTGTTGATCGACAGGTATCCGGCGTTTTCGGGTTGTGCGGCAGGGGCGGCGGCAGGCATGAGGTAACCCGTTGATGTTGGTCTGGCTGACGGACCCGGTCGGTAGCGCGGATGACGCTCGATCCCGCGCCCCGCTGCGGGTCATCGGGACGCAGCGGCAACGCCGCCGCGTCCCGCGCGCGAAGTTAGCTCTCCTTGCTGCAATCGCGCGGCGTGATGTTCTTTTCCTTCGCGTAGCCGGCCGCCGACTGCTCGATCATCCCGCGCACCAGCTGCTTGTCGGGCTGGACCCAGTCGGTGATCACCTTCCACTGCTTGCCGTCCCACTGCTGGAACTTGACCGCGCCGCCGCCTTCGTGATCGGCGCAGCTGACCTTCAGCGGCTGCATGAAGCCCGCCGCCCCCAGTTCCTTGAGCCGCGCTTCGGTGATGTTGAGGTTCTCGATGCCCCAACGAATCTGCTCGCCCGTCAGCGGCTTCTTGCCGTACTTGGCCTGCGCGGTCCGAATGGCTTCGACGGTGATGAGTCCGTGGACCACGCCTCGGTTGTAGTAGACCGACCCGATGCGCGACTGGTCCTCCATCTCCCCCTTGCCCTTGCCGTACACGGCCTTCTTGATCTCCTGGACCACGGGGAAGTTGGCGCCCGCGACGTTGAATCCCGCCGCGATGAAGCCCTTCGCCGCGTCGCCAGCGGGAATCGTGTCCTCTTCGGCACCCGACCACCAGACGCCGATCATTCGATCCCGCGGGAAGCCGACCTTCGCCGCAGCCTTCAGCGCCGTTGCGCTCATCACGCCCCAGCCGCGCAGGATCACCCAGTCGGGCTTGATCTGGCGGACCTGCAGCCACTGCGCGCCCTGCTCGTTGCCCGGATGCGGCACCGGGATGTGCGTGACGGTGAACCCGTACGTCTTCGCCTGCGCGTCGAGCACCGGGATCGTTTCCTTGCCGTATGCAGAGTCGTGATAGATGTTCACGATCTTCTTGCCCTTGAGCTTGTCCATCCCGCCTTCCTTCGATCCGATGAACTTGATCTTGGCGGTGTTCTGCGACCAGTAGTTGGTCACCAGCGGGAAGACGTACGGGAACACGCGGCCGTCGGACGCGTCGGTGCGTCCGTAGCCGATCGAGATGACCGGGATCTTGTCGGCGGTCGCCTTGTCGATGATCGAATAGGTGATGCCGGTCGAGAGCGTGTGGAATACCGACGCGCCCGTCGGACCTTTGTTCTTGAGCCGCTCGTAGCACTCGACGCCGCGCGCATTGTTGTACTCGGTCTCGCACTTCTCGTAGGTGAGCTTGACCCCGTTCACGCCGCCGTCGCGGTTGTTGATCATGTTGAGGTAGTCGATGAAGCCGCCGTAGATACCGGATCCGCCTGCGGCGTAGGGCCCGACCCAGTAGCCGGCCATCGGGATGAACTGCTCGCTCTGCGCGTGGCCGGTCGCTGCAACTCCCAGCAACGCGACACCCAGCAGGGCCGACTTCAGGTGCTTCAGCTTCATGGTGTTCCTCCTGTGACAACAGCTTGGTTGGCGGGTCAGCCTCGCAGGACATTGGCGAGATGCATTGCAGTGCCAACGACCGGATTCACGCAAACGACGCGTCAAGCGAGGCGTGCCCGCGGATCAATCGGTGATGCAACATCAGTGCGGAAACGGCCACAAACGCAACTTCTCCTTGCCGATCTGCCACAGGCGGGCGAGGCCGTGCGGCTCGACGATCAGGAAGAAGATGATCAGCGCCCCGAAGACGATCAGCTCGAGGTTCGACATGAGCCCCGCCGGGAGCGTGATGCCGAGCAGATGCTCGATCGGACCGGCGATGGTATTGAGGAAGATCGGCAGCAGCACGATGAAGGCGGCACCCATGAACGAGCCGAGGATGCTGCCCACCCCGCCGATGATCACCATGAACAGGATCCGGAACGACAGATCCAGGTTGAACGCCTCGGGCTCGACGGTGCCGAGGTAGGTGTACGCATACAGCGCGCCGGCAACGCCGCAATAGAAGGAACTGATCGCGAACGCCAGCAGCTTGGTCTGCATCATGCGGATGCCGATCACCTCGGCGGCGATGTCCATGTCGCGCACTGCCATGAACTTGCGCCCGGTTTCGCTGCGCAACATGTTCTTGGCCAGCATCGCGAGCACGGAGACGACGCACAGAGTGAGCATGTACTTGTCGGCCGGCGTCTCGAACGTGTAGCCGAGGATCACCACCTTTTGCGCGGTGATCACACCGGAAGCGCTGTCGTTGGTGAACCACCCGATGCGCTGCAGCGCCCACAGGACGAAGAACTGGCAGGCCAGCGTCGCGACGGCGAGGTAGAAACCCTTGATGCGCAGCGACGGCAGGCCGAACGCGATGCCGACAGCGGCCGCGCACAGGCCGGCCAGAATGAAGGACCCGAGGACCGGCATCCACGGAAACCGCAGTTCGAAGTTGTACGCCATGAACGCGCCCACCGCCATGAACGCCGCGGTGCCCAACGACAACTGGCCGGCGTAACCGGTGAGGATGTTCAACCCCAGCGTGGCAAGCGCGAGGATCAGGAAGGGTGTCAGGATCGCCGAGAGCCAGTACTGGTTGGCGACGAGCGGCACCACGCCGAAGGCGACGACGAGCAGCGCGCCGAAAGCGATGCGATCCTGCCGGATCGGAAAGACCTGCTGGTCGGCCGGGTAGGTGGTCTTGAACTGGCCTGCTTCGCGATAGAGCACGGTTCGTCTCTCCTAGGGCCTGTTCTAACTACACCCGCTCGATGCGTTTCTCGCCGAACAGGCCCTCGGGCCGAATCAGCAGGAAGGCGAGCGCGAGCACGTACGGGAACCAGGACTCGATGCCACCGCCGACGAAGGGCCCGAGATAGACCTCGGCGAGCTTCTCCGACGCACCGATGATGAGCCCGCCGACGATCGCGCCGGCGACCGATTCGAAGCCGCCCAGGATGAGCACCGGCAAGGCTTTCAATGCGATGAACGTCAGCGCGAACTGCACCCCGTTGCGCGCGCCCCACATGAGGCCAGCGACCAGCGCGACGAAGCCCGCGACCGTCCACACGATCGCCCAGATCTGCCGCAGCGGAATGCCCACCGCCAGCGCCGCCTGGTGGTCGTCGGCCACGGCGCGCAGCGCGCGGCCGATGCGCGTCGTCTGGAAGAACACGGCCAGCGAGGCGACGAGGACGCCGGCGACGACGGCCGCGAAGACGTCGAACTGGCTGATGTTGATATTCGCGTTGTCGGAGAGCCACTGCATCGGCACGTCGGGGATGCCGAGCTCGAGGCCGTGCGGTTGCGCGCCCCAGAAGAGCTGCGCGAGCCCTTCGAGGACGAATGCCAGCCCGATCGTCGCCATGAACAGCGTGATCTGCGGCTGGTTGACCAGCGGGCGCAGCACCATGCGCTCGATCGCGATCCCCAGCACCACCATCAGTGCCAGCGTGATCACGATGGCGAGCCAGAAGTTCACGCCGCGCTCGGTGAGCGAGACGAACGCCAGCGCGGCGAAGAACACCATCGCGCCCTGCGCGAAGTTGAATACGCCGGATGCCTTGTAGATCAGCACGAAGCCGAGCGCCACCAGCGAATACATGACGCCGGCGAGCAGCCCGCCGACGAGCACTTCCACGAAGAACTGCCAGTTCATTGCCTCTCCTCGGCGCCCGCACGGCCGCCCGAAGGACGCCGAGCGCCCCCTCGGGGGGAGGCGAACGCAGTGAGCTTCGGGGGTCGTTCCTCGGCGCCCGCACGGCCGCCCGAAGGACGCCGAGCGCCCCCTCGGGGGAGGCGAACGCAGTGAGCTTCGGGGGCATCACCCTAGTGCGCTCCCAGGTAGGCGCGAATCACGACGGGATCCGCCTTCACTTCACCCGGCGTTCCCTCGGCAATCTTCCCGCCGTGGTCCATGACGACCACGAAATGCGAGATGTCCATCACCACGCCCATGTCGTGCTCGATCAGGATGATCGTCGTGCCCCACTGGTCGTTGACGTCGAGGATGAAGCGGACCATGTCCTCCTTCTCCTCGACGTTCATTCCCGCCATCGGCTCGTCGAGCAGCAGCACCTTGGGCTCCATCGCCAGCGCCCGCGCCAGCTCCACGCGCTTTTGCAGGCCGTAGGGGAGCCGGCCAACCGGCGTCTTCCGGATCGCCTGGATCTCGAGGAAGTCGATGATCTTCTCGACGCGCTCGCGCTGCGCGGCTTCCTCCTTCTGCGCGAAACCCCAGTACAGCGCGTCGGTCAGGAAGTTGCTTTTGATCTTGAGCGAGCGTCCGGTCATGATGTTGTCGAGCGTCGTCATGCCCTTGAACAGCGCGATGTTCTGGAACGTGCGTGCGAAGCCCAAGCGGGCGACATCGTGCGCGGCCAGGTGCGTGCGGTCCTTGCCCTCGAAATAGATCCGGCCGCGCGACGGGCGGTAAAACCCGCTGATGACGTTCAGCATCGAGCTCTTGCCGGCGCCGTTGGGACCGATGATCGACGAGATCTCGCCGCGGTTCACCTCGAATCCGACGTTGGTGATCGCCTTGACGCCGCCGAAGTTCAGGTGGATCTCCTCGACGCGCAGGATGCCTTCCGTCGCGCCGGACTCCGCCGCCGAGGTGCCGTCGCCGAGGATCTCCCGCCGCTTGCGCATTTCGCCGAGCGCGAGGACCGCCTGGTCGCGCGTGTCGTAGATGTTGGTGCGGAACATCTCGCGCTGCGCCCGCTGGCGAATGGTCTCGCGCGTCCCGGCGCTGGTCCCGACGCGGACAGTGCCCAGTCCGTACTTGATGTTGGTCACCTTCCCGCGCGCAGCGAATGTGTCCCAGACCTCGGGGACGATCACGCAGTCGGTGTAGATGACGAGGAAGTACCAGCGCTTGCCGGTCGCCGCCATCCGCCGGTCCACCTCATCGTAGAACTCGTTGACCTGCGCCTCGGTGGTGAACGAAACCCCGGTGAAATCCACCTCCATCGCACCAATGGCGTCGTGGAAGGCGACTCGCTCCTGTGTCGTCCGTTCAGGCATGATCAGCAATCGGAAGGCCCGGTTGTCGTTGGAGAGATCGCCGCCCGCGCCATGACGTGATCAGGCTGCCGCCGCGACAGGTTCGTAAACCTTGGCATCGCGAATCCTCAGGTCCGCGCTGATCGCGCCGGTTCGGCCGTCCTCGAACTTCACCTGCGTCTCGATGAACTGGCTCTTCCTGCCGGAGTAGAGCGCGTCGGTCAGCACGCCGTACTTCTCGGCGATGAAACCACGACGCACCTTGCGTGTGCGGGTCAGCTCGTCGTCGTCGGGGTCGAGCTCCTTGTGCAGGATCAGGAAGCGGCGCACCTGCGAGTGGCAGAGGACGGGATCGTGCGCCAGCTCCGCATTGACCTTCTCGACGCACTCCTGAATCAGGTCGCAGACCTCCTCGCGGCCGGCGAGATCGGTGTAGCCCGAATACGGAATGCCGCGCCGCTCGGCCCAGTTGCCGACGGCCGAGATGTCGATGTTGATGAACGCGCAGACCTGGTCGCGCCCGTGGCCGAAGGTGACCGCCTCCTTGATGTGCGAGAAGAACTTGAGCTTGTTCTCGACGTAGTTTGGCGCGAAGAGCGCGCCGTTGGCGAGCTTCCCGACGTCCTTGGCGCGATCGATGATCTTGAGATGACCGTCTGCGTCGAAAATCCCCGCGTCCCCGGTGTGGAAGTACCCGTCACCGTCGATCGACTCGCTGGTCGCGTCCGGACGCTTGTAGTATTCCTTCAGCATCGCCGGGCTTCGCACCAGCACTTCGCCGTTCTCGCCGAGCTTCACCTCGACGCCCGGCGCCGGCTTGCCCACCGAATCGAGCTTGATGTCGCCGTCGGGCTGCAGGCAGACGTAGGCGCAGGTTTCTGTCGCGCCGTAGAGCTGCTTCATGTTGATGCCGATCGAGCGGTAGAAGCGGAACAGGTCGGGCCCGATGGCAGCCCCGGCCGTGTACGCGACGCGGATCCGGCTCATGCCGAGCACATTGCGCAGCGGGCCATAGATGAGGACGTTGCCGAGTGCGTAGAGCAGGCGGTCGGCGAGCGAAATGCCCGGCTTGCGATCCAGGATCTCGGCACCGCAGCGGCGCGCCACGTCCATGAAGTAATGGAATGCGGATCGCTTCAGCGTCCCCGCATCCTCCATGCGAATCATCACCTGCGTGAGCAGGTTCTCGAACACGCGCGGCGGCGCGAAATAGAACGTCGGCCCGATCTCGCGCAGGTCGGTCATCACCGTGTCCCCGGACTCGGGGCAGTTGATCGTGAAACCCGCGACCAGCGCCTCGCAGTAGGAGAAGAGGTGGTCGCCGATCCACGCCATCGGCAGGTACGAGAGCACGTCCTCGCGCAGCGTCAGCCGGTCGAACTCGACTCCGCCGCGGGCGGCGGCGATCAGCGCGTGGTGCGTCAGGCACACACCTTTCGGCTTGCCGGTGGTTCCGGACGTATAGATCATGACCGCGACGTCCTCGGTCCGGGCCTCGTCCGCGGCGGAAGCAGCGAAGTCGGGGTGGGCGGCGTGATGGGCGCGGCCAAGCTCCTGGATGTCCTCGTAGCTGTGGAGAAAATCCTCCGCGTAGTGACGCAGGCCCCGCGGATCGTCGAAGACGATGTGCTCGAGCATGGGGCAGCGGGCGCGAATCTCCAGCAGCTTGTCGACCTGCTCCTGGTCCTCGACGACGGCGAAGTGGACGTCGGCGTCGTTCAGCACGTAGACCATTTCCTCGGCCACCGCATCCTGATAGAGGGGCACCGGAACGCCGCCCAGCAGCTGTGCCGCGGCCATCGACCAGTACAGACGAGGACGGTTGTCGCCGATGATCGCGAGATGCATCCCGCGCTTGAAACCCTTAGCCGCCAGGCCGCAGGCCAGCGCGCGCACCTCGTCGGCGACCTGGCGCCAGCTCCAGGTCTGCCAGATGCCGAGATCCTTCTCGCGCACTGCAGGGTGGTCGCCGCGCGCCTGTGCGTGATGCAGCAACAGACGCGGGAACGTGTCGAGCGTTGGTTCCATCTCCTCCATCCGTCCTTGTGCTGGGACTAGATTGCCGGCGGCCCGGGGTTCGATGCCCCTTGCTGGCTCATTCCGGCGATTCGCGCATCTTAGGTCTTGTACAAGACCCTGACAACGGGCAGGTCACGCAACAGCGCTTCCCGAACCGGGCACCGAGGCAATTGTCGTCACGACGACGATCGCCTTGAACTGCGGGTAGAATCGCGATTCGTACGCGCGGACTTTACGACGTGTCGACGCACCGCGTTGTCATCGCGCCGACAATCGAACCCGAATCTGCACCGGCCCCGGACCCCGATGAAGCGCTTCAAGGACATGCTGGCGATGACCCCGTGGGCACGTGCGCTGCCCGCGGATCTTCTCGCCCGCGTCGAGACCGAGACCGCCATCCGTCACTGCCCCGCGGGCACGCTGGTGTGTCGCAAGGGGCAACCGGTCGAGCACTGGATCGGCGTCATCGACGGCCTGGTGAAGATGACCAACGTGTCGTCCGACGGCAAGCCGACGACGTTTGTCGGCGTGCCCACCGGTGGCTGGTTCGGCGAAGGCTCGCTGTTGAAGGACGAACCGCGACGCTACGACATCGTCGCCTTGCGCGACAGCGACATCGCGTACATGCCGCGGGCAACGTTCATGGCCCTGCTCGACAACAGCGTCGCGTTCAACCGCTTTCTGCTGCATCAGTTGAACGAGCGGCTCGGGCAGTTCATTGGCATGGTCGAGCACGACCGTCTGCTCGGTCCGGACGCCCGCCTCGCGCGCAGTCTCGCGGGCATGTTCAACCCGCATCTGTATCCCGGCATCGGCCCGCTGCTGCCGATATCGCAGGAAGAGCTGGGTCAGCTGGCCGGCCTCTCGCGCCAGCGCGTCAATCAGGCGCTGAAGCACCTCGAGCAGGAGCAGCTCGTCCGCGTCGAGTACGGCGGCGTCACCGTGCTGTCGCTCGAAGGACTGCGACAGTTCGAGGGCTGAAACGGCATTCGGGCCTGAAGGCCCTCCTACGAGAAAGATGCGCCGGGATTTGTGGGAGCGGCTTCAGCGGCGAATCGCCCCCCCCAGATTCCCCTCAGCGCCCCGTGAACTTCGCCGGACGCTTGTCGATGAACGCGTCCATGCCCTCGCGCCTGTCATCGGTCGAACAGAGGAAACCGAACACGTCGGCCTCCATCGCATTGGCGTTGGCGAGATCGATGTCCTGACCGCGCTGCACCAGATGCTTGCTCATCTTGACGGCGACCGGCCCCTTTTGCGCCACCATCCGGGCGAGCTTCAGGCCTTCCTCGATCAGCGCGTCGGGTGCCACCACGTGATTGGCGAGGCCGATCCGCAGCGCTTCGTCGGCCCTCACCTGGCGGCCGGTGCACACGAGTTCCAGTGCCATCGACTTGCCGACAACGCGGGAGAGCCGCTGTGTGCCGCCGAAACCCGGGCAGATGCCCAGGTTGACTTCGGGTTGGCCAAAGACCGCCTTGTCGGAGGCGACGATCCAGTCGCAGGCGAGCGCCAGTTCGCATCCGCCGCCCAGCGCAAAGCCGTTGACCAGCGCGATGACCGGAAACGGCGCCAGTTCCAGCGCGCGCAAGGTCGCGTGGCCCTTGAGCGCAAACTCGCGGCCCTCGATCGGCGTCATCGAGCTCATCGCGGCGATGTCGGCGCCGGCGACGAATGCCTTCTCGCCCGCCCCGGTCAGCATCAGCACCCGCGCGTCCGCACGACCCGCCACCTCGGCGACCGCCGCCGAGATCTCGTAGAGCACCTGCGGCGACAAGGCATTCAGCTGCCTGGGCCGGTTGATGGTCAGCAGGTAGATGCCGGGTTCCTTTTCCTCCAGCAGGATCACTTCGAAGCTCATCGCGCGCCCCTCAGGAATAGTGATAGAAGCCGCGGCCCGACTTGCGGCCGAGGTAGCCCGCCGCCACCATTTCCTTGAGCAGCAGCGCCGGGCGGTATTTCGGATCGTTGAAGTCGCGCGCGAAGACCTCCATCACCGCGAGCATGACATCGAGGCCGATCATGTCGGCCAGCGCAAGCGGGCCGATCGGGTGGTTGCAGCCGAGCTTCATGCCGTTGTCGATTTCCTCGGCCGTGGCGAGCCCCTCCTGCAGCACGAAGATCGCCTCGTTGATCATCGGGCACAGGAGCCGGTTGACGACGAAGCCGGGGCTGTTGCGCACGACGATCGGCGTCTTGCCCAGATGCTTGGCGAATTCCTCGACCGCGGCCACCGTCCCGTCGGCGGTCTGCAGGCCCCGGATCAACTCGACCAGCGCCATCATCGGCACCGGATTGAAGAAGTGCATGCCCAGGAATTGCGCGGGGCGCGAGGTGTCCGCCGCCAGCCTGGTGATCGAGATCGACGAGGTGTTGGAGGCGAGGATCGCCGACGGCTTGGCGATGCCGTCGATACGCTGCAGGATTTCGCGCTTCAGCGTCTCGTCTTCCGTGGCCGCCTCCATCACCAGATCGCAATCGGCCAGCGCCGCGTAGTTCGTCGTGCCGTGGATGCGTTTGAGCGCCGCGTCCTTGGCGAGCACGGTGAGCCGTTCCTTCTTGACCAGACGGTCGAGGCTGGTCGTGACTGCAGCCAGGCCGTGCAGCACCGCGGCTTCGGCCACATCCACCAGCACGACGTCGACGCCGGCTACCGCGCAGGCCTGCGCGATGCCATGGCCCATCGTGCCGGCACCGATGACAGCGACTTTCCGGATCATTTCCATCGCGTACCCGTTCAGTTTTGTCCGGTGTTCATTATGCGCTGCGCGGCGAGGCCGCGAAAACCGCGCAGGCACGCGAGGCGCGCACGACGGAAGCGACCCGCCTCGCTGGTGCGGAGGCTCCCGAGTTTCTCGAAAAAATCCTGCGAATTCGCTATTTCTGCTCAGAACAGCGTTGGTCCGGCATTTTGTCGTCCACAGAACCGATGTCGGAAATCTTTACATCGACTGTAGATTTCAACTATATCAAACTGTTTTTATGGACTATTTTGTCATGGCCCGGATCCTGCTAGACGATCTTGCAGCGAGTCTGCGGCGCAGCGCGGCAACCACATGTGCCACTCTCGCGTACCGAAGCTCCGGACGCAATGACGATTGAGAGAAACAAGGGGATTTCATGTTTTCGAAGATTCTTCGTGGTGCGGTTCTAGCGACGTTCGTGGTCGGGGCAACGGCAGCTCAAGCGGACGTGTTTACTGACCCGTCTCCTGGTACGCTCTATTTCGGGTCGTCGGTTTTTGATTCCGGCTCGGTGCGCGTTAATGTCACCGACACTGTTGCTGGGGGTCAGGGCTCGTATGGAGGGGTGGGCGGTCAGTTCTATGGTTCCTACGGCTCAACCAACGTAGACGATTTCTTCCGGTTCTTTTGCATTGAGCTGCAACAGCACACGACATCCCAAGCGACTTATTGGCGCTCTCCTCTGAACAAGAGTGACGACGAGGCAAGACAGCTAAGTTACCTGTTCAATACGTATTACCCCAACAAAGGCTCGCCTGGCTTCACGTTTGGACCGACTTCCACATATGGCAAGTTTGCCAATGCAGTCGACTCGGGCGCCATGCAGTTGGCGGTGTGGGAGATCATGTTCGAAAAGCAAGAGGATACGGGTTCAAACGGGTTGAGTCTGCTGACCGGAAATTTTAGGGGATCACAGAACAGCAGCGGCTCTACGCAGGATGATGCCGATTCACAGGCCGCCGTGACCCAAGCCAATCTGTGGCTCGGTGACATCTGGGACCATTACAAGACCTCCGGCACGAGTGGTTGGCAGTTCTTTATGTTCGAGAGCCCGGACCCTCAAAGCACCAGTAGAGCCGGTTACCAGAACTACATTGCCGCCCAATATGGTGCATTCGACGTCCCCCTCCCCGGCACCCTCGCCCTCTTCGGCATCGGTCTCGCCGGCCTCGGCCTCGCGCGCCGCAAGAACACCGTGTGATCACTGTGTATGTATCGGGCGGGGGAGGCTTCTCCGCCCACAAGCCCGGCTTCGGTCGGGCTTTTTTTGTCAGGCCGGCGGCATCACGACGACTGCATCGACGTCACGGCTCTCGCGATAGCTCGCCCACCACACGGCCGCATCGGTCTGCGTCCACGCCAATCGCGTGGTGATGCGATCCAGCGCCTCGATCACCGCGTCGGCGCTCTGCGGCCGCCGCGCGCGGTCCTTCTCGAGGCAGGCTGCGATCAGCGCATCGAGGGCGTCGGGGATGCCGGCGACGCCCGACGCCACCGCCCTTGGCGCTGCCGCGTGCAGCACCTGGTTGCTGATGTCGAGGTTGTTGTCGCCCTCGAAGATCGCCCTGCCGGTGAGCAGGAAGTAACCGACCGCTCCGAGCGCGTAGATGTCGGAGCGCGCGTCGACGTCGGTCGGGTTGACGATGCGCTCGGGCGCCATGTAGCGCGGCGTGCCCAGGATCTTGAGCTGCTTGGTGATGTCGCGGGTCTCGACGCGCTCCAGGTTCTTGACCAGGCCGAAGTCGAGCAGCTTTACGACGTCGTCCTCGCCGCGCCGGCAGAGCATCACGTTCTCCGGCTTGACGTCGCGGTGGATCATTCCCTGTTTGTGCGCCTCGCGCAGCGCCGCCGCCACCTGCCGCAGCACGTGGATCGCCCGGCCCGGCGGCACCGGCCCCGAGTGCTCGACCAGTTCGGCCAGCGTCACGCCGTCCAGGTACTCCATCACGTAATACGGCTGCCCCTCGCGGGTACGGCCGAAATCGTAGACCTGCACGGTGTTCGGATGGAACAACTGGCTCGCGATCTGCACCTCGCGCTCGAAGCGGTGGATGAACTCGTCCGTGGCGACGTGCTTCTTGAGCACCTTGATCGCCGTCGGACGCTTGAGCAACGCGTGGCGGGCGAGATAGATTGTTGCCATCCCGCCTTCGCTGATCTGCCGCTCCAGCGTGTACGACCCCAGGCGCTGCAGGCGTCCGAACTGACGCTGCAATCGTGACAGCGACAGCGCCGAGCTCAGCGCCGCGATGAGCGACAGCACGACGAACCCGCCGATCACGGCGAAGCTCACCCACAGGTAGCGCATCGTCGCGAAAGCCTCGGCAGCCGTAATCTCGGCGATCACGCCGACGTCATGGCGCGCGAGCCAGCGCCAGGCGCCGATCACCTCGTCGCCGCGATAGCTGCGGTACGGCGTGATGACGACGCCGCGGCGCTCGTTCTCCGCGGGCTTGCCGCGGGCGGCGACCGCAAGCGCTGCCGCACGGGTCAGTGGCCGGGCAGCGACTTCGAGCGCCGGCATGTGTCCGCCGTCGACGTCCCCCGGGTCGCGCACGGCGATGCTGAACGGCGCGGCTTCGGCCCCGGGCTCGGCGCCCGGTCCGACGACCACCGGATCGTCGGCAAACCGCGACGGCGTCAGCATCAGGCCGTCGTCCGATAAGGCATAGACTTCGGTGGTGACACCCGGGCGCGCGGCACCGAACACGGTGCCGAGATCACGGTCGGTGACCACCCCCAACGCGACCGCCAGCGCGCCCCCCGGTAGCGGCGCAAGAAACCATGCGATCGGGTGGCGCGTCTTGCCCACCCCGGGCGCCGAGAGCAGCGTGTCCGGATCCGGGCGCACGAACTGCGTTCCGCCGTCGAAGGCGAGGTCGAGGCGAGCGCGAAAGCTTGCATTTCGCAGGCGCGCGCCGCAACTCGCCGCATCGCTCGCAGCCAGCACCAGGCCTGTGCGATCGACGACCCGAAGCATCGTCGCGCCGGGAATCGTCCTATAGCCGGAAAGTGCGGGTCGCAACCGGTCGGCCTCGGGCGACGCGCACGCACCCTCCGCTCCCCGCTCGCGGGCGATGGCCGCGACGCGTGCTGCCTGCTCCGCCAGATCGGGGTCGCGCGCCAACCGCTCGGCGTCGGTGCGATGTTCGGCGATCCAGACATCGAGGCCGCGCACCACCGTACCCAGCAACGCTTCGAGACTCACAGTCTGCGTCTTGCCGATCGAGTCGCGAACACCGGTGTAGGACCATATGCCCAAACCGATCAGCAACGCACCCATCACCACGGTCGCCGCATCGCGCCACGTCTCCGTCTCGACCAGACGCGCGAGGATGTTGGGAATCGCGTTGGCCGGCGCTTCGGCGTCCCCGACACCGACGTCGAGGATGGGCGCCTTGTCGTGTGGCCGGGCCCGATCGGGGGAAGGGTTGCTGATCATGTCGGCGCCGGCAGGAGGCGGGAACGCCGGCCCGTCAGAGGCGGGAGCACGCGCAGTGCGGCCCGCGAGGGAAGGTCGGTGCAGCGGCCAACGCGGTCCGCCAGGCAAAGCATGAAACCTCCTCCGTTACTGCGGGTCGTAGACAATGTCCGGGCGACACGACACTGAAAGGCCGATCATTCGCGACAACGGCAGTGGCTGTCAAACCCGCCGGCCTCCCGGCGCGAGCAGGGCCGGCAGGTCATCGGGACGAACACCTTGCCACGATTCGGGTAGTCTTGCGGTTTGCCCTTATGGAGATGTCCCATGCGCCGCAGCATTCTCGACCAGGCTCAGCTCCACCCGTCAATCCGCGACCGGGTCGCCAGCAATCACGCCGACATCGTCGCCGAAGTGCAGGCAGCGATCGCGGCCCACGATGTCGTCGTCGTGGGAATGGCGATGAACCCGTTTCCGAAGAAAGCGCGCCGCGCACTCGCGGCAGCCGGCGTCGCGCACCGTTATCTCGAGTACGGCAGCTATTTCGGCGACTGGCACCGCCGCAACGCGCTCAAGATGTGGACCGGCTGGCCCACGTTCCCGATGGTGTTCGTCAAGGGCACGCTGGTCGGCGGGGCGACCGACCTGCAGAAGCTCATCGACGGCGGCGAGCTGAAACGGATGCTCGCCTTGTAGGAGGGCCTTCAGGCGCGAATGAATGCGCGTCGCAAGCCCGATTCGCGCCTGAAGGCGCTCCTACAAAGTCATCGCGGCGCCCTTCGTAGAGGCGATTTCACTCGCGAACGCATTTGCGCTCGTCGTCCGGGCTACATGCTGCGCCGATACTGCCCCCCGACGTCGAACAAGGCGCTGGTGATCTGACCCAGCGAACAGACGCGCACGGTGTTGACCAGCTCGGCGAACACGTTGCCGTTGTCGATCACCGTCTGCTTGAGTCTGGCGAGCGCCGCGGGCGCCGCAGCGGCGTTGCGCGCATGGAATTCGGCAAGCCGCGCGAGCTGCGACTGCTTTTCATCGTCGGTCGAGCGCGCGAGCAGGAGCTTGTCGGGCACCGGCTCGCCGTGAGGATTGCGGAAGGTGTTGACGCCGATGATCGGATAGCTGCCGTCGTGCTTCCGGTGCTCGTAGAACATCGACTCTTCCTGGATCTTGCCGCGCTGATAGCCCGTCTCCATCGCTCCCAGCACGCCGCCGCGGTCGCTGATCGCCTCGAACTCCTTCAGCACCGCTTCCTCGACCAGATCGGTCAGCTCGTCGATGATGAAGCTGCCCTGGTTGGGGTTCTCGTTCTTCGCCAGACCCCACTCGCGGTTGATGATCAGCTGGATCGCCATCGCGCGTCGCACGCTTTCCTCGGTCGGCGTCGTGATCGCCTCGTCGAAGGCGTTGGTGTGCAGCGAGTTGCAGTTGTCGTAGACGGCGATCAGCGCTTGCAGCGTGGTGCGGATGTCATTGAACTGGATCTCCTGCGCGTGCAGCGAACGGCCTGACGTCTGGATGTGGTACTTGAGCTTCTGGCTGCGCTCGTTCGCGCCGTACTTGTTCCTCATCGCCACCGCCCAAATGCGCCGCGCGACGCGGCCCAGCACCGTGTACTCGGGATCCATGCCGTTGGAGAAGAAGAACGACAGGTTCGGTGCGAAGTCGTCGATGTGCATCCCGCGCGCGAGGTAGGCCTCGACGAAGGTAAAGCCGTTGGCCAGCGTGAAGGCGAGCTGCGAGATCGGATTGGCCCCGGCCTCGGCGATGTGGTAGCCCGAGATCGACACCGAATAGAAATTGCGGATCGCGTGGTGGACGAAGTACTCCTGGATGTCGCCCATCACCTTGAGGCTGAACTCGGTCGAGAAGATGCAGGTGTTCTGGCCCTGGTCCTCCTTCAGGATGTCCGCCTGCACCGTGCCCCTCACCGTGCACAGCGTCCATTCGCGGATCTTCTCGGCCTCGTCGTCGGTCGGCTCGCGGCCGTTGTCGGTGCGGAATTTCGCGAGCTGCTGGTCGATCGCCGCATTGAGATACATGGCGAGAATCGACGGCGCCGGCCCGTTGATGGTCATCGACACGCTGGTTGCGGCGTCGCAGAGGTCGAAGCCCGAGTACAGCACCTTGAGGTCGTCGATCGTCGCAATCGACACGCCCGAGTTGCCGACCTTGCCGTAGATGTCGGGCCGGCGGTCGGGATCGTTGCCGTACAGCGTCACAGAATCGAACGCGGTGGACAGCCGCTTCGCCGGCATGCCGTCGGCGAGCAGATGGAAGCGGCGGTTGGTGCGGAACGCGTCGCCCTCGCCGGCGAACATCCGGGTCGGATCCTCGTTCTCGCGCTTGAACGCGAACACGCCGGCGGTGAAAGGGAAGCTCCCCGGCACGTTCTCCTTCAACTGCCAGCGCAGGATCTCGCCCTCGTCCTCGAAGGACGGCAACGCCACCTTGCGAACCTTGGTGCCCGACAGCGTGGTGCTGGTCAGCGCGGTGCGGATCTCCCGGTCGCGGATCCTGACGACATATTCGTCGCCTGCGTAGGCGGCGCGCGTCTGCGGCCACATGTCGAGCAGCTTCTTCGCCCGCGGATCGAGCTTCGCGTCCCGATCGGCGAGGAGGCCCGTGACCGCTTCCGTCGCCGCGACGCACTGCAGGCCATGCTCGGGACCGGCGCGCTCCGCCAGCATCGCGTGCGTCGCGCGGAGCTGCTGCCGCTCGCGGGCGGTGCGGGTCTGCTCCTGTGCCCAACGATGGTAGGACCGCACGCTGTCCGCGATCTCGGCAAGGTAGCGCACCCGCGCGCCGGGAATGATCGCATTCTGGCCGGTCGAGTGGCGTCCGGCGGCGGTCGGCAGCTTGCCCGGGGCGCAGGCGAGGCCGTGCTTCGCAAGGCGGGGCACGAGCGCCTGATAGAGCGCGGTCACGCCGTCGTCGTTGAAGCGCGCCGCCATGGTCCCGAAAACGGGCAGGTCGTCGGACGCGGTGTGGAAGAGCTCGTGATTGCGCTGATACTGCTTGCGCACGTCGCGCAGCGCGTCGGCCGCACCCTTGCGGTCGAATTTGTTGATGGCGATGAAGTCGGCGAAGTCGAGCATGTCGATCTTCTCCAGCTGCGACGCAGCGCCGAATTCGGGCGTCATGACGTACAGCGAGACGTCGACCAGCGGCACGATCGCGGCGTCGCCCTGGCCGATGCCCGAGGTCTCCACGACGATGAGGTCGAAGTCCGCGACCTTGCAGGCGGCGATCACGTCAGGCAGCGCCTTGCTGATTTCGCTGCCCGCCTCGCGCGTCGCCAGCGAGCGCATGTAGATGTTGGGATGTTCGATCGCGTTCATCCGGATGCGGTCGCCCAGCAACGCTCCGCCTGACTTCCGGCGCGAGGGATCGATCGAGATGATGGCGATCCGCAGCTTGTCCTGCTGGTCGAGGCGGAAGCGGCGAACCAGCTCGTCGGTGAGGGAACTCTTCCCGGCGCCGCCGGTACCGGTGATGCCCAGCGTCGGCGTCTTGGACTTCGCTGCGGCGGCGAGCAGGGCGTCGCGCGTCTTCGCGGGCACGTGCCTGCTCTCGAGACCGGTGATGAGACGCGCCAGCGACCGGGTTCGCAGATGCGCATCGCCGGAGGTCAGCGCGCCGAGGTCCGCCGACAGGTCGCGCCCGAGATCGACATCGCAGGCCGCGACGACCTCGTTGATCATCCCCTGCAGGCCCATGCGCTGCCCGTCCTCGGGCGTGAAGATGCGCGCGACGCCGTAGTCGTGCAGTTCCCGGATCTCGGACGGCACGATCACGCCACCACCACCACCGAAGACCTTGATGTGTCCGGCCCCGCGTTCGCGCAGCAGATCGATCATGTACTTGAAGAACTCGACATGCCCGCCCTGGTACGACGAGATCGCGATGCCGTGGGCGTCCTCCTGCAGCGCGCAGTTGACGATCTCCTCGACGCTGCGATTGTGGCCAAGGTGGACGACCTCGCAGCCGCTCGCCTGGAGGATGCGCCGCATGATGTTGATCGACGCATCGTGACCGTCGAACAGGCTCGCCGCAGTGACGAAACGGACCTTGTGCGTCGGCTTGTAAGTCATTGGCGGGTGGACAACCGAAAGATCGTTCATCGCGAACCTCGCGGCAAGAGGAAAGACGGTCGGTGAAAGCTTACTCTGGGTCCGGCGACGCAGGTTACTTGACGTTTACGTTAACGTCAATCGTGACCCCGCCGGGGAGGTGCCGATGCGCGGGTGCGCGAACTTTCGGACGGGAAGCTGTTCGAAGTGCCCGGGGGATCGACCAAGGCCCCCCGAAGCTTCTCGCGCGACCGCACAGTCGTGGTCGCTATACTCTCGCCCTTTCCCAATTTTCTGCGTGGTGTCTCATGCGTCGTTCCGCCTTCCTCCCCCTGCTGGGCGTGTTTTTCGCCTCCCTCGCCTGGTTCGTTCCGCCTGCAGCAGCGGCATTGCCGTCCGGCGTCACCCAGGGCGCCTCGGTCGAGGGCTTCACCGAATACACGCTCGCCAACGGACTCAAGGTCATCCTGTTCCCGGACGCGACCAAGCCGACGACGACGGTCAACGTCACCTACAACGTGGGCTCGCGCCAGGAAGGCTACGGCGAGACCGGCATGGCGCACCTGCTCGAACACCTGGTGTTCAAGGGCACGCCGAAGACCGCCAGCATCTTCCAGGAGCTCGGCCGCCGCGGCATGCAGTTCAACGGTTCGACGTTCTTCGATCGCACCAATTACTACGAGACCTTCACCGCGTCGGACGAGAACCTGCAGTGGGCGATCGAGATGGAGGCCGACCGGATGGTCAACTCGTTCGTCCTGAAGAAGGATCTCGACACCGAGATGACGGTGGTGCGCAACGAGTTCGAGAATTGGGAGAACAATCCCCGCCTCGTGCTGTGGGGACGGATGCAGGCCGCCGCCTACGACTGGCACAACTACGGCAACCTCACCATCGGCGCCCGATCCGACATCGAGAACGTCAGCATCGAGCGGCTGCAGGCCTTCTACCGCAGCTATTACCAGCCCGACAACGCGGTCCTGATCGTCGCCGGCAAGTTCAATCCGGACACGACACTCGAACTGATCGCGCGCCACTTCGGCGCGATCCCGAAGCCGGAGCGGACGCTTCCCGCGCTCTACACCGCCGAGCCGGTGCAGGACGGCGAGCGCAGCGTGACGGTGCGCCGGGTCGGCAGCGCGCAGTTCATTGCGGCGTTGTTCCGCACCGCCGCTGGCGCCCATGCCGATACCACGGCGCTGTCCGCCCTCGGCGAGGTGATGACCGTCGAGCCCGCCGGCCGCCTATACCAGGCGCTGGTAGAGACGAAGAAGGCGAGCGCAGTCGAGGCCTGGGGTCTCGAACTGCGCGACCCGGGCAACCTCATCTTCTGGGCGCAGGTGCCGCTGGGGGATTCGGCCGACGTGGCGAAGGCAGGCATGCTCGACACGCTCTACGGCGTGCGCGACAAGCCGATCACGCAGGCGGAAGTCGACCGGGTCAAAACCAAGGCGCTCAAGGACTTCGACATCGTCATGAACGACCCGCAGAAACTCGGCGTCACGATGTCGGAATCGATCGCGATCGGCGACTGGCGCCTGTTCTTCATTCAGCGCGACCGCTGGCGCCAGCTCACCGCAGCCGACGTGCAGCGCGTCGCGCTCGAATACCTCACACCCGCCAACCTCACGCTCGGTCAGTTCATTCCGGACGCCAAGCCCGCCCGCGCGCCGGCGACGCCCGCCGTCGACATCGCCGCGCTGGTCAAGGACTACAAAGGCGACGCGCAGGTTGCCGCCGGCGAGACCTTCGATCCGACGCCGGCGAACCTCGAAGCACGCACGCAGCGACTCACGTTGCCCAACGGCATGAGAGTCGCGTTGTTGCCGAAGAAGACGCGCGGTGAAACCGTGCAGATTCAACTGCGGCTGCACCAGGGCGACGAGAAGTCGTTGTTCGGCAAGGCGCCCATCGGCAGCCTGATGGCATCGATGCTCAATCGCGGGACAACCCGACGCGACCGGCAGGCATTCGAAGACGCGAAGGACAAGCTCAAGGCCAAGCTCGGCTTTTCCGGAGGGCAGACCGGCGTGACCGCGCAGGGACAGACCGTGCGCACGCACGCCGCCGACGTGCTGCGACTTGCCGCCGAAGTCCTGCAGCAGCCCGCGTTTCCGGCGACCGAGTTCGACAAGCTCAAACGCGAGATGCGCGCGGGCATCGATGCAGAGAAGACCGATCCGCAAGCCATCGCCCAGCGCGCCCTCGCGCGCCACGACAACCCCTGGCCGGCGGGCGACGTCCGCTATCAGCCGACGTTCGATGAAGAACTTGCGCGGCTCGACCGCGTGACGCTGGATGACGTGAAGGCCTTCCATCGTGACTTTGTCGGCGGGGCGAATGCCGAACTGGCGATCGTGGGCGACTTCGACATCGGGCCGATGCGCGCGCTCGTCGCCGAGCTGTTCGGCACCTGGAAGAGTCCCGCGGCCTACGCCCGGGTTCCCGAGCCGTTCCGGCCGACGCCGCCCGCCACGCTCAAAGCGGAGACCCCCGACAAGGCGAACGCGATGCTGATGGGCGGGCTGGCGGTGCCGATGATCGACCTGTCGCCGGACTTCCCGGCCATGTTGATCGCCAACCAGGTTCTGGGCGCGTCGCCGGAGTCGCGTATACCCGACCGCGTGCGCGAGAAGGACGGCCTCAGTTACGGGGCGGGCACGGGTTTCCAATCCTCGCCGTTCGACGACAACAGCTCCGTCTTCGTCTACGCCATATTCGCGCCCGAGAATCTCGACCGTGTCCGCCGCGGCATCGCCGAGGAGATCGCGCGGGCCGTGAAGGACGGATTCGCTGACAAGGAAGTGGCCGATGCGAAGAAAGCCGTGATGCAACAGCGACGCATCGCCCGGACCAACGACAGCGTGCTGGGCTCGGCGCTGGTCTCGCAGGCGTTCCTTGGACGCACCTGGAACAACAACGCGTCGCTGGACGCGGCCATCGAAGCGCTCACGACTGCGGACGTGAACGCGGCGCTCTCGAAGTACGTCAAGCCCGACGGCTTCGCATGGTCGCTCGCCGGCGATTTCGCGAAGGTCAAGCCCTAGCGAAAGACGACGGTCTTCTGGCCGTTGAGAAAGACGCGGTGCTCCAGATGGCCGCGCACGGCCCGCGCCAGCGCCTGGCACTCGACATCGCGCCCCAGCGCGACGAGGTCGTCGGTGCGCATGTTGTACTCGACGCGCGCCACCTCCTGCTCAATGATCGGGCCTTCATCGAGATCGGCAGTCACGTAATGCGCGGTGGCGCCGATCAGCTTGACGCCGCGCGCATGCGCCTGGTGGTAGGGTTTCGCGCCCTTGAACGACGGAAGCAGGCCATGATGGATGTTGATGGCGCGGCCTTCGAGCCTGCGTGCGAGGTCGTCGGAGAGGATCTGCATGTAGCGCGCGAGCACGACCAGATCGACGCCGTAGTCCTCGATCAGTGCCGACAGCTTGGCTTCCTGGGCCGCCTTGGTCGCGGACGCCATCGGCAGGTGGTGGAACGGGATGTCGTACGACGCCGCGAGCTGATACGTGTCGCGATGGTTGGAAACGATCGCGACCGGCTCCATCGGCAGCGCGCCCACCTTGTAGCGGTAGAGGAGGTCGTTGAGGCAGTGGTCCTGCTTCGACACCAGGATCATCACGCGCAGGCGCACCCGGGCGTCGCGCAGCTGCCAGTCCATGCCGAAATGCTCGGCGACCGGCGCGAACTCGGTGCGCAGGGCGTCGAGAACGACGCCGTCCACGACCGGCTCGCAGACCACGCGCATGAAGAACCGGCCGGTATCCATGTCGTCGAACTGCGCGCTCTCGATGATGTTGCAGTGCTTCGCGGCGAGGAAGGTCGCCACCGCGGCGACGATGCCGGGACGGTCGGTGCAGGAGAGGGTAAGGATGTAGCGCAAGGGGATGAAAGCTCCGCAATTGAAACGCGGGGCTTTCCCGGATTGGCCGGCCGCGCAGGGATCGAACCTGCGACCAACGGATCGAGCGTCCAGCCAACCGAAACGGTCACGAAGAGCCGAAGAGCAGGTCGAGGAAGATTAACAGATTTCCTGCCGGCCCCGAAGCCACAGTAGCGCGGGACGTCCTCACCCGTGAGGTCGGCGCGATCACCGCACCCTCGGGCGCGGAAAGACGCGATTCGCCGGCGTCACATCATGAAGCCACCGCCGCAGACGATCGTCTGGCCGCTGATGTAATTGGACTCTGGCGTGCAGAAGAGGTACACCGCCCCGGCGGCCTCTTCGGGCGTGCCGCTGCGTCCGAGCGGCACCATGCGCTCGACCGCCTGCAGCAGGTCGGGGTTGACGCCGACTTCGATCTGTCGGCCGCCGACTTCGATCGCCGCGCCCTGCGCCGCGGTCGCCTGCGTCAATCGCGTCCGGATGAGACCGAAAGCCACGCAATTGACGTTGACCTTGTAGCGGCCCCATTCCTTGGCCAGCGCAGCGGTAAGGCCCATGACGCCGGCCTTTGCCGCCGCGTAGTTCGCCTGGCCGGCGTTGCCGCCGACGCCCGCCAGCGACGAGATGTTGACGACCTTCCGGTACACGTCGGCGCCCGCGTCGGCTTCTCTCTTGCTCGCCTGCCGGATGAAGCCGGCGGCGGCGCGCAGGATGCGAAACGGCGCGGTGAGGTGCACGTCGAGCATCGCGTACCACTGCTCGTCGGTCATTTTCTGGATCACGTTGTCCCAGGTGTAGCCGGCGTTGTTGACGATGATGTCGAGGCCCTTGTACTGGCCGATCGCCGCGCCGACGAAACGCTCGGCAAAGTCCGGCGCCGTCACGCTGCCGACGCAGGCAATGGCCTCGCCGCCCGCATCGCGGATCGCGGCGACGGTCTCCCGGGCCGGCGCCTCGTCCATGTCGTTGACGACGACGCGTGCGCCCTCGGCCGCGAGCTTCAGCGCGATGCAGCGTCCGATGCCCCGGCCGGAGCCCGACACGAGCGCCACCTTGCCTTCGAGTCTGATCATGCGGTCGATTCCCAGGGTGGTTGCGGCGAGACCGGCAGCGCGACGAGCGCCTCGCCAAGCACCTTGCGCTCGCCGTATTGATTGACGGCCTGAACCTCGACGCGCAGCAACTGCTCGCCGTCGCGTTCCAGCCGCTCGACGACGCTGCCGGTGCAGCGGATCGCGTTGCCCAGATGCGCGATGCCAAGAAAGCGCACGCCGAAGCTGCGGATCGCCCGCTGCGGCGCCCAGCCGGTCAGCAGCCGCCCCAGCCAGGCCATCGACAGCATACCGTGGGCGAAGACGTCGGGCATTCCGGCGCGGCGCGCGAAATCGATGTCGATGTGGATCGGGTTGTGGTCGCCCGAAGCCCCGGCGAAGAGTGCCAGCATCGTACGGTCGATCGGCGGCAGATCGATTTCGGGCAGCCGATCACCGACGTCAAGCGCGTTGAAGTCGGGCGGCGGCATCGGCTCAGTTCCGCACCACGATTACCGAACGCATCTCGGCCACCTTGACGCCGAACTGGTTGGTGACCGTCGAGTCCTTGACGATGAACTCCAGTGCACCGCCTTTTTTCGCGTAGATGTCGCTGACCCGCGATGCTACGGTGACCGTGTCGCCGGCGCAGACCGGTGCCAGATAGGTGAACTGCTGCTCGCCGTGCAGGATGCGGTTGAGCGCAACGCCAAGGTCGTCGAGCATCGCGGTGATCGACTGCCCGTCGAGTTCAGCCGCAAAGAGAAACGTCGGAGGTGCCGGCAGATCCGGGTAGCCGGCCGCGCGCGCCGCGACTTCATCGGTGTAGATCGGATCGCGCTCCCCGATCGCCTGGGCGAAGAATCGCAACCGCCCCCGCTCGATGTCGAGCACCGAGGGACGCAGCGTCATCCCGATGTGCCGGCGGTCGATCATCAGGGCTCCGCTTCTCGCGGCGGCCTCAACCGGCGCGGTACAAGGTCACGACCGCCGCACCGCCGAGGCCCAGATTGTGCTGCAGCGCGACCCGCGCGCCCTCGACCTGGCGCTTCCCGGCGTTGCCGCGCAGCTGCTGCGTGAGTTCGAAGCACTGCGCGAGGCCCGTGGCACCAAGCGGATGGCCCTTGGACAGCAGCCCGCCGGACGGATTGGTCACGAACCGGCCGCCGTAGGTGTTGTCGCCGTCGGCGACGAACTTCTCGGCGCCGCCCTCCGGGCACAGACCCAGAGCCTCGTAGCTGATGAGCTCGTTCTGCGCGAAGCAGTCGTGCAGCTCGACGACATCAATTTCGTCCGGGCCGATGCCGGCGGCCGCGTAGACCTCGTTCGCCGCGGCCTTGGCCATGTCGTAGCCGACGACCTGCATCATGTCGTGCGCCTCGAACGTGCTGGCGGTGTCGGTCGTCATCGCCTGCGCCGCGATGCGCACCGCGGTGGACAAGCCGTGGCTGCGCGCGAATGCGTCTGAAACGAGAACTGCGGCGGCGGCGCCGCAGGTCGGCGGGCAGGCCATCAGCCGCGTCATCACGCCGGGGATCAGCTGCGGCGACGCCATCACCTCGTCGACCGAAACCTCCTTGCGGAACAGCGCCAGCGGGTTGTGGACGGCGTGGCGGCTCGCCTTGGCGCGGATCCGGGCGAAGGTCTCGAGCCGCGTGCCGTACTTCTTCATGTGCGAGATCCCGGCCCCGCCGAAATAGCGCAGCGCCAACGCCACGTCGGGCATGCCCACCAGCGCAGCGGATTCGTCGTCGAAGCGATCGAAGGGCGAGGGACGGTCGCCGTATTTGGCGGTCAGGGCACCCGCTTCCATCTGCTCGAAGCCGACCGCCAACGCGCAGTCGACGGCCCCGCTCTCGACCGCCTGGCGCGCGAGGAACAGTGCCGTCGATCCGGTCGAGCAATTGTTGTTGACGTTCACGACCGGAATGCCGGTCATGCCCACGTCGTAGAGGGCGCGCTGCCCGCAGGTCGAGTCGCCGTAGACGTAGCCCGCGTACGCCTGCTCGATGGCGGCGTAGCCGAGTCCGGCGTCGGCGAGCGCGGCACGGACGGCATGCGCCGCCATGACGTTGTAAGGCTCGGACGCGCCCGGCTTGACGAACGGGATCATCCCCACACCGACGACGTAGACCGAGGCGCTCACGGCGGGCTCCTTTGCACAAGCCATTGTAAGACGGCAGCCTTCGTGGCGCACGGCGCCGATCGGAGAAACGCAGGATGGCGAATGCGCCTCAACCGGCCTATGATGACTTTTCGAGGCGCGCGCATTGGCTGGCGAGCCTCTCAACCCCAATGAGGAAGCGAGTCATGGCCAAGAAGAAGGCGGAATCCGGCGTCTACCGCGTCACCGAAGTCATCGGCACCAGTTCGGAGTCCTGGGAGGCCGCGGCGAAGAACGCCATCGAGACGGCAGCCAAGTCGCTGCGCGATCTGCGCATCGCCGAAGTCAGCAAGCTCGACATGAAGATCGAAGGCGGCAAGGTCGTCGCCTATCGCGCACGGGTTTCGCTGTCGTTCAAGTACGACGCCTGACTCCCGGCTTCTCAGGCGACAACCGGGACGACGTACGGTCCTTCCGGAATGAACGCGACGGCGTTGTCGCCCGCGCGCGCGAGCGCGGTTTGCACGGCGGCGGCGACGTCGTCGATCGCTTCGACACCGGTCAGCCGCCGGTCCTCGGCGCCGAGTCCGGTCGTGTAGAGTTGAACGCGCCCGGCGCGCAGCGCCTTCAGTTGCATTTCCGTCTGCCATTCGTCGACGTCGGCGAACTGCTTGCCGAGGAGTGTCTGCAGGAATGCGTCCGGGCCGAGCGCGCGCAGTCGCTGCTGCGAAGCGCGGAACTCCGCGGAGCCGAAACCTTCGGAACACGCTGATGCGACAATCAGCGTGCCTCCGGGCTCGAGGATGTCGAGCGGTGTCACCATGCCCTTGACGGTCTGGTAGTAGGTCTTGTCGAGCGGATGGCCGGCGGCGGAGGTCACCACGGTCGCGAAGCGCCGCCCCACCGGCACGCGTGTGCTTTCCGCGACGAAGGCGACGGCCGCAAGGTGGCTGTCGATCACGTCACCGAAGTTGACGTGGACGAGATCGCGGTCTTCGTCGATCACCGTATTGACGGCGTAGACCTCCCCCAGCATCCGCACGATCGCCAGCTGCTCGTCGTGGAGCGGGTTGCGCGCAAGATTGCACTGGATCGCTGCCGGGTCCTCCATGAAGTGCGCGCTGTGAAACCTGCGGATCGTGTCGGCGTGCGCTACGCCGGGGGCGATGACCTTGCGCCCCCCCGAGTAGCCCGCCATGAAGTGCGGCTCGACCAGACCCGTCGCGATGCGCAGGTCGGCCTCGACGAAGCGGCGGTCGAGTTTGACCGGCGTGCGCCGGATCGGCGTGACACCGAGATCGACGTGCGCAGCGTCGTCGCGCGCAAAGTGGTTTTCGACGCGGACATTCGCGAGCACCCACGGGTCGCCCACCAGCTCGTCGAGTTCCGCGCCCTCGTTCGGGCGATGCAGGCCGGTCGCGACCAGCACGGTGATGTGCTCGCGAGGCACGCCCGCCGCCATCATGCCCTCGATCAGCGGCCGCAGGAACAGGTGATTGGGCACCGGCCGCGTGATGTCGCAGATCAGGATGCAGGCGCTCTGCCGGCGCTGCGCGACCTCCCGGAATGGCGGCGCCGCAATCGGCCGTGCCAGCGCCTCGCGCACCGCGACCGCAGCATCGGCGACTTTGGGCAGCGGATGCTTGCCGATGACGGTCGCGCGCGCGCCTTGGGGGAGCGCAACGCGCAGGACGCCTGTGCCGTAGAGGATTTCGACGGTCATGACCGACTGCGTATCTGTCATCGCTCGACTCGCTTTTCGGGTCCAGCGACGGCTAGCGAACCGGCGTCGCGGGGATAACAGGATCGCCGCAAGCTGCTCCGGCTTCGTTTCGACCACGGATGCCGCCGGCAGCAGGCCCAACACACTCGATCAGCCTTGCTTCGGACGGCTTCCATCGACAGACTTCCAACAGGAAACTCTCACCGAACGACGCGGGAATCACGGGCGAAAACGCCTTTGCGGCCGGATCGGAGTCGATGGTGTAGGCACTCTCGCCATTTTCCAGATAGCCGAACTCCTTCAGAACGCGGATTTCGTTGTTCGAACAATGCACTTCCTTGAGCGCCACGATCGTCTGGACGCTCTTGCCCTCGCATTCGACGCCCGATACAAAGACGGTCCGCGTCCATGCCATGCGCGTCGTGGCCCCGATGACGATCGAGTCGTGGTCGAGGTACGCGGTGCAAACGTTCGGTATCAACGCGAACGGTTTCCAATCCGCTGCCAACGCCGGCATCGACGCGCCCACGCAAACCAATGCCACCACGCAGGTGCCGGAGATGCTTGCCATCATCCCGTTACATTACGCCGACCCCTCCACGGTTGTCACGGATAGCGGGCAAGTGGCGGCAGGGCACCCCGGCACGCACTGCAGTTCGCTCAAAACGAAGAACCCGGAGTCTTGAGGAACTCGATCTCTTCCGGCGTAGAAGCACGCCCGAGGATTGCATTGCGGTGCGGATAACGGCCGAAGCGGTCGATGATCTCCTTGTGCCTGAGTTCGAACTCGAGGTTTCGCTCCATTCCAGGCGCGCCGAACAACGAGACCGCAACCGAGTGGATTGCCGGGGACTCGCTGTGCATGTAGGGCATATAGAGAAAAATCCGGCGGTCGACGTCGACTTCGCTGTCACATCCAGCGGCAATGGCGGTCTGCGCGAGTGCCAGCGCAACGCCATCGCTGCCGAATGCGCGCGGGTGATCACGATGGATGTTGCGCGAGAACTGGTCGAGAACGATGACTTCCGCGAGGCGCCCATCGGCCGTCCTGCGCCAGCCGTAGAGTTCGCATCTCTCCGCGGCCGCGTGGGTCGCTGCGAAGCGTGACCGGACAAGCCGGTCGAAGTCATCCGATCGAGCCCACCACTGCCTAGGTTCGACGTCCTCGAACCAGAACCTAATAACGGCCTCCGGCGACTGCAGCGCTGCTTCCATGTGGTTTCTGACGCACCCTTGATCTGGCGAAGACTGCCTTCAACGCGTCGATTCGATGGCCATCACGCTGGCATCCTTGTCACCGTGCCCTGCTGCGATGAGTTGATCCATTCGCGCGGCAACCGCCGGCAAGGCAGCCATCGGCCGATTGCCCGACACCTCCAGCATGAGGCGCACGTCCTTGCGCGCCATCGCCAGCTCGAAACTCGGGCTGAAGTCGCCCTTCGCCATGGTCGTTCCGCGTCGCGCAACCATTGCGTTCAAGTCCAGCATCCCGAGCAGCCTGATGGCGTCCTCGGTGTCGACGCCGCTCGCACGGGCCAGCGTCAGCACGTCGGCCATCACCGCCCACATGCCGATGATCATCGCGTTGCCCAACAGCTTGTCCACCGCAGCCAGGTCGGTGCGCTCCCCCATGTACTCCAGACGCCCGGTCATCAAAGCGAGGTCGGCCTTGACGGTCTCGAAGAGCGCACGCGGTCCCGAGGCCACCATCAGACCCTGCGCGTTTCGCGCAGCTGGCGGCCCCATGAAGACGGGACAGTGCAGATAGCGTACCCCTTGCGCCTGGAGCCGCGCGGCACGCTGGGCGGTGAGGTTCGGCAACGTGGTGCTGTGATCGATGAGAATGGCGTCGGCGGACAGGCCGGAGCGTGCTGCCGCAATGACTTCCTCGACCACGGCATCCTCCTTGAGAACGAGATGCACCCTCGATGCGCCGCGGACGGCATCGGCCGGCGTCGCGGCTGATTTCACGCCGAACCGGACGAGGGCCAGGGCTTTGTCGGGCGTACGGTTCCATGCCGTGACCGTATCACCACGCCGTGCGGCCGCCTCGGCGAATGCGCCACCGAGCAGTCCGGTGCCAAGAAATGCGATGTTTGCCATGTTTTCTGTCCTAAGGTTGTGTGCCGCGTGTGGTGCTGGCGCGATGCACCCGGGAACTGCCGCGTGGGCGCAACTCCAGCGAGCCTGCGCCGGAACTGAAACAGCGCGCATGATGGCGCCGCGTCGCTGGCGGTACTACCATTGATGCAGAACGCAGATACAGTACGCCGTCCAGCAGCTGCGAATCGGCGTGGCGCCGATATCGTTCGCAGAAGCACCCGTTCATCGATCAAGGAGGCATTAACGATGTCATTTTTTCACAAATGGGACGAAATCACACAAGACGAGGAGCCCGGCCCGACCCTCCCGGCAGGCATGAGCCGAAGAGGCATCATTCTCGGGGACGTCATGCTCGGGCTTCACGGTGCGATTGCGGGACTCAAAGCCGAACCCCACAGCCATCCCAATGATCAGATTGCCATCATGATCAAAGGAAAGATGCTAATGGAAATCGACGGAGAGGTGCGAATCATGGGGCCTGGAGAATTCGCCTATGTTCCCAGGAATGTCAAGCATCGAATACAGACCATCGACGAAGACGCGATTGTGCTGGATGTTTTCTGCCCCTTCAGAGAAGACATCGCAAGACGTCTCGCCGAGCTTCACCAAGGAAAAGCCGATTAGCGACAGGTGACCCGAATCCCGGGAATACGTCTGACGTGACTGTTGTCTCAACCACTCCTCTGGAACTACAAATGCGATTGATCAAGTCCGTTATTCTCCTCGCCAGTGCGGCTTCGTTGCTCATCCTCGGCGCTTGCAGTGCAGACAAGGACGCGAAGTCCACGACCGGAACGCCGAAGGGACCCGCGGCGGCAACCGTGAATGGAGCGCCCATCAGCCAAAGGATGGTCGACATGATGGTCAAGCAGGGCGCAGCCTCAGGCCAAGTCGACACCCCCGAATCCCGAAAGGCCATCATCGACCAGCTGGCGCTGCAGCTGGTGATTGCCGAAGAGGCGGTCAAGAAGGGACTGGACAAGACGCCCGAGATGATGGAGCAGCTGGACGCAATCAGGCAATCCGCTCTGGCCAACGCCTACGTTCAGGATTACGTCAAGAGCAATCCGGTCACCGACGACATGCTCAAGGCCGAATACGAGCGAATCAAGGCGACGATGACTGGCGTTCAATACAAGGCGCGTCACATTCTGGTGGAGAAGGAAGCCGAAGCCAAGGACATCATCGCCAAACTCAAGAAGGCTCCCGGGGAATTCCAGAAGCTGGCGACGGCGAGATCGAAGGATCCGGGTTCCAAGGCCAAAGGCGGCGATCTGGACTGGTTCGAATTGAGCGGAATGGTGCCCGAATTCGGCGCTGCGACGAGCAAGCTTGAGAAGGGCAAGTTCACCGTCGAGCCCGTCAAGACCCAGTTTGGATATCACGTCATCCTGCTGGAAGACACACGGCCGATCGAGCCGCCGCCGATCGACGAGGTCAAGCCTCAGTTGAGCCAGTACGTTCAGCAGCAGAACGTGATGAAGCACCTTGATGCGCTCAAGGCCAGTGCCAAGATCGAGGTTGTCGGAGCCGCGGCATCCGCACCGGCAGCACCCGCTGCACCGGCAGCAAAGTGAGCGGACGCAGGCAGGCTGAGCGACCGTTACGGAGCTCGGGTCGGTGCTGCCCTGCCCGCACTGCGGATTCGCGCTGCGGGCTCTGCTTCTTCGGTTTCGTGAGATGCCCGACGATTCGAAAGCAGCGCGGATGCTGCGTCTGATCTGCCTGATCGGTAGCGCGGCCGCGGTCCTTTCGGCCGCATCGGCGTGTACGTGGCAACAAGCCTATTCCAGCGGGCAGGGATGGCAACGCAATGCGTGCAACCGGCTGATCGAGCAGACCGAGCGCGAGCGCTGCCTCAGCAACGCCAGCATGTCCTACGAGGACTACCGGCGTCAGACCGACGGGACCAGGAAGGATTAGGGCCTGCGTGCCGGGCGAGGAATCGCGTCGCACGGAAGCCGCTGGCGCCGAACTACCCCACGCGAGGCAACCGTGAGCATCTACGAAGAACCGAAGATCGACTGCCACAACCATGTTTTCGATCCGACCCGTTTTCCCTATGCGGCCGATACCTTTTACCGCCCCGCAGGCGCCGAGATCGGCACCCCGGAGCATCTGGTGCAGATGTTCGATGCCTACGGCGTCTGCCATGCGCTGATCGTCGGTCCGAACTCCGGCTATAACCTCGACAACCGCTGCCTCCTTGACACCCTGGCCCGCAACGCGGGACGCTTCAAGGGTATCGCCGTCGTACGTCATGACGCCTCCCGCGTCGAACTCGAAGAGCTGAAGGCGGCCGGCATCGTCGGTTGCGCTCTCAATCCCGCGCTCTATGGCGTCGAGCCTTACCTGGACATCGCGAGCCTGCTGCGGAATCTCGCGGTGCTCGACATGTACGTGCAGGTACAGGTGCAGGACGATCAATTGCCGTCGCTGTTGCCGGCACTTGGAGGTTCCGATGTCCGCATCCTGATCGACCATTGCGGGCGACCAAACCCCGACGCCGGAATCGACCAGCCGGGATTCCGTGCCCTGCTCGAGCTGGGACGCAGCGGCCGGGCGTTCGTCAAGCTCTCCGGGCATGTCAAGTATTCGCGCCAGCCCTATCCGTATGCCGACACTCGGCCTTACGTCGACGCGCTGATCGAAGCCTTCACGCTCGACGCGTGTGTCTGGGGCTCGGACTGGCCATTCCTGCGGGCGCCGGAGCGGATCGACTACGGACCGCTGCTGAAACTCGTCGAGAACCTGCTTCCCGACGCCGCCGACCGGCGCAAACTCTGGTGGGACACGCCACGCAAACTCTTCGGCTTTGCCGTATGACGCAGCGATTCACCCCGCAGCTGCGTCCGGGAAGCCGCAGCAGAGAGCGACCGGCGTTGTTGGCGCCCAACCTGGCGATTCCTACGTGTGGCAATCCGATGCTCGGCCCCGTCATTCATGCGCCGCAACGGGCTTCGACCGGTAGGGCGCTTCAAGGTACTTCACGGTCTCGCTGTCGAGTCTCAGGTCCAGCGCCTTGAGCGCGTCGTCGAGATGCTGCGGCTTTGACGCACCAACGATGGGGGACGTGATCCCGGGCTTGCCGAGAACCCAGGCCAAGGCCACCGTCGCGCGCGCCACGCCCAGGCGCGCCGCAACCTCGCGGACCCGGTCGGCAATGACGGTATCGTCATCCGCGTAACCCAGTCGCCAGCTTCGGGTCATCTTGTCGGTATTGCCGCGCAGCGTGGCCTCGCTTGGCCGCGTATTTCCAGTGAGAAAGCCTCTGGCATTGGGGGAGTAAGGGGTGAGCGCGACACCCTCGCTCCTGCAGAGGGGGATCATTTCCCGTTCTTCCTCGCGGTAGACGAGGTTGTACATGTTTTGCATCGACACGAATTGCGCCAGCCCGCGCTCGCGCTGCATCGTCAGCATCTTCGCGAATTGCCAGGCCCACATCGACGAGGCGCCGATGTAGCGGGCCTTGCCTGCCTTGACCACTTCGTGCAGGGCCTCGATCGTTTCCTCGATCGTCGTGTCGTAGTCAAAGCGGTGGATGATGTAGAGATCGACATAATCGGTCTGCAGGCGCCTCAGCGATGCGTCGATCGACTCCAGAATGTGCTTCCGCGAAAGTCCCTTCTGGTTGGGCCCGGGGCCCATTGGCTGGCAGACTTTGGTGGCAATCACGACCTGGTCGCGGGGTGTCATTTCCTGCAGCAGACGACCGGTGATTTCCTCGCTCTTGCCGAGCGAATAGAGATCGGCCGTGTCGAAGAAGTTGATGCCCTTTTCCAGCGCCGCCGCGTAGAAGGGGCGCGCCGCCCGCTCGTCGAGCACCCATTCGCGCCATGCAATGTCGCCATAGGTCATGCATCCAAAGCAGATCGGCGAGACCCTGATGCCGGTTGTTCCGAAGCGGACGTAGTTCAAGAAGAATCTCCCATAGCCAAAATGACCCTGCCGTGGCTCCGCGGAGCCCGGTGCTTCGCACCAACCCGTCGTGCGAGATGGCTCAGGTGGGCATGCGAATGTCGGCTGTCCGGAGGGTCGGCGACGCCGCGTCAACCTGCTTGGAACGCGAAGGGACCTCGTGGTGCAGGGAGTTTATATGCCATTCGTCGCTACGTGTCATCGCCTTCATGGCCTTGCCCGTTAGATAGGACCTGACGACAAGCGGAGCTTCACGATGAGACGACTGATTTTCGCCGCAGTTATCGCAGCAACCGGTAGCAGCGCGCTCGCGGCCGACGTCGGAGTTTCGGTCACGGTCGGCCAGCCCGGTTACTATGGCCGCATTGATATTGGCAACTTTCCACCGCCGCAATTGATCTACGCGCAGCCGGTTGTGATCGAGCGCGTGCCCGTGGGCGTGGCACCTCGGCCGCTCTACCTGCACGTACCACCCGGCCACGCAAAGGACTGGCGCAAGCATTGCGGCAAGTACAACGCCTGCGGTGAACCGGTCTACTTCGTGTCGGAAAACTGGTACAACGATGTGTACGTCAAGGGTCATGCCAAGGGCGAGGGCAAAGGCAAGGGCAAGAAGCCAAAGAAGGATTGAGTCGCGTCCATACCGTGCGCGCCTGGGCCGCCGACGGGGCCACCGCTCCGGGCAAGTCGCGGACACCCCACAGATCGGTCCAACTTGGAGTAGATTTCGGAGGGCTTGACTTTCCCATCATTGGAAGGTTGACGATGAGCGCTCGTCACTTCCAATGAGGAGCCCCGCAATGAACCACGCTCATCACGCACACCATCCTGGCCAGGCCGGCGCAGGCGCCCAATCGTTGGACCGGATCGCCTTCTCGGCGACTCTGCACTGCCTCACCGGATGTGCCATCGGGGAGGTGGCCGGAATGGTCATCGGCAGTTATCTCGGTTGGGGCAACCTGGAGACCATACTGCTGGCGCTCGCGCTCGCGTTCCTGTCCGGGTACGCGTTGACGATGTTGCCGCTGCTCAGAAACGGCTATACCGTCAAGTCCGCGGCGCGCCTGGCCCTGGCGGCCGATACCGCATCCATTGCCGTGATGGAGATCGTCGACAATCTGTTGATGTGGATCATCCCGGGCGCGATGGATGCGCCGCTCGACTCGGCGCTTTTCTGGGGCAGTCTTGCGATCGCCCTGCTGCTTGCCGGCGCGGCAGCCTTTCCACTCAATCGTTGGTTGATCGCCCGCGGGCGGGGTCACGCCCTGGCGCACGGACACCATTGAAGGCACCGCCATGAACATCGGTCAGTTGTCAGAAGCCTCGGGGGTCTCCGCCAAGATGATCCGTCATTACGAGTCTATCGGGCTGATTCCCAAGCCGCCGCGCAGCGATGCAGGCTACCGGCGCTACCAGCAAACCGACGTTCAATTGCTGAGCTTTGTGCGGCGGGCGCGCGCGGTCGGTTTCGCCACGGCCGAGATCAAGAGCCTCGTTGCGATGTGGCTGGATCGACGCCACTCAGCCCGCGAAGTCAAGGCACTTGCAGCGCGCCACCTCGCGACGGTCGAGGCGCGTATCGACGAACTCAAGGTCATCGCCAAGACGATTTCGCACCTGGTCCAGCATTGCCATGGTGGAGCCCGCCCCGAGTGTCCCATCCTCGATGCCCTTGCCGACGGCGGCTCGGACGAGCAGGCAGAGAAAGTCGTTCACGTGGCGGCATCACACCGTCAACCTCCGCGGCGGAGTCCTGGCCGCCGATGAAGCGGGACCCGACGACTCCTTAGCCCACGTCCCGCGACGCGTCTGTTCCACAGTTCGCTGGACGTGTCGATGGCAGATACCGCCAGCCACTGCAGAAACAGGCTGATGCGCAGAAACTTGCGCTCACGGGGCGCGTCAGATCCGCTGGTGAGCGTTCGCCAGCAAAGGGGACGCGGAGACCGCCGAGCGCACAAGGAGGGAAATAGCCATGACGAAATACAGGATGTTCGCGACGACCGCGATTGCTGCCGGCACTCTTGTCGCCAGCGCCCTTGCC